>NZ_JACOGD010000040.1 GCF_014284235.1 Cognatundibacterium curvum
GCAGGGCGCCTTCATGGTGCTCTGTGGCTTTGATGCCGGAGTCAGCGATGAAGCGGAATGGGCTGCCTTCTTTGAGGGAAGCCGCACCTGCTTGCACAGAAGCGGATTTCCAGAATTTAGCGCGGGCATCTGTCGCCTGGCCAGACAGTTTGATCTGGTCAACGATTTTAGTGATCAGGATGTACCAGGAACCCATGGACATGATGACCATGATGATCAGTGTGCCTTTGGCGACGAAGTCACCGGTTTTCCAGAGTGCGTCCAGGCCATATGGGTTTTCGATGACTTCTTTGGCTGGGCCGGCTTCAGCAGCAG
>NZ_JACOGD010000041.1 GCF_014284235.1 Cognatundibacterium curvum
AAACCCGTTTCTCCGCATTCCTGGCTGCCGCCGTTCTGGCCCTGACCGCAGCTGTTGCCGCTCCAGTCTTCGCAGAAGAAGCTTCTGCCACTGCAGCCTCCGCAGCACCAGCCACTTCCGCACCAGCAGCTGACGCCGCTGCACCTGCTGCCGCACCAGCTGCTGCTGAAGCCGGCCCAGCCAAAGAAGTCATCGAAAACCCATATGGCCTGGACGCACTCTGGAAAACCGGTGACTTCGTCGCCAAAGGCACACTGATCATCATGGTCATCATGTCCATGGGTTC
>NZ_JACOGD010000042.1 GCF_014284235.1 Cognatundibacterium curvum
ATGCGATTTACCAGTTCTGGTGCGATCTGCAGGCGACGTTGCCTGCAGAAACCTTACAGGTAGCGGTACAAGAACAAACAACGCGCCCCAGTCTGCCGCCGCATCTGGACGCGGATATTGTGGAGCAACTGCCAAAAGGCTATGGCGTCTATCTGTTTTTTGCAGAAAACAGATTACCGATTTACGTCGGCAAAAGTAATACGCTGCGCCAACGGGTGTTATCGCATTTTTCTTCTGATCATGCGATTGCCAAAGAAATGAGCATCTCACAACAGGTGCGCGATA
>NZ_JACOGD010000043.1 GCF_014284235.1 Cognatundibacterium curvum
TCGCGAGTCTCTCCAGCGATTGCAAGGTGTTTCAGAATCAGACACCCGTCGATACTATCCTCGCGGTATTAGCCGATTATCCGTTTGCAGTCGAGCGTCGTCTGATCGAACGCTATCCGCTGCGCGATTACTGTGTGCAGTACAACGAGACCGATCTGGAGTTTGTTGTGAGGCTGATGCAGGAATGGGGCATCAACTACCATTTCGAGCATAGCGCAGGCGTACACCGGCTCATCCTGTCCGATCACAATGCCGCATTTCACACCGCCTCTGCGGC
>NZ_JACOGD010000044.1 GCF_014284235.1 Cognatundibacterium curvum
GAACCCATGGACATGATGACCATGATGATCAGTGTGCCTTTGGCGACGAAGTCACCGGTTTTCCAGAGTGCGTCCAGGCCATATGGGTTTTCGATGACTTCTTTGGCTGGGCCGGCTTCAGCAGCAGGGGCTGCAGCAGGCGCAGCGGCGTCAGCGGCTGGTGCGGAAGTGGCTGGTGCTGCGGAGGCTGCAGTGGCAGAAGCTTCTTCTGCGAAGACTGGAGCGGCAACAGCTGCGGTCAGGGCCAGAACGGCGGCAGCCAGGAATGCGGAGAAAC
>NZ_JACOGD010000045.1 GCF_014284235.1 Cognatundibacterium curvum
CAGTGAGTTGGATACGAATCATAACCAGTAATACCTAAGAGATTAGGAAAATGAATAGAGATTGGTGCGAGTCGATATAGAGACGGCGCACATTCTACGAAGCTTCTTCTGAATTGGATTTGCTGTGTGCTGCAGAATAAGGCAGACACAACAAATCGACAGTTTATGCCTGATGACCATAGCGAGTTGGTACCACCCCTTCCCATCCCGAACAGGACCGTGAAACGACTCTGCGCCAATGATAGTGCTGCAACCAGTGTGAAAGTAG
>NZ_JACOGD010000046.1 GCF_014284235.1 Cognatundibacterium curvum
TGGGTGTCGAAGGTGAGCTCTTCCTGGGTGGTGCCGGACTGGCGCGTGGCTACCTCGGTCAGCCTGGTTTGACCGCAGAACGCTTTGTGGCAAATCCCTGGGGTGAACCCGGCAGCCGCATGTACCGTACCGGCGACCGGGTACGCTGGCGCGCAGACGGCAGCCTGGAGTACTTAGGCCGCGCCGATCACCAGGTCAAAATACGCGGCCAGCGCATCGAAGTTGGTGAGATAGAAAATACCCTGCGTCAGCAGGTGGGCATACGCC
>NZ_JACOGD010000047.1 GCF_014284235.1 Cognatundibacterium curvum
TGGTGATTGTGGCCGAAGGCGCAGAACTTGGTGCGCTGCCTTGCCCCAGCCTGAGCGTATCGGAATCGGATATCGCTGGGCATAACGATGAGCAATCTGAAGCGCTGCCCCCGGTCATCGGCAATGGCGACAGCCTGGCCTATCTGATCTACACCTCAGGCTCCACCGGCACGCCCAAAGCCGTCGGCGTCAGCCATAGCGCAGCACTCAATCTGACCTACGCGCGCAAAGCTGGCTATGATCCGCTGGTTCCGGGTGACCGCG
>NZ_JACOGD010000048.1 GCF_014284235.1 Cognatundibacterium curvum
TGGTGATTGTGGCCGAAGGCGCAGAACTTGGTGCGCTGCCTTGCCCCAGCCTGAGCGTATCGGAATCGGATATCGCTGGGCATAACGATGAGCAATCTGAAGCGCTGCCCCCGGTCATCGGCAATGGTGATAGCCTAGCCTATCTGATCTACACCTCAGGCTCCACCGGCACGCCCAAAGCCGTCGGCGTCAGCCATAGCGCAGCACTCAATCTGACCTACGCGCGCAAAGCTGGCTATGATCCGCTGGTTCCGGGTGACCGCG
>NZ_JACOGD010000049.1 GCF_014284235.1 Cognatundibacterium curvum
ATCATCAATGTTTATGGTCCGACCGAAACCACGATAGACGCCAGTACCTGGCAACTGCCGCCAGCTGAGTCAGAAGCGATAGCACAACTGCCCGCCATCCT
Source organism: Cognatundibacterium curvum (assembly GCF_014284235.1). Classification (GTDB taxonomy): domain Bacteria; phylum Pseudomonadota; class Gammaproteobacteria; order Burkholderiales; family Burkholderiaceae_D; genus Undibacterium; species Undibacterium curvum. The sequence goes on from NZ_JACOGD010000049.1 coordinate 102, forward strand.
GCCCATCGGTCAGCCACTGGCAAACTACCAGGCCTATGTGCTTGATGCCCACTGGCAGCTGGCAGCGATGGGTGTCGAAGGTGAGCTCTTCCTGGGTGGTGCCGGACTGGCGCGTGGCTACCTCGGTCAGCCTGGTTTGACCGCAGAACGCTTT
>NZ_JACOGD010000004.1 GCF_014284235.1 Cognatundibacterium curvum
GCTGCCGTTCGACTTGCATGTGTAAGGCATGCCGCCAGCGTTCAATCTGAGCCAGGATCAAACTCTTCAGTTTAATCTCTGTTTAAAGACATTTCTGTCTGTCGCTCACTCAAAATACTGACAGTTCAATTCTCTGAATTGTTACCAACTCTGAAAATCGTCTTGTTTTATTTCTTGTGAAGCATTTGATATTTTTTAAGCTTGCCGCTCAGTTAAAAACTAAGCGGTGCGCTTTCATCAAGTGCTCACATTTATTGACTGTTAATTGTTAAAGATCACAGAATATTGAATTCTTTTCTTGCCTGCCTTGCGGCGTTTGCTTCGAATCGTTTTGTTCGTCAGCAGCAGAGAAACGAGATTATGAAGGACTCGCTGACTCTTTGCAAGCCCTTCGTTCAAATAATTTGCATAAACCGAAAAGCTCGCCCGCTCCAATATAGGCGGTGGCTATGTGCATTTCCCTCAAGCACGCTACCAAACGGTAGAATACTGCTTTTCAGATTTTCCACTTCCGTCCTGCACGGAAGCTTTTTGGATCACCACTATGTTACGCATTACCGACCTATCGCTCCCACTTGATCACACCGAAGCTGACTTAACTAATGCGATATTGGCGCAGTTAAAAATCTCTTCGAGTGAGATGACTAGTTACAACATTTTTAAACGCAGTTACGACGCGAGAAAAAAAACGTCCATCTTACTGATATATACAATTGATGTTGAGACGGTCGATAACAAGGCTGTGCTGAACCGCTGCAAAGACCATCCAAAGATTTCAGCAACGCCCGACACCAGCTATCAGTTTGTGGCGCACGCAGGAAAAACATCGTTTGAAAGACCGGTAGTTATCGGCTTCGGCCCATGCGGCTTATTTGCTGCATTCATTCTGGCAGAAATGGGCTATCGCCCTATCGTTCTGGAGCGCGGCAAGACGGTTCGTGAGCGCACGAAAGATACCTGGGGCTTATGGAGAAAACGTGAATTGCAACCCGAATCGAATGTCCAGTTTGGCGAAGGTGGCGCCGGCACATTCTCTGATGGAAAGCTATATAGCCAAATTAAAGATCCCAAGCATTATGGCCGCAAGGTGTTGACTGAATTCGTCAAAGCTGGCGCGCCTGAAGAGATTCTGTATGTGAGCAAACCACACATAGGCACCTTTCGTCTGGTAAAAATGATAGAGCAGATGCGCCATCGCATTGAGGAGCTGGGTGGCGAAATCCGATTCCAGCAACGCGTGACCGATATCGACATCCAGAACCACGAAGTTCGCGGCCTGCATATTAATGATAATGAATACCTGCCAACCAGACACGTGGTACTCGCAATTGGACATAGTGCGCGCGATACCTTCCAGATGATTTACGACCGTGGCGTCTACGTTGAGGCCAAACCTTTTTCAGTCGGCTTCCGAATTGAACACCCGCAATCGGTGATTGACCAGGCGCGCTTTGGTTCGAATGCAGGCAATAAAATCCTGGGTGCAGCGGACTATAAGTTAGTTCATCATGCGAAAAATGGACGCTCCGTCTATAGTTTCTGTATGTGCCCTGGCGGCACCGTGGTAGCAGCAACCTCGGAACCGGGTCGCGTTGTAACCAATGGCATGAGTCAATACTCACGCAATGAACGCAATGCTAATAGCGCGATTGTGGTTGGCATTACGCCTGCAGATTATCCTGGACACCCGCTGGCAGGCATAGACTTTCAGCGTCAGCTGGAATCAAGAGCATTTGAACTTGGCGGCAGCAATTACAGCGCACCAGGTCAATTGATCGGCGACTTCATTGCAGGCAAGCCGTCCACCGCATTGGGCTCAGTCGTCCCCTCCTACAAACCAGGTATAGAATTGGGTGATCTGCATCTGGCATTACCAGAATTTGCGATCACGGCCATGCGCGAAGCGATTCCGGCATTCGATAAAAAAATTAAAGGTTTTGCGATGCGAGATGGCTTGCTGACTGGCGTCGAAACGCGAACCTCCTCCCCTATACGCATCAAACGTGACGATCACAGTCTGTGCAGCTTAAATACCAAGGGTCTGTATCCGGCTGGCGAAGGGGCTGGCTATGCCGGGGGCATTTTGTCTGCTGGCGTAGATGGCATACGCGTGGCGGAAGCAGTTGCTCTTCATATCGAAGGCAAATAAGAAAAATAAAAAACGAGTGTTGGCTGACACTCGTTTTTTTATGCATACCTAAAAAAGAATCCTGCAGCAGAGTTGGCTAAGCAATCAAATCCTGCAAGCCCTCACTCAACTCTGAGATAGGAGGCATCTCTTCAAGAAACAACTCTTCTTTTAAGCCCAGTTTTTTTGCAACAGCGGCAGGGAAAGTCGCCGCCAGCTCGTCCGCAGAAAACTTAGCCTCGTCTGCACGCGCACGCCATGCAGCCAGATGCACGATGGCGGCAACCGGTTCAAATGGCTCATGCTGCAAAGGTTCGGCGCAGGCCTTAATCGCAATCGCAAAGGTTTCCGGAAAACGCCAGCGCTTGGCAAGCTCTGCGCCCACATCATAAAAATCATAGCCGAAGGAATTCATCTCGACATCGGTGCGGCGCGCATCCAGCGGGCCTGCGATTTTATCAATCTGCAAAGTCTGCTCTGGCATACCTGCATGCATCACCAACTGTCCAATTGCATGCATCAACCCCACGGTAAAAGCAAAATCTGAATTCCCATGTGCCTGCTTGGCTATCCATTTCGCAGCAACGGCAGTATTCAGGCTGTAACGCCAAAACTGCTTCAAATCAACACCCGGCATCGCCTTAAATCCACCGGTCAGGCCTGAGCTGACGACCAATGTGCGTACCGTCATAAACCCTAGCATAAGCACCGCATCATCGACACTTCCTACAGTACGTGATGCATGGTAGTAGGAGGAATTTGCCAGGCGCAGCAGTTTGGCACTGAGTACCTGATCAGCAGACAGCTTACGGGCGATCTCATCAATCGAGACACTGTCATTGTTAAAGCTGTCTATCACTTCCTGGACAACTTTGGGAATGGAGGGTAAGGCATTTTGTTGCTGAAACAGAGCATCGAGTTTCATGGGCATCTCCTGGGATGTTGGCGGCCGTGTTGCCTAGACCTGCATCTTGATCGTCATTTCACATGACAAATCGCCTTTTCTGACAAATAGCGCTACTCGCTATCAAAAATCATACTCTGATATTTGCGCTAAAGAAAACTATTTTCTCTGCGAAACAACGATCTTTTCAATTCCCCAAAGAAAATATCTAGTCTTCTTTCGCTCCAACGATACCCAATTCCTGAATTTTCCGGGTAATCGTATTGCGCCCTATACCCAACCTGACTGCCGCATCATTTTTGCGACCATGCGTGTATTTGAGTGCAGCACGAATGACAATCGCCTCAAACTCTTTGCCGAGCTTGACGATTACTTCTGGCTCAGCCGCCGCCAGCAAGGAGGCAGCTTCTGTCTCAAGCAAATCATGCCAGTTTTGAGGAGCTGACTCAGTTACAGCCGCGGCTATTGAATTGCCTATGACTTCATTCGCAAGCCGCGCTTCGCCATTGAATGGCGCTGAAACGCTTACCTGAGCCGTAGATGTCAGATCCTGCGGCAAATCCGGAATTTCCACAGTCTGTCCTGGCGCCATCACTGTAATCCAGTTACACAGATTTTCCAACTGACGCACATTGCCAGGGAAATCCAGCGTAGACAAGTAATGCACAGCCGGTTCAGATAAGCGCTTCACATCCACACCAAGTTGCTTGGCGCTTTGTGCCAGAAAAAATTTTGCGAGCAAGGGAATATCCTCGCGTCGCTCACGCAAACTAGGCAGCCTGAGCCGGATGACGTTCAGACGATGATAGAGGTCTTCACGAAACAATCCCTCTTTGACGCGCGTCTCAAGATTCTGATGCGTAGCTGCGATTACCCTGACGTTCGCTTTTAGCGGCTGATGTCCGCCGACACGGTAAAAATGCCCGTCCGATAAAACCCGCAGCAGACGCGTCTGCAAATCGAAAGGCATATCTCCGATTTCATCGAGGAATAAAGTGCCCCCTTCTGCCTGCTCAAAACGACCGCGCCGCGTGGTTTGTGCTCCTGTGAAGGCACCTCTTTCATGCCCAAACAATTCGGACTCCAGCAAATCTTTTGGTATCGCTGCCGTATTTAGCGCAATAAATGGCTGGGATGCGCGTGGACTATGTTTATGTAATGCCCGCGCAACCAGTTCTTTACCACTACCCGATTCACCGGTAATCAAGACTGTTACATTGGATTGAGACAAGCGCCCTATCGCACGGAAAACATCCTGCATTGCAGGCGCCTGGCCCAGAATTTCCGGGGTTTCGGAAATGGTCTGCTCGACGCTGGATTCACGCAGACTTTCATCAAGTGCACGGCGTATCAATTCAACCGCTTTATCCAGATCAAATGGCTTAGCCAGATATTCAAATGCGCCACCTTGAAATGCTGCCACCGCCGAATCAAGATCTGAGAAAGCGGTCATGATAATCACCGGCAAACCCGGATGCTTAGCCTTGACCACCTGCAGCAACTCCAGACCCGATGCGCCGTGCATACGGATATCGGATACCAACACCTGCGGCGCCTCAGTTTGTAAGGCAGTCATCGCATCGCGCGCATTGGTAAAGCTACGCGTGCTCAGGCTTTCGCGGGCCAGCGCCTTTTCCAGTACCCAACGAATCGACTCATCATCATCCACTATCCAGATTGGCTTCATATTTTTCTTTTCAGTTTTATGTTCGGTTTAACACAGCGTGGCGTAAGTATTACTCATCAGGGTAAGGGAATCAGTATTCTGAAATCCGTACAACCTGGACGACTCTCGCATTCAATCGTACCCATATGCTGAGCCACAAAAGTCTGCGCCAGCGTTAGCCCCAAGCCGCTGCCACCCTCTCTGCCAGAGACCAGCGGATAAAAAATCCGGTTACGTATTTCAGCGGGAATACCGGGGCCGTTATCAATGATATGCAAATCTAATGCCAGCCTGTAACGCACCTTGGCTAACGTGATTTGACGCACAACGCGAGTTTTAAAAGTCAGTACAGCATCGCCCTGAATAATCCGGTCTGACAGGGCTTGCGCCGCGTTATGCGCAATATTCAGCACAGACTGTATCAATTGCTCCTTATCGCCACGGAACTCAGGAATCGATAAATCGTAATCGCGCTGTATCGACAGTCCTTGCGGGAACTCAGCCACAATCAGACTGCGCACCCGCTCACATACTTCATGAATATTCACATCGCCAACGATGTGAGGATGGCGGTGAGGTGCCAATAAGCGATCGACCAAAGTCTGCAGGCGGTCTGCCTCTTTGATGATGACCTGGGTATATTCCCGCAATTCACGCAATTGCCGCTCAGGCAGCTCAAGCTCCAGCAGCTGGGCTGCGCCACGAATTCCACCGAGTGGATTTTTGATTTCATGTGCCAGATTACGAATCAGTTCTTTATTAGCCTGACTTTGATCCAGCATGCGCTCTTCACGATCCAGCTTGAGTTGCTGCACATTTTCTCTTAACTCGATCAGCACTGGCATGTCTGGGTTATCCAGTGCGGTCACAATACTGTGCACATGCAATGGTTCGCGCCCGGAGCGCTGCAGCGTCAAGTCCTGACGCTTGTCTGCAAACTGATGCTCGACCGCCTGATGAAACACCTGAAGTAAATCATCCGCATTCAAAAACAAATCGCTGAGCTTTTGATTGACGAGCGATCGCGCCGAGCTTTCCAGTAAGTTTTCAGCAGCGGCATTTGCGTACACCACGGCACACGCGTCATCCAGCACAATGACCGCGGAAGTCAGTAAATCCAGACCGGAAAAAAAAGAAGGTGTCATCAAACCAGTATCCATAAAAAAAGGTCGCCTACCGCGACCTTCTTACGCAAACATCATGCCCGCATGCAGGCCAGTCGCCCCCCTCATTACTTGAGGTTAGCAATCTCACGACGCAATGCTTCGACATTTTTTTCTGTACGTGCGATGTTATCTTTCATCATCGCAGTGCGCTCCAGATATTTGGCGTAATTACGCTCATCGCCACGCCGTTCGGGCTCGCCGTTATTAAACTCTTTTTTCAAGTCTGCCAGCTTCTGCTCTTCAGTTTTCAATTCATCGCTGAGTATCTGCTTTCTGTCTGCATCACGGCTTTTCTGTGTACCCTCATCCACTTTAGGGAAGTCAGCCGGACTGGAAGCGGATTTAGCCTGTGCTTTTTTCGGCGCAGGCGGCAAAACAGGTGCAGGCACCATAGTAATACCAGGTAACTCTACTTTCTTACAACCCTTAGTTGCCCCGGTATTCTTGTACTCTTTCTTGCCGTTCTCATCCACACACAGGAATACCTCGGTCTGCGCAAGGGCCAGCCCATGGAAGGCAATCGTAGAGATCAAACCAATCAAAAGTCGCTTCATAATCATTCAAAAGTCAAAAAACAGGCTCTTAGTGTATGCGAAGCAGGGGCAGTGCACAATCAGACGTTACCAGCCGTTACCAGTCGTAACAAAGAAAAAAGCGGGGCTAGCCCCGCTTTTTTCGCCCTGATGATTACAGGGAATAGTACATATCGAACTCTACCGGATGGGTAGTCATGCGGAAGCGCTGAACTTCCTGCATTTTCAGATCGATGTAGGCATCGATCATGCTGTCGCTGAATACGCCACCACGTGTCAGGAATTCACGATCTTTGTTCAGTGCATCCAACGCTTCTTCCAAAGAAGAGCAAACTGTAGGTATCAGTGCATCTTCCTCAGGTGGCAGATGGTACAGATCTTTAGTCGCTGCTTCACCTGGGTGTATCTTGTTCTGAACACCATCCAGACCCGCCATCATCAGTGCGGAGAAGCACAGATATGGGTTCGCCAGTGGATCAGGGAAACGTGCTTCCACGCGACGGCCTTTTGGATTTGCCACGTAAGGAATACGGATAGAAGCAGAGCGGTTACGCGCAGAGTAAGCCAGTTTTACCGGAGCTTCAAAGCCTGGAACCAGACGTTTGTAGGAGTTAGTACCCGGATTGGTGATCGCGTTGAGCGCTTTTGCATGCTTGATGATACCGCCGATGTAGTACAGCGCAAAATCAGACAGGCCTGCATAACCGTCGCCAGCAAACAGATTCTTGCCATCTTTCCAGATAGATTGATGTACGTGCATACCGGAACCGTTGTCACCAACGATAGGCTTAGGCATAAATGTCGCTGTTTTGCCGTAAGTGTGAGCCACGTTCCAGACGACGTATTTCAGATTTTGTGTCCAGTCAGCACGCTCCACCAGTGTAGAGAACTTGGTGCCGATCTCGTTCTGACCAGCGCCAGCCACTTCGTGGTGATGCACTTCTACAGGAATACCCAGAGATTCGAGGATCAGGCACATTTCAGAGCGCATATCCTGGAAGCTGTCGACCGGAGGAACCGGGAAATAGCCGCCTTTAACTGCAGGACGGTGGCCGGAGTTGCCGCCTTCGAGCTTGGCACCAGTTGACCAGGAAGCTTCTTCGGAATCAATCTTCACGAAGCAGCCGGACATATCAACGTTCCAGCGTACGCCATCAAAAATAAAGAATTCTGGCTCAGGACCAAAGTACGCTGTATCACCGATGCCAGAAGATTTCAGATAAGCTTCTGCGCGCTTGGCGATAGAACGCGGATCGCGGTCATAACCCTTACCGTCGGAAGGCTCGATGACGTCACATTGCATGAACAATGTGGTTTCTTCCATGAAAGGATCGATGTTTGCTGTGTTTGGATCAGGCATCAACAACATGTCAGAAGCTTCAATACCTTTCCAACCTGCGATGGATGAGCCGTCAAATGCGTGACCAGACTCGAACTTATCCATATCAAACTGGGAAACTGGAACAGTCACGTGCTGTTCTTTGCCTCGTGTGTCAGCAAAACGGAAGTCAACGAACTTTACTTCGTTGTCTTTCGCCATTTTCAAGACTTCTGCTGCTGTCATTGCCATGTGAAACTCCTCAAATAGAGCAAAAAAAATTCGGAAATTGCCGAGTGTCCTGACTGTGCACAGCAGAAAACCCGCCAAACTATCTTCTTGACTTACGTATTCAAACTGCGACGCTTAAACTCATACGTCTTATTAGCAGAATCTATGCCACCCCACTTAAAAACCCCGGCATCACGCAACAACTACCTAAACAACTGTTTTTAATGATTTTTTGCATAAGCATTCGTAGAAAACCAATATAGCGCAAAATCAGCAGCGCACCAAAACACAGCAAAAAAAATATTTTGCACTAAATTAGCGCAAAGAATAAGCGCGTCCAATTTGAAGCATCTTTGTGGTGCAACTTCTTGGCGCTCGATTATCTTTATTCAAAGTCGTGCTCAGAATAGTGCATGCAACGCGATTCTGCTTGATTTGCATCACACAGCAGTGATCGACTTGCAAATAAGATTGAGTCTCATTTTCTCAAACGCGCTGCAAAAATTACATCGAACTTCATTTGTCGCATATACTTTCCTCAAAGAAATAATTTACTTTCCTTAACAGAGCGTTTCAACACAATGCCCATCTCCTCCCAAATCAAGCGAATCAACTCCAGAATCTGGGTGGTATTGGCATTCTGTGTGGCGATGACATTCAGTACAACGATCATCGGCAAGCTCGATCAGGCTGCGCAAAGCGAGCAGCACAACCAGGCTTCAGAGCTCGCATTAATGCAAGCCCACTCATTGGAGCACAAACTCGCCCATGCGCTGTCTGCCAGCTATGCCGTCGGTGCTTTTATTCAGCAAAATCAAGGGAAAACGGAAGGCTTTACCCAATTTGCTGAACAGCTGCTGGAATACCATCCCAGCATTAATGCGATTTACCTGGCACCTGGCGGAATTACACAGTTTGTCGTACCAGTCAGCCTGAGTAGCGTGGGTTTAGGCATAGACCTCATGCACGACACTACGCGTAAAACAGAGGCTATGCTGGCTGTCCAAAGTAAGCAACTGAGCCTGGCTGGCCCCTTAGAGCTAAAACGTGGCGGAGCTGGTGTCATCGGCAGATTGCCAGTTTACCTGGAGGATGCAAGCGGGAAGGAAACGCTTTGGGGTATCGTCTCTGTGGTTATATCTCTACCAAAAATTTTGAACGACGCAGAACTTCCGGAGCTGGCTAAACGCGGACATCAATATGAACTTTGGCGCATACATCCGGAGACAGGTAAAAAACAGATCATTGATCAAAGTGCACACTTTTCTGACTTGAATAGTGTGCGTCATAGCTTTAGCTTACCGAATACCACCTGGATCTTAGACGTCAACATAAGCAGCGTTACTGGGTTTGCCACTGCTCCTCCTTTAAAATTTGGAATAGCACTGCTACTCAGCGCAATGCTGGCTGTCATGACACATTTACTGCTATCAGCACGTGAACAAAAAAAAGGCTTGCGCAAACTGGTGAGTTTGCGCACAGGCGAGTTGGTGGCACGGGAAAAAGATTTACAACGTGCGCAATCCATATCGCAAACCGGTAGCTGGATTGCCGACCTGAGCACCATGGAAATCCGTGGCACGGAGCAAGCCTTTCGCATTTGGGGACTAGGTCAGAGAACCACAATTTCCTGCGACTCTGTCCTGACACAGATACATCCCGACGACCGTGCTATCGCACTTGCCGGTTGGCAGCAAGCCAGACAAGGCCATGCCGCGTCCGTCGAATACAGATTACAGATAGGCGATCAACTCAAATGGGTGCATTCTCAGATTGAACACGATCACGATCCGGTCACGGCTGTAATGCGCTGCATAGGGACTGTTCAGGATATCACCGAGCGCAAAAAAATTGAAAATGACTTAAGGATCGCTGCGATCGCCTTTGAAGGACAGGAAGGCATCGTCATCACCGATCAGCACAGAAACATCTTGCGCATCAATCAAGCCTTCACCCGGATTACTGGTTACGAACGGGACGAGGTACTGGGAAAAACCACCAGCTTATTGAAATCAGGCATACATGGCTCTGCTTACTATGCCGATATGGCGCAGCAATTAGAAACGCAGGGGTTGTGGCAAGGGGAAATATGGAACCGGCGCAAGAATGGTGAAATTTATCCGGAATGGCTGACGATCACCGCTATACGCGCCGCGGACGGTGCCATCGTCAATTATGTTGGCACCATGCTAGACATTACTCAAAGAAAAGCGACTGAAGCCAAACTGGAACATCTGGCCTACCACGATCCGCTGACAGGTCTCGCCAACCGTCGCCTGCTACTGGACAGACTTCAACATGCGCTAGTCAGCAATGCACGCAGCCATCGTTACGGCGCAATCCTGTTTTTAGATCTGGATAATTTCAAAACGATTAATGATACTTCGGGCCATGGAAAAGGCGATTTACTGCTGCAGCAAATTGCGAAGCGACTGCAAGTCCGCACAGGAAAAGGCGATACCCTGGCCCGCATAGGCGGTGATGAATTCATCATCATTTTGGAAGACCTCAGTGAGAATCTGCGCGATACGGCAATTGAAGTCAGGTCATTTGCCTCTGCTATCCTGGAAGACATCAAACACCCTTTTGATCTCGATGGTCACCCCTTCCATACAACGGCGAGCATAGGTATAGACCTGTTTGGGACCAGCGAAACCTGCGCTGAAAACATGCTGAAACAAGTGGAAGTTGCCATGTATGAAGCCAAAGCGGAAGGCGGCGATCATATCTGTTTCTTTAATCCGGATATGTTAGACATCATTGCAGCCCGGGCCGCCATGGAAAACAATATACGTATCGGTATCAATGAGCGGCAATTTACCTTATTTTATCAACCACAAGTCAACAGCGCTGGAAAATGGATAGGTGCGGAAGCCTTGATACGGTGGCGCCATCCAGAAAAAGGCATGATTTCTCCGGCGGAGTTTATTCCGTTAGCAGAAGAATCAGGTTTAATTATCCCACTCGGAAACTGGGTGATTCAAGAGGCTTGCTTACAATTGAAATCCTGGTCAGAGCACGCAGCCAGTGCGCATCTGACGCTGGCAGTTAACGTTAGCGCCAAGCAATTCAGACAGGCTGATTTTGTGGATCTTGTTCTGAGCGCGCTCGATTCCAGCGGTGCCGACCCAAGAAAACTCAAAATCGAACTCACAGAGTCAGTGCTGGTCGATAATGTAGAAGAGATCATCGCAAAAATGCAACTATTGAAATCACATGGCGTTTGCTTTTCGCTGGATGACTTCGGCACTGGCTATTCCTCTCTGACCTACTTAAAGAAGTTACCTCTGGATCAGCTAAAAATAGACCAGTCTTTTGTGCGCGATATTCTGATCAATCCTAACGATGCTGCGATCACCCGCACCATTATTGGGCTTGGAAAAAGTCTGGGGCTGGCTGTAATTGCCGAGGGTGTGGAAACCGAAGCGCAGCGTACATTTTTGCAAAGTCAGGATTGTCATGCCTTCCAGGGATATTTATTCGGAAAGCCATCTGCTACACTCGATATTCCACACAAAACACCGCTTGCTGTCTGATTGCACTGCCTGAGGGCAACTCAGGACTCAATAACAGTGCTCATGTCAGATCAGTATCTTATTCATGAATGGAAACGATGATGTCAGAAACGAATCTGATCGCGCTGGCTAAACAGCGCGCCATTGAAAACAGCTTTCCTTATGCGGGAACGCTGACTCCGACAGAAGCTTACACCCTGCTCCAGCAGCATGATCAGGCCATCCTGATCGATGTCAGAACCAATGCAGAGCGCGACTGGGTTGGGCGGGTGGTGCTCGCTGAAGCACAGCACCATGCTGTGCAATGGAGTCTGTACCCGGGAGGTACACCCAACCCGGACTTTCTGACCCAGCTAGCGGACATTTGTCCGGATAAGGCGACCCCGCTGCTGTTTCTTTGCCGCTCAGGGGTACGTTCGCGCCATGCTGCCAAGCTGGCAACAGAACACGGCTACACACACTGCTTTGACATTCTGGAAGGATTTGAAGGCGACAAAGATACCCAAGGCCATCGCAAGAGCGTCGGCGGCTGGTGTCAGCACGGATTACCCTGGGTCGGCGCTTAAATTCATGTATTCGCCGAAAGGGGCTTCCATCTTTTATAAGTCTTTGCTAGAATAGCGGACTTCGCTGATGCAGAAATGCAAAAGCATGTTGGAGAGGTGGATGAGTGGTTTAAGTCACACGCCTGGAAAGCGTGCGTAGGTTAATCCCTACCGGGGGTTCGAATCCCCCCTTCTCCGCCAGAATTAAGTTTCAAGCAGTTCCAAGAAACACCAAAAGCCCGCGTATCTCCCAGTGAGTGCGCGGGTTTTTCGTTTCAGGACGTGCCAGATAATGCATTGACATCCCACTTTTTTGCATCCATGCTTGCATCCATGGATAAACCCACCTAAAAGCCATGGATGCAAAATGCCGAAACTCGCTACCCCGCTGACTGATATACAGGTTAAAAACAGCAAACCAAAAGAGAAGACATGGACGCTGGCTGATGGCAATGGCCTGTATCTGGAAATCAACCCAGCCGGAAAAAAAAGCTGGCGCATGGCTTACCGGCGACCAGTCACAAAGAAAAACAATCGCCTGAGCTTTGGCGACTACCCACTGATTGGTCTGGCCGAGGCAAGGGCTAAGTGTCTGGCCGCAGCCAAGCTACTCAAGGAAGGCATTGACCCTGCCGCCGAACGCGACGAAAAGAAGCAGCTTGCCGCTGAATCAGCCGCCCATACTTTTGAAAAAATCGCCCGCGAATGGCATAACACCCGCTTGAGTGCGTGGAGTGCGGCCACCGCCAAAGACACCATTAACCGACTAGAAAAGGATATCTTTCCAGAAATAGGGAAACTCCCTATCAGCGAAATAACGCATAAGCAAATGATTGCGGCCTTGCGCAAGATTGAAGAGCGTGGCGCTGGTGAAGTCGCGCACCGCTTGAAGGCGACATGCGCCCGAGTCTTTAGCTATGCGAATCAGCATGGCATTGAGAACCGCAACCCTGCCGCCGACTTGAAAGACGTACTTAAACCAGTGAAGGCCGGACACTTTGCCGCCATTTCACCAGACGAACTACCTGCTTTTCTGGAATCCATTAATAAAAACGATGCCAGACTATATGCGCCAACCCGTATTGCCCTGCGGCTGATGTTGCTGATTTTCGTTCGCAGCAGTGAGCTACGCACCACACCATGGAGCGAAATCAATTTAGAAACCGGTGAGTGGGTAATCCCATGGCAGCGCATGAAACGCGGCAAGCTGACCATTAACCCAGATCAGACAGATCACCACGTTTGTCTGTCTCGCCAAGGACTGGAGCTACTGAAAGAACTGCACGGCTACACAGGCGGTAGCACTTACCTATTCCCGAACCAACGCGACCACAGCAAACCCATGTCCGGCGATGCTATCCGCATGGCCTTAAACCGCATGGGCTATGAAGGAAAAATGACGACGCACGGTTTCCGCGCCTTAGCGATGACCACACTCAAGGAAAAGCTAGGCTACCGACATGAAACAGTAGATCGCCAGCTTGCCCACGCTCAGAAAGACAAAATTGCCAGCGCCTATGATCGGGCTCAATTCTTGGATGAACGCAAAAAGATGATGCAGCACTGGGCGGATTACTTGGACGGCGTGAAGGCTTCCAGCAACGTCATTCACGCTACATTCAAACAGGCCTGAGTACTGGCGCAGCTTACCAGCATTTTTTCCTCGCAAACCCGCATGAAATACAGCCTCTGTGTGCGGCTTTTTTTACGCCCACCATCAAAGCCACAAAAAATAGTAGCCTTATCTCAGCAAAAACAGGTGTACCGGTGTACCAAACAGCGGAAACCAGCGCCAGCCTTAGCTTTTCATGGAACACAATATATATAAATAGGTGTACCAAAGGTGTACCAAATGTGTACCAGCTAAAAACTGCCTTCCATTTCATGCAGGTTTACAAGGCAAAAGCGGTGAAAGGCTGCACCAGCTATGGCTTTTGCTTGAAAATGTATTGTTTTGATACCTGCCCACACCTTCTGGAATATCGCGCAAGGGGAATTTTGTTGCGCAAACCGCCCAGCGGCGAGTGATTGGTAGAATCTTTGCGCTATACTTGGACAATTATCTGTACATATATAGGGGTTATCATGCGCGTTATCAGCTACTCAGAAGCCCGTAATTCTTTGAAATCCGTCATTGATAGCGTTATTGACGATGCTGACATCACCGTGATTAACAGGCGCGATGGTGGGGATGCAGTTGTTATGTCGCTAGATCATTACCAGCAAATGGCAGAGACTTTGCATCTACTGTCAGCACCTGCGAATGCGCAAAGGCTGGCCGAGTCCATAAAGCAATATCGTGCAGGCAAAACAGTAAAGCGCACATTGGTGACGGCAGAATGAGTCGATCAATCTGCTTTACCTCGCATGGATGGGATGATTATCTCTACTGGCAAGGGCAAGACAAAAAGACCCTGAAGCGTATTAATACCCTGATTGAAGCATCCAGCCGTGAACCGTTTACAGGCATAGGTAAGCCAGAGGCGCTATTAGGGGATATGTCTGGCTTCTGGTCTAGGCGCATAGATGAGCGCCACCGGCTTGTCTATGCGGTGGACGATGAGGCATTGACGGTACTGGCTTGCCGATATCACTATGGGGATTAGTTGTCATGAAGAAAAATGAGGATTCGTTTAGCATGACGAACGCAATACTACAGCAATCCGAAATTGCTAAGGCCATGGAAAAATCAGCATTAGACCGCAACGCTCTTGAGAATGGTATTGAGCAGTCCGCCACAACTCGCAAAGCCATAGAAAATGGTATGCAGCAGTTCGCCGCAGATCGCAAAGCCATAGAAAATGGTATGCAGCAGTTCGCCGCAGATCGCAAAGCCATAGAAAATGGTATGCAACAGTTCGCCGCAGATCGCAAAGCCATAGAAAATGGTATGCAGCAGTTCGCCGCAGATCGCAAAGCTATAGGGAATAATTTAAGCGAGATTGCGTTAGCGCGTGAGGCCGCACAAAAGCCGTTTATTGAGAGTCATGCGCAGCTTCAATCTGCTATGGCGGAGATTGGAAACCAATTAAAGACTGCGATGGAAGCGCCTCAAAAAATTCTTCAGTTGTCAATGGCAAATATTCAGAAACATTTAGATGATGCAAGTAAACAGATATATGAGCCGTTACGCCTATTGGTCATGGCCGCAGACCTTTACAGGGCAATAAAGGAAGACAATCATTCTGAGGTGGACGCTATCATGGCATCCCCAGATTTTGGAGCGCAACTATTGCACTTATTGGTGCGTTGGACTGAAATGAACGAAGAAGAACGTTCTGGAAAACTCGCTGAAATGGTTGTTGAATCAAATAAACGCGCCGAAATGGCTATTGAATTAGATCAACAATTAAAAAAAATTAAAACCGGATATTTAAATCGCCAAGACCAGATAGATAAGCAAGTGTTGATTGCCTATTTCAAAGAAAAAAACCACGTTATAAAAAACTCTGCCGAACTTGAGAAATGGCCGTTCGATGACTGGCCGCTGACCAACAATTATTCAATTGAGATAATTAAAAAATGGTACAAGGAAGCAATGCCGAATGTAAACCTTGTCGGTGGGCGACCAAAAAAAGGAAAATAATATACTGCTCACCTCATAAACCACCTGTTTATCTGGTTATCAGGAATTTTTGTTATATCCGTTACCTGAAAAAATTCGCCTTGCTGAAGTGCCATTACTTACCAAGTGGTGCGGCAAATAACCAGAAAGGCGAATATGCAAACACCGTCCCCCGCAAGATTATTGCGACTTCCCAGCGTCTTAGGGCGCGTTCCATTCAGTAAATCAGAGACTTATCGCCGCATAAAAGCGGGAACCTTCCCTGCTCCTGTTCGGCTGGGTTTGCGTTCCGTTGCTTGGCTGGAGTCAGATATCGAGCAATACATTCAAAAGCTGGCGCAGGAGTCGGCAAAATGAATTCCATCAATCACAACATGAACAAGGCAATTGCTATTACCGCTTCGCAGCAAGAGAGCAACGCCACCCCAGCACATTACGCTTGCATTGATACGGCGGAAGTACTTAACGAACGTGGCGGCTTTGGGGATGAGATAGGTAATTTGCTTGATATCCAAGGTCAAAGCGTAGTATTCAATGCGCCATGGCTTGGCGCAAAGCCTGTCCTGCAATTGAAATATGATATGTCGCGCAGTGAAAGCAGTGAATCGTTTAACGAATTTAAGCAGCTTGCTACCGTAGGAATGGCGTCACGTTCGCCGCAAGATGTACTGTATGCTGAGATTGAGTTTTGCGACCCGTTACGGCCGGATCAACCGCCGCTTTACATGGCTGCAACGGTACATTTAGGTGCTATCAGCCAGACAGAGGATTGGTGTGAAAAAGCGCACAAACCGTATGATTTACTTGAATGTGCTACGTCACTTTACTGGTATCGACAAACGACCGGCGGCAACCATAAAGAGGGTAAGTTTTCGTTTCGTGGACATCAATTTATCTACCAAATTGACGATGACTTTACGCGCTCATACGATGCAGGCTTGAGCGATTGTGAAAGAACCAAAATCATCAGCATTCGTTTTGCTGACGGAGAGCCACACAATGGTGTGATTATCGAGGGGATAGTATGAAACATCACCCCCTTGCCATCAGGCCACACAAGCAGTATGCTGTGCGCGTCCCTGAGAAAAAAGGGAACGAGTTTGGCGACTCGAATCACACCAAAGCGCACAAGCCGCGCTATGCGGCTTTTTCATGTGCGTATGTCATTGCATCCTCTTTATGGGCGGCAGTGGCGGGGATACCTTCGGGTATGCCGGTTCCTTTGGTGTCCGGTTCGCCAACCCCGTCATGTGCTGCCCACCCGTTTGGCGACGGGCGCAGTGTAACCACACACCAAAGAGCCTGCCATGAATGATAAAAACCCCCTAATCTCCCCCATCCGTTTGAGCAGTGAAAATAACGCTGCATCTTTGCTTGGCACAATCAGCGAGAACGAAATTCAAACTCTGCTGCACCTGCGAGCATTTCCCTGCGATTTAAGAGCAGGTCTGCAAAAGTCAATTGCCGCCACCGCGCAACGCTATGCCATCAAGCCGTGTCTTGTTCTTGTCGGCGTTGCTGTTGAAGGGGGTCGCCATGTCTAACAAACTCACCGCCGTGGTTGCACGCAATCAAAAAAACGATAACGCCATAATCGAAACATTCACTCAGGAAGAAATTCAACTAGTTTTAAATTACCGCAGTTTGCAGGACTCGTTCCAAGTAATCATGTACCGCGCCATTGCACACATGACAAAAACGGTAGGTAAAAAACCAGCGCTAAGCCTTGTTCAATCCTTCAATCAACAAAGGGGGAATGTATGAATAAGCCGATTACCCCTCGTGCAATTTTGCCCGCCATTGTGGGTATGCATTTGCCGCCCGTTGAGTTAACTATAGACGCGCACTACCAAAGCGCCGTCGATTGCGGCATACGTGCTGCACAAGCGTTTCTTAACGAGGATGAAGCAGTCAGTTTGCACAAGCATCTGCCAGCCTGCCTACACCATTATTTACAACTGGTGCGGCAAGCTTGCATCTTGCTGGACCCAGTGGAAGCGGTTTGGCAGCAACATGAACAGGCTAGCCGTGATGCTTTTTGCGCCGGTTATCTTGGCCGCATTCAGCAGGAATTACGCCTGATGCGACCGCCTCCATCGCGCCAGCGCCACGCTGCCGCGATGCACTAAAAGGCAGATATGACCCCAAAACAGTTAAAGAGTCGCATTGATTCGTCAATGCGCTGGGTGTGCATACGCGTGTACATTTTTCATCTCAACGTGTGTTCCCGTCTGATGATGAAAACAAAGGAGCAAAGGATAAGGAATGGCGATGAGCAGAAAACCAATTGAGCGACCTACACCAGAAGCCATACAAGCGGCACTAAGCTTTATTCCGCCCGATGACCGGCAGTTATGGTTAAAGATCGGTATGGGCATTAAGCAGGAGTTAGGTGACGCGGGTTTTGACCTGTTTGACTCTTGGAGTCAGAGCGGCAGCAACTATGATGCGGAGGCCGCAAAAACAAGCTGGCGCAGTTTTAAAGCGGGCGGCAAGATCGGCATCGGCACATTGCTGTATGAAGCAAAACAACGCGGGTTTAATATCAAAGACCATGCACCCGCAGCGCCACTGAGTGCAGAACAGGCGGCCAGCATGGCGCAGGAAAGAGCCGCCAAGTTATCCGAAGAACAGGCAGAGACAGAACGCAAACAGGCAGCCGCTGCCAGCATGGCACAAAAGCAGTGGAACAGCGCCAGCGAACAAGGTCATTCAGACTATCTGCAAAAAAAAGGGATTGCTGGGCATGGTGTACGGTTTGCCCGTCATAGCAAAGGCGATACGTTGCTGATTCCTGTCATCGATACCAGCGGCCAGCTTTGCAATATTCAGCGTGTTTTTGCCAATGGCGATAAACGTTTTTATACCGGTGGCAAAGTGTCGGGCGGCTTTCATTTAATCGGTGATGCTGGCGCTGCTATCTGGCTATTAATTGCAGAGGGATACGCTACCGGCGCGGCCTTATTTGAAGCGACTGGCTACCCTGTGGCGATTGCCTTCAGCGCCAGCAATCTGAAGCATATCGCAGCCCTGATGCAGCAGCGGTATCCAGATAAGCGCCTGTTGCTGTGCGCTGATGACGATAGCGAGACAGAACAGAACACCGGAAAAAATACAGGTGTGATCGCAGCCAAAGAAGCTGCCACCGCAACTGGCGGCACGTGGTGTAAGCCGCTGAATTTACCTGAAGGTGGTAATGATTTTAATGATCTTGCGGTGGCGCGTGGACTGGCCGAAGTCAAAAGCCAGATCGAGGCCACAATCAACGGAACAGCGCCAGCCAGTGCAGTGCCAATAAACGGGCAGGAAGTGAGCCAGATCACGGCACAGGCGCATGACGTTGACGCGGCAAAGTCCGATAAGGTCAGCGTACAAAAAACGCCCCAAAAGCCCGCCAATGCACCGCGCCAGAATCGAGGCAGCAAACCTGTTGGCGCTGGCCAATCGAGTAAGCCGTTTTTTACTGTGAGTGATGAAGGTGTGTTTTATCACGCCTTCCATGAAGGCGAAGCCTTACCCGCTCTTAAAATCTGTTCGCCCTTGTATGTGATCGCCAGAACGCGGGATGCGGCCAGCAGTGAATGGGGTTATCTCTTGGAATTAAACGACCCTGACGACAATATCAAACGCTGGCCGATGTCGTCCCGCATGTTGTCTGGTGATGGCACGCAATATCGAGCTGATTTGCTTTCGCTGGGCTTGATGATTGAACCTGGCCTGAAGGTTAAAAACTTGCTGACCACCTACATACAAACGGCTGACGTGCCTGACCGTGTGCGGTGTGTTGAACGTACAGGCTGGCATGATGATGTGTATGTGCTGCCAGATCGCAGTATAGGACAAGGAGCAGAAACAGTGCTGTTTCAGGCGAATGGCAGTACTACGTCACAGTTTAAACAAAAGGGAACGCTGGCAGAGTGGCAAACCCATATATCTGCCTATTGTCGGGGTAATTCGCGGCTATTGTTTTTTGTATCGACGGGTTTTGCGTCGGTATTACTCAATCACGCGAAAGTGCAGAGCTTTGGCTTGCATCTGATGGGCAGTAGTTCCACCGGTAAAAGTACAGCCATGAAAGTGGCGGCCTCGGTGTTTGGTGGCGCTGATTATGCGCAAAGCTGGCACGTGACCGACAATTCGTTAGAAGCGACCGCGCAAAAGCATTCCGACGCCTTACTGGTATTGGATGAACTTGGGCAGGCCGACCCTAAGATGGTGGGCAATATCGCCTATATGCTCAGTAATGAAAAAGGCAAAGGCCGCGCTACACAGAACGCGACAGCAAAGAAGATCGCCACATGGCGGCTGATATTTATCAGTGATGGGGAATTGTCTTTAGAGGCCAAAATGGCCGAAGCAGGCAAAGCGACCAAAGGCGGCCAAGATGTGCGCATGGCACACATTCATGCTGATGCTGGCAAAGGCTTGGGCGTTTTTGATACTGTGCACAGCTTTGCTGATGGTGCGGCTATGTCCCGTCACTTGGTCAGTATGGCACAGCAATATCACGGCGCGGCTGGCCTGACGTTTATCGAATGGCTGGTCAGCAATGTAGGGCTATTACCAGATATGCTGCGACAGGCAATAGGCAGCACGGCGGGCAAACTCTGTCCAGCCAATGCGCACGGCCAAGTAAAGCGCGTGTCTGAGTTCTTCTCGTTGGTGGCTGCTGGTGGTGAGTTAGCGACCGCAGCAGGCGTGACAGGTTGGGCAGATGGTGAAGCCACCGAAGCGGCCACAACCTGCTTTAACGACTGGTTATCAAGTCGTGGCACAGCGGGGGATATTGAGCAAGATCGTATGCTGGCGCTGTTGCCCGACTTCATTCAAGTTAATGGAGATTCTCGCTTTGCATGGGCGCACAGAGCGATGGATGACCACGCACCTAAAACTATTAACCAAGCCGGTTTTAAACGCATAGTAAGCAAGGCAGGAAACCCTATCAGGAATAATACGGACTGGCACAAGGAATACGGCGACAAGATACATCCTGATGAAGCCGAAGGCGCAAGCATTGACTATTTCCTGCTACCCAAAGTATTTAAAGAGGAAGTATGTAAAGGTTTTGATGCCAGACTGGTAGCGGCCAAGATGTCAGAGCTAGGCGTATTTGAAAAAGACAAGGAGGGTAAGTGCAGCATCCTTGAACGATTCGCCGGAATCAAAGCCAGATACTACAAAATACCAAGCGATAAACTGTACTCACTCATTGCCTGATCAGTTTGGCGAACCGGCGGCGCGGCCTGTGGTGGTGGCGTGGGAATTCCCTTCGCGCTGCAAAATGGCCTTTGCCATACATAAAAATGCCAAGATAGGGCAATAAATTACCTTATAAGCAATATTTCAACCCGTAAATCTGGTTGTTTGGTACACCGGTACACCTCAGAAAAGGCGTGGTACACCTCTAACGTGTACCACGCAAACCTAATATCCATGCGGGTTTGCGGCCTGTTTCCTCGCCTTGGCACACCGGTACACCTGTTTAAAGGTACATTCCTACTTCATTTCGAGAAAGCACCTGTTTTCTGGAATTTTAATGAAGCTGCACCAGATATAGGTTTCAAGGCAAAAACGGCTTGCAAGCTGCGCCAGTACTGCATCTGTGATACAGCGGACGGGTTGTATCAGGCTTGCGGTTGTCATACGCCTGTGAGCACGATGACTATTCTCCAAACGGAAGTAAAGAATTCTTAGGTTCTTTTTTAGCCTTAAAGACTGCGGGCGCGAAGACCCCGAATTTTTCCCAGATGTTTGCTTCCCGTACACTTCCTTCCTTTTCTAACTTGCCATGCTGCACCATTGATTAGATGGCGTGAACGGTTCCTTGCTAACCGTTTCATGATGGGGATAGTTCAAGCCCCGCCTGAGACTTAGACACACACTTCCAAGCTTAGTTAAGTTAAGCGGCAGCAGGTTCAACTGGTGAAGCCCCGTACCTTAAAATCTCGGGTCCTTTTCACGTTATAGAAACGCGGGTGCCATGACCCCGAATTGTGCCTAGTTTGCGTGTGTACAAGGGGGGTATAAGCTTGGACGTGGTAGGGGCGGGTCAAAAGTCTAGAAAACCATTAGCGGAAACCGTTAGCTTAACCAAGTATTTATGGAACCCAAAAACTACCCCCCGGGGGTTTGGATGGAACATGCATTAATTACAACAAGCAAAGTAAGAAAATATTTTTGCATCCATGGGTGCATCCATAAATAATTTTGAAAAATAGAAAATCCTTTATTTATGCGGGTTTCCGAAGATGATTCGACTTCCCCCTTCCGCCAGGATTAAAAAACGCCCTTGAGAAATCAAGGGCGTTTTTATTTGTTGATCATTCGTATACGCACAAGCGAGTTGCGGCAAGTAAGCCGCAACTTTCCTGCAATTAGCTATTCGTAATTCATGGTAAATGTGACTGTAGCAGCGACATTTCCCGCAGTGACTGCAGTTCCAGTCTGAAAATATCGGGCACTGTATGGAACAGACAGCACACCATCCGGAGAAAGGCCGACAACAGTTTTAGCCCCAAAACTTACCGGAGTTCCACCACCATCACGGATTTGGACGCCGACTCCGGCGGCAAAGCCTGCGCCGCTAGCTGGTTGCACCACCCCCGGATAAGTCCCGGATGCATTCGCTGTATTCAGCGTTATCTTTACCGTAGAACCAGACTGACAATTAAGATTCAAGGAAAACGGTGTGCCTCCGGTCGTCGATCCCTGACCAGTCAAGGCGGACGTGGGTATGGCTGGCATACTTACCGTCATATTGGCGGAGCCTGCAGAAACGCTGCAAGCGGTCACATTGACGTTCGTTCCGCCATTCAGGCTGACATACACATCGGATGCAAAGTTGGTGCTGTTATTCAAACCCAATACCACCCACTGAAAATGGAACAAGTTGGATTTCGCCGCCACAGTTCCAGGCGTAATGGCCCCAGTTTTAATGAACTGAAAAGTCATCGTATTGGTCACGACGGCACCGGAGGCTGTCACAAATGCGAAGTCATTTCCCATTGGCGCAGTAATTCCCAAGGTGTCATTGAGCAGCAAACCTACGCCAGGAAGATTGGTCGGAATGATAATTCCGCCACCATTGCGTGCAGTCCACGCCGCTGGATTAGCCGTCCGGAATTGAATAAATGCCTGGCGTGGATTGCCAGGATAAAAATTATCATTGGTGCTACAGGTAAAAGTGTAATTCTGAGAAACAGGCGCACCGATCAGCGTTCCCACCGGTGCATCCCGGGGAACCGTTATCGTAGCAGGCATAGTGAAACTAGGCGGTGCAGATACGATAGAGCAGCTTGTGTACGCATGCGTCACCAGACTGAAGCTACTTAACAGCAGAAAGAAAAATAGTTGGAAGTAAATGCGCCGCATCTGCGAATCAGCCAGCGATCTTGATTGGCAAGCCCGGTTTTGCGTATCAACGCAGCCTGGGAAGGCTTGAAATGAGCAAATGTTCACGGCTTTACTCCCGCTGATTTACTATCTGCTACTTGTGCGTAAGCAAAATCCTTAGGCAAACAGGTAGTTCGGATCAATTCATAGGCTGCACCAGGATTAATAGCTTTATTTTGTTCTGCCACCTGGTATTGCAAGGTGCAGCTATCCGCCAGGTCATCTCTGATCCAACTAACCTGAAGTTGGCCGCGCGCTGAGGGCAGATGTGCAAATATGCGCCCCCCCTGACTGACAATGCCGACAGCTTGCTGCGATTGATCAGTGACCTGTGCACCAAAAGGTATGGGCGTACCATCAGGCAAGGCAGACTGGATAATCGCCATACGCTGATGACTGGTTTTGAAGCGCATTTTAACGATAGCGCCTGCATAAGGCGCTATCTCTTGCGTAGTTGCCTCGAACTGCACATCCAGCGGCAAGCCTTTAGGACTCACTTCAATGGTATTACTCACAAACGGCGTCATATACGGTACGATAGCAAATCCCTGCTGGTTCAGACGGACACCATTGGCATTGCTGATTTCCGCACCCGCAGCGCCCGGTGCCTCAACGATGCCTATAGTCTCGCCCAGGCTTTGCCCCAACAGCAAACCACCCTCATGTAGGACCATAGAACCGGCAGCAGTTAAAGATTGCTGTGAGTAATTACCACCCTTACCGGCACTGACTGCCAGGCGCGCATACGGTCCACGGTATTCGCCGGTGGCGTTCACAGCGGTTCCGGCATTACGGTCATTTGACACACTGGCACCGTAAGTGAACTCATTCTGTGGCCCTGCCGTTGCGTTAAAGCTGGCGAGCGCAGTACTACCACCCGGCTGACTGGATGTCAGGCTGGCGCTCACATTCTTAGCGTGGCCATGTTCATCGTCCAGCGGCAGTGATAATCCTGCATAAAACTGATTAATGTAACTATTTGAAAACACGTCTTTGCTACGTGTGACCGACAGATTGTAATTCAGCCGACCGATGTGATTGTTATAGCCGAGCTGAAACTGAGTATCGTTACCAGAACGATTCCAGTAACTTTGCGTCGTTCCCATGATATACAAGGTGCCAAACTGACTACCCAAACGCTGATTCAGCGAGATGCTGAAACGGTTACGGCTACGATCCAATGAAGGTGGCAAGCCACGCAACAGACTATCGCGCAACAAAGACGCATCGGTCAGATTCAAAAAACCATTGGTCGAGTAGCGATAAGCTGCAATCGCCAGATTAGTATCCACCGTTGGCAAACTCAGGTTATACGAAAGACGCAGGCTGCTGCCACTTTGAGTGTTTGCTGCTGGCAACTCTGCTTCAGAATGTGTCAGATCGACGCCCAATGCGCCGGATTCTGTATTAACGGCAACGCCACCAAGTACAGAACGATAAGCTGGTGTAGCGGCAATGCCGCCATACGCAGTCCATTGATTACTGAGTCCGTGCTGCACAGTCGCCTGCACCAGATTGACCGACTCCACCAGACCCGCCAGTTGCAAGCGTCCTGCCGCAACATTGAAACGACTGACACCGGGTCGCAGTAACTGAGCCACATTCGCGTATGGCACACTGAAGTTACGCTGCCTGCCATCAGCTTCCGTGACGGTGACTTGCAAATCACCGCCGTATCCAGTCGCGTACAAATCCCTAATTTCAAATGGCCCCGCAGAAACAGTAGTTTCATAAATCAGATTGCCACGCTGCCGCACAGTAACTTTGGCATTGCTTTCAGCTACACCCCTGACCACAGGTGCAAAGCCGCGCATAGAACCGGGTAGCATTCGGTCATCTGACCCCACTTGCACACCACGGATAGAAATTACATCAAACAAGTCATTAGACGTATAACTATCACCTATGGTGACTTGTGCATTCCAATCCTGCAAGCTGGTTTGAACATAACTAGCCATATGCTGCCATGCATGGCGCGAGCCATTTGGGCCACCACTTTGCCAGCTCAGGGCAGAATTCTGGCGAAAACGCCAACGATCCCAATTAAAGCCTGCCTCCAAACCCAGGAAATGATTGCTCTGCGAAACGCCCTGCACTTCGGTACGATAACTATTGAGCGTGTAGTTCAGACTGGCAGCCGTCACTCCCAAATCCCAAAATGCAGGATTTACATAGCCTCTGGGGACCCGGTTTTGCGCAGCCTGAGGAATGCTGATATCAAGGCGCTGATCAGCGCTGTCAAAACGCTCAGTGGCATCTGGCAGCAGGCTCTGCAAACTGACGCAGGAAGATGGCAAAGCCAGCTCCCTTAAAGCTTGCGTTTGTAACTTCTCAAAATTGACCTCACCCCGTAACAACAATTCTCTCGAAAGACAGGCATGTGCATTCGTGCCTGGGTCATTACTGCGAAACACAACCGTCATGACGCCCATCCATCGCTCATTGATAAACACATCAACCCGATAAGTTCCAGGCAAGACGACATTACCACGCTCAAAGCGGCTCAGATCAAATATGCCGCTATTACCAGTCAAGAATGCAGGGTTAAAGGTTTCTCCTGCATTGCGCCCGGCTCGCTTCATTTCGGAGTTACCAGCTGCTGAGGCAGCATCGGTAGCTGGTGACGTATCAGCCCACACCGGGCACTGAATCAGGGCAAGCCCAGCCCCCAGCGCCAGCATTCTGCAAACATAGGTTAAGGGGCGACAGGTATGTTGAGGCTGTCTGAACGAATGGCGGATGAAACTATTCATGGGCAACCCCGGAATAAGCAGTCGTACCGCCATAATCGTTGATGATGCTAAAGCTAATATCAGCTTTAGCTGACTTACATAAAGTCAATCCCTTCATCGCAAAACGCATCTTGGAATAGGGAGCAATCATGCCGGTATCGGCCTGTATACGATGGCTGTCCACCGTTAGCTCCAAGACATTGAGCGTGATGTGAAATGCAGTAGGATTATCCGCTTCCAACATGCAAACGCTGCTGGCACGGTCAGGCACAAATTTCCAACGTAATTGTTCGGGGGCCTTCACCACACTGGATGTGAGTGACTTAGGGCGGAAAAAAACTTTGATACGTGACCGAAACGCGAATTGCAGCATATTCTTTGCGTCACCTTCAGCTTGCTTCGGTGCCGGTGGAATTTCCAGCACGTTCAGCCAGAACACCGATTCCCTATCCTGTG
This sequence comes from Cognatundibacterium curvum, assembly GCF_014284235.1. GTDB lineage: Bacteria > Pseudomonadota > Gammaproteobacteria > Burkholderiales > Burkholderiaceae_D > Undibacterium > Undibacterium curvum. The sequence continues at coordinate 26,152 of NZ_JACOGD010000004.1, forward strand.
GCAAGGGCTCACGTGAATACAGCATACGCAGAGTCTGACCACGATGGGGCTCCATGCGGAACAGTGGCGGAGTCAGCGTGAACGGGGTCGTCACTTTATCTGGCGTCACACTGGCATCGCCATTATCCATCCAGGCTTCCACCAGAGCCGGATACTCGCCTTCATTGCTGAGTCTGACCGTTGCCTCCTGATCTGATTCGCGAAAAATCACACGCGTAGCGCCAACCACTACGCCGGCATGAGCTGCTGATAAAACCTGCAAGCCCAACACGAACAACATCAACTGAGCAGAAGAACGAAAGAGAGAAATTTTCATGATGACTAACTGTGGATGAGCTGAAATATGTACCTCAGATTCACGGCTTTCATCTGTGTACATGCGTGGCTGAGCATACCCGGCGACTCAGCGACCAAACTGCTGGAACCGACTGCGGCACTATGCACCGCAGCCTTCCGTGCACGGGCCAAAGACTCAGACAACAGCCTTCGCCCGTATCAGTGGAATCACTGATAAATCATCGTGAAAGTCACACTGCTATTGGCCGAACCGGCTCCTGATGCGCCGGTCGCGATGTATTGCGCAAAGTAGTTCAGAGTACCTGAGCCCGATGTCACATTACCGATCTGGCTGTTTTGAGTTGCCAGCGGATTGCCCAGCAAAATTTTGCTGGCATCAGCGTTCAACAGTTGCAGCTCAACATTGGCTGCTACGCCCGCGCCTTGCAGGATCAGGTTATTACTGGCTGCATTGATGGTAGGGCCAGGCTCAAAATAGGTCTGTGCTTTTGTCATCGATGCTGAGCAATTTGTGAGCGCGATGGTAAAAGGTGTTCGTCCGGCGACGCTGCCAGCAGTTGCCAGCGCAGCAGTAGAAACCGTAGGCAGCGCAACATTAATCGTCACTGGAGCAGTGGCACCATTCAGATTACACGTCGATGCAGTCACCTTACCGGTGATATTAATCGTGCCATCGATCGCGGATGCGGTACCAGGCAACAACGCCAGCATACTGACCGTTGCGGCAGTCATTACCGGCAATAACGTAGATTTGATTTTCATATCAGTCATACCTTTCATTCAGTGGATGTCACACAAAAAAACAAAGTCACGAAATCAGAAGTATGTAAAACACGGGATGCTAATCCGGTGAATTGGCATGATTACCTGCAGCCTGACATGCCATATTTTTCAATTCGTATGCAAAGGAGGAATTAACAAAAATCCTGTATTTTCCTTACCCCACTAATACGGCAAGCTTGGCGGTGATTTTTCTACACCATACTTTTGAAGTCCGCGGGCAAAGTATAGGTTGTCAAGAAAGCAGGATATGTCATCAAATGTTAAATAGCTGCACTGGAAATGTTAGCTGTTGTTAAAAATTTCACAATGGAAATTAAATATTTTCCATGAAGAATTTTACTTTCCTTTATTTCATCAATCTGGTGCGGCCAGCGTTGAACCTGGTGCAAACCAGCAGAAATTTTGAATGTGGCGCTCTTAACACACACTACAAAGCAAAAAGGCCGGTCAGCAAATTTGCATGACCGGCCTGTATCCGCCTAAGCTTGTACAACGAAATTAAAAGTGGCGATTTCGTATAATTAATTGATCAATCCTTGAGAAAGTCATCAAAATTATTGGTATTCAGTCGTCACCAAAATATTCGCTTGCAAGCCCGGATATTTATCCAGCATTTCTGCGACATTTGACCATTGCGCCTGCCCCCGCTGCAAAGAAAGCTGAGAACGCACAATCAGCTGAGCTGCTTCGTTACTTAGTTTGCTCAAGCTTCCAGCTGTCGCAGTCTGCGTCTCAGACGGCAATACTTCTGCGGTAGTTCTGACTTGCGTTATGGAGGAATGGCACTGGTTATAGGAAACGGCCTGACGATTGTCTGCCGCCTGCACATTACATGTCGCAGTAGTGACCGCTCCACTGAAAGCGATACGTCCGTCATGGGCTGACGCCTGCCCCGCAGCAGCCAGCATACTCAAGGCGGCTAAGATAACGCCAACGGTCTGGTTTTTCATAATGGTCTGCCTTTTAGTCCCGGATGAAAAAGAAGAAAAATCAAATGTCGCCCGAGCACTTAACCCGCTCTTTAAGCTGTCATTTAGTTTCCATATGGGAATAGTAGTTTTTCCAAGTGGAAATTTCCAATAGGAAATTTCAATCAAGTTCCAGCTTTGAGAAAGAAAAACCACGCCGTTTTAATGATACGCAAACATCGCTTATAACTTTTATCAAGATCCTTACCATAAGGATCACGGGAACATAGTATTGCTGTTATGAATCATGCTTTTTACCCATCTATCCCTTCATTTTTGCATTCTGTCGCAAGGAAATTGAACGAATAAATAGCGAGGAATAACATGCCTGCATCAACCAAAAAACAACGCCTGTTCATCCACACTCAGCACAAGGAGCAAAATCATGAAAACGAAAAAAACTTATATTGCATTTGGCATCCTGACTTGCGCAGCCATCCTGGCCTTAATTTTTCAACTATCGCCAGAAACTCATGTCGTCTGGGATGATGAAGAAGTCGGTGGTGTCGTCGGCTGGGGCTTGGGCTTTTTTGGCATACTGATAGGTTTAGGCGCGAGTTTTTTTGCCTTACTGATTACCGGCTTGGTCTTTGCCAGTCTGTCAGCAGTCATGGTGCTGGTATTTGCCGCAGTTGTACTGGCAGTCTGTTTTGCACTGGCTCCCTTGTTACTGCCCTTCCTGATCCTGGCTGGGCTGATCATGCTGATGTCACGCCGCAAAACCGTGTCCTGAACTGAGCGAAGTACAGAGCGCAGCTCATAGGTCAGCTAAGCTGGCAAATCAGTTGTCAGCCTGAGCGACACAGTCAGAAAATCAGCAGCACTCCCATCATTCATGCAGGCAGAGACTGGTACAATTCCGCACCCATTTTCTCCTGCATGACCATGAAATCTCCGGAACTCCGCAAAGAACTCTCAGAACTCACACTGCATAAACGTGGCATACGCATCAATCTGCAATTACCGCTGATAGAAAGCGAAGACGAGATCACGCTGCGCAGCTGGGAACAATTGCGCGATCGTTTGCTGGCGCTCCATCTGTGCTGCCTGGCTGCCCAGCCTGAGCAGCAAGCGGATCTGAACAATCTGATCACTAAGCATAACCTGCAGCACATCCTGTCGGCACAGGAGCAAGCCTGGATAACCCACCAACAGCAGCCCGCCGCGCTGCCTGACTTCGCCATGCATTGCCACTATGCGCTGCACTTTCTGCAATGGGCAACCGGCCTGCAGCCCGCACCAGGTATGCCTGACCGGGCTGAGCGCTTAGCCGATCTGAGCCTGACTCACCATTTATTCGAGACGACGAACAGTCCAGCTTCGGCCCCTGCGGCGCTACGCCTGCGCAGCAAATCTGAATTGCTGGACTGGGCTGATTTACTTTATCGTTTGCACTGGTCCGTGCGGCACGCCCACATCACTAACAAACCCACACCCGGCAGACTGCATGCAGCCAGCGTACTGGCCTGGCATCAAGCAGCTAACTGGCTGATCGCTTACGACAATGAAGACGACTGGGATCAGGTCAGTACCGAAACCGGAGGCTGAGCATGTGTGTCAACTTCACACCTAGCCGCAAGGATCAGCTCAACACTGCATTTTCTGTACAGCCGCCGGCATCCTGCGATTGGAAAAACGAAGTCTGGCAAGATGATGCCGCCCCAGTCATCATTGCTGATGCCAGTGCGGGACGAATCTGCATTTCAGCCAGTTATGGCATGTTGCCCAAGCATCAGTTCGCGCCCGGCAGCAAACGCTACAGCACCATGAACGCACGTGCTGAAACCATCGCCAGCCTGAAATCCTATCGGTCTGCCTGGCAGCATGGTCAACGTTGCGTCGTGCCTATGCAGAATTTTTTTGAACCTAATTATGAGTCCGGTAAAGCGCAGCGCTGGCATATCGGGGTGCAGGGGCAAGATAATTTCTTAGTGGCAGGTCTGTTTCAGGCCTGGGAAAGCGTGGATAAGTTGCTCAGCTATTCATTCACTCAAATCACCATCAATGCAGATCAACATCCATTAATGAAGCGCTTTCATCAGCCGGGCGAAGAGAAGCGCTCACTGGTGATACTGCCCGCTGAAAACATCGATGCATGGCTGCATTGCCGTGACCTGGAACAGGCCCGCGACATGCTGCAGCTTTACCCGGCAGATAAGATGTGGGGCCGGCCGGTTGATACCAACCCACCAGCGCAAGCCAGTTTATTCTGAGCTGGCCGGCGCCTTAAACCAATCCTGCTTAGGCACTACTTTTTCATGTCCGGGATCGCCCAGATAATGCGGTGACATAATCTGTACGCCATAGCTATTGAAGACATCCTGGATATTGGCATGCAGCAGATTGATGACCTCGGCCCGTGGTCGCGGCTCGGTCGGGATGGCGTGACAAATCAGCAGATACTCAGGATAAAAATCGGACAAGGCAGTCTGAAAAACTTTAGGTGCAGGATGGGTTTGCACACCTTGCGTACGACTGGCGGCCTCTATCAACATTGCTTCCACCTGACGCCATGGTGTGTCGTAGCCTATCGTGACTTTGGTATCAATCACAAAGCCATCGCCACCGACTACGCGCGAATAATTTTTGGTCACATTATTCAGCACAAAAGAATTCGGCAGTGTCAGTTCTACGCCCATGCCATTGCGGATGCGGGTCGTGAACATACCCAGATCGGTGATGGTGCCTTCATGCTCGGCCACGCGGATAAACTCACCTTTACGATAAACCCGCGAGTAAGTCAGGATCAGGCCACTGGCAGCCTGCCCGACCAGGCTGGAGGCGCCGAGTGAAATCATCAGACCAACTAACACTGACACCCCTTTAAATGCCTCGGTACCTGAACCTGGCAAATACGGATAAGCCATCGTCAATGCAAACAGCCAGACTGCGATGGTCGCGATTTTACGCGTTGGTCCCACCAAATCAGCGTCCAGCCAATCCACCTCAATTTGACGGTTCTTCACCAGGTCAAAAAACCGTCCCATCGCATGCGTGAACAGTTTTGCCAATCCAAAAATCACTACTGCAACAAATAAGTCCGGGATCGCTTTGAGTATGGCGCCCCCCAGTGTCAGCACCAACCCAAACAGATAGGCATTCAACTGCTCGCCCCAAGGGCGGGTGAAAGGAAACAGCGACATCAGCACACCCAGCCACTGATAGCTGAGCAAGAAACTGAGACCCCAACTCAGTATCTGGCTGGCTTTCAGTATCAGCCAATGCAAACGCTCACGTTTAATCAATGCAGAACCAACGTCCTGCAGTTCCGCCAGTTTTGCGTTAGCAAAGATCAGGCTGCGGCGCATCACAATGCGGCGCAACTTCCAGACCACCCACAATAAGCCAGCAAAAGACAGCGTCGCCACCAGCGCATATAGCGCTGCATGCAGCATACTGCGCAGATTGCGGCTTTCCTCGTATTCGCTGATCGCCAGTTGCAGGGCCTGCTGCGCCTGCCGGCTTACGCTGTCCAGTGTTTCCTGCTGAAAAGGATCAACATCTTCCGGCGCGATATAAAAGCTGCCGCTGCCGTCTATCTGCACCAAAACTCCGGGTGATACATGACTGAGACCGACTTCATGGCGTCCAGGTTTTTCCAGCTGTTGTTCAATTCTTGCGCGGGCGCGCTGCATCCTGTCTTCCGGCGTCATGCCAAGTACGCTGGCTCTGAGCGTCATTATCTGGCGGTTAAATATCTGCAGTCTGACTTCGGCCGGATGCGGGATGCCGCTTTTGCCCGCATCCTCTGCAGCGCACACAACAAACGTCAGACATAAGAACATCAAACCTAACAGTGGCCCCAAGCTGCGCCGGATGGATAAAAACATAGCGTTCCCATTTCATGATCAGCAATAACTGCAAGCATGACCGCCTGCAAAACCATGCAGCCTGTTTATTGATGTGCCGCACAGCATGCTGATAATAACAAGACAATTGCCACTATGAATAGCAATCTGCCACCTGCCGCAGCTTTTTGCGGCTTTCAACACAGACGCTTTCCACACTTAACTGGATAGCAGTGAATCTCCTCAAGAGTCAGTACATTTAACAAAATATTGCCTTAGATCACTATTTATTTTCTTCTCCATATTACTCTTACACACTACAATGACTTATCTCAGTTTGACTTCTGGCTGGCACATCATGAACAAGCTCACATTGAAACCAATACTCCTCGCTGCCGCACTGTGTGCAGCAGGTTTTTCCCTGCACCTCGCCCATGCGTACAGCTTTGACGATGGTGTTGCGCTGTATGAAGAGCAGGATTTCCCAGAGGCAGCAACAGCCTTTCTGGAGGCAGCAGAGGAAGGCAATGCGGATGCCCAGTTCAACCTGGGCCTGATGTATCTGAATGCAGAAGGCGTGGACGAAGATTACGAGCAAGCATTTGCCTGGTTCGCTAAATCAGCCGAACAGAATAATCCACGTGCCCAAACCAATCTGGCGCGTATGTATGCCAAAGGCAAAGGTGTGCGTCCTGACTACGATGCCGCTGTCACCTGGTTCAATAAGGCAGCTGAACAGAATTATCCGGATGCGCAATACAGCCTGGGCGTGTTATATGTGACTGGCAATGGCGTGCCACTCGACTACAACAAAGCCCGAGATTTATTCCAGAAAGCCGCCGATCAGGGCAATGCCAGCGCACAGTATCAGCTGGGTCTGATGTACTTCAAAGGCAAGGGCATGGAAGTGAATCAGGTGGAAGGCTATAAATGGCTGGAACTCGCTGGCGACTATAGCGATGCTGCCGTGTTCCGCGAATTCGCTCAGCAATCCATGTCCGCCGCAGACCTGGAAAAAGCCGCTGCACTGGCGGAAGAATGGAAAGCCAGTCAGGAAAACAATTCTTAATACTCAGGTTTTGCGCCCGGCAAAAGCATGCAGCATCTCCAGCACATGGGATGCTGGCGGCATTTCTGCCGTTTTGTAGACTAGCTGCGCCTGGCGGTCGAACAAAAAAATATTTCCTGAATGCCGCTCATTCCCCACTATCGGCCCTTTTAATAAAGCCAGTATCGCTGACAAGTCCTGTTCACGCGGTGCCAATACCTGCCACAAAGGATGGGCAGCAAATTGCTCACGCCATTGCCGCATCGCCGCTGCCGTATCCGTCAAAGGGTCTATGCTCAGGGAAATCAGCTGCAGGTCTTTATCCTGACTGGATATCTTCGCTGCAACCGCAGCAAACAAAGCACCCTGCAGCGGACAAATCGCACTACACCCGGTGAACATGAGCTGCACAGCCGTGACTTTCCCTGCTAACAGCCGCTGCAAAGCGATGCGCTGGTTTGCGCTATTCAATACGCTGATCTCATGTAAACGACGTGGCGGCCGGATAAAGCCAAATGGATCATGCGCAGGCGGTGCAGCCTGCACCCAGGCGGGCAGACACAGTGCTGCGGCCTGCAACACAAACTGACGCCGTCCGGTCAGCGCGTCTGATTCAGGAATTGCCATAGCGCTGAACACTGTTCATCATTGATTTGAAAAACCGGCATATTCCTGGAAATCAGTATATGCGCGGGATCGATACCGGTTCTGAGTACCCGACAAAAACTACCCAACTCATAGCTGGAGGCCGGGCCGCCACGGCGTGACTGCCTGTTACGCAGCACGCCTGCTTCTAAGGCCGGAGCAAAATTCTGCGCCAGCTTGTCAGTGGTCGCATTGGCTTTGCCGGACGCCTGGCTGGAAGCATTGCTGTGGCAATTCACGCAGCGGCTGGCCATGGATGGCAATGCGATATCCTGCCCTCTGAGTTGTGCACTAACTGGAAGCTGACCCGTATACAGTTTTCTACCCAAGTCAGTCGCACTCTGGTTCGCATCGCTGCCCGTTGCCACTAACAGCAGCGGTGCGCACAGCGCAGCCAACAGCCGTCGTTTGAGCGGTGTGAAGCGCTGGCTCATCGTGCGCTAATCCAATCTAGCAAGCGACTCCATTGCTGCTGCACATTGGACCATGCCTGACTCGCCAATTGCTGCAACTGTGCCACAGGGCTATCCGCCAGCATTGCTGTCTTCGCCTGCACACCTGCCGCTGGATTGCTGACATTCGCAAACAGCACGGATTTCTCAGCCGCGTTATCTGCATTAATTTGCCGGAAATCGCCCTCCCAGACCGGGTCACCCCAATTCACGCCGTCGCTGCTGACATAGAAATTGACCAGACTCATGGTGCCATTACCACCACCCACACGTGGCAGGTAACGGAAGCCAGCAAGCTCTTGCGCTCCGCCCAGATCGACCTGGAACCAATGTGGCGGGCGTGGATTGGCCGTTTGCCACTGGGTATGCCAGATCGTATCTTTGTTTCCGTCAATCGCATTCGCAGCAGCACCGTTCTCGCCTTGCAGTTCTGCGCTGTCTGCGCTGGCTTTCCAATTGCTACGCGCCAGCAAAGCCCCCTGCTCATTGACCAGATTAAATTCCGCCATCGAACCCCAGGCATTGTTATTCACCTCGCCCAGTTGCTCCAGCTTCACATAACGGACCGCGCCACCTGTCAGTTCTGCATTGCCGATCTGATTGACAAAAGCTGCTAACTGATTGAGCTCAGCATCCGTAAAGGAGCGCATTTTTTGCGCACCGGCACCCAGTAATGGGGGATTGGCCGCATTGATGGTCGCCGGATTATGCGCTGCAATCGCCTGCTGTACCGTCGCAGCAGAGCCATCATGCAAATAAGGCGCAGTGGCCCAGACATCGCGTAAAGTCGGCACATCCAGACCCGTCAAAGGCGTGCCCTGACGCTGGCCGCTGCTGGCTTTGAGGGTGCCGATGTTATACAACTTACCCAAGGCCGTACCACTGACCGTAAAGTTCACCCCAGTGTGACAAGATGCGCAGTAAGTATTAAACAGACCGCGTCCCGCCTTGCCATCCACTGTCAGCGAGTTATCCGGATTCCGATAAGGGCTGGCATCAACCTGGCGCAAGGATGCCATGTAAGCCGCCAATGCATCCAGATCAGCGCTGAGGCCCGCCTTTTTATCGCCTAAGGGCTGATTGCGGGTGCCGGCATTGTAATCCGCATCCTTCATCAATCCTGTGCCTTGGGCAAAGCTGCGGATCTGGGATTCAAAATCCTGTAGCTCGTCAAAATTTCCTGACCAATGCAGATTCATCTGGCCACCGGCGCGGCCACGCAGGCTGATGGTATTGCGTAAGCCCTCGCCTAAACCGGTAAAGTCCCAGGTACGGCCATCGGTTCCAGCCTCGCTGTGGCAAGCGGTACAGCTGAGCCAGCCGCCACGCGCCAGACGTGGATCACGCGCATCATAGAAATGCTGTTTCCCGATTAAAACCTGTGCACTGAGTTTCTCAGCCGCGATGGTGGATGCCACTTGTACTGCACCCACCTGCATTTGCCCACGCTGCAGCATAGCTGTCAGATCGAAACGACTGACCGTGCGGTCCATAAAATTATTAACGAACAGCACATTGCCATCGCTGGAAAAACTCAGTCCCTGTGGTGCGCGCCCTGCATCAAAGCGGAACATTTCGCGTGCACCAACCGGATCAAGCACCGCGATCTGCCTGGTGTTTTCCAATGCGAGGAACAGATACGCACCACCCGGATGAAACGCTGCCGCACTGACCAGACCGGTGCTATTGATATCAACTCGGGCAGCGTAATCCTCTTTCATGCTGTTGAGATTAATGCGCGAGCTGATCGCTCTGACCGTGTTCTGAAAGTCGAGATTTTTTCCATCGCGCAGACTACCGCGCAGTATATTGTCCTGTTTGGATGGTATCCAGGCTGAAACGCCATCCGGTGCAATCGCAGCGGCGGCCAGATAATTGGGTATGCCGCGTCCCTGAGTTTGTGCATCCTGTTTATCACTATGCTGCAGGATCACTGAGCTTTGCAGGCGCAGAGGATGCGTATTTGCTACCACCACAATACCGCCATAATTGACGCCATTGACCGTCGTTTGCACCTTGGCTGTACCTTCACCAGGCAAAGCTGGCGTAATAAAGCGTGATACCAGCAGACGATCACTGTCCTGATGCAAACTCAGATAACGCGGCGTGGCACCGACACTGAGACTCGCCATCTGCTTGCCAGTCGCGCTGTCGATTTGCCACACCTGGCCCAGCGCTTCCAGCGCGACATACAGGCGCGCTTCATTAGCCGCCGCGACGATGCCGAACGGCTGGCTACCCACAGGCAAGGCCACGGTATTGCTGACTTTCAGTGTCGTGCTATCGATCACACTCAGACTGGCCGCATCGCGATTGCTGACCCACACTTTGCCATCTGTCGTCAGCGCCAATTGGCGCGGCCCTTTACCTACCGCAATCTCAGCCAGTTTCTGCAGATTTTGCGCATCCATCACCGTTACGCTGTCATTGTCCGGATTCACCACCCAAATACGGTCACCGCCAGTGCGTTTTTCCGTCAACAGCGCGGTCGATGCGCGCGCCTGCCCCGCAATCGCAGGGGTCGTCACCGCCTGATAAAAACTATAGGTGGAGATAATGCCGGACAGGTTTTTTACTGTCGCAGTAACACGGTACAGCCCGGGCTGAGTGTATTGATGCGTCGTCGTCGCGCTGGCACTGAACGTGTTGGAATTAGCGCTGCCATCGCCAAAGTCCCAGGCAAAAGTCAGACCACTGCCGGTTGCATTCACCTGATAACTGACCGTCGATCCGTTGATTTGCGCTTGTACATTGACCGGTGAAATCACCGCCGCAGGCAGCGTCACATTCATCACGAAGCTTTGGGATGCGACGCCACCACGACCATCGCTGACACTGGCACTGACCATGAAACTGCCGTCGCGGGTCGTGGTGCCGCTGATCAGACCGGTCGCGGCATTCAGGGTCAAACCGGGCGGCAAACCAGATGCAGTAAAACTCAGGGTATCGCCATCAGGATCATTCGCCTGCAAGTTGAGATTCACGGTCTGCCCGAGCTGCACACCGGTGAAGGTCGGCATATTCAAGGTCGGCGCACGGTTTGCGGGACGACCATACACCTGCACTTCTGCGAGCTGCAGGAAGTTTGTGCCAGCCAGTTGTACTTTGACGTAACGGCCACTGGCTTTCAGGTCCAGTAACAGATTGGATGGAGCGACTCCGGCGTAATAGGACTTAGTAACAGCGGTATCAGCCAGCAAACTGTTCAGGCTGCGGCCACTCATGTCCTGCGCCGACGCCAATACATAGAAATTGCCCAGACGTTCGGCACAGCAATCGCTGCGATTCCAGATGCGCACCCGGCTCAATTCTTGCACACTGCCGAGATCGACCTGCCACCAGTCATTGGCGGCTGTTCCTGCGGTATGGGTAACACTGCCATTGGCGAGATTGCCATCACTGATGCCATCGACTGCGCGTGCGCTGTCAAAATTCTGATACATGGATGACTGTGAAGTCGCTTTTCCACGCGCCAGATTGTTCAGATATATCGTTTTCTCTGCCGCGTTGTTCTGGAAATCAGCCAGATTTCCTTCCGCGACAGGATTGCCCCAGTTCACGCCATCGGCACTGGTGTAAAAATAAAATCTGGCGATGGTACCGTTACCGCCGCCTGGCCTTGGTAAATAGCGGAAAGCGCTCAGCTGCATCGCTTTGCCCAGGTCGACCACAAAGGAATGTGGTGCAGCTGTGGCGTTGGCAGTCCAGGCAGTATGCCAAATCGTATTCGGATCACCGTCTATGGCATTGGCCGGGCCATGATTACCAGCCTGCGCTTCAGCACTGTCTGCACTGACCTTCCAACCCGCGCGTGGCAGCAAATTGCCATCCTGATCCAACAAATTGAATTCCGCCATCGAGGCCCAGGGATTACCGCCTACCTCAGACATCTGGACCAGCTTCACAAAACGGGTGCTGCCCGCAGCAGCGACATTCCACACAAAATCGCTGCTGACATACGCGCCGCTACTCTGCGCAAACACAGTGACAGAATAGCTGCCTGCCTGTGTCACCACACCGGAAATCACACCGCTTTGCGCATTGATGCTCAGACCTGGCGGTAATCCGCTGGCACGAAAACTCACCGCACCGGGTGCAGCTACGGTCGCCGTAATATTTAAGGAAACATTGCTACCAGTATTAGAAAACTGGTCGTCAGGCGCCTGCAGTTTAGGCGCATTGTTGCCGTGAATATTAATCGTCTTCGCAATTGAAGGCACACCTTTGGCATCCAAACCGAACAGCATGTAATTACCAGGCAATAAGATCCCTGGATTGCCCGGTATATTCAGCGTGTATTGCCCTGCCGCGCTGCGCGTAAAGCTGAGTGCGATACGGCGCTGATCGTTGTTGACCGTATGGGTCGTGGCCGACAGGCGTATTAAGGCAAACGCAGCGATACCGTCAGTCGCGCTGACATTGATATTACTGCCGTAACCAGCCGTTGCCGGTACCGTCGTCAAGACCGGACGATTGGCCGCTGTACCATCTGCGTTCAACAAATAAGATGGCGTATAGACTTGTATATCCTGATGGTTCGCCGCACAGCCATTGCCACACAGGCCGCCACCTGCGGACAATACGCGTCCGTCATGCATCAGCAAGGCGACGGAGTGATACACACGCGGTACCGACATGGCAGGCAAAGTCGTGAAAGTTTCTGTCACCGGGTCCCATAATTCGGGCGCCAATACTGCGGTGTTATCGGAGAACGGTACGGGACGGGTCTGTCCACCTATCACCATCACCTTGCCATCCGGCAGAACTACCAGATTGGAATAAGCGCGCGCGTAACTCATGGAAGCGAGTTTGCGTACTGACAGGCTGCCATTGGTGTTGATCAGGTAAACGGAATTGCTCGCATCGGCGTCCTGATAATCTTTAGCACCACCAACTTTGAGTATCTTTCCGGCGTCGTACATGACGGTGTTTCCATTCATGGAATCAGCGTCGTCTGCACGTTGTCCAGCCGGTGACACCGAGCCATTGCCGCGCGTATCTATCCAGTTCATATTGCGACTTGGCCCCGCGTGCAAGACTTTGCCATTGCCGGTTGGGATCAGCCACATATGATTATCACCACGGTACACACCACCGGCGTCATTGGTCAGCATATTGGCGACCGAGACTCCACTCAGGCGCCGCCAGCCATTGGCGTTATCCCAGATTTCGCCATGCTTGTTGCCGGCACCGCCAGACCAGGAACCACCCAGTGTGAACACCGAGCCATCTGCCAAGGTGGTCGAGGCGTTGTAACCACGGGTGATGTTCATGTTGGCCGCTGAACTCCAGCTTGCATTGGCCGGGTTGTAGATACTGGTTTTGCCGCTATCGATGCCGCCATTCACCAGCAAGCGGCCGTCACTGAGCAAGGCCGTACCCGGACAAAACATGTCATGCCCGGTAGCGCTGATCAGCGTTTCTGTCGCTTTATTGGTGAGGGGATCAAAATTCGAGAAATAAGTCTGCCCGCCTGCGCCAAACGAGAAGCGGTCATTAGCAGACCAGAACAAGACATGTCCATCCGGCAAATTGGAGGCCGCTGCAGGCACCAGCGACAGCGGGATAGGTGCCGACCATGAAGAAGGCGCTGCAGGCGCAGCACGCAAACTATCGAAAGCCAGGCTCAGATTGCTGCCACTTTGCTCAGCAGAAGCTTGAGGCGCAGACTGATTTCCGCCACAAGCCGCCAGCGACAACATCAAGATACTGCTCAATACGGGCAAAACTGTAACTCGCGTTACATATGTTACAGTTTTCACATTTGGCGCAGCCAACACAGCCCGTACAGCTTGCATTTCTGAAAATTGATAGCGCATTCCGGTACCTGATTTCGATAGTTAACTCAAGAAGTTCGCTATGCTAAATTCAGTTACCAATAGTTACAATTGTCAAAAAGAAATTACATTTCTCTACGTTAATTTTTCTTGAAGGAATTCTCTATTTTTCTTGCTTGTCTTTGCCTGAACTGAGTTTTCCTTAGCTCGAAGCAATTGTGCTGAAATACATTTTCTGCACATCACTAAAAATCCAGGCAATCATGCTGAGACGCAATGTTCATCATGCTTTCAGGAATGTTGCCTCTAGTAGACTATGCAAAAATAAGCAATGTTCTCTACGCTCAATAAGCCTGAAATTCCTTCGAAAAACAGTTACCCGTGGAAATTGAAAATGATTGTTAATTTAATTATTTTATTTGTGAATCATTTTTAAATGACGTGAAAAGTGGGGATTTATTACAAAATCCCCGTATCTGGTTCAATTGCTGCTACCAATTTTGCTCAAAATTCACTCAAAAACGATGCTAAATGACTCATGCTTACAGTCATTTACTGTCAGTCCAGCCGCGCCAGCGCATCGAGTATAGGCGCAGCCGCATCGGCGATGCGATCTATACTGAGTTCACGTAATGCAGCCAAATCAACTTTGTGCTCACTGCGTAAGCCGGCCCAGTGCAACAAAGCCTGACAAGCTTCAGGATGATCGAACATGCCATGCAAATAGCTGCCCAGTATCTGGCCATCGGCTGAAACTGCGCCCTCACCTTCAGCCTGCCCATCCAGCCTGAACGCCGGTGACAGTTTGCTGACATACGTCACCCCCATGTGGATTTCGTAGCCACTGACGCGTGCCTCATCAGGATCAGGTGCAAACGCACACACACCTGTGACTTGCTGCAGCCTTTTTTCGCGGGTCAATTCGGTAACCGTATCGAGCAATGCGAAGCCCGCCGTGATGCCTGGCGCGCTTTCCACACCATGCATATCGCTGATCTGCTGGCCCAGCATCTGATAACCGCCGCAGATGCCGATCAGCTTGCCGCCATAGCGTAAATGCTTACGCAACACGGTTTCCCAACCCTGCTGGCGCAAAAACTCCAGATCCGAACGGGTGTTTTTACTGCCGGGCAAAATAATTAAATCTGCCGCAGGGATGGCCTGATCCGGGCCGATGAATTGCAAATCCACGTCAGGATGCGCGCGCAAGGCATCGAAATCGGTGTGGTTGGAAATGCGTGGAATGGCAGGCACGATAATGCGGAAGCGGCCACTGCCATGCTGACTGGATTGAATCGCATCCTCGGCATCAAGCTGCAATCCGTGCAGATACGGCAGCACCGCCAGCACCGGCTTACCGGTTTTTTCCTCCAGCCAGCGCAGACCCGGTTCCAGCAGGCTGATATCGCCGCGAAAGCGGTTAATCACAAAGCCGATAATGCGGTTTTGCTCGGACGCAGACAAACAAGCCAGCGTCCCCAGAAAATGGGCGAACACGCCGCCACGGTCAATATCCGCCACCAGAATCACAGGGCAATCGACCGCTTCGGCAAAGCCCATATTCGCGATATCGCGTTCGCGCAGATTGACTTCAGCCGGGCTGCCCGCACCCTCCACCACGATCACCTGATATTGCTGTTGCAGGCGCTGATAAGACTCCAGCACCGCCCCCATCGCAACCGTCTTGTATTGGTCATAGTCACGCGCATGCATGTCAGCACGCACTTTGCCGTGGATAATAATTTGCGCGCCAGTATCCGATGAAGGTTTCAGCAATACCGGATTCATATCGGTATGCGGCAGTATGCCAGCGGCCTGCGCCTGCAAAGCCTGAGCGCGCCCGATTTCACCGCCATCCACCGTCACCGCGCTGTTCAGCGCCATATTCTGCGGCTTCATTGGAGCCACACGCACGCCCTGGCGTTGCAACAGGCGGCATAAGGCCGCGACCACGGTACTTTTCCCGGCATCAGAAGTCGTGCCCTGCACCATCAGTGTCGTCAGTTTCATCTATTTGTTTTCTATGCAGTTCAGTTACAGCATGGCCTGTGCGGCTTGCCAGTCAGCGATCAGCACATGGATTTGTAGCAGCCCGTGCTGGATCGCAGCCGGGCCAGGCGACAGAATATCGGGGGATTTAATTTCAAATACCCGTCCATGTCTGACCGCAGGAATTTGCTCCCAGCCAGGTCGCGCCATCAATTGTTCAGGCCGGAATTTTTTACCGCACCAGGAAGCGATGATGATATCCGGCGCGCGCCGTATCACTTCGTCGGGATCGGCAATAATGCGGTCTTTCGCGCTATAGAAAACAGCCCTATCTGCAAATACATCCTCACCACCAGCGATCTCGATTAATTCCGATACCCAGCCTATACCCGACATCAGCGGCTCATTCCACTCTTCGAAATACACTTTGGGACGCTGTGTCCATGCTGTCGTGTCGCGCCTACAGGCCGCGATCTGCTGCTCGAGCTCAGCCACCAGCGCAAGGCCAGCTTCTGCCCGGCCAGCCAGCATAGCCAGCACTTGTATCATATGCAGGATGCCCGCCACATCACGCTGATTAAAGGCATGCACCTCTACCCCGGCACTGATCAGTTCGCGGCTCAGTTCTGCCTGCATATTCGAATAGGCGACTACCAAATCGGGTCTGACGGCCAGTATCTTTTCTACTTTGGCCGAAGAAAATCCACTGATCTTAGGCTTCTCTTCACGTGCACGCGCCGGTCTGACCGTGTAGCCGGAAATCCCGGCCACCAGATCTTCGGCACCTATCGCATACATGACTTCAACTGCCTCAGTCGATAAGCAGGCGATACGCTGATATAAACTCATGACTTCACTTTCTGTACTGCTGTGGCTGACTGTGTTCCTGACTGCGCACCGGTTTGACGGTGTAGTCTGGCCTGCTCCAGTGCTTCGCACATGGCGCGTGCGCCTTCAATCATGCGGGGGCCAGGGCGGTTCATCAAATCGCCATCAATCGCCACCAGATTCTGATTTTTGTTGGCCAGCAAAGTCGGGAAGCTCTTCCACTGTTCCAGCATAAGGCTAATACGCTTTTTGTTTTCGGCTGCCAGTATCAGTTCCGGATTTTCCTGCAATACGGATTCTATGCTGACCACCGGTGCTGTGGTGGTGAGCTTGCCGTAGATATTTTCACCACCGCAGCTGCGCAATACGTCATTGATAATGTGTTTTTCATTGAGCGTGTACAGCGGCTTATTCCAGACCTGATAGAAAGTGCGCACTACCGGTTTTTGCGCATAGCGGCTGGCAATCTGCTGCCATTGCAAGCGAAAATCCGCTGCCGCCAGCTCCGCTTTTTTGCTGGTCCCCATCAGTAGTCCCAGCTTACTCAGGGTCTCGGGGATATGCTCCATCTGATGCGGTTCGCTGAAAAAGAAAGGCACGCCGGATTGCTTCAGCAATTCCAGCTGACGATCAAATGCGCCATGCATCCAGACTACGATCAAATCCGGCTTGGCTGCCAGAATGCGTTCCATATCCAGCTGACGTAAATCACCGATACGCGGTATCACTTTAGCCGCTTCCGGAAAGTCGCTATAGCTGACGGTGGCGACGATTTTATCGCCAGCACCCGCAGCAAAAATCAGCTCAGTCACATGCGGTGCCAGACTGATCACGCGTTGCGCCGGTTTGCTTAAAGTGACCTGACGCCCCAGATCATCGGTCACCGTCAATTGCGCCGCTGGGGCCGCTATTGCTGCCGATGCAGATGCAGCAGAAACCGGCAATGGCAAACTGCTGCCCAATATCGCAACCCAAGCGAGTTGCCGCCATAAAGTGGTATTCATCCTTGTTTCGTCCATTCTTGTAAAGCCAGTTCTAAGCGCTGCCAGGCTGCCTCAGAAGCAGGCAGGCCAAAGCGTATGCCATGTGGTCGTTGCAGGCCCGGTGCGAAATAGCGGGTCCAGATGCCGCGCTGCGCCAGCCATTCCCATAAGGTTTCGGTCTGCCCCTGCAAGTCTTGTGCAGAAACCCATTGAAATAGGTCAGTGCCGCTACTGGGCAAGCGCTGAGCCTGCAGCAATTCGCGCAAACGCTGGCCTTGCAGCTGCAAACGCGCACGGGTCTGCTGTTGCCAGTCCAGATCACTGAGTGCGCGCAGCGCCACTTCCTGTGCCGGACCACTGACAGCCCAGGGGCCCAGCCAGTCGGCCAGGCGGGTCAGCAATTCCGGTGCGGCTGCCACAAAGCCCAGGCGTAGTCCGGCCAGTCCAAAAAATTTACCGACTGAGCGCAATACGATCAGACCGGCATGCTGCGCATGTTCAGTATGCGCAGCCAGGCTGATCTCAGGCAAGGTATCACCAAAGGCTTCATCCACAATCAGCCAGCCACCGCGCTGATGCAGGCGCTGCGCCCATTGCAGCAACTCTGCTGGTGCAATCCAGGCACCGGTAGGATTATTCGGCTGGCAGATCACCATCACATCGCACTCAGCGAGCTGCTGTGCCAGTTCAGAAAAAGGACATTCGCTGACTTGATGGCCAGCCTGCCGCCATTGATGCGCGTGCTCGGCATACGAAGGAGCGGACACCACCACGCGGCTGGCCGCACGCAAACGCGGCAAGGCCTGAATCGCAGCCTGACTGCCTGCCACCGCCAGTAAAGCCGGGGCCTGATAATAGGCTGATGCTGCAGCATTCAGCGCATCCGATATTTCTGGCAAGCGGTGCCAGGCATTACTGCTGAGCGCAGGTACAGGATAAAAATCAGGATTGATGCCGGTCGATAAATCGACCCAGTCCGCCAATGGCCGCCCATAACGCGCGACAGCATCGCGCAAATTGCCACCATGTTCAAGCATAGAATATTCCGCCCTGTCCCAAGCCCAGTGTGAGTAACACGGCGATACCCAGCCACAGCAGCGTGCTATGCCAGACCAGGTGCCATGCAGCCAGAATATCCGACGGCGCAGCACTGCGTCCTGCGCCTAAAGGTGGACGCTGTTCGTCCTGACCATCATAACGGGCGCTGCCACCCAGTTGTACGCCCAGCGCACCGGCACCGGCAGCCATCACGGGTCCCGCATTCGGACTGGGCCAGGCCGCAGTCTGGGTGCGCCAGCAATGCAAGGCCAGCCGGGTATTGCCGAGTAAGGCGTAACTGAGTGCAGTCAAGCGTGCCGGAATCAGATTGAGCACATCATCCACCCGTGCCGCCACACAGCCAAAACGTAAAAAACGCGGACTGCGGTAGCCCCACATCGCATCCAGGGTATTCGACAATCGGTACAACACTGCACCCGCACCGCCGAGTAACAGGAACCAGAACAAGGTACCAAACACCGCATCGCAACCATTTTCCAGCACCGACTCGACGCTGGCTTTCGACAAATACGCGGCGTCCGCCTCAGCGGTATCACGGCTGACGATGCGTCCAGTCAGTTGTCTGGCCTGCTCCAGATCGCCTGCATCCAGTGCCTGCTGTATCGGTAAATTATGCTCACGCAAACTGCGCAAACCCAGGCAAACATACAACAAGGCCGCATGCAGTAAGGGTGCCAGCCAGAGACTGGTGTAAGCGGCCGCATACAGGATTGCCTGCACCAGCAAGACGATAGGCAATACGCAGACAGCCCAAGCCAAACCGCCTTTGTAGCGGCTGACATTCGCATGATTCAGCCATCGTTCGATAAGGCTGGCCAGCTTGCCGAAGCCAATCAGCGGATGCCAGCGTCTGGTCTCACCCAGCAGACAATCGAGTAACACGCCCAGCAGCAATGCACAGCATAGTGTGAGGCCAGTCAGCATCAGCATGGACGGCTCCCTTTCAGGTACATGGGTAATCCGGCTGCGACCCACACCACCTGTTCTGCGATTGCCGCTACCGCCTGATTCATACGACCGGACTCATCGACGAAGCAACGCGAAATCGCACCCATAGGCACGATGCCCATGCCGACCTCATTCGATACCAGAATCACCTGCCCCGGCTGTCGTTCCAATTGCGCCAGCAGTGCAGCGCGTTGGGTGAGCCAGGTCGCCGGTAAAGTGATTTGCCCGACGTCAGGGAATTCCTGCTGTTGGGCGAACAAACAATTCGACAGCCACACCGTGAGGCAATCGACCAGAATCACGCAATCCGGTGCGGCATAGTGAGCGAGTACTTCCGCCAGTGCGATGGGCTGCTCCACCGTGAGCCAATGTGCCGGGCGCTGTGCCCGGTGCATGGCGATACGCTGCTGCATTTCGTCATCCTGACTGCCGGCCGTGGCGACATAGACGACGCGCTTTCCAGCCTGCTCAGCCTGCTCAGCCTGTACGGCCAGCTGCTCGGCATAACGGCTTTTGCCAGAACGCGCAGCACCGAATACCAGCGTGCAGCTCATAGCGCCTCACCCAGCAGTAAGCGTGCCATCGCCGCCGGATGCGAAGGGAAATACGCATGAAAATACGAGGCGCGTAAATTGCCGACCTGGTACACCGCTTCGCCCTGCTGTGCATCACGCTGTTTCACCGCATGGGTGGCAGCGGTCAGGCTGGTGTTGAAACTCGAGAAGTGAAAAGTATGGCCGCGTAATTCACCATCACTGGTGGACAGATACTGTGGCCCCAGCGCGGTCAGCCGCTTTTGCATCGTCACGGTGCCGGGTAACAGACCCGCCATAGGCCAGCTCAGACCCTGCTGATCGCATACCGTTTCTGTGAGCGCCATCATGCCGCCGCACTCTGCGTAGACTGGCTTGCCTGCTGCATGATGCGCGAGTATCGATGTTTTCCAGGTCGATGCCTGCGACAAGCGTTCAGCATGTAATTCAGGATAACCGCCAGGCAGATACACCGCGTCAGCCGAGTCAGGCACGGCCTGATCTGCGAGTGGCGAGAAAAATACCAGGCTGGCGCCAGCCTGCTGCAGGCACAGCAAATTGGCTGGATAAATAAACGCAAAAGCGGCATCGCGTGCTATCGCGATGGTTTTTCCAGCCAGCGGAGTTGAGTTTTCAATTACAGTCTCAGGTATGGAAAAAGTCGTCAGCGGTAAGGCTGCAAAAGCCTGCATATCGAGCTGTAACTGTTCTGCCAGCTGATCCAGGATGGTATCGAGTTGGCTGACTTCATCCGGCAACACCAGACCCAGATGGCGCTCCGGCAAGGTCTGCTCCTGACGACTCAGGGTACCGATCAGCGGAATATCACGCATCGCTTCTGCCACCATCTGCGCGTGTCCAGCCGATGCGATGCGGTTGGCAATCACTCCGGCTAAGTGCACCGGCCCGTAATCGCGTAAGCCCAATGCCAGCGCCCCCACGGTCTGCGCCATGGCCGACGCATCCAGCACCGCTAACACCGGCACACCGAATGCACGGGCTAAATCCGCCGATGAAGGCTGGCCATCATACAGCCCCATCACGCCTTCGATCAGGATCACATCGGCTTCCATCGCAGCCTGCGCCAGCAAAGCTTGAGATGCGGCATGACCGACCATCCATAAATCCAGCGACAGTACAGCATGACTGCAGGCGCGTTCCAGCAGCATAGGATCGATGAAATCCGGCCCCGTTTTAAATACCCTTACCCGCTGACCGGCGCGCACGAGTTTGCGTGCCAGCGCTGCGGTGGTGGTGGTCTTGCCTTGCCCCGAAGCGATGGCCGACACCAGCACCACCTTGGCCTGATGGCTCACCATTCCACACCTGCCTGCGCCACGATGCCGTCTTTAAATGCATGCTTGACGATCTGCATTTCAGTCACGGTATCGGCCACTTCTATCAATTCCGGCAAAGCACCGCGCCCGGTCACCACCACGTGCTGCATTTCAGGACGGGCATCGATATCAGCGATCACCTGTTGCACATCCAGATAATGATACTTGAGTGCGATATTCAGTTCATCCAGCACCACCAGCCCTATCGCCGGATCTTGCATAAATCGCTTAGCCTGTTCCCAGGCCAGCAGGGCTTTTTCTATATCGCGTTCACGGTTTTGGGTTTCCCAGGTATAGCCTTCACCCATGGCATGGAACTGCACTTCATCCGGGAAGCGGCGCAGGAAAATTTCTTCGCCGGTCGACATCGCGCCCTTAATGAACTGCACCACACCAACCTGCATGCCATGTCCCAGTGCACGCATCACCATGCCGAAGGCACTGGAGCTCTTACCCTTGCCATTGCCGGTATGAACCAGCAAGACGCCAGTCTCACGCTGGGCCTGTTGTATGCGTTCATCCATCAGCGCTTTTTTGCGCTCCATGCGGCGCTGGTGACGGGTATTGATATTGTCGGCGCTGCTATCGCCATTTGCAGTGTTAGTCATGATGTCAGGTTTGAGGTAAGAACAGGGTTTGTCCGTTATGCTGAAAGCTCTGGATAGGATGACCCAGACATTCGCTGAGCAGAGGGACGGTGAACATCTGATCGCGGCTGCCACTGAGCCAGCGCCCGTCACCCATCAGTAACAGCGCATGGGTGGCAATACGGTGCGCCAGATTGAGGTCATGGCTGACCATCACCACCGATTTTTGTTGTTGCTGACAGAGCTCAGAAA
The DNA here is from genome assembly GCF_014284235.1 of Cognatundibacterium curvum. GTDB lineage: Bacteria > Pseudomonadota > Gammaproteobacteria > Burkholderiales > Burkholderiaceae_D > Undibacterium > Undibacterium curvum. The sequence goes on from NZ_JACOGD010000004.1 coordinate 48,426, forward strand.
ATAATTGCATCACGCTGACCTGATGCGCCAGATCGAGTGCATTGGCTGGCTCATCCAGTAACATGCATTGCGCATCCTGCGCCAGCAAAGCAGCGATTGCGACGCGCTGACGCTCACCGCCGGACAGGCTGCGCACATCGCGTTCAGCCAGATCAGCGACATCCAGCGCCTGCAAGGCACGCAAGGCGAGCGCAACATCATCACCGGCATCCCAGTAGTGCGCATCCTGAAACGGGTGTCTGGCACTGAGCACGGTATCTAATGCGCTGTAGCCAAATGCATCGTGCCGGCTTTGTGTCAGATAGGCGCGGATTTTGGCCAGATCGGCCAGCCGCCAGTCGCGGATATCACGCCCTTCGAACAAGACCTCGCCATCGGCTTCAATCTCACGCATACCGCTCAGGGTGCGTAACAGCGTACTTTTGCCCGCACCATTGCGGCCGATGATGCACCAGCATTCACCCGGCTGTACCTGCCAGTGCAGCTTATCGAGCAGACGACGCTGGCCTATATGTAAGTTCAGATAGCGGACTTCCATCAATGCCTCCGCAACTGATGCAACTGCATTAAAAATACCGGTACACCGATCAGTGCCGTAATCACACCGACCGGCAATTGCTGAGGTGCCACCACGGTACGTGCGATGGTGTCGGCAAACACTAAGAAACTGCCGCCCGCCAGGGTTGAAGCCGGGATCAGCAAACGATGATCGGGCCCCAGTGCAAAGCGACAGGCATGCGGCATGATCAGGCCAACAAAGCCAATACTGCCTGCGGTAGAGACCGCACTGGCCGTCAGCAAAGCCGCGCCAAGAAATAAGAATTGACGCAAACGTCCCACATTCACACCCAGCGTATGGGCCGTGTCAGCATGCATGGCAGCGATATTGATGGAACGTGCATAACGCATCGCCAATGTCAGTACCGTACCCCATACCAGCCACGGCATCCAGCGCGATTGCGATGCGGACAAATCGCCTATCATCCAAAACACCATGCCGCGCAAACGACTGTCCGGCGCCACCGATAACATCAGCGTGATCAGCGCACCGCAGCCCGCCGCGACGATCACACCGGTCAGTAATAACAAGGGCGCGCTGCCATCGCTGCTGCCATTCCCTTTAAAGTCGCGATAAGCCAGCGCGAACAGCAGCAAGGCTACTGCCAGTGCACCGCAAAACGCAGCCAGATCGATCATCCACAGGCTGCCGTAAAATAAAATCATGGCCAGAGCTGCCACCGAGGCACCGCCGGAAATACCCAGCACATAAGGATCGGCCAGCGGATTGCGCAATAAGGCTTGCATCATCACGCCGGACAAGGCCAAGGTGGCACCGGTCACAAAACCGGTCATCGCGCGACTCAGGCGCAGATCCAGCAGGCTGGAGGCCAGCGTTGTATTGTCCTGTCCCTGTACCATCGCCATCACGGCCTGCCCCAGTTCGGACAAACTCAGCGGCACGGAACCAATCACACAGGCGAAAACGATGCTGCATACAGCGATCGTGATTAAGGCGGGAAGCAGCAAGGCCGGACGACGCGACCAGTGCAAGGTGCGCGTTGATGTGGCAATGCTGTTCGTAAGGCGTGTAGTCATGAAACGACCCGAAATTAGGTGACGCAGTCCTGAGTCAAACAACTGAGCCCGGCCCGGGCCTGCGTCTGGTGTGCTGCCCTCAGGCAGCACATGCAGCTAGTTCAAACTTATTAAGGATACCGTAACAAGACAGCGACAAGCTCAGGCGATACCCGCTTCATTGAAAGCGGCAATCAACCTGCCGCTTGCCGTGTCCGATTAAAGGCTATAAAGGCTAGCCTGTTATTTAAAGCCGTAGTTCACACCCAAAAACAGCGTAGAGCCAGCGGTAGCATAATTTTTCGCCGTTTCGTAATCCTTGTTCAGGGCGTTGTTCCAACGTGCCAGCACTTGCAAGTCTTTGCTCAATTGATAGCTGCCATACAGGTTCAGTAAACCATAACCTGGCAAGACTTTCTTGTTGGCGACATCATCAAAGCGCTGACCGGACAACACGGTTTCCACGCCAAATTTAGCTTTTTCTATGCTGTATTCTGCGGCCAGGCTGCCATGCTTTTTAGCGCGGCGTGCCAGTTGCAAACCGGTGGTGTTATCTTTCGGATTTTGAATATCGACCGAGCCACGCAGCGTCACACCTGCCACTACAGTGCTGCCACCGATAGTCAGGCCAAACATGGTTGCCTGATTCACGTTATAGGCGCAACCGTAAGGATGTGTGCTTTGCTCAACCGGGCAGACATTGGTGCTGACCAGCAGATCAGTTGCCTTATTGCGGTAGTACACAGCGCTCAGCTGGTTATCGCCTTGCTCATAATAGAGACCGATTTCAGCATTCTTGGCTTTTTCCGGCTTGTTGCTGGCGATGCCGTAACCTGGGTAATACAACTCATTGAAAGTCGGTGCACGGAAGCTGGTGCCGTAGCTGCCGTTCACGCGCAAAGCATCGCTCAGTTTGTAACCGTAAGCGATACTGCCAGTGGTGTTATTACCGTAAATCGAGCTGTGATCGTAACGCAGGCTGGCGCTGGCCAGATGGGCATCCTGTTTAAAAATGTAAGAACCCGCCAGCGAGTCAGTCTTACGCTTGCCGTTCAGGACTTTAGTCGTAGCATAGACTTTTTCTTCGCGACGTTCTGCAATCACTTGCAGCACATCTTTGCCAATCGCAAAATTATTCTGGAAGCTGATCAGTTCCTGGCGGGTATCGATCTGGCTTTTGCCATAGGATGCATCGGTATAGCCCTGATCACCGGACTGGGAAATCTGCACAGAAGAAGTCCAGACATCCGAAATTTTTCCCTTACCATACAGCGCCAGAGTTTCCAGAGTCTGCACATTGCGGTCGTCGTAAGAAGGACCCGCATCGAACATTGCATTCAGGCGGCTTTGCATAATGCTGGCGCCGACATCATAGCCTTTCGCCACTTCCAGATTGACCTTGGCATGCAGACTGTCCATTTTGTGACCGTCTTTATCGGCATTATAGGAATAGATACCTGCTGCCGGTTTGGTCACAGAAAAGCCTTCTGCCTCAGTGTGTGCAGCGTTCAGAGAGAAGCTCAGTTTGTCGCTGATAGAACCGGAAATGCCGGTTTGCAGCTGGCGCGCGCCATAGCTGCCCACACCCAGCGATGCGGTTGGTGCCAGTGCACCTGCGGTTTTTTTAGTGAAAATCTGAATCACGCCACCCATCGCATCCGCGCCATACAGGCTGGACAAAGGACCGTAGACGATTTCGATATGATCGATCAGTTGCAGCGGAATCGTGGCCCAGGTTGCGCCACCGGTAGTCGCAGAACCGATGCGTACGCCATCGACTAACACTACGTTCTGGCTGTTATTACCACCACGGATAAACACGGAAGCGTTAGAACCCGCGCCGCCATTGCGCGCAATTTCTATACCGCGTTGTTGCTGCAATAAATCGACGATAGTCGCTGCGCCGGATTTAGCGATGTCTTCTGCGCTGATGACGACATTGTCTGCCAATACGTCTTTAGCGGCTTGCTCCAGGCGGCCTGCGGTAACGATCACGCTGGCAGCGGTCGTCATAGATTGAGATTGGGCGAAAGTTTGCGCTGCAGGGAATGCAGCAGCTATAGCTAATGCCATAGCGAGAGGTTGACGTACAGATTTCATGATGAACCGGGAAAAATTGTTTTGCGACCTAAGTCCCCGTGGGCCGCGCAGAACAAAATGACAGGATGAGAGATGTGCAGACTGGTTTCTGCAAGAAACAACGAAGGCAGCGCATGCGTTCAGGCGCTGACACAGCAAATTGTTGACGAAATCCCCCGTCCGTATCACTTCACGAATGTCTGGCCGGTATCCGGGCTGACAAATATCACCATCTGACCTTCCCATGCAAATTTGCACAGTGGTATAGAGCAATGGCTGGCAGTGACATCAAATAATGCACACTGCAATTTGTACACCGTTGCGGGGGCAGCACACTTTCACGTTTCAAACGAAGCGCATCGTGTTTCCCGTTTAACTGCAGACATGAATATGTCCGCAAGCACCAAAACCCCGCCATTCTATCGGTTGCGGGTGACGACAGCAAGGAAAGAAGCCCGTGACGGACCAATGCGAGGTAAATAGCAGGCTCTGAATAACGCCGGGCAAAGGTTTATCCTGAAGAGAATTTCTTTTCTGCCATGGAAACCCAGGCACTGACCAACTCTTTATGCACCTCGCTCATATCGCTCAGATGAATACCGGCACGATAATTGCCGTCCGACAAAACAACATGGCGCACATTGCCTTTGCAACTCACCCGAAAAATTTCTTTGGGATCTTTGATACTAGGAATTTCTACCAGCATGGGGTAACTACGGGAAGGAGTCAGATTTTCTTCGCTGATCAGCAATATGCCCTCTGCTGAGATATTAATGGCGCGGCACATCAGCAAGCGCCCATCGCTGAGCTTGATGCCGCAGCGCCAGGTCACATTGATACGCGGAGCACGTCTTAATTCCACCATGTTGAGCAAGCTTTCCGTGAGTGCCTGGCACGCCCATATCGATGGTGCGTACCTGTTATTGGCATTAATTAATGCTACATCAAGAAATCAAAATGCGTGCAAGAACCATAAGAAAAGCGCCTGTCGCGGGCAGCAACCCGTTGTGCAATGTCGACATCGCTGGCGGCTGCATCCCAATGGCTCAGAATTTTCAAGACCCCGGCATGGGTCACCAGTATCACTCCGTCCAGGTTTTGCACCTGTAAAGTACGCAGAAAAGCACTGACACGGATAGTCATTTGCATTAAGGATTCGGCTCCGCCGGGCTGGTAATGCACGGTATCGGCGGCCCAGGCATCAATATCAGCGCGGTCTATGCAATCCCAGGGCTGCATTTCCCAGTCGCCGAAATTCAATTCACGCAAACGGTCATCGGTCTGCACAGGCCGGGCCAGCAAGCTGGCCAGCGACAGGCAGCGCTGCAAAGGACTGCTATAAACGGGAAAAGATGGCAAGCTGGCACGCAGACTGGCCGCCGCCTGCGCATTGGCCTGCGCATCAACCGCCAGATCGCTATGTCCATAGCACAGTCCCTCGGCCTGCAGAGGTGCCAGATGACGGATCGCGATCAGCTTCATGCCGCTGCAGAGGCGACCGGATGCGCGAGCAAGCCCAGGTAAAACGCGACTTCAGTGACCTGCTGTACCGCGCCCAGACAATCACCGGTATAGCCGCCGATTTTGCGTACAAACATGCGCGCCATCCAAAAGGCCGCCAGCAGCATCAGAATCAGGGCAGGCAGCAGGCGCTCCACTACGACCGGCTGCCACAACAGGATAGCACCGGCGGGAATAATCACCGTCAGGCAAGCCAGCCCGAACTCATTGGAACTCATATGCTGCGCCAGCGGCTTGGCTTTGCCCTCATCACGCGCATAACTGAGCAACCAGATCAGGCTGCAAGACAGCAAGCGCGATAAAGGATGAGCGATCAGCAAAGCCGGCACCACCAGCACCAGCGGCAAGCTGAACAACAAGGCAAATTTACTCAGCAACATCAGGAAGATACCGATCGCACCATAAGCGCCGACCCGCGAATCCTTCATGATGTCCAGCGTACGCTGCGCTGTCATGCCGCCGCCAAAGCCATCGCAGACATCGGCAAAACCGTCTTCATGAAAAGCGCCGGTCAGCAGGATGCCAGCGATCATAGACAACAAAATCGCAATCGCATTCGGCCACCACTGCGCAGCCGCGATATACACGCTGGCGCTCACCGCACCGACTACCCAACCGACCGCAGGAAAATAGCGCGAGGCCTGATGTAGCCAGGATGCGTCAAATCCCACCCAGGCCGGAATCGGAATGCGGGTAAAAAATTGCAGAGCGATGAAAAACAGACGCAACTGATGCAGCAGCTGTATGCGCAGGGTCGTCATGGCTTACTGACTCTTTTCGCTAACCTGAGCCGAACTGAATGTCGCCATCTGATTCAGGAAATTCACCGCCGCCTGCACCATAGGATAAACCAGTGCCGCACCGGTACCCTCACCCAGACGCAGATCCAGCTTCAATACCGGCTGCACCTGCAAGGCCGCCAACATACGCGCATGTCCACTCTCGTCGGACTGATGTGAGAACACGCAGTAATCCAGTATCGCCGGTTGCAGTCTGGCCGCGACCAGCAAGGCGCTGCTCACGATGAAGCCGTCAATCAGCAAGACCATACGCCGTTGCGCCGCTTCCAGCATCGCGCCGACCATGGTCGCAATCTCAAAACCACCAAAATGCGCCAGCACATCCAGCGGTTGCTGCACATGCGAGTGCAGTGCGACAGCCGCCTCGATCACGCTTTGTTTATGCGAAATACCTTGCGCCGACAAGCCGGTACCGGCGCCGACGCAATCTGCAACCAGAATGCCGGTCAGCTTATGCATGATGGCAGCGGCTGAGGTGGTATTGCCTATGCCCATTTCACCAAAGCCAATCACATTACCGGTGATATCGGCGATTAAAGCACGGCCATTCTGGATCGCGGTTTCGCATTGTTGCGCACTCATCGCAGCGACCTTGGCAAAATTGCGGGTGCCCGGTGCGATCTTGGTATTCCACAAACCCGGACGCACACCAAAATCATGGTTCACGCCGGTATCCGCGATATGCAATGCGATGCCATTCTGGCGCGCAAACACATTGATCGCCGCACCACCAGCCAGAAAATTCTCTACCATTTGCCAGGTCACATCCTGCGGAAATGCAGACACGCCCTCGGCCACCACGCCGTGGTCACCGGCAAAAATGATCATGGCCGGAGCCACCAGTTCAGGTGTGGTGGTTTGCTGGATCAGACCGATTTGTAAAGCCAGTTGTTCCAGCCGTCCCAGACTGCCGGGCGGCTTGGTTTTATCATTAATGGCGAATTCTAATTGCGCGGCCAGTGCTGCGTTCTGCGTGCTCGGTAAAGTTTGCATGCTCAGTAGTAAAATCGGTTAATCAAGACCACCGCCCAGGTAGCGATGGCCATTATCAGTGTCAGCAAGACGGCTGCACTGCCAAAGTCTTTGGCATTTTTGGATAAGCGATGACGCTCCAGCGAGACCCGGTCCACCACCGCCTCTATCGCAGAGTTAATCAGCTCGACCACCAATATCTGCAGCAGCACGGCGATCATCATCAGCTTTTCAAAAGCCGACACCGGCAATAGCAAGGCGATGATGATGCCGATGATGACCAGCACCAGCTCCTGACGAAACGCATGCTCATTGCGCCAGGCGGCGCGAAACCCATCAACCGAATAAAAAAACGCGGAAAAAATCCGGCGCAGCCCGCTTTTACTTTTGAACTCACTGACTGCCGGTTCCTGATCTGACATAAGGCTTCCTTGTATTTACCATGAAGGTTTGCTGGTCAGGCACATCATTGCGCCTGCAGAGTTTGCTGCAGACCTGAACACTGGCTTGATTCCAAGTCAGCAGGCACTGCGGATTTCCAACCCCGCCGAATTTTACCTGACAAAACTGCCATACCTTCAGGCTTTTACGTGTCCGCCAGCATGTTTTTGTATGCAGCCGCCGTCATGCCGTATTTGGAGCATTCACTTTAATCCAGGCTGAGACTGCTGCATTTTGACCACGGAAGCATGACGGTCTTTTCACATTGTGGTATAACAATACATATTGCACTGCACCACGGATACTATGAAAAACGACGCTCCTGCTTCAGAAAAGACTTCTATCCAAGTGATAGAACGTATGGTTGCTCTGCTTGATGCGCTCTCGCGCTATCAGGACCCGGTCAGCCTCAAAGAACTCGCCATCGTCACCGGCCTGCACCCATCCACCGCGCACCGGATTTTGAATGATCTGGTCACCACCCGCTTTGTCGACCGTGCCGAAACCGGCTACTACCAACTCGGTATGCGTCTGCTGGAGCTGGGGAATATCGTCAAAAGCCGCCTCAATGTGCGTGAAGCCGCGCTGGAATTCATGCGTACCCTGCACCGCCAGACCAATCAGACCATTAATCTGTCGGTGCGTCAGGGCGATGAAATCGTCTATATCGACCGCGCTTACTCAGAACGTTCAGGCATGCAGGTAGTACGCGCCATCGGTGGCCGCGCTCCGCTGCATCTGACCTCCACCGGAAAATTATTCCTGTCGCTGGACGAACCCAAAGCCATACGCGCCTATGCGACGCGCACCGGTCTGGCCGGACATAATAAAAATTCGATTACCGATCTCGCCAAGCTGGAACGCGAACTGGCTGAAGTGCGCAGCAATGGCTTCGCGCGCGACAATGAAGAACTGGAACTCGGCGTACGCTGCATGGCCGCCGGCATCCACGACGACAGCGGCAAAATGATCGCCGGCCTGTCCATCTCCGCCCCCGCCGACCGCCTGCAAGAAGACTGGCTCAGCAACCTGACCGACACCGCCACCGAAATCTCACGCGCGCTGGGCTATCGTGGCTAATGATCGAAGCTGATTACCTGGCTTCAGGCTGCATCCGGGTTTGCAGGCGGGTGCAGCTTATCGGATAAAAGTACTCTCTAGTCGAAGCCAATACAACAATCACCCAAATGACAGGCTGCAATTCACACCTGGTGCGGTGCGCAGCGTGACAGCCGCCTACAGCTGGTTTTGCGCATACGTAAAAATCGCTTCATTCAGAAAATCCACCATCTTTGGATGATAGGCATTATGGAAGGTCTTCATATCCGGATTGTCTTGATAGAACAGCGCCATACCGATATAAGCTTCGCGGGAAGGCGGGTAAAACCTGGAGGCGATGGAGTAATGACGCGCGATCAGGGTTTGAATTTCCGATGACGATGGCTGCGCACCATCCAGCAGCGGCGCCAGTTCTTTGTATAAGGCATCCCAGTCCAGATGAACCTGATGCTTATCGACATGCGACCAGTTGTTTGTCTCTGCCAGCGATTTCGTTTGCTCAGCCGCCATCGCTACACGGCAGCGTTCCAGATATTCCGGGGTCGGATGTTGAGGGGTCATAAAATAGGTAGTTTCCAATGTAGATGCGCGTGTAGCGCTAAGATTTTTTAAATGCTGCCATGAAAGCTGAACTGCAACTGCATCCTTGATTTCATGCCGCCTCTCCTGCAATAGCCTGGATTGTTGCAATATTTGAAAAGCAATATCTTAATACAATTTCAGCAACATGCTTCCATCATGTTAAAGGACGCATACTGGATGCGACATTTCGCCAGCCGACGGCAGGCCAATTCCATCTGCCAAGTCTATCGACAATTCAAGGTCTTGAAAAAGGAATGCCTGGCAGCTCAGGCGATCAGTTCCAAGCTGACCCATCCGCCAGTGTTAAGCGTTTCCTCAACATGGCTGCGCCCTGGTAGGCGAGCTTCGAGAGTATTCAGCGTGTAACTGCGGAGTGATACTCTGACCCGCTCAGGACAGTAAGAATTCCAGAGGACAGAGTAGCCAAATCCGTGATCATCGTGCGCTGTTTCACCGTAAAATTGAGTCCCCGCCGAAGACTCGAGCCTGAAGCTGTACTTATCTCGCAGCACAGGCGCAGCCCTAAGTGCCGCAAAAATCTCGGCCTCTGATTTAAAATCAGCTTCTGTAGCAGCGGGTTTGTCAGGAAACAGTTCTTCTATAGTTTTACCCGCATGACTGGTGGATGCTGTTTCAAGAAAAGTGACGGTTATCACTTGCCCCGCCTGAATGGGATACTCACTGATCCATGTGAGGTGGCAAGACTCGCCAACTGCCGGGTATCTCCCCCCAAATAAATCAACACTAGGCAGTTGACCGTCTATGCGAGTTCCGCCAACACGGACGTTGATTACGTCGTACCCATCCATCGATACGGTCGCAAGAAGTTGCTGATCAATAGCTACGCTGAGTGCGGGCATGTTTATCGCCTGATTGCTTTAATGTGGGAAAACTAAACTAACACATCAATATATTTTCAACAACCAAACAGCTATCTACTCAAAGGCACAGGCTTGCAGCAACATTGAATCAAACCGAACAAAGCGAGTGATATAGCAGCATTGATTTGTAGAGTATTAACATTTAATATACACCTATTGCAAATAGGATATACACCTGTGCGGATGTATAGTAAACGTCAGGCCTTTTGAACCGTCACTCACCACCATACAGAATAAAAATCAACCATGGCAAATCTACGGGTATTTATATCTTCAACTTGCTACGACCTTTCTGTCGTTCGTGGTCAACTTCGGAATTTCATCGAGAGTATTGGCTACGAACCCGTCATGAGTGACTACAACGATGTGGTTTATGACCCTCGGGCACATACTCACACCAGTTGCATAGATGAGGTCTCTTCCTGCGATGTGGTCGTTGTAATCATCGGCTCTCGATTCGGCGGAAAAGTAGTTCCGCAAGCTCTTGCAAGCGTTGATATTGATTCCTTGATGACCGCATCGAAGAGCATTGAAACATTAAAACACCAGGAGAGCATCTCCATTACACAGCTCGAAGTCCTTAAGGCTATTGAGAAATCAATTCCTGTTTTTGCCTTCGTTGATGATCGCGTATCACAAAACCATCTTGATTACGAAAAGAACAAAAACAAACCATTCATTGATAGCTTTGAATTCTCATCGATTGAGAAGCCGGAAACGGCGAAATTCATCTTTGAATTTATAAATTTTCTGCGCCATCGTTCAATCAACAACAGCGTAACAAACTACGCTAAATATCAAGACATTGAAGACGCTCTGAGAAAACAGTGGTCCGGCTTATTTCAGAGATTACTTTCTGAACAACGTAACAAGCAAGTCGAATTGCGTCGAATCGACGCTTTAACAGAGCAGTTTGAAGACCTGAGGGCAGCTATCCTTACTACCATTGGAAGCAAAAATGAACGTGAAGTGGCACGTGGGGTCGTGAGATTTAGGCGACTTTTTGACTTCTTGCGGGGATTCGACATCCCTGATTATGCATTCGTATTGACGGAGACGCATTCTTGGGCTGAATTTCTCAAACATCTCGATGTTGTTGAAGTACGGGAAGCGGAAGGATTGCGGGACGTGAGGGCATACGGACCACGCCCAATGCATTTCCTTGTTAAGGGCGATGGCACTTTTTATGAAACTCGTTTTCCCTTACGTGTTGCCGATTTAAGTATGGACTGGGATGCCTTGACCCGCCTTGAGTCGGAAGTGCGAGCAATTATTTTCGACGCTCTCAATGAAATGCGTGCATCTCCATCAAACCGATATGTTCGCTATGTTCCTCAGCAGTTGGAGGAATATCTCATCAAGCACGGCCAAGAACTTAGATTCTCAAATGATGAAGCAGATCCGACCGCAGTTGTCTAACAAGTCAATCAACCGAATGCCCAAAAGCTGCGCTTTTGGGTGTCCTCCACTGCGCTCCGGCGCCGGTTATGTCCAACGTTATGCCTTTGAGTTTCACCAAATATGAAGATTGACATTTCATTTACTTGCAATTGCGGCCAAAGAATTTCGGAAACTTTTCCCTGCCCTGAGCCTAACTTTATGGCAGAAAGAAACAAAGACAGCTATTCCGAAAACTATGAATCAGCTTATTGTGAAAGCTGCGGAACAAATTACAACGTAACCATAATGAATTCGTTTGGCGGGGCAGATGTGTACGTAAATAACGGGGAGATAAACGTCCAAAACAGTGGCCCGTACTACACAGAAGATGATAACGACGAAGAGTTTTACTGGAAAAGCGAATCGCCTGAGTACTACAGAATCCTTAATGACCACCTAGACAGCGCATCAGAACTTTTAAAAGTTGAAGTCAATGAAAAAAACAGATTCAGCCTAAATGTAATGATTTACGGCCATGTCGTAGCAGCAGCGGAAGGCTTTTTATCTTCAATGTTCATCAGAACAACTGTCGGCCACGAAGAGCTAATACGAAAGCTAGTTGAGACAGATCCTAAATTTTCAGATATGAAGTTCACACTCTCTCAGCTTTTTAAAGAACGAGAGCAAATCAAGGACACAGTCGCAAAGTATCTTCACGACCTCATATTCCACGACTTAAAGAAAATCAAGCCAATGTACAAAGTTGTTCTTGGTCATGATTTTGGTGATATTTCTTGGCTGTTCAAGGCTGTCGCCAAACGGCATCATTGTGTACACCGAGCGGGGCATGATAAAGACGGAACGCCCATTGTTTTTGCCGAAAATGAAGTTTTGGAGCTAATTGACAATATCAAACAGTTGGCTGAAGAGTTGTTATTTACAACAAACAAGCTTGAAGATGCTCTATCAAGGCCGTTTTAATCGGCATAGCAGCCCGATGAACTCAAACGTTGGCACACAAAATGAACAGCCAAAGTGAACTCGTATCAAAGTTGATCATGCCGCTTACTGAGCTTGATACATCGACATTCGATCCAAAACTGGTAATTCTTGCTGCACTTTCATGGCCAACTGACGGATGGATGTTGCTTTAATGTGGATTGAGCAAGGCGTACCTCTTAATGAGGAACTCGTTAGTGCCCTTGAGGCTGTCTCGGCAAACAAGAGCAATGCCCAGACCATTCGTCATAAAGCATTCGCACTCGCAAAAAGGTGGTACCGTGAGCAGCAAAAGCATCATACTATCGACAAATATGGCCCTGCCCACACGCCTATCTAGACGGTCAAGCAGATGCTGCTTGCTTTGCTCGTTGCCCCCGATAAACCTTCGCTCTGAATCACACCTTATGGAATTTTTATGAAGGCAAGCTGGCTGATTATTGTTCTCGTAGCCGCCGCTCTGGCGATCCTCACTTGCTTATCGGGAGCAAAACTATTTGGTATTTTCGAATCCTGGTCAACTGCGCTCAATCCAGATACAAGAAAACTTCTCACGCCTATGTTGATTCTGTTTCCCGCAAGCATCCTGTCTGTACTTGGATTCTACCGCCGGAAAAAATCAGCAAAGCAAGGCGAATAGACTGACACATCAAACACCGCATTGTGTGGGTGTCGATAATGGAATCATCTCTCCCTTGCCTAATGCAGGTTCAATGCGGATGCTGATACGCCGCATGCTATGGATACGATTGGCGCTGGTTAAGCTGGGTGTTAGGCATCACATTGATTGCGTGAGTTTTCGGGCTATTAGTCAAAACACTGCCAGGAATTTTTTATACCCGATTCCGCTTCGTTCTTAACCTAAGCAAACTACTGATACCCTGTTTCTTTATTGCCAATTCCACATCCCCACTTTACAATCAGTCATCATTTTTATCAGGGTCAGCGTGCGTTATGTCTCAACGCTCAACTACCAGCCTAACGAACCGTTGCAGCGGATCGCCTGCGGCGCCCACTGAACTCAAACGTTATACCCCTAGGGAAAGAGCAGAATGAAAATTGTCGCGCCGTGCATGGAATGCCAAAAAGAACTAGGACATCCGTCATTCGAGCCGATATTTGCAGATTACTATGAAGGAGCAGTGGCTTATATAGAGTGCTCCAGAGGGCATAAATCTGCAGTTCTGCTGCAAAGCCAAAAATTCGAAATCCTACTTGAGTCGGCCGCAAACGCACTTCTTGAGGGCTATACGATTGAGGCAGCGTCAAGCCTCTCGGCAGCTTACGAAAGGTTTTTTGAGTTTTCGATTAATGTCTTTTGTAAAAAGAACGCAATCACCAAGCAGGCTCTTGACGAAACATTTAAGCAAGTGTCAAAACAGTCCGAGCGCCAGATTGGGGGCTTTCTTTTTCTTCATCTAATAACTTTTGGTAGCAACTACGCGCTCAGCAAGAGGATTCCAGAATTAAGGAACAAGGTAATCCATCAAGGCTACATACCAACGCCAGAAGAAGTAATAGATTTCGGAGAGCTAATCTATCAAGAAATCTACTCAATAACTCAACTCCTAAAATCCCGCATGCAAAGCGAAATGCAGCAGGTCATCATGGATGACTTGCAATCAAAGAGCGAGAAAATCCCACCAGAAACACCCCGCGCCACATCTACTGGTGCAATGTTCTTTTCTTTATCCATGGCCGAGCAAAAGAGAGACTTTCACGAGGCTCTTGCTTCTTACAAGGATGCTAAGGAAGTGATTTTTGGCTCCGTGCCATACATGAAATTACTTAACAAAGCAGTTTCGCTATATTCAAAATTGCGTGGTGGGGTATAACCCATCATTCAAGCGGGATACCTAACGGCGTCCCTTAATTCAAACGTTTGCGCCATCACCGAGGAGGAAAAATTGGAAGGTCTAAGTGTCATCGTTATCATTGGCTTACTTGTCTATTTCGGATGGATTAAGCCACATCAAAACTGGCTTTCCTGGCCTACGCTTGAACAGTACTGGTCGCGGCATCCTGAATGCCGCACAAACAATGGAGTTAAGTGCTACAACTGCGGGTCAAGAAGCACGAGACATTACGGTTGGAAAGTGAGATCCGATAATCGAAGAATTCACAAATGCAATCAATGCAGTACAGTTCTTTACCGAACCCAAGGCTAGTGCATATCAAAAAAAGCGCTAACCCTGCAGCTCAACCGGACGCTGCGCCATTATGCTGCGCAGCGCCAGTTAGCTCTACGTTAGGCATATAAAGATGAACCGCCTCGTTATATCTATTTTTATCGCGACCATTGCTGGTAGTGTGGCCGTCTGCCTTCTGCCGCCGCCGTGGCTCGCACCCTTGTCTGCGGTCGCAGCTATTTGTGCCGCCATCTTTGCCATCATCGTCAGAATCAAAACAAAGACCCAGCAGCCCTCTGCAAATCCTGTAGCCAGTGCTCTGCTATCGTTAGCCAATCTTCCTGAGCAACCTCTCGCTAAAGTCAGGAAGGGGTGGGCATTAACAATGTTTCTCACGTCAGCAGCATTTCTTATCTCGCTATGCCTCGCGGTTATTGTGCGTGCGAATACCTAAGCCCAGGCTCATGGGACGCACCTCAGGTATACCTTAGGCATTGCAATGATTGAGTGAGTTTTCAGGCCACCAGTCAAAGCACTTTCCGAAAATTTTCCACTAGGTTCATCTGCACTTTCAACCCAAGCAATCTGCTCATGTTTGTTTCATTATTGCCAATCCCATTACCCCGCTTTACAATCAGCTATCATTTGTTATCGGGGGCAGTGCGTTATGTGTCATTGCTCAACAACCAGCCTAAAACATCATTTCTGCTGATTGCGTGCGGTGCCTGCTGAATTCAATCGTTAAAGTCCAAGGTGGGAAAATGGGTTATTTATCAAAAGCAATATTACTTTTACCATCCATAATTTCACTTTCGGCAAATGCCGACAGCGAATTAACCTTAAGTAAAGAATGTAAAAAAGCTGCACCTTTCGTTAAGAAATATGAGCACTTAAATTTGAAAGGTTATCAATGTGGAAATGAGATTCAGGACCTGAAGCGATTTAAGTTAAGTGGATTAAAACTTCTCGCCGCACAGGCTCCTGACGAATATACAAGCAGCGCTTATTATACGAGCAATAAAATTTTTGATGGAGTTATCTCGTATCCAGAAGGTCCTAATGACACTTATGCTTTCGATACAAAAAATGGCCACTTTAGCTTTGGCGGCGGCTCGGATGAAAAGAGTTTAGCCGCAATAAAATACCCATCAAAGTTAGCGAAGGCTTGTAAATCAGGAGAGCTCAAGGCTAACGCTAAAATGAGAATCAAATTTGTACATGACGTTAAAGCGGACAACTGTCAGGAAGGCTCATGGGTATATGATTACGAGATTATTAGTGTTGGTAAGTATTCTTGCAGACCATAAACTCTAACTCATTCATCAAGCGGGACGCGCTAAAGCACGCCCCTTATTTCAAAAGTTTGCCATATGACTACACCTCATCTTGATCCTGTTCGACGAGAAGTCAGAGCACTGGAAGTTGATGCCCCTAAGAGGCCATGGCAAAAAGTGGGGGTGATTGCTGTCGGCGGCTTACGCACTATCGGCTTCGGTAGAAACTCTGAGCTTTTATTGGTCGTATCGAGTGCTGGTCGTGGCATCATTGATTGCACTAACTGCACAAAAATTGCCCGGGATGATGCTGAGTATTATGACGGAGAAGAGTTTTTAGAGGCCAAAGGCATCGGGTCACTTGAAGGAAAAATTATTCGCGTGGCAGGAGTAATTGGGGGAGGGCTGCCAAACAACACACAAGATGGCTGGGCACTTGAAGTAGTCACACTTGATTGGCCGGAGCATGATGTTCTGCTAGTAGAGCCATTCTCAAGCATCTACGATTCGCTCTACGGCAAGCAAGCAAAGTTCAGGAAAATTGCCAGAGAATCCGAGCTAAGGGCGTTTGGCTTTTCTTACACAGGCAAATCGCTGGTGATTGCTACATCCAGCGGCATTACTGTGTATTGGCGTACCTGAGACTAGCAATTCCCTCGAGAGGTACGTTAAACGTTTGACCTCACATAAAGAATATGTTTCTGCAAACCTGCGCACCTCAAATCCCTCAATATCGCAACACCGGTGAGCTACAAAGCTGGAATGCCTGAAGATGTCGCCCAACACGTGACTCCACCACACTGATTGTGGACGCTGGTGAAGCTTCCCACCGTGACACAGCAGCATGCGCTTAGTGCCTCGCTCCCCCCCCTACTCCGCTTCGTTCCTTAACGATGCAGGGAACTAACCCGCACAACTCAAAACGACGACCCCGGTTGCTGCAGGAAGCTGAGTTCTGCTTCGGTGGATGTGCGGTCCAGGATGGCGTTGCGGTGAGGGTAGCGGCCGAACTGGTCGATGATGGCTTTGTGGCGTAGTTCGAACTGATAGGTGTTACCAAAAGCCAGTTCGCGATACAGGACTTCGGCGTCCTGATGCACGAGCGCGGATTCGCTGTGCATGTAAGGCAGGTAGGCGAAGCTGCGTTGCACCGGACTCAGTTCCTGTGTCATGCCGTTGCGCTGCATTTCCTGCGCCAGCACCAGTGCCATGCCATCCTGACTAAAGGCCAGCGGGGTGCCGCGATGGATGTTTCTGGAAAACTGATCGAGTACGATGATTTCTGCCAGTCGTCCCTGTGCATGTTCACGCCAGGACGCATATTCTGCGCGGCTGGCAGCTTGCCATACTGCGCCAAATTCCTGCGCGATGCGCTGATCCAGTGCGGCATCGACTTTCCACCAGTCGGCAGGCTGTAATTGTTCAAACCAAAAGTTCAGTATCTGTTGCCACATGGTGTTAGTCCTGTTGATGTTTATTGATGTTTGTTGATGTTGACCGTACTGGTGGGCCAGAGCTGGCTGAGTGCGGCTTAACGGAACTGGCTGAGCTGGCCTTGTGGCCCGGCGCAAGCGAGGCTGAAGAAGGCCTGACCATTGCTGGCGGTCAGTGATTCCTGCACCTCATTTTTCACCTCATTGTTCACTTCATTTTGTGCAGCTGCCGCTGCTGTGCCGCGCGTAGCCTGGCGCCGGTATTTGCCGATTAAGGAAGTCGCGATCAGGCTTTGCTGCGCATCTTTCAACACGCCTTGCACATGGCTGGATGAGACGGTACCGACGAAGTAGTTGGCGGGGGCTGCATTGTCTTCCACGCCGTTCAGCAAGCTGGCAGTGATGCGGTTGCCATCGCGTTGTATCAGCGCCCTGCCCTGGCTAAGCTGCCAGTTGGCGCCCGCGTCCGGCGTGCCCATCACATAGCTGCAGAGCGCAGTCTGCTGCTGTGCCTGTGCAGAACTGGGCAGACTCAGTGCTGGCAGTGCGAACACTGCGATCACAGCGAAGAGCGCGGGGAATTTCATACAGTTTCCTTTCAGGGCTGACAGCGCAGTGGTGCGCCGTCAGCTTTACAGTGCCGCGCCGAAGCGTTCCAGTCGCGGCAAATAATAGTGATCGCCATTCAGGGAAAACATCAGGCGCTTGACCTGGCCGGTGATCAGTTCGCGTTTTACCAGACCAATATAGCGTGAATCGCGGCTGTTATCGCGATTATCGCCCAACATCAGATACTGTCCCTGCGGTACGGTGACCGGACCAAAGCTGCGCATGGCGGGACGCTCAGGCATGACGATGATGGAGTGATTCA
Organism: Cognatundibacterium curvum; assembly: GCF_014284235.1. Taxonomy (GTDB): domain Bacteria; phylum Pseudomonadota; class Gammaproteobacteria; order Burkholderiales; family Burkholderiaceae_D; genus Undibacterium; species Undibacterium curvum. Next base: position 66,422 of record NZ_JACOGD010000004.1, read on the forward strand.
GGCTGCTCAGCTGTTCGCGGAAGACCTGCTGTTCGCCTGCGTATTCGCGCTTAGGCGTGAGGTGATCGGGGCTGGTGGCAGACTGTGCTTCATAGCTGGCAGACTGGCCGTTGATGAACAGGCGCTCATCGCGCATTTCCACTACATCGCCGGGAATAGCGACCAGGCGCTTGACCAGGCGGGTGCCGTCTTCGGGCGAGGAAAAGGTCACGATATCACCACGCTGCGGATCAGCCAGGGGTTTGAGGATGACGTCGGTGAATGGCAGTTTCAGGTCATAGGCGGTGCGGTCGCAAATCACGCGGTCGCCCTCAAGCAAGGTCGGATACATAGAGCTGGACGGCACCAGATAATAGTCAGCCAGCGCACTGCGCACCAGCACCATGCCCAGCATGAAGGCGATAAAGCCCTTGTTATCGGCAATCAGTTTTTTGAGTTTCAGCATAAGAGGACTCCTGCAGGCGTTGAATGAGGCAGCGGCCAGCCCGTGTTTCCAGACATTTACACGAATACACGAATTGGCCCTGCTGCATACAGACAAAAAAATACCCCGAAAGTTCGGGGTATTTTTTATTCATCTGAAACGCAGAATTATTTTGCGTTCATCAATGCCACTGTAGTGTCGAGCATACGGTTGGAGAAGCCCCACTCGTTGTCGTACCAGCTGGATACTTTGACCAGACGGCCATTCACTTTAGTCAGTGTTTCGTCGTAGGTGGAAGAAGCTGGGTTGTGGTTGAAGTCAACAGACACCAGAGGTGCTTTGTTGTAGTCCAGGATGCCTTTCAGGGCGCCTTCGGACGCATCTTTCAACACTTTGTTGATTTCTTCAACAGTAGTGTCGCGGGAAGCGATGAAAGTCAGATCAACCACGGAAACGTTGATGGTTGGAACGCGCATTGCGTAGCCATCCAGTTTGCCGTTCAGTTCTGGCAGAACCAGGCCAACCGCTGCAGCTGCACCGGTTTTGGTCGGGATCATGCTCATGGTAGCGGAACGGGCGCGACGCAGGTCTTCGTGCATCACGTCTGTCAGCACCTGATCATTGGTGTAAGCATGGATAGTCGTCATCAGACCACTTTCGATGCCGATCGCGTCGTGCAGCGGTTTTGCCAACGGAGCCAGGCAGTTAGTGGTGCAGGATGCGTTGGAGATCACAGTATCAGTTGCTTTCAGAACGCCGTGGTTGACGCCGTACACAACAGTCGCGTCGACATCTTTACCGCCTGGAGCGGAGATGATGACTTTTTTCGCGCCGCCAGCCAGATGGGCAGATGCTTTTTCTTTGGTCGTGAAGAAGCCTGTGCATTCCAGCACGACGTCTACATTCAGTTCACCCCAAGGGATGTTGGCTGGATTGCGTTCTGCGAATACTTTGATTTTATCGCCGTTGACGATCATGGTATCGCCTTCAACGCTGACGGTGCCAGGGAACTTGCCGTGGGCTGTGTCATAGCGTGTCAGGTGCGCGTTGGACTCTGCATTGCCGAGGTCGTTGATCGCTACGATCTGGATCTCATTTTTGAATTTACCACCTTCGTAGTGAGCGCGAAGGATGTTACGGCCGATACGGCCGTAGCCGTTAATTGCGACGCGAATCGTCATGGTTTTATCTCCAAAGGACTATTTACAACTATCAATAAACAACAAAAATCGTCTAGTCTGATGCGGCTGCAGGTTCTGCTGAATTTGCTGCTGAATTTGCTGCTGCAGATTCTGCTACAAGTTCTGCTACAAGTCTGGTACCACTGCGTCCCGGTCATGCCGGGACCGCATACATCATCCTGTTAATGAATTGCTGCAGACGTCGGCATTGCCTGCACAGAGGCCAGCAGCACTGCCAGATCGCGCCAGCCATAGCCGCTTTCTTTCAGATCCACGCCATCCCAGCTGAATTCCTGCTCCAGAATAAATTCCGCACCCAACTCTTCGTAAAAATTGCGCGCTACATTATTTCCGGAGATCAGCCACACTAACAGATTCTGCGCACCTTGCGCCTGCAAAGTACGCGCAACCTTCTGCACCATACGGCGACCGATACCGGAGCGCTGCCAGGCCGGACGCAGATACACCGCGCTCAGTTCAGCAGTGAAGCCATGTTTGGCGCGCTCAAGCAACATGCCGGAAGCGAAGCCGATAATATGCCCTTCACTTTCCGCGACATACACACAGGCGCGGTCACCCGCTGTAGGCAAGGCTTCCAGCACTGTTTTCCAGTGCAGGAAGCTGTCCTCTATGCGCATTTCATCCAGATAGGAATCTGGAATCATGCCACGGTAGGTAGTCTGCCAGCTTTCCACCCGGACTGCGGCGATGGCTTCTGCGTCGGCGACTGTAGCACGACGCAGGCTGACTTCCTTGATACTGCTCATCATTTCCGACATAGTGTTCCTGACTTCCATCATGCCAGCGTTGCTTTAACCTGAGCGACGACGTTGTCTACGGTGAAGCCGAAATGTTTAAACAAAACGCCAGCCGGTGCAGATTCACCAAAGGTGTCGATACCAACGACTGCGCCTTCCAGACCGACATACTTGTACCAGAAGCTGGTGACGCCGGCTTCGATTGCGATGCGTGGCAAGCCTTTGCCCAATACTGCAGCCTTGTAAGCGGCATCCTGACGGTCAAACACATCAGTAGACGGCATGGAGACCACGCGTACTGCGATGCCCTGCTCTGCCAATGCAGCTGCGGATTTCACGGCCAGTTCGATTTCAGAACCGGTTGCGATCAGCACGGCTTTCGCTTCTGCTGCGTCCTGCAACACATAGCCACCACGCTGGATATCAGCGATCTGCTGCGCGCTACGTTCCTGGTAAGGCAGATTTTGACGCGAGAAAATCAAGGTGGATGGACCATCATTGCGTTTCACCGCATGGGCCCAGGCCGCTGCAGATTCCACGGTGTCGCATGGACGCCAGTTATCCAGATTCGGGATCAGGCGCATGCTGGAAATGTGTTCCACTGACTGATGGGTAGGACCATCTTCGCCCAGACCGATAGAGTCATGCGTGAAGACGAACAGGCTGCGGATTTTCATCAGCGCTGCCATGCGAATGGCATTGCGGCTGTAGTCAGAGAAAGTCAGGAAAGTCGCGCCGAAAGGAATGTAGCCGCCATGCAAAGCGATACCGTTCATGATCGCGCTCATACCGAATTCACGCACACCGTAATTGATGTGGTTACCGGCCTGATTGCCACGTACCGCGACGCACTCTTTCCAGTTAGTCAGATTAGAACCGGTCAGATCGGCAGAACCGCCGAGGAATTCAGGCAGCGATGGCGCAAAGGCCTGAATCGCATTCTGGCTGGCTTTACGGGTTGCGATGTTTTCTTTTTTCTCTACGCAGGCAGCGATGGCATTTGCGACGACTTCATCAAAATTCGCAGGCAAATCACCTTTCATACGGCGTGTCAGTTCAGCCGCTTTTTGCGGGAACTGGGCGCTGTAAGTCGCAAACAGGGTATTCCAGGCGGCTTCATTTGCTGCGCCTTCTGCTTTCGCATCCCAGGCGCTGTAGACTTCAGCCGGGATTTCAAATGGCGCGTGGTTCCAGCCCAGATGTGCACGGACTGCAGCGACTTCTTTTTCACCCAATGCTGCACCGTGTACGTTGTGCGTGCCTTCCATGTTAGGAGAGCCTTTACCGATCACGGTTTTGCAGCAGATCAGGGTCGGTTTGTCAGACGTTTTTGCCGCTGTGATCGCTGCGTCGACTGCTTTCGCATCATGACCGTCAACAGCGCGGATCACGTTCCAGCCATAGGCTTCGAAGCGTTTTGGGGTATCGTCAGTGAACCAGCCTTCGACATGACCATCAATCGAGATGCCATTGTCATCCCAGAATGCGATCAGTTTATTCAATTGCAGCGTGCCAGCCAGCGAGCAGGCTTCGTGGGAAATGCCTTCCATCAGGCAGCCGTCACCCATGAAAACATAGGTGTGGTGATCGATCACCGGCAAACCATCCTGATTGAATTCCGCTGCCAGCAGTTTTTCCGCCAGCGCCATACCCACCGCATTGGTGATGCCCTGACCCAGAGGGCCGGTGGTGGTTTCTACGCCCGGTGTGATGTGCACTTCCGGATGTCCTGCAGTTTTGGAATGCAGTTGACGGAAATTGCGGATTTCATCCATCGACAGATCATAGCCAGTCAGATGCAGCAAGGAGTAATGCAGCATAGAGCCATGGCCATTCGACAAAACAAAACGGTCGCGGTTAATCCACTGAGGATGCGCTGGGTTATGACGATAATGGCCCTTCCACAATGCCACAGCGATGTCTGCCATGCCCATAGGCGCACCCGGGTGACCGGAATTGGCTTTTTGAACGGCATCCATAGACAAAACGCGCACGGCGTTTGCCATAGTGGTAAGTGTTGCTGGCTGGAGAGTTGAGATCATGGCAATAGATGATGTTTTGAAGAAACTGGTAAATGAAGCAATTCACGTCAAACCTGAGCGACGTTTCCGTATAGCGACAACAGTTAAGATACATGCTGTCTGTAAGTGATAACTATGATTGCACATTGTAAAGCCCGATATTTTACCAGAGCCAGACGCTCAGAATACAATTGCGGCTTTTGATCAGACCTAATCACCATGGATGGCTTGCATTTAACCGCAGATTGTTTTGACTGCACGGCAGAAATGTCGCTTTTCCTGGAGGCCGACCTGTTGTCCGCCTTTGTTGCATCTTGTGTAAAAGATACCGGCCTGACACTGGTCGGCGAAAAATATGTCTCGTTTAGCAATCCCGACCAGAGCCCGGCGGGCGTCACCGGCACTGCGCTATTGGCGGAATCCCATGTGGCGCTGCATACCTGGCCGGAACTGAAGGCGGTCACACTGGATGTGTATGTCTGTAATTTCACGCAAGACAACAGCGTCAAGGCGCGTCAGTTGCTGGAATTGCTGATACAGCGCTTTGACCCGGCCCGCTGCACCCGTCAGGAGTTACAGCGCGGCAGCCCGCAACCAGGTCTGGCGACAGAACAACTGAGCACAGCCACCCATTACCGCACACAAGTGCAACAGCGCATCATGCAAACGCAAAGCCAGTTTCAGCAGATAGAAATCGCCGACACCCGCGATTTCGGCCGCATCATGCGCATCGATCAGGCCATGATGACGTCGGAAAAAGATGAATTCTTTTACCATGAAAATCTGGTGCATCCGGCCGCCATCACCCATCCCGAACCAAAAACCGCACTGATTATCGGCGGTGGCGACGGTGGCTCCAGCCGTCAGTTACTCAAGCATCCAAGCATAGAACGCATAGTATTGTGTGAAATCGATGAAGAAGTGGTCAGCATCGCCCGTGAGTATCTGCCTTCCATCCATCAGGGTGCGCTGAACGATGCCAAGGTGGAACATGTGTATACGGATGGTTTTGCCTATGTGCAAAACTCGGATGAACAGTTTGATCTGATCTTGCTGGACCTGACCGACCCACTGAGTCCCGACGGCAGCAGTCTCGCAGCGACTTGCATGACAGAGGATTTTTTCCGCCAATGTTGCGCCAGACTCACAACGCAAGGCATGCTGGTCATGCATTTGGGCAGTCCTTTCTACCACCCACAACGCTATCGTGACACCTTGCACAAACTGGCTGCGGCCTTCCCACTGATAAGGCCCTACTCTGTATTCATCCCTTTATACGGCGCAGAATGGGGCATGGCGGTCGCCAGCCTGGCTGCCGATCCCATTGCACTGACAGGATCAACGGTAAAGAAACGTATCGAACACCGTGGCTTGCAAAACTGCAATTATTACAATGAGCAAACTCATCAGGCGCTGTTTGCGATACCCAATTACCTGCGTGACCTGATGCCAGACCAAAAAATATAGGAATGATCGTGAAGAAACATGCGTGTAAGGACGCTCAGTCCAGCAGGCGACGCGCCAGCAAGGCATTGCCCTTGCTGCTGGCGGGCAGTGCCAGCCTGGTTGCCTGCAGCGAGCAGCCGGTGCAGGAACTGACCCAGATCCGGGATGAATATCAAAACATAGAAGATTGCCGCAAAGACTGGGGCGAAGGCCCGGCCTGCGAACTGCAGCCAGGCAGCAATTTGCAGGAAGCGGCACTGGCGCCAGCGTCCAGCACCACTACTTCCGGCACCAGTAGCTATACCAGCTCGGGCTCGCACGGCTACTACGGTGGTGGCGGCCATTATCTGGGCCCCAGCTATATTGCCGGGGAACGCGAAGCCAGCCGTCAAAGTATGGGCTTGCGTAACTCCCAGTCCGATCATGCGAGTGGCCATAGTGTGAGCCGTAGCCCGGGCGGACGCGGCGCGGTCAGCCGTGGCGGTTTTGGCGGCTCGGCCCATAGTCATTCAGGAGGTGGTTAATGGAACGCATCAGCTTACAGCCGCGCAGCGGCTGGCAACAACAATTCGAACAACTGGGCTTCAGCTACCACTCTATCGACGGCCTGTACTGGGATGAGCGTTATGCCTACCGCTTTACCGAACAGCAAATCGACGTATTGGAACAAGCGACTGAAGACCTGCATCAGATGTGCCTGCAAGCCGTCGATCATGTACTGCGTCACGGCATGCAGGAACGCTTCAGCATTCCACCCAATTTCTGGCAACGCGTGGAACAAAGCTGGCGTGAGCGCGAGTTCTCACTGTACGGCCGTTTTGATCTGAGCTGGAATGGTCAGGGTGCACCGAAAATGCTGCAATACAATGCCGACACACCGACCGGCCTGGTCGAATCCAGCGTGGCGCAATGGTATTGGTTGCAGGATGTATTTCCGGACGCGGATCAGTTCAACTCCATCCATGAAAAACTGATCGCACAATGGCAGCGCTTCCCGCATAAGGGCATGCTGCATTTCGCCTGCATCATGCAGAACGAAGAGGATGAGGGCAATCTGTCTTATCTCCGAGATACCGCGATTCAGGCCGGACTGACCACACGCCAGCTGTGTGTAGAACAAATAGGCTGGGATGCGCAACGTGCACGTCTGGTTGATGACGTCGACCTGGTCATCGATAATCTGTTCAAACTCTATCCCTGGGAATGGCTGAGCCGCGAAGCGTTTTCAACACACCTGGAACAGCCAGACACGCGCATCATAGAACCGGCCTGGAAAATGATTTTATCGAACAAGGCGATCCTGCCGGTACTGTGGGAATTATTCCCCGGCCATCCGAATCTCTTGCCCGCCTTTTTCGACCGCTGGCGCATACAAGGCGATTATGTGAAAAAACCCTTGTATTCACGTGAAGGTGAAAATATCTCGATTTATCGTGGCAGCGAGGTGATCCATACCGATGGCGAATATGGCGCAGAGGGCTATGTATATCAGGCATTTGCACCACAGGCTTTTTTTGACGATGGCATCACACCGGCATACACCTCGATAGGCTCCTGGGTCATCGGCGATCAGGCGGCCGGCATAGGCATACGTGAGGATGCAACCCTGATTACCAAGAATACCAGCCGTTTTGTCCCCCACTATTTTGAATAAGAAAGTCTGCGTATGAGTTCTCATTTTTTCAACAGCGGCCTGAGTGCATTTTTCAGCCACTTCCTGATCGCCATGTTACTGCTCGCGCTGTTCATCGCGATTTATGTACGCATTACACCGTACAAGGAAATCACGCTGATACGCGCTGGCAATGTCGCAGCAGCCATCAGCTTATCCGGCTCCATGTTGGGATTTGCGATAGCACTGGCTTCCGCCATTGCCAACAGCATCAGCTTATTCGACATGCTGACCTGGGGCTCGATCGCGCTGGTGGTGCAATTGCTCGCGTTTTTACTCACCCGCATCATGCTGCCGGATATCGTGTCCGACATCCCGCAAAACAAAACCGCTTCCGGTATTTTCCTGGGTGCTGCCAGTTTCGCACTGGGTTTGCTGAATGCAGCTTGTATGACTTACTGAGAGCGGAGCTGGGTTACTTAACTTCAATTACCGTTAGGTAGCCTCTGCTTGCGTTCACCAAACACAAGGAAATCAAATACCTTGTATTCGCGCGCTCATTTTTTCGTTATTTATACAAAAATAATAAGATTACTCATCATATTATTTAATATAATTAAATTTTAATACTAAAAAAGAAAAATATTTTTCTTAGATCATCATTCTAAGAATGATTCCCTCGGCTCTGCGATATTCAAAGAAAATCCAATTGCAGACAAAAATTGAATTATGAGGCCGTTTATGAAGTTGTATCGTCTGCTGATTGCAGCACTTCTCAGCTTTAATTTTTGTTCCGCCACTCAAGCCATAGAAAAAATATCTCTTGAGAATTTCATTAAATTTGACAAGTTTTCTCAACCTCGCATTTCGCCTGATGGCAAACACATTGCTTTGATACTAAATGTACAAAACGAAGAGCGTTTGGTTCCAGTCATGTCGGTGTTTGAACTGCCGGGATTTAAATTAAAAAGCATGGTGCGCATGTCGGCTTTCGAAGTACCCGGGAATTTTGTATGGCTCAACAATCAGCGCATCCTGGTGGAAAAAGCTGATGAAAGAGGCTCACAAGAAGGACCAGAGTGGACCGGTGAAATCCTGGCTTTTGATCTTGATGGCGGAAAACAAGAATACCTTTATGGCTACAGAATGTTTAAGCAGTCATCAAAAGGCAATAAATATCAAAATGACTATAGTTTTGGCTATATAGAATATATACCAAACAATAGTGACGGGAAATTTTACGTAGGTGCTCAATACTGGGACCGGGAATATACAAGTCTTTACGAGATCAATGCCAATAATGCTTCCAGAAAATTAATTGCAGATATTCCGCAAAGTGGATTACGTTTTACTTTTAACAACGATGGAATCCCCGTTTTTGCACACGGGACAGACAAAGATTTCAAACCGGTTTTATTCCAAAAAGTACAAAATCAGTGGATAAAAATAACGGATATAGAGTTAGGACTCAGATTCTCGCCATTGATGTTCACGTTAGACAATAGCGAGTTTTTTGCGCTATTTAGTCAAAATGGGGAACCTGCAAAAATCGTCCGCCAGAATCTACTGACAAAACAAAGGAAAGTAGTTACCGACAATATTGAAAGCAGTATCATTGAATGGGAGCACGATAATACTCAAAAGAAAATTTTCTCATATTCAACCGGTATCGGAAAACCGGTAACTCACTATATCGACTTGGACTCTGAAGACGCTCAACTTCATCAGGCGATTTCCAAGCAATTCCCTGGCGAGTTTGTAAGCCTCTTGAGCACAACTCAAGACCGGCGTCACGTCCTTTTCAAAGTCAGGAATGACAAAGACCCAGGAACTTACTACCTATTTGATAAAAACACCAAAAAAGCGGATATTTTATTCATTGCAGCGGATCATCTTGAACCAGACAATATGGCCACCAGAGAGCCCATTCAATTCGAAGCGAGGGACGGGCTCAAATTACATGGTTACCTGACTATGCATCCTGTCTCAGATGGAAAAAAACGGCCTTTGATTTTGCTGCCACACGGCGGTCCTAATTATTCAAATGATTGGTTTTTCGATCACAATGCTCAATTCCTTGCCAATCGGGGCTACGCTGTACTCCAAGTCAACTTTAGAGGCTCAGGTGGACGAGGTATTGCATTTGAACAGTCTGGTTACAAGCATTGGGGCGACAAAATGCAATACGACTTAATTGATGGCGTAAAATGGGCGATTAAGCAACCTGGCATTGACGGAGATAAAGTTTGTTCCTTCGGTAAAGGCTATGGGGCATATGCATCAATGATGGTTACGATGATCGAACCTGATATGTTTAAGTGCGCAATTGGATATGCCGGCTTTTACGATTTGCCTCTCGCCTATACAGGCAATACCGGCGAAGACAATGAAAAAATGCGTCGAATACTGTTAAAACATGTAGGAAACGATCTGGAGGAATTAAAAAAGATATCTCCAAGCTACCAGGCAAACAAGATTTCCGTACCCGTCTTTATTGCACACGGTGACGCAGACGCTATTGCGCCTGCGACCCAAGCCAACTCTATGCGCAATGCATTGAATAGCGCAAACAAACCATATGAATGGATGCTCGCTAAGAATGAAGGTCACGGATTTTACGCGACTAAAAATCTGAAAGAGTTCTACGAAAGACTGGAACAGTTCCTGGCCAAGCATCTCGGTCAATAATCCTTTAAAGGGGATGTCGCCCGGCATCCCCTGCCTTATAATCCCGCCTAACTTCAGCTTACCGGCCCTCGCGCCTTGTCTTGCCATGCCACGCTTTTACTGCCCGCTGCCGCTTGCTATCGGCGCCATGATAGATCTTCCCACTGATGTCGCGCACCATGTGTTTGTGTTACGTCTGCAGAATGGTGACAACATAGAACTGATGAATGGTGAAGGTGGCAGTTATATCGCGACCCTGACCCAGATAGAAAAAAAGCGTGCCAGCGCCGAGGTCAAATTATTTTTGCCGGAAGAAGTCGAATTGCCCTACGCGCTGAATCTGGCGCAGGCTTTGCCTGAGGGGAGCAAGATGGACTGGATTATAGAAAAAGCGGTAGAGCTGGGAGCCAGCTCGATACAGCCGCTGGCGGCCAGGCGCTCTGTGGTTAAACTCAGTGCTGAACGCGCAGAAAAGAAAATGCAGCACTGGCAAGGCGTGATCATCGCCGCCTCTGAACAATCGGGACGCAACCGCCTTGCGCAATTACATGAGCCACAAGACATCACACAGTGGCTGACCCAAACTGATATGCACCAGCGCATCATGCTGTCGCCACGCGCAGACAGCTCGCTGGCTGACTGGGCCAGACATCATCCGCCGCAGGCTGTCAGTCTGCTGATCGGCCCGGAAGGCGGATTAAGCGCGGAAGAAGAAACACTGGCAACGCGTCAGGGTGTGCTGTCACTGTCTATGGGGCCACGCATACTGCGGACAGAAACAGCCGGCCTGGCCGCAATCGCTATCCTGAATGCGGCCTGGGGTGGAATGTAGAAAAAAGTCAATTTCATACAGATTTAACAAAGCAGCCAGTATTTCCCATTTACACTCTGCGGGTTTCAAACGCACCGCAGGTGCACACTCTCTCAAACTTCAGTCAAACACAGGTGGGAAAAATGGGCTTATTCGATACAGCATTATCCATGTTAGGCAACGCTAATTCTGCTGAAGGTGGCGGTCAGTCTGCTCTGATACAGGCAGCACTTGGCTTGCTGAATCAAGGCGGTCAAGGAGAGACTGGCGGACTGCAAGGTCTGCTGTCTCAGTTTCAACAGGCAGGCCTGGGCGATGTCGTCGCCAGCTGGGTCGGTACCGGTCAGAATTTGCCGATTTCTGCCGAACAAATCCAACAAGTACTGGGCAATGGTCAGCTTGCACAGTTAGCTGAATCTGCCGGTATCCCGCACGATGGTATTGCCGGTCAGCTCGCCAGCATGCTGCCAGGTCTGATTGATCATCTGACGCCTAACGGTGAAGTACCGGAAGCTGGTAAGTTCGATGCATCCAGCGTATTGCAAGGTCTGAGCTCTTTATTCAGCAAATAATCATTTGCCCTTAGCTGATGTAATCAGCACAGCGGAAAAAATCCCGCAACAGCCAAAAGCTGTGCGGGATTTTTTATGGATGGATCTGCTGTGATTACTGGGCGACCAGCGTCACGTCATCAACCAGAAATGCAGTTGCTGTCACGCTGCCTTCCACGCCGGTGAATACGATGCGGATAGTCTGTCCTTTATAAGCCGACAGATTGAAGGTCTTATTCAGGTAGCTGCTGCCCTTATCCAGATTGGAATAAGTCGCCAGCGTTGCCAGTACCGTACCACTGCTGTTCTGCACCTGCACTTTGAGCGTGTCATAGGCCTGCGTCGTGGTGGTTTCATCGGACACGACTTTCAACCAGAAACTGAGTGTCGCTGAAGTTGCGGTCGACGGTATCGTCACTTGCTGAGACAGCGTGTCAGTGTGCGTACTGCCATAGCCATTCAGCCATGCCTTGTAACTACCGGTACGGGCAGCCTGACCTGAGCTGTTTGAAATCACACCGGAACTCGCGGTCCAGGACGCAGCACCACTCTCAAAACTGCTATTGGCGATGAGTTGCGTGCTGACCGCATTATTCACACTGAAACTCACACTGGCCGAGGTTCCGATGTTATTAGCTGCGTCATACGCCTTAGCCTGCAAGCTATGCGTGCCATTGCTGAGCGTGGTGGAATTCAGGCTCAGGCTGTAGGGAGCTGTGGTGCTGCTGCCTTTCAACACGCCATCCACATAGAATTCAACTTTCGTCACGCCCACATTGTCACTGGCATTGGCGGACAAACTGATATTGCCGCTATTGCCGGTTTCGGACGCACTGACGGTTGGCGGCGTGGTATCGGCGACCGGATTATTGATGCTGAAGTTCACGCTGGAAGAAGTTCCGACGTTATTGGCCGCGTCATATGCCTTAGCGACCAAAGTGTGCATCGCGTTAGTCAGCGTAGTCGAATTCAGACTCAGGCTGTAAGGTGCAGCGGTGCTACTGCCTTTCAACACGCCATCCACATAAAATTCAACTTTCGTCACGCCCACGTTATCGCTGGCATTGGCAGACAAACTGATGTTACCGCTGCTACCGGTTTCAGAAGCACTGACCGTAGGCGCGGTGGTATCGGTATTGCCGCCGCTGGTTTGGGTAACCCAGACCGGTGCAGACCACAAGATATTGCCGTCGTCCTGAGTGATTTTCGCATAATAGAAATGCTCGCCCACGGCTGGTGTGATGGTTGCCGTTGCAGTGTTGACCAGCTGGCTGACCGTACCATTACGACCTGGCACCCCTTCATAAATCACGACGCTGGACACAGTGCGGCCAGTGGTGGAGGCAAAATTAGCCGTCAGTGTCAGTGGCCCGCTATTGCTGAAGCGTTCGCCCATGATGTGGTTGTTTGCCGTCAGGATGATTTGCGAATTCTTATCCATGGTCGCAAACACGCGGCGTGCCTTGAGTGCATCAATGAAATTCGCATTGGTGAGCGGTACACCATTCGGTATCAACACACCGGTGCGGTTGGTAAAAGACGCGCCCCAGTTAGCACAGTGATTATCCTGATTGGTACTGAAGGCGATATGGAAACCGGCTTCCAGGGCTTTATTACATGCGCCTTCATAGGTGCTGCGGCCAGTCTCGGTTTCTGTGGTGTTGGTGGAGAATGCGGAAGTATTTAAGACTTCACACAAAACCATAGCCTGATCACCATCAGCGGTATAACCAAGCGCGACGCCATTGGCGGCGAACTGACCGCTGCTGGACGGATGGTTAAACTGACCTATCCAGCCACGCTGACGCATCAATGTATATAAACCCGCATAGTCACCTTTTGCAACAAAGGTATCGCCGATCAGCTGATTGCTGCTGTTGTACTCCCAGCCCAGCAACTCAGTCGCGTTAAAGATATTCAGATGTCCTCCATTGTTGATGACACCCCATTCCATGCCATAGATCGCCAGGAAATTACTGTGCGATGAATTGAAACTCGCCGCCGCGCTCAAACCGGACTGGTAGAGGTTTTTTGCGGTCGCCGGATTGGCTGAGGCATTGGTACTGTCTGAACCATCGTACATATGGTTGTGCTCAGAAGTCATCAGGAAATCCAGGCCCTTATTCAATGCATACTGATACGCATCTGTCGGCCCATAAGCGGCCGACTGGGGATTCTGTGCACCGGTACAGGAACTCAACTCACCGCCACCATCGCTGTGATTGGTCTGGCTATGTAAATTTCCGTAGTAAATGGTGTAAGGCAGCGAGCTACCCGCCGCTGTCAGGCTGGCGACAGCCATTTTATTGGCGATGCCGGCCTTAGGTGCCGGGGTGGTTTTGCGTGTATTCAGTGCAGCAAATCCTGGCATCGCCGGAGCCGCTACTTTGCCAACCTGCATAGGCCAGCTTTGTACTTCCTGTCCTGCCTTATTGGCTTGCAGGCTGCGCTCAACCAGGGTATTGACAGCCGCGTTAGCAGATCCCGCTGCAACGACATCGGCAGCCACTGCAGTCAGTTTTACCTGGTACAGGCCATCGCGGATGACTTCGCCTTTGGAGGTTTTACCCGTCCACAGAATTTTATTGCTGACAGCTTTGTTGAAAATTTTCTCTATGCCATACCAGCGATCCAGCACGCGTCCATCAGCGGCCAGCAGCTCGACACGCCAGCTGACAGCCTGCTCTTTTTTTAAATGTGGATAGTCAAATTCGAGGGTGAAATAACGCGCTTCTGCACCGGCGCGCAAACTGGCATCGGCTTTGAATGGTACGTGCAATGTGGCTTCAAACTCATGATGATCGGCGACTGAGGCCGAAGCGGTAAGCGCCACGCCTGTACCCAGGATAAGGGCCAGGCTGACTTGCGTCGCGATATGCTTGAATCGCAAGGCTGGAACGATGGACGGCATGAAAAACTCCCTGATAGCTGTTGAATGTTAAGCAGCTCACACGCAAAGCTGGCAAACGCAACAGGACTCAGGAAATTTCAGGCAAAAAGTGGCCCTGCCACCTGGCAAACAGGCAGCACCATCTCCCCCAATACCCTCAGGCGTTGTTTAAGCTTTTATTTGTGATCTGCAGTCTGTTGCAGCAGAAATTTATTTTTATAACTAAAAAATGTCAGCACCAACGACGCCCATCTAAATTGTCGACAATTTCAATCAGCAATCGTTTGCGCAAACGTTTCACAGATTAACATTGGCTTATGTCAAATTTATTACCTGCAATTTCACAGGTGCAATTTCTATCAATAACGATGTAAAAATTTAAACAAACTGTGCTGTTTTTGAGACATTTCTGGATTTCACGAAATAAAAATGATCAGTTCTTACTTTCTATATCGAGAAAAAATGTAGGGGCATATAAGCGCCTTTGAAGAGAAAAAATGCGGGATCGCCGTTGGATAAGCGATTTTTCACAACAATTTTTGCCAAAGTCACGAGCAGAAGTTTGCATTTAAAAAATTTGTAGCGAATTCAACGATACAAGCTGTGATTAATACGTATTGCACGGATAACAGTTAACCTGCGCGCTGTTGGATGCACTGATCTCCCCCAAACCGGCACTTGGCAGCTATTCTAAAAAAACATCACACAGATTTATGCAGATATATTAAGATACATTATGTTACATTGCACCCAGCCTTCATTTATCTGATGTACGCTGCATTTAAGTCTCAAATGAATAATATTGACGATAGCGTGGTTTTCGATCCGTGGATGAAGGATCAAATTGATGCCGCGATTGCTGCCTTAATGCACCACACCTATCAACACAAAACACACGGCGCGGCCTTAAAGTGCGCTGAATACGCGATACTGGGCGCGCGCTTACTCTGCACACTCAGTAAGCGCCCTTATTTTGCGGTGGCAGGATCTCAAATCGTGGACTTTGGCGATGGTCAGTTTGAATTGATCTCCCCTTCGCGGCGCGAGAGAAGAAACGCAAAAAAACTGGCCGATGTCCAAAGCTACCATTGCTGGATAGAATGCCAGCAGCATGAGGATGGCTCCTCTCACCTCGAATACATCGACTTTACCAGCCGCTATGACAGGCAAATCGCGCAGTTGCTCAGAGTTCCGGATACCCATATCGCAGAAACAAACTACCTGTGGCAGCGCGCAGATGCACTCAACTACCCGATTCCTGACCGTTTTTTGCAGCATCCGTCTGTTATCGGACGCACCCAGGGATGGCGCTGGAAAGATCCGCTCTGTACCCGGCTGCTGCAGAATTACGAACAAACTAATGCAGCCTATTTCAGACAGCAATCGGCAGCGCTACTACAACTGCTGACCCGGCAAATTGAAACATTCATGCAAAGTCAGCAGTCACCTAGCCTTAGCTAAAACCAGCTCAGGGCTTCAACATCAGTTGCCGTATCATGCCTACCGGTGCACTGCCATAACTCAGAAATTGCTCATGGAAGGGCTTGAGTCTGAACTGAGCTCCACGTTGCTGTTTCAACTCTTCACGCAAAGCCATAATGTCAGCATAACCACTGAAATAACTGGTCAGCTGCACCGAGGTATATTGCACACGCTTCCACTTGCCATCCGCTTCGGCCTGCGTCTGAAACGCTTGCTGAGTCAGGAAATGCTTGGCCTCCTGCTCACTCATGCCCATTACATGCACCTGGTAATCCAGAATAGTGTTACAGATGGCACGCAAATTCCATTTGTAATACATGAGCCACATTTCAGGCGTGTTGCCACCATAGCCGGACTCCAGCATCATGCGCTCGCTGTAAACCGCCCAGCCTTCTATCATTGCGCCATTGCCGAATAAGGCTTTAATGACGGAAGGTGACTGGTTCGCGTGTTGCAGTTGCGTGTAATGGCCGGGTATCGCTTCGTGGATATTCAAAATCTGCAGCACCCAGTGATTGTATTCGCGCAGCGTGCTTTCTATCTGCTCAGCACTCTTGCCGGTCAGCGGGGTGACGTTGTAATAGGTCTTATCATGCGGCCGGAATATGCCCGGTGCTTCTATCGAGGCAACCGACACGCCACGTTCATACTCAGGTGTTTCACGTACCACCAGCGGCTTACGGGTATCGAGGCTGAGCAAATCATGCTGCTGTATCCAGGCTTCCAGCTGCGGTAACTGGCGACGGATTTCAGCAAACAATTGATCCGGCTGCACATGTTGCTCAGACAGCTTATCGATGACCAGCTTGATACGCTGCGTAGCATCAGCCGGACGGGCAGCCTCGCCCATCACGCGCGGCCACAACTGATCGGCCAGCTCTGCCATGCGCTGATGCGATTCCGCTTTAGCAGCCAAGGCTTTTTGATACATTTCTTGCGCACTCAGTGGTGACTGAATATCAGCCTTGAACTTAGCAGCATATAAGTCGGCACCTATGCGAAAAGAACGCCAGCCCTGCTCAGGCGGATGCGCAATCAGCGTTTGCAGGAAAGCCGCATAGCCATCCAGCGCTTTGCCAGCCGACTGCAAACGCGTCTGCAGTTCCGTTTTCTCCGCTTTATTCAAGGACGAAGTCTGCGCCTCTTGCTGAATCTGCGCGAACACCGAGCGGGTGCCGCTCATTTGTGCCAGTGCCAGCTGGGTATGTTCCAGCGTAGGCTGGTCTATGCTTTGCTGAGCCGCCTGATAATACGCAGGAACCGCTTTGAGACGCTCACTAATCAGACGCAAGCGACGCTCTTTAGACGCAAAATCGGTGTTGAGCAAATTATCAAAACCACCCGCCACATTGTGCTGAGAAGGATTCCAGGCGAATTCGCGGTAAGTCTGCAGATACCAGCGATTCGCCTCCAGCGTGTTACGGATCAGCGCCAGATCGGTCTGATCATTCGCAGTAAGCTGATCTGCAGCGACCTTCGCTAAGTTCGCCAGCCAGCGTTCGCAAAAGCGCAGATAGTCATTGCGGCCTGCCTCATCTGGCAAGCTCAGTTTGCCCCCCAGCTCAAAACGTCCGGCCGCCATCGCGCTTTCCGGGTCTTGTTGCCAGAACTCCTTTAAAAACTGCGCGCGCATGGTTGCAAATTGCCCAGCCCTGACTGCACTAGCCTGCTGCTTTGCATCCTGTTTTGCGTCCTGTTTTGCGTCCTGTTTTGCGTCCTGTTTTGCGTCCTGTTGTTTGGCCTGTTTTGTTGCGTGTACCGGCAAACTCAGGCTGCCACTCAGTCCTGCCAATAAGACACTGAAAGCGACCGCACGATAATTAGACATCTTCCCCTCCTTAATATATTTATTTTTTATCCCAGCACCTTGGGTAGGTAAAGCCGGAATAAGTTCCTGAAGATCAAACAGATTTATCCTGACCCGCTGCCAAGATACACGGTCTGCACGATGCCAGGGTGAGTCAGGCGCTTTGTGCGGGCTGTCAATGCATACAAAAGCCGGGAATGGTGCCCGAATTTGTTACACTACGCCCTCATCGCAAAATGCGGTATTTATGGAATGAGTTATGACGTCTGCATCACCCGCCTCCCAACTGCATTGGGAATTTGAGGGCCAGCCTCAGTCTTGCCTGTGGCGCTCAGAGAATGGCAGCCCGGCACCAAAGAAAGTCGTACTGGCGGATGACCGCATGTCGGCCGATACTGCCTACCGGCTTGCCTGCGAAGGCACGGCCTTGTTATGGCAGGGTGATTACCACCAGGCCAGGCAAATGCTGCAGGCACTGGGGCGGCGTATGGAGCGTAAAGCTGTACGCAAAAATACAAAAACTGCCGCCACGCCCGCCGCCACCACCGATATCACACTAAGCTTTCATCAGCATCGCCAGGCGCAGGCGCAGCGCGCGCGCATCCTGGGCATGGTGCTGGTGCCGGTCACGGCAGAACTGAGCGTCCCATTGCGGCGCGCACCCGAGGTACGTCTTGCGCTGGAACAGGCTGGCGCGACAACTGGCACAGCGTTTGCACTCTCACTGCGTGAATTACTGGGCATCATCGGCGCCTATGAATGGCGCAGAAATGGCGTAGACATTCCTGCACTGGGTGGCAAGATACATCCCTACTATGGTGTGTTCTCACCGATACGCGGCGAGTATGTGGACTTAGTCGCCAAAGCACGTCTGCCGGTGATGGATCTGGCATTTGATATCGGTACAGGCAGCGGCGTGTTATCGGCGGTACTGGCGAAACGCGGCGTACAAAAAATCATCGCCACCGATCAGGACCCGCGCGCACTGGCTTGTGCGGCCGAAAATTTGCACAATCTGGGACTGGCGACACAAGTTGAATTACTGCAAACCGATCTGTTCCCGCCCGGTAAAGCCGGACTCATCGTCTGCAATCCGCCCTGGCTGCCGGCCAAGCCCAGCTCAGCCATAGAATACGCCGTGTACGACCCCGACAGCCGCATGCTGCGTGGCTTTCTGGCAGGTGTGGCCGCCCATCTCACAGCACAGGGCGAGGCATGGCTGATCATGTCCGATCTGGCGGAACATCTGGGCTTGCGCAAGCCAGATGAGTTCTGGGGCTGGATAGAAGCGGCAGGACTGAAAGTCGCCGGTAAAATGGATATCAAGCCACGCCATGGAAAATCCGTCGATGTCAGCGATCCCTTACATGCCGCGCGCGCCAAAGAAGTCACGTCGCTGTGGCGACTGACTTTGCAGTAAGCAGCGCAGGCTGTGCAGCAGGACACTGCTTGCTGCCAGCCTTGCTGCACTGATCCCGATTTCATATTGATGACCAAAACGACTGAATTCACCATGCTCAACAAACCAGCCCGTATCCTGACCTTTAAATGCAAAAGCTGTGGCAAATCTGTACAGGTATTCCTGCAAAAAGTCTCGGCCTGCGCCCATATTTCGCCTTATCAGGGCATCTGCACCTGCGGCACTGTGATGAAACATGCAACAGGTAACAAAGAAGCAGTCGCCTCGTATCTGAGTTCCGATGCGGTTACCTGGTCACATCACCATTAACAACTTGCTGTGTGCCCTGTTATCGCCACCGAAACAGGTTTAAAGAGCTGGTTTGCGGGCATTTAGCGCATTTTCAGCACCCCGGAACAAGAAAGTTCGGGGAAAGCATTTATAATCTACCGCTTTGCAGCAGTTTTTCTGGAAACAATGAAGGTATTTCGCGGACTTCCCAATGCAGCCTCCCGTGCGCCTTGCGCACTGGCGATAGGCAATTTCGATGGCGTGCATCGCGGCCATCAGACTTTGCTCGCCCATTTGCGTCAGGCAGCCGACCGTCTGGGGCTGGAATCTGCCGTGATGACCTTTGAGCCGCACCCACGCGCCTTCTTTGCACGACTGGCCGGTGACTTATCCAAGGCACCGACCCGCATCGCCAACCTGCGTGACAATATGAGCTCGCTGGAAAAAGCTGGCGTAGACCGCGTGATTGTTGAGCACTTCAACACCCTGTTCGCCTCCTTATCGCCGGAAGACTTCATACGCAAAGTCCTGGTGGACGGCCTGCATGTGAAATGGCTGATGGTGGGCGAAGATTTCTGTTTCGGCGCGCGCCGGGCCGGTAATATCGCCACCCTGGAAGAAGCAGGCAAACGCTATGGTTTTGAAGTCCAGACCCTGCCTGCAGTCCAGAATAAGGGCGTCAGAATTTCGTCTTCCGCTGTGCGCGATGCGCTGGCACAGGGCGATTTCGCGGAAGCCAGCGAATTGCTGGGCCATCCTTACCGGATTTCCGGCCATGTGATCCATGGTCAGAAACTGGGACGCACGATCGGGTTCCCTACCCTGAACCTGCGCATTGCGCATCACCGCCCTGCCACTAGCGGCATTTTTATCGTCAAGGTGCATGGCCTGGCAGAGCAGCCCTTAGCGGGCGTAGCGAGTCTGGGCATACGCCCGACCGTCGATGACAGCGGCCGGGTCTTACTTGAGACGCATGTCTTCGATTACGCCGGTCATGCCTATGGCAAGATCGTGCAAATCGAATTCCTGAAAAAACTGCGCGAAGAAGAAAAGTACCATGACCTCGCCACGCTGACCGCCGCCATCAACCGTGATGCGGAACAGGCGCGCGCTTATTTTGATGCAGCCTCACGCATCCCGGCCAGCAGTGCGACCGACCGAATTTGAAGCTCTGCCCGACTCAGTGTCAAACCAACCACTGTGACATCAGCTGCGCTGTATCTGTCGCTTAGATTCGACGGCAGATGCTTAGACCAAATTAAAACATACAAAGAAAATCACCATGTCCGATCAAAAACCAGCAAAAGCTGCCAATAAATATCCTGTCAATATGACAGAAACACCTTTCCCTATGCGTGGCGATCTGGCCAAACGCGAACCGAAATGGGTCAAGGAATGGCAGGATAAAAAAATCTACGAACGCGTGCGTGCCGCATCGGCTGGGCGTCCTAAGTTCATTCTGCATGACGGTCCACCGTATGCGAATGGCGATATCCATATCGGCCATGCAGTCAATAAAATCCTCAAGGACATGATCATCAAAGCGCGCAGCATGGCTGGCTTTGATGCGCCTTATGTGCCGGGCTGGGATTGCCATGGCATGCCTATCGAAATCCAGATCGAAAAACTGCATGGCAAAAATCTGCCTGTGAATGAAGTGCAGTCCAAAGCGCGCGCTTATGCCGAAGAGCAGATCGCACGTCAGAAAGCCGACTTCATCCGTCTGGGTGTATTGGGCGAATGGGATAATCCTTACAAGACCATGAACTTCAGCAATGAAGCGGACGAAATCCGCGCGCTGGGTCAGCTGCTCGATAAGGGCTATGTTTATCGCGGTCTGAAACCGGTGAACTGGTGTTTTGACTGCGGCTCTGCGCTGGCCGAAGCCGAAGTTGAATACGAAAACAAACGTGATCCGTCTATCGACGTTGGGTTCCCGTTTGCCGAGCATGACAAACTGGCGCAAGCCTTTAAGCTGGACAAACTGCCGCACGACCAGGGTTACTGCGTGATCTGGACCACCACACCGTGGACCATTCCATCCAATCAGGCTTTGAACATGCACCCGGAAATCAGTTACGCGCTGGTGGAAACGGTACGTGAGGGCGCGCCGCTGTTGCTGATCCTGGCGCAGGAACTGGTGGAATCCAGCCTCGCGAAATATGAACTCGAAGGCAAAGTCATCGCTACCTGTAGCGGTGCTGATCTGGCGGAAATCCGCTTCAAACATCCGCTGTCTTCGCTGCATGAAGGCTATGACCGTTATTCGCCAGTCTATCTGGGCGATTATGTGACGCTGGACAGCGGTACCGGTGTAGTGCACTCGGCACCCGCTTACGGTATCGAGGATTTCCAGTCCTGCAAAGCGCACGGCATGAAAGATGACGAGATCATCGCGCCTGTCATGGGTGATGGCCGCTACGCGTCCAGCCTGCCTTTCTTTGCTGGCATGACCATCTGGGAAGCCTCCAAGCCTATCTGCGATAAATTGCGCGAAGCCGGTGCGCTGTTCTCGCTGAAAATGTTTGACCACAGCTATATGCACTGCTGGCGTCATAAAACACCGATCATTTATCGCGCCACCTCGCAATGGTTCGCGAGTATGGATAACACACCGAAAGACGGTGGCGCTTCATTGCGTGAAACTGCGCTCAAGGCCATCGACGAAACCGCATTCTTCCCAAGCTGGGGTAAGGCGCGCCTGCATGGCATGATCGCGAATCGTCCGGACTGGACCCTGTCGCGTCAGCGTCAGTGGGGCGTGCCTATGGCATTCTTCCTGCATAAAGAAACTGGTCAGTTACATCCACGCACACCGGAATTGCTGGAGCAAATCGCTCAGCGCGTAGAAAAAGAAGGCATCGAAGCCTGGCAACATATAGAAGTCGCTGATCTGCTGGGCGATGAAGCTGACATGTATGTGAAAAACCGCGATACGCTGGATGTGTGGTTCGATTCCGGTACGACGCATTTCACGGTATTGCGCGGCTCGCACAAGGCGCAGTCTGCCTATCCGGCCGATTTGTATCTGGAAGGTTCAGACCAGCATCGCGGCTGGTTCCACTCTTCCCTGCTGACCGCCTCTATGCTGGATGGCCACGCACCTTACAAAGCCTTGCTCACACATGGTTTCGTGGTGGATGGCGAAGGCAAAAAAATGTCCAAGTCCAAGGGCAATGTGGTGGCGCCGCAAAAAATCTCCGATACGCTGGGTGCAGACATCCTGCGTCTGTGGGTGGCATCGACCGATTATTCCGGTGAATTGTCGATCTCCGATGAAATCCTGAAACGGGTCACCGAAGCCTATCGCCGTATCCGCAACACCCTGCGCTTCCTGCTTGCGAACACTTCTGATTTTGACTTCAGCAAAGATGCCGTGCCGGTCGACGCCATGCTGGATATAGACCGCTATGCGATCGCTGATATGGCACGCCTGCAGCAAGACATCCTGGCGCATTATGAGCGTTTTGAATTCCATCCTGTGATCGCCAAGCTGCAGTCTTACTGCTCTGAAGATCTGGGTGGCTTCTACCTGGATATTCTGAAAGACCGCTTGTACACCAGCGGCGTCAACTCAGCAGCACGCCGCTCTGCGCAAACGGCCATCTGGCACATCACCCAGGCGCTGTTGCGTCTGATGGCGCCTACGCTGTCGTTTACAGCCGAAGAAGCCTGGCAGTTCTTTGCGACCGCAGAGGCCTATCAGGACAGTAGCGAAACCATCTTTACCCAGACTTATTATCAGTTGCCAGCGGTAGCAGGCGCAGAAGAATTGCAGGCTCGCTTTGCCAGCTTGCGTACGGTACGTGCCGATGTGACCAAGCAGCTGGAAGAAGTGCGGGTCGCTGGTGGTATCGGTTCTTCATTGCAGGCTGAGGTCGTGATCAAAGCCAGTGGTGATAAGTTTGCCGTGCTGAACAGCTTTGCAGATGATTTGAAATTTACCCTGATTACCTCTGCAGCCAGCGTAGAACAAGTCGCCAGCGAAGCGGAAGAAACCGTAGTAGTCACGCCTTCTAAGTATGAAAAATGCGAGCGCTGCTGGCACTATCGTGCAGACGTAGGTTCGCATGCTGAGCATCCTGGTCTGTGCGGACGTTGCCACAGCAATTTGTTTGGCAGTGGTGAATCGCGCCGCTTTGCCTAAAACGCGTTAAGCTGGGTGTCGTCGCTCAGACGACACTCAGCCGCATACGCTGTATTGAACCTCGTTTTCAGCACACGTTCAGTCTTCCCCTGACCAGTTAACAGTTAATGGACTCCATCTTTCATGGCAAGTAAAAAATCTCCTAAACCTGTAGTGCGCAGCTCCAGCTCCGGTAATAGCCTGATCCCCTGGCTGGGACTGGCGACCATCATCATTCTGCTCGATCAGGTTAGCAAGATCACGATCACCAGACTGTTCGCTTATGCGGAAACACTGGCAGTGACTTCTTTCTTCAATCTGACACTGGTGTATAACAAGGGCGCGGCATTCAGCTTCCTGGCACAGGAATCCGGCTGGCAACGCTATTTCTTCACAGCGCTGGGTCTGATTGCTTCGGCTTACATCATTTACTTAATGCGCCAGCATTCGACCCAAAAATTGTTTTGCACGGCGCTGGCACTGATTATGGGCGGCGCGCTGGGCAATGTGATTGATCGTCTGCTGTATGGTCATGTGATAGATTTTCTGGATTTCCATTATCTGGAAACCTATCATTTCCCGGCCTTCAATCTGGCTGACAGCGCAATTTGTCTGGGTGCTGCTTTATTTATTCTGGACGAATTGCGTCGGGTAAAAAAATAAGGAGTTGCTATGCGTCTGGCTGGTAAAAAAATCGTACTCGGGCTGACCGGTGGTATCGCCTGCTACAAAGTCGCCGAACTGACCCGTGCACTCGGCAAAGCAGGCGCACAGGTGCAGGTCGTGATGACACAGGCTGCCTGCCAGTTCATCACGCCAGTGACGATGCAAGCCCTGTCTGGCAATACCGTTTTCACCGATCAATGGGATGCGCGCATAGGAAATAATATGCCGCATATTGATCTGACCCGCGATGCTGATGCTATCGTGATTGCGCCTTGCAGTACCGATTTCCTGTTCAAGCTTGCGCACGGTGCCTGCGACGATCTGTTATCCACATTGTGTATAGCCCGTCCGGCCCACATCCCCTTGCTGGTGGCACCGGCGATGAATGTGGAAATGTGGCAAAACCCTGCAACCCAAAGAAACGTCGCGCTGTGCCGCAAGGATGGCATACACATCATGGGGCCTGCGGCAGGTGAGCAAGCCTGTGGTGAGACCGGTATGGGTCGTATGCTGGAACCAGATCAGTTGCTGACCGAAATTATTGCCTCCTTCCAGACTAAATCCCTGGCCGGTCAGCATCTGCTGATCACCGCCGGACCTACGTTTGAGCCCATCGATCCGGTACGCGGCATCACCAATCTGTCTTCAGGAAAAATGGGCTATGCGATTGCTCAGGCAGCCTGGGAAGCTGGTGCGCTGGTCACCCTGATTTCCGGCCCGACTGCCCTGGCCACACCTCACGGCGTGAAACGGGTGCAGGTACAAACCGCACAGCAAATGCATGATGCGGTGATGGCGGCGCTGAAGCAGCAAACCCAGCAAGCCTTTATCGCGGTCGCCGCGGTCGCCGACTGGCGGGTCGCCAATGCGAGCACACAAAAGCTCAAAAAAACTGGCGAGCACGATACGCCGGTACTGCAATTTGCGCAGAATCCCGATATTCTCGCCACCGTTGCCGCGCTGCCGGATGCGCCCTACTGTGTCGGCTTTGCGGCAGAATCTGAAAATTTACTGGAATATGCGGCCGCCAAACGGATTAGAAAAAATATTCCTCTGCTGGTCGGGAATATAGGACACCAGACTTTCGGTCAGGATGACAATGAACTGGTCTTATTCGATGCCCAAGGTACAACCCAGCTGCCACGCGCAGATAAACAAACATTGGCCATTGCGCTGATACAGGAACTGGCAAAACGCCTGAGCGCCTGATGTTACGGCGGTACGGGCATAGTCCGGTACCGTCTCTGTTCATTCAATGAGAAATAACCAAGATAGCTTACGATGAAAAATGTTGCCCTGAAAATCCTCGATGCCCGTATGAAGGATAACTTACCAAGCTACGGTACCCCTGGCAGCGCTGGTCTCGACCTGCGTGCCTGTATTGATGCGCCAATAACCATACAAGCAGGCGAAACCGTATTGATCCCTACCGGCTTAGCCATCCACATCGCCGATCCTGGCTATGCCGCGATGATCTTACCGCGCAGCGGGATGGGACATAAGCACGGTATCGTACTGGGGAATCTGGTGGGTCTGATTGACTCCGATTATCAGGGACAATTAATGGTCTCGACCTGGAATCGCGGACAAAGCGCATTCACGCTCAATCCTATGGAGCGCCTGGCTCAACTGATCATCGTACCGGTGGTACAAGTAGGCTTTGAAATCGTGGAAGAATTCGGCGACAGCGAGCGTGGTGAAGGCGGCTTCGGCAGCACAGGTAAGCACTAAACAGCAAAGCCCGCATGTTTTGCGGGCGCACACGGTTTGCGGCTGATTGTCCCCTTTACGCATTAAAGGTCTTCAATGAGATATGTGTTCGTTATATTTATTTTGCTGTGCTTAACTGCCTGCGACACGATGCGAGCCCGGGTAGCTGACTTCGATCTTGATGGAACGCTGCGCATACAAACTCCCTCTGCTGAGATCATCGAGAGCAAACCGCTTTCAAAATCTTTAAAAAATCCGCAAAAACTATCGCCTTACTCCGACTTGGTTTACGATGGCCCTTTGTTGCGCGCGGATTTCAGTGTCAACTCTGATTTTTTGCGCTTCAGTCTTAACAATAAATCAAACGGACAAGTAAAGTTTCGCTTTGATGAGGCAGAGCTCGTTAGTCCGTTCCAAACCAGTGGAAGTAAATTGTCCGTATATAGTTCTGTCATTGCTGGCAACGCAGGCAATGCAGTGAGCTCAGACCCTGTCGTTAAAGGGCGGACAAAAATGGCGCCCGTATTAGTCCTGGATGCCCATCAAACAAGTACGATTGCCATGTCGCCCGATTATTCCGGTGTTTTCCCAAGTAAGAAGATCTTTAATATCAGGCTGGATGAGAATGAACTTTACTACCTAGATAATTCGCTAACACCCAATCTTGAGCTGCGAATTCCTATCGAATATGCAGGGAAGCGCGAAATATTAGTTTTAAGCTTTTCACCGACGGCAATCAACGCCCGCCTGTCCTATCGCTAATCCAGTCACGCCTGAGGCACACACACTTCCTCAGAGCACTTACACTGAGCTCTTGCGGCACAATGCAAGGTGCAATGAAGCGCAGATTCATCCCTGCTGCACAAACGGTTGAACAAAAAAAAGCCAGATTTTGCATCTGGCTTTTTTCTTACCTCTTTACTTTTTTACTTCTGCCGGCGGACTCGCGCAGGATGGTGTAGTTCCACTCATCTTCATGGATGCCGTTACCGGTATCCACGCTGACCAGAAAACTATCGTCTTCGCCTTTCACCCTGCGCCCGGTAGCAACGTGCTTTTTACTCACATCACGCCGGTCATACACATCGACTTCGACATTATTACCATCCAAAGCAGCCGCTGACAGCACGGAGTCTATTGTTTTTGTCGTGTATTCCAGCACATAAAGTGGTGGTTTCGGTATGCCCATCGTCCGCTCCATTTCTTTTTTTCTTTACCCAGACTTTGCAGTCTAGTGCTTATCCGCGCCGAAACAAGAACAAAAATTTATTCAACTTCGACTGCTTCCTGGGACGCCTCCGGTGGCGTGGCATCACCCTCAGAGAATTCCAGCTTGATCTGATCCTTATCATCCAGATCGACAACGACCCGGCCACCGCTGACCAGACGCCCAAACAACAATTCGTCCGCCAGGGCTTTACGGATCATATCCTGAATCAGGCGCGCCATAGGACGCGCTCCCATCAACGGATCAAAGCCTTTTTTGCCCAGGAACTTACGCAAGCCATCAGTAAAGCTGGCTTCCACTTTTTTCTCGTGCAATTGCTCTTCCAGCTGCATGAGGAATTTATCGACCACGCGCAGGATAATTTCTTCATCCAGGGCACGGAAGCTGATAATGGAATCCAGGCGATTACGGAATTCAGGCGTAAACATACGCTTGATATCCGCCATCTCGTCACCCGCTTCGCGGCTGTCGTTAAAGCCGATAGAACGCTTCTGCAGGCTTTCAGCACCGGCATTGGTCGTCATGATAATGATCACGTTGCGGAAATCTGCTTTGCGGCCATTATTGTCGGTCAGCGTGCCATGATCCATCACCTGCAACAGGATGTTGAACACATCGGGATGGGCTTTTTCTATCTCATCCAGCAGCAAAACAGCATGCGGCTTTTTGGTAATCGCTTCTGTCAGCAATCCGCCCTGATCGAATCCTACATAACCAGGCGGCGCACCGATCAGACGACTGACCGCATGACGCTCCATGTATTCGGACATATCGAAGCGTATCAGCTCTATACCCAACGTAAACGCAAGTTGTTTGGCAACCTCGGTTTTACCCACGCCGGTAGGACCGGAGAACAGGAAAGCACCAATCGGCTTATCAGTTTTACCCAAACCGGCACGTGCCATTTTGATACTGGAAGCCAGCGCTTCAATTGCCGGGTCCTGACCAAACACCACGTTTTTCAAATCGCGGTCTATGGTCTGTAACTTAGCACGATCATCCTGGTTCACAGTCTGTGGCGGAATCCGCGCTATTTTCGCGATGATGTCTTCGATATCCGCCTTACCTATGGTCTTTTTCTGCTTAGACTTAGGCAGCACACGCTGCGCAGCACCTGCCTCATCAATCACGTCGATTGCCTTGTCCGGCAGATGGCGGTCATTGATAAAGCGTGCAGACAACTCAGCGGCTGTAGTCAGTGCAGAGGCCGAGTATTTAACGTTGTGATGTTCTTCAAACTTAGATTTCAAGCCACGCAGAATCTGCACAGTTTGCTCTACCGTAGGCTCATTCACATCAATTTTCTGGAAGCGACGTGACAAGGCATGGTCTTTTTCAAACACACCACGATACTCGGTATATGTGGTCGCGCCGATACATTTGAGCTGACCGCTGGACAAAGCTGGCTTGAGCAAATTAGACGCATCAAGCGTACCGCCGGAAGCAGAGCCAGCGCCGATAATCGTGTGGATTTCGTCGATGAACAGTATGCCATTCGGTGTTTCTTTTAACTGCTTGAGCACACCCTTCAGGCGCAACTCAAAGTCACCGCGATACTTGGTACCGGCCAGCAAGGCCCCCATATCGAGCGAATAGACGACAGCGTTCTGCAAAATCTCCGGCACATCACTTTGCGTGATACGCAATGCCAGACCTTCAGCGATCGCGGTTTTACCTACGCCTGCTTCACCCACCAGTAAAGGATTATTTTTGCGGCGACGGCACAGTATCTGGATCACACGCTCCACTTCACTGTCACGGCCTATCAGCGGATCGATTTTGCCTTCGGCCGCATGACGATTCAGATTTTGTGTGAACTGATCAAGTGGATTTTCTTTGGCCTGCGCATCTGCCTGCCCCTCTTCACCACCTTCATGGGATTTCTGTGGTTCAGCCGGACTGTCTTTACGTACTCCATGCGAAATAAAGTTGACCACATCCAGTCGCGTCACTCCTTGCTGATGCAAGTAATACACGGCATGGGAGTCTTTTTCACCAAAAATCGCGACCAGTACATTGGCGCCATTGACTTCTTTCTTACCATTCGACGAGGATTGCACGTGCATAATCGCGCGCTGTATCACACGCTGAAAGCCCAGCGTAGGCTGGGTATCGACCTCATTGCTACCTGGTACTGTAGGCGTGTTATCGGTGATGAAATTGGTCAGCGTTTTGCGTAAATCGTCGATATTCACGGCGCAGGCACGCATGACTTCAGCAGCCGATGGGTTGTCCAGCAAGGCCAACAGCAGATGCTCGACCGTGATGAACTCATACCGTGCCTGCCGCGCCTCTACAAAGGCCATATGCAAACTGACTTCTAATTCTTGCGCAATCATACTTCCTCCATCACACATTGCAGGGGATGCCCTGCCTTACGAGCGTGCGTCAAAACGAGTTCCACCTTGGTCAGCGCAATATCCTTAGAATAAACGCCACAAATCCCTTTTCCATCGCGGTGGACTTTGAGCATGATCTGCATCGCAGTTTCCCGGTCCTTATTAAAGTATTCCTGAACAATAGCCACTACAAACTCCATAGGAGTGTAGTCATCATTCAACAATATCACCTGGTACATAGAGGGCGGCTTGAGCTGTTGTGCCTGTCGCTCCAATATCGTACTGTTATCATGCTTATTTCCCATACGTCTATTCTAGTACGTTGATTCAATCTCGATGCAAATAATAAACGAGTATATCGCGCTTATTTCAACGCTGATCAAATGTTACCTGCTTTCTGAGCTTTTCACAGATGGTGATCAAATCCCAGAGATCAAGCTCAGCTTAATGAATGTTTTTCGATAAAAATCCACAGTCAGCTGAGCGTTTTACAGACAAATTAAATTAAAAATACAACAATACAACATCCTCCTTAAAAGTTTCTTGACTTTAGTTTTTTTCCGCCAAGAATGACAATTGTTGGCAACATTAGTTATATTTAGTCAACATGAAGTGGGCAAGTTTAGGGAGGGCTGACATTCCGTCAGGTTTCTTGCTTTTACGGCTCGTGTGATTAGTTTCTATTTGAAAGATGCATTATGGCAACAGGTACCGTCAAGTGGTTCAATGATTCCAAAGGCTTCGGCTTTATCACTCCGGACGACGGTGGTGAGGATTTGTTCGCCCACTTTTCCGCAATCCAAATGAACGGCTTCAAGACACTGAAAGAAGGTCAAAAAGTAACGTTCGAAGTCACGCAAGGCCCTAAAGGCAAGCAAGCTTCTAACATTCAAAATCCTTAATCTCTGATTAAGATTTTTTAAAAAACCCCGCTTTGCGGGGTTTTTTTTATTCCAGACTACAGCAAACCATCTGCAATCCGTTTTTTTAACTGAGAAACACTGATACAGAACGATGAAGCTCAGGCACAAATTCATACTGTTGGCCATCATTCCACTGCTGCTCTCACTGGCGGGCATGGCAGTCACTGTGTTGTATCACGCCACTGCGTTAGCGAAACAGCAAAGACAAACGGTGGAGCAGGCTTATATGCACAGTAAAGAAGCCGAACTAAACCATTACGTGAATTTAGGAAGAGCGGCGATACGCCAGCTCTACGACAGCAATGCACCCCATGCTCAGGACGACGCCAAGCGCATCCTGAAGACATTGGAATTCGGGAAAGACGGTTACTTTTACATCTACGATATGCAAGGCCGGAATCTGATGCACCCCAGGCAGCCAGAGCTGGTTGGGCAGAATCTATGGGATCTGGCTGATTCTGATGGTAATTACACCATACGCAATCTGATTAGCGCCGCCAAGCAAGGTGGCGGACCTGTACGCTACTTGTGGAAAAAGCCTTCTACAGATCAGATGGTGCCCAAACTGGGCTATGTGATTCCTTTAGAAAAATGGGGATGGATGCTGGGCACAGGCATCTACCTTGATGATGTGGAAGACGCGCTACATAACATTGATGTGCAGGTTGAAAAAAATATCCATACCACCTTGCTTGCTATCGCGGCAATCGCACTGTTTTTTTCCATACTGGCTGCCTTATTTGGCCTGGCTATCAACATCAATGAATCAAGGGTAGCGGAGGCCAAACTGAAAGTGCTGGCGCACAGCGTAGTACGCTCCCAGGAAGACGAACGTGCGCGCTTGTCACGTGACTTACATGATGGCTTGAGTCAATTGCTGGTGTCGACTAAATTACAGGTCGAGTCAGGCATCGCCAAAATCAAGACAGGCTCCAGCGCAGGCCAGACCGCCGAAGTCTCACTCGAACGGGCGGTCAGCCAGCTGAACGAGGCATTGAGCGAAGTCAGGCGTATCTCCCACGATCTGCGCCCGGCTTTACTCGATGATCTGGGACTGATTGCGGCATTTGAACATCTGTGTGAGGAGTTCGAAAATGCGACAGGGCTGCCTGTGCACTGCCACTTCAGCGGTGATATGCAGAACTTATCGGAGATCAGCAATACCAGTCTGTTCCGGGTTGCGCAGGAAGCACTGACTAACATACACAAACACGCACAAAAAGTTAATTCTGTTGAAATGGAATTGACAGCTGATAAACATTATGTAAGGCTTAAAATTGCCGATAATGGCAACGGGTTTGATTTGCAAGGCATCACCAACCACCCCAAACGCGGCATAGGCATCAGCAATATGCGCGAGCGTCTGGCAACCGTTGGCGGACACCTCAGCATAGAGTCAGATACAACGGGAACACGCGTCATTGCTCAGATACCGAATGGAGATTTTTAATGCATCCAAGAGCAACCATCAACTTATTACTCGTGGATGATCATCCGCTAGTCAGAGATGGCCTGAGAGCGAGACTGGAGACGGTTTCCCATTTCTATATTGTTGGTGAGGCCGCAAATGCGCAGGATGCGCTGGCCATTGCAGGCAGAGCCAAAACCGATCTGGTGTTAATGGACATCAATCTGGGCACCGCCAATGGCATCAGCCTGACATCCCGCTTTACTCAGGAATACCCACATATCGCCATTATCATGTTGTCTATGCATGATAAGGCCGAGTACGTGACGCAATCCATACAGGCAGGCGCAAAGGCCTATGTGCTCAAAGATGCACCGGCTGAAGACATCATCAATGCGATAGAAAGTGTGACTGCAGGTGGCACCTATTTTAGTGCCGGGCTGCGTAAATCTGATGAAAACGGTGCAAATCAGTTACTGACTCAGCGCGAACTCTGCATACTCAAGAGCATAGCGACCGGCAAATCCAATAAACATATCGCGCAAGACCTGGGACTCAGCGTGCGTACCGTAGAAACCCACAGACTCAATATCAAACGAAAACTGAACATCGAAGGTCAGGCTGATCTGATCCGTTATGCACTAAGCCACACGGACTGAATGCCCGCTCTGCATCCTTTGCATCCACAATAAAAAAACCAGCAACAAGTGCTGGTTTTTTTATCACTGGCTATCTCCTGCACCCGGAGCGGATGCAGGACGGAGCAGCTTATTACATGTTTTCGATCATGACGTCGCCGAAACCGGAGCAGGATACCTGAGTAGCACCTTCCATCAGACGTGCGAAATCGTAAGTCACTTTCTTGGAAGTGATCGCTTTTTCTGTCGAGGAAATCAACAGATCAGCAGCTTCAGTCCAGCCCATGTGACGCAGCATCATTTCAGCGGACAAGATCAGGGAACCTGGGTTCACATAATCTTTACCTGCATACTTAGGCGCTGTACCGTGAGTCGCTTCGAACATCGCAACGGAATCAGACAGGTTAGCACCTGGAGCGATACCGATACCACCTACCTGTGCAGCCAGCGCGTCAGAGATATAGTCGCCGTTCAGGTTCAGTGTCGCGATAACGCTGTATTCTGCTGGACGCAACAGAATCTGTTGCAGGAACGCATCAGCGATAGAATCCTTAACAACGATGTCTTTGCCTGTCTTAGGATTCTTGAATTTGCACCATGGGCCGCCATCAATCAATTCTGCGCCGAATTCTTTTTGTGCCAGAGCATATGCCCAGTCACGGAAGCCGCCTTCGGTGTATTTCATGATGTTGCCTTTGTGAACGATGGTCACAGATGGCTTGTCATTGTCGATTGCGTACTGGATTGCTTTACGTACCAGACGCTCTGTACCTTCACGGGAAACTGGCTTCACGCCGATACCGGAAGATTCAGGGAAACGGATTTTCTTAACGCCCATTTCGTCTTGCAGGAACTTGATCAGTTTTTTAACCTGGTCAGAGCCTTCTGCGAATTCGATACCAGCGTAGATATCTTCAGAGTTTTCACGGAAGATAACCATGTCGGTTTTTTCTGGCTCACGTACTGGGGATGGCACGCCTTTGAAATAACGGACTGGACGCAAACAAACGTACAGATCCAGCTCTTGACGCAGTGCAACGTTCAGGGAACGGATACCGCCGCCTACCGGAGTTGTCAAAGGACCTTTGATAGAAACAACGTAGTCTTTCAGCACTTTCAGAGTTTCTTCAGGCAACCAAACGTCAGGACCATACACTTTTGTTGATTTTTCACCAGCATAGATTTCCATCCAGCTGATCTTACGCTTGCCACCGTAAGCTTTTGCTACAGCAGCGTCGACAACTTTGATCATGACCGGGCTGATATCAACGCCGGTACCATCACCCTCGATGAAAGGAATGATAGGATTGTCAGGAACGGTCAGTGAGAAATCCGCGTTGACGGTAATTTTTTTACCTTCTGCAGGAACTTGAATATGTTGATACATTGTTTTCTCCGTAGTTAGGCGATCAAGCGACATGCGCTTTTTTCACAATATGCCTTGCCTATATATAAAAATACCGCTATTCACATTAACTCTTATATAAGACAGAAGACTTTCATTTCGTATTATGCACTAGTATTTTACTGGATGCCATCAGTTTACTGAATTGCGGTTACCATATTGCCATGAAACTGATATTACTCAACAAGCCCTTTAACGTGATGTGCCAGTTCTCACATCACCCTGACCGCCCTACGCTGGCGGCCTATGTGGACATTCCCAATATATATCCTGCAGGTCGTTTAGATGCAGATAGTGAGGGATTAATTTTACTCACCGATGACGGAAAACTGCAAAACCGCATCAGCCACCCTGCACACAAGCTACCCAAGACCTATCTGGTACAGGTTGAGGGTAGCCCCAGCCGTGAGCAACTGGAACAACTGCGGCAACCGCTGGACCTGGGTGACTTTATTACCCAGCCGTGCACCGTCAAGCACATCCATGAACCGGATTGGCTATGGCCACGCCAGCCGCCTATCCGGCAGCGCGCCCAGATCCCGACCAGTTGGCTATGCCTGATCCTGTCCGAGGGTAAAAACCGCCAGGTGCGACGTATGACAGCCGCCGTGGGACTGCCTACCCTGCGTCTGATACGTACCGGCATCGCGGGCTTCTCCTTAGAATCTCACCCGCTGTTGCCGGGCGAATGGCAGGAAGTCAAACTCACCTGATGCCGCGCAAATACCCACAACATGCAGCCCGCTACCGCAGATGATGCAGGAATTGAACTTTCCTGATTTTTTTGCGGTAGGATTACGTTTCAAATTTTTATGCAGACCAAGACAATGAATACAACTTTTCGTTTTGCAAAATCGTTTAGCCTCATCCTGGCAGGCTTATTTTTCTCTGGCCACGCGGCATATGCACAGACAAAACTGCCAGTGAAGCAGCTGTCTGCGGGCATGCACCTGATCCAGGCAGAAGTCGCAGCAAACGATGCAGATCGTCAACAGGGCCTGATGCTCAGGACAAAGATGGGCACCAACGAAGGCATGATTTTTGACTTCGGCGCACCGGCCGGTGTATGTATGTGGATGAAGAACACACTGATCCCGCTGTCTGTCGCCTTTATTGACGCAGAAGGAACGATAGTGAATATCGAGGATATGAAACCGCAGACGCTGGAATCCCATTGCGCCAAGAAAGTCGTGCATTACGCACTGGAAATGAATCAGGGCTGGTTTAAACAAAGAAATATTAAACCTGGCACCAAGATCGACGGTTTGCCACTGAAGTAAATCGGCTCAGGCAAGGGAAAGTCAGACTTTTCCTTGCCCCGGGTACGCCTGCAACAAAGCACATGCCTGACTGCAGGTAGACAATTTAATTTAAAAAAACAAAAAACCGCAAATAAATTTGCGGTTTTTTTCTTCCGTTCCTGCAATGTGCAGGAAAAACAGCTGGGTATTAAGCCAGTGCTTTCAGAGCGGATGCCAGACGGCTCTTATGACGAGCTGCCTTGTTTTTGTGGATGATCTTCTTGTCAGCGATACTGTCGATTTTAGAAACAGATGCCTGGAAGATTGTCGCAGCAGCAGCTTTATCGCCAGCTTCGATTGCTTTACGAACAGCCTTGATTGCAGTACGCAATGCAGAACGTTGGCTGGAGTTATGCGCGTTTTGTTTTACTGCTTGACGAGCACGTTTGCGTGCTT
The DNA here is from genome assembly GCF_014284235.1 of Cognatundibacterium curvum. GTDB lineage: Bacteria > Pseudomonadota > Gammaproteobacteria > Burkholderiales > Burkholderiaceae_D > Undibacterium > Undibacterium curvum. Next base: position 101,902 of record NZ_JACOGD010000004.1, read on the forward strand.
GTGCGGTATTTGCCATGAGATTTCCTAAACGTGGTCAAAGCGACGAGGTCAAAGCAAGTTGATCAAATGCCACGCCGCAAAATTCTATACAGCTTTGCAGTATAACGCGTTTTTTTTTCGTTAGCAAGCATCGCTGTGGTTTTGAGTGAATTGGTGATTATAAACTTTTTCCTGACTGTTTTCATCTGATTTCTCACTTTCTGTGCATGACAAAATAAGATGATTGCCTGATCATAGCGAGGTTTATACAAAATACTACTTCCCATCCCCCTGCCCGGAATAGCAAACATGGATCTCAATCCGATTTATCTGCAAGGTCAGCACATCAGTCTGGAACCATTGAACGAATCACATCTGAGTGACATTCGCGTCGCTGCTGCAGATGGCGAACTGTGGAAACTGTTTTTTACCTCGGTGCCACGCCCAGACCAGGTCTCGCAGTGGTTGGCCACTGCACTGGAAATGCAGCAGCAACAACGCGCACTGCCATTTGCCGTGCGCGATAACCTAAGCGGGAAAATCATAGGCTCTACCCGCTACTGCAATATCGAGCATGTGCATCAAAGGGTGGAAATCGGCTATACCTGGTACGCGCGCTCAGCCCAGCGCAGCGGCGTCAATACCGAATGCAAGCAACTGCTGCTCAGGCATGCATTTGAAGTCTGGCAGTGCATCGCCGTAGAATTCCGTACCGACTGGTTTAACCGCCGTTCTCAGGCTGCGATAGAAAGACTGGGAGCAAAGCGTGACGGCGTTCTGCGCAATCACATGATACTGCCGGATGGCCGGATTCGTGATACCGTGGTGTATAGCATCCTGCGCAATGAATGGCCGGGAGTCAGTCAGAATCTGCAATACATGCGACAACAATATGGAGAGTGATACGTGTTAATCGATTTTTTCTTTACGCTCAAAGACGCCAAAGTTCCGGTTTCGATCAAGGAATTTCTGGTACTGCTGGAAGCGTTGGAAAAAGGCCTGATCAGTCTGTCGCTGGATGATTTCTATTTTTTATCTCGCACCATCCTGGTTAAGGATGAAGCGCATTACGACAAGTTTGATCAGGCTTTCGGCAAATATTTCAAAGGGATAGATACCCTGTTTGAGAAATATCCTGAGATCCCGCTGGACTGGCTGCAAAAACGCATGCAGCGCGAACTCAGCGATGAGCAACGCGCAGCCATAGAAAAGTTTGGCTACGATAAGCTGATGGACAGGCTCAAAGAGCTACTGAAAGAACAAAAAGAAAGACATGAAGGCGGTAACCGCTGGATAGGCACCGGCGGCACCTCCCCATTCGGCAATGGTGGCACCAATCCGGAAGGCATACGCATAGGCGGTAAAGGCGGCAACCGCAGCGCAGTTAAAGTCTGGGAAGCGCGTAGCTTTAAAGACTATGATGAGCAGCGTGAACTCGGCACCCGCAACATCAAGGTAGCCTTGCGCAGACTGCGTAAGTTTGCACGGCACGGCGCTGAGGAAGAACTGGCACTCGACGCCACCATACGCGCCACCGCGAACAATGCAGGCTATCTGGACATACGAATGCAGCCTGAGCGCAAGAACAATATCAAAGTCCTTATGCTGTTGGACGTCGGCGGCACCATGGACGACCACATAGCGCAAACCGAAGAATTATTTTCCGCTGCAAAAACCGAATTCAAAAATATGGAGTTTTTCTATTTCCATAATTGCGTCTACGACTATCTGTGGAAAAACAACCGGCGCCGTCATGCCGAGAAATTCCCGACCTGGGACGTGCTGCGTAAATATCCGCCGGATACGAAAGTTATTTTTGTCGGTGACGCCACCATGAGCCCCTATGAAATCCTGCAGCCCGGTGGCTCGGTGGAGTACAACAATGAAGAAGCCGGTGCGGCCTGGATACAGCGTTTTACCCATACCTTCCCGAAAACCGTATGGCTGAATCCGGAACCGGAAGGTCTGTGGCAGTATCGGCAGTCTATCGCCATCATGCGCCAGCTGATCAGTGACCGCATGTTTCCTGTGACCTTAGACGGACTTGCGCGTGCGATGCGCTTACTCAGCAAATGAGCGCGCCATCCATAAAAAAACCGCAGCATGCAGGCTGCGGTTTTTTTTCGTTCAACGACAACTACATCATCATCACATGCGAATATCGGCGGGCGTCGGCGAGTATCGCCTCATTAATCGAGTTGCATGAACTTTCTGATTGTTTTCAATACCAGGCGGCGTGATAGCGGCTTCACCAGAAACCCCTCGCAGCGTACTTTGTGCCCTAAACCTAACTTGTATTCAAAGTGACGGTCGACCAGCAAGATCACCGCGGTTTTCAGCCCGCTATTTTGTCGCTTCAAGCCTTCGCATAAACGATAGGGATCCACATTGGGTGTCGAAGTATTGATCATGGTGAGCGCATGCTGATTATTTCCATCCAACAGCAATGCACTGCGCTCGTCGGAAGCAAGTGTGACCGGCACGCCGTAAGCATCCATGATACCAGCGACATATTCGCGGAAATGCATGTCTTTATCGACGATCAGTATCCCACCCTTCGCCATCGGTTGCTGGCGCATGCGCTCGTAGACAGCGGGCTCGGTCAGATCCAGATCCAGCCGTTTATGCCGGCGCCTTTCGTGAACAGACATCGCGCTATGAGCACTCAGCGTGGTTAATAACAGCTCACGCTTATCTATCATCGCATCCAGAATATCGAAAATTTTTCGCCAGCGTATAGGCTTAGGCATGACCTGATAAGGCAGGTCGATATCGGTTTTTCCGATCAGCAGCACCGGTTGCGCCTCGCCCGGATGCAGGTCAGATAAATCAGCGATGGCTTTCAATTCGCTGGAATTGACGATGTACATGTCCGGATCCTGGATACAGCCAGGTTTCAGACAGGAATAGCGATAGCCCTTCTCGCGTGCTACCGCCAGCACGGTGGAAAAGGTCTCTTCCTCCTTTGCAGAAAACCCAAGCAAGCGGATGGCAATCGTTGGAGTTTTTAGTGACATCGTTTATCCATCTACTCAATACAGCTACAATAGCTGCCAAAACCTGTGCAAGAATACATCGAAATGTGTACTGCAAACAAAAAAATTGCAAATTACCATCCACCATTTAACCAAAACAACAGTTTTTACTTCGCATGGCAACCAAAAAAAATACAGCAAGCACTGACTATAGCGAATCATCGATCCGGGTCCTGAAAGGACTGGAGCCGGTCAAACAACGTCCGGGTATGTACACGCGGACCGAAAATCCGCTGCACATCATCCAGGAAGTGATCGACAATGCTTCCGATGAAGCTCTGGGCGGTCATTGCAAAAATATTCAGGTGACCCTCAATGCAGACGGCAGCATCAGCGTGGAAGACGATGGCCGCGGCATTCCGGTCGGCCTGCATCCGGAAGAAGGGGTGCCTACCGTAGAAATCGTATTTACCCGTTTGCATGCAGGTGGCAAATTCGATAAGGGCTCAGGCGGCGCCTACGCTTTTTCGGGAGGTCTGCATGGTGTCGGCGTGTCAGTCACCAATGCGCTGTCTAAACGGCTGGAAATCACCGTCTGGCGCGAGGCTGGATTGCATCAGCTGACGTTTGCCGATGGCGATGTGATTGAGCCACTGCGCAGCCAGCCTATCCCGCGCGGTGACAAGAAAAACGGTACCCGCGTCTCGATCTGGCCAGATGCGAAATACTTCGATTCTGCCAATATCCCGCTCGGTGAATTGCAGCGTCTGTTGCGCTCCAAGGCGGTATTGCTGCCGGGCGTCAAAGTCACGCTGACGAATGCCAAAACCGGTGAATCCCTGGTCTGGCAATATGATCAGGGCTTACGCGGATACCTGACCGAAGCATTGGCGCAATCCTCGCATGGAGAACCGCTGATCCCGCTGTTCGAAGGCGAACAATTTGCCGGCTCAGACAATGAAGGCTTTGCAGAAGGCGAAGGCGCATCCTGGGTCGTGGCATGGACAGAAGAAGGCAATGTGGTGCGCGAATCCTACGTCAATCTGATCCCTACCCCGGCAGGTGGCACGCATGAATCCGGTTTGCGCGATGGCTTGTTCGGTGCAGTGAAGAGCTTTGCCGAAATGCATTCCCTGCTGCCAAAAGGCGTTAAATTGCTGCCGGAAGACGTGTTCGCACGGGTTTCCTTCGTGCTGTCCGCCAAAGTGCTGGACCCTCAATTCCAGGGGCAGATTAAAGAACGTCTTAATTCGCGCGATGCGGTGCGGCTGGTCTCTTCGTTCACCAAGCCACCGCTGGAACTCTGGCTGAATTCCCATGTGGAATACGGCAAAAAACTGGCTGAGCTGGTCATTAAACAGGCACAGTCGCGCCTGCGTTCGGCACAAAAAGTCGAAAAGAAAAAATCTTCCGGTGTTGCTGTGTTGCCGGGCAAGCTGACTGACTGCGAATCCAACGATATCACCCGTAATGAAATCTTCCTGGTGGAAGGTGACTCAGCTGGTGGTTCCGCCAAAATGGGACGCGATAAAGAGTTTCAGGCCATCTTGCCGCTGCGCGGTAAGGTCTTGAACTCCTGGGAATCGGAACGTGACCGCCTGTTTGCCAATAATGAGATTCACGATATCGCGGTTGCGATAGGCGTTGATCCGCATGGCCCAAATGATCAGCCTGATCTGTCCAATCTGCGTTACGGCAAAATCTGTATTCTGTCCGATGCGGACGTCGATGGTTCGCACATCCAGGTGCTGTTACTGACGCTGTTCTTCAAACACTTCCCGCAACTGATAGCACGTGGTCACATCTGTGTCGCCCGGCCACCGCTGTTCCGCGTTGATGCACCTGCACGTGGCAAAAAACCGGCACAGAAAATCTATGCGCTGGACGAAGGTGAACTGACCGCAATCGAAGACAAATTGCGCAAAGACGGCGTGAAAGACGGTGCCTGGAGCATCTCGCGCTTTAAAGGTCTGGGTGAAATGAACGCAGAACAATTGTGGGAAACCACCATGAATCCGGACACCCGCCGTCTGTTACCGGTAGCGCTGGGTGAGTTTGATCAGGATTTTTCTGAAGCCCGTTTCAATATGCTGATGGGTAAAGGTGAAGCCGCTGCGCGCCGCGCCTGGATAGAAGAGCATGGCAATGCAGTGGAAGCCGATATCTGATCCAGACTGAAGCTGAAATCTCTCCCGAACACAAGCATGTCACATGCCCGGCCTGCTCTCAGGCCAGGCTAACAACTAATAAGCAAAATCAGCCTATAAGCAGCTATGAGCGAACAAGCAAATTTATTTGAACAAGCCCCTCCCCCTGCGGATGGTGATGCACTGACGCTGGCGACTTTCGCCGAACGCGCCTATCTGGACTATGCGATTTCCGTCGTCAAAGGCCGCGCCTTACCGGATGTCTGTGATGGCCAGAAACCGGTACAGCGCCGCATCCTGTACGCAATGAATGAACTGGGATTGAACGCCAGTGCCAAACCTCGCAAGTCGGCAGCCGTGGTCGGCGATGTACTGGGTAAGCTGCATCCGCACGGTGATCAGTCGGTGTATGACGCACTGGTGCGTATGGCGCAAGACTTTTCGCTGCGCTACCCCCTGATTGATGGTCAGGGTAACTTCGGTTCGCGCGATGGCGACGGTGCAGCGGCGATGCGTTATACCGAAGCCCGTCTGACGCCGATTTCCCGCCTGCTGATGGATGAGATAGATGAAGGTACCGTTGACTTTCAGCCTAACTACGATGGAACTACGCAAGAACCTAAGTTACTGCCAGCGCGTCTGCCCTTTGTGCTGCTCAATGGCGCTTCCGGTATTGCAGTCGGTCTGGCGACCGAAATCCCTTCGCATAATCTGAGCGAAGTCGCCAAAGTCGCGGTGGCGCTGATCCGCAATCCTGGCATGCAACATGCGGAACTGATGGAGTTCATACCCGGCCCGGACTTCCCTGGTGGCGGGCAAATCATCACGCCAGCAGCCAGCATCGCAGAAATGTATGCCAGCGGTCGTGGCAGCATGAAAGTCAGGGCACGCTGGAAAATCGAAGACATGGCGCGCGGCCAATGGCAGGCGGTCGTGACGGAGCTGCCACCTGGCACCTCATCGCAGAAAGTATTGGAAGAAATAGAAGAACTCACCAATCCAAAAATCAAAACCGGTAAAAAGACTTTGTCGCCGGAACAGGTCTCGCTCAAACAAGTCATCCTGTCGGTACTCGATACTGTGCGCGATGAATCAGGCAAAGATGCGCCGGTGCGGCTGGTGTTTGAACCGAAATCCAAGAATCAGGATCAGACCGAGTTCATGCAAATGCTGCTGGCGCATACCTCGCTGGAAACCTCGGCATCGATGAATCTGGTGATGATAGGCGGCGATGGCCGTCCGCGTCAGAAGGGACTGATCGACATCCTGAATGAATGGATCGCGTTCCGCTTCACCACTGTGACCCGCCGCACCCAGTATCGCCTGAAAAAAGTCGACGACCGCATTCATATCCTGGAAGGACGCGAAGCTGTTCTGCTGAATATCGATGAGGTAATCCGCATCATCCGCGAATCGGATGAGCCCAAACCCGCGCTGATTCAGGCTTTCCGCCTGTCTGAGCGTCAGGCCGAAGACATCCTGGAAATCCGTCTGCGTCAGTTGGCGCGTTTGGAAGCCATCAAAATTCAGCAAGAGCTGGCTGAGCTGCGTAAAGAAAAAGCGACGCTGCACGACTTGCTGGACAATCCGGCGTCCATGAAAAAAATGCTGATCAAGGAAATCGAAAGCGATGCCAAACAGTTTGGCGATGCGCGCCGCACCCTGATCGAAGAAGCAGCCAAAGCCTCGGTCGAACAAAAAGTCGTGGATGAACCGGTCACCGTCGTCATTTCTGAAAAAGGCTGGGTACGTGCGCGTACCGGTCATGGCCATGACACTGCCCAATTCAGCTTCAAAGCAGGTGACAGTCTGTATGGCACCTTTGAATGCCGCACTGTGGACAATATGCTGGTATTTGGCTCCAATGGCCGTGTGTATTCGGTCGCTGTGTCCGCCCTGCCCGGCGCACGTGGGGATGGCGTACCGGTCACCACCCTGATCGATCTGGCGCCAGGCAGCAAAATTCTGCACTATTTTGCAGGCAATAATGAACAGGTGCTATTGATGGCATCCAGTGCAGGCTATGGTTTCACCGCCAAAGTCGGCGACATGGTGGGCAGAATGAAGGCAGGTAAAGCCTTTATGACGCTGGAAGACGGCGATGTTCCAATGCCGCCCGGCCCTGTCAGTGAAGATGCCAGCGCGATTGCCTGCTTGTCCGCCAATGGCAGACTGCTGGTCTTTGGTCTGGCTGAAATCAAGCAATTGTCCAGCGGTGGCCGTGGCGTGATCCTGATGGAGCTGGAAGACAAGGAGAGTCTGAGTGCAGTTCAGGTCATCAGTCAGAAAGGCCTCAAAGTCAGCGGTACCGGACGCGGCGGTAAAGCGCAGGAAGTCAGCCTGAGTGCGAATGCTTTGCTGGTGCACATCAATAAGCGTGCCCGTAAAGGCAAAGTGCTGGAATCGAAAATCAAGCCGCTTAGCCTGCAACGCATCAGCTAAGGCCTGAATTACGTATCTGGCACTGAAGTAAAAAAGCCCGGAACCAGTTGAAGATTCCGGGCTTTTGCCTTTAAGCATCTGCTTTATGCCAGCGTAATACGGTTGCGACCTTCCTGTTTAGACACATACATGGCGGTATCCGCCACATCAAATAACTGATCGGGATCGGTCGCTTTTTCCATATCTGCCACACCGGCAGAGAAAGTGACAGAAAACTCCACTTCTTCTGAATGTTGGCTGACTTTGGAAAATGCCAGTCTGACCTGATCCAGCACGCGTCTGGCGGTACTGGCCGTGGTATCAGGGAAAATCACGGCGAATTCCTCGCCACCATAGCGTCCAACAATGTCAGTACGACGCAAGCGCTGACGCAGTATCCTGGCCAGTGTGCGTAAGACCTGATCACCGGTGGCATGACCGTAGCTGTCATTAATCTTCTTAAAATTATCCAGATCTATCATGGCCAGCGCCAGCGGCGCGCCATTTCTGTGTGCCTGCAATACCTCAGCTTCCAGCTGCTCTTTAATCGCAGTATGGTTCAGCAAGCCAGTTAAACCGTCGCGCATGATGAGAGCACGTAGCGAACGATAACGCTCAGCGCGGGTAGCCAAGGACGAGACCAGATATTCAGGAGGTACCGGTTTAGTGATGAAATCATCGGCACCTGCCTTAACGGCATCAAGCTGCTTGTTCACATCGGCTTCGCTCGATAAAAATACGATAGGCACATCGACATATGAATTATCCTGACGTATCAGACGCGACAGCTCAACGCCGCTGCAGACCGGCATATACACGTCCAGCAGTAATAGCTCGGGACGGAAGTCCGTCATCACGGCAAGTACCTGCGTCGGATCATTGAGCAAACGCACATTCATGCCGGCGTCACGCAATATGGCGCCGTAAAATTTGGCAGTAACGACATCGTCATCAATGATCAATACGCGATAACCATTGCTCTGATCACGCTGGGAAATGGTATCGATGCGCTCGGTCAGCGCCACAACATCAACCGGCTTAGTAAAGTAACCGTCGCCCTTGGCGCGCACGGCCAGTAAGCGCGACTCAAAACTGCTGTTTTTAGAGACAAAAATAGTCGGGATGCGCAAGCGCTGCAATTGCTCGATACGCTTGATTTCATCGACACCGGCATTCTTTCCTTCCGGGAAGCTGAGTTCGATGACGATCACGTCCGGACGTCGCGTCGCGATTGCCAGTGCCAGATCCTTCAAATGCGGGATACGTTTGACTTCATAGCCAAAATGCTCAAGCTGAAAAGTGATGGCTTCTTGCTGTGCCTCATCTTCATCCACCAGGTAAATCAGACGGGTTTCGTTCAAGGCATCTTCCGCAGGTGTCAGTTCCGCCATGAGCTCACTCTCATGATCAGGTGCCTGCTTCAAACCATCTACCGCATGTGTGAAATAGTGGCGTAACTCGGTTGCCAGGCCCTGCACTTCCTCTGTAGTCCAGCCAGGATTCGCAAGCCAGGGTTTGATGCGGGACTCAAAGGCTCTGGCCTGCAAACCCAGTTCAGAAAAACCAAAGGTCCCGGCCGATCCGGCCATAGTATGCAAATGCCGGTGCAATACGATCAGGGCATCTTTGTTATCAGGATGCGCAGCAAAATCATTGAGTGCAGCGATGATTTCTTCACATTTACCTGGCAATTTTTGCAGGAATACAGCTTCTAAAGCACGTAACTTTTCCAGCAAGCTGTCATTTTTACTATTCATTTACACTCTTTCAAGCCACAACTTATTCACTTGAGCCGACAGTTCCATAGGATCAAAGGGCTTGGCAATCACACCTATCGCACCCAGAGAGCGGTAAAACTCCAGCTCAGAAGACTGCACTTTAGCCGTCATAAAAACCACAGGCGTATTAGCAGTCGCTGGAATTTTGCGCAATTCGGTCAAGGTAGTGGGGCCATCCATGTTTGGCATCATCACATCCAGCAACAATAAATCGGGGGTATACCCATCTCTCACAACAGTGAGCGCCAGCGCGCCGGAACTGCAGGTTTTCAAGGCGAAACCACCTACTACCTCCAGAGATATCTGTGCAACCGTCTGAATATCCGGATCGTCTTCTACATACAAAATATGATGAAGGCTTACTGCTGTCATTGTCACTCCTGTTGAATACTTCAGTTGATTGGTTCGGTTGATTACTTCGGTTTGATCGGTTCAGGATAATTCAAGATTGTGGCTAAAACAATTAAATTTCCTGATTACGTTTCATCAGAGCTGGCACTGTCCGCATTAAACTACGCGGACGGACTTGGAGTATCCACACTGCACACAAAGTCATTTTGTGTGGCGCTCATTTTAAATAAGGTGTACCGCACAATCTTTGCGCCAGCACAGTCCGGCGCAGGAATAAAGCCTCTTATCTAAACGCAAGAAATCCCTGCGGCCGGCAGCATAGCCTCAGCCGGCTATTTGAGCGAAAAATCGACCCGTGCCGCTGTGCCCTTATCCTTAAGATCATCCGCCTTGAGTTTAGGGGCGATCAGGAACAGGCGTTCGCGTGGTACCCCGGCAACATCTTCCAGGTAATCACGTACCAGATCGGCACGTTTTTGTGCCAGTTCACGCATATCCTCTTCGTCTATCGCTGTATGGCGTATCAGCATCGCTTCCATCTCTGCGGCAGGCAGCGCTTTATTCAGGCCCAGCACATTCTTCGGCTTTGCGAATTTGGCTGCCTCATACAAAGCCTGCAGATAGCGCTGACGCTCGGCTGTATCCAGACTGACTTCACTGAGTTTAACGGACTTATCTTTTTTCAATCCATCGCGCCACTTTGCTTCTTGCAGGCGTGCTGCCAGCTTACGGCTGCGCACACCGGCGGCATCAGTTTCAGGATCGATCCGGCCTATGATGTCCAGCTTGAGTGCCTGGCGGTTCATGAGCGCTTTGGCCAGCTGGTCCAGCTTCGCTGTCATCGTTGGTGTCAGCTGTGCCGCACCTGCCTCAAATTCCACATAAGCGAGTTCTTCCCCGCCGCCAAACATAGAACCGAGCAATGCAAATGGTGACGTCACGGCTTTGGTGAGCACATTAACAAACACCTTCATGATAATGCTGCCGACCGAGAACTGCGGATCAGATAAAGAGCCGGAAATCGGCAGATTAATCGCGATACGGCCATCATTGTCACGCAATAAGGCGACTGCCAGCATCACAGGTAAGCGAGTGGCACTGGGGCTCTCGACACGTTCACCAAAAGTCAGCTGATCCAGCGTGACCCCATTATCCGCTTTCAATTGCTGGTTTTCTATGCGATAGCTGACTTGCATAGACAGCTTGCCTTTGTCGATCACATAACCCGCATACTTAGCGGCATACGGGGTCAGGCGGGTCAGTTCTATCCCATTGGCGCTGCCTTTAATATCGAGGAATACCGGCTCAGACAAGGGATTAAGCGTGCCGGAAATCAGTAGCGGCGCATCATCATCGACCTTGCCATTTAACTCCACCGTGGCAGCCTGCGGATTATCGGATGCCAGCGCACCGATATTGCCGGAAATGCCAGTCAGATTGGCTTTGTAATTCGGCTTGATGAAGTTATCGGTAAAATTGACATTCCCGCCGCGTATCGCAATTTGCCCTATCCGTATCACTGGCTTGACTGTGGACTTAGCCGCGGCTTTTGCGGGCTGAGCGGCAACTGTTGGAAGCTGTGTCGGTGCAGCGACGCTGGCTGCAGCAGCTACCACTGGCGTAACGCCTTCTGCTGAGGGTGGAGCGGTTTTCTGCACCACGATATTCTGCAAATTCAGCTTACCCTGCTCCGACAAAACCGCTCTGGCGTAGAAATCTTTCAGGCTGAGTTGCTTCATATCGACGATCTGCTTGTCCGGCGTCAGGCTCACACTCAAGCCATCAAACATAATCGTTTTCCAGTCCAGGAAATCCTGATCCGAACCATTCTCAACAATCTGGAAATCGCTGAATCCCAGTCTGCCCTGATAATGAATTTCCGTTTGCGGTTCCAGCACCCGCGCCAGCTGCAGCTTACCCTTGGCACTGGCCACCCCTTGTGTGATTTCCACATTCAGCAATGAAGAGAAATATGGATACAAACCTGCCACTGGCAAGCCCTGCGCCTCCAGCTCCAGCTTGATCTGCGCCAGTTGCGCTGTGCTGTTGCCATTCAGTTTCAGGCTACCCTTGCGGTTCAGCCGGGATTGCAACTGAAATTGCATGGCATTGGCTAAATCGCTGCGCCAGCCCTGCACTTGCAGATTGAGATTTTCTGTCGTGAGTTTAACCGCAGGGCTCACCGAGCTATCCTGGAATTGCAAAGCAGCGTTTTCCAGCTGTATCCGGCCCGCTGCCAGCTTCCAGGCTGCGGCAGGTGCAGCGCTGCTTTGCGTAGTATTGCCCTCTGCCTGTGACGGCACCAGCCAGTTTTGAAATCCACTGGCGAGCTCTTTGCTGCGGCGCAGATCTGTATTCAAAGCTTGCAAACGTATCGCATCCACGCTCAGTTCACGCTTGCCAGTATCGAGCGCAAGCTGTTCCAGGCGCAAGGACTGCAAAGCGATGCTGCCATCTTCTTTTTTACCCGCGATCTGAAAACGGCTGAGTTCGGCATCCATCGCCGATAAAGACAATACGCCTTGTTGCCATGCGACCTGAGTCTGGGCCTTGAGTTCGCCCCGTACTGTGGCTTTCAGATAGGGGCTGATGAAACCCTGATAGTGTTCCAGCGCCAGTTGATCGACGCTGAGCTTGCCGTTCAATGCGGCGCTTAAAGGCTGCAATTGCGCCTCCAGCTGCAGGCTCTCACCGCTACTGCCTTTCAGCTGCAGATTGACCTTCGCCGCTGCCGCATCTTTGTGTGTGGATAAGCCCTGAGCCTGCAAGCTGATCTGACTGAAATCCAATGCCTGCTCAGTCGTGCTGTGCAGACTGTCGCGAATATGTAGCTGGCCTTCGTCTATCGCGAGTTGATGCAATACGATCGCTGGCAGCGAGGTGGGCTGAGATGCTACAGCATCTGATTTTGCAGACTTAGTTGCAGACTTAGTTGTAGACTTCTGTGCAGACAGCGTTGCGGCACCGCTCTGCGTCAGATTGGCCCAGTTTAAGCCCTGCTTTTTATCCATCGTCAGCCAGACTTGCGGACCTTTCAGTTGCAGCCTGATGATGTCTGCCGACATTTTTTGCAGATCGAACTGACGGATTTCAGTGTTTACCGCTTCCAGCTGTAATAAATCAGCACCCGCCTTATCCTGTAATTTGAGCTGACGCAGGCCCAGCTCGCCGGATAACAGGATTTGCGCATGCGCCTGTTGTTTGAAACTCAGATCCAGCCGGGTATCGAGTAAAGCAGAGTTCAGTTGCACCGGCAGTGCCACCGGCAGATAAGGGACGAGCTGTGCCAGATCCAGTGCATGCAAATCGATAGCGAGGCTGGTATCCAGATCTTTGGTAAATGGCTTGGCGCGCGCTTTCAGGTCTATTGGCGCCCCATTCAGTTTTGCCTGGAATTTTGGTTCTACAAAGCTGTCTATCGCTTTTGGAAAATTCGACACAAAGGGCACACCGATAGCGATATCGCTGAGTACAAATTGCTTGCTCAGTACGCGATCATTGAGCTGTATGCGGCCACCCTGGATCTGTATATTGCTGATCGCAAAACGTGTCTCTGCATCGCTTTTAGGCTGAGCCGCGAGTTTATTAAGAATATCGGAAAAATTGTAGACACCCGCTTCACCGGCGCTCTCGCGTACCAGAAAAATTTCCGGTTGCTCGAGCAGGATTTCATCGATCACTGCTGCACGATGAAATAAGGAAGTGACAGACAGGTTCAGTTTTACCTTGCGCAGACTCAGCGCGGTGCTCTTCTGGTCCGCCTCAAATAATCTGACCCCCTCTGCCGTTACGGCTAACTGCAAAGGGGAAAAGCTGAGTTGATCAAGTTCCAGCTTACGTCCTGTGTGTTGCTGGGTTTGTTCTATCAGCAGCGTTTTGAGCCAGCCTGGCACCAACAGCCAGCTAAGCACCATACTCAGTAGCAGTAAGGCAGCCAGGCCGCTTATCCAGCGCCCTGTTTTTTCACGTGTGAAAAATTTGCGAAACTGAAACATGTTATCAACCTTTTTGAGTACAGATCAGTGCGTGCTCCGACGCACTGGTATGGGACGATGAAACGGGATAAAGAGCGCGGTCATGATGTCGTGCTGCTTTGGCAGGACACAAAACATCCAGACCTGATATCTCAGACAAAAACAGCAAGCGCAAGTATGTGATCAAAACCGTCATCAATACAGCTATCAGGAGCAAACAGGATGGGCGCGGCACACTTCATTTAAAGACAATGGCACTCTTGAGTCTTCAGGACATCATTATACGTTGAACAAAAACAAACCCCGCCGTAGCGGGGTTAAAAAAATGTGTCTTAAGGAAATTATTGTAACTGACCACGAAAAACTTTTTCCCGAAGGAAATTTCCACCTATAAAGTAAGCCAGATCAGCCGGTCGTGCGATATCCCAGATGGCAAAATCGGCTGACAGGCCGACTTCCAGCCGTCCGGTTTCCTGCGCCAGACCCAGTGCGCGTGCCGCATGGCAAGTCACGCCTTGCAAGGCTTCCAGTGGTGTCATGCGGAATAAGGTGCAGGCCATATTCATGGTCAGTAACAGCGAGGTCATGGGCGAGGTGCCCGGATTGCAATCGGTCGCCAGCGCGATTGGCACCCCGGCAGCACGCAAGGCAGCGACCGGTGGCAACTGGGTTTCCCGTAAAAAGTAAAACGCGCCTGGCAGTAATACAGCAACCGTACCGGCACTGGCCATCGCGGCTATCCCCTGTTGCGACAGATACTCCAGATGGTCGGCAGATAAGCCTTGATAACGCGCCGTCAATGCCGCACCCTGCTGGTCAGATAATTGTTCAGCATGCAGTTTGACCGGTAAGCCCAATGCTTGCGCAGCCTGAAATACGCGCTCAGTCTGGGCCGCAGAAAATCCGATTTTTTCGCAAAACGCATCGACTGCATCGATCAAGCCTTCGGCGGCCAGCGCCGGCATCATTTCTTCGCATACCACGCGCAGATAGTCATCGCTGCGTCCGGCAAATTCCGGCGGCACCGCATGCGCCCCCAGAAACGTGGTGCTGACCCGCACCGGATACGTGGCAGCTATCCGTCTGGCGACGCGCAGTATGCGCGCCTCGGATGCCAGATCCAGACCATAGCCCGATTTAATTTCCAGCGTGGTCACGCCTTCTTTGAGCAAGCTGTGCAGACGTGGCAAGGTGGCTGCCAATAACTCTTCTTCGCTGGCAGCACGGGTAGCGCGCACGGTAGCAACAATGCCGCCACCCTGGCGCGCGATGTCTTCATAGGCAACACCATTCAGGCGCGCCTCAAATTCATTGCTGCGATTTCCTGCATACACCAGATGGGTATGGCTATCGATCAGCCCCGGTGTCATCCAGGCACCACCCGCATCCTGCACGGTGCTGGCTTGCCAGTCAGACGGCAAATCGGCCTGTGGTCCCAGCCAGGCAATACGACCATCTTTGACTGCAATCGCAGCATCGCAGATTTCACCATATCCATCGCGCATCGTGGCCAGATGCACATTCAGCCAGCAGCTATCCCATTGCATCAGCTTAATCCTGTCACTAGAAAATGTATGCGGATCAGATACAGTTCCGCCTGTTCTGCCGCTTCAATCGTGAAGCGTATACCTGCATGTTCCGTACCTTCTTCGAACAGGCACAAATCACTGGCCTGCAACAGACTGCCATTGTCCAGTCTGGCTTCGCCGCGCGCACAAAACAGCAAGACCTGCTGTGCATCCTGTGCCGAGATCACATGCTGACCAGCGCCCAGCCTTTGCATATGGTGGGTGCAGGTGTCACGCCGTGTCATCATATTCAAATCCAGCACCGTCTCGCCATCCAGCAGCTCAGCAAACACCGGCATTTCACCGGCAAAGCGGTAAGGCTGGCTGTCACGGGTCAGCGTGACACTGGCCGCATGCTGGCTCTCACTATCGCATTGCATGATCAGACCCTGACCGGATAACACAGCCAGCGTACGGTCTATGCGCGCAAAATGAGAAAACGGACCGGCACTGCTGACGCTGGCTGTGCTCAGACGCCAGATAAACTGATCGAGACCAGCCTGCTCAGGAAATACCGCAAGTTCTGTGGTTGAACCGCCGCCATTCTTCCAGGGCATGGTGTGATAATCGTGCAAAGTCCAGTGACGCATAAAGGTTTCCGCAAAAAATACGCAATGAGATGTGACAGGCCGGGCCAAACCCTGTGCTGCAGTTCAGCCCTTCGTGTCCTCAACTTCATTCAGCTTAGTTCAAATACAGTGACTGATACAGGTCCTGACATTGTGCACTCAGGCTGCCCGAAATCACCAGCGCTTTCGCTGCTTCGATATCCGGTGCAAAGTAGCGGTCTTTGTCGTAGAAGCTGACCTTAGCACGCAGCAATGCATGTACCTGGCTCAGGGTGTCCGAGGTTTTCAGTGGTGCGTGGAAATCCACGCCCTGCGCCGCTGCCAGCAATTCAATGCCGACGATAGTCGCTGTGTTATGCGCCATTTCATGCAGGCGGCGTGCGCCATAGGTCGCCATACTCACATGGTCTTCCTGATTCGCCGAAGTTGGAATCGTATCGACACTGGATGGATGAGCATGGGATTTGTTTTCGGAAGCCAGCGCAGCAGCGGTCACATGCGCAATCATGAAGCCGGAATTCAGACCCGAAGACGGCACCAGGAAAGGTGGCAAACCAGAGATAGAGGCGTCGATCAACAATGCGATACGGCGTTCAGAAATCGAACCAATTTCCGCAATCGCGAGTGCCAGTGTATCGGCCGCAAACGCGACTGGCTCAGCGTGGAAATTACCACCGGAAATGACTTCGCCGGTTTCAACAAACACCAGAGGATTATCGGTCACGGCATTCGCTTCAATCAGCAAAGTACGCGCCGCGTTATTGATGATATCCAGGCAGGCACCCATGACCTGAGGCTGGCAGCGCAGGCAGTATGGGTCTTGCACGCGCTCGTCATTGACCAGATGGGACTGGCGGATTTCACTGCCGGTCAACAGCGAACGGTAAATCGCTGCAGTCGCGATCTGTCCAGGCTGACCACGGCTGCTATGAATACGTGCATCAAACGGTGCATCGCTGCCTTTAGCGGCATCGACAGACAAAGCGCCGGTAATGGTGGCTGCTTCCAGCAAACGCTCTGCCAAAAACAGACCATGTAAGGCCAGTGCGGTCGATACCTGGGTACCGTTAATCAGCGCCAGACCTTCTTTTGCGGCCAGCACCACCGGTGTAATGCCAGCTGCGGCCAGCGCTTCACGCGCAGGCTGCAATTGTCCCTTAACGCGGACTTCACCCTCACCCAGCAGCGCCAGCGTCATATGCGACAATGGTGCCAGATCGCCTGAAGCACCGACCGAGCCCTTGACCGGTATGGCCGGCATAATGTCAGCGTTAACCATCGCGATCATGCTGTCGATCACCGAGGCACGGATGCCGGACACGCCACGTGCCAGGCTGGCGATTTTCATGGCCAGGATCAGGCGCACCACTTCATCGGAAATCAGTTCGCCGGAACCAACGGAATGCGACAGGATCAGATTACGCTGCAGCAGTTCCAGCTGCTCATCCGGTATGCGGGTCTTGGCCAGTTTACCAAAGCCGGTATTGATACCGTAAGCCGCATCGCCTTTGGCGACGATCTGGCTGATGGTATCGGCGGACGCATTAATCGCTGCATAGGCAGACGGCGTCAATTTCATGGTTTGCGGCTTGCTCCAGATCGCGCGCAAATCGGACAGGCTGAATTGGCCAGGTTGAATTTCGAAACAGGTAGTCATGGTTTTCTCTCTCTTTTATCTGCTCTGGTCAGGCGCTGAACTACAGCGGCATCCGGCATCAGAGTAACAGCTGGTTTATCTTTTCAAGCGACAAAAATTTGTCCCGGCTCAGCAATGCAGGCAGCAAGCGGGCCGGGACGATGATGCGTAATTCAGCTTATTTAATCATAGGCAAATTCAAGCCTTCGCGCTTGGCGCAGGCGACTGCCTGTTCATAGCCAGCATCAGCATGACGCATCACACCGGAACCGCAATCGTTGACCAGTACGCGTGCCAGACGCTTAGCAGCAGCTTCAGTGCCATCGGCCACAATCACCATACCGGAATGCTGGGAATAGCCCATGCCTACACCGCCGCCATGATGCAAAGAGACCCAGCTGGCGCCACCGGCGGTATTCAGCAAGGCATTCAGCAAAGGCCAGTCAGAAACGGCATCGGTACCATCACGCATGCCCTCGGTTTCGCGATTCGGACTGGATACTGAGCCGGTATCGAGATGATCGCGACCGATCACGACCGGTGCTTTGAGCTCACCGTTTTTGACCATTTCATTGAATGCGAGTCCGGCGATATGACGCTCGCCCAGACCCAACCAGCAAATACGTGCCGGTAAGCCCTGGAAGGCGATACGTTCACCCGCCATGTCCAGCCATTTGTGCACGCCTTTATTGTGTGGGAATAATTCCTTGATTTTGGCATCGGTCTTGCGGATATCTTCCGGATCACCCGACAAAGCCACCCAGCGGAACGGACCTTTACCGTCGCAGAACAGCGGACGGATATAGGCCGGTACGAAGCCCGGGAAATCGAAGGCATTTTTTACGCCGGTATCGAATGCGACCTGGCGAATATTATTGCCATAGTCGACAGTAGGGATACCCATCGCATGGAAGTCCAGCATTGCCTGTACATGCACCGCACAAGCCTGAGCCGCATCCGCCGTCAGCTTTGCATGTTGTGTCGAATCGTGCTGGGCAGCCTTCCACTGTTCCACGCTCCAGCCTATAGGCAGATAGCCATTGATCAGATCATGAGCCGAAGTCTGGTCAGTTACCAGATCCGGTTTCATGCCGCCCGCTTTGGCGCGCTTGACCAGCTCAGGCAAAATTTCAGCTGCATTGCCGAGCAAGGCGATGGAAACCGCTTCTTTACGTTCGCAATGCTGCTGTATCAGTGCCAGCGCATCGTCCAGGTCTTTCGCTTGTTTATCGACATAGCGGGTACGCAGACGGAAGTCGATGCTGCTTTGCTGGCATTCGATATTCAATGACACTGCGCCGGCAAAGCTGGCTGCCAATGGTTGCGCGCCGCCCATGCCACCGAGGCCAGCGGTCAGTATCCAGCGCCCACCCCAGTCGCCGTTGTAATGCTGGCGTCCGGCTTCGGCGAAGGTTTCATAAGTCCCCTGCACGATGCCCTGGGTACCGATGTAAATCCAGCTGCCTGCGGTCATCTGGCCATACATGAACAGGCCTTTGCGGTCGAGTTCATTGAAGTGTTCCCAGTTGGCCCACTTTGGGACCAGATTGGAGTTCGCGATCAGTACGCGTGGTGCATCTTCATGCGTCTGGAATACGCCTACCGGTTTGCCTGACTGTATCA
The DNA here is from genome assembly GCF_014284235.1 of Cognatundibacterium curvum. Taxonomy (GTDB): domain Bacteria; phylum Pseudomonadota; class Gammaproteobacteria; order Burkholderiales; family Burkholderiaceae_D; genus Undibacterium; species Undibacterium curvum. Next base: position 120,923 of record NZ_JACOGD010000004.1, read on the forward strand.
ACAGGGTTTCATTGGCTTCCAGCGCCTTGAGTGAAGCCAGAATCTGGTCGTAGCACTCCCAGTTACGCGCAGCGCGGCCTATGCCGCCATACACCACCAGATGCTTAGGATTTTCAGCGACGGCCGGGTCCAGGTTGTTTTGTATCATGCGATAGGCTGCTTCAGCCACCCAGGTTTTACAAACCTTCTCTGCACCATGCGGTGCGTGAATAACACGGCTGGCATCCCAGCGTGGATCATTATCTAAATGCGTCGTCATGAATTGTCTCCTGTGAGGGTGGTTTTTCCGGGACTCAGTCATGCGCGATCACAACACAGACTGCAGCCATCGTCTTACACAAACTCAGTTTAAGTTGTATATACAACTTTTGCAAGCGGAATTTACATGCGACAATGCAGGAACTTAACGACCAGCCCGGACTCACACACTACAAGTGTGATTCACAGCGATCAGCACGTATTGACCTGAGTCCACCACTTTTTAACAGGAAGCACGTGTCCAGCACTCAAGCCAGCGCCCCCGCCTTTCAGGCGATCAAAGATTACTTATTGCGGGAAATTCAGTCCGGCACCTGGAAAGAAGGCCAGGCCATCCCCTCGGAAGCCATGCTGGCCGCGCAGTTTTCTGTGTCGCGCATGACCGTCAACCGTGCCGTGCGCGAGCTGACCAGCGAGCAGATTTTGAACCGGATACAGGGCTCGGGTACCTATGTCGCGCAACAAAAATATCAGGCCACGCTGGTAGAAATTAAAAGTATCGCCGAAGAAATCCGTTCGCGCGGACATGTGCATCGCAGCGAATTGCATGAGCTCAGCGAAAGTCCCGCCAACGAACAGTTAGCGGCTGAATTTTTGGTGAAGCCCGGACACCGGCTGTTTCATTCGGTGATTGTGCATTTTGAAAATGAAGCCGCGATACAGGTCGAAGACCGCTGGGTCAATTCCAGTGTGACGCCGGAATATCTGCAGCAGGATTTCAGCAGTATGACGCCGAATGAATATCTGGTCGCAGTCGCCCCTTTGCAGGGTGTGGATTACCGCATCGAGGCAGTGCTGCCACCGCGCCAAATCGCTGACATGCTGCATATTTCGACCAAGGAAGCGAGCCTGGTATTACATAGAAAAACCCGCTCGCAAGGAAAAATCGCAACCAGCGTGACCATGTGGCATCCGGGCAAACAATACCAGTTCACCGGCAGCTTCTGAAGCCGCGCACGTGAATTTGCACCAAGCCTGCCTGTTTGTTCAGCGCATGGTAACAGCACCGTAACAACCTTGACTGCCAGAGCAAGTTACAATACGGGCTGCAGGAGTTGAAAAATGCAGGAGAAAGCGCCGCAGTAAAGCGCTGAAGTAATGCAAGTAAAGTCCTAAAACAGTTAAAGAAAATCAGAAAGGCCACACCATGGCAAAGAAACAGGATCTCGATCCGGAAGAACAAGCGCTGATCGCCTGGTGCATAGAAGTGGAAACCCATCTGATCGCCGGTGGTGCGACCCGCGCTCAGGCGCAGGACCATATTGAAGAACAGATAGAATGGTTCACCGATCTGTATTTTGATGGCCTGACTCCGGAACAGGCAGCGCAGGAAGCCTTAGCCTGAACATCGCAGTCAACGGGATCGCGCTGGCCCGCGTTGAGCTGACACGTCCCGCATAGGCAGTACCATTCTGCGCCGCGCTTTCGTCATATTTTTTAATATTGGTTCAGATGAAAATGAGTCGTCGAATTTTAGTTTTATCCTCGCTATGCCTCAGCCTGATGCTGGGCGCATGTAGCACAGCCAGTAAGAACGCCGCCTTGCAGCACGAAGAATTTGGTGAGTCCGGCGTATTTACCCGCAGCTTCCCCGGCACCGAACAAAGCGCCTGCGAAGCTGCCAGACGCGCCCTGCTCAGTCAGGGTTATGTGATCAGCGACTGGAAACCGGCCATCATCAAAGGCCGTCGCAAATACCAGCATGATGCAGAAGTCCATGCTGAAATCGAATTCAATGTGGTCTGCGTCGCGGATAGCAAAGGCAGTAACAGCACCACCGTATTTGCCAATGCAGTGCGGGATCGCTATTCGCTCAAGAAAAGCAATACCTCGGCCAGCATAGGCGTGAGTGCCTTGGGCTCGGTGTCTTTGCCGTTTGGCTCTACCGATGATGCGCTGGTCAAGGTCGCCAGTGAAACCATCCCTACCGGTCAGTTCTATAACCAGTTCTTTGATCTGGTAGAACGCTATCTGGATGCGAAAACCTATCCCAACGAGCCTGAGCCTGAAAAGAAAGAAGCTGAGAAAAAAGAAGCAGGCTCCGACAGCAAACCCGGCGCTGCATCTGCTGGTTCCGCTGAAGCAGAAAATCACGGCGATGACTGAGGGCTTGCCATTCGCACGGCCACGTCAGGCCGATGATTTACAACGCCTGGTCAGCATGGCTATGCCGTATGGAAAATACCAGGGTCGTGTACTCGCCGATTTACCCGGCCATTATCTGGGCTGGTTCGCGCGTCAGGGCTTCCCGAAAGGCGAGCTTGGACGCTTGCTGGAACTGATGTACGAAATCGACCACAACGATTTGCGCGAACTGCTCAGGCCGCTGCGCCATTCCTGAAGCCTGACATCTGAGGCTGGCACTCGCGTTCAGCGCACCATCCCCGCCATAAACAAAAAATCCTGCACCAGAAGACTGGACGCAGGATTTTTTGTTGACCTGAGCGGTAAGCGCGTACGGGCTAGGCAGTTAGCCTACCAGGCTGCCCGTCGCGCCGGATCGCTGAATTACTTAGTTTCTTGTTTTTTGACTTTACCTGCAGCAGACGCTGGCAGGAATTTCATCGGGTCATTCGCACCGGCTGCATACGCAGTCGTGATGCTGGATTGACGCATGCAGGAAGCACCGAGTACGTTCGCATCTGCGGATGCAGAGTTTTTGCAGACTTGCAGTTCTTTGACGGTATTCAAAGGAATACCAGCTGCTGCTGCGACAGATACGATAGCTTGTGGGTTAGCACCACTGGCGACCAGATTATCTACCGTTGCCTGCAGATTGGTGCTGCTGCTCAATGCGGTGAAAATACCATCCACCGACACATCCACACCTTCGGCCACAGCGACCGATGTACCACCTGCGATCAACAAACCTGCCACTGCCAGTTTCAAGAATTTTTTCATGACGTCCCCTTCAACGAATAAGCAAAACTATTTTGCTTGAAGCAACTAATTCTAATGAAGAGATTTGTAAATGCAAAGCACAGATTTGCAATCAGAACGAAAAAATAAATAGCATTTCCGTACGGAAATTTAATTATTTACGTCAGCCTTCTTTTTGTGTTTATGAGAACGAAATTGCCAACTCTTCTAGGTGCGTTGTGATATTTTTAGCACAAATGAAAATGTCTGGAGAATACGATGAATAGGTTAGTTTTGCTGAGAGGAATTTTAGTTCCATTGTTACTAACTCCAACATTCGTTAGTGCTCATGAAGAAACTGTAATTGAATGTACTGGCACTATTAAAGGTCGCGGGATAAATGCCCCAAAAGATATATTTATACCAAGTGAAGAAAAAATTACCCAACGGTATCTGATCGGTCGGGACTATATCAAAATCCCAATCGATGGCGCGACCAAAGACATGACGCTCAATTTATGCAAAGCCAATACGAGTCATTACCAGTTTGCATACAACTGCAAAATTACCAATAAACAACAATTCATTATCGACTGGTTAAATGAAAAAGATTTGGATCCAAGTTCCAGCACATTCTTTAAAAAATATTTAGACAAACCAAATTCAGTCCTTGGTGACCGATTCATTTCATTAGACCGCATCAATTTAAGCGTCAATGATGAAGACTATTCTGTACATAGTCGTACAGACGCCAAATTAATAAACAAAGAAATACACTCGAACACACAAACCTATTTTATTGTTGATGAGTTTAGGGGCAATTGCAAAAAACTACAGCCAAAGCTATAAATTTTCAATCGGAGAGCAACCAAATCTGGCCGAATCACTCCCCGATAATCACATACTTGCGAACAGTATTAAATTCAAAAAAATAATTACAACACGCGATACACCGGATAGCGGTTCCACTCCGGTTCACGGTAACGCTGGCAATGGGTAAAGATGAAATCCAGCACCGCTTCCTGATTATTTAACAGCTCAGGATGGGCACTCTTCCAGGCCTCAAATGCGGCGCGGGTTTCCGGCTCATCGCGCAGAATTTCTGCGGCGCTGTCTTCAAACACATAATCCGAATACGCTTCTTTTTTCTCCAGCACGCTGTTGAAAAAGCCCCAGCGGAACAGGCTGTCATGCGCTTGCGGTTCCAGCGTTTCCATCACATAGCGCGCCTGATCCTGATGCAGATGCACCAGATAATCACCGGCTTCGGCATGCAGGGTTTCCATGCTGCTGCGCAGTTCCAGCTGATCGTGGAACATATGTCCCTCATACGCATGTGCACGGGTTTGTACGCTTTGTATGCGATATACCTGCACTGACATTTCCTGATCAGCGCTGAGTCGTTCAACCTGCACGCCATTCCATTGCAGACGCTCGATCACATGACGCCAGGCTTGCGGAATCAGATAAGCGCGTGGACGCTGCACCACGACATCGGCCACGAAGCGGTTGAAATATGGGATAGGCTTTTGCCAGGGCTGATTGCGGTCATACGACAGGCGCGTGTAATTGCCGATTACGCTGGGGCTGTACACGGCCTGGTAGCCACTGAATAAAAAGCTCGCTGGCTGGGTATGATCTGCACGCCATTTGACTGCCACCTGTGGCTGGCTGGCAGCCGCTGCCCGTGCTTCGCGGCGCAGACGCTGAATTTCGCTGCCATGGCTGACCGTGAAAGCCAGCACACTGTCGACCAGCGCGCGCATGGATTCATAACGATCGGCGTAGGGCTTGAGCATATGCGTTTCCGGCATGAAGCCTATAGTGTGATGCAAGGCGGCATAGCCAGTCGAAAAGCGCGGCGTTTCCAGAAAATCCTCGATACCGTGATCCGGAATATCTTTGACCGGATTCACATACGGGCAAGTCGGCCAGCCACGCTGCGTCATATCGGCATAAATCGCTGGCAGCATAGTCTGGCTCAGGAAAGGGCCGAGGCCATAACCGAGTTTATCGGCCTGAGTTTGTATCAGCGTCATGGTGTATGCATAATCCGCGCCATTCGAAGTATGGGTATCCACCATCACATCCGGGCTCCAGGCGCTGAAAAAGCGGTTGAATACCTGGGCATTCAGGCTGTCGCATTTGATGAAATCGCGGTTCAGATCCAGATGCAGGCTATTGCCACGGAAGCCAAAACTCTCAGGCCCATCCTGATTCACACGCGAGGTATTCTGACGGTTTTTACTGCCATCCACGTTATACATAGGGATGAACAAAAATACTGTAGAACCAAGCGCAGCGCGGCGGGTGGCATCGGTACAAAAATCGCGCACCAGCGCCATACAGCCATCAACACCTTCCGGCTCACCCGGATGGATGCCGTTATTATTGAAAAAAACTGTGCGGCCCGCTGCCTTTAACTGCGCGCGGTCGAACACGCCATCTGCAGTGACCACACCGGCGTGAATAGGACGGCCGGAATCAGACTGACCGATTTCAAAAAAATGCAGCGCCTGCGGGAATTGCTGCGCCAGTCTTTGATAAAAGGCGATGCAGTCTTCCCACTGTGTCGTCTGGTTGCGGTTGCCCGCTTCGTACGGGGTGATCCAGTCAGGATGCGCGGTATGATTATTGCTCATGATGGTAAGTTCGCAAGAGGCAGAAAACCCAGATTCTAGCCCAGATCGGCAAGCCTCAAGGGATTGAAACAGGAAAGTCTGCGCAGGCCGGAACAGGCGTGGCATACTGAGCGCAAAAAAAAATCTGACCACGGAGACTGCCGCATGACCGATGCCAAATTACAGCAATTAAAAGCCAGCTGCCACACGATATTACCCGGCCACGCCCTGCCCTCACCCGCACAAAGTTTTGCAGACATGGCCGCCTGGTGTGAACAGCATCAGATCAGCCATGATGTGTATGGTGAAGGTGAACTGATCCAGTCTTTCGAACAGAAAATCGCTGACCTGCTGGGCATGGAAGCTGGTTTATTCTGCATCAGCGGCACCATGGCGCAAGTGACGGCCTTGCGCCTGGCCTGTGAAGAACGCGGCAGCCCACTGGTTGCGCTACACCCGAGCTCGCACATTCTGGTGCATGAACGCGCCAATTTTCAAACCCTGCAGCACTTCACCGCGCTCCACACCGGCAATCCTTACCGACCCTGGGGCGTGGCGGATTTGCAGGCGCATGCCGAACAGATTTCGGCGGCTCAATATGAATTGCCTATGCGTGAAATTGGCGGCCAGTTACCTGACTGGGAAGCACTGAACGCGGTCAAGGCGTATTGCCGGAAACAGGATATCCATCTGCATATGGACGGTGCGCGGCTGTGGGAAGCGGCGGCGGGCTATGCGCGTCCATTGCACGAAATTGCGGCTGGTTTTGACAGCGTCTACGTATCGTTTTACAAGGGCATAGGTGGTATGGCGGGCGCCATGTTGTTAGGCCGCCCGGATTTTTTGGCGAAAGCAAAAGTCTGGATGCACCGTCAGGGCGGCAATGTATTCCGCCGCACCCCGTATGTGGTGGCGGCTGCCATGCAATTCGATGCCAGACTGGCTGCGATGCCGGCCTGCCTGCACCGAACCCGGCAGTTATATGCGATGCTGCAAGCCTATCCAACGCTGATCTGCAATCCGGCGCAGCCGCAAGTAAATATGCTGCATCTGTACTTGCCGGTGGACAGAGAGCGCGCTATTGCCTGGCGCAATCAGGTCGCAGCGGAACACGGTATCTGGCTGTTCAATCAGGCGGTACACACGGCACTGCCACAGCAATGCATGTTTGAATGGGTTGTCGGCGACCAGTTGCTGAATTTGCCGGATGCGCAGTTAGCGCAGGCTTTGCAGTTGCTGGCTCAGTTGACATAGATAGCAGAGGTGGCCAGCCTGCACAGTTTTACAGACATCAGGCCGGTGGCGGCTCTGCTATCAGACTGAGTACGCGTTTGCGCACGAAGTCGATATGACTGCGCAAGCCGTATAGCTCTTCGGCGTAGGATAAGGGAATGCTGATGCGGTTGACCTTATCCTCGATCTCATCCAGCCGGCTCAGTTGCTGTTGCAGCAGCTGAGTACGTCCAGTCGGCGGCAACTCGTCCATCACCTGCTCCACCAGACGTAACTGGCCATACCAGCGGTACACACGCGAACGGATACGCCACACATACAGCGGCGGAATAATTTTCGACAGTGGCAATAACAAGGCACCAAGCGCCACGATCACAAACCACATACGCTCGATGAAATTCGCAATCCAGAAAGGCAGATAACGCTGCAGTACCGGTATGCCATGCTGATAGAATTTTTCGGCATCCGCCGAGACCGGAATTTCGGTATAACGATCTGAAGGGAATTCAGCGCGATGGCTGAGCCAGTCGGCGCGGCTATGGATTTTCTGTGCGGCTTGCAGCAGCAAGGCGATCAGCGCCGGATGCAGGCTTTCATGCGCAACCAGGGTCACCGTCGGCGAGATCAGATGATAATCGCGCGCCGGAATATCTTTGCCGATATCAATCATGCCGCGCGCCAGCGTGACCTGGGACAGATAGGGAAAACGGCGGGTATAGGCTTCGGCCTGCACGAAATCAAACAGGCGTATGCCGCTGCTTTGCATCAGCCTTAGCACCAGCGGCGAATCGCTGCCTGCGCTGAGTACCAGCACATCGGTGTCACCGCGTAGCAAGGCCTCAGCCGCATCCTGATCGGGTGAGCGCTGTATCTGCACATCGGCTTCCTGCAAATGATTGGCCGCCAGTATCTGGCTGAAAATACGCCCTATGCCATTGCCCTCCGCGCCCAGATTGATGCGCTTGCCTTTAAACTGACTGAGATTGCTGAGTTCCTGACGCGAACGGTAAAACACCCAGATTGGTTCGTAAAACAGACTGCCCAAAGAGATCAGGCCCTGCTCCTGTGCACTGTCAGGATCGGTGGAACCGCTACGCACGAAGCCGACTTCGATTTGCGAATCCGGACTGCGGATGCGGTCAAAATTTTCCTGTGAACCTTCTGAAGTCTGCAGCCGCAAAGTGATCTTATTTTTTGCCAGCTCCTGCGCATACAACTGCGCAAAGCGTGCATAGGCGCTGTTGGCCGGGCCGGTCGACATATCGATCACACGCGGTGGTGCCGGGTCCACCAGCCAGTAAGCGAGGCCGCACACCACGACTGCTGTCAGAATGAAGGGCAAAGCCGCCAGCAATAAGGCGCGCAGCGAAAACAGGGTGAATTTAATTTTCTGCATCAGTCCAGATCAGTTTATGTGGTGCGCACAGTCTGATCAGCCTGATCAGTCTTTAGCCTGCAAAGGCGCTGGCACATATTCAGACTGCAGCGCATCGAGGCCGCTTAACATCACCTGAAAAGCCGCATCCACTTGTTGTGGATCGCCCTTCACGCCCAGCTCGATATGACGGCGTTCTGTCGCGGTCGCCACGCTGGGCAGACTGAAGATTTTTATCAAAGGAAAATCCTGCTCCAGCTGTTCCATCAGCGGTGTCAGTACAGATTCGATGGCGTCGTACACCAGCACCGCTTTTTCTGCTTTTGGCTGTTGATGGAACAGGTGCGGATAATGGGTATCCAGCACCCAGTCTATCATCGGCCAGGCCATCACCGGAAAGCCGGGCACGAAGTAATGGTGTTGAATCGCAAAGCCGGGGATATTGTTGTAAGGGTTAGGAATCAGCGCCGCGCCCTGCGGGAATTCGCCCATCTTCAGCCGCTGCAAATTGTCCGGGCTGTCCAGATCCACAGTCTGTCCGGCCTCGGCCGCCATGCTCTGTATGCGTTGCTGTATGCAGACTTTAGCCTCAGGATGCAGAACAATAGGCAAATCCAGCGCAGCCGCTGCACATTGACGGGTATGGTCATCCGGCGTGGCACCGATGCCGCCAGTCGAAAACACAATGTCACCCGAGGCGAAACTACGCCGCAGAGTCGCGATGATGCGCTCAGGCTGATCGCCCACATATTCCGCCCAGTCGAGTTGCAGACCGCGTTGCTGCAGGCTTGCGATCACGCGGCTTAAATGTTTGTCCTGCCGTTTGCCGGATAAGATTTCATCGCCGATGATAATTACACCAAAGCCCATATTGTCTCCGCCCTGTCAGTTATTCAATCAGTTATTCAATCGGTCAGTTAAGCAGTCAATCTCTTAATTGCGGATAGCCGGAAACGCTGGTTTGCTGGCCGGACCGTTGGTGGCCTCGTCGCCTGTGTCTGGCTTGCGGCTATCCAGCCTGGTATCGAGCACCGGTTCCTGCTTACGCCGGTAAGCCTGCAAAGCAGCCAGGCAGTAATGCTGAAACCAGAGTCCGGTGAAGACAAACACAAACACATATAACCACACCGCGACGCCCGCAATCAGTGGCAATAACAGGAAGGACAAGACCCCGCCCAGCCATAACAGACCAGGCGCTGCGCCAAACAAACCGGCGATGGTACCGATCAGTATCAACGACCAGCGATGCTCGCGCACCAGTGCACGGCGCTCATCGGCATCAGCAAAATCCGCCAGCGCATCATAGCTCATCACACGGTAAGTCAGCCAACCCCAAAGCAGCGGCTGCAGCACCAGGTTCAGCGGCGGCAGAAACATCAGCGGCAGGCTCAGCAACCACAGCAGCAGAAAAATCACAAATGAGCTCATGGAGTGGGCGATGCTACCCAGCAAAGATCCACCATGTCTGAGTTCCAGCGCAGGATAATGGCGGCTGCTGACATGGCGACCTATCGCAGGCATCGCGAACAGGGCGATACAACTCAGCGCGGTAAATACCATCAAAGGCAGCAGCAACCACATTGCCAGTAAAGGCACCACCAGCGCCTTAAAGCTCAGCAGTCCGAGCGCCGTCAGTATTTCACCGGCAGTCTGAAAACTGTTATGGCTGCCTAACCATTGCTGCACAAAATCGATCAGCGCCTGCAGCCCAAAACCAATCACGCAGCCCCAGATCACCAGTGCAGCCAGAAACGGCAGCAGCGTGAGCAATAGCATACGATAGTGCAGCTGGGCGGCGACTGCGCGCCCCCAGGCCAGACCGACTGCAGCGATATTCATGAGTGGTTTTCCTTTTCCAATCCCAGCATACGTTTGATGCCCAGGTATTGCTGAGACCAGAAACCCTGCCCATAGTTTCTGGCGCTGCCTTCCGGCGCCGGTAACTGATCCCGGATGCCAGTCACGACAAACTCTTTCTGGAATAAGGCGGTACCAAACAGCACATCCCAGACCGGGAACAAGACCGCAAAATTATGTCCGCCCAGCGTGCCCTTACCTTCACTTTCATGACCTAAGCCTATCGCATGGTGCAGGCGATGAAAGCGTGGCGACACCAGCAGGTATTCACCGATTTTTCCGAAATGGATACGTACATTGGCATGCTGCAGGCTTTGCAGCATTTGCGACGCCATCACCAGCATCACGTACTGACGCGGCTCGACGCCGATCACAATCGCAATCACACCCATGTAGATATCGCGGATAAAGTCATCCAGCAAGTGATTGCGGTTATCGCTCCACAGATTCATATTGCGCTGACTATGATGCAGGCTGTGCAGCCCCCACCACCAATTGAAATGATGCTCGGCGCGGTGGTACCAGTAGTCAAAAAAGTCCAGCACCACCAGGTAAGCCAGGAACAGCAGCGCCGGGTACTGTAAAAAGCCCGGCCACAGATGCTCCAGATGCAGCGGATTCACCCCCTGCAGATGCAGCAGCGCGGTGATATGGTCCAGCACCGGATCAAGGATGAAAAACACCGCAATCGAAAACGCACCCAGTCTGTGTAATGCGGTGTAAATGAAATCATTCCAGCGCGCGCGCCGGTCGGTGATCGTATGCACCGGTATCCAGGCTTCCAGCGGGCGCAATACCAGGTAGAGCACGATCAGTTGCAGCACGCCGAGTACAAACCATTCCACGCCTTCAAAGGCATCTTCTACAAATTCACCCAGGCCCAGAAAAAACATGGCGGGCTGTACCATGGTTTCGAAAATCCAAGCCTGACTATTGGTCAGCAAATCAGAGACATTCATTATTTTTTCAAACGATAAAGTGGATGCTCGCGTAGCGTAGCAAAACAAAAGGATTTCTGCTGCAAGCCCTGAATTAATGGTTCCAGATTGGCCGGTGCCCAGGGATCGCGACGTGACCAAATGCCCAGATGGGCCATCACGATGTCACCATCTTTAAGGTCTCTCAGCATGCGCTGTAACAGGCTGGCATTACTGAATTTCTCACTCGATAACTCATCCCCGGAAAACCCGGCTGGTGCCCAGCCCACATGCGCATAGCCACAGGCTGCACCGGCTGCACTCAGACCAGGTGTCAGCTTGCCGCCGGGCGCGCGCCAGTATGGGTCCAGATGCTGACCTGTGAGTTGCAGGAAACGCTGGTCTACCCGCTTCAGCTCTTCGCAGTATTGTGCCGGGGTCCATAGCAGACTCTGCCCAGCCTGAGCGCCGAACTGGGGCTTCAGCCGTATGCGGCCATCTGGCGCATCCGACTGCACATAGACGTGATCAAAGGTGTGACTGCCAAAAGCATGGCCATCGGCCACCAGTTGCTTCCAATAGCCAGCCCATTCCGGCGACAGTGAATAATCACCGCGTGTGGTCTTTTCATTGGCCAGAAAAAAACTGGCTTTGATACGGTATTTTCTGAGGGTGCTGGCGATGAATTCGGCTTGCGACTGGCTGCCGGTATCGAAAGTCAGATAGATGGTGCCGCGACAGGCCTTGCTAGCCGCGTTGGCGACATTAGCGGTGGCAGTGCCTGGCAACTGCGCATCAGCCGCCAGAGCGGCGGCGCTGAAACACAACAGGGCTGCGGCCAGCCCTGCCTTTGCCTTACACTTTGCCTTACATATTGCCGGCACGGTTCGCAAAATACACACCATGCGGTGAACGGCCAACCGGGATCAGCTTGATCACTTTGCGGCTGGGGATATCGACCACGGCGACTTTTTTAATCCAGCGCAGCGTCGCCCACAGGGTTTTGCCGTCTTGACTGACTTCCATACAATCAGGGCCACCCGGAACCGGAATTGAGCCTACCATTTCCAGGGTTTGCTGATCCAGGATGTTAATTTCATTCGAAGTGCGGTTAGACACAAAAATATGACGCTTATCGCCCAGCGCACGGAAGTTATGCGTACCGACACCGGCCTTGATACGCTTCACCGTTTTCTGCGCGCGCCAGTCGATCACTTCCACATAATCCTTACCCATGATGCCAACCAACAGATATTTATCATCCGGTGTCATCACGATACCCGCTGGCAGCTTGCCAACCGGGAGTGTCCATTTCACTTTTTGGGTCGCCAGATCAATCGCCGACACCTGATCGCTGCCCTGCTGGGTGATGAACACCGTAGTGCTGGCCGCATCAAAGGCCATATGGCTAGGCAATTTTGCGAGCGGCACGCGGCTGCTCAGTTTCAGATCTTTGCCGTCATAGCGGTAAAAGTCGACGCGATCGAGGCGCAGGGAATTCGACACAAACCATTTTTGATCCGGTGAAAAACCAATCTGATACGGATCGGCGATATCGCTGATACGACGTTGAATCTGACCGGTCTTAGGATCGAGGAACACCAGTTCATCACCAACGGCATTGGCCACGATCAACGACTTGTTGTCCGGCGTCGCCATCAGATGATGCGGTTCTTTACCGATAGGGAAGGTACTGATTTCTTTATACGTTTGCTGATCCAGCAAACTGACCGTGGCATCACGGGAGTTAAGTACCACCACCACATTGGCATGCACTGCAGGAGCAGCAAATGGAACGAGGAAAGCAACCAGTAAAGACGCCAGCAAGGAACGACTACGCATGAAAGAAGACCGCAAATAAAAGAATCAAGTCCGCATTTTACCGTGCAAAGACGACATAGTTTTTGTTTCTGTACATGGTTTTTCTGCTTTTGCCGCTAACTTGAGCAAAATCAAGCGCTTATCCCGATAAATTTACGCTATTTCACAAAAATTAGTTTTCAAAACCCCGCATAAATACTGGCTGCTGGCGACATTTCGGCCTGCACGCGCCATCTGCTGCGGACTTTTGATCTACAATTGCGCCACATTTTTTAGATTGAGGAGAAACCATGAGCACTATTACTACCGTCAGCGGTTTGCAATATGAAGACAAAGTTGTCGGCGAAGGCGCAGAAGCGCAAGCTGGTAACCACGTCGTGGTGCACTACACCGGCTGGTTGCAAAACCCGGACGGCTCTGCTGGCAAAAAATTCGATTCCAGCAAAGACCGCAACGATCCATTCTCTTTCCCACTGGGCGCAGGACATGTGATCAAGGGCTGGGATGAAGGCGTACAAGGCATGAAAATCGGCGGCACCCGCATCCTGACTATCCCTTCCAGCCTGGGCTACGGTCCACGCGGCGCAGGCGGCGTGATCCCTCCAAATGCCACTTTGATTTTTGAAGTAGAACTGCTGGGCGTATAAGCCTCTGGCCTGTTCGCTAAGCCCTGACGCTGCTGGCCCAGCTAACAGCGTAGAGCCAGCAACTCAGCCTATAAAACGTCTGCCCGTTGTGCGCAACTGGCAGACGTTTTTTTTGGTGTGGGGTTTGTGTGGTGGCGGGGAAATATTGTTATTTTTTGCACAAACATGCTAAATTAACCAGCTTGACACATCGTAAAGATCCTGAACATCCTTCCCGGATAACTCAGACTGGATTCAAGCACACTTGGAAAGCCACTATGCCTACACTTCGCGCGTCAAATCAAGCCTCCTGGCTGCACACCTTCTTGCTAAAAACAGTTGTCCTGAGTATCGCCGCATGCTCTGCAACTGCCTGCACTTCTACCACCACGAACTACTACGCCTCCCCCAACGACAGCTTACTCGCAGTAGGCGACACGCCACCCGACGGGTATCCGCGCTCCTACCTAACCAAAGAAAAAAATGGCTGCATAGAGACGACTGAGAGTTGGAAGAAAGAGCCCAATTTGCTGATCGGTAAAGTCGCTTGGTTAAAACAGGTCGAGCATAAGACAGTCAGCTGTAGGTAAGCCGGAATCGGGGCTCGGCAGCAGATTGATTGGGTAGTGCAAACAGTCCTATTATTCCAAAACTAAAATATCAACTTTACTCTTTTAATATAGAACTATCTATGCAAATGGAAGCACAAATGTACTTTACGCCGATTGGCCCCACGTCAGATCGTGAAGTTCCAATTACATCATTCCCTGAGCGTCAGGATTATGAGCAATTCTATACTGCGTATGGTGAGTGCTTTTCCGCGTGGTCGAATGTAGAAATTAATTTGCTCAGCATATTTATTTTCTTATTGCAATCACCAACGTATGAAGCAGCAGCATCTGTTTTTTATTCGACTACGGGCTTTCGTGCGAAGTTAGATTTGGTTGATGCTTTAGTAAAAAGCTCAAAGCAATCAGACAAAGAACTCCACGATAACTGGAATACATTACGCGAAAAAACTATAAGACATTCTCGTTGCAGGAATCAGCTAGCTCATAACACCGTATTTTATGGACGGGAATCAGCTAACGAAAAACGCAAATTATTTATTGGAAACCCCCAGTTACCATATTGCAAATCGCGTCTTCACATACATGACCTAAAAGAAATAAAAGTGACTTTTTCATTGCTTGCAAAAGAGTTAAATTTTTTTTGGCAAGGACTAATTCACGATCACAAAGACACATGAGAAATCTAACTAGCTTGAAATTCTGTTTACGTGCATTGTGATTTACGAAGAAAAAATAACATTAAATTTCCTTAAAGTGCTCCTTGTGCTTTCTTCTAAAATTAGCGTGCTTAGGTTTAATCAACAGGTACTTCTGAAGTATTAAATATTCGCTGCGACATTTTAATTGCAATAAGACAATTTTCATTACCATCCATACCTAGGTGTAAGCGATGTTTACTCTCCAATAAAATTCATACACATGGAGATAGTCAAGGGCAACTCAAATCAAAGGCAACTGAGAACAATTTGTAGCTGCCACAAAACTAACACCCAACAAAAAAGCTACCCCATAAAACCGGGTAGCTTTTTTATCGCCACTACGCTGCGATCACACCCGCAACATACGATAGCTGCAGTGCAGGCCAACGCTGAAAACAGCCGCTGGCTTACTCCTTAATGAAATGCTGGCGGTAGTACTTGAGTTCTTCTATGGATTCCACGATGTCGGCCAGCGCGGTGTGTTTCTGGTGTTTTTTGAATCCGGCCAGCAGCTCTGGTTTCCAGCGGCGGCATAATTCTTTGAGGGTGGATACATCCAGATTGCGGTAGTGGAAGAAGGCTTCCAGCTTAGGCATGCCGCGCGCCATGAAGCGGCGGTCCTGGCAGATGGAGTTGCCGCACATTGGCGATTTGCCGGCCGGTACCCAGACTTTGAGGAAGTCGATCAGGGCTTGCTCGGCATCGGCTTCGCTGACTGTGGAGGCTTTAACGCGGTCGATCAAACCGGAGCGGCCGTGCGTGCCTTTGTTCCAGGCATCCATTTTATCGAGGGTTTCATCAGACTGATGAATCGCAAACACCGGGCCTTCTGCCAGTACATTGAGTTCTGAGTCGGTGACCACGACGGCGACTTCGATAATTCTGTCATTGTCCGGGTCCAGACCAGTCATTTCCATGTCTACCCAGATCAGATTGAGCTCATTGGCGCGCGCTGCTGCTGCGTTGTTTGCTTGCATATCGGTCGCTTGTGACATAATTCTTCCTTAGCTTTTTTACGAATGTCACATTTTCCCATGAATTCTGTCAGCTTTTCGGTTTTCTTCATCGGCTTTTTGCTGATTTCTGTGTGCTTGCAGTTCTGGCTCAGCGCACGCCATATCCGCCACATCCTGAGCAAGCGCGATAGCGTGCCAGCGCAATTCGCCGAAAAAATCAGTCTGGCCGCGCATCAGAAAGCGGCCGACTACACTGTGACCAAGACCAAGCTGGGCTTGCTGATGCTGATGCTGAATGTGCCGGTGTTATTGGGCTTCACGCTGTTTGGCGGGCTGCAATGGCTGTCGGTCACCATCGCGGGCATCACCGGGCCAGGCATGTTGTACCAGCTCAGCCTGTTTGCCGCATTTGCGCTGATCACGGGCGTGCTGGACTTGCCATTTGCTTACTATTCGCAGTTTGTGGTCGAAGAAAAATTCGGCTTTAATAAAATGACACGCTCGCTGTTTGTGCGTGACCTGATCAAAAGCAGCCTGCTGGGCGCAGCGATAGGTGCGCCGCTGTTGTGGCTGGTGCTGACGCTGATGGCCTCGGCCGGTGAGCTGTGGTGGCTGTACACCTGGCTGGTCTGGACTGGCTTTCAGTTCCTGATGATGCTGATCTACCCAACGTTCATCGCACCGCTGTTCAATCGCTTCACGCCGCTGAAAGATGACAGCTTGCGCAGCCGTATTGAAGGCTTGATGGCCAGAGTCGGTTTTGCCTCTAAGGGTTTGTTTGTGATGGATGGCTCTAAGCGCAGCGCACATGGCAATGCCTATTTCTCTGGCTTCGGTGCAGCAAAGCGCATCGTGTTTTTCGATACCCTGATCGAAAAGCTGAGTCCGGCTGAAATCGAAGCCGTGCTGGCGCATGAACTGGGGCATTTCAAACTGCGCCACATCGTCAAGCGTATCAGCGTGATGTTTGTTTTTTCACTGGGTTTTCTGGCTTTGCTCGGTTATCTGAAGCAGCAGGTATGGTTCTATACCGGCCTGGGCGTTGATCCGCTGTTACTGGCGCAAAATGATGCGATGGCGCTGTTGCTGTTTATGCTGGTGCTGCCGGTATTTACTTTCCTGCTGTCGCCATTGGCAGCGATCAGCTCGCGCAAGCATGAATTTGAAGCCGATGCCTTTGCCGCTAAACATGCGAGTGCGCAGGATCTGATTGCGGCGCTGGTCAAAATGTATGACGATAACGCATCGACGCTGACGCCCGACCCTTTACACTCTGCATTCTATGACTCCCACCCACCGGCCGCGATCCGCATCCAGCATTTGCTGGCCGCACAGTGAAGCGCAGCCCTGAGACTACTTTGAAGGAATGATGATGAAAACTGCCGACTTACTCGCACTCAAATCCCAGCATACAGAAACCGGACTGGCGGATGCGGAACTCAGCGCTTATTTTGCGGCGACGCCGGGCTGGAGCCAGGATGGCCCGCGTATCGTGAAGACCTATCAGTTCAAAAATTATTATGAAACCCTGGCCTTCATCAATGCGATCGCCTATGTGATCCACGCTGAAGATCACCATCCTGAACTGGTGGTCACCTATAACCGCTGCCTGATCCGCTTCGACACCCATACCGTGAACGACGGCAAAGGCGGCATTTCAGTCAATGACTTTATTTGCGCGGCCAAGGTCGACGCGATTTTCGAGCAAAGCTTTTCCTGATGGCACACTTACAAGGACTGGTGATCGCCGCGCATGGCCGGCATTACCTGATACAGGCGGAACTGGATGGCGAGCAGCATAAACTGCACTGCGTCACGCGTGGCAAAAAGAGTGATGTGTCAGTCGGCGATGTGGTCGAGTTTGCGCTGACCTCGAAAAATCAGGGCGTGATCGAAGCCATCACCACCCGCAAAACCCTGTTGTATCGCTCGGATCAGTACAAATCAAAAATGCTGGCGGCCAATCTGACGCAATTGCTGATCGTGATCGCGACTGAGCCCAGCTTTAGCGATGACCTGGTATCGCGCGCCCTGGTGGCCGCCGAATCGGCAGGCATACAACCTGTGCTGATACTGAATAAAACCGACGTCACCGCTTCCCTCGATAAGGCCAGAGAGCGCGCCGGACTGTACGCGGGACTCGGCTATCCTGTGCATGAAGTGTCAGCCAAAGAGCAGCCTGAAGCAACCCGCGTGTTGCTGGAAACGCTGACACGCGGTCAAAGCACCATCCTGATCGGTCAATCCGGCATGGGTAAATCTTCGCTGATTAATCTGCTGATACCGGACGCCGATATCGCCACCCGTGAAATTTCAGCTGCGCTGGATACAGGCAAACACACTACTACCTTCACCCGTCTGTATCAGCTCGATGCACAGTCCTATGTGATCGATTCACCGGGTTTTCAGGAGTTTGGTCTGCATCATCTGAGCGAAGGCATGCTGGAACGCGCCTTTCCGGAATTTGTACCGCATCTGGGTAAGTGCCGCTTCTATAACTGCCATCACCACACTGAACCTGGCTGCGCCATCCTGGCCGCGATCAGCGATGGCGAGATCAGCAGCATGCGCCACGAATTGTTCGAACAACTGGTGCATGAATCTAAGCAAACCATAGGGTATTGAGGCGTTTAGCTGGCGCGAGTCAGCGTTTCTGAAAAAAACGGCAGCAGACTGAGTCTGGCTGCCGTTTTTTCCATGAAACTCCGCACCGTGCTTAATGCAGAGTCAAAGTCAACATCAGAGTTTACCCTGACGCAGACGTTCAAACCAGGCGCGTTCTTTGGGTTCGAACGGGCGCTGTATCATGCGCTCCGGGATTTCCCACAGTACCAGCTTAGGGGCTTCCTGACTGAATTCCTTGCTATGGAAGTAGGCTTGCGCAGCGCCGTGGAAAGCACCACCATCTTTCGCCAGATTTGCAACCGGCGCACCGACATGACGGCTCAGGAAAGGCACAAAATTACCACGCAGGCTGAACGAAGTACCGATCAGCGACAAGGCGGGTAAACCGCTGTCACCAAACAAATCATCGCTATTCACCACCACCGGTGCAACTTCGCTGAGGGTAGTGATTTCAGTCGCTGGTCTGGCCCAGGCTGGCAGATCTTCCAGGCTGGAGACTTTATACAAATCGCCCATGCGTTCGCCCTGACGGCTCTTCACGCTGTCTGCATTGAGCGGTGCGGCGTCTGAGCTGATCCACTGTTTCTGGCGTAACTGGGTCGCAATATAAGCGGCGACCGCGTTGGCACCGGCTTCATTCCAGTGCGAATCGGTGCGGTAATAACGCTCACCGCTCACAGCCTGCAGCGGCAAGCGCAAATCCAACACGGGCACCTGCGCCTGCTGTAATTCACCTATCCACTGATCCATACGCGTACCAAAAGCAGCCGGACGATACATGCCACAAGTATGGCTGCTTTCCATGCGCGCCTTGTCCGGCACCACGGCCACTACCAGCGGTATGCCTTGCGCTTTGAGCAGTGTTGCCACCTGCCCTACCATCCAGGCACGTGCTTTGGCGTTCTGGGCCGCGCCATCGAAACTGGTCAATTCATCGGTCAGAAAAAACCAGCCGGTACATCCGGGCCTGATCTGAGCGCCGGTATCACGCGCCAGGTTCCAGCTAACCGCGCGTTCGGTCGCCGCAAAGGCTTTGCTGAAGATGAATTTTTCGTTCAGTTGCGATGTCAGGATGCGTGTGGATTCGCCTTGTGCGATTTTTTTCCAGTCGGCCATCTCACTCCATTTGTCAGCCGGAATCGCACGCAGGGTCTGAATACCAACAGCAAAACCACCCAGCGTGATGGCCGCAAACGCAGCCGCCGGCAGGTATTTCCAGAGTCCGGCACGTTCAGGGCGATAGATAAATGCTTCACTCATATCAGCCTCTTAAAACTGAAAATACAGGAAGGGAACGGCCTTCTGACCCGCCAGCACGATCACGCCATAGCTGAAAGTCAGCACTGGCCACAGCATGCTCCAGCTCATCACGCCAAGGCCACCACGTTTCGCAATCGGTGTGGCCGGATAGACCACGCACAGCAAACCAATCAGGAAGGTCAGGATAATCATAGGACGCAGCGCCAGGATCACTTCATCCTGTATGCCGAAACCGTGTAAGCCAAGCTGACCGGCCCACATGCCGAGTGCACTGTCAAAACCACTGGCGCGGAAGATAGTCCAGGCGAACATCACGGTCAGCATAGTCAGTGCACGCGAGGCATAATCCGGCATAGAGTAACCACGCTGGGTAAACGCACGGTCACAGCACAAGGCCGTGCCCTGAATAATGCCCCAGATCAGATAATTCCAGTTATCGCCACCATGCCATAAACCACCGATTGCCATGGTCAGCATCAGATTGACATAAGTGCGTAAAGGTCCCTGACGGTTACCACCCAGACTGATGTACAGGTAGTCCCTTAACCAGGACGACAAAGTCTGATGCCAGCGGCGCCAGAAGTCCTGTATCGATACCGCCAGATATGGGTTATTGAAATTCTCTTCGAAATGAAAGCCCAGCATCAGGCCCAGCCCGATGGCCATCGCACTGTAACCGGCAAAATCAAAATACAGCTGGAAGGTATAGGCGATGCAGCCTATCCAGGCATCCCAGAAGCCGGGATGTTTGAGGCCGAAACACAGCGCCACCACCGGTGCCAGCGTATCGGCAATCAGCACCTTCATGGAAAAACCTATCATGAAGCGACGCACACCAAGCGAGAACTTCTCCATCGAAAATACGCGTTCGCGCAATTCCTTATCGATGACTTTGTAACGTACGATAGGCCCGGCTATCAGATGCGGGAACATCGCCATATACGCAGAAAACGCCAGTACATCATACTGCGCCGGTACCACCTTGCGCCGCACATCCACCACATAGGAAATCGCGTGCAACACCGTGAATGACAAGGCGATGGGCAGCATCACATGCTCCCACGGCAGTGCTTCCATCTGGCGTCCGGTCAGGAATTCATTGAGCGTGGACACCAGCATATTGGTGTACTTGTACCAGACCAGCGAGGCCAGGTTGAGCACGATAGCCCAGGCCATCCAGCGTGTCTTCCATTTTTCATCCTGGGTTTTGTCGATCAGGATCGCTGCGCCCCAGGCCAACAGGGTCAGCGCGATGATCAGGATCAGGAACTTAGGCGTCCACCAGGCATAAAAAATCCAGCTGCCGACCAGCAGCGTATGGTTGCGGTAGTTCTGCGGTGTGACCAGGTACAGGGCAAAGAACAAGGGCAAAAACAGAGTCAGAAACTCAAGCGAGGCAAATACCATAGCTGCGGTCCGGTGTCAGATCAGGATGTGCTGTCGCGCACGAAGAAGACTTGCTGCGCTTTTTTAGACGGAATCACGATCACGCTGTAACGTTCTCCCGCCTGCAACTGGCCCATGTCCACGGCAGCACCGGTATCGGCCTTATTGCATTGTGCCTGCACGCTGAGTTTGACTGCATTCACCAGACGACGCTGGGTAGTACCTGTCGCCACATTCTCGAACACCGAAGCACCTTTAGCACCACCGTTCAGGCCAGCAGCAGGACAGGCAGGATCGGCATTGAGCAAGGAAATGGAAGCGCGATTGGCATTGAAATCAGTAGGCGACTCGCGCACGATCAGGCTGTCGAGAGCATTGCCTTTATTGACGATGGCGATAGTGATGAATTCACCGGGCTTGGCAACGACATCAATCGCTGTTTTGTGATTGCCGACCTGTACCGTCGCGCTCAGCTTATCACCGGCTTTGACCGGATAAAAACGCGATACCCGGTTATCAGTCTGTGCACCCAGCGCCACTTTGGCACTGCCATTGACTACACTGGCTTTGTCGCTGGCGGCATTCAGAAAGCGCACAAATGAAGAATCCTGACCGGGACCGGTCTCATATAAAGGATTATCCGCATAGGCATTGAGAGAAAGCGCCAGTGTGATGCAGCTGAGGGCAAATTTTTTCATGATAAGGTTCAGGGTTCGGTGGCATTCCGGTTGCCAGCAGATGTATTCGGCTGATGTCAGCTTGCTAGCTTCTTTTTGTTATGCAACCAGTCCATGCATCACGCAGGACTGGCTGGCATTGCGTCCGAAAGACGGTTTAACGCTTGATGGTATTGATAATCGCTGGTGTGCTGATCGCATTACCGATCGCTGTGCCCCAGGATTTATAGCCCGCATTATCAAAATGCTGGCCATCGATTGAGCCCCACTCCCCAGGCTGGGACAGCTTGAGCGAATCCACATAGGTGCATGGTGCGACGATTTCAGACAAGTAGCCGGACATTTCTTTGGCGCGCGCATAAGTCTTGTTGAATTTGCCGCCTTCTGTACCCCAGGCCGGACCTACCCAGACGCAGGCCACGCCATTATTTTTGACGCCCTTAGTCAGACGTGATACCTGTTGCCAGATCCAGGTTTTCTGCAGCTCAGGCTGGGTATAACCAGCCATGGTGTCACCGTTGACGACCACCACCAGATTGGGTTTATAGGTTTTAACCAGTTCATTGAAAGGACGTGTCATGGCATCCTGACCGGTTTTGACCTCGACCGGGCCATCTTTCAGACGTACCGCACCGCCGCAGGAGGACTGGCTTTTCACCATCCAGTCACCGGCCGCCACACCGCAGGCGCCGAAGGAATACACCACCGCGCCTTTGCTCATCAGATCATCATGCAAAGTCGTGATCAGATAATCAGGGGTGGACATGTGGCTATCGCCAATGATCAGGACGGTCAGTCCGGCTAACAGTGCGCTCATAGTATCGACTCAAAAAAGTGGTGCTGATTAATCTGATGTATTCCCGACCTCATGTTGAACCGGCCGCCAGCGAATTACACTTTATTTCGGCATGGAACAAACATTTCGGGAATTGCGCACAATTATAAATATGATGCGCTCATTTGCTACTGGCAAACAGGCAACATTTCCATATTGAATTAAGTTTTTTTACCAATTGACTAGAATTGACAATCTGGAGTAAGTTGCTCCGGTACGCAAATATACTGACCAAGTCATAATAGTCCGTGAATAATTCGTGCAATACGCATGAATAATTCGTAAATAATTCATATTCACGGCACTATTACGTCTTAAATTGCTTTTTCCTGAATTTCGTATGGGAAAGAGAATTTAATCCCTTATAATTAAGCAGTTATGACAGGCGGCGGCATGCCCCATGCTGCCCGTTTTATTTATGGCTATCAAACACTTCCTGCAATTCTCCGATTTCACCCGCTCAGAATTTGAATATGTGATGCAGCGTGCGCGCATTATCAAGCAGCGCTTCAAGGCTTATCAGACCTATCATCCGCTGGTCGACCGTACGCTGGTGATGGTGTTCGAAAAAAACTCTACCCGTACCCGCTTGTCGTTTGAGGCTGGCATGCATCAGCTTGGTGGTGCTGCGATTTATCTGAATACGCGTGACAGTCAGCTCGGCCGTGGAGAGCCGGTGGAAGATGCAGGTCAGGTTATGTCGCGCATGTGCGACATCATCATGATCCGCACCTTCGAGCAGGAAATGATAGAAAAATTCGCCGCCAATTCGCGTGTACCCGTGATTAACGGCCTGACCAATCAGCATCATCCCTGCCAGATCCTGGCAGATGTGTTCACGTATATAGAACACCGTGGCTCTATCGAAGGCAAAAAAGTGGCCTGGATCGGTGACGCCAATAATATGCTGTACTCCTGGCTGCAGGCAGCACAGGTGTTCGGTTTCCACCTGCATGTCTCGACACCGAAAGGCTATGAGATGGATATGTCGCTGGTGGGTACAGATACTGCGCATTACACCCTGTTTGACAATCCGTCCGATGCCTGTGCCGGCGTGGATCTGGTGAATACCGATGTCTGGACCAGCATGGGCTATGAAGCCGAAAACGAAGCTCGCCTGAAAGCCTTTGACGGCTGGATCGTGGATGAGGCCAAGATGGCACGCGCGAATCCGGATGCCCTGTTCATGCACTGTCTGCCTGCGCACCGAGGCGAAGAAGTATCTGCCGGTGTGATCGACGGCCCGCAATCTGTAGTGTGGGATGAAGCAGAAAACCGCCTGCACGTGCAAAAAGCGCTGCTCGAATATCTGGTGGTGGGCAAGATCGAAGGATAAAAAAATTTACGAAAACCTCTCAGCACGGAGACACAGAGACTCAGAGGAAGCACAGAGAAAAGCTTAGGATTCAATTGGAAATGCATTTGCCGTTCTCCTGTTTTTCTCCTAGTCTCCGTGCCTCTGTGTTGAGAGGTTTTTCGCTTGGCATAACACTATTAACAGAAAGTACAACATGAGCGATATTAAGAAAGTCGTCCTCGCCTATTCCGGCGGTCTGGATACCTCCGTTATTCTGAAATGGCTGCAAGACAATTACCAATGTGAAATCGTGACCTTCACTGCGGATCTGGGTCAGGGCGAAGAGCTGGAACCGGCCCGTGCCAAGGCCCTGAAATTCGGCATCAAGCCGGAAAACATCTACATCGACGATGTACGCGAAGAATTCGTGCGTGACTTTGTTTTCCCTATGTTCCGCGCCAATACCATTTATGAAGGTGAATACCTGCTGGGTACCTCCATCGCGCGTCCGCTGATCGCAAAACGCCTGATCGAAATCGCGAAAGAAACCGGTGCGGATGCGATCTCGCACGGTGCGACAGGCAAAGGCAATGATCAGGTACGTTTTGAACTCGGTGCCTATGCGCTGATGCCTGGAGTGAAAATCATCGCGCCTTGGCGTGAATGGGATTTGCTGTCGCGTGAAAAACTGCTCAAATATGCAGAAGACGCAGGCATCGATATCGACATGAAACACAAAAACGGCGGTGCACCTTACTCCATGGATGCCAACCTGCTGCACATCAGCTTCGAAGGCCGTCATCTGGAAAACCCAAGTGCCGAAGCCGAAGAAAGCATGTGGCGCTGGACCGTCAGCCCGGAACAGGCACCGGATGCACCGGAATACCTGGACATCGAATTTGAACGCGGCGACATCGTAGCCCTGAACGGCGTACGCATGTCCCCTGCCACTGTGCTGACCGAACTGAACCGCCTGGGCGGCAAACACGGCATCGGTCGCCTGGATCTGGTCGAAAACCGTTATGTCGGTATGAAATCCCGTGGCTGCTATGAAACGCCAGGCGGCACCATCATGCTACGCGCGCACCGTGCGATTGAATCCATCACACTGGACCGTGAAGTCGCGCATCTGAAAGATGACCTGATGCCACGTTACGCCAGCCTGATTTATAACGGCTACTGGTGGGCACCGGAACGCGTTGCACTGCAAACGCTGATCGACCATACCCAACAAACCGTCAATGGCTGGGTACGTATCAAGCTGTATAAAGGCAATGTGATTACCGTGGCACGCGATTCGAAAACCGACTCGCTGTTTGACATGAATATCGCGACATTTGATGAAGACGGCGGCGCCTACAATCAGGCTGATGCTGGCGGCTTTATCAAGCTCAATGCACTGCGTATGCGTATCGCCGCCAACGCGCGTGCAAAACGCGGTCAGTAAGCACTACATTATGCGATATGAAAATGCCCGCATCTTTGCCTGATGCGGGCATTTTTTTGTCTGTTATTTCGTCTTTCAATTACCGGCGCTTTCACTTTGCGCTGAACATTTTTTTTCAGGACTAGTCATGAGCACACAGTTTGATCAGGTCAGTATCGTTAAAAAAGCCAATCTCTACTTTGATGGCAAATGCGTTTCCCACACCGTGCTGTTCGCAGACGGCAGTAAAAAAACCCTGGGTGTGATTTTCCCATCCACCTTAGTGTTTAACACCGCAGCAGCAGAAATCATGGAACTGAATGCCGGTAAATGCCGCATACGTCTGCAAGGCAGTCAGGACTGGCAGGAATATCAGGCCGGCCAGCAATTTCAGGTAGCGGCGAATTCCAGCTTTGAGATAGAAACGCTGGAAACCCTGGACTACGTGTGTCATTTCATTTGAAGCAGCAAATAACGCGACTGCTAATTTCAGGCTGAAGCCGGATAGCGTGCATCCGCTTCAGCTTGAATCTCAAACAGCTTAGGCATATGCCTTAGTCATCACGCCGGTGCCCGTGGCCGTGTTCACGGCCATGTTCTTCCCGGCGCCATTCACGCCGTTCTTCCCTGCGTTCATGCTCCCAGCGTCGATGATCATCGCGGTAGCGCCTGTCCTCATAGCGGTCCCAGCCATAAACGGGTGCCGGTGCATAACGCCGATAGGACGGCGCATACACAGTCTGGTACCAGTTATCCTGCACAAAATAGACCTGGCGGCCGCAGGCATCGTAGCGATAACAATGGTGAGACCATTGATGGATATGGCCGGGTGGTACGCGCAGATACAGTGGTTGTTCGATATACACAGGAGGCCGGCTGACCAGCAGCGGACGTTCATACACCAGTTGTGGGCGCATGGTATTGCCTATGTCCAGCCGGCCGTAAAAGCCAGGATCGCCGACAGCTACCGAGACGCCGATATCGCTGGCCTGGGCGGGGGAAGTGCCTGAAAGACTGGCTGCGGCCAGCGATAAGGCGATGAAGAATGCAGACGCTTTCATGATTTCTGTCCTTGTCCGGGTTGCGCTGTTATGCAGCTCACATGCTACAAGAGTGCTGCTTGAGTGCAGCGTGAGTTCAGCATGAGTTCAGAGTTAACGCCGCCCGGATGAAAGCGGATGACCGCAGGATCGCAAGCATTTGTAAGCAGATGTATGCGATCCTGGTAATTGTGCCGGATCAGGCTTTGGACGTTTTGCGGAAATCTTTGAAGCGGAAACCCATGATACCGAGTGCCGCAAAATACACACCGGCCGAAATCAGTACCAGGCCACACATAATCATCGCGCGCAGATACGGCGTGGATTTCATTTCCAGCCATGGGAACTGATCTGAAATCCAGGAACAGGTGGCGGCCATGATCAGCAAGGCTGCAGCGAGTTTGATGAAGAAGGGCAGCCAGCCAGCGCGTGGCTGATAAATGCCGCGACGGCGCAAACCGGTGTACAGCAAACCCGCATTCACACAGGCGCCCAGACCGACCGACAGTGCCAGCCCGGCATGCGCGAACCAGGGCACGAAAATCAGGTTCATCAATTGGGTGGCGACCATCACTGACAGGGCGATTTTGACCGGCGTGCGGATATTCTGTTGCGCATAAAAGCCGGGTGCCAGTATCTTCACCAGGATCAGACCGATCAGACCGATGCCATACGAAAGCAAGGCATTAGCCGTCATATGCACTGCATGATCACTGAATTTACCCTGATGGAATAAGGTCGCAGTCAGCGCTTCCGGGATAATTGCGAGCGCCACTGCGGCTGGCATCGCCAGCAAAAAGGTCAGACGCAAGCCCCAGTCCAGCAAAGCCGAGTATTCTTCTTTATCGCCATCAGTATTCGCTTTAGACAGCCCTGGTAACAGTATCGTACCCAGTGCCACGCCTAGTATCGCGGTCGGGAATTCCATCAGACGGTCGGCGCTGGCCAGCCAGCTCACACTGCCCGGCACCATAGACGTGGCAATATTGGTATTGATCAGAATACTGATTTGTGAAGCAGACACCGCCAGCACGGCAGGCGCCATATTTTTGAGTATGCGGCGCACGCCGGCATCCTGCCAGGCGGTGCCTAAGCGCCAGCCTATACGTGGCAACATCCCTACCCGTATCAAGGCCGGTATCTGTATCGATAGCTGCAGCAAACCACCGACAAAGACTGCAATCGCGAGTGCGTAAATCGGCGTTTCCAAATGCTGAGCCAGCCACAACGAAGCCGCAATCGACGTCAGGTTATACAGCACCGGTGTAAAGGCCGGGATCTTGAATTCACGCCAAGTATTGAGAATGCCGCCAGCCAGCGCCACCATGGACATAAAACCTATGTAAGGGAACATAATGCGGGTCATCACCACACTGGCCGCAAAATCATCTGGCCGGTCGATAAAACCGCTGGCTGCCGCATACATAATGGCCGGTGCACCTGCCACGCCCAGCGCGCAGGTCAGCACTAAGGCCCAGACCAGCAAGGTCGCCACATGATCGATCAGCTCTTTGGTCTTTTGCTCACCCTGCTGGGTTTTATATTCCGCCAATATCGGCACGAAGGCCTGCGCAAATGCGCCTTCAGCGAACAGCCGGCGCAGCAAATTAGGAATGCGGAAGGCGGTATTAAACGCATCGGTCATGCCGTCTGCGCCAAATTTTGTGGTGATCAATACGTCGCGTGCCAGCCCCGTGATACGGGAAAGCATGGTCATGCCGCTGATAGAAACGAGGGTCTTTAGTAAATTCATAGGCCAGCATTATAGCCTCTGCACTGCACAATCTTCCGTTTTTCCCCTGATTTGGTACACTCTGGCAGCCGAGCCGCAGTGCTCTTTTCCGCAGTGTTCTTCCGGAGTCCATTTATGTCCGTCTTTTCACGCTACCGCCGTGCCCTGCAGTTGCCGGGTCTCCTGACTGCCCTGCTGCTGAGCGCCAGCTTCTGTCTGCCAGCCAACGCTATCGACAACAGCGGCCTGGAAAAAGCAGCGAGTGCGCTGGCCCAGTCCGGTTTTCAAGGCGCGGTATTGGCCGCGCGTGGCGATCAGGTCTTACTGCAAAAAAGTATGGGGCAGTTCGGCGAGCTGAATCAGACCTTCCGCTTCGCTTCTATCACCAAACAAATGACGGCAATATTGGTGATGCAGGAAGTGGATGCCGGCAAACTCAAACTGGATGCCAGTTTAGGCAGCTATTGGCCGGATTATCCAAATGCGGATGCGCGTGCTATCACGCTGCGTCAGCTGCTCACGCATTATTCCGGGCTCTACAATGAAAATGCGATTCCTGACTTCCACATGACCTCGGCCGCACGCGGTGACAATATGCAGGAATTTGCGACCGGCGTGTGCGCCCAGCCACTCAAGGCCAGCCCGGGCAGCAGCTTTGATTACAATAACTGTGACTACATGGTATTGGGTGCGCTGCTGGAGCGCATGAATAAACAGAGCTTTGCGCAACTGCTCAAAAAAAGAATCTTCCAACCCGCAGGCATGAAGCAATCCGGGCTCTATAACGCAGCCATGCCAGACAATCGCAGCCACGTACACGGCATCTTGAATGGCCAGCCCGAGCCGGAAGTCAATTTCGCCAGTTATGGCGCAGCGGGCTCCAGCTATGGCACGCTGCAGGATTTGCTGGCAATGAACCGCGCTTTCATACAGGGCAAGCTGATGTCTGCGGCAGCCCGCAGCGAGATGCTCAAGCCAAATGCCACCGGTGGTGCGCTGGGCGTCTGGGTCTATCCGTTCGGCGGCGCAGATGCGGCTAAGCCAACGGTGATCGTTGAACGTCAGGGCTGGATAGCGGGAATAAGAATCTTGAATCTGGTCGATACTGCGAGCGGTAATGTACTGATACTGGTCAGCACCAATGGTGATCTGGATCTGACCCAGACCTGGGCCAATCAAGGCCCGGCCGTTGCCTTACTGAGTGCTTTGATTAAAGCGAAGTGAGTTCTTGCTGCATAACTCGCTGCCGGACATAACTACAATCAGGCAGCGTTATCTATCATCATTAAAGTGCCGAAGCTGCCTCTGGCGACGGCATGGGTTTTACTGGCGGGGACAATGAATAATTCCCCCGCCCTGACCGAAATCACCTTGCCATCCAATTCCAGATTCAATTGTCCATCCAGCACAAACAAGCCCTGATCAAAATCATGCATTTGCTCAGGATAGCCAGTGGCATCCATACGCAATACTTTCAGACTGGCGCCGGCAGCTTTACCCAGCACGGTACTCTGCCAGGCATCAGGGAGCGCAGCGGCGCGGGATTTAACATGAGTCAGCGGCATAATTCAATCACAATCACTAATTACAGCTATTGAACAGGAACAGCACAAGCGTCATTCTATTTGCGGCCAGCATTTGCTGACCAAATCAACTAAGCAAATTCGATACCACCAAATCTACACATGCTGTCAGCCTTGGTCTTGCATCAGTTCTGCTGCAATCTGATGGGTATCTTTTAAAGTCTGCAATACGATATTGGAGCGTATATCGAGCACACCTGCGGTTTTATACAAACGCTCCAGCACAAAGCCAGAGTAGTGTTTCAAATTCCTGGCACGTACTTTCAGCAGGTAATTCGCATCACCGGTGATGATGTAAGTCGCCACGACTTCCGGCCATTGCTGCAGTGCCCTAGAGAAATTTTCGTGCCAGTCTTCCACATCGCGCCGCATCGTCACCTGCACAAATGCCTCTACTTCTATCCCGACTTTGGTGGCATCAATCACCGCACAATAGTGGTGAATAATGCCTGCATCTTCGAGCGCTCTCACTCTGCGCAGGCACGAAGATGGGGATAAAAACACCTTATCTGCCAATTCCTGATTACTGATACGTCCGTCGGTTTGTAATTGCTGCAAAATTTTCAGGTCGGTCGCATCCAGTTGCATGTATTCGCTTTCATCCGGGTCCGGTTCAAACTGCATTTGCTGCATCACAGCAAACAAATTTAGCGGAAAATTTCAAATATTGTTTATATCTGGCAGTATATTCGACTGCATCTCAATTACACCGTGCAATTTGCAAGAAATTGTCACGTAATCCGGCATAAAATCACTGCTACTCAATTGCAGGAGTTTTTATGTCCACCGCAACGCATAGCAGCCAGATCTGGGACATCAGTCCCGCCATCAAAACCGGCATACCGGTATGGCCGGGCGATACCGCCTATCAGGCCGAAACCATCTGGCAAATCGCCGATGGCTGCCCGGTCAAGGTCAGCAAAATCACGCTGTCTACCCATACCGGCGCACACTGCGATGCGCCCTCACATTACGATATCCACGGTGCCGCAATCGATGAAGTGGCATTGCACACCTACCTCGGGGCATGTCGCGTGATTGATTGCCAGGGCGCGGCTCAGGTACTGCCGGAGCATGTGCAGCCCTATCTGAACGCAATCCCGGCGCGCGTGCTGTTCCGCTGCTATAGCCAGGCACCGCAAAGCAGCTGGGACAGCAACTTCCCCAGCGTGGCCGCCAGCACCATCGCCTTACTCGCGCAGCACGGCGTCAAACTGATAGGCATAGACAGCCCTTCACTCGATCCTCAGGATTCCAAAACACTGGATGCACATCACTGCATCAAGGCACATCAGATGGCGATCCTGGAAGGCATCGTGCTCGATCAGGTCGAGGCTGGCGACTATGAACTGATATGCCTGCCACTCAAGCTGCACGGTCTGGATGCCAGTCCGGTGCGTGCGATTTTGCGGCGCTGAAGACCAGACATCATTCATCCATATTTTCACCATCCACCACTGAACAATTGATAGAAACGATAGAAACAGGAGGCAGCATGAGCACCGTAGTCAACACCGTACTGACCCGCGCCGATTGCGAGCGCATGGATGCCAGCGATGCACTGGCCGCATTGCGCGAGGATTTTTTACTACCGGAAGGGATGATTTATCTGGATGGGAATTCACTCGGTGCGCGTCCCAAAGCTTCGCTGGAACGTGCACGTCAGGTCATAGAACAGGAATGGGGCCAGGACCTGATCACCAGCTGGAACAAAGCAGGCTGGTTCGATTTACCCTCGACCCTCGGTGATCAGCTGGCACCGCTGATCGGTGCCGACAAAGGCGAAGTCGTGGTGACCGACACGACCTCTGCCAATCTGTTTAAAGCGATTGCCGCAGCCTTGCACATGCAGTCTGCACACACAGAACGCAAAACCATCATTACCGAGCGCAGCAACTTCCCTACCGATATCTACATGGCAGAAGGCATCACGCGCTGGCTGGATCGCGGTTATCAGATTGTATTGATCGATCATCCGGAAGAATTAGCCAGTGTGATCGATGAAAAAACCGCACTGGTGATGCTCACGCATGTGAACTACCGCACCGGCTATCTGCACGATATGAAGGCAGTGACAGCACTCGTCCATCAGCACGGTGCACTGGCACTGTGGGATCTGGCGCACTCGGCCGGTGCGGTACCAGTGCAGCTGCAAGAGGCGAACGCCGACTTTGCTGTTGGCTGCACCTATAAATATCTGAATGGCGGCCCCGGTGCGCCCGCCTTTATCTGGGTGCCGCACAAGCATCATGCGCAGTTTCATCATCCGCTGTCTGGCTGGTGGGGACATGCGAGCCCATTTGCGATGGACCCGCATTTCAGCCCTACCCCCGGCATACGACGCGCGCTGTGTGGCACCCAGCCTATGATTTCGCTGGCCCTGGTCGGCTGCGGTCTGGATGTGTTCGGCAAAACCTCGATGCAGGCTTTGCGCACTAAATCACTGGCATTGACCGATCTGTTTATCGCCCTGACAGAAAGCCGCTGCGCATCCCATCCATTGAAACTGGTCACACCACGCGCGCATGCACAGCGTGGCAGCCAGGCCAGCTTTGAACATCCGCATGCCTATGCCGTGATACAGGCCTTGATTGCTCGCGGCGTGGTCGGTGATTACCGCGAACCCGGCATCATGCGTTTTGGTTTCACGCCTTTATATGTTGGCTTTGCCGATGTCTGGGATGCCGTGGAAGCTTTGCGCGACATCCTCGATCAGCGCGATTACGACACGAACTTACAAAGGAATGCAGTGACCTGAGTTCACTGCGACCACTCATTCAAATCCGCATCGTGAGCAGCCGCACCTCAGTTGCAGCGCCACGATGCCGCCCCAAATTAAGGAAAAATAGTATGAGCTCTCACAACGAATCCGCTGGCAAATGCCCTATGGCCTGGCATGGCGCCCAACTCGACTTCTCTTCATCCATGAGTTATGGCGATTACCTGGGTCTGGATCAGGTACTGAGTGCACAGCATCCGCTGTCGCCCAATCATAATGAAATGCTGTTCATCATTCAGCACCAGACCAGCGAACTCTGGATCAAACTGATGCTGCATGAATTGCATGCGGTGCGCCGTCAGATTCGCGACAATGATTTGCCGCCGGCTTTTAAAATGCTGTCGCGGGTCGCCCGTATCATGGACCAGCTGGTACATGCCTGGGATGTCCTGGCGACCATGACACCGAGTGAATACACCGCGATCCGCCCTTACCTCGGTGCCTCATCCGGTTTCCAGTCGCATCAGTACCGCGAACTCGAATACCTGCTCGGTAATAAGAACGCCACCCTGATGGCGGTCCACGAAAGCAAACCGGAAGTGCATGCGACACTTGATGATGCACTGCGCACGCCATCGATTTACGACGAAGCGATCCGCCTGATGGCACGCCAGGGTCTGACGATAGATGCTGACCGTCTGGAACGCGACTGGACCCAGCCAGTGACCATGAATGAATCGGTGAAAGCGGCCTGGCTACAGGTATATCAGGCACCGGAACAACACTGGAGCCTGTATGAACTGGCTGAGAAACTGGTCGATATGGAGACCGCATTCCGCATCTGGCGCTTCCGCCATGTGACGACAGTCGAACGCATTATCGGCTTCAAAACCGGTACCGGCGGCACCGCTGGTGTCAGCTATCTGCGCAAAATGCTGGATGTTGTGCTGTTCCCCGAGCTGTTTGCGCTGCGTACCGCTTTATAATCGCAGCACTGGCAACAAGGAGACGAACACGTCTGTGTCTGACCAGGACCGCAGCCGGGGCGGTGTTTCCCCGGGCAGATCACAGAAAGGCAGCCCATGCTGAGTTTGGAAACCGCTATCAGTTTTTTAGGCATCTCGATTTTACTCGGGCTCAGTCCCGGCCCGGATAATGTGTTCGTCCTCATGCAGTCGGTGATGCAAGGGCGGCGCGCCGGTATGCTGGTGGTGCTGGGTCTGTGTACCGGCCTGGTGGTACACACCACCGCCATCGCGATGGGGCTGGCTGCCGTGTTTGCCGCGTCCGCCATGGCCTTTACCATCATGAAGCTGATCGGTGCTGCGTATTTGCTATATCTGGCCTATGGCGCTTACCGCGCACCGGTCAGCACAGCCGACGAGCAGCGTCCACCGGCCTTGTCTGGCCGCCAGCTGTATCTGCGCGGCATAGTCATGAATCTGACCAATCCTAAAGTCGTGCTGTTTTTCCTGGCTTTTCTGCCGCAATTTGTGTCGGCCGAACGGGGTGCGATTGCGCCGCAGTTTTTCCAGCTCGGCGGCATCTTCATCCTGGCTACCCTGCTCGCCTTCGGCAGCATCGCCTGGTTTGCCGCCAGTGCCGGTCAGCGTTTGCGCAGCTCGGCCAGTGCCCAGCGTTGGCTCAACCGCAGCGCGGCGCTGGTGTTTGCCGGTCTGGCAGCCAAGCTCGCGTTCTCACAACGCTAAATCAGGGACCATCTGTAAAACACAAAGTCCGCATCAAATAAGCCTGTCCAGCCATTTTGCCGCCAACAGGCGCAGCAGTATTGGGTCTTGCTTATTTTGATGTGTGCCTGACTGGTCTAGAAGTAAAAAAATCTGCCCCAGGTGCGACCGGGGCAGATTTTTTTAATATTAGCGCCAACTTATTTGGCCGCTGCTTTAGCTGCTTTAGCGGCTTTCACTGAAGCAGGCGCTTTAGCCTGATAAATCGTATTGCCTTCCTTGATGGTTTCCAAGATCTGGATGCTGCGTAACTGCTCAGGATCTATCGTCATTGGATTGGCGGATAAGACCACCAGATCGGCCAGTTTGCCGGGTTCTATCGAGCCCTTGCTGCCATCTTCAAAATGCTGCCAGGCGGCCCACAGCGTGATGCTCTTGAGTGCGACTGCGATCGGCAAACGCTGATCCGGGCCCAGGATGTCGCGGCTGCGGGTACGGCGGTTAACCACCGCATCCAGAATCGCAATCGCATCCGGAAAGGCCACCGGTGCATCATGATGCTGGGTGAATTTCATGCCACGGCGCAGCGCCGACATGGCAGGTGAAATCCGGTCTGCACGTTGCGGGCCCAGCGTTTCATCGCGATGCCAGTCGCCCCAGTAATACGCATGCATGCCAAAAAACGAAGGCACGATACCCAGCCTTTGCATCGCATCGAGCTGTTCTTCGCGCACGGTTTGCGCATGGATCATCACATTGCGCCGGTCCAGCAAGCCGTACTTCGCCACCGCCTTGCCCACGCCGCTCAACATCTGATCCGCCGCCGCATCGCCATTGGCATGTACCAGCAATTGCCAGTTATTGGCATAGGCCTTATCGATCAGGCGCTCAGCTTCGTCATCGCGGAAAGTCGGATAACCACGATAATCGGCCGGTTTGCCTTTGGGTGGCACATGGTAAGGATGACTCAGAAACGCAGTCTTACCTTGCGGCGAGCCATCCAGACTCAGCTTCACACCACCGACCCGGAAATGGCCGCGATAGGCGCGCTGATTCCAGACGGAGCGCATAAATTCTTCGGTGAAGGGCATGGCCAGATCAGGATAAGACACCACGTCGATCAGCATCTTATTCCCCTGCGCCAGCGCGGCCCAGGTCTTGTTACTGTTTTCGTCAGAGCGCCCATCCTGACCGGTGGTGAAACCAAAGCGCGCATACAATTGCTGGCCCGCGAGCAGCATCGCCGCGTAGTCCGTGGGCGATGGCTGGATCAGCTTCATGCCGGATGCAAACCAGGCGGTTTCTTCCAACACGCCATTGGGCGTTTTACCATCGGCTTCACGCTGTATCTGACCGCCTTCCGGGTCCTTGGAATCAGCGTTCAGGCCGACCATTTGCAAAGCCTTGGTATTAAGTACGCCCAGATGACCCGATTGATGAATCACCAGCACCGGTTTATCGCGCGAGACCGCATCAAGTTCCTGCCGGGTCGGCGCGCGCCGCTCTTTTAACTGTGCATCGTCATAACCAAAGCCGATGATGATGCCCTTGCTGCGCGCCAGCGGGGTCGCTGCATACTCTTTCAGTATCTGCTGCAGGGCTGCGATGCTGTTACCTTTGCCATCCGGCGCTGGTAACAAGTTAGCCGACACCGCTTGCAAACCGGTCATAGACACATGACCATGCGCATCCACAAAACCAGGCAACAGCGTCTTGCCTTTCAAGTCAATCACCTTCGTCGTCGCCGACTTGTGCGCCAGCACGCTTTGCTGATCCCCCACCGCGATCAGTATGCCATCCTTGATCGCCAGCGCCTGCGCGCTGGGTTGCGCCTCATTCATAGTGACGATTTGCGCATTGATATAAATCTTATCGGCATCCGCCGCCATGGCGATACTGCCCATCGCCATCCATCCCAAACCCACTGCCAGATTACGCCACATCGCATGCTCCTCAGTTAGATGAATCTTTGTGAATCTTTGCTTCATTCAGTCATTTGCCGCATTGCCCGCTACAAGCGCAGGGACGCAGCATCGCCAGTTGCTGGTCAGGCAGCTGTTCAAATGACATCATGCATCAAAGCGATGCTGCCCACAAACAGATTTTGTCTGCGCCGGATGTGTCGGTAGTCTGCCCGGCTTTCTGAGAAAATTCGCTGCATCAGTTAAACTGTCACCTTTGCCGCCGTCTATTCAGGAGTAAGCATGCATACCGTGACACGCGAAGACCAGACCATCGTGCCATCTAAAATCGTCTGCGCTGGCAGAAATTATGTCGCCCATATCGCCGAACTCGGTTATGAGGTACCGGCTGAACCTGTGATTTTCCTGAAGCCGAATTCTGCGCTGTCAGAACAACTGCGCGCCGATGGCGATGACATCCATTACGAAGGCGAAATCAGCTTTTTGCTCAAGAATGGCGAGCTGGACGCTGTCGGTTTCGGCCTCGATCTGACCCGCCGAGCGGTGCAAACCAGCCTGAAAAAACAGGGCTTGCCGTGGGAACGCGCCAAGGCCTTTGATGGCTCGGCCGTGTTCAGCCGCTTCGTGCGTTTTGATGGCAATCCTGAAGAATTAAGACTGGAATTATGGATAGACGGTCAGCTGGCGCAACAAGGCGGCACGCCGCTGATGCTGTTCAAACCGGCGCAATTGCTCGCATCGATACAAAGCTTTATGAGTCTCAATGATGGCGACATCCTCATGACCGGCACGCCGGAAGGTGTGGGCCCGGTACGCCAGGGTGCCAGCTTTTGCGGCCGGATTTATGCCGGTGACAGCCTGCTGGTGGAACACAGCTGGATCGCCATCTGAACTGAGCACGAACACCGGGCATTAAATACACCAACACCAGCGTGTTGCAGCGCCGCTGTCAGGCGGTAGCAACACACTGACACCACTGAGAATAATGATGAAGCACAGAAGTAAAATCCCATTCCACAGCGCGGCCAATATAGAAAAATCGCGGATCGCGGCACAACTGGCGGCCGATGTGCTGCATATGATCACACCGCATGTCAAAGCTGGTGTCAGCACTGAACAGCTGGATCAGATCTGCCACGACTACATCGTCAATGTACAAAAAGCGATACCCGCCAATATCGGCTACCACGGTTTTCCCAAGACCATTTGCGCCTCTGTGAATCAGGTGATTTGCCACGGCATTCCATCCGGCCTGGTACTGAATGAGGGCGACATCCTCAACATCGACGTCGCCGTGATCAAAGATGGCTGGTACGGCGATACCAGCCGTATGTATCTGGTCGGCACAGTCAGCGCCGAAGCGCAACAGCTGGTGCGCACTACCTATGACTCGCTGTGTGCCGGTATCCGTCAGGTCCGTCCCGGCAATACGCTGGGCGATGTCGGCTATGCGATACAACAAGTCGCAGAAAAAGCCGGTTACAGCGTGGTCCGGGATTACTGTGGTCATGGCATAGGCAAGATTTACCATGATGAGCCGGAAGTGCGCCACTATGGCCGCCGTGGTGAAGGCGTGGTACTGCAACCGGGCATGATCTTCACCATAGAACCGATGATCAATGCCGGTAAAGCCGCGACCCGCCAGTTGGCCGATGGCTGGACCGTGGAAACCCGCGATGGCTCCTGGTCTGCGCAATGGGAACATATGGTGGTCGTCACAGAAACCGGCTGCGAAGTACTGACTGCCTGGCCTGAAGCCGATCCGGCTTATCCGGATGTGTTTGCTTAATTCCTGATTGGTCGTGGTGGTGTGGGCGCAGTGCGAAACTGCTCAGCCCACACTGCTTGTGGCTGTCGCAATATGTGCCGCATTTTGCGCACAAATTTGACGAAAAGCCGCACTGATGCGCGCATCGCTGGTCGGGCAAAAACGCCTGTGCGGTCAAAGTGTTCGGCTGCGTCAGTATACTGCCACCAAACTGAAAGCGTCGATTTTTCGCCGCCACAGAAAATTCCCCAGCTACCGTTTACAGCACGACATGTCGATGACGCGAGATAACATCGTGATGTAACGATTCTAAAAAGTGCACACCGCATTCAATCAACATAAAACCAGATAAACAGGCTATTTTATGTAACGATTAATGTAACGATTTTAGAGAAAATATATCAGCATTGCGACACTGAAAACGCTGCCCAGGTATGAACCTAACCGGCTTATAAAACAGGTTTGAGTTGGCTTGAGTTGAAATGAAATATAAGACTGATAAGATTCTAAGCAAAAACCGCGCTTGCAAGCTGATACAGACTGGCACTACAACACGATTGTGGAGGTGCAGAGTGTGGGAACTGGTCCCGCCGACAGGAATCGAACCTGTATCTTACGCTTAGGAGGCATACGTTCTATCCATTGAACTACGGCGAGACACGGTGTGAAACGCCATGACGGCGCTTCAGCAAGCCCGCCATCTTACCTGACTGGACAACAACAATCAATTCACGCTTGCATACAGGATGTGGCGCGGATGGTGGAAGCTGCTGCGGTCTCGCGTACAATACGGTTTTTTTCAATGCTGTGCGGCACCCCGGGCTGCGCACTTCCCTCAGGAATTTATGGCTGTTATTTCATTAAGCGATGCCCAACTGGCATTCGGTCACGTAGCTTTGCTCGATCATGCAGAGTTTTCCCTGGAAACCGGCGAACGTGTCGGTCTGATCGGCCGCAATGGCACGGGCAAGTCTTCCCTGCTCAAAATTATCGCCCGCACGTCCAAGATAGATGACGGTTTGCTGGTCATGCAGCAAGGTCTGAAAATCGCCTATGTGGAACAGGAGCCGCAATTCTCTGCCGAGATCAGCGTGTTTGACGCGGTCGCTTCCGGCCTGGGTGAGCTGCCTGCGCTGTTGCAGGAATATGAAAGCCTGACCGGTCAGTTTGGCGGTGACAATGACGATGCGCTAATGGAGCGCATGCATGACATACAGGTGATACTGGATGCGGCTGACGCCTGGAGCCTGAACAACAAAGTCGAAACGACGCTGGACAAACTGAATCTGCGCCGTGATTCCATCATGGGCACTTTGTCAGGCGGGATGAAAAAACGGGTGGCTCTGGCCTGCGCCCTGGTCGGCGCGCCGGACGTGCTGCTGCTCGATGAACCGACTAACCATCTGGATTTTTCGTCGATCAAATGGCTGGAAGGTTTGCTCAAAGACTTCAAAGGCAGCGTGTTATTTATCACGCATGACCGCTCTTTCCTGGATAACGTGGCGACCCGTATCGTGGAACTGGATCGCGGCAAGCTGACTTCTTTCCCGGGCAATTTCAGCACTTACCAGACGCGTAAAGAAGAACAGCTGGAAATCGAGGAAACTGAAAATGCCAAGTTCGATAAGCTGCTGGCACAGGAAGAAGTCTGGATACGCAAAGGCGTGAAAGCGCGCCGCTGCCGCGATGAAGGACGGGTACGCCGGCTGGAAGATCTGCGTCTGCAACGTAGCGCCAGACGCGACCAGCAAGGTCAGGTCAAGCTCGACATCACGACCGGTGAACGCTCAGGCAAAATTGTGGCGGAACTGGAAAATGTATGCAAATCCTTCGGCGACAAAGTCATCGTCAAAGACTTCTCCAGCATTATCCTGCGTGGTGACAAAGTCGGCCTGATCGGCCAGAACGGCGCAGGTAAAACCACCTTATTGAAACTGATACTAGGTGAAGATCAGCCTGACAGCGGCATGATCAAACAGGGTAGCAAACTGCAGGTCGCTTATTTTGACCAGATGCGCGCACAGCTGAATGAAGACACCAGCCTGGCCGATACTATTTCGCCGGGCAGTGACTGGGTTGAGGTCAATGGTCAGCGCAAGCATGTGATGTCGTATCTGGGTGACTTCCTGTTCGCACCGGAACGCGCGCGTTCGCCAGTGAAATCGCTGTCCGGTGGTGAGCGCAACCGCTTATTGCTGGCGCGCCTGTTCGCGAAACCAGCCAATGTGCTGGTACTGGATGAACCGACCAATGATCTGGATATCGATACTCTGGAATTGCTGGAAGAATTACTGGAGGACTATAACGGCACTGTCTTCCTGGTCAGCCATGACCGCACCTTCCTCGACAACGTGGTCACGCAAGTAATCGTGTCTGAAGGCGAAGGCCAGTGGCGTGAATTCATCGGTGGTTATACCGACTGGGAACGTTACCGCGATACCGTCAGCAGTAAGCCAGCGAAACAGGAAGCCAAAGCAGATACCAAAGCCAATGCTGCGACCGCAGCCAGTGCAGCACCCGCCGCCAAGGGCAAAAAACTCAGCTATAAAGAACAGCGTGAGCTGGAAGAATTGCCTAAACTGATCGCGCAACTGGAGCAGGAACAGGCCGCGATTACCGCAAAACTCAGTGATGCTGACTTGTATAAAAACGGGCCGGATCAGGCCAATCAGTTGAATGCACGCTTTGCAGAAATTGATGAGCAATTGCTGGAAGCGCTGGAAAAGTGGGAAAACATAGAAGCTAAATCCAAGGCTTAAGCGCAATCAGCGTCGTCAGCACAAGCCTGTACGGGGGCATGATCGCCATGCCCCTTTCTTTATTCGGCATCGTTGGAGCTCAACTGAGCAAGGAGTCGTGTATGTCAGTTTCATCCCGTTTTTTCGTCGCTATGCTGCTGAGCGCTGCCACGCCGCTGCTGATGGCGCAGAATCTTTACCGCTGCGGTAACAGCTATCAGGATAAACCCTGCGATCCGGGTCAGAAATCCCAGATCATAGGCACCTTGCCTGGCAATGGCAACAGCGGAAATCCGCGCGCAATACTGGATGGGGAATGTACACGGCGCGGTGAAGATGCGAAAAAAATCATCTGGATGCGCGAAGGCGGCGCCACCCAGGATGCCTTGCTGGCGGACGCGAAAACTGAGGAAAGACGCAAGCTGATCAGCGATATTTATGCGCAGCGTGGTAATTCCAGCGATGTGCGCAGCGCGATAGAAAAAGACTGTATGCAGGAGAAACTGCGGCGTATGCCGCTACCGGCCGCTCCTGCTGCCCCTGCTGCGCCCGCCTCCCCCGCGGCTCCAGCAGCACCAGCGACTCCGGCTGCACCAGCCAGCCCTGCGGCTCAGCAAGCGGCACAAAAGCAGTTGTGCAGCCAGCTCCAAGAAATCATTAAGCGCACACCAGCTGAAGGCCTGGGTAAGGGTGCGCCAGACCTGAGTCAGCAGATCAAGGCGCTGGGTTGCGATAAAAACTAAGTGAAGTCAGAGACGCAGGAAGTCTGTACTCAGTCTGGCTGCGCAGATACATTGCGGTGAAAGTCGGCGCACCAAATCAGTAATTCTTGCGCTGGCATAGGCTTGGCGAAGTAATAGCCCTGAATCTGCTCGCATTCCATCGCGGCCAGCGCTTGCAGGGTTTCCAGGCGCTCCACCCCTTCTGCCACCACTGGCAAACCAAAGTTGTGCGCTAGGTCGATAATACTCTGTACGATTTGCTTATCCTGCAGCGATTCCGTCATATTATCGACAAACACACGGTCGATTTTGAGTTCATCTATTGGGAAGCGGCGCAGATAAGCAAATGAGGAATAGCCGGTACCAAAATCATCAATCGCGAGCGGAAAACCCAGTCGCTTCAGTTCAGTCAACACTTCAACGGTTTTATCTAAATCGCGTATCAGCGCACTCTCGGTGATTTCCAGTCCTATGCTGCCGGGTTCGGCAAACCAGACCTCCATTTTGTGCGCCAGTGTGCGCGGCAAATCGGGTTGACTCAGCAGGCGGGCTGACAAATTCACCCAGACGGTGACATCCAGACCGGCCGTTTTCCATCCTGAGGTTTCACGCAATACGGTGCTGAGTACCTGCAGCGTCAGCGCTTCGACCAGGCCGCAACGCTCAACAGTATCGATCAGTACATTGACCGGCACAAACTGCGGATGATCAGACGGCCAGCGCACCAGCGCCTCGACCGATACCATGCGATTACTACGGATATCCACCTTAGGCTGGTACACCACCCGCAACTCATTGGCCTCGATCACATCGGCAATCAGCTTGGGCAGATTATCGGGCATCAGACTGCTTTTTATATCCCTTTCCGCCAGCGCATAACGCTGATGCTCAAGTAATGCGCCCTTTTGAGCCTGATCGGCCATACGCAGCATAGACGCTGCATTCACGCCTTCCATGGGCGCCAGAGCCACACCTATGCTGGGATAAAAATGGATGCTGTGACTATCGAGCATCAACGGTGCCTCCAACACGCCGAGCAGGCGGTGTACCGCCAGCAAGGCCAGCTCCTGCGCGGCCAGGCCAGGCAAGATAAACCAGCATTCATTGTCGCCGACAAACACAGCACTGTCCTGCGGCCGCAGACCAGGCTGTATACGCTGCCACAAGCGAGCCTGCACTTCCTGTGCATAGCTGCTGGAGATCAGGGCAGTAATGCGGTCGCTGCGTTGTAACTGCAGGATCAGCACCGCCAGGGTAGTGCCCGCTTCACAACTGTTGATTTGTTGCTGCAGTTGTATAGAAAATTCGGCGCAAGAGTTCAGGCGCTGCGCACTGGAGTTAGTAAGATTCATGATGATTTCGCCTGATAAAAACGCCTGCTGTCTATGCCATAAGCGCCGTCAGGTAAGCCACGCAGGATGCGGACCTGGGTCTTTCCTTCGGATTTATCCTGATGCATCAGGCTGAAGACATAGGGTTGTTCCAGCTGATTTTTATCGCGGTCAGTCAATATCAGAATTTTGGGTTCCAGGCGACGTAATTTATTATGCTCCAACACGATGGCGGCCTCACCGCTCGATAATTCAATCAGACTGCCGATAGGAAAAATACCGATCGCCTGTACAAAGTCTTCCACCAGCGGCGCATGTAATTGGGTATCGGCTTCGCGGAATAACTCTTTCATCGCATCAAATGCCGAGCGTGTCGAATCATAGGAGCGCTGCGAGGTCATGGCAGCAAAACTGTCGGCAATCGCCGCCATGCGACCGAAGATACTGATTTCCTTGCCCTTGAGTCCAGCCGGATAACCGCTGCCATCAAGGCGTTCATGATGCTGGCTGATCCCCAGATACACATTGTGCGACAGCGGGCCATTGCTTTGTAATTTACGCAGACTGAAATCGACATGAGTACGCATCATTTCGCTCTCGTCGTCTTCCAGCTTACCCGGCTTTTTTAACAACTCTTCGGGCAGACTCAGCTTGCCTACATCCAGCAGCAAGCCGATCAGGCCTAACTCATTCAGCTGCGGACGCGCAAATCCCAGATGACGCCCGAGCACCATCAGATACACGGCGACTTTGATACCGTGGTTATAGGTCTCGGTATCCTCAGATTGCATACGGATCAGCCACATCAAGGCAGAGGGATTGGCAATGATACTTTCGGTCAGCAGCATAACGGCGGGCTTGACCTGCTCCACCTCCAGCTCTTTACCATTTTTAATGTCATCTGACATACGGCTCAGGAATTCCTGAGTGCGCTCGACGGCGACGCTGGCATGGCCCAGCTCTTCCTGCATCGGCGCCCGATCCTGATAAATCACCAGATTCAGGGTCTGGGGAACATGCTCAGGATGCTGCCTGCGCTTTGGAAAATGCTGACGCTTACGGGTATCAGCAACGGGTTTGGCCTTATTCCATTCAATCACCCACTCTTGCGCACGTTCCATCCAGTTCAGCGGCGCATAAATCACATCGCGTGGATACAGGGTTTCAATAAAATGGCTGAATACCGGGGTCGATGGCGGTACCAGTTTGGAACTGAGTTCAGCCTGCGAAACGCTGTTCTGCACGACAACCTGATGGTTAAAGCGCAGATAATAAGGCTCAGGCTGAGTGGCTCTGGGTTGCTGCGCCATACGACGCGCATGCAAATAAGCAGATGCGGTCGGTTTTTCAAACAATTGTCTGACCCCATGCTGGACTTTCGCCAACACTGACTGCTCAGCGGCAGGCGGCGCGGTATAAGTGACGCGCACAGTACTGTCACCCGGATGCAAATCAGCCGCGATATCCGGATTCTCTTCATGAAAGCTGTCCCAGGGCAGATGCAATAATGCGCCAGGGTCGCTGCGGCTGGGGTCAATGGTGAGCTGATTCACCATACCTTGCAGCGTTTGTAAGTCGATCAGTTCGGTCAGCAAAAAGCCCTGAATCAGAAAATCCGTTTTTTCCCAGGGACGGTCCAGTTCCGCCACAAACATGCCCGTGCGCAGGTCCGCGATACTGATAACCAGACTGTGACGTAATTTTCTCTTTTCACGCATGTGAGGTAAGCTGCTTTTGTTGGGGTTCAGTCATTGAAAGAGTAAAGATACTGATGAAGCAGTAATAAACCACTTGTGGTGATCGCTCAATACCTTAGCACAACTTGCAGCAATTGCAATTATGTACCAGATTCAGCATACAGAAATGCCGCTATCTCAAACTTGATCTGCAACATAAACACAGTCACCATCCACTTGCCTGTCAACAATAATTTCCACATGGAAACATGTGAAATGATACGCTGAAGACTTTCTCTATAGACAAACTAAAGACAAATTAAACGTTAAAGATGGATACAGAATAAACAAAGACAGCGGCTGCAGGTCTACGCATGTGCCTGATTTAACAAAGCATCACATTGCCTGAACAGAATCTGTAAATACTGGCTCTGCTTCCAGACTGACCTGAAATAAGGCACTGACATCGTGCTCTATCGCCGCAGCCAGCGCACGGATATCCGCGCCGGTTGCCTGACCACGATTGACCAGCACCAGCGCCTGCTTTTCATAGACGCCAGCGCGGCCCAACTGCCTGCCCTTCCAGCCGGCTTTCTCTATCAGCCAGCCTGCCGCCAGCTTGTAGCGGCCATCTTCCAGTGCATAGCTGACCAGTTCGGGAAATTGTGTCAGCAGTTGCGTGCGTTGTGCCGCACTGACGATAGGATTTTTAAAGAAACTGCCTGCATTTCCAATTTGCGCAGGATCGGGCAA
This sequence comes from Cognatundibacterium curvum, assembly GCF_014284235.1. Lineage (GTDB taxonomy): Bacteria > Pseudomonadota > Gammaproteobacteria > Burkholderiales > Burkholderiaceae_D > Undibacterium > Undibacterium curvum. The sequence goes on from NZ_JACOGD010000004.1 coordinate 165,894, forward strand.
TTTGGATTGGCGTATCGCGATCACCGCATTGCAAACGTCTTGCGCAGTCGGTGCTGTTATACCGGCCTGATCCAGAAAGCGCTGTACATCGGCATAGCCCAGACGCGGCTGCCAGAGCCTTGGCAAGGCCAGCGTGACCTGCAAGATCGTCATTCTTCCCTTGAAGGCCTGCTTGAAGATACTGTCGCGGTAGGCAAACTGGCAGGCTGCCTTATCGAGCGTAAGCAGCTCACCGCTCTCCCAGTCAAACGCATCCAGACTATGGAATACATCCTTGAGCTCCAGGCCGTAAGCACCGATGTTTTGCACGGGTGCCGCACCGACTGTGCCCGGTATCAGAGCCATATTTTCCAGTCCGCCTAAACCTTGTGCCAAGGTCCACAGCACCAGCTGATGCCAGTTTTCTCCGGCTGCTACCTGCACATACACGCTATCCGCATCGCTGCCGACGATTTGCTTACCCTGTACGCACATATGCAAGACCAGCGCATCGATGCGATCAGACAGCACCAGATTGCTGCCGCCACCCAGTATCAGCCTGGGCATAGACATCAGTTGTGGATTCAGACGAACAGACTGCAAATCCGCTACGCTGCGGATCTCGGCAAAATGGCTGGCAATCGCAGCGATACCAAAGGTATTGTGCTGACGCAAAGAGAACTCAGTGGAAACAGCCAGCGGGTTCGAATGGGTAGGATGATTTGTCATAAGGCGAAATTATAACGTTTGGACTCTGTGCCAGTCGCACATTTGATAAAATGCGCTACGTTTACAATTCATCAGGAAAGTTTTATGCCATCGTTTGATACCGTCTCCGAAGCCAACATGGAAGAAGTGAAAAATGCGATCACCCAGTCGAATAAGGTGATCACTAACCGCTTTGACCTGAAAGGCACCAGCGCGAAAGTTGAACTCAAAGATAAAGAACGCGAAGTCATTATCTACGGCGATTCCGAATTCCACCTGGATCAGATCCTCATCGAAGTCACCCAGACCATGGGCAAGCGCAAAGTTGATGTACGCTTCCTGGACATGGGTAAGCCCGAAAAAATTGGTGGCGACAAGGTCAAACAAGTCATCAAAGTCAAAAACGGCATTGAATCTGACGATGCCAAGAAAATCGTCAAAATCATCAAAGACAGTAAGATGAAAGTTCAGGCCAGCATCCAGGGCGATGCAGTGCGGATTCAAGGCGCTAAGCGTGATGACCTGCAAGCTGCGATGGCCTTGCTGCGCAAAGAAATGAAAGATCTGCCGCTGGATTTTAATAACTTCCGCGACTGATACGACGCTTAAGCCAGCACCTTAGCACCGCCCTTTCCAACCCGCCGGGTCCACCAGTATGAAACTGTCAGCACTGTTCTCAATATTGTTAATCAGCGCATGCTGTAGCGGGCTGGCGGCCGCGGCCGATATCGGTGTGGTCGCCATCCTGTCCGGTAAGGCAATACTGGTGATCGATGGGGCAGCGCCCAAGACTTACGAAGTGGGCGCCATGCTCAATAGCGAAACGCGTCTGCTTGCGGTCGATGGCGACAATGCCACCATCAGCACCAATGGCAAGCGACAGGTACTGCGGCTGGGACAAACCGATTTCAAAACAGGCGGTGGAAAATCCAACCAGGTGGTGCTGAAAGCGGGCGACCACGGGCATTTCATGGCACCAGCCAGCATTAATGGTGTTGCGCTCAGCATGATGGTGGATACCGGTGCCAGCCTGATCGCGCTGCCCGCCAGTGAGGCCAGACGTATAGGCATCAATTACAAAGCTGGCCGCCCAGGCCGCGCCAATACCGCAGGCGGTGTGGTCAATACCTATCTGATCAAACTCGACAGTATCAAGATCGGCGATATCGAATTATTCCAGGTCGATGCCTCAGTCATCGAAGCCGGACTCAGCATGCCGCTGCTCGGCATGTCCTTCCTGAATCGCATGGAAATGCGGCGTGAAGGTGAACAGATGACGCTGACTAAGCGCTTCTGAATCCCAGCGTCACGCTAATGCACGCAGCAGTCCCAAATGCGGCATTCAGCACAGCATAAATATCCAATTTGGATATTGTCATTATCAATATTGGCCACCAGGGTGACCATCCAAATCCCAAATTAACGAAATCCGCATAGTCATTCACTGGCTATTGTAGCGATCAGCTGAGTTTTTCCACGCTGATCGCTGTCACGGTTGGCGTATCCGGTTTATTCAGAATGCGACAAACGACGCTGCTTGACGGCTGCGGCCAGCCCTTCCAGCACTTGCACACTGGACTCCCAATCAATACATCCATCCGTCACGGACTGACCGTAGACCAGTTCCTTGCCCGGCACCAGATCCTGACGCCCTGCGACCAGATGTGATTCCACCATGACGCCAACTATACGTGTATCACCGGCTGCGATCTGGCCTGCGATATCGGCGCAAACCGGGATTTGATTGGCTGGGTTTTTAGAACTGTTGGCATGCGAGGCATCGATCATCAGACGCGATGCCAGCCCGGCATTGGCAATATCCTTACAGGCGGCATCGACGCTGACAGCATCATAATTCGGGGTCTTACCGCCGCGCAGGATGATGTGGCAATCTTCATTACCATTGGTTGAGACGATGGCAGAATGCCCGCCCTTGGTCACCGATAAAAAGTGATGTGGCTGCGAGGATGCCTTGATCGCATCGACCGCGATTTTGACATTACCATCAGTACCGTTTTTAAAGCCGACCGGGCAGGATAAACCCGACGCCAGTTCACGGTGTACCTGGGATTCTGTAGTACGGGCACCGATCGCACCCCAGCTGATCAGGTCAGCAATATACTGAGGACTGATCACATCCAGGTATTCGGTACCGGCTGGCAAACCCAGTTCATTGATATTCAATAGCAGCTCACGCGCGAGACGCAAGCCATCGTTGATGCGGAAACTGTTATCCATGTAAGGATCGTTAATCAAGCCTTTCCAGCCGACTGTGGTGCGTGGTTTTTCAAAATACACGCGCATCACGATTTCCAGCTCCCCCAGAAAACGCTGGCGTTCTGCGGCCAGTTTGTGGGCATATTCCATGGCGGCTTTGGTATCGTGAATAGAGCAAGGTCCAATCACCACCATCAGTCTGTCATCCTGACCGTGCAAAATACGGTGCAATGCGGTGCGTGCATTGGCGGCTGTTTCAGATGCGATTTCCGAGCACGCGAATTCGCGGATCAGATGGGATGGCGGGACCAGCTCTTTCATCTCGCGTATGCGTAAGTCGTCAGTACGTTGCATGGTTTCTCCTGAAAATGTTCAATGGTTTAAATTCGTCAACTTATTCCTAGGGCTTACCCACCGCTATCTGCGCATTTCTGCCTATTGGTCTGATCTGGCCGGATACGGCACTTGGTTCAGACGGCCTTTGTCAGGCACACAATATTGATAAAGCAAGAGGTAAAAAAAAACCGCCATCACTGGCGGTTTTCTAGAATTCTGGTTGGGCTCTTTTTCTTTGTGCGCTTACCTTCTTCCTACCGCCTGTGGCTGGGAATAGCTAAAGTAAAAAAAGAAAAAGAAGTAGACGCGTTTCATACAAAATTTGTGTGCGTTTTGACCCGTTAATTATCTGCATTTATGCGGGCGACATCGCAGTCTGCCACTTGCCAGCACAAATTCGAAAACTGATATTGCATCATATTTTAGCAAATGGCAAGCGTAAAACCCGCAGATTTTTTATTTTTTCCATAAGGCCGGTGGCTCAGGCGGTATATCTGCATCGGGATATACATTCATGATTGGTGGCGGCGCTTCCTTGAGCTTGATTTGCGGTGCATGGCGCGCTACCCAGGCACGCATCTCGTTGAGATTGGTCGCAATGTCAGCGCGCGCTGGCGCCAGTCTGACTGCGCGTTCCAGCAAGCCCAGTGCTTTTTCATAATCGCCCTGGGCCGACAAGGCGACTGCCTGATTATTGAGCGCCGACGCATCAAACGGATTCACCCTGGCAGCTTCAGCAAACTTTTTACTGGCCGCAGCTGCATCGCCCTGAGACAGTAACTGGCGGCCTTCGGTCTGCAAATCGGCGGCAAACAGCGTCGGACTCAGAATCAACAATATGCAAAGTAAGACACTACGGACTAACATCTCAATTCCCCTGATAATAGGTTTTCGGCACGACGGGCGGGAAAGCAACTTGCGTCTTTCTTGGCTCAAAGGTGTAGCGCAAATAAACAATACCGGCAGCATCGGTGAAATCACCCGAATTATCCACTGAGAACCGCCCCCCCACAGAGAAGCGCGGCGTCAGCAAATATTCCAGACCACCAGCCAGCTTATACTGCAAACCAGTATGACTTTGACCGGCGTAGTTAGTCGTTATATTCAGCAAAGGATTCGCTGCTGCAAACAACTCCAGACCAGCCTGATCAGCCGCTATCAACGGATAAACCAAAGTGCTGTCTTCACGGAAGTGCTGAATACCAATCGCAGCGCCGAGCTGATAAGCAAGGCGGCCGTTACGTCCACTCCACTCCACTGGCAAATTCACTGCCAGATACGATTGCGGACTGAAGTAACCGCCATGACCGTAAGTGAAATAACGCAAATTCTTTTTATAGAACATGGTGTTCATACCGACGCCGGCTGTCACCACATTCTCCTTGGTTTTATACACACGCCAGTAAGCACCGCCACCAAAATCAAAACCTGTGTTCTTCACCACCTGTGTGCCTTGCAGGCTATATGCGCCCAAACCGCCATAGAGCCCACCGTCTTCCATGTCATAGGAAAGGTCGATGCGCGCACCATTTTTCGTTACACCGCCCCAGCTCAGACCAAACAGACTGTCTTTAGCACCTGCATACGACAAATAACTATCGGTCACCGAGCGGCGCGATAACTCCAGACTCAGGTTCAGGCCGTCAACAGCGGTACTCCATTTAACACCACCGACCACATTCCGGATCGGGAAGTTGATTGGGCTGGAGCCCACATCCAGTTTTAAGCCAGCCTCCGCCAGGTCATAACTGAGATTCAATGCAACACCTTTAGCAACTTGTTCTATCGAGCTGGCACTGGACAGTCCCTGTTCCCGTGCAACCGCGGTAAACGGCGTTTTTGAGAACTTAGCACGCTCATTCAGTATCGCATTCTTAGCAAACTGCCCTGCGACGTTTGTGTCGTTAAGCTGCAAAGTACCGGCATCAATCACGACAGGAATAATTTTCAATCCAAACTGGCCATAACCGAGCGTGGACAACTTTGCCTCTATCGGCATTTCCACATCTTTTAACTGCGACAAGCCGCTCTGACCGCTGCGTGCACGCGCGGACAAACCGATCGTGACTTCAGAACGGTTTAAGTCATTCAACGATTCAATTTCACGTATCAACGCCGCTTCTTCCGGACTCACATCCTGTAAGTCTTTGGCGGCTTTACGCTTGGTATTCGTTGCCGGCAACTGACTACCGGTATTCAGGCTCTGGGGATTCGTAGCAGCGTAAGTAGTCGAACCCGCCGAGGTATAAGCCTTAACTGGCGCAGCCACAGCAGCCTGGGACGTTGTAACGCTGCCAGCACTGCTGCCGCTGATACCGCTAACGACTGGGCTGACCACCGCGGGCTGGGCGGAGACGCGCGCCAGCGCCGGTGTTGGCGCAGCACCCGCTGCACTGAGCGGACTGGCTGGAGCAACTACAGCATTGGAGACTGGGCTACTGCTCGCAGGTGCTGACTGGGTCTGGGGCTTGCTAATGCTGCTGGCAGCACCAGGATTCAGACCGGGTAAGGCGTGCTGCGGTCCTAATTGTGGCACTTCACGCAATACCGGTCCTGGTACTGGCTTAGCCACCGGCGTTTGCGTCGGCAACTGTCCCTCTTTAGCGGCGAAAGGATTGACCTTGAAATCGGTCACGGCAACAGCCGGTGCTATGGTTTCTACCAGGCGTAAGCCGTCCGCGCCCTTACCGGACAGCGGACGCTGCGCCTGCTCCAGCGCCAGCGCTTTTTTGAAGTAGCCGAGTGCCTTACCGTTCTGTCCTTTAGCCCTCGCGACATTACCTGCCAAGGCGATATAACGCGGATTATCCGGCTGTAAGCGCATCAGGCGATCCAGATGTTGTTCCGCACCGTTAAAGTCTTTGATGTTAATAGCAGCGAACACCAGTCCCTGCAATACTTCTGGATTGTCCGGTTCAGTTTCCAATACCTTGCTGTACAAGTCTTTGGCCTGCTCCAGATCACCGGCCGATGAGTAAATACGTGCCAGTGTCAGCAACAGCACATTATCTTCCGGCGTTTCTATCAGCATGGGCTGGATATAGGTGTAAGCAGCGGCGAAATCACCTGCTTCGCGCGCGCGTTCGGAGTAGCGCATGGCAAGTGCTTTTTGCAACTGGCGGAAAGACAGTATCTCGTCTTCGCTCAGTTTAGGCATGGCAGCGACTTTACGCATAACCGCTTCCAGCTCGGCTTCCTGATTGGACTGCATCAGGGTGCTGGCATACTGCAGTAACAAGCCAGCTGTCGGTTGCTTCGTGTTTTGCACCAGTTGCCGTATCATGGAAAAACCACGTTCGCGGTCACCCAGCTTGATATACAGCGAAGCAACCGTGCCGACAAATTCAGGATCGTTGGCGGCCGTACTGTCGACCGCCGCCAGAATTTCCTTCACCTCGGCCGTTCTGCCTTTTTTATTGAGAATATCGATACGGTCCAGCTGCACCTTCAGCCACAGCCGCTTCTGCAAGGTAAACATTTCCGTCTTGCGTGAATTGGCTGGCACGCGCTCCAGTGTCATCATGCCTTCCCACCACAGCCCCTGCATTTCACTCAGTAAGGCGCTGACGTACAGGGCTTCCGGATCGGGTTTCTCCACATTAGTCAGTGCATCGAGCAAAGCACGTGCCTGTCCAGGCATATTGCGCTTCTGATACAGCTTAGCCAGACTCATACGCAGCCAGGCATCTTCGGGCTTGATCAGAATTGCATCTTCGAGTGCACTTTGCGCCGTCGCAAAATCACCTGCAGCTTCCGCTTTTTTCGCTTTTTCTGACAACTCTTCGGCTTTAGAATTCGCCAAAATTGCGAGCTGACGTGGCAGCATATATGGACTCAGTGCCTCCATGTCCTTCACGCGTTTTTGCAAAGAGTAGAGACCAACCAGACCATCGAGCGCGCGCATATTGGTCTTATCTTCGTTAAAGACCCGCTTGAAATTCTCTTCCGCGCCTGCCATGTCATTTTCAGCCTGCAAGGCATCAGCCAGCTGCAAAATACCGGAGGGTTCTTTGTTGTCGAGCGCGATCGCCTGCCGCAACAGGGCTATCCCTTTTTTACTGTCGCCATCTTCGAAAGTATTGCGAGCATCCTCTATGAGGGCCCAGTAATGGACGCCATCATAGGCTTTTTTCCAGTTTAATTTTTCTTTAGCTGAAGACAGCTGCATGGCTTTTAGCAGATACTTTCTGGACTCAATAAACTCTTCCTGACGCATCTTGACAAAACCCATGCCGGCGTAGCCAACCGGGTCTTTAGGATGCGACTTCAGGATGGACTGGAATTCTTTTTCTGCGGTCGCCACATCATTGTCGTCCAGTGCTTTGAAGCCTATGGTCTGCCCCTTGATCACAGGGTTTTCTATTCTTGGCTTAGCCGGACGCCGCTCTTCACGTACTTCTGCCTTGGCCTGACGGCTCATGTTATCGAGCTTATCCTGTATGGTTTTATCGTCAGGATATTTGTCGAGATAATGACGGAAGTAACGCGCATTGCTGGTCTTCAGCCCCATCCAGCTCAGGGCTTGTCGCCATGAGTCTCTTGCTGCTTTTGCCACATCCGGCTTTGCAGTCAGTTGCTCCAACTGTACCATACCCTCGGTTCGGGTCGCCTCGCGGTAAGTCAGCACCTGCGCATAAGCCAGTGCATAACGGGTGTTACCTGGCTGTTCTTTCGCCAGTTTTTCAAGTCCACGCTTAGCTTCAGCATAGCCTTTTAAGGTGCCTGCCAAAGTCTGGTAATACTCAGAAGCCGCATCGCCCTTGAGTTTGGACGGGTCACCCAGCAAGCGGTAGCTTTCGACCGCCGCCTCTGCATCACCCTGCTTGGCCAGACGACGTGCATCGTCGATCTGAGTGCGCGCGCCGGAAGCGCCCATTCGTATCGCATCTTCCAAAGTACGTATCTGCGCTGCACTCGCATTGACTTCACGTAGTTTGTTCAGATGTTGCTTAGCCTGATCAGCATTCCCGCGTCTTGCTTCATACGCGCCGACCGCGACCAGAGCATGAGGACTGGAGGGATCAATTTTGAGCAGCTTACGCCAGGCATCCATTGCATTATCTTCTTTGCCGCGTTGCTCCCAGAACTGTGCTGTTTCTATGAGTTTTTCATGCAAAGGGGAATTGGCAAAAGCGGGGATGTAGCAACCCTGGATCGCAAACAGCGCGAGTACCACCGCTTTTTTTTTCAAAACCATGCAATTCCCCTATTCCTAATTTATCTATCATTTATGCCTGATATGGCATCGAGGCCATACGACGCAGATTGCGCAGCATGGCCTGATTTACCCGCCTAGTTTGCCTTAATTATTCGTCGCTGCTATCGCGCAAACGCGTCGCTGCTTTGCGCTTCAAAAAGCGGAATAACAATGTCGCTGCGATCAATGATGCCAGCATCAGGAACAGTATCAACAACACCGGCTGACCGGACAGGGTCCATTTTATCCAGGTCCACAGCGGCAGGTTACCTGCGTAATACGTATCGCCAAGCAGGAAACTCGCCACACGATCCCCCTTTAACAACACCAGATCACCCTGATACTTACTCTTCACATCGGCTTTGTTCAATCCTTCCGTCAGATCCAGCAAACTGCGCCCATCACCGGCAGTCAGAACGATAACATTCCGACCGCTGGATAAAGGTGACTGAAACTGCATCATCGCCCCAAAGTTATTTCCGGTGGCTGCCAGCATTTCGCCTGAGCGGCGTTCAATATCATCCAGATCCTTACCATTCCAACGTGCCAGTACACGTAAAAATCCTGTTGGTAATTGCAAGCGATTACCAGTTTCGTCCATGGTCAACGGCATGTATTTCGCCCACTGCTTCAACAAAGGCTGATTACCCGCTGTTGCAATCACCAGCAATTCTTTATTGCTGTGTTTTTCTACGTCGCCCCCCCGTATCAGACTAGCATTGGTAACAGGATACCCTGTCGATTCGCCCATACGTCCCATAAGGTTTAAAAATACTTCCATCTCGGGAATTGTCGACCGATCCGGCATGATGATTGCCGTTTCAGACAAATCAGCAAATCGTGTGTAAGGGAAACCAGCATTCGCGACATAGGCCAGATTTGGGAAGGTTGCGTAATGCGGCATGTGCGAAAAATCAATCGTCGAATCCGGATCAATGGCCGAACGCACATTATCCAGATAAACGTCCTTACATGCACCCTGCTTTGGATAGTCATAAAAGAAGTGGAATTTCAATTGGTTTTCAGCACCAATACGGAAAATAGGCAACTGCACTTCTTCTTGCGCAAAACGATGTCCGTCTTTAAAGAACAGCATCACGGATTCTTTGATCTTGCCTTTTTCAATTTCGGCACCGGATAAAGACAATGCGCCAACAAAATCTTCGTTGATGCCAATATTGAGCGTGGATTTATCTACATTAGGGCGTGGTGTAAAACGGTAGCGCAAATCAATGGGCACTCCTTCTTTTTGCCAGGTAAACAAATCAGGAGCGACTCGTATATTCACACGAATCAAATCCGGCGCCATCCCACTGACTTGGAGATTTTCGTTCGGCACCAATTCGCCGAACTTGACAGGTCTGTGAGTAGGCAGCCACTTAGGTGCGTCATAGGCAAGGCGTGGATTAGGCTCTTTCAGATTTTTAATCACAGCAGATGGCCCGGACATCGCTATCTGCCCCAGCGTCAACGCCTGGACCGCTGTTTTCAATTCAGCTGCGTCACGTCCCATGACCAGCAGTAGCTTCGTTTTCGGACTAACCGGATTCGGTACCACCATCAGGGTAGGGCCATTAATTGCAGGCAACTGGAGCCCGGCCGGCGCTTCTTTCGCAGTCGCGAAAACGATGGCATTGCCTTTTGGCAAACCGCTCGCTGCAATCGGAAAACGTGAACCACGGTAAGACGCCAGGTGCCCAAACCACGAAGCAACGGTACCTGCATTTTTCAGTACATCGAGTGACGGAGATGCAGGTAACACAAAGGGTAACTCCAACAGTTTTGAGTCTCGCTTGTCGAAGAAAGGAGCTGGCAACAGAGCCAAATCATTGGCCAGTTCGATCGGACTGACAGTCAGCTCCAGATAGGTCGTATTGCTCAGGCGGGCCCACAAACTCGAGTGAAACGGGTCTTCGCAATCACGTGTGTAGTGGCCGATCAGTTTGAAACTCAGTTGATTGAAGTCTGCAAAATAACGTGGATCAATACTGTCTTCACGAACAATACCTTTACTGGTCTCTCTCGGCAGCGGAACCACGCTGACCAGTTCATTGTTGACCAACACTTTGATATGAGACAGCTCAGGCAGCAACGCTGGTGAGTAGGCAATACCGTAACGCACTTTCGCTGAAGTGATGACCTCGTCACTGCGCACAGTAAATGGGAATGAGCGCTCACCTTCTACGCCGCGCAATTCGATACCGTTTTCCTGCCCCATTTGCTTGAGGCTGAGGTTGTAGACTTTTTGTCCTGACGCAGCCTGTGGCGTAGTGGACTCAGCCGCTGGCTTTTCTATTTCCTCCGTTGCCGCCTCAGACATTTTAGATTTTTTAGTTTTGGCAGCAGCATCATCCGTTACGGAGAATGACAAGCCTAAAGCGATCGCAATGGCCAGCGTTGATTTCGCGGTACGTTTCCAAGGCATTTTCATTTTCGATCTCTTCTCTTTATTCGTTGCATTAGTAGTTGATGTGTCCATATCGCTTGTATCTTTGCTCAAATATTGTCTGATGCTGGCACCGAATCGTACAAACCCGCTCACACTATGCATGGCAATCTCTTTCAGTCCATTGAGAGGATGATCCACGTCACGCTCATTGGACCAGTTTAGCCAAACGTCGGCACGACCTATGGTGCAACTGATCAGTTCCATCTGCTGCTTCATGTCCAGTTCGAGGAACTGCACGCTGAGCAAACCTTTTTTGGAAAAAATCACTTTAGCCGGAAATACCGATTCACCATTGGTTCCATATAGCGAGACCATCAATCCGGCTTCTTTTTCCATCAAAAACGCTTCAGGTACCCGGAAAGACATACCGCCCATGGAAAAATCTTCGGTCTGACAAACCAGTGAGTGTCCAGTTGGCAGCCGCAGGCTGGCATTGAGGACAGCACGTACACGATGGGTACGGCGCACCTGCTTGGTTTCGGTCGCCACAGCCAGTGTCGCGCCCAATATCACAAGGTTATAGATAGTCCACAGCATATTCAGGATCACTGTGTCTAATTCGAAGGTATTCCACCACAAGGCACGGCCTATGCCGATCAGGAACCCCAGAATATTCAATCCCAGCATGACCAGATATGGTTTAGAGATGACCCAGTCAAAATGTTCCTTTTCAACCAGCCCCCCCTTAGCCGTCACGTTAAATTTACCGAGTTTGGGATTGATCAGCGCGACCAGAGTTGGGCGGAAAATATACCAGGCCAGCGTGGCTTCATACACTTCAGCCCAGAATGAATGACGATGCGCACCTTGTATCCGCGAATTCGTCAGATTCGCATGTAGCAGATGCGGTAAAGAATAAGCTGCAATCGTCAGTGCAGAGGCTTTAATAATATGGACTTCGAAAAACAGATAGGAAATTGGCGCCAGCAAAAACACCATACGTGGCAAACCATAGAAAAAATGCAGCATTGCATTGCTATAACAAAGCCGCTGCCCAAAGGATAAACCCTTGCCTAGCAATGGATTGTCGACCCGGAATATCTGTGCCATACCGCGTGCCCAGCGGATACGCTGACCAACGTGCGCAGACAAACTTTCAGTTGCCAGGCCGGCTGCCTGCGGTAAAGCCAGATAGGCCGTGTTATAGCCTAAACGCTGCATCTTCAGGGCGGTGTGCGCATCCTCAGTCACAGTCTCAACGGCAATTCCACCGACTTCTTCCAGACAAGTACGGCGCAAAATGGCACAGGAACCACAGAAAAAAGTGGCATTCCAAAGGTCATTCCCATCCTGAATCAGGCCATAAAACAACTCACCTTCATTCGGAACATTACGGAAAGTCTGCAGATTACGTTCAAATGGATCGGGCGATAAAAAATGGTGGGGGGTCTGAACCATGGCCAACTTTGGATCAACCAGAAACCAGCCCATGGTGTACTGCAAAAAGGAACGGGTCGGCATGTGATCGCAATCAAAAATGGCGACAAACTCTCCATTTGTTCGCTTCAGCGCGGCATTAATATTGCCAGCTTTAGCGTGATTGTTATCTGCTCGTGTGAAGCATTGCACACCGATCGATGCGGCAAATTCTGCAAACTCTGGACGACGACCATCGTCCAGAATGATGATATTGAGCTTATCTTTGGGCCAATCGATGCCCATCGCAGCCATCACCGTGGGCTTTACCACGCTTAAGTCTTCGTTATAGCTTGGGATAAACAGATCAACGGTAGGCCAGCTGGAAGTATCTGCGGGCAGTATCACTGGCTTACGCTTCAGTGGCCAGGCAGTTTGCAGATAGCCCAGCAATAAAACCAGCCAGGCATAGACCTCGGCCATGATCAGTACCAGTGCAAAAAACAAATCGATAAGGTTTTCTGTGTCAATGGTGTAAGCAATCCGCCAGTAGATGTAACGACTGGTTGCACTCACCGAAAACATCACCATAATCAGCGAAATCAGAGTACCGGTGTAACGGCGCAGATACATCGCGGCCAAAAAAACAACGGTAGAAAACAGTATCTGCAAAGGCAGATCCATAGGAACACTGATTGCAGTCCAATATAGTAAAGCAGCGAAGATCAGTGCCACAATACGCGGGCCTTTCGCCTCCCATCCGTTCCAGTTCACCATAGCGCGGCCAAACTCATTGAGACGGCCATACATGTAACGGGAATTCAATATTGAGCGCATTAGTCGATCAGCCCGAAGTGAGTTTGCAACCACTGTGCCAGATGCTGCACATCCTGCGTAGCGGAGCAGAATCGCGCATATTCTGCAACTGGCATCTGACAGGCGAGTGCCTCCCTGACCCCTTCATCGCGATGGATCGCGGCTGGTACAAACCGCCCCCCTAATTGCGCACGTAACATGCCGTAAACATCCCGACATAATTGCTTAGATGCATCCATTTGGTTCAATACGAAACAATGACCAAGAAAATCCTTACGCTTACCGGTATAAAACTCAAGCAAGGCTTCAATTGACGGCACAGTAGAGTAAGAAGCTGCATCCGGCCTTAACACTACCAGTCCTACATGCGCCACTTGTAATACTTGCTGCAAATAGATGCTGGGGCCGGGTGGCGTATCAATCAACACTACGGCATTTTCCGGCAATCCGAGAGAATTCAAATGCTGAAACAACCAATCCTGTTGGAACTTAACGCTGTGTTCAAATTGTTCACGCTCTTGAGCATTAACAATACCGTAAGGAATAAAATCCACCCCAAAACGGCTGACATGCAAAAACGGACGCCAACCACCGGCAGCAGCCTCAGGTCTGGCTATACCCGAAGTTTCTTCATAGGACATGCCAAAATGCAAACGTAAGGCATTTTGCGGATCAAGGTCCAGTACTGTTATCCTTTCCCCTAATTGCGAAAGTGCGGCAGCCAGATTGGCTGTTACCGTCGTTTTTCCGACGCCACCTTTGGGAGAAATAACAGCGACAACTCTCATGACCTGAATATTTTTTTGAAGAAGGATTGATTAGGTGTCTCGATACTCTTACTTTGTTCTGGCTTTTTTGCCAGTCGATCAAGTATTGCACTGACGGAACGCTGTTTGTTTTGACCTACCCCTGGGACAATCTCAGGTGCTGCAGCTACTCCACTAAACAAAGACTGTACACGCTGCACAGGAGGAGCATTTGCGGCAGCAGCTTGCCGGACCTGCGTTTCGGGCTGAGTTTCAGGTTGAACAGAAGGGGCAGACTGGTCAAAGCGAAATAGCTGCCCAGCCTGAGCTGGTAACGCACGCGAATCGGGCACTGCCACATTCAGATATGGTGAGGCATCCTGATTCTGCTGCGTCAATGCTGACAAAGAAAATTCCGTAGCTTCGTCTGCATCATCCTCGGCATAGGAGGCAGCATGCACACGTACATCACGCAATAAAGGCCAACGCTGCCTTGCCTGTTCACTATCTACATCGCGATTAATTTCCCGATAACCACTGGCGGGCTGCCCAAACTTCTGAAACAGATTTTTAATATCGTCATCCATAATATTCACCGTCTTCATCATTTAGCGAAAGCATTACGCTGCATTTCAACGACGCCCGAAAAATGGCGACTCCTCTACCTGTCTCTTGAGCTCAAAGACCAAAACCTGAGCTATACCCACATCACTGGTTTTTTGCTGCAACCGTAATGAAGGGTCCATTCCCATCCCCTCAAACCAGCTCGCATAAATACCTTCCAGCAAGGCTGGGGTCCAAACCAGTGACTGTTCACCAAATGCCGCCTTGAGTGGGCTTGCATGATGTAGCAGCACCAGGGCTTCAGCTTCTTCGTTCACTTCCACCCACCCCCAATGCATGCGCTCCCAAATTGCATTCATATTATCTTCAAGCAACTGCAAGCTGTCTCCGCCCTGAAACCCAAGACCGGCAGCCATAGTGCGACCCAACTGCTGCATGAATAATCGCAAATCCTTTAAGTCGCCCTTGGTAGAGAATTCTGCTGAAAATGCATTCAAAAAAGCGCGCCATTGCAATGAACATTGCTGAGACTCGTAATACTGGAGATCGTTTTTTGACATAATGAACACTTCCACAAAATGATTGCAATAACAATCCCGGGAAATTTACCGAAACCGCTTACAACTACTTACAACTCTACCATCCGACGCAACCTGCAGTCCAGTGAGTTACCATATACAATTGTCAACAATCTATACGCAGGACACTTAATTTAAAAATAAGAGCAAGATTAATTTAAAAGAAATATTTTTTTGCAACAATTTTTACGAAATAAAAGTAGCACAACTTAACTGCCATTTCACATATAGGTCTTTTTGCATAACGACCTGAAAACAGAAAAATAAATACAAAAATATATACAAAAGTATGAAAATTTCTATTCACATGTAAATATCATTAATAAATTACATGTAAGATGGTGTGTAACTTCAGTTAAAACGCTCTTGCTATGCATAACGCACTGCTAACTAGCCTTAACGTGGTAAGCCGCGAATTAACCAATCTGTCATTTCAAAAATGTTTTTGGCCGCAGCATTTTCAGGTTGATGTACCACGACCGGGCGCTCAAAAGCCAATGCCTCTTCAACAGCATCACTTTCTGGCACAACGAAAGGCAGCATTCTCGGTCCTAATTTTTCAGAAAACAAAGAGAGCACATCCTGTGCCAACTGACGTTGAGTACCTTGGTTGATCAGGTAGGCGGACCCAATTTTGACTTTTGATCCGGCGGTATAGCTGGCAATCAGCGCTTCCATTTCCGGTAAAGTTGAGTAAGAAGCCGCATCAGCCAGAACTACCGCCAGCAAAAAATCGGCCGCACGTATGGCTTGTTTCAGATACACAGATGGTCCGGGAGGTGTATCGAGTATGACTATCGTCTGATCCGGCAACTTTGCTGCCACAAGCTTAGTTTTCAGCCAGTCATCCTGCGCTGCCAGCGTCGCTTCAAATTTTTGTCTGCGTTGCTCGCTGCAACTGCCATATGGAACCAGCACCACATCAAAGGGAGTTTGATGCATAACACCCGCCAAGCGCGTCCTGCTGGCATTGAGCGAACTGATGCCCTTAGCGACATCCGGGTCAAGTCCCCCCAAATGCCATTGCATGGCATTTTGCGGATCCAGATCAATCACAGCCACTGGCCGCCCACGTTGTGCGAAACCTGCAGCAAGATTAGCCGACACCGTTGTTTTTCCAACACCGCCTTTAGCGGATACGATAGCGATGACAAACATAGGTATAGCCCTGTCGGTATTAAGCGGTTCCGCCTACAGTCAGCCCCTCTATGCGCATGCTGGGCTGACCTACACCGACTGGCAGGCTTTGCCCTTCTTTACCACACACGCCAATACCGGAATCCAGTTGCAGATCATTGCCTATCATTGACACATGATTGAGCACCTCTGGTCCATTACCGATCAGCGTCGCGCCCTTGACCGGATAGCTGATTTTTCCGTTCTCTATCATGTATGCCTCACTGGCTGAAAACACGAATTTACCATTCGTGATATCCACCTGCCCGCCACCAAAATTGACGGCGTACAGACCATTCTTAACAGAGGCCAGTATCTCTTCCGGATCTTTGTCGCCAGCCAGCATGTAGGTATTGGTCATGCGCGGCATAGGCAAGTGTGCAAATGACTCGCGGCGCGCATTACCGGTAATATCCATTTTCATCAGACGCGCATTCATCGTATCCTGCATATAGCCTTTCAGGATGCCGTCTTCTATCAGTACATTGCACTGGGTAGGATTACCTTCATCGTCGATATTCAGGGAACCGCGCCGGTTTTGCATCGTGCCATCATCCACCACTGTCACGCCTTTGGCAGCTACCCGTTCGCCGATGCGGCCTGAGAAAGTGCTGGAACCTTTACGGTTAAAATCACCTTCGAGGCCATGTCCGACTGCCTCATGCAACAATACGCCAGGCCAGCCCGGTCCCAATACGACTGTCATCGGTCCAGCCGGTGCCGGACGTGCATCCAGATTCACCAGCGCAGACTTGACCGCCTCATCGGCAAATTTCTCCAGCAAAGCATCTGTAAAGTAAGCATAGTCGTAGCGGCCACCACCGCCACTGGAACCCATTTCACGCCGGCCATTCTGTTCAGCGATGACAGTGACCGATACCCGCACCAGCGGTCGCACATCCGCTGCCATCACGCCATCGCTACGCGCCACCATCACCACATCGTATTCACCGGACAGCGAAGCCATCACCTGCACAATGCGTGGATCCTTCGCGCGCGCAATGCGCTCTACCCGCTCCAGCAAGCGCACTTTCTGATTCGCATCCAGAGAATGTAAGGGGTCGTTCGGCAAATATAAATCGCGTCCCACCGCTTCAGCCATGGTTTTAGCGACTTTTACTTTACCGGCACCCTGGCGCGCAATGGTACGGGTTGCCACCGCAGCTTCGGACAGCGCTTTCGCAGAAATTTCATCGGAATACGCAAATGCGGTTTTATCGCCAGACACAGCACGCACACCAACACCCTGATCGATAGAAAAACTACCGGTCTTGACGATACCTTCTTCCAGACTCCAGCCTTCGCTGCGGGTAAATTGGAAGTACAGATCCGCGTAATCAACACGATGCGTAAACATCGAGGCGAGAACCTGATTTAACTGATTTTCGTCCAGTCCAAAAGGAGTAAGCAACACATCACGAGCGATGGTCAAATGGCTAGGAGTCGGTACGCTGGAAGTCATAGATTAAGAGGCTCACGCAGAAAAAACAGTAATGCAGGCATTGTAGTTCAGAAGCCGCCTGCAACACAGAAGGAACGCAAATATTCAGGCTGACAGAACAGCAGGATCACATGCGGCGATGACGTAAGGCTGGCAGGCTCTCTCTGACTGACGCGATCTGTGCCTGATCTATCTCGCCAGCTACAACGCCCTCACCTTCAGCCTGGCAGGCCAGCACCTTACCCCAGGGATCAATCAACATGCTATGCCCCCAGGTTCGGCGACCATTGCTGTGTAGTCCACCCTGACCACATGCCAGCAAATAACATTGATTCTCAACAGCTCTGGCGCGCAACAGGATTTCCCAGTGTGCCTCTCCAGTCGTATGAGTAAAAGCTGCGGTCACTATCATCAGGTTGCAAGGCCCCATTGCGCGAAACAACTCAGGGAAGCGCAGGTCATAACAGATCGCCAGTCCTATCCTGCCCAGTTCAGAATCAAAACTGACAACTTCATGACCCGCTGTGATGGTGCGCGACTCTTCATAAGACTCACTGCCCTTCTGAAAACCAAACAGATGCATTTTGTCGTAACGCGCTTTCAATTCACCATCCGGCCCATAGACTAAGGTCGTATTCAGTACCTTATCCGCTTCAGCAGACTTCAAGGGTATGGTTCCACCTATCAGCCAGACGCCTAGTTCGCGCGCGATTGCAGATAAAAACGTCTGCATACGGCCATTCCCGGCTTCTTCTGCAATCAATAATTTATCCGTATCCTGCTGTCCCATTAAGGGCCAGTATTCGGGCAAGAGCAGCAGCTGTGCTCCGTCTGCTGCAGCCTGCCGTAGCAGGCGCTCTGCTGTCGCCAGATTGTTATTCAAGTCAGAAGACGAAATCATCTGTATTGCCGCAACCCTCATCATTCACGTCTCCCCGTTTTACTGGTTTCAGCTGAGGAAGCACTGTTGCTGAGGCCACCCTCCAGTTTTTTTACGACCGGCTCAGTCCAGGAGCCGGTCACGCCATATTCAAATGTAAAGGCCTTGGCCAAAGGTTCACGCAAAAACAATTGCGCCAGAAAAGTCCCAAGTCCAATGACAGGATTCACTGCCAGTCCGTACACAACCGAAGCAGCACCTGCATTCACCACCGGAATCACAACCACATGCAAGTCCTGGGTTTCATGCACAAGGTCAGCTTTACCGGCCATCAGAACGGTCGCATTCAAGCCGCGCATTTTCAGATTCTCGGTATGCGCCAGCCCTTTTTCGATCACAGCATTGCCATTGATACCATCAAATGCAAAGCCTTCAGAAAACACATCGCGGAAGTCCAGTGTCAGGCGGCGTGGCAAGGATTGCATACTCAATACACCCAATAACTTCGCGGCACCCGGATCCACTTTTAAAAACTGACCGGCAGCCAGATCAAGCTGTATTTTTCCTGTCATGGAGGGCAAATCCATCGCAAATGGCAGACCAGTCCAGCGCAAGTTGCCTTCAATTTTACCTTTACCACCTTGTAAGACATTGGCAAAACCAAGCCGGTTCAGCAATTGCCCCGCATTCTGAATTTCCAGCGCATATTCGAGCTGGGTCTGCCCGGCATCTGCCTGTTGCAGCCATTTACCTGTGGCTTTTAATTCTGCATCGGGATTTTTCAAATTGATTTTACGCAGTTGCCACTCGCTGCGACCGTTGACCAGCTGGTTACTGGCCTGCAGTTCCAAGCGACCCATTTTTTTATTCACCAGTTCAAACTGATCCACCACAATGTCGAGACCGGGCAACTGTGTCTGCGTTTTTTTTCCATCTAACAGCTCAGTCACTTCCCTGGCCGCTGAGGCTGGAATTTTCAGATAATCGAAGCGGCCTGTGATATTGGAATTTGCTTGCGCCAGCGCTGCCTCATTCCAGCTAAGCGTTCCCGCCACCTGACTGGACTTCATGCTCGCTTTCCAGTTCCCTTTTTGCTGATTCAAACTGAGTTGCATATCATCGAACTGTTTTCCCATCAACTGAAGACGCGTTGCGCGCAACTGCACAGATGCCGGATAAAAATACGATTCCAGCCCGGTGTCTGGCAGCGACACAGCTCCATTCGCCTTTGCTGACATGCTATCCAGCCATTGCGACCATTCATCGACATTCAACTGAGGCAGCTGAATTTGCCAGGCCATGCCCTGCTCAGACTCAGGTGCAGACTGACCTACGCCTATTCCGCCACGCACCACGCGCCAGCCTTTATCGCTGTCGCGCTGCTTTTGCCGCTGAAAGCGTGCTTGTACCAGAGCGCCCAACTGCAGCTTTAACTCATCGCGGAACTGAATATTCTCATTGCTTGCCAGCGGCGTTAACTCCACTTTCAATGGCAAGATTTCAGTTGCGGCCTTGCGCAGCGGTTCAGGAAAATGCAGTGCCATGCCTTGCAGGCTGGATTCCACCACAATCTCTGGCAACTGCTTTTTGACACTCACTGCAGCAGTATAACGACTGGAGCCAGACAGCCGCCCATCCATGATTCTGCGGTGCTCGGGTGGCAAATAGGCGATCAACCCTTGTGCACTGGCCGTGCCATCAAGCCTGATCCGTATCGTATTGTCTTTCTGGCTGCCGCCACTGATGACCACCGGGCCACCCAGTGCCATCGCCTTCAGTGCTGGGATTGTCAACCCGGTTTCATTGAACTCCAGTTTGCCATTCGCCGCGCTGACCTGAGGAATTCCCGGCTGCAGCGATACATCATTATTTTGAAACTGCAGAATGCCATTCACCTTAGCGTCGATCAGATGTTGCAGCGGAAGTTGCAGTTTCAGATTTAATGAAGACGAGCCACTGGCCTTGGTCTCATCCAGAAAATGACCGAGCCAGGTCTGCACCGGACTGGCAGCGACATAGCCCAGCATTTGCTGCAGCGGCCCTGATGCTATCCCATCAATCTGCAACACGGCACCATGCGTCATCAAATCAGGGATGATGGCTTTCACTTTTTTCAGATCTACGCCAAGCGTCTTCGCGGTGTCACCGGAAATTTCCATGCGTGCGCGCTCAAACACAAAGCTGCCACGTATCTGATCGATGACTGGCCAAAGTGCCTGCTTCGATCCCTCTCTCAGTTCACCTGCCGTAAAATCCAGTTTAGCGCCACTCAGACTACCCTTAACCCGGAACTCGCCAGCCTGTGCGGCACGGCTATCGTTAGCCGCAAACGGAAAGTGAGATAAATCCCCTTTCACTTTGAGCTTTACCTCATCAGCATAGCCATCCAGCAAGGCATGGGTCAGCCAATGACGCAAGTCCTGCGGCGCGCTGGCAGGTATGTATTTATCGATGGTTTTCAGATCGAAACGGTCGATACGGCCGCTCAGATCCAGATTGCCGGCCGGATTGTCTCTATCTGGACGCAGCGACACGCTGTGTCTGCCACTGAAGCTGGCGCGCATATTTCCTTGTGCTGCATCGAATTTTTGTAGCTGAACCGTGAGCTGATCATCGCTGGCGATCTTCCAGTTGGCGTGCACAAACAAGCGATCAAAATACAGAGATGGATCGACAAAG
The DNA here is from genome assembly GCF_014284235.1 of Cognatundibacterium curvum. Classification (GTDB taxonomy): domain Bacteria; phylum Pseudomonadota; class Gammaproteobacteria; order Burkholderiales; family Burkholderiaceae_D; genus Undibacterium; species Undibacterium curvum. The sequence goes on from NZ_JACOGD010000004.1 coordinate 187,016, forward strand.
TAACTGGCGGTATGCAGCGCTAAGGCTTTGGAATCCAGTACCAGCTTGCCGTTTTTTTCATTGGCTTCGATACTGCCGGATAAATTATCAAAGCCTGGAATGGCAGGAACAGCCGCTGTCGCCGGTCGCTTGCCACGCGCCGCCTGAGCGGCTCTGGCGACTTGTGCACGTAAGGATAAATTCTCAAACTGTCCCTGCACCTGATAGCTGACGATTTCCGGATAACTGCCGCTCCATTGCGCATGCAGGTTTTTCAGTACGCCTTTAGGCGCAAAATCAGTCAGCATCTGGCGCTGCCCTGCAGGCAAGGGCAAGTGCTCCGCAAACTGGACTAAAGTCTGCAAATCCAGCATGGGTGAAGACAGTTCGACACGTTCTGGCTGACCATCGCTACCAGGCGTAAAACTTTCTTTAATCGAGGTTGGGGGCAGACGCAACCCGTCACGGGCCGTCATGCTAAAGTCAGTCAGCGCGAGAGTGTGCCCAGCAGGGCCAAACACCGAGGGCAAATATTTTTTTGCAAAAGATATTTTTTCACTGGCCGTAATGCGACCACGAATTTCTTGCATATCCAGCACAGGCAGATCTTTCGCAAATTTGCCTTGTACGTCCTTGAGTAAGACATCCAGCGTCAGATCAGCCATCCTACCGGCATCCAGCTGCATCCAGGCGCGTAGCGTGCCTTTTCCTTGTTGCAACTGGCTGTTCATCGGCAAATAAGCCTGCAAGACAGGCAAATCGGCCTGACTCAGCAAGGCATAAATTTCACCTGACCAGACTGAGCGGTTCAGCAGGGTCTTAGCAAATGAAGCATGGCGCAAATTACCCCTGACATCCATGGGCTGCGCCAATCCCCCACTCATTTGCGCCTGCAAAGAGAATTGATGCTGCTGCCAATGATTACGCAAATCAAAGTTGACACCAAGCAGATCGGCCGCAGGCGTTGCCCGCGTCTGGTCTATCCAATGCAGCCTGCCATCCTTTATGCGTATTTGCTGCTGCGCCAATACCCAGTCCAGTCCTTTGCCATCGCCCTTACGCTGAGTATCCAGTAAAAAACCACCGATATTCAACTGACCTTGTACATCGCGTTGTACGGTCAGTTCTGGTGCCAGCAGTTCTATACGTTGAAAACGCAGCTCAGCCAGTACCAGACTCCACCACGACAAAGTGGTACGGACTTCAGGCAAGGCCAGCGCAAGTTGGCCACGCTGATCAAACAGCTGCACCTGGTGCAGCGCAAACTGGGGATGTAAGCCTTGCCAGCTTGCCTCCAGTGATGCAATTTTTACCGGACGTCCTATCGACGCGGCCAGCGCAGTTTCGACTTCAGTCTGGTAGTTGCTAACCTGGGGCAACAGCACATAGCGCAACACCAGCACTAGCAGGCAAAACATAAAATACAGCCCCAGCAGCCCCCAACACAAAACGCGCAGGCTACGTCCCCCCGCTCGCCACAAATGGCGACAGGGCAAGGCAACCAGCATCCTCAGAGAAGACAGCAAGTGGCGGCTACGACGGGTCGGTGCAGGTGAAGCAGCTTCTTTTGTCATTCAAGACATTCGCTTCTTTGCACACCGGTGTCAGACCTGTGACCCGGCACATGGTTATTTAAACTACGTCTCATGCTTTTCATTGATTAAATATCGAATCAGGACGATACCGGATTCCTCTGCGAACATGGCAGGTACGGGTTCTGTAAGCGCGGGAAATCACTTACAATCAGAGCCAACCTGCTTCCCAGCAGCTATCCTGCTGATCGACAACCCATCCAGTCTCCCCTATGAGCCATACGGAAAATTTCCCAACCAACGCCGCAGCACTGTCCCGTTTTTTACAACGCTGGCTGCAGGGAGCACCAGAACGAGGCGCACAGCTGCAGGAAATAAGCAGATTATCCTTTAGCAAAGCGGATTTTGCGCAGATTTTACAAAAAGAAATTTCATCCGGTGCCAGTTTGAACAAGGCAATGCGACGTTTGCGCAACCTTGTACTCGTTACACTGATCGAGCGCGATCTGAGCGGACGAGCGGATATGCATGAAGTGGTCACGACTATCAGCGAGTTTGCCGACTTTGTAGTGGCACAACACTTAGCCGCACTCGACCTGGAAATGCGCGCGCTATATGGCGTCCCGGTCGGTGAAGAAAGTGGCGCAGAACAATCCCTGATCGTGCTGGGCATGGGTAAGCTGGGTGGTTACGAACTCAATGTCTCATCCGATATCGATCTGATTTTTTGTTATGCAGAAGATGGCGAGACCCGCTGTCATGACGCTGCACAGCGCAGCCTGTCTAACCATGAATACTTCAGTCGCTTAGGCAAGAAACTGATCGCAGCGATTTCCGAGGTGACGGAAGACGGTTACAGCTTCCGTGTCGATATGGCCTTGCGGCCCAATGGTAATTCTGGCCCGCTGGTCGCCAGCTTCGGCATGCTGGAAGAATATTTCATGGTGCAAGGACGTGAATGGGAACGCTATGCCTGGGTTAAAGCCAGAGCCATGAGTGGTCAGCCTGAGGACTTGCTGCAACTGGAAAAAATCATCCGTCCTTTTGTGTACCGGCGCTACCTGGATTTCGGTGCGATTGATTCGCTGCGCTCTATGCATGCGCAAATCCGTGCAGAAGTAGTACGTCAGGAGACGCGCCATCCTGAGCGCAGTAACAACGTCAAACTAGGGCGTGGTGGCATACGCGAAGTGGAATTTCTGGCTCAGGTCTTTCAACTGATACGTGGCGGGCGCGATGCCAGCCTGCGTGACCGCTCTACCCGCAACACCCTGACTATTTTGAGTGAAAAAAATATTCTGGATGCCGACATCGTCACACAGTTGCAGCAATCCTATGTGTTCCTGAGAAACCTGGAGCATAGACTGCAATATCTGGATGATGCGCAAACTCATACCTTCCCCTCGAAAGAAGAAGACCAACTGCGCATCGCCAACATGATGGGCTATCCGCAAGTAGCGCCATTGCTGGATGCGCTGCAAGTCCACCGGCAGTTTGTCGCAACGCAGTTTGATACCATTTTCAAAGATAAAGCAGATGATGCAGCGGAAGCCGGTGAAGCGCAGCTGATCGCCAATCTTAACAGCAGTGAAGATGAAGATTTACTGATCTCTCAGTTCGGTGAGGCAGGCTTCCATGATGCACATGAAGCGGCGCGCCGCTTGAATGCACACTGGCATTCAGGCCGGATACAGACACTCAGCGAAGCCAGTCGCCAGAAGTTGCTGGCCTTGTTTAACCAGGCCATGCGCCTGATCGGTACGCAGGCTCAAAATCAACTCAGTTGCTGGCACCGCTTTCTCGACTTGATGGAGGCAATCGCGCGCCGTTCAGCCTACCTGTCGCTGCTGACCGAATACCCGGATGCACTGGCCCGCGTTATCCGTATGATGGATGCCAGTGATTGGGCCGCCAAGTTCCTGACCCGCCATCCGCTGTTACTTGACGAATTGCTGGATGAGTCAGCCTTGCAGGCACGCCCCGACTGGGCGCTATTTTCGCAAGAGCTAGAGAAAGAATTACTCGCACATCGCGATGACACGGAACGGCAATTAGAAACTTTGCGCGAGATGCATCACGCCATGCAATTCCGTCTGCTGGCCCAGGATCTGGAAGGACAAGTCACGGTTGAACATCTGGCCGACGACTTGTCGCAACTGGCAGATCTGATGGTGGCAGCAACGATAACCGCTGTCTGGCAGACGATTGCGACGCGCCATCGTGACACCCCGCAGTTTGCAGTCATCGCCTACGGCAAACTGGGCGGTAAGGAACTGGGCTATGCATCGGATCTGGACCTGATCTTCTTGTATGACGATGATGAACAGGACGCGCCAGCCAATTACGCCAAACTGGCTCAACGTTTCATTACCTGGATGACCAGCCATACGCCGGCAGGTATTTTGTTTGATATAGACATCGCCTTACGCCCGGACGGCGCCAGTGGCTTACTGGTTTCATCGATACAGTCTTTCGCCCGATATCAGGAAAAATCAGCCTGGTTATGGGAGCATCAGGCGCTCACGCGCGCGCGCTATTGTGCGGGTGATGCGCGCATAGGTCAGCAATTTGAAGCGATCCGTCATCAAGTCTTATGTCAATCCAGAGATGAAGCCAGCTTACGTCAGGAAGTGCTGCAAATGCGCAAAAAAATGCGCGATGCCCACCCTAATCGCAGCGAACTGTTCGACCTCAAACATGATGCGGGCGGCATGATAGATCTGGAGTTCATGGTGCAGTATCTGGTGCTGCGTCATGCACATCAGTATCCTGAACTGAGTGCAAACAGCGGCAATATCGCCTTACTGAAACGTTGTGGCGAACTGGGCCTGATTCCAACTGAACTGGCTCAACGCAGTGCATCGGCCTATCGCAGCTTGCGCAAACTGCAGCACAATATCCGGCTGCAGGGTGAAGACCGGGCCAGAGTCGCACTGGATAAAATCAGTCGGGAAGTCGATTCCAGTCAGCAGTTGTGGGCGAGCTTATTTCCTGAGTAAATCTGGCTTAGCGCTAAGCAAATAAAAAGCCGGCTGCGCAATGCAAACCGGCTTTTGTAAACGACATGAGAATAAACTTGTCAGGCTTGTGGCTTATTCGATTCCAGCCATTTTTTGATGCGACCGGCATCTGCCAGACGTGAATACTTCCCTTTAGAATCCAGGAACACCATCACAATCGCGCGCCCTTCTATCATCGCCTGCATCACCAGACAACGCCCAGCTTCGGCAATATAGCCGGTTTTCTGCAGACCAATTTCCCAAGAAGGATTCGCGACCAGTTTATTTGAGGTGCCGTATTCCAGCGGACGCCCGCCCGGATTGACCACATATTTTGAATCCGTCGAATATTCACGAATCACAGGATGCTGATACGCTGCGTTGACCAGCTTAACCAGATCACGCGCGCTGGCGCGGTTCTGACTGGACAAACCACTGGAATCGACATAATGGGTGTCGCTCATGCCCAATTGTCTGGCTTTAGCATTCATGGCAGCCACGAAAGCAGGCAAGCCTCCTGGATAACTGCGACCCAGCGCGGAAGCAGCACGGTTTTCCGAGCTCATTAAGGCGATATGCAACATATCCGCACGGGTAAGTTTAGCGCCAATTTTCAAGCGTGAACCGGTTCCTTTTTCCTTGTCGATGTCTTCTGTGGTGACTTCGATTTGCTCATTCAAATCCTGATGCGCCTCAACCACGACCAGGCTGGTCATCAGTTTGGTGATAGACGCGATAGGTAAAGACACATCCGAATTTTTTTCGAACAGCACTTTAGAGCTGGTCTGGTCCACCACAAACGCTACGTTAGACTGTAGCGACAAAGGATCAGCATGCTTTAAGCCTGCGATATCACCTACGCTGGGTTTTTCTGCAACGACAGGGGCGAGAGCCACATGCTCAGTCACCAGCTTACGTTTGCCGTTCACGACCACATAACGCTTCACCACTTTTGTATTGGCGGCGATCCTGGCAGACTTTTTGTGTACCACGTGTTTTTTTACATGACGATGCTTGGATTCCGTCGCTTGTACAGAGAGGGAAACTGCAGGAAGAAGCGCAGCAAGGCTCAGAATAATTGCTTTACGGGCAAATTTCACTATCTACAACTCCTACATAAAATATGCCAAAAAATTTAGTGCAGTGTAGCAAATCTCAAAAAAATCGCAAGATAATTAAAGACTTAGCGATTCCAATTGAAGTTTACTCTTATTTAATTTCACTTTATACGGGTGCAGGCCGCAATGAATAGCGAAGTGCTATTCCATAAACCGTACAAATCCAGAAACTGGCTCACGCGCAGTCTGCAAAGAGTTTTCAGGCTTACTCATATCAGCATAACCCAAAGACATGCCGCAAACCAACATCTCGCTATCTGGCAGGGAAAGATGTTCGCTGATAATACGGTGATATTGGGTAAAAGCAGCCTGCGGACAGGTATCCAGTCCACGCGCTTTTGCAGCCAGCATCAGGTTTTGCAAAAACATGCCATAGTCCAGCCAGGAGCCCTGCTCCATGATGCGATCAATGGTGAACATCAAACCGACTGGTGCATCAAAAAATGTGTAGTTACGACCATGCTGGGCATGCATACCTGCTTTGTTGTCACGCCCCAAACCCAGCAGAGCATATAAATCCCAGCCCACTTTGCGGCGACGGTCCAGATACGGGCTGGTCCATTGCAAAGGATAGTAGTGATATTCCTCAGTATGCGGTGCGGCAGGATCTGGGTGTTCGTGCGCTTGCAAGATTTTCTGCGACAGCTGGTTTTTCTTTTCCCCGGTCAGCACATAGACTTTCCAGGGCTGGGTATTGGTTCCGGAAGGTGCGCGTGCCGCAAGCCTGAACAAATCCTGCAGCAGCTCGGCAGGAACAGGATCCGGCAAAAAAGCACGCACAGAATGGCGTTCAGTGATGAGCTGGTCTACAGCTTGCTGCAATTCAGTTGGCGTCATCAGAGTCACTCAGAATAAAAGTTAATACAGACCTCAGCTCGCCGGGAAGCGGGACGGGGCGCCGGCTATTTCTGTCTACGTAGACATGAATAAAATGCCCTTGTGCAGAAGCGACTTGCTCATCGTTGCGGAAGATGCCTAACTCATAACGAACGCTGGTGTTACCCAGCCGGCTGACCGCAAATCCGACTGTCACCTCATCCGGAAACGCGATGGGTGCAAAGTAATTGCATTGGGTTTCGATGACCAGACCAATTACCTGGCCATGTTCCGCATCCAGCACCTGTTCACTGATCAGATACTGATTGACTGCGGTATCGAACCAACTGTAGTAGGTGACATTATTCACATGCCCATACACATCATTATCCATCCAGCGGGTTGTCAGTGTATAGAAGCGCTTGAAATCCCTGCGGGTTTTGATGCTGTTTGTGACTGATGTAACAGGTTTAACAGGATGAACAGGTGCATTTGAATTCATGAATGGAAATTCCAGAAAGAAACACTAACAAAAAGTGTAACACACTCCCTTCTTTCATCGTCCAGTCACAATGCCGGATCACAATCTGCTGAGCAACGCATTCTGTAGCCATAGAGACAAGTTCCCTTAGCCACTGTTCATGTTTGAGTTGCCAAACAAGAATATTTCATTATAATCAATTTATTGCAATGCACAATTTGTGTAGATCCTTTGCAATATCCCCTCTGATTTCATTCATGCACGACCCTTTTCAAGGAGTTCCCTATGTTTTCAGTACCTGAACAATTCTCAGCGGCAACTAAAGCCAATCTGGATGCACAATTCGCATTATTCTCCTCTATCAGTGCAAAAACACTGGAAAGCGTTGAAAAACTGGCCGAACTGAATTTGAATGCAGTAAAAAGTACAATGGAAGAAGCCACTGCGACGACCCGCCAGTTATTGTCCGCAAAAGATGCGCAGGAATTCATTCAGCTGAGCAGCGCACAATTGCAGCCAAATGCGGAAAAATTTCTGGCATACAGCCGTCATCTGGGAAATATTGCAACGACAACTCAGGCAGAACTATCCCGCGCAGCTGAAGTACAACTGAATGAGAACAAACGTAAAGTTGTTACTTTGCTGGAAGAAGTGACCAAAGATGCGCCAGCCGGAACCGAGCACATTGTTACTGCAATCAAATCTGCCATCAACAATTCTCATGCGAGTCTGGAGCAGATCAACAAAACAGGCAAACAAACCATAGAAGCTTTAGAAGCCAATCTGAACACAGTTGTAACGCAACTGGTACAAGCTGGCGAAAAAGCTGCCCCTGCCAAGTTAAGCACAAAAAAATAAATTTTCCGGTTTTTGGCAAAAAAAACCCGCTTAATTAAGCGGGTTTTTTACTTTCTAAGCGTGCAGGGATTTAACCTTCACCCAGATAGGCTGCCTGAACCTTAGGATCATCCAGCATATCTTTGGCATTTCCACTCATGGTAATCAAGCCGGAATCCATCACATAGCCACGATGTGCAGCTTGCAACGCCAGCTTTGCATTTTGCTCAACCAGCAGGATAGTCACGCCTTGTGCCGAGACATTACGAATCACTTCAAAGATTTTCTCGACCATGATAGGTGACAAACCCATAGAGGGCTCATCCAGTAACAACAGCTTGGGATGACTCATCAGTGCGCGCGCCATCGCCAGCATCTGCTGTTCACCGCCTGACAAAGTACCGGCCAGCTGTGCAGAACGCTCCTTCAGACGCGGGAACACGGAATACCATTTATCGATATCAGCCGCAATGCCAGCACTATCGTTACGAGTATAAGCACCCATCATCAAATTTTCATGAATGGTCATACGGGTGAATACGCCGCGGCCTTCAGGTACCATCGCCAGGTGTTCGGTGACCAGTTCAAAGGAGTTCTTACTGCGGATAGAAGCCCCCATGTACAGGATTTCCCCCTCAACCTTACAGCTGGGCAAGGTGCCAGTAATGGCCTTCAGGGTTGTCGTTTTACCCGCACCATTGGCACCAATCAAGGTGATCAGCTCACCCTTATTGACTTCCAGGTCGATGCCCTTGACTGCTTTAATTCCGCCATAAGCCACCTTGAGCTGCTGGACTTTCAATACATTTTCAACCATTAGTGGCCACCTCCCAAATAGGCTTCGATCACAGCCGGATTTTTTTGAATATCTGCAGGAACACCTTCTGCAATTGGTTTGCCGTAATCGAGTACAGTCAGGCGATCACACAAGCCCATCATCAGTTTGACATCATGTTCGATCAGCAGGATCGTTTTACCTTCGGCCTTAATCTTGACCAAGAGCTCACGCAACGCCAGTTTTTCAGTCGCATTCATACCGGCTGCAGGCTCGTCCAATGCCAGCAGCTTAGGATCGGTCGCCAGTGCGCGTGCAATTTCCAGACGACGCTGATCGCCGTAGGACAGGAATTTAGAGGTGCGGTCGGCAAACTGACCGATACCAACAAAGTCCAGCAATTCCTGGGCACGCTGGCGGATTTCAGCCTCTTCCTTGCGCGCAGCAGCATGGTGAAAAACTGCACCAAACACGCCCTGATGAGTGCGCACATGACGCCCCACCATGACGTTTTCCAGAGCGGTCATTTCGCCAAATAAACGGATATTCTGAAATGTACGTGCAATACCTGCTTTTGCCACTTCATGCGGTGCCGAAGGGGAATACGGCTTGCCATCCAGTTCAAAACTACCGGTATCAGGCTGGTACAAACCAGTGATCACGTTAAAGAAAGTTGTTTTACCCGCGCCATTCGGTCCGATCAGGCCATAAATCTGGCCTTTTTTGATATGAATACCGACGTTGGATAAGGCTTGCAGCCCGCCGAAGCGCTTGTTAGCGCCTTCAATTTTTAAGATAGTCTGTTCAGTCATCACATTTGTCCTTACGCTGTGGCGTCATTGGTTTTACCAATCTTGTCTTCATGCTTAGGTGCAGGCCACAAACCGGCCGGGCGATTCAGCATGACAACCACCATCGTCAGACCGTACAACAACTGACGTAACACTTCTGCTTCTATCCAGATTTTACCGAACAGCATATTCTGTACAGGTTCAACGACGTGACGCAGCACCTCAGGTAAAGCTGCAAGCAATATGGCACCCAGGATAACGCCAGGAATATGTCCAATACCCCCCAGCACCACCATCGCCAGAATCACGATCGATTCCATCAGCGAGAAGGACTCCGGGGAAACGAAACCCTGGAAAGAGCCAAACATCGCGCCGGAAATACCACCAAATGATGCCCCCATAGAGAAAGCCAGCAGTTTGACGTTACGGGTATTGATACCCATCGCTTTTGCTGCAATTTCATCTTCACGGATGGCGACCCAGGCACGTCCGAGACGGGAGTTTTGCAAGCGCAAGGAAATGATCACGATAAGGATGCACAGAGTCAGGAACAGGAAATAATACGCATTCACAGATGGCATACTGAAGCCAAGGAAGCTCACCACACCCGCCTCACCTTGCAGTGACACGCCCATGATGCTGACCGGATCCACCATATTGATCCCTTGCGGACCATTTGTGAAGTTGATCGGTGAATTCATGTTATTCATGAAAATACGGATAATTTCACCAAAACCCAGCGTCACGATCGCCAGATAGTCACCCCGCAGTTTGAGTGTAGGCGCGCCGAGCAAAGCACCACATAAACCAGCGATCAATGCAGCAAACGGGATAATGATCCAGACCGACAGATGTATGCCTTTTTGAGCAATTTCCGGTCCGAACAAAGTAACCAGAGCATTACCAAGTGCCGGGTAGTTTTCTACAAAGGATTCAAGTATCACAGCAAACTGGGGTGATCCGAAAATCGCAGCGAGATAAGCACCGACAGCATAGAACGCGATGTAACCGAGATCCAGCAAGCCGGCGAAGCCCACCACAATGTTCAGACCCAGCGCCAGCATAATGTAGAGCAAGGCGAAGTCGATAATCCGGACCCATGAATTACCAAAGTTAGCAGCAACAAACGGGAACAGCACCAGCACCAGCCCCATAATGGCGAAACTGGTATAGGCTTTTTTCGGATTGGCTTTTGTATCAAAAATAGTTGACATTGATCTTCTCCTTAAGCGCGATCAGCGACGCGTTCACCCATGATGCCGGATGGACGTAATGTCAGCACAATAATCAATACAACGAATGCGAAGATATCCTGGTAATGACTACCCAGTACACCACCGGTCAGATCACCGATATAACCCGCACCCAGACTCTCGATCAGACCCAGGATAATGCCACCCACCATAGCGCCATAGATATTGCCGATACCGCCTAATACCGCAGCAGAAAATGCCTTCAGACCAGGTACGAAGCCCATCGCAAACTGTGCGGAAGAGTAATTCGCGGCCCACATCACACCTGCAATCGCTGCCAGTGCAGCGCCGATTGCAAACGTGGCCACGATCACATAGTTGGAATTCACACCCATCAGACCGGCAACACGTGGATTTTCTGCCGTTGCACGCATGGCGCGTCCCATTTTGGTTTTTTCAACCAGCAGCACCAGGCCAACCATAGCCAGGGTAGCCAGTATCAGCAACAGAATTTGCGTCTGCGAAATGACAGCACCACCGATTTGTACCGGTATCGTAGGCATTACGGAAGGGAAAGGAATTGGGCTGCGACCCCAGATCATCATTGCAAATGTCTGTACCAAAATAGACACGCCGATCGCAGTAATCAGCGGAGCCAGCCGCGGTGCATTACGCAAACGGCGATAAGCGACCCGCTCTATCAGTATATTAACAAGAATACAAACCGGAATTGCTCCGATGATAGCGATCAGCAACATCAGAATGCCATGCATCTCAGGTGCAACGACCTGCAATAGCTTGATGATACTGAGTCCTGCCATTGCGCCGACCATTAACACATCGCCGTGCGCAAAGTTAATCAGATTTAAAACGCCGTACACCATGGTGTAACCAAGCGCGACCAGGGCATACATACTTCCCAAAACCAGCCCGTTAATCATTTGTTGGATAAAGGTATCCATATTGGTATCTCTTTCTATGAACGAATCTAAATTTCAACCGAGCCCGATGTTTGTATCCGGTAAAGAACAACAAGCGAGTCAGAAAAATCATTCCCGATAACAAAAAAACGGCACCCGTCATACGGTGTGCCGCTTTCAACTCCGTTATCCGGAAAGGCGTGTCTTCATATCAGGAGTAACAATATTGCGTGTAATGCACATGATAAAACTCTCCTCTGCAACTTTTGGTAAAAGCTTTTCTAATATTTCGACTTCTTATATACGCCAATGAAGTGGGCGCGATTATACATAGGCAACTTCTCAAGACAGTGGTATAAAAACCACCCTTACCTACGTATTTTCCACAGACCCGGCATTTAAGCATACACCTTTATCAATTTCACAAACAGTCAAATTGATTTGCCGGCTCATCTTAAACACGAATTCACTGAATAAAATATCGAAAACCAGAACAAAACAGATTTTTATCAAAACAAATTACAAATTTCTATGCTAACAGGCTGACTCAGGCTTCTTGCGCGATGCTTAAACCCTTAGGCATAGGAAAAGTAACGTTTTCTTCTACGCCGTCCAGCGCACGCACACTGCTGGCGCCCAATTCTTTCAGTCGAGCAATCACTTCCTGCACCAGTACCTCAGGCGCTGAAGCCCCCGCGGTGACGCCAATACGTTGCACATTTTCCAGCCAGGCGGGCTGTATTTGACCTGCATTGTCGACCATGTAAGCGGCCGCACCGATTTTCTCAGCCACTTCGCGCAGACGATTAGAGTTGGAGCTGTTCGGACTACCGACCACAATCACCAGCTCAACCTGAGGTGCCATAAATTTGACTGCCTGTTGACGATTCGTCGTGGCGTAACAGATATCGCCTTTCTTAGGCTCACTGATCTCAGGGAAACGTTGTTTAAGTGCCGCGATAATGTCAGCCGTATCATCCACAGATAAAGTGGTTTGCGATACATAAGCCAGCAACCCGGGATTAGCCACTTGCAAGCTGGCCACATCAGCCACCGTTTCAACCAGATACATACCGCCTTCGGTCTGCCCCATCGTGCCTTCGACTTCCGGATGACCATCATGGCCTATCATGATGATTTCGCGGCCTTCCTTGCGCATTTTAATGACTTCCATATGCACTTTGGTGACCAATGGGCAGGTAGCATCGAACACTGTCACGCCACGTTGCTCCGCCTCCTTGCGCACCGCCTGCGAGACGCCATGTGCAGAGAAAATCAAGGTATTTCCGGCTGGCACATCTTCCAGATTTTCAATGAAAATAGCGCCCTTTTGACGCAAATCATTCACAACAAAGGCGTTATGCACGATTTCATGTCTGACGTAAATGGGCGCGCCAAACTGCTTTAAAGCGCGCTCTACAATTTCAATCGCACGATCCACTCCCGCACAGAAACCACGCGGTTGCGCCAGTAAAATTTCCTTATCCATCTTACAAAATTCCTATGATACGGGTTTCAAACAGCAGGGTTTGACCTGCCAGCGGATGATTAAAATCAAAAATATAGCCGTGTTCATCTTTGGCTTTCAGTATGCCGGCAAAGCGCCCACCCGACGGTGCAGCGAACTCGACCAGATCACCCACGACATACTGTTCGCCAAACGCAGAATTCTCACGCAAAGTTGCCTCAGATACGCGTTGTATCAGCTCTGGGTTGCGCGGACCAAACGCCTGTTCAGGCAACAACTCACGCGTAGTGTGCGAACCTTCAGGCAAGCCTAGTAAGGCTTTTTCTAATTCCGGGGCAAGTTGCCCCAAACCCATCTGCAAAGTCGCGGGACTTTCTTCAAATGTACTGATAATATTTTCACCATCAAGGCTGGCAAGACGGTAATGCAAAGTCAGGTAGGAGTCGGATTGGACTAAAGGTAGGTCTGGATTCGTCATGATTTCAGGCTTTCACTAATAAGCCGCTATTGTAAGCCAGCTTTCAGCGATACAAGTTTTTCTCAAACACAAGCAGGAGCCCAGCTAATGGCAATTCATGACTGGCCTGAAGATGACAGACCCAGAGAACGCCTGATTAAGTCAGGTGCCAGCGCTTTGTCTGATGCAGAACTGTTGGCAGTCTTTTTGCGCACCGGTGTGAAGGGTAAGAGTGCGGTGGATCTGGGCAGAGACATGCTGCAGGATTTTGGCTCTTTATCCAAACTGTTTGGTGCCGGTATGAATGACTTCTCGCGCATCCATGGTTTAGGGGCTGCAAAATACGCTCAATTACAAGCTGTTCTCGAACTCGCGAAAAGAGCCATTTGCGAAGAAGTCAGGCAGGCCGACGTGATGCATTCGCCCAAGGCCGTCAGGCAATATCTGCAGTTAATGTTGGGAGGGCGCGCCTATGAATCCTTTGCCGTTTTGTTTTTGGATGTCAAAAACCGTCTGATCAGCAGCGAAGAATTGTTTCGCGGCACCCTGGATCAAGCCAGTGTCTATCCCAGGGAAGTACTGAAATCTGCGCTGAAACATAATGCTGCTGCGGTGATACTGGCACACAACCATCCTTCGGGCTCTTGCGAACCCAGCAGCGCAGACCGGCAACTGACCAGTAAATTGCAACAGGCATTACAGTTAATTGATATCCGCGTGTTAGACCACTTTATCGTCGCAAACCCGCATGTTTACTCGTTTGCAGAGCACGGTTTACTGTGATTTTTCAAATTGTTAAATTTAAAAAATCCAAAAGACACAATTGTTTTTCACAAGTCGTTGATATTCCACGATTTTTTGTATACACTCTCATTTTTTCCAATTTCGGAAACTATTAAGGAGTTAATCATGGCACGTGTCTGCCAAGTGACTGGGAAGGGGCCAATGGTTGGCAACAACGTTTCCCACGCTAACAACAAAACTAAACGTCGCTTTTTGCCTAACCTGCAAAACCGTCGCTTTTTCGTAGAATCAGAAAACCGTTGGGTTTCTCTGCGTTTGTCTAACGCTGGTCTGCGCGTCATTGACAAAGTCGGCATCGATGCCGTTTTGGCTGACCTGCGTGCTCGCGGCGAAAAAGTTTAAGCTAAACTATTGTTAGGAAAAAATCATGGCTAAATCTGGTCGCGACAAAATCAAGCTGGAATCTACTGCCGGCACTGGTCACTTCTACACAACCTCCAAAAACAAGCGCACTATGCCTGAAAAAATGGAGATCATGAAGTTTGATCCTAAAGCACGTAAGCACGTTATCTACAAAGAAACAAAAATCAAGTAATTTTTGCTTCGCTTGTAACGTCAGAAAAGCCCTGCCCTGCAGGGCTTTTTCTTTTTGTAAAGTAGCTTTGATGTTCAGGTTTGGTATCTGATTTGAAATATAGCATTGGTCGCTGGTACGCCCATGTAGTGTAGTGTGGTGTGGTGTCGTGCTCAGGCTGCTTGATCTCAGCACTACGGGCTGACCGCCTACATGACAGGTAAAAGTGCCACGTTTGTGTCTACTGCCAACACTGATCTACTCTGATGACGAAAAAAAACGACGCCTAAGCGTCGTTTTTTTTATGCGAATAAGCTCCAGACTTATGCGTAGGTACGCAGACGCAAGGAGAACTCTTGCAAAGTCTTGATGCCGGACGCTTCAGCACGGGTACACCAATCCTGCAACTGATGCACCAATTGCTCACGGCTGACGGTGGAACGCTCCCAGATCAGGCCCAATTCTACGCGCATATCATGCATGGTCTTGAGTACATTGCTATGCGCCAGCACTTCAGACAAAGCCTGTTGTTGCTCACTGACCAGCTTGCTAGGCTCACGTTGCAGCAGTACTTTAGTTGCCTTCAGACGCGCTGCTTCAAACTGCGCTTTCTCACGCAAGGAAGCCACCTCATCACGCCAGGTACGGCGCAAGGTTTTCGCGTATTTCGCCATCACGTCATAACGGTTAGTGATCACTGCCTGCAGCGTTTCCATATCCACCGCTGCTTTTTGGGCAACGAATTTCGGTTCCGGTGCGACTTTCTTCACCTTAGCCAGACCCAGGGTTTCCAGTGTGCGGATATATAACCAGCCAATATCGAACTCATACCATTTGGAAGACAACTTGGCAGACGTACCGAATGTATGGTGATTGTTGTGCAACTCTTCACCACCAATCAGGATGCCGATAGGGAAAATATTGGTAGATGCATCAACGCAATCGTAGTTACGATAACCCCAGTAATGGCCGATACCATTGATGATGCCCGCTGCTGTGATAGGAATCCACATCATCTGTACTGCCCAGACGGTAATACCGATCACGCCGAACAGACTGAAGTTAATGATCAGCATCAATGCCAGACCCTGCCAGCTGAAACGGGTGTAGACATTGTGCTCCATCCAGTCATCCGGCGTACCATGGCCGTACTTTTGCAGGGTTTCCTGATTTTTGGATTCGGTACGATACAGTTCCGCGCCTTCCAGCAACACTTTCTTAATGCCGCGAGTCTGCGGGCTATGCGGATCTTCTTCAGTTTCACACTTGGCATGGTGCTTACGATGCACAGCTGCCCACTCCTTAGTCACCTGGCCCGTTGTCATCCACAACCAGAAACGGAAGAAATGGCTGGGTATCGCATGCAATTCCAATGCGCGGTGAGCCTGGCAACGATGCAGGAAGATCGTCACACTGGCGATCGTGATGTGAGTCACCACCATCGTATAGATAAACACTTCCCAGCCGCTCGCGCGGGTCAGTCCATTGGACAGGAAGTCGACGAGAGATTCAATAAATGTACTCAAAATGACAATTACTCCGGTGTTATTGTGTGTTACTCAGCTTATGTTGAAAAGCAACAGCCGTCAAAATATATTTTTAGTGCGCACGAATTGTACGCGCTTTAGAGGAATTGCACCAATGCACTTCAAGTTTTTGCACCCAGTTCCCGCACTAACTCTGCCGGACTTTGCGCCAGCGTAATAACACGTTGTGGAAATGGCAAATTAGCACCCTGCTCACGGATGACTTTCCAAATCGCGCGGTTCACCGCAGACAAGACATTCGAGCGTCCATTTTCCGGATCGGCTATCCAGAATCCTACCCGCAACTCCAGACCATCGGCGCCAAAACGCATCAGATACGCAGACGGCCCTGGCTCCTGACAGACCCGTTCGCTTACTCTGGCCGCCTCTGCCAGCAAAGGCAGCAAGCTATCCAGATCTGTGTCGTAAGTCACGGTCAGATCCGTCCACATCGCCACGCTGGAATTGGTCAGCGAGTAATTCTGTACCGGAGTCGATACCAGCATTTCATTCGGAATCACCGATTCAGCACCATCTAAACCCTGCAATACGGTGTAGCGGGTGTTGATCTGCGTAACTTTACCGTTAAATTTATCGACTGCAATCATGTCGCCAATCGACATACTGCGGTCGATCAGGATGATAAAACCGGATACATAGCTACTCGCAATTTTTTGCAAGCCAAAGCCCAGCCCCACGCCCAAAGCGCCGCCAAACACCGATAACACAGTCAGATCGATGCCCACCAGCGTCAGGCTGATCAGAATGGCCAGCAAGATCAGCAAGGCACGCCCGACTCTGGACATCACCACTTTGAATGAAGAGTGGGCATTGGGTAAAGCCATCAGCCTTGCTTCCAGCGCAGCACTGGCCCACAAGGCGATCACCATGGTGAAAATGACAGAAATCGTGGCCTGGATAATACTCAGCAGGGAGATTTTGTTCTTGCCGACCGGCAGTACCACGCTGTCCAGCGTATCAATCAGATCCGGCCATAAACCGGTGTAATGCAGTACCACGCCCAACCACACCAAGCCGGCAAACAGTTTTTCGAATGCCGCTAAAAAACTGCCTATACGCCCCTCGCGCACAAAAGTCTTACGCAAGATATAAAACGCCAGCCTTATCATGGCGAGTGAACCCATGATAGGGAACAGCAGGGTCAGCAAGTTGGTATGCTGCCAGCGTGCCAACGCCTCCTTCGCGATGGCAAGGAAAAACACGGTCAGTAAGGGCATCAGCACCCGGGAAAAACTCTGTACACCGATATGCACCATGCCTGAGCTGGCATCACCGCCGGCAAACAGGCGCTTCAGGTAGCGCGAACTGAGCCAGGCCAGTCCAAAACACACCGCAACGGTGGCGACTTGCCAAAGGAACTGAGGCTCTCTGAAATCATCAGCCAGATCGGCCAACAAGCTGGTTAACACTGGAGTACTCATTTTTTTCGGGGAGAGAAAGAAAAAACTCCCGGCATTGATTGTGCCGGGAGATTTAGGGATTTAGACTTTTTTGCGTTCCATGATGGCCGCGAAGAAGCCATCAGTCTGATGCAGATGAGGATAGAGCTTCAGGTAATCACCCATTTCCAGCTCTACCTTTTGCTCAGCCAGCACAGCTGATGCCGGAAGCAGTGTGAAGTCAGGATGCTGTGCCAGGAAGGCCTGCACAATACCCTCATTCTCTTCGTCGAGTATGCTGCAAGTCGCATACACCAGACGACCGCCTGGCTTCACCATTCTTGCTGCACTGGCCAGGATGGACGCCTGCTTCACATTCAGTTCAGCCACGCCTTCTGCAGTCTGACGCCATTTCACGTCAGGATTACGGCGCAGGGTACCCAGACCACTACAAGGCGCATCCACCAGCACACGGTCCAGCTTGGCAGCCAGGCGCTTGATCTTGGCATCTTTCTCATGCGCGATCACGACCGGATGTACATTCGACAAACCGCTGCGGGCCAGACGTGGCTTCAGTTTCGCCAGACGTTTCTCTGAAATATCGAACGCATACAAGCGTCCGGTATTGCGCATGATCGCGCCCAGTGCCAGCGTCTTGCCGCCGGCTCCGGCGCAGAAATCTGCCACCATTTCGCCACGGCGCGCACCGACTAACTGTGCCAGCAATTGACTGCCTTCATCCTGCACTTCTATCGTACCGTCTTTGAATAAAGGCAGATTTTGCAGCGAAGGTTTTTTCTTCACACGCAAACCGGTCGCCGAATAAGGCGTAGGCTCGGCAATGATAGGGGCTTCCGCGAGCTGTGCCACGACAGTTTCACGATTGCCTTTAATGGAGTTGACGCGCAAATCCAGTGGAGCCGGTGTATTCAGGGACTCTGCCAGCGCCAAGGCCTGCTCTTCACCAAAGCTTGTGCTTAATTTGTCCCATAACCAGGATGGCAGATTGGACTTCATATTGAGCGGCAAGTGGCTACGGTCTATTTGCATCACGCGGTCCAGCCATGCGGTTTCTTCTTCACTCAGGCCACCCAGCGACTCCAGTCCGACCGCATCTGCCAGACCCAGCAGGGTCAGACGGCGCATAGCCGGGCCTGTGCCGGATTCAGCAAAGCTGGTGTAGACGGATTTATTACGCAACAAGCCGTAAATCGCTTCGGCAATCACGCCGCGCTCACGCCCACCCAGCCTTGGATGTTCGCGGAAATAACGGGATAAAGTGCCATCTGCAGGGCCGGTGAAACGTAAAATTTCACGTAATACTTCTTCGGTATGGCCGATGATGGCTGGAGGTAATCTCATACTGCTTCCTTCTCAATTTCTGTTCTGACCAGATTGGTCTGTGTCACATGAGGGCTCATTTACACACTGCTGACCGGAATCGCCGGTTTCAGGCGACTTAAGCGTCAGCGATGGTGACATGATGGCCAGATACCGAGATTTTCCCCTCGATGAACTGACGTACTGCCCGTGGATAAATGATGTGTTCCTGCCTGAGCACACGCTGCGACAGGCTGTCTTCTGTGTCGTTATTCAATACTTCCACCGCTGCCTGTGCAACGATAGGACCATGATCGAGTTCTGCGGTCACAAAATGCACGGTAGCGCCATGCAATTTCACACCCGCGTCCAAGGCCTGCTGATGCGTATGCAAGCCAACAAAACTAGGCAGCAGGGAAGGATGTATATTCAGCATACGCCCTGCATAGTGCGCAACGAAGGCCGGGGTCAGAATACGCATGAAGCCAGCCAGCACGACCAGATCAGGTTCAAATTCATCTATCTTTTGCTGCAAGGCAGAGTCGAATGCCTCTCTGCTGCTGAACTCTTTACTGACGACGACTGCCGTCGGTATGCCATGGGAAGCGGCAAAGGCCAGACCAGCGGCATCTGCTTTATTGCTGATCACAGCAGCAATCTGCGCAGGCCATTGCTGGGCGATACTGGTTTCAACAATCGCCTGCATATTACTGCCACGGCCGGAAATAAGGATAACGATCTTTTTCATGGGCGCATTGTAACGCTGACAGGCACTTTGCCCCAAGTAAAAATGCCAGCAGGCATGAGCAACTTCTGGAAAACGGTGATTTTTTCAGTGCTTAATCAGGAATAAAATACCCTAAAAGCAACTTTTCTTTGCGCCCAATCTTCCGCCGAATCTTGCAGCATTTGCAACAAAATATCAGTCGCCGCTGCATCAAAATCAGCCAGCACAGGCAGATTTTCCAAGACCAGGACAATGCCTGTTGCCTGACCAGCATCCAGCTCGCTCAGACTATCTGCAAGTGCATCAAAGTTCGCACCGTAATGCGAAGGAAAATGCAGGGCCTGACCTATCGCACTTAATACTGCTTTTTTAGAAGTAGCATGCGCCAGGTCAACATGAAAATACAGCTGCTCATGGCTGGCGGCCTGTTGCTGCCAGTGCGTAGCCTGACTAGCCTGTAACGGCAATACAGAGGCAAGCGGTAAGGCACTCAATGACAGGCTGACTGTGGAAGGCATATTCATACTGGGTCCTGTTTTGATTCTGATTATTCTTTGATACGGCGAAAACTTTGGTAGTGATCGTCGGTGTAATAGTATTCACCCGAGCTGGCCGGCTCACCACCGGCCACGATACGACGCGCTCCGCGATTTCTGGCACCCGGCGTCTTCACTGTATATTCATGGTAGTAACCACGCTTTTGTCTGGGCAATATACCCTCATAGTTACCGAATACCACGCCATCCTTGGCATATGGAAAAGGGCCGCCCTGCTTAATCAGCAGCAGTACAGACTGCGCCTCTCTCGGTAAATCCTGCACCAAAACCTCACCCGGCAACTCCTTGGCTGTGGCCAGGCCGGCACACAAACTCAGTACGCAAAGCAGCAGCAGGCGACGAAAGTAAGAAAAATAGTTCATAGTTCAGCAAGGTTGATGTCAGCGTGCGAAGTATAGGGGAATCTGCCGGTTTCTGCCTCACGCTGTCTGCACACCGTCCCGGATACGGTATCTGTCAGGCAAAAAAATCCAGCACATCCTGTTTGCGCGCATTGGTATCGCTACGTCCCAGTGCAATCAGCTCACGCGTATAACTGGATTCAAACAACAGGTAAGAAGCCAGGGCTGAACCGCGCACTTCGGTCGCACCTATGCCACCCAACATGGTTCTGACTGGCAAAGGCAGACTGGAAATATGTCGGCTGGCAATTTCATCCAGCCGTTCTGAGGGCGCGATCACCAAGGTCTGTACCGGGCGCAAGGGTGTTTTTTCCAGCAATTCAGGCGGCAACATGGACAGGGTTTTGTTAATGCGCTCAACCCGCTCGATATCGACCGCCAGACTATCGAGAAAGATACTGGATAAAGCATGTCCGGCAATCTGTGCCAGGCTGGGATAACGCGGGCTTTCCAGCTGGGTGGCCGGTGGTTCAGCCAGGCGGCCGGCACCGATAATCATCACCTTACTGGCCCCCAGATGGATGGCCGGTGAAATCGGCGCTAACTGGCGCATGGAACCATCACCACAATATTCCAGCCGCCCGCCCCAGTTCAGTGGAATCGCTGGAAAAACAAACGGAATCGCGGATGAGGCCATCAAATGGGCAACAGAAATAAAGTCGCGCTGCGCCAGCCGTTGACTGCGTACCCAGGGTTCGATATTTTGCAAAGTCTGGTAAAAGGTCAGATGCTGTCCAGCGGTATACGAAGATGCCGTGACCGCCAGCGCTTGCAGCGCACCGCTCTGCAAAGCCGCATCCAGCCTGGGCAAATCCAGCATACGGTTTAGTAAATCTTCTAAGGGTGAATTGTCGAGCAAGGAATTCGGCGGCGACTTTCTCCATTTATTGAGTAACCAGCCAAACGACCACAAAGACAGCCAGCGCGCACCGCTGCGTATCACGCCTAAAGAATCAGCGCGGTACACCTGCGCCGCTTCAAAATTTTCCCAGGTTTGCAGGACAGCAGACAAAGACGCGGCAAAATCGTCGGCGCGGCAAGCCAGCGCGGTGGCATTGATGGCACCGGCAGAGGTGCCACAAATGATGCCAAACGGATTGGTGCGAGCCGGCCAGCCAGCATCCTGCAGAATTCTGTGCATGGCATCGAGTACACCGACCTGATATGCCGCCCGCGCACCGCCGCCAGTTAATATCAATCCCGTTGTTGCTGTATTGCGCATGGTGATCTCTTGGTTCTGATAGCAACATTCCCCCGCACTACAAGCAACCGAGGGGAAAGACAGTCACGAAAAAGCAAAAAAAAGGGCAAACTATGTTTGCCCTAGTGTATTAGTCAGACCCGCTGCTTGTCATGCTGCATGACAATAGAATCTAAGTAATCAACCTTCAAAACAACATTTCACCTCAACGCCTTACTTAGGCTGCATGCGGATCGCGCCGTCCAGACGTATGGTTTCACCATTCATCATCACATTTTCGATGATAGTTTTCGCCAGATGCGCGTACTCATCCGGCTTACCAAGACGTGGTGGGAACGGTACCATTTTGCCCAGTGCATCCTGGACTTCCTGAGGCATACCCAGCAGCATCGGTGTTTCAAAGATACCTGGTGCGATAGTCATGACACGGATACCGTTACGCGACAGATCACGTGCCATAGGCAAAGTCAGACCGGCAACAGCAGCCTTAGACGACGCATAGGCCGCCTGACCAATCTGGCCATCAAACGCAGCGACCGAAGCGGTATTAATCATCACGCCGCGCTCACCATGTTCAGCCGCTTCTGTCTTAGCCATTGCATCCGCTGCCAGGCGACACATATTGAAGGTGCCGACCAGATTGATGTTCACCACACGCTGGAATAACTCGAGCGGATGCGGGCCATCTTTGCCTACCGTTTTCACTGCAGGAGCAACACCCGCGCAGTTGATCAGGCCACGCAGCGTACCCATTGCAACGGCAGCAGCCACCACCGCCTGACCGTCCGCTTCCGACGTCACATCACATTTGACAAATTGACCGCCGAGTTCAGTCGCCAGTTTTTCACCTGCTTCGACCTGCACGTCAGCCAACACGACTTTACCGCCGTTCGCCACGATCATTTTTGCGGTTGCCGCACCCAGACCAGAAGCACCGCCAGTAATAATGAATACATTATGTTGAATTTGCATTGTTGTCTCTTTCTGCGTTATGGTTCAATCAGTCAGCCTAACCCGGCTAGCTGCACGGTCAGGCACCTCAACATTGACGTTTACGTAAACGTCATATCCGCACATTGTAACTAAAAACAGCCACGAATACAGAAAAAATGGCACGGAAAAGCCAAACCCGTTTCTGCGAACAGACATAAAAAAAGCGGACCAAAGTCCGCTTTTTTATTTATTGACTGCGAATTACTCGCTCAGCGCAGCAAATGCGCTGTCACGGATCGCTTCAACTGCGCCTACACCTGCAATCTTGCGATACTTAGGCGCGCCCGGCTCACCGGTCTTGGCCCAATTACCGTAGTAGCCGAGCAAAACTTCGGTCTGATCATGGTAGACCTGCAGACGTTTTTTAACGGTTTCTTCCGCATCATCCGGACGCTGCACCAGGTCTTCACCTGTCACATCATCTTTACCTTCGGTTTTAGGTGGATTGAATTTCACATGATAAGTACGGCCAGATGCGGTATGCACACGACGACCGCTCATACGATCCACAATCGCCTCATCCGGCACATCGATTTCCAGTACGTAATCGATGCTGACACCCGCTTCTTTCATTGCGTCAGCCTGAGGGATGGTGCGTGGAAAACCATCAAACAAATAGCCGTTAGCGCAATCAGCCTGCTTCAGACGGTCTTTGACCAGGCCAATGATGATGTCATCAGAAACCAGACCACCGGCGTCCATCACTTTCTTGGCAGCCAGGCCCATTTCAGTTCCAGCTGCAATCGCTGCACGCAGCATATCGCCGGTTGAAATTTGAGGAATATTGAATTTTTCTTTGATGTAATTGGCCTGAGTACCTTTACCGGCTCCTGGCGCACCCAACAAAATAAGACGCATAGTATTTCCTAGACGAGTTTGAGTTTATTGAAATTTTTGAGGACAGAGCAGCATGCTGCTCCGCGAATTACTTTTGTTTTTTTGTGTTTTACCTGGAAAGCATCTCACTCTGTGCGAGGAAATGAATTCTGTTCATTTTTTTCTTTTACCAGTAATAACACAGTATCTTTTCACGAAACTTACCACAATTTGCCGCACTCTTGATGCTTTGCCATGAAAACAGCGCAAACTTAGTGCTTTTTTTGCGTAATTTGCTTATTTCCGGAAAAAGGCGCGAACCCGTTCCAAGTCCTCCGCCGTATCCACACCGGCGGCTGGGCTGCTGGCCGTCACATGAACCGCAATCGCATAGCCATGCCACAGCACGCGTAATTGTTCCAGCGCTTCAATTTGTTCCAGTGGTGAGATCGCAAGCTTAGGATAATTCTGCAAAAAATCGTTGCGATACGCATACAGGCCGATATGCCGCAATGGCTGATAGCCCTCAGGCAACTGGTTACGGTCTTGCGCAAATCCATCGCGATGCCATGGGATGGTGGCGCGCGAAAAATATAAGGCTTTGCCCTGTTTATCGAGTACAACTTTCACCACATTCGGATTGAATACTTCTTCCGGCAAATGCAGAGGATGCGCCGCCGTTGCCATCGGTACTGCCGCATTCACCAGCGCGGCAGTGGCTGCGATCAGTTCCGGGGCGATCAGGGGTTCATCGCCCTGTACATTGACGATCACTGCATCATCTGGCAAATCCATGCTGGCCGCGACTTCGGCAATGCGATCTGTGCCAGACGGATGATCGGCACGGGTCATACAAACCGGAATCTGGTACGCCTCACAGGCCGCGACGATATCTGCGTGATCGGTAGCGACCATGATGCGGCTGGCACCGGAGGCCAGGGCCTGTTCGGCAGTCCGCACTATCATGGGCTTGCCGCCGATATCTGCTAAGGGCTTATTCGGTAACCGGGTCGACGCCAGACGTGCCGGGATAATCGCAATAAAACTCATCAGCTGGCCCTCAGCGCGCGTCGACTTCTTCGGCACTGAGTGTGCGCGCTTCCTCTACCCACATAATGGGAATATCGTCACGTACCGGGAAAGCCAGTTTATCGCCATAACAGATCAGTTCCTGACTCTCTTTTTTATAGGTCAGGGGACCTTTGCATACAGGGCAAATCAATACATCAAGCAGGCGAGCTTCCACGCTTTTTCTCCAGAATCATCGATAGTAAGTCAGCGGCAAAACCGGCACTGAGCTGCGCCTCAACCGGCAGCACCCAGATGCGGGTATCGTTTTGCAACGCTGGAATTTGGCTACATTTTACTGCATCCTTTTCCGTGATCAGTATGTAATCCGCCTGAGTCTGACTAAAAGTGAATGCATCAAACACCTGATGGTCAGCTAAGGGCAGACGTTCGAAGCTGCATCCGGCAGCAGTCAGCGTCTGAAAAAAACGCTCGGGATGTCCGATACCGGCAGCCGCACAAACACGCTGACCGGCAAAAGAAGTCAACTCACGGCGCTGTTCCGGTGCGCTTAGTTGCCACGCGTGTTGTGTAAGCAGTTGCATACGCACTGCATCAGCAGGAATGCCAGGTACCTCGCTGCTCAGTACAGCAGCAGGCGCATTCAGAATGGTGAAATCGCGACGCCGGGACACCGGTTCGCGCAAAGGCCCGGCCGGCATCAGCCAGCCATTGCCAGCACCGCGCTGATCAAACAACACAATTTCCAGATCACGTGCCAGATAGTAATGCTGCAGGCCATCGTCCGAAATCAGCACATCAACTTCGGGATGATTCAGCAATAGCTGCTTTGCCGCAGCGACCCGGTCGCGCCCTACCATCACGGGACAGCCACAACGTTGCCGTATCAGCAGAGGTTCGTCGCCGACTTGTGTCGCCTGTGCCTTGTCATCGACCGCCAGCACTTGCTGCGCAGCGGCACCATAACCGCGTGACACCACGGCTGGATGCAGGCCAGCCGCCTGCAATTGCTGTACCAGCCAGATCACCAAGGGCGTTTTACCGGTACCACCAACAAAAATATTCCCGACCACGATCACCGGGATGGTCAAATGGGTTTGCGCCTTGTAACCCATCACAAACAAACCCATGCGGAACTGTATCAGCACGCGAAACAATTGCGCGAGCGGCCAGCACAGATACGCCAGCCAGCCGCGTTGCTGCCACGCTGCCATCACTTGCTTTTCCAGCCAGGCACGCATGTTCTACTCCATTAAAAAATTCGGGGAGTCGACTGACTCCCCTTTTTTATTTGCTGAGCTACCCGCTGCTTAGCGATTCAGGCTAAGCAGCCGGGTGCCTTGCTATTTTACGATGCAGCGCTTCTGGCAATGACCTGAGCCACAGCCTTATTTACTACGGCTGCCAGTTTGCGCCGCAAATGTGACTTTCGCCAGACCAGCAATACGCGCTGCTTCCAGCACATCAATCACAGACTGATGTGTCGCGGCACGATCCGCATTGATAATCACCACCGGGTCGACTGCTGCACCAGGTCTGGCTTCTGCAATCGCGGCTGAGGCACGTTTTAAATCCTCGGCCAGCGTTGCTGTATCGAGAAATGACACAGGCTGTTCGTTGATCTTATAGCGACCCTGCGCATCGATACCGATCTCGATTTGCTGTGGCTTGTCCTGCGCTTTTTCTGCATCTGCAGTCGGTAAGGTGATCTGCAATTCAGTAAAGCGGCTGTATGTCGTGGTGACCATCAGAAAAATCAGGATGACCAGCAATACGTCAATGAAAGGAATCAGGTTGATTTCCGGCTCTTCCCTGCCCTTGCCTTTACGGAAATTCATCATTACTTCCTGGCGCTGTGAACGACATCAACAAACTTCACCGCCTGTTGTTCCATTTCCACCACTAAGCCATCTACCAAAGCACGGAAATGACGATAAGCCACCAGGGTAGGCATGGCGATTAACAAACCAAAACCGGTGTTATACAAAGCCACAGAAATACCATGCGCGAGCTGCGCCGGATTGGCGCCAGTCGCAGTTTGCGAACCGAAAATTTCTATCATACCCACGATAGTGCCGAACAAGCCCATCAGTGGCGCCAACGAGGCGATAGTGCCCAGCGTGGTCAGGAAGCGTTCGAGCTCATGCGCCACGCCACTACCGGCTTCTTCAATCGATTCTTTCATGATGTCTCGCGGTGCGTGCACATTGCGCAAACCGGCTGCCAGCACTTTACCCAAAGGGGAATTGCCAGCAAGCTGAGTCACGACTTCCGGCGTGATTTTGCCCGACTGATAAACACGCACTACTTCATCCAGCAATGTAGGCGGTAATATCTTTTTACTGCGCAGTGAGAAAGTGCGTTCTATGATGAGTGTCATTGCAATCACAGAAGCAATAAGCAACAAATACATGGGCCAGCCAGCGGCTTGAAAAATAGCGAACAAAAGTGACTCCTTGAAGGTTCTGAAATCTAAGCCCGCAATGTAGCGCGTTGCGTGCTGGCGGGCAAGTCCATTTGCCAATTTCCTGCCTCGTACATCATTTTTTGCTGAGCCCCTTTCCCCTCTGAAAATGTGCAAATAATGCAATTCAGAACAAAATCTAATCCATTAAGTGACTGCAACTGCCAGATACAGCATCACTCTCATCGGCGACAGTGAACATCAGCCCCAGTAAACCTGTAGGTGTTTTACACAAATTTTGTGCGCAAGCCTGTGGACAAGATAATACAATCACATTAAGCCATTGATTTTAAACAAAATTATTTCCATGCCTAAGTTTTAAGCAGCGTCAAAACCCCGTATAAGCTGCAAAAGCACATCCACAAAACCCTGCTTTTCTGCACACTTTTTGTGGAAAAGTATGTGCACAATGCCTGAAATCTTATCTAAGCGATTGATTTTAATCATTTTTACCATTCCGCTTATTTTTTAAGCAAAGCAAGAAAAAGAAGCAAACTCTGCCTGCTTTTAAGGCAGATTCAGTAACTTCCATCACTCCTGAAATTTCTGCACATAATTTGTGGACAAGCTTGTGCAGAAGCCCGTGACAAGGTCTTAAGTCTTTGATTTACATCAATTTTATTATTGCGCTTAAATTTTAAGCAGCACCGCTATTTACTTGAAAATCAGATGTTTTTTTCGCATGTAGTAAATAAAAATCCACAACTCGCTTAACAATTCGGACCTTTCACACAAATTTTGTGGACAACCATGTGAAAAAGATGGCGATATCCAGATAACGCTTTGATTTAATTGAATATTTCTTCAATGCCCATTTTTTAAGCAGAAATCAAGGGTTTGACCGAACCGGATGAAATGTTTTGTTTGGGCTAAGGTGGTGTGGAAAACCTGCTACTTTTTCACATTTTTTGTGAATAAGTGTGTGAAAAACGGCCTAAAAGCAAGGTAACTCATTGATTTATATAAATTTACGTATGTCGCTTAAGAAATAGGCAAATGTACATATTCCCAGGCTCAAGCAAAGATACCCACAGCTTATTCACTTTTTCTGTGGATAAGCATGTGCACAAGCATAGTAAGGGCAAGCAAAGTCCTTGATTTGTAAGGTATTTTTCATTTTGCCTAAACAATTTGCACAAAGAAACTCCCGAAGAATCAATCACTTAGACTCGGCGTTTTCATTTGCTTTGACAAGTGCAATGCACAATGACATGCTGACGCGCTTACCACGCTTCTGTGGAAAGCTTTTTCTGCTGTCAGCCCCATGAATACAGAACCTAGATTTTCAAACCCCGTCAGCAAGCCATCCGTGATCAGTGTTGCTGCGCTCAACAACGCGGTTGCTCAGTTATTGGAACGTAATCTGCCACTGACCTGGGTTTCCGGCGAGATTTCCAATTTCACCCGCGCCGCATCTGGACATTGGTATTTCACACTCAAGGATCAGGCGGCTCAGGTCAGAGCCGTGATGTTCCGTGGACGCGCCCAATATGCCGACTTCCAGCCCAGAGAAGGCGATAAAGTGGAAGTCCGTGCGCTGGTAACCCTGTATGCACCGCGTGGCGATTACCAGCTGAGTGTGGAAGCGATACGACGCGCTGGTGTTGGCAATCTGTATGAGGCTTTTCTGCGGCTGAAGGCGCAGCTGGAACAGGAAGGCTTGTTTGACCCGTCCAGAAAACGTCCCATTCCGCCCTTCGTACGCCGTATCGGCATCATCACCAGCCCGCAGGCAGCGGCGCTGCGCGATATCCTGACAGCGCTCAAACGGCGCGCACCGCATATCGCGGTCACCCTCTATCCCACACCGGTACAAGGTGAAGGCGCGGCCGCCAAAATTGCACAAGCAATTGCCACCGCCAATGCACGTGAAGAATGTGATCTGCTGCTGGTGTGTCGCGGTGGCGGCAGCATGGAAGACTTATGGGCGTTTAATGAAGAAATTGTGGCCCGCACCGTGGCACATAGTCAGATACCGGTGATCGCTGGCATAGGCCATGAAACCGACTTCACCATCACTGATTTCGCAGCCGACCTGCGCGCAGCCACCCCAACCGCAGCCGCCGAACTGGCCGCCACGCCGCGCGCAGAATGGCTGGATTTACTGGCGCGCCAGGCACAACAGCTGCAACGTGCGCAAAGCCGTCTGCTCAACGAGCAACAACAAACCCTGGACTGGCTGGCAAGGCGCCTGCAAAGCCCGGCCGCCGCATTTGCCGCCAGACGCCAGCAATTGCAGCAAGCCAGCCAGAGCCTGCGCTTTGCGGCCCGCCAGCAATGGCAACATTCGCGTCATGCGCTCAGTCAGTTAGCGCAAGCCCTGCACAACCAGACACCCGATACCGCTGGCCGTCATGCGCAACTTCAGCAATGGCAGCAACGTCTCAGCCATGCCAGTCAGTCCAGACTGCAGCAACAGCATCAGGCACTGACACATCTGCAAGCCCAGCTGGAATTACTGAATCCTCAGCGCACGCTGGAACGCGGCTACGCCATCCTGAGCGATGGCAAAGGACGCGCGCTGCGCTCACCTTCACAATTGCAACCGGGCAGCTCAATGCGCGTGCAACTGGCACAAGGCAGTGCACAACTGGGTATCGCCAGCGTACAAGCCAGCCTGGATGAGCAGTGATGTGCTCGGCGTAGAGTGCGCAGCTGGCCAGCTCAGCCTGAAAAAAACCCTGTATCACGCAGGGAATTAGCCGTCACTGGCTGCAAGCTTGCGCGCAAACGCTTACAATGCTGACTTTCACCGTAGCTTAATCCCGTTTCACCGACGGAAACCTCAGTCAATTAAAGGACGCGACATGGAACATACCTTACCGGCATTGCCCTATGCACTGGACGCTCTGGCGCCACACATCTCTCAAGAAACACTGGAATTCCACTACGGTAAACATCACCAGACTTATGTCACCAATCTCAACAACCTGATCAAAGGTACAGAGTTTGAAACACTGACTCTGGAAGAGATCGTTAAAAAATCCTCCGGCGGCGTATTCAACAATGCTGCTCAGATCTGGAACCATACTTTCTACTGGAACAGCCTGACACCAAACGGTGGCGGCGCGCCTGCCGGTGCTCTGGCTGATGCGATCAACGCCAAGTGGGGTTCTTTCGATGCATTCAAAGAAGCCTTCACTAAATCTGCTGTTGGTAACTTCGGTTCTTCCTGGACCTGGCTGGTTAAAAAAGCAGACGGCACACTGGATATCGTCAACACATCCAACGCAGCCACACCACTGACCACGACAGACACGCCTCTGCTGACTTGCGACCTGTGGGAACACGCTTACTACATCGACTACCGCAATGTACGTCCTAAATACATGGAAGCATTCTGGTCCTTAGTGAACTGGAATTTTGCCGCAGCCAATCTGGCTTAAGCAACGCGCACACGCTGCGTCTGTGCCGGTCGGCTGACCGATACACGTGAAAAAAACCTGCGATATCCAATATACGCAGGTTTTTTTTCATCTGTAGCAGCCATGCTTTATGCGAAGATGCATAGCATCTTGATTGACTCCCCCTACCTTTGAGCATGTCGAATTCTCCCTCTCTGTTATTGCGCTCGCTGCCCGGCATCTTTATCTTCATCTGGGCCTCCGGTTATGTCGTCGCCAAATATGGTCTGCCGTATGCAGAACCGCTAACCTTCCTGTGTCTGCGCTATCTGGGCGTAGTCGCCTTCATGCTGGTACTCGCGGTAGCGATGCGCGCTCCGTGGCCGCAACGCAAGGACTGGGGCCCGATTGCGATTGCCGGCATCCTGATGCAGGCCGGTTATCTGGGTGGGATCTGGTGTGCGGTCAAACTGGGTATGCCTGCCGGCGTGGCGGCACTGATCGCGAATATCCAGCCCATCTTGACCGCCGTTGCGGGCCCGCTGATTGGTGAGCGCATACGTGGAAAACAATGGCTGGGCCTGGCTTTCGGCATAGCCGGTGTGGCACTGGTGGTGGCCAATAAAATTTCTGCGGTCGGGCTGTCGCTGTCCAGCGTCGCGCTGGCGGTGATGGCTTTACTGACGATGACTACTGGCACCTTGTACCAAAAAAAAGCCTGCCCCAGCTTTGATGTGCGCACCGGTCAGGTGATACAGTTTGCTGCCTCGCTATTCATCACCCTGCCGTTTGCGCTGCTGCTGGAAACGCAGCACATACAGCCGACGCCACAATTTTTTGCAGCACTGGCCTGGTCAGTATTCGTGTTGTCGGGAGTGGGTATTTCTGTGCTGTTCATCATGATACGACATGGCGAAGCGACTAAAGTCACCAGCTATATGTACCTGGTCCCTGCTGTCACTGCAGTGATGGCCTGGCTGATGTTCGACGAAAAATTCACCCTGACTGCCGCCATCGGCATGGCCATCGCACTGGCTGGTGTCGCACTGGTGGTACGCCCTGCACGCTGACAGACCAGGTCGCAGCGCTTCACTCAAACTGCACTCAGCCCGCCGAATTTGCGGGCTGAGTGCATGCCGCTACTCCTGCCAGCGCCGTACAAACGCTGCCAGCCAGATCATGCTGATACCTGCCACGACGCCCCACCACAAATCAGGCGTGACATACAGCGAGGAAATATCCAGACTCATCAGACTACGATTCGGCGTGATCATCACGGCGAGTTTGGGTACGTTTTCATTCGTGACCAACATAGGCGCCCATGAGGTCGGTAACAGACTGCCTACCAGGCGGAATGCGCAATGCAGCACCTGTTCAGCCCAACCTAGGCTGCTGCCATAAGCGCTGGCTGTATAGTGACCAGCGAGCGCAATCAGCAATGGAAACAATAAGGCATGCAAACCCGCCCTTTGTTTAGCCAGTGCTGAATTCAATAACAGCCAGCCAGCCGATGGCATCGCCCACAGCAGATAAACAGGAAATGCCTGCAGCATGGTTTGCACAAAAATCATGTGTAAATCACTGTTCAAAAACTCTGCATAACCAGAAGCACCGGTCCACCAGTCAGCACCTGCCATGACCAGCATACCCATCGCCTGCGTCAACGCCAATGCGATTAGCGCAAAAACAGGAATCACCAGCAAACCAAACAGTAATTTGGCCGTCACTGTCTGCACATCACTGACGGGCAGTGACTTCCACAGATAGCAGGATTTATTGGCACGCTCATTGCTCAGCGTGTGGGAAAAATAAATCCAGAGCACGACTAACAGCGCGATAAAAAACGCTGCCCTATTACCCGAGTAAAAGAAAAAAATCCATTCACGCCGGCTTTGCTGATAAGTGCCGGTACTGAAAAAGAAGTTTGCAGTTGCCATATGATTGGCGATATGTTTGAACGCTACGATGCAGCTCAGCCCTATGCTGATCGCCATCAAGACAGCCAGCAAACGGGATAGCATCTTTTTGTATTCCCAATATTCGCGCTTGATCAACCAGAATAAAGTAATCATTTCACTCTCCTCATTCGCTTTTGAAGCGCCGCAAGTGGGCGGCACAAATCGTGAATATGCTTCCCACAACGACACTGATCCACAAGTTCCGGTTGATGAATTGTTTGATCAAATCCGGCTGTTGGTGTACATGGTGAATCATCACGCCTCTCAGGTAATTATCCCAATCCCAACCGCCTTCAAACCAGAGCAGCTTGGCATTCAAAGAGCCGGGCAGCAAACTAAGATCAAGCGAAGTCAGAAAAGTCGCAACCGGCTTCAGCCAGAATTCCGCATCAGGATAAGATAAATGCGTTTGTGTCACCACTACCAGGCCCAGTAAAGGAATCAAGATTGCAAACAGCCCTCCGAGTCGTGGAGTGAGCGCAGACCAGAGCATTAACCATCCACCGGTCAAGCCACCCCATAATATGAAGACAGGAAAAGAAATCATCGACGATGAATAGAGCGTCATGCCAGATTCAAGAAAATCTGCGGTTGAAATTTCTAAATTAAATTGCCTCGAAAAATATGCGGCATGCAGCAATACGGAAACCAAGGTAGCGCATAAATTAGCGAGCAAAAAAAATAAAGGAATGACTGTAGTGCCAAAAACTAATTTAACGAAAACAGTTTGCATATCAGTCACGGGCAAGGACCGCCAGAACATCACATTTTTTTCTGTTCGTTCAGCGCCCAGTGTTAGTAAAAAATAGCGAAAGCAGAAAATAAATCCCGTTACCTCAAACAATAAACGCTGTGCGTACAACCAAGTCTGCAAAACTGCATAAGCCACAAACTCTTCAGTCGTTTTATCTATACCTAAGCGGGGAAGTACGCGTGATTGTATGTGTGTGGTAAGCAAATCCACATTCAACGCCCAGGCATTGAACACGATACAAACCAGCAGCAGCGTACCCAGCGTGATCAACAAGGCCCTGCGATGCTCCCAGAATTCACGCTTCAATAACCACCAGCAGGCTTTCATGGCTGATCTCCCTGCATCAGAGCGACGTAAATATCACTCAGCGTAGCGCGGTGCAAAGTGCCGAGCTGTGCCAGTTCGGTAGTGGGTACGCTGTCAAACATCATGCGCTGCTGACCAAACAGACTGCGCTCAGCAACTGGCTTGAGCAGGCGCGCCTGCGCAATACTGTCTGGATTCACCGTCACTTCAACAAAGCGTCCATGCAGGCCTTCCAGGTCTTGTTGTAAGACCAGCTGACCATCACGGATCAGCATCACATCAGTCAGAATTTGCTCAATTTCCTCGACCTGATGAGTGGAAATGAGTATCGTTTTTTGCTGATCAAAATATTCTTCCAGCAAATCCTGATAAAACTGCTTGCGGTACAGGATATCCAGACCCAGCGTAGGCTCGTCCAGCACCAGCAATTTCGCATCGATAGCCATCACCAGGGCCAGATGCAACTGCGCCACCATGCCTTTGGACATTTCACTGACCAGCAACTCCGGTGCTAATTTTGTTTTCGCCAGATAGCGCTCTGCCTTATCGCGCTGAAAACGCGGGTGTACCCCTTCAACAAAACTGATGGCATTGCGCACGCTGAGCCAGCCCGGCAGTATCGCTACGTCGGCGATAAACGAAATTTCCTGCATCAGTTGATCGCGTTGGCGCCAGGGATCAAGGCCACTGACAGTCAGCTCACCCTCACAGCGGGTCAGCCCAAGCAAGGCTTTTATCAGCGTGGTTTTGCCAGCACCGTTAGGGCCGATCAGGCCAAGCACGCGGCCGCTGTCGATATCAAAAGTCATGCCTTTCAAGACCTGCTTGCGGCCATATTGTTTGCGCAGATTTCTGACACTGATACAACTCGTCATGTTTATTCTCCCGTCTGATTGTCTGCATTTGCGTCGGTCTGAGCTGTGTCAGGTGTGCGCATTGTTGTCGACGCCGCCCTGTCTAACTCGTCCAGACTCAGTCCCAGGCGCTGTATGCGTTGTCGTATACGTGGCCATTCCTCGGACAAAAAACGTTGTTTTTCACTTTGCAGCAGGCGTTGCTGCGCACCTTGCATGACATACATACCTAATCCCCTGCGTTTTTCCACCAGGCCAGCATCCACCAGCTCCTGATAAGCTTTTGAAACCGTGATCGGATTAATCTGATAATCCGCTGCTATCTGTCTGACTGAAGGAAGGGCGTCCCCTTCGTTCAATAAGCCGTCCAGCATCATGGTCTGTACCCGCTCTCTCAATTGCCGGTAAATCGGTGTCTGGTCATTCCAGTCCGTTCCCATTTTTGCTCCTTCATCCTCGGTTGCTGTTTGCGTAGGCAAAAGCGTTTGATGCAATAACAATAAGTTAGTGTTGTAGTTAACTATAACACCAAATTTCCAAAAGAGTTATTTTTTTATTTCATTCATTTATCTAAGCTGCAATCAGACAAAAACAAGCCTCCAGCCCGGAAGTTGGCGTCTGCCTGACGATGAACAGCAATTAAAATCGGTCATTGATTGCTTTCAGCAAATAATCTCGCGTTATAGCGCATTCCTGTGCCTGACGCGGAACTGCAACACGCAATCTCTGTCTATCTCAGCCTGGTTCTGCCTATTCCTAGAAAACGCGGATAAGTCCATGCGGTACCCCAGCGGTCTTCCTCTTATCCTGAATAAATGAAAATGAACATGACACCTAAATTCCTTACCCTGAGCGTCGCGCTTGCCTGTTCACTGGTCAGCCTCAATCCCGCGACCGTGCATGCCGATACACCTGCCATTCCTCAAGTGAAGGCGGCTGATCTGACACTGGAACAAGTTTTCCGTAGTAAGTCATATGCAGGACAGTCAGCACGTCTGATCCACTTCAGCCACGATGCGCGCTATCTGGCTTATGTCTGGAATCCGTTTGGTGAAGTGGGTTCGGATTTGTATGTACATGACACACAAACCGGCGAGACTAAGCGCATCACTTCACCAGCCATCATGAAGGTTTACGATGCGCCGGAAGTCTGGGATAAGTTCGATAAAAAATTCCAGCAACGTGAGAAAGAAGAAGCAGAACGCCAGGCCAAAGCAGAAGCACAGGCAGCCTATCTGCGTGGTGAAAAAGTCGATTTATTCCAATGGGAAAATGCCGCGCTGGAAGAATTGAAAAAAGATCTGGCTGATAAAAAAGCCAAAGAAGCCGCTAAAAAAGCAGAGGCAGACGCTGAAGCAGCACAGGAAAAAGCCGCGTCCGGAAAAGCTGATGCCAAAGCCAGCAGCGACAAGAAAGACAATAAGGCCGACAGCGAGAAAGCCAAAGAATTATGGGAATTGCGCGATGAGCTGAAAAAGAAAATCAACAAGAATAAACTCAAGGCGGGCGATTTATATCCTGGCGTGGATCAGCTGGTTTGGGCCAATAAGAAAAACGAATTGATTTTCCAATACCGTGGTGATCTGTTCCGCCTTCAAGCCAGCTCCGGCAAAATCGAACGTCTGACCCAGACCGATAAAGCCGAACGCATCGTCGCTTATCAGGCCAATGACAAGGGCTATATCTACATGGATGACAAGTGCCTGTACAGCGCCAGCTTTGATTCCAGCGCAATCCGCCAGTTAAACCGTGAACTGATCCACCCGGATGACGCCGATAAAAAATACAGTATCTTCGAAACTGTATTAAGTGAAGATAAAACCTGGATGGCGATCCGCGGATACGCGAACGAAGTAAATCCCGAGACTGACAAACCTTATCCAAATTCGGGACGTCAGGTCGAAATCATGGATTACAGCGAACGTTTTGCAAGCGCAAAAAAAGTACCGCGCGAAGTCTCAGATGACAAGCGCAAAGTATCTGCCACTGCCTTGTATATCCGCCGGGTGTCAGATGCCAATACCCGTCAGCCAGAACCTGTGTTCACCAATAAGGGGGGCGATGTCTGGTTTGAAATGAGTAAAGTCAGCTGGGCTAAAGATGGCAGCCGCTACACCTTCTCAACCTGGGAACGTGAAAAGGAATTACTGCGCATTTATGTCGGCAAGGCAGACGAAGCTGCGAAACCGAAGATTGTATTCGAACGCCGTGGCAATGTTGGTCATGAAGTGGTTAATGCTATCGATCCACAATTCACACCGGACAGCAAACAACTGATCGCGATCCTGGATGAACAAGGCTATCGTCAGCCCTACCTGATCAATACTGACAACGGCAGCGCGAAAGCGATCCTGAAAGGCGATTTTGAAGCGCACAATATTCTCGGTTTCACGCCCGACAGTAAGGCCATGTTTGTGTTGGCAAACAAAGGCGATTTCGCGGCAATGAATGTATTCAAAGCCGATCTCGCCAGTGGCGACATGAAGGCACTCGGCCAGCCAGGTGATTTCCATCGTGCCAGCGATGCGGCCGAAAATGGTGAGAAGATCGCCAGCGTAGCCGGTCAGTGGTCCAGCCGCCCTGAACTGAAAGTGATTGATGTGAAATCCAGCAAGGTGAATACCCTGACGCAGAGCCATGACAAGCAATGGGATGCGATTGCGGTACTGCGTCCGGAACGCTTTGCCTTCACCAACCGCCACGGCGATGCGATTCAGGCTTATGTATTCAAACCAGCTGGCTGGCAAGCGGCCGATCAGCGCCCTGCTGTGGTGTACACCTATGGTGGCCCGTTGAATGACCGTCACATTGTTGAGACAGACAGTTTCCAGCCTACCGCCTATATGTTTGGTATGTATATGGCAGCCAAACATGGTTATGTGACGGTGGCCGTTGATCCTCGTGGCCATTCCAACTATGGCCGCAAATTCAGCGATGCCAACTGGGAACAGGTGGGCAAACCACAAACTGAAGATCTGGAAGATCTGGCGAAATACATGCAACAAAATCTGGGCGTCAATGGCCAGCGTATCGGCCTGACGGGCTGGAGCTTTGGTGGCTTCCAGACACAATACACGCTGTACACCAGTCCGGATACGTTTGCAGCTGGTATCGCCGGTGCCGGTCCGACTGAGTGGGAAAACTATAACAGCTGGTATAGCGGCCGCACTATCGGTAAGACTGAGCGCAGCAAACCGAATCTGCGTAAATATTCCTTATTGCCGCTGACGGCAGGCCTGAAAAAACCACTGATGCTGGTGCATGGCATGCAAGATCCGAATGTGCTGTATCAGGACACGGTGAATGTGTATCGCGCTTTGCTGGAAAACGGCAAGGAGCAGTTAGTCGATCTGTTCCTCGATCCGGATGGCGAACATAGCATGGGTGGTGCGGTCAAGACCAAGGCCTGGCATAAGAAATACGAAAGCTTCTTCCTGCAACATTTGGGAAGCGCAGCAACGCCAGCGAAATAAGCCGTATATCAGTATCAGTCATTCTTAACTTGAGCCCTGCCGTGATACGCGGCGGGGCTTTTTGTTGAGCATCTCTGCATTTCGGCATTTCCGGCTGATTTTTACCGTAGCCTGAGGCCTGCGCTTACGCCACAATAACGCCTGCCTCCGTGGAAACAAATTCAGTCAGGCAACTTGATGCCTAAGGACCAGGGCCTGCAACTGTTTTACCCCTTTCGCACACGTAATTTAAAACTTAACAGGCCCAAATTATGAAAACGCCATTTACCCAGTATCTGTACTCTGTTCTGCGCCAGCTCAGCCAGGAATTCCGGCAATTCGCTACCCGCGGCGCACAAGCTTCTCTGCGTACCCCCTTGCCCCGCATCGCGCTGGTGCTGATGGCAATCCTGGTATTGCTGAGCCTGATTCCTTTCATCCTCGCGCTGTTTATTGCCTTCTTCGTGTTCCGCGTTTTTTTGGGGTTGCTCAGTCCGGCGCAGCGCAAACCAG
The DNA here is from genome assembly GCF_014284235.1 of Cognatundibacterium curvum. Lineage (GTDB taxonomy): Bacteria > Pseudomonadota > Gammaproteobacteria > Burkholderiales > Burkholderiaceae_D > Undibacterium > Undibacterium curvum. The sequence continues at coordinate 225,315 of NZ_JACOGD010000004.1, forward strand.
CAAACGCGAACAGCTATGGTTCGGCAGAGCCCGCAAAGGAGCCCGTAACTGTGCGCTATTTGCCGCGACAAGATCAGTAAGCATTGAAAAGACTGAAAGGCAGCAAGAATTAATTTCCACACAGAAATTAATTCTTGCTTTTTATTGCTCAGCCTCTAAGATGAACTTGCAACGCTGCTTAACATTATTTTGCAATGTGGTGTGCGTTAAAGGAGTGGCATCATGGACGGGCTGAGCATGTTCAAAATGATTGCTGACCAGGCCAGACAAGGTCAGCTGGTCTTCCCCACGCATCTGGAACAAACGCTGAAACTGAAGCAGATGCTGGATGATCCGGATTGCCATGCTGAGACAGCCAGCAAACTGATCAGTACCGATCCGCTACTCTCAGCGCGCATCGTGGCGGTCGCTAACTCATCAGCCTATAACCGCTCCGGCAATTCCATCAGCAATATCCGCACCGCTGTCAGCCGGCTGGGCTTTAGTCAAACCAAGATCCTGGTCACGGCATTGATAGTGCGGCAATTAAACCAGCAATTGCGCGATCCGGTTTTGATCGCCAAGGCGCGTCAGTTATGGGAGCACACGGCGCATGTCGCGGCGCTGGCTCAGGTGATTGCGAGACATATCACCCGGGTCGACCCGGATACGGCAACGTTTGCCGGTCTGATTCATGAGGTTGGCGGCTTTTATATGATTTCTTGTGCTGGACAGTATCCGGGCATACTCGACAGCGAAAATGAGGCCTGGAGTGAATATGGAGAAAAGCTGATCGGTCGCGGCGTATTGCAGCAGCTCGAGATTCCACAACATGTGATCGATGCCGTCGAATTCATGTGGAAGGGTTTAGCCGCTTATCCGCCTGAAAGTCTGGGCGATACCCTGATTCTGGCGAACGACATTGCACCCGTTTCTTCGCCACTGCATCAACATCTGAGCCCGGCCATGCAGTTGCACACTGCACATCTGAATTTTGAAGTTGAAGATTCGACTTTACAGGAAATTCTGCAGGAAAAAGACGAGGAAATACACTCGCTGAGTCATGCGCTGCTCGCCTAGAGCGGCAGCGCAGGACGATAACACGCTCAGATCACGATGCGCCAGTTCCGACGCGCCATTGCATAGGTCAGTGCAGCAAACACGGCGGTAAACGCAAGTGCAAAGGCAGCAGAACTCCAGGCTTCGCCAATCAGCGCAGGCAGATATGGTGCAAACCAGTGCAGATAAATCCAGTCGCCGGCACCGGTGTAGGCCAGCAGACAGGTAGCGATCCAGGAACCCGCATAAGCAGCAATCGCATTAATGCCGAAGCTGCGACCTATGGCCGGATATCCGCGCACATCGATCAGCTGATGCACCAACAACAGCAAGGCAGTCGCCCAGCCACTGGTCCATAGCACAAAGGACGCGGTCCACATTTGCTTATTCCAGGGCAGTTCCAGGCCACTGATCAGACCAGCACATAAGCAAGCCAGCGCCAGCCATACCAGCTGCCTGATTTGGCGATTGCGTAACAAGCTGCCAGCCTGAATACCAAACAGCACACTGCTTAATGCGCCCAGCGTGGACAATATGCCTTCCGGCTCCTGCGCCATATGGGCCAGTGCGTCGTACTGATACGCGAGCGGGCCCAGCAATACGCTGTCGATACGGTCCGACAGATTAGCATGCGGTAGCAAGGAGCCACCACTCAGCAACAGCAAGCTGTGTAGCGCCATCAGCGCCAGTAAAGCGATCCAGCGGCTGCTTTGGGTGCGCAGATACAGCATGATGAAGGCAGCCAGCACAAAGACGATGCCTATGCGTTGCAGCACCCCCATCAGCCGGAATGCACGTCCATCAATAGTCAGGCACGCGAATGCATGCAAGGCGACACCCAGCAGTATCATGCGCACTCCGCGGCGTAAGGCCTGACTGCGCAAGGCTTCAGGCATCACACCCTTAGCCAGTTGCGGCGCGAATGCCAGTTCCAGTGACAAGCCGACAATGAACAGAAAAAACGGGAAAATCAGGTCGGCCGGTGTACATCCATTCCACTGCGCATGCTCCAGCCACGGCAAGACATGATTCCAGTCACCCGCATTATTCACCAGCAGCATCCCGGCGACGGTCCAGCCACGCAGTGCATCGATAGAAGAATAGCGTACAGATTGTTGCGTCATTTGGGTTCACATCCTTAATTTCACAGGCAGACCACTTAGGATCGGGCCACTGGCATCACAGGCAGCACACAGGGCCTGCCATTATGTTTCAGGCGAATAGAGTAAAAAACGAAAATACAAGAGCAAAAAATGGATAATGTCAGCTAATACCAGTTACTGTTTTCGCCCAGATTTTCGCAGCTTAGCAACACGCCGCAGAAGATCGCAAAAAAACCGGCGGTGCGCTCAATAACGCATTAATTCGGGGCACTGACAACAATTCGGGATCAGCATCAAGAGATGCGGAATATTCTACTGGCACTTAAGTGGCATTGCAAATATAAAACCAGTTGACCAGTCCAGCACTGACTAGTATGTTCTGCATTTCCATCCTCATTCCACGCTCACTGAGATGAGCGGACCAGCAGACATGACGCCGGGCAGCGTGAGTTCCGATTATTTTTAGAGACAGCTCCATGACAACAACAGCAGAGACAAAATCTATCCATCCCATGCGTTGGGTGCCCACGCTTTATCTGGCAGAAGGTCTGCCCTATTACGCGGTGGCGCTGGTCGCAGGCCTGATGTATAAAAGTCTGGGCGTACCGAATGACCAGATTGCACGCTGGACTGGCCTGATCGGTTTTGCCTGGGTCTTTAAGTGCTTATGGAGCCCCTTCCTGGAAGCCGCCAGTAGCAAGAAGCTGATCGTGGTGCTGTTTCAATGCATTGGTGGCGTCAGTCTGGTGCTGGTGGCCTTATCGCTGCAGTTACCTATGTATTTCGCGGTCAGTATCGCCTTGCTGGCGATCGTCGCAATCGCCTCTGCCACCCATGATATTGCGGCTGACGGGCTGTATATCTCAACCCTGAGCCACAAACAACAGGCCGCCTACGCCGGCTGGCAAGGTGCTTTTTTCAATGCAGCCAAATTCATCTCGCTCGGTGGTCTGGTGATCCTGGCCGGGCATCTGGAAAAACAAATGAGTGCGCATAATGCCTGGATGATCATCTTTGGCATACTCGGCGTGATGCTGATTGCACTCGGGATTTATCACAGCTGGGCCTTGCCAGGCACGCGCAATGTACAGACTGGCGAATCCATGCAAACCGTATTCAGCACACTGGTGGATGTGATCATCGATTTTTTCAAAAAACCTGGCATCTGGCTGGCCATCACTTTCATTATTCTGTTCCGTGCCGGTGAAGGTCAGATACAGACCATAGGCCCGCTGTTCCTGCGCGACAGCAAAGAGCTGGGTGGACTGGGACTGACTACCGATCAGGTCGGTCTGGTCTATGGCAGCGCAGGTACCATCGCATTTTTGGCAGGTAGCATATTGGGAGGCTACTTCACATCCTGGCTGGGCTTGCGTCGTGCGCTGCCGTGGCTGATCATTGCTATGAATGTGCCGAATCTGGTGTTTTTCTTTTTGAGTTCGCAAATGCCGGACAATATGGCGGTGATCGCAACGGCGCTGAGTTTCGAAATGTTTGGTTATGGCTTTGGCTTTGTCGGCCTGATCCTGTTCATCATGCAAGTGGTGGCGGTAGGCAAATACCAGACTGCGCATTACGCGCTGGGTACCGGCGTGATGCAGCTGGGTGCGGTATTTTTCAAGATGATCAGCGGTGACATACAAATGGCGCTGGGCTATAAGAGCTTCTTTATCTGGGTACTGATCTCCGCTATCCCGGTCCTGATACTGACCCGCTTTGTACGTATTCCCGAGCAGGAAAAAGAACAGCCAGCTGCACCTGCCGCGGCTGAACAAGTCACCGCATAAGCCTGCATTTCCTCCTACCCTGCTCAGCTTGCTAACACAGGCTGAGCAGCGTTCTGGCAAAGTGCCATTCAGATCCGCAATTGCCAGCCACGTTTATCCAGCTGTGCCACGATCACAAATAACAGCGTCATATATCCCAGCGTGATCAGCATGGCCACTTCGCCTTGCAGGCACCACTGCGGCCAGCCGCCACCCAATGCACGCAACAAATGGAAGCCTAAGTAAGGCAGTAAATACAGCAATAGCGAATGCCGCGCTGCAGGCAGAAGCAAAGCAACAGGACGGGCCAGCCAGTCGAGCTTGATGGCGCGCTCCAGACCCAGATAAGCCAGCCAGCAAGCTGCAACCGATATCCAGCCCCAGGATGGCGTGGCATGAATTTTAGAAACCGGGAAATAGTGGCAGGTGATAATCACCATCAAAACAAGCGCGATTGCCTGCAACGTCAATGCACCCTTCGTACGCGCAGTTGCAGCTGCAGCTGCAGGCAAGCGTATCAGCCAGGCTGCGCTGGCCGCGCCCATCAACACGATTTGGGTATGCGTGAGCAGGTTCGCCTGTTCCAGTACGGCAGATCCAAGCGGCAGCCAGCTTGTGAGCATAGCCCACAGCACACTGCAAATAAGCGCCAACAGTGCCAGATAAAGTCCACGCCGGCTCAGCCAGATCAGCGCCAGATTCGCGAGCCACGCAGCCCATCCTATCAGCCCAAGTATGCCCCACCATTGTGGCCTTAAGATCGTGCTGCCGCCCTGCCCCACATAGCTGGCACACAATAGCAGCAACAGTAAAACGGCTGCGCTGCGCATGAGCACACGCGGTCTGCCACTCAGCGCTGGCCAGTCCAGCCAGATACCCGCGATCGCCAGATACAGCAATACGTTCCACAAATGGATGGGCAGCCACATCAGACTCGCATCGTAGCCACTGTCGGCATTCACCATTAAAACGCCGAGCAGCACCAGCACCGCAGAACGCCGTGTGGTTTGCACTGTGCGCCGCCAGCGCGAGCTTTTCGCTGCACTGACTGACTGGCTCAGATAAGCCGACATACCGACGATGTATAAGAAAGCCGGGAACACCAGATCCGCTAAAGTCATGTAGCCAGCATCTGCCGCAGCATGCTGCATCCAGCCCGGTATACCAGTCACTCCGGCCAGGTCATTGACCACTATCATGAGCACGATAGTCAGTGCGCGAAATACGTCAACCGTCTGCTGACGCTGCATAGCTAACTGCGCCATCAGCAGGCTGGCTGCACTGACTGGCTGCGCTGTACAGCCTGTCCATCTGCATCAAACAAATGGCAATGTGCGAGATTCAGGCTGACCTGTACGCTCTGGCCCGGTGTGGGTAAGGCTGCAGCCGCGGATACACGCATCGCAAACATACCGTCCTGGCCGGCAGCGGACAGATATAAGACATTGCTGTCCCCCAGCTGCTCAACAAAGCCCAGCTGCATTGTGAAACTGGCGCTGTATCCTTCCGCTGCGGCGGATTGTGCGCTGTTTAGCTGCCAGTGTTCGGCACGCACGCCCAGCGTCCACGGTGCTCCCGGCTGCAGCTGCGCTGGCGGCAGAGCGGTACTAGTCACTGGTATAGAGAAATCCGCCAGTCCGGGCAAACTCAGGCGCAAAGCAGCTGGCTGTACTTCCAGTAAACGCAGCTGGAAGAAATTCATTTTTGGCGAACCCAAAAATCCCGCCACAAACTGCGTGGCGGGCTGGTGATACAACTCCATAGGCGTCCCTACCTGAGCGATACCGCCTGCATGAAAGACCGCAATGCGCTGCCCCAGCGTCATGGCCTCAACCTGATCATGCGTCACATAGATCATGGTCGACTGTAACTCCTGATGCAAACGGCTTAACTCTATGCGGGTCTGCACCCGCAGACTCGCATCCAGATTCGACAAAGGCTCATCCAGCAAAAATAATTGCGGCTGACGCACGATGGCACGCCCTATCGCCACCCGCTGCCTCTGCCCACCGGATAAGTCTTTCGGTTTGCGATCTAACAGATGGCTGATCTGTAGTTTTTCAGCCGCCTGCTGTACCGCCTTGCGTATCTCCGCTTTCGCCATACGTGTGAGGCTCAGGGCAAAGGCCATGTTTTCAAACACCGTCATATGCGGATACAGCGCATATGACTGAAACACCATCGCCAGACCACGTTGCGCCGGTGGCGTTTCATTGGCGCGCACACCGGCGATCTGCAATTCGCCATCGGTGATTTCTTCCAGTCCGGCGATCATGCGCAGCAAGGTCGATTTGCCACAACCCGAAGGGCCGACAAAGACCATGAATTCGCCATCGCGGATATGCAGATTGATATCCTGCAGTACCGTCTGCGATCCATAGGATTTACGAACTTGGTGCAAGCTGACTTCCGCCATCGCTGTCTCTGCCTCTGCCTTAATGTGCTTATCTGAATATTGGTATTGCTTTATCCGCTGCGCTGGGCTTTGGATTTACTGAAATCCGCTCACAGGAATTTTTCCTTCCGCCCGCACTTCACCCGCCAGCCAGGCGCGTGCCGCGTCAACCGCCGGTGCGGCAAAGCCATAAGTCAGCAAAGCAGGTGCATCGATATCGAGCATCTGGAAAGGATTCCACAGCACCAGATGCAGGTCGGGTTTCCAGCTATCCCTGACTTGCTGGCTATAGCGTATGCGTACCGTTGAGGCCAGAATCACATAGCGCCCATCTTGCGGCAAATCATCCCAGCGGAAGCTATCGGCATTGTCAAAGGTCACCGTCTCAACGTCGTACAGACTGCTTAACATGGCCGTGACTTTTTCTGCCGGTATGCCCGCTTCCGACACACCGTCGCTGACCACATCGGCACTGATAACCAGACGCAGCTTGCTGCCCTTGGCTGGTGCGACCGGATTGCCGCAAGCGGTAAGTCCGCGTTTCCAGGCAGACGACATCAAAATGCGGTCAGCCAGTTCAGTCTGATACGCGCTTTGCTGACAAGGATAAGCCGTGGTCAGCTGACGTACCCGCGCCAGCCTTTGTTCTATCTCTGCCGCTGTAATCTGACCGCTCGCAATGACCTGCGTCAGTGCTTCCAGGGTTTCTAACTGAGTTTCTGTGGTGCCCAGTGCCATCACCAGATCCGCACCAGCCAGCAAGGCTTTGACTGCCGCCTTGCCGACACCATAGCGTCCTGCAATCGCATGCATATCCATACCATCGGTGATCACTACGCCCTGGTAATTCCATTGCTTGCGCAGCAGCCCGGTCAAAATCGCTTCTGACATGGTGGCCGGATTGTCGGCGTCCAGCGCCGGATACACGATGTGTGCTGTCATCATGGCAGGTGCCTTGCGACTGACGGCGATTTGGAATGGCGCCAGCTCCAGTGCCTGCAATTCTTCCAGTGTTTTATCGACGGTAGGTAAGTCGCGATGCGAATCAACATTGGTGTCGCCATGTCCCGGGAAATGTTTGACGCAGCACGCCACACCTTCCGACAAACTGCCATCCATCCAGGCCAGTGCCAGCTCCGCCGCACGGCCTGGATCGGAGCCGAAAGAGCGCTCAGAAATGACGGGATTATCTACGTTATTGTTCAGATCCAGCACCGGTGCAAAATTCCAGTTAAAACCCAGTGCCTTGACGCCGCGAGCAACTGCAGCGCCTACCTGATAACATAATTCCTTGTCACCACTCGCACCCAGCGACATCGCAGCAGGCGGTTGTGGCACCCAGGTCGAACGCACCACAGCACCACCTTCCTGATCTAATGCGATCAATGCTTCCGGCCCCATGACAGCACGCAGATCGGCCGTCATTTTTTTCAATTGCAGTTCATCGGTCATATTGCCACGGAACAGACAGATGGCACGGATATGGTGCTGCTTCAGGAAAGCGGCGGCCGCCTCATCCAGCTGGGTGCCCGGCATGCGTATCATGACCAGCTGACCAGCCAGGCGACGTGCTTCTTCGATACTCATTACTAATGGGGTTTCTTGCGTCATTTCACTGCTCCATCCATGCCGCGCATAAAAAAGCGCTGGGTAAATAAAAAGGCCACCAGTATCGGTGCGACCGTCAAAATGGTTCCTGCTGCTATCACCCTGGTGCTGCTGCCATACGTGCCGCGTAAATACAGCACGCCGGCCGACAAGGGGAAATCTTCTGGCTTGGCGATCACGATGGATGGCCAGATATATTCGTTCCAGGCTTCGACCGCGGTCAATATGCCTACCGTCGCCAGCCAGGGCGCGATCAATGGCAACACAATGCGGAAAAATACGGTCCATTCGCTGGCGCCATCCACCCGCGCCGCATCGAGCAAATCCTGCGGCACTTCATCGAAGGCTTGCTTGAGTAACAGGATAGACACGGCGGTAACCAGATTCGGCAAGACCACAGCGGTATAGGTATCGACCAGCCCGAGCCGGGTCATGCTGATGAAGTTGACCAGAAAATTCACTTCAGAAGGCAGCACCATGGTCAGCAACACCACACCGATAATCAGACGGCGGCCACGGAATTGCATGCGCGACAGCGGATACGCCGCCATAGAGCAAATAACTAATTTACCGGCCACGGTAAGCAAGGTAATCAGGATGGAATTTTTGTAAAACGCCAGTATCGGTATAACCCGGAATACTTCGGCAAAGTTATCCAGTGCCACGCCTTGCGGCCAGAAAGCTGGCGGAAACGCGAAGGTATTGCCCTTGGTCGACAAGGCCACCACCAGCGTCCACCAAAACGGAAAAACGCATATCACTGCGATCAGTGTCAGTAGCAGATAATGCAGCAAGGGACTGAGCACGCGCTGCAACAAATGGAGTCGTGCGTTCGAAAAAAGTGCATGTTTCATGTGCGCTGCCTCGGTCTCAGGTATTGCAAACACACAGCGGCAATCACGATGCAGCTGAGCGATACCACAAAACTGGCGGCCAGACCACGCGGCAGTTTCAAATGCTTGAGGCCCTGGTCATACGCATAGTAAAGCGCGGTAAAGGTGGAGTTCATCGGGCCGCCCTGGGTCAGCACATCGACCTCCTGATAGGCCTTCAGTGCAGCCAGTACACACATGATGCTGCAGATCATGACGGTAGGCAGCAGCATAGGAAAAGTAATGTGCCAGAAACGCTGCCAGCGGTTCGCACCATCAAGCAAGGCAGCTTCCTCGACTTCTGCCGGCAGCGATTGCAGTGCGGCCAGATACATCACCATATACCAGCCCAGACCACGCCAGAACGATACAAACATCACGCACAGTAAAGCCAGCACATCGTCCGACAACCAGCCCAAAGGTGCGGCGATCAGATGCGCGCGCAGCAAGACATAGTTGAGTGCGCCCTGTTCATGAAACATAAAGCCCCACATGATGCCGACCACTGACACGGTGGTCACCACCGGCACATAAAACGCGGCGCGGAACCAGCGTATCGCAGGTAAGCGATTATTCACCAGCACCGCCAACAGGATGGCAGCCAGCTGCGTGCAAGGCACGACCAGCAAAAACACAAAGGAATTGCGCAAGCCGGTCAGGAACATTTCATTATTGAATAGCGCGACATAATTATCCAAACCGACCCAATGGGTTTCGCGCATCAGGCTGAAATCGGTGAAACTCAGATACGAGCCATACAGCACGGGCCAGAATGAAAAGGCCGCCAGTAACAGCAAAGCCGGTGTCACGAACAGCCAGGCAAGCAGACGTTGTGGATTCATGAGTGCGCGCGCCTGTGTAACTTGCGATTCCAGATCAGCACCGCTTCATCCAGCGCTTCCTGAATATCACGTTTACCGGTCACTCCGGCCTCCACTGCTTTCACCAGAAAACGGCGTAACTCATCGTAGTCGTCGATACCAGCCACATACAGACTACGCGCAGAATTCATGGAGTTGGCCGCCACATTCAGCGCCTGCTCTGCCGCGCCGGTTTGCTCGGGCAGGATACGGAAATACGGGTGCGCCAGAGCCTGTTTGGTAGTCGGCATTACGCCCGCCATTTTGGCAAAGGCGAGCTGATTATTTTCGCCGGTCAGAAAACGTGCGAACTCTGCAATCGTCGGTAATTCGGATTTTTTGACGCCTTTAGGTATCGCGAAATGGAACATCCAGCCACCATCATTGATGCCGGTTGGCCCGGCAGGCACAGGGAATATCCCGGTCTGCGCATAAATCTCAGGCGCATCGGTCTGTATGCGCCGGATCGCGGTTGGTGCACTCACCATCAACCCAAGCCGTCCGCCCAGATAGGCATCGACCACGGCTGGAAAATTATCTTCTGCAAACAATTTATCTTTGAGCAGGCCACCCGCTTTGTAAGTCGCAGCGAGCTTGCGTATCAGGCTCACATGCGCAGGCGAATTGAAGACCGCCTTGCCATCGCTGACCAGCGCTAAGCCCTGCTGCATCAGAAAGCCATCTATCTTTCCTAAGGCCGGTGCATAACCAGGCTTGCCGGTACGCGCAGAAATCATCACTGCCAAGGCCAGCAACTGATCCATATTTTCTGGCGCTTTGACATGTCCTGTTGCGGCCAGGATGCTGCGGTTATAGGCAATCACATTCACATTACTATAATGCGGGAAGCCATATACTTTTCCATTGAAACGTAAATCAGCCAGTGCAGCATCGGTATAATCGGGCGCCCTACCAGGCACCGCCAGCCACTGATCGACCGGCTCTAACAAGCCATCGCGCGCCATTTCTTCGGCCCAGGGCACACTCAGATTGACCAATGCAGGCGGTCTTCCGGCCGCAATCGCAGTGATCAGTTTCAGCTGCAATATGTCCCAGGGAAAGTCCACCCATTCGATTTTGACGCCGGGATGCTTAGCTTCGTACTGGCGTACCAACTCCTGAAAATAAGGAATGAATTTTGGCTTGAGGCTCATGGTCCAGAATTCAATTTTCTGGGCAGCCAAAACAGGGCCAGGCAATGCCAGCATCAAGCCAGCCAGCATGAGCACTGAGAACATACCAGCCGGGAGCCGGGACCGACAGCCTATGCGACAGGCATGCTGCCACCAGCTATTTAAAAATCGCATATATTTCATTTTCCTGTCACGACTTTCTAAATCCCGGACGGCGTTGAAGATGTCTCTGTTTTTTTCTGGAACAGCGCAATTCTCGCTGCGCTCAGGCACAGTAGTCCTGAACGCAGTAAAGCACGAAGCACATTCAAGTATGGCGGTGCTGTTGTTTAGTTCGTCTTAGTGACTTTGCTTAAATGGCGTGGCTGATCTGGATTGAGTCCACGTGCTACCGACAAATGCGCAGCCATGACGTAGAAAGCCTGAATCGCAACGATAGGGTCCAGATCCGGCGTAGCCGCAGTCGGCAGTGTCAGATTACGTTCTGCCACATTGTCAGGTGCTGCCAGTAAGACATTGGCACCGCGTCCGCGCATTTCTTCCGCCAGACGGATCAGGCCTTCCTGCGCCGCACCACGGGTTGCGAAAATCAGCAAAGGATAGCCATCGTGTATCAAGGCCATAGGACCATGTTTGATTTCTGCACCGCTGAAGGCTTCGGCCTGTATCACTGAGGTTTCTTTGAACTTCAAGGCAGATTCCAGCGCTACCGGAAAGCTGATACCACGTCCCACCACCATGATGCGCTGAGCCGGTGTCAGTACATCCAGTGCAGCCGACCAGTCGAGCTGGGTCGCAGCATGCAAGGCTTCCGGCAAGGCATCGATCGCGCTCAGGAAGTCTGCATCATTCTGCCAGTGGCCCGCCAGTCGGGCACCAGCGACCAGGGAAGTGATAAAACTCTTAGTCGCTGCCACACTGAGTTCCGGACCTGCATGCAAAGGCATAGTCCATTCAGCCGCCTGCGCCAATGGCGATGCAGCATCATTGACCAGCGCTACCGTAGTGGCACCACCCTGGCGGAAATACGAAATCGGCTCCACCACATCCGGGCTTTGGCCAGACTGAGAAATCGCAATTGCGAGCGTGTCTTTGGTATGCAGCGGTGCTTTATTCAGCGTCACCAGCGACATAGGCAATGAGGTCACCAGACGGCCCAGACGCGCCATGATCAGGTAAGCCGCATAGTTGGCGGCATGATCGGAACTGCCGCGCGCCACCGTCAGCACGGAGGCTGGTGGATGCGCGCGCAGATGCGCGCCCAGATCGGCATAAGCCTGGCGTTCCTGAGTGAGTTGGTAAGCTACGCGTTCGGATGAAGCACAGGCTTCTTTAAGCATCTGAGAGGTCAATCTTTTCTCCTTCTACATACACGGCAATAAGGTTGAGGCTGGCATCCAGCACAACCAGGTCGGCGAACGCCCCCGCACGCAGGCGGCCACGTTCAGATAAACCGAGGTAATCAGCGGCGTAAGTAGAAACCCGTTTGGAAGCATCTTCCAGTGTGAGTCCGATACTGACCAGATTGCGTAGAGCCTGATCCATCGTCAGGGTGCTGCCAGCCAGCGTGCCATCTTCCAGACGCACACCACCCAGACATTTATGCACCACCTGACGACCCAGCATGTATTGCCCGTCCGGCATACCGGATGCTGCGGTTGAATCGGTCACACAATACAAATGCGGAATTGCCCGCAGCGCTGCCTTGATCGCTCCCGGATGTACATGGAGCAGATCAGGAATAATTTCTGAAAATTCAGCATGGGCGAGCGCAGCGCCAACCATGCCGGGAGCGCGATGATCGAGTCGCGACATCGCGTTATACAAATGGGTAAAGCCTTTGGCACCGTTTTCCAATGCAGCCACACCATCTTCATAGCTACCCAGGGTGTGACCAATTTGTACCTGCATACCCATTGCGGTCAGTTCGCGCACCAGTTGCAGATGTCCATCCATTTCGGGCGCGACCGTGATCAAACGTATCGGCGCGATCGCATGCAAATGCTGGACTTGTTGTAAGGAGCCGATACCAGCGAAATCCGGTTGCGCACCCAGCTTACCCGGATTGATATACGGGCCTTCCAGATGCACACCCAACACCCGCGCTGAGTTGGCAGGACGCGTATCCACCAGTGGACGAATCGCGTGTAAGGCCGCTTCAATATCCGCCTGCGGCGCGGTCATGGTGGTCGCCAGCAAACTGGTCGTGCCATGCTTGGCATGCTGACGCGCAATCACGGAAACCGCGTCTCCGGCTTCCATCGTGTCTTTGCCACCGGCACCATGCACATGCAGATCCACAAAACCAGGCAGGATATAAGGCTGCTCAGCATCTGCCGTATTTTCACCAGCGTGTATCGCGGCGATTTTTTCGCTAAATTCTATGCGCCCCTGCACCCAGCCTTCCGGCGTCAGGATTTTCCCTTGTAAGCCTTGATGCAAACTCATCTGAACAACTCCGCAACGAAGTCATAGTAATCGCTGCGGCAGTATGAATGCGATAATTCTATTGCCGTACCATTGGGCAGATAAGCAACACGGGTGATAAATAACATCGCCGCGCCTTGCTTGATATCTGCCAGCCTTGCCTGCTCTGCTGTCGCATTCACCGCACGGATATGCTGCAGCGCGCGCGTCGGTGCCACATTATGCGATTCCAGATAGCCGTACAAACTGTCGGTCACCAGTTTAGGATTAGGCATGTACATGGCGGGTATGGTCGTACTCTCTATCGCCATCACTACATTGTCCGCAGTACGCAAACGTTTAAGGCGCGACACCACTGTATTCGGTGATAAACCTAAAGATAAAATCTCTTCCGGCGAGGCGACCCCGGTATCACGAGAAATCCAGCGAGAACCAGGCACAAAACCACGCTGACGCAATTCTTCACTGAAGTTAGTCAGACGCGATAAAGGCTGCTCCAGCTTAGGCGTGATATAGGTGCCGGAACCATGTTTGCGCGTCAGCAAACCACGTTCACACAGCATGTCTATGGCTTTACGAGCCGTTACCCGGGAAATTTCCAGTGTTTCGGAAAGCATGCGCTCAGAGGGCAAGGCTTCATCCGGCTGCCATAAACCACTATGTATGCCATTGGCCAGTTTATTGGCCAGTTGCAGATAAAGCGGTGTGGAACTCTCGCTATCTGGTTTGAAATCAATTATGTGTGACGACATATGTGCCTCCCCTGTTTTGCTTTTCGTTTTTATGCGTTTTTATGCGTTCTTGTGCATGGTGTGCATGGTGTGCTGGAGGTGACGCTTAATCAGCAGCATCGCGCCATGCGCAGACCCACCCACCGGTGCCTGTATTCTTTGCTGTAAAGGCTGAGGAATATATGGCAGTATCATTTCCGCCAAACCTCCGCTCAATGCGACCGGCAAACTCTGTTGCGGGTCGAGTGCCAAGGCCATTTGTTGCACATCACGCCCAGCCTGCAACATCATTTCTCTGGCCACCTGACTGCCCGCCGCATGCCGTATCACGACCGGAGCCAGCGTGGCATAACGGGTTTGATTGGCGGCTGCAAGCCAGTTGAACATCGCAGCCTGATCAGTGCCCAGATGCTCAAATAACTCTGCCGAAAAAGCATCTGCAGGCAAACGTCCATCCATCACGCGCTGAGCGTAATTAACGGCCTGAAAGCCCAGCCAGGCGCCACTGGCTTCATCGCCCACTGGAAAGCCCCAGCCGCCAACTTCGCGCCGCTTACCATCTTGCGTTAACATCTCGCCCACACTGCCAGTCCCAAGTGCAATCACGACACCGGCTGCACCAGCATGCGCACCCAGCAGGGTGGTATAGGCATCAGTCTCAACCACGATGCGGCCAAAGCCTGGATTCAGTGCGATAAATTCGTTTGCCCAGTGCACATTGTTGACACCCGCCAAACCACAGCCTATCGCGACCTCACTCAATGCCACATTCGCCACGCCCGCAGCGCTGAATGCTGACTGCAGAGCCAGCTGAATCTGCTGCCATGCCTTATCACGACCATGCGCCAGACCAGACGGCCCTGCCGCACCACGCGCAATCTCTTCGCCATCGGCATCACATAACACGACTCTCGTGCCCGTTCCACCTCCATCGACACCAACGATATAGCGATAGGCCTGAGCAGACTCAGCGACGTCTGCAGCCTTAGATAAGGAAACTGAATTTCCTGATTTTAATTCTTCTGAATTCATGTGGGCACGTTGGACTTGCAGCTTAATTCAGACTCAGACGCGAGCCTGAATCAACTCAAATAGTTTCTGTTAAAATCATAAGCTTCACTGTAAAAGTAATAGCTAGTGGTTGTCAATAGGTATTTAAGTGGTATTTAACAATGTGCAGCAATTTAAGCTACCTTAGCCGCCACACACTTACATACCTCTGCATACAACATGCCGCGCTAAGACTTACCCAGCCTCAAGCTATACCACGGAACGACCACACCACTTCCTGATTCAGCGCTACCTTTACTGTCTGAATCTGCCCACTGGCATCAGACCTGTTTTCAAAGCCCAGACCCGCATACCAGACAGATATATCAGCCTGGCACACAAGTACCTGAGCGCCCGACTGAGCGCAGACATCTGCGATGCCTGCGACTTCCCTGAATGCTTTTACTTCAGCCTTACTTCGGCCTTACTTCATAAACTGCTCATTGCCAACCATACCGATCTTGGTCACGCCCAGGCGCTGGGCTGAGGCCATCACCGCTGCTACCGATTTGTACGGTACCACGGCGTTTGGACGCAGATGCACTTCCGGCTGATCCGGCTGGCTTGCCACTTCGGTCAGCTTGGCTTCGAGTTCGTTACGGTTAGCGACTGCCACACCATTCCACAACACGGTGCCGTCAAAGTCGACGTCGATGTTGACCACCACTGGTTCCACCGGATTCTTCGGCGCGGCCTGGTTGGTTGGCATGTTCAGATTCACGGAGTGATTCTGAATCGGGATGGTGATGATGAGCATGATGATCAGTACCAGCATCACGTCGATCAGCGGGGTCATGTTCATTTCGATCATGACTTCCGGATCAGCCGATGAGCTGCCTGAACCTACTTGCATTCCCATGTCAGATCCTTTCTTAGTTACGTGGTGGGGGTTCGATCACGAAGCCCACTTTGGCGATCCCGGCGCGCTGGGCGGTCAGGATGGTTTTACCGACAAATTCGTAGCGGACGTTCTGGTCGCCACGGATGTGCACTTCCGGTTGCGGTACTTTGACGGCTTCCACTTTGAGACGGTCGAACAGGTCTTCGGTGCCGCCTGGCAGGGGTTTCATCATGCCGTTCCAGTACACGTCGCCGTCTTTGTTGATCGAGACGGTGATGTTTTCCGGTTTGGTTTTGTAGATCTGGTTACGTTCTGCCGGGAGCTTGAGTTTGACCGTGTCTGTGATTACCGGGGCGGTAATCAGGAAGATGATCAGTAACACCAGCATGACGTCAACCAGCGGTGTGGTGTTGATGGTGCTGTTGACTTCGTCTTCGCCGTCACCATCGTTGCCGATTGCCATTGCCATTTTGTTCTCTTTCAGTATGTCCGGTCGGGGGAGACTGGAGTGTGGAAATTTTTAAACTTTTAAACTTTTAAACCTTTGAACCATTAAACACAGAGACACAGAGGCACAGAGAAGGGCGAAGAGCGTAAAGCAGATCAGACTACTTTTCTTCGCTTTGCTTTTCCTCTGTGTCTCCGTGCCTCTGTGTTAAACAGGTTTTAACGCTTTTAGGTTTTAAACCTTTAAACCTTTAAACACAGAGACACAGAGACACGGAGAAAGGCTTAAGAGAGATACTGAATGATCAGACGACTGCTCTTCGCTTTGCTTTGCTTTTCTCTGCTTTTCTCTGCTTTTCCTCTGTGTCTCTGTGCCTCTGTGTTAAACAGGTTTTAACGCTTTTAGGTTTTAACGCTTTTCAGAATGTTCCTACAACTCAGTCTGCCCCGTTGACCGGGTTGGACCTTATGCTTTTTTCGCGACTTTGTTCATGTTGCCGGACAGGACAACAGAGTGCAGGTCAGCGGCGAACGCGCGGACTTCTTCCATCGCGCTCTTGTTGCGGCGGACCAGGAAGTTGTAGCCCAGAACCGCTGGAACCGCGACTGCCAGACCGATCGCGGTCATGATCAGCGCTTCACCCACAGGACCCGCTACTTTGTCGATCGATGCCTGACCGGACATACCGATGGCTGTCAGCGCGTGGTAAATACCCCATACAGTACCGAACAGACCAACGAATGGTGCAGTAGAACCGACTGTCGCCAGGAAGGCCAGGCCGTCTTGCAGGCGGCTTTGTACTTTGTCGACTGCGCGCTGGATGGACATGGAAACCCAGGTGTTCAGGTCGATTTGTTCCAGCAGGGCGCCTTCATGGTGCTCTGTGGCTTTGATGCCGGAGTCAGCGATGAAGCGGAATGGGCTGCCTTCTTTGAGGGAAGCCGCACCTGCTTGCACAGAAGCGGATTTCCAGAATTTAGCGCGGGCGTCTGTCGCCTGGCCAGACAGTTTGATCTGGTCGACGATTTTAGTGATCAGGATGTACCAGGAACCCATGGACATGATGACCATGATGATCAGTGTGCCTTTGGCGACGAAGTCACCGGTTTTCCAGAGTGCGTCCAGGCCGTATGGGTTTTCGATGACCTCTTTGGCTGGGCCGGCTTCAGCAGCAGGGGCTGCAGCAGGCGCAGCAGCATCAGCGGCTGGTGCGGAAGTGGCTGGTGCTGCGGAGGCTGCAGTGGCAGAAGCTTCTTCTGCGAAGACTGGAGCGGCAACAGCTGCGGTCAGGGCCAGAACGGCGGCAGCCAGGAATGCGGAGAAACGGGTTTTCATTGTGATGACTTCCTTTAAATTGCGGAGCGGATATGATGCCTGCCCACTCCTGTTTTCAACGTGTTGTAAACAACTGCCTAACTGATTTTTTACACTTTCAAGCTAATCTGCGACGTATTATTTTGATGCGCCTTATGATCACTTCAGGACGGTACAGACCTGCTTTTTACTCAATGCGCTTTGCACTAAATGCTTAATCCAGCTTCCAGACGTACTGGACTTTGGCCCAGCTTTGTTGTGGCTTGCCATCCACTGTGCCTGGTTTGTTTTTGCAGGCACCTGACAACAACTGGGAACGGACCGCATTGTCCAGACCGCGGAAGCCACTGGACTTCTCGATCTTGACGTCGGCGACGGTACCGTCTGCGCCGATCAGTACGGCTAAGGTGGTGATACCGGTTTCTTCATTACGCAGCGAAGCGCGTGGGTATTCCGGTTTGCAACCGCCCACATTGAAGTCGATCACAGGTGCCACGCTGACCGGGCCGGTGGACGTGGTTGCAGCCGCTGGCGGCGCTGGTGGCGCTGTCTTGGTGAAAGTTGGGTTTTCCGGCTTCTGGCTGGTCGTAGCAGAAATAGTGTTCTGTGGCTGTACCTGTGGCTGTACCTGCACTTCCGGCGGCGGAATGAATGGTGGCGGTGGAGCCAGCAGTTTCGGCGGCGGCGGTGGTGGCGTGTCTGGTGGTGGCGGAGGCGGTTTGACCTCTTCCACGATTTTTGTTTCTAGGGGCTTTTGAACGATTTCAACGAGCTTGGTGCCCAGGCCATTGGCCAGTGCGTACACCAATACCGCGTGAAATGCCACTACCAGCCCTATGCCCAGGAACTTCTTACCCGGCTCTTGCTGGCGATCTGAAAAATCCATACCTCTCCTCTTAGACAAAATAACTGATCGATACCCGTGCCTTTGAACTCCAGCACTTAGCCATCGAAAATTTGGGATGCTTCACATCTTGAAACCTTAAAACCTTTACACCTTAAAACCTTTACACCTTTACACCTTAAAACCTTTAAACACAGAGGCACAGAGACACAGAGGAAAAGCAGAGAAAAGCAAAGAAAAGCGAAGCGAGGAGAAGTAGTCTGATTCAGTCACACTCGTCGCCTTTCTCTTAAGCCTTTCTCCGTGTCTCTGTGCCTCTGTGTTAAACGCTTTTCAGGTGTTAAGCGCTTTTAAGGTTTTAAGCGCAGGCAGACTAAGACCACTTTTTCAGGCAATCATTCATATGCCATCAAAATCGTGAGGAAAATCAACTAAATCATTGCACTGTAGTTTTGCTGAAACTGGATGTCAAGCGGTATCTATGTGGTATTACAAATTCACAAGCACATACGACAAATCCATCCTGAAAATGCTATGCTTGAACAGACCTAAAAAACGCATAACAGTTACGATTTCACATCTACATCATGTCCATAAAATCCCGCTTCACACTCCGCCAACCGGTCGATATTCAATGCGTAGACATCGCAGGTCATCAGGCTCTGATCATCGATGATTTTCTGGAACAACCTGAAGTCTTACTGCAAATCGCAGCACAAAGCCAATTTGAAATCTACCCTGGCGTCGCTCAACAAAAAGGCTATCCCGGCATACGCGCACAGGCACCGGAAG
The DNA here is from genome assembly GCF_014284235.1 of Cognatundibacterium curvum. Classification (GTDB taxonomy): domain Bacteria; phylum Pseudomonadota; class Gammaproteobacteria; order Burkholderiales; family Burkholderiaceae_D; genus Undibacterium; species Undibacterium curvum. The sequence continues at coordinate 244,537 of NZ_JACOGD010000004.1, forward strand.
ACTACTCGCAAGTACTGACCGAATTTCTCGAGCCTGTGATGAGGCAGTTTTTTGCCATCCCGGAAGAGCTCGGCCTACGTAAAAGCATCTGCGCATTTTCACTCACGACGACACCCGCCGCGGAACTGGGACCATTGCAGCGCACTCCACACTTTGATGCGAGCACCCCGCATCACATGGCAGTGCTGCTGTATCTGTGCGACGAAAAACATGGTGGTACCGGCTTTTACCGGCACAATACAACCGGGCTACAGCAAATCAATGCTGACAACCGCGAACATTATCTCGATGTGTATTACGAGGAAATCAATGCAAGACGTCCGGCCCAGCGTTATTTTGATGACTCCAGTGCAGAATTCACTTTCCTCGGCATGATTCCTGCCAAATTCAACCGCCTGGTAATCTACCATGGCAGCCTGCTGCACTCGGCCTGCATTAATCCCGCGATCAGCTTAAGCAGCAATCCTTTGCAAGGCAGGTTAACTTTAAACAGTTTCTTTGATTTCTGAAGCCTTACTCTGGCGTGCTGTCAGCAACTGAAACTCTGCCCTGACGAAAAAAATGCCCGGTCTGCACCGGGCATTTTCATTCAGAGTCACACTGATCAGAACTTCGCGCTGACGCTGACACGATAGGTAGTCTCCCCCATGAAGGACCAGGCTGGGTAGCCGGCTTTCAAAGGATCTTTCACCGTTGTGTTCACACCTGCGGCACCGTACTGCACATCATCAGCTTTCAACAGATTCGTGGCTTCAAATGCGATACGTACTTTGTCAGTGATGTTCCAGCCCAGGCTCAGATCCAGCGTGCCGTAAGCATCGTGCATACGGTTGCCGTACCAGCCAGTTTCACGAACCATGTACTTAGAACGCCAGTTATACGCCAGACGTGCTGAGTACGTTGGATTTTCCCAGTAACCAACCAGATTCACATTGTGCTTGGAAGACAAAGTGAACACATTCAGCTGATCCTGATAGCTGGTAGCCGGTGCAGTTGCATTAGCCAGTGTGTAGTTAGCGACTGCGCCGAAGCCATTATCAAACGAATGGTTGATCTGTGCTTCGATACCATCAATCTTACCGCCGCCAGCATTGACGTACTGGTTCACAGTCCAGCTGTCTTTACCGCTGTCAGGGCTGACCACACCGATGCTTTGATTGATCTTAGTGTTGGTGGTGATGAAGTTATTGATATCTTTGTGGAAGTACATCAAAGAGATCAGGTTACCTTTACCGTAGTAATACTCAACACCCAAATCCAGCTGTGTGGATTTCATCGGCTTCAGGCCTACGCTACCGTAAGTCACTGTTTCATTACCTGCCACGCCATCCTGGAAACCAGTCTGGGTTGCGATAAACATGTTATCGAAATTAGGACGGGTGATTGCTTGCGAAGCAGTAAAACGCAGGATAGTGTTTTTATTGAGATCAAAAGCAGCATTCAGACTAGGCAAAATATCGTTGTAATCTGCAGACTGGCTGATGATGGATTTGCCCCAGCCAGCATTCTGTGCGATATCGCCAGCTGCCACTGCAGTACCATCCAGCTTATAGCCTTCAGCAGTTGCCTTAGTGCGTACATAACGCGCGCCGAAGTTACCATGCCATTGGTCTTTTTCGAAATTGAACATACCGTAAGCTGCAGTGTTGTCTTCTTTCAGTACACCGTAACCACCACGTTCACGTACCCAGCCAGTGATGTTCTGGGTTGTGTTTGCCATCATCGCGCTGATGTTAGGACGTGGAGATGACCAGCCATTCGTGCCCATCGCGATCGTGCCATCGTACAAACCAGCTGTTGGCACTTCTATCGCTTTCGCTGCGAACTGAGCACGGTCTGTGCCTTTTTCAAAGGTATGCTGAGAAGCGCGGAAACCGGTCTTGAACGAGGAAATCGCCCCCATATCCAGATTCAGCAACAAATCTGCCTGAGCAAAGTTTTCTTTGTCGGAGTTGGGTCCGCGTGAAGTCGCCCATGAACCTGCAGGACCTGCGCTGGCTGGCAGATTGCCCAGACCAACAGACTGGTTCGATCCCGGTGTAAGGATAATTTGCTTACCGGTCGCATCCACACCACCTGTCCATTTCGGCAGATTGGCACCGGCAGTCCAGGAACCATAAGAATAGTTAGTCGTCATCGACGTACCACCATCCGCTTTAGTCGTACCTGCTACTGCATCGATTTTATAGCCTTCGCCCTTGAACGTACCGTTCAGTGTCAGGCTGTCAGAACTCATTTTCGCAGTACGTGCCCAGGTTTGCAGGAAAGCGTCAGTTGCTTTGGCCGCACTGGTGTTACTGCTTAAGCAAACGCCTTTAGGATTGAAATCCGAGGTCACAGCAGCATTGCGGCTGGTGCAGTTAGGATCATGGAAAATGTAATGGCTGGTATTCGAGTTATCTGCATCCAGTTGCAATTTCAGATAATTCAAACCGATATCGAGACCCTTGACCGGACGTGCCTGTACGCTCAGATTCAGCGCGGTGCGCTTACGCTCCTGAACAAAAGTAGTCGGTGCCACGTCGGCAGACCAGCGCGAATCCGATTCGATACCACGGCGAATATAGTCGCCGTTTTCACCAGCAGCAGCAACCAGGATACCAAAAGAGTTAGCGTCATTTTTCCAGCTGAACAGACCCGACAGATCTTTGCTCAGACCATCACTGACTGTACCTTTGCCCAATTTGGCGCCGACAAAAGCAGAACCTGCAGCCATATCGAGGGGCTTGCGTGTTTTGACGATGACGGTACCACCGATACCGCCTTCAGTCAGATCAGCCTGGGAGGATTTGTACACATCCATGCCGCCTATCAGTTCGGATGGCAGCAAAGAGTAGTTGAAAGAGCGGTCTATGGTTTGCTGATCATACCAGCCAGTAGAAGCAACTGTCTGACCATTCAGTGTGGTGTAAGTCATTTGTGGATCAGAGCCACGCACCGAAACAGAGGCACCCTGACCAAATGCGCGACCAACCGACACGCCCGGAATACGACCCAGCGATTCACCGACGTCAGTGTCCGGCAATTTACCTACATCTTCTGCAGAAACGGCATCAACCACAGAATTGGCGTTGCGTTTAATATTTGTCGCACTTTGCAAAGCTGAGCGTATACCAGTCACCACAACTTCTTGCGCCTTGGACTGATCGGCCTGTTGCGCCTGCGCGGACATGGAAGCACTGAGTACCATCAGTGCAACTGCTGACGCGATTGGCGTCAAACCAGGTGTTGAATTACGTTTCATTTACTCCCCCAAGATTTTCTAAATAGATTTCCAGCTCGCAGTCTTTGTGTCCGCAAACCGTTTTTTCACCTACCATAAAACACAGCCAAACAAACGAGGAAAATCCACTTCAATGCCACTCAAATCAGAAGTGGGCTGATATTGAGACCCAGCAGCCTACAAAATTAACTGGATATCAATACAGAATTCGCCTGATCAGACTGAAAGCCGCTGCACACGTTTTTCAGACTCTGGCCTGAAGTCGCCATCACAATAACGCTGGAGACTCCGGTCTGATATCAGCATGAAATTCAAGGTATTAGCCCTCTTATAATTTCACATCAAGCTCAAACGGGTCTCACTTTAAGTAGCACAAAAGTGGTTGTCAAGCGGTATCTACGTGGTATTACCTATCATCTTATTGGTATTAATTATATGCGTGAAATAAATAAGCTAAGTTGATATTTTAAAAGAGTATTTTTAAATAAAAATTTTTTCCTAAGCAAAAGTGGTCTGTTTATTTTTCCCAACATCACTCTAAGTCACAGATCACAATTTACGGCATGAGGCCTGCTAAGGAAAAAAAAGTGAGGCGATCCAGGCGCCATCATTTTTCACCTGAGATCAGCCTGCACTCCCAATCCGTGACAAGCAGAAAAGTGCCTCAGTCACTGGCAACACTGAAATAAAACCAGCCCCTGTGTAAAACTCAACATTTCAGCAATCCATCATTAACAGTATTTTTTTGATATTAAAAATGAAAAGATAGCGCCATGCCAAATTTAAAGTGGTATTACAGTCATCCTTAGCCAAAATTATTTGGTTCCGCACCTGCATGGCGGCCCGACAACCCAAGCTGGAAACCGCAGCAAGGATGTTTTACTCTGTTGCAAATTCGCTCAAAAGTATATTTTTTTTAAATAAATGTCTGAAAATACGAAAAGACATGATAAAAATTGGTATATCAACAATCAAAATTGATGAATGTATCAGACATCCGCACTATCACCTCAGCGAATCAAGCCTGCGATACAGCGAATGATTGATGGACAGTGCCATTCACCGGCTTGCCCGCATGTGCATCTAGGTTCAACTTCTGACTCATCGGGGAAGTCGGTATCAGCTCCTGCATGCACCGGAAATTCACTGCTCCACAAGCTTCGTTTTTATTATCAACAGCACTGAACATGCGGGTATTTTTCCTATTTCTTTTGTATCAGCTTTATGTCCATTTCAGATCCTGCTCAGCTTTTACAGCGCATTCCCGAACTCGAGGAACTCTGCGCAGACCCTAAAATTATCCGTGCCATTGCCAGCGGCGACAGCTTTAAAGTTTACCGGGCATTGGTAATTGCACGTCTGCTACGCCGCTTGCCGCAACATCAGCAACTGTTGAAGCAACTGACCAGTGAACGCCGGCTATTCGCTAAGCCACTCAAGGGTACGCCTGCACTGGGTAGCTTTTATTCGCTGGGCTTCAACTTTATCGGCCAGTCGGAAACCGACACCGACAACAGCTATATCGCCATGCACGCCCTGGCGGTATTGTTTGTCGTGCCAGTGATACCGCTGGGGGCCTATGTGGTCAAGAGTACGGGCGATCGCCAATGGCAAATCTATGCCCGCGCACCGCTGGGATTGGCCGGCTGGCTCTACACACGGGGCGTGGCAGCCAGTCTGGTCGTCATGGTGATGGCAGGTGCGATACACAGTCAGTACGCAAGTCAGCATCAGGAAATCACCATGCTCAATGGTTTTAATCAGACGCTGACGATAGAGGCGGCCGGACAATCAGTGCTGCTGGGTGCAGGTCAGCGCCAACAACTGACTCTGCCTGCCGGCAAGTTGCAATTAATCGCCAGAGCAAATAATCAGGAAGTGATAGACCGTCTTGATATTGAATTAAAGAGCAGTGATAAGCTCAGTATCTGGAATATCGCAGGTGCTGCACCGCTGGTTAAAAACACCCACACTTACTACAAGGTGAAGCCGGTTCAGGCGGAGTCAGCTGGAAACCAAGTCGTATATTGCGGCAAACAGTTTATAGAGTTTGAGAATATTGAATATCCATTCACCGAACCACCGCAATCCATACAAATGAGCAAACACGCAGAAAGTAAAAGCGTAGAGCAACTGGATGTCATCCGGATTCAGGATGGCGACGGAGCACATGCCTGTGTCAGATATGCATTTGGAAATGGTAGTGAACAATTGATGGTTGCTACATTAGAAGCAATTGCAAAGATGAATCAATGGACGGAGAGCGATGCGCTTTCCGCAATCTATACCGCCCGTATGACCAGCCTCAGTGAAGCAATCCGGCTTAGCCGCCTGGCGCATAAAAAGCAGCCGGAAAACCTGCGCCTGGAACGCATACTGCAAGACCTGCGCAACGAACAGGGCGCGAACCGCGAACAGCTCAGCGAATATGACGCAAAAGCGAAAGCCAGTCCCGATAATCCTGACGCGCAGTATCTGTATGCGTCGCTACTGCAGGGCAAGGCTGGGCTGACCGCAATCCAGAAACTGCATGGGCGCTTTCCAGACCATACGGCAATTCTGCGTAGCCTGATATGGCGTGAATATATACATGGCGATTACCAACAGGGTTTGCGCCACCTTGCCCGGTTACACCAGCTTTCAGAACCTGATGCTCAGCATCTTGGTGACGAAGAGATTTTCATGCTAGTAGCCTTGCAACGTCCTCAGGATGCAATGGCCATGCTCGACCGCTATCTGAGCAGTGACAGCTATGAAGATAAGTTCGGTGCAGCTACGCAATTGATACGCATATACCAATTGCTTGGCAAAGATACCGGTCTGGCTATCAGCAGACTGCCGGAACAACTGCGCAAGGACCCGGCAGCACTGGAGGTTTTATCGGCCCGTACCGGCTTGTTAACACAAACAAAAAATCCTGCAACTGAACTTCTTCTTAAATCGTATAAAGCGTTGCGTGAGCAACCTGAAAAATTGATGGGCATAGTACAGAATTTCAGCATACAGCAACTCAATCAGCATTTCGGGCGTGACCAGCTGTACTTACTATTCGTCAAAGCCAGTCAGAGTGAGAAAAAACAACTGGAAGACCGTCTGGCTATTGCACTGAACCTTGCCAAACCTGAGCGCGAAAAAATCAAAGCCTATATCCGTGGCGAAGCAATGAATCTGGATGAATACGACATCGAACCGGATTTGTGGAATGCCGCCCGGCTGCTGCGCTCTTTCCATCCAGGTATACCGAAAACTGAACAGCAGTCGCTGCGCCAGCAAGTCATCAAAAATGACGTGATGCACGGTGCCATCAGCTATGCAGCACAACACTGGCAAGGATAATCATCATGCAAACACAAGAAAAAAATCTGCGTTACCGCGCTATTCTGATCGTTGCTCTTTGGCTGGGATTCTGGCTGATCGCACTGAGTCTGATAGCTGGTTTATTATGGATACCGTATACACAAATTCATTTTCGCTCACTCAATTTTTCCGGCGTAATCGCCGCCATTGCCGCATTCTCGCTGGCTTATGCATTACGCCCACGCTGGCAAAAAAAACAGCAGTCCAACAAGGTACATCCGCTGCAGCGCGAGCAGGCACCTGCCTTGTATACTCTGGTGGAAAACATCGCGGCATCGCTTGAGGTGAAAGCCCAGGTAAATATTCAACTGATCGCTGCGGCCTCCGCTTACATCAGTCCTGAAAGAAACTGGTTAGGCCAGATCCGCTCACTTGAAGTCGGCTTAGGCCTGCCCTTATTGTCAAGTTTAAGTGAGCGCGAACTCAGCACCGTCATTGCGCATGAATTTGGACACTTCGTCGGAGGTGACTTATCTCTGGGCCCATGGATTTACCGGACCCGTGCGTCCATCGCTAACACAGTCTATGATCTGGATGATTCGATTTTTTTTCTGGACTTGCTATTCCTGAGTTACGGTAAATGGTTTCTGCGCATTTCTGCCAGCATTTCCCGATCACAGGAGTTCGCAGCAGATGCGCTTGCGGCACAGAAGTTCGGCACCACTGCCAGCCGTGCCGCACTGGAAAAAGTACATCTGATTGATCCTATGTGGTCAGCCTACCTTGATCATGAATTAGGCAACGCGTTGCAGCATGGCGCGAAAGTCCCAATCTTCGAAGGCTTTCGTCGCTTTTGCAAACCTGGCATCCGGCGTGCAGAAGTGATCAAAACGATACAGCGCAGCGAAAATGCCGCCAAAACAGAGTTTGATACCCATCCCACACTGGCAGAACGGGTACAGGCAATTTGTCCGGGTTCAGAGCCTGGTATGCCACCACTTGCGGAATGTCTGCATCTGACCGGCGGCGAGGCAGCTACTGAACATGCCTGGTATCAGTCCTGGTCGCAACAGGAAATTAAAGAAGTCAGCTGGGAGCGATATGGCGTAGATATCGTGCAAAGCCAGAACAGTGAACGCTTTGCCGGCAGCTGGATGGACCCGCACAAACTGAGTCTGCGCAATCTTCCTGACCTGGCAAGCAGAGTCGACACTTTGTGGGAGCAGTTACGTCCCCAAGGCATCAGCTTCCTGTCTCCCATGGGGAAACGTCACTATATTTCATCCATACTGGAAGACTGGATCTGTGCCTGCCTGACTCAATATGGGTTTCGGCTTGATTACGTACCGGGAAAAGACGTAATACTGCACCGCGATGAGACCGCACTCTCACCAAGGCAATTATTAGAACAGGCGATCGAAAGCAAACTAAGCGCAGAGTATCTGCAACAGTTTGAGCTGACGCCGGATACCCCCACAGTTGCACCCGCATCCGCGCCAATTTCCAGTGCGCTGAACAGCGAAGCTCTCGCCTGATAACTAGCAGGTAAACGACAGGCAAGGAGAGTGCCGGGATGGCACTCTCCATTTTGCAGTCTCCATTTTGCAGTCCCCCTTTTGCGGTCTCCATTTGGTACTATCCACATGGCACTCTTTCCCTTGCTCACAAGGTACAATGCCCGGAGACACCCCTATGCCCGCTTCATGCTGCCCTCACTACGCCGCTCTCTGATTATGCCGCTTCACTATCTGTCTGCACTCACCTCACCAAAACGCACCGCCAGAACCAATCTGCATCTGGGTATCGCTTTGGCTGCGATAGCTGGTGCGATCAATGCAGGTGGTTTTCTGGCGGTGGGCAAATACACCTCGCACATGACAGGCATGCTGTCAGAAGCCGCGGATGATTTTGTACTGGGACGCTGGCTGGCTGCACTGGCAGCTTTATTCATGTTACTGAGTTTCGCGGCAGGCGCGGCCAGTACTGCCATGATGATCCACTTCGCACGCGATCACCGCATGCGCTATATCTACACGCCGGTATTGCTGCTGGAAGCCGCGCTGCTATTGGTGTTCGGCCTGACTGGCACAGAGTTACAGACCCATGCGCTGGTCACGGTATCGCTGACCACCGTCTTGCTGTGCTATCTGATGGGCCTGCAAAATGCACTGATCACGAAAATTTCGAATGCAGAGATACGCACTACTCATGTGACAGGCCTGGTCACCGATCTGGGCATAGAACTGGGCAAACTGCTTTACTGGCGCCGTGTCAGAAAGCTGTTGCCGGATCAGGAGCTGGCTGGTGTGAATATAGAAAAACTACGTCTGTGCAGCGTGCTGGTAGCCGCATTTTTTGGTGGTGCCTTAGTGGGTGCAGCGGGTTTCAAGCATCTGGGTTTTGTCGCAACAGTACCGATTGCACTTGGACTGATTACGCTGGCACTGGCACCGAATCTGAAACCACGCAGCCAAAAATAAAACCGGCTCAAGGCCGGTTTTATTGCTAACTCTGCAGAGTAAACATCAGCTCAGTTTCGCTGCATGCTCACGTGTAGCATGGAAGGTAACGCCAGGCCAGCGTTCCTGCGTCAGTTTCAGATTGACACCGGAAGTCGCCAGATAGGCCATATTACCAGCCGCATCAAAAGCGATGTTCGCACCCGCCGATGAGCGCTCAAAATCGGCCAGCATTTTCTTATCGTCACAGGTGATCCAGCGTGCACTGCTGATGCTGGTGCCCTCAAACACGGCATCCACACCATATTCATTTTTGAGACGGCTGGCCACCACTTCAAACTGCAGCACACCAACCGCGCCCAGCACCAGATCACTGCTGACCACAGGCTTAAACACCTGTACCGCACCCTCTTCACCCAATTGCTGCAAACCTTTTTGCAATTGCTTGATCTTGAGCGGATTCAGGATACGTGCGGTACGGAAGAAGTCCGGAGCGAAGTAAGGAATACCGGTAAATTGCAACATCTCGCCTTCAGAAAAACTGTCGCCAATCTGCATATTGCCGTGATTTGGCAAACCGATGATATCGCCTGCATACGCCTCTTCCACCTGCTCACGCGAGGACGCCATGAAGGTCACCACTGAGGACACTTTGATGTCGCGGTTCAGACGCAGGTGCTTGAGTTTCATGCCACGCTCGAAACGTCCGGAACACACGCGTAAAAATGCGATACGGTCACGGTGCGCCGGGTCCATATTGGCCTGAATCTTAAATACAAAGCCAGAGAAAGGCTGTTCATTTGGCTCAACCGAACGCACAGTCGCATCACGCTCACGTGGCGGCGGTGCCCAGTCCAGCAAGGCATTCAAAATTTCACGTACACCGAAGTTATTAATCGCAGAACCAAAGAATACCGGGGTCTGTACACCTGCGAGGAAGTCTTCCAGACTGAAGGGATGGGAAGCGCCATGCACTAATTCCACTTCCATTTTTAACTGATCCATCTCCAGCGGGAACATCTCCTGCAAGCGTGGATTGTCTATGCCTTTGATGACTTCAAATTCCTGATCGGCACGCTCACTACCCGGCGTAAACAACAGAATCTCATCGTTCAGGATGTGATACACACCGCGGAAGTTTTTACCCATGCCGATAGGCCAGGTCACGGGGGCGCATTGAATTTTCAACACCGATTCCAGTTCATCCAGCAATTCCAGCGGATCACGCGTTTCACGGTCCATCTTGTTGACGAAAGTGATGATAGGCGTATTGCGCATGCGGCAGACATTGAGCAGCTTGATGGTTTGCTCTTCCACACCTTTAGCCGCATCAATCACCATCAGCGCTGAATCCACTGCCGTCAGTACGCGATAGGTATCTTCAGAAAAGTCCTGGTGACCCGGGGTATCAAGCAAATTCACCACGTGATTGCGGTATTCAAACTGCATGACTGAAGAAGCGACGGAAATGCCGCGCTGCTTTTCGATTTCCATCCAGTCCGAGGTCGCATGACGGCCGCTCTTACGTGCTTTGACGGTACCGGCCAGCTGAATCGCGCCGGAAAACATCAGCAGCTTTTCTGTCAGTGTGGTTTTACCCGCATCCGGGTGAGAAATAATGCCGAAAGTACGGCGCCGGGCCACTTCACGGTTGATCAGATTTTTTGACGGCGCACTGTTGGTGACCGTGCTTGAAGTAGCGTCGTCCGGGGATTCGTTGATGGTAGTCATAACAGGTGCCGCAAATTGGAAGGAAAACCCATCATTTTAGCTGGTATTGCTCCTCAAGTCGAATCATAGTGTACTGACAAGTACGCCTTACAGATTAGACAGATACCAACATCCAGCTCTGGTAATATTGCCGGTGCGATATGTTAATACCAATGCATAGCAGCACCTGGATTGGACATATCAGATAAAAACGGGATTAACGTAAAACTGCCAGGGCCGGGGATGCTGACCATGATCTCCCCCTTATCGGGACTAAATTGCGTCCGTCCTCAAAAATAAAATCAAAAGAGGCCTTCAATGAAAAGAATAGCTTTGCTCTGCACACTGACACTCGCTGGTATCACACCCAGCGCATTTGCCCTCACAGCAGAGCCTGCCAAAGCCGATCCGCTATGGCAGAACACCTTGCACTATGTGCGTGCCAGTTCGGGTTGGGTTGCTGGCAGCATCACTTCAGCGTATATAGCCAAAGGAAATAACTGGAAAGAGCAGGCTGATCTGGTACCGACAGCCAGGCTGCAAAGCTGGGAAAATGGCGAACCGGTGCGCATGACCGAAGACCGGTCTGACAAAAAAAATTCACGTACCGTCCACATCAGCAGCGCGATTGCCAATCATCCAGAGCTGATTCTGGCCGACTGCCCACTTCCTAAGCGTGTCGCGACACCGGCAACTGCCGCTGGCACCGTCGTATTTCAATGCAAAATTGAGACTAAGGCCGTCAACTACACTCTGACAACCAGTGTTGATCAGAACTCGGGACGCCCGCTGCGTGTAACGGCAACAGAAAATGAAACAACGGCCCAGATTGATTTTTCACAGAATGCTGAGGGTATTTCTGTGCCAGCGCAATTACGGCTGGAGTACCGCCCGGCCAATGAAGCAGATCGCTGGACCATCAATATGCTTAACGAAGACTGGCAGCGCAAACCGGAACAACAGATCAAGGCAGCGATACAGCCCGCGTTTCTCAGACTGACGGAAATTAAAATGCAGATCATGGAACGATAGATAAAGAACAGCGGTCAAAATCCGCGACGCTAAACCCTGTGCTGTTCAGGCGAGGCAGATTACCTGGTGCGCTACGCATCACCCACTTTTTACGCTGCTCCAAGGGCAGTAAATTTAAGAATTTTTCTGATTGCAAATGAAAAAACTATTCATCACTACGTTACTCATGGCAGCAACTGCCTTTCCACAACTCAGTTTTGCCTGGGGTGCAGATGGTCACCAAAGTATAGGTGCAGTGGCAGACAATCTGCTGGCGGGTACCAAGGCTGGTGCTCAGGTGAAAGCCATTTTGGGTAACAATACGCTGGAAAAAGTCGCGGTCTGGGGCGATTGCGTGAAAGGCATCGCACCGGAAAAAGACTTTGCTTACACCTCGACTGGTCGTTATCCGGAATGTGCACCGTTTGAGACCGCTGCCGGGATTGCAGCGATGGCAGATTACGTCAAACGGAATAACTCCGCATGCAATCCTGCGTTTGATGAAGAAACCTGCCATAAGCAATACCACTACGCCGACGTCGCGATTCAACACGATCAATACAAGACCGGTTATGTCGGCACCAGCGATCATGACGTGGTACAGGCAATCCGCGCAGCCGCGCTGGTATTGCAAGGTAAGGAAGCCCCAAAACCATTTTCATTCAAAGACAAAGAAGAGGCTCTGGCGCTGTTAGTTCACTATGTCGGTGATATTCACCAACCTTTGCACGTAGGTTCAGTTTTTCTGAATGCAGAGGGTAAAGTCATCGACCCGGATAGTGGCGAGTACGACCGTGGCTCGAATACCGTGGGCGGCAACGCGCTGCAATGCCCTTGCGGTAATCTGCATTCGCTGTGGGATGACGTACCGTTTAATTACAAACGCGGCAAAATGAATGAGGCCTTGAGCAAAAAAGCCAAGACCTATTCGGTGGTGAAAGCACCGGTTGAGCAGTTGCCGGTATTGTGGGCCAATGACGCCATACGCGATGCCAGAAAACTGTTTGATGGTACCCAATTCAGCAAGAGCACACCGAATCAACGCGGCAATAGCTGGTCTATCGCACTGCCACTGGAATATGAAAAAACCATGTCCAACCTGAAGGATGATGCACTGGTCCGTGCGGGCGCGCATCTGACTCAGATACTGCAAGCAATCTGGCCTGAATAACACAAGGAGCTACTACTATGCGTATTACCCCATTTCGCTGGATCGCAACCGGTTTCCGGTATCTTTGGAATGCCCTCGATACCGGTCGCCGTATTATTCTGAATTTACTCTTGTTACTGATACTAATCAGTATCGTGATCGGCATGTTTTCCGGCGGCCCCAGAAAGCTGGAAGACAAAACTGCACTGATACTGGACTTTAAAGGTGCGCTGGTCGAACAACATACCGGCAACGCACGGGATGCCCTGCTGGCGGAAGCGCAGGGGGCAGGTGCAAAAAAATCGACACAGCTGCGTGACATACTAAGCGTGCTCGACAATGCAGCGAAAGATCCTAAAATCAGCAGCGCCGTACTGCTGCTGGATGATATGGGTGGCTCTGGTCTGGCCATGCTGCGTGAAGTCGGCGCTGCACTGGACCGGTTTAAAGCCAGCGGTAAAACCGTGATCGCCTGGGGCTCGCATTTCGATCAGCGCCAGTATTTCCTGGCTTCACATGCGAATGAAATCTACCTGCATCCTATGGGGAATGTGATGATTACCGGCTTCGGTGGTTATCGCAATTACTACCGAGATGCGCTCGACAAAGTCGGCGTGACAGTGAATCTGCTCAAAGTTGGCACCTACAAGAGCTTTGCTGAACCGTATATCGCCAATGGCCCGTCACCAGCCGCCAGCGAAGCAGAAGCCTTCCTGTACAACGCCATGTGGAAGACCTATACCGACAACGTGGAGCAATCCCGTAAATTAGCGGCGGGCAGTATCAATGCCGGTATTGATCAGTTGCCGGAACTGATGAAAGCAGCCGGCGACGATGCAGCCAAGATGGCAATCAATATGAAGCTGGTCGATGGCCTGAAAACCCGCGACGAGCTGCGTGAGCACATGTACAAATTTGCACCACGTGACGCGCACAACAAGAGCTTCCGTCAGATCGGCTTTGATGACTACCTCGCGCTGCAAAAACCTAAGCTGTTTGGTGATGCGGTCGGCGTGATCGTGGCTGAAGGTGAAATCAGTGAAGGCAAGGCGCCAGCTGGCTCTATCGGTGGTTTGTCCACATCCTCGCTGATCCGTAAAGCACGTGAAGATGACTCCGTCAAAGCACTGGTACTGCGTGTGAACTCACCTGGCGGCAGTGCATTTGGCTCTGAGCTGATTCGCCGTGAACTGGAACTGACCCGTAAAGCCGGGAAGCCAGTCGTGATCTCTATGGGTAATGTGGCAGCATCAGGCGGCTACTGGATCTCTATGTCTTCTGACGAAGTCATCGCTGATGAAGCGACCATTACCGGTTCTATCGGCGTGTTCGCGATTTTACCGACTGCAGAAAAAGCGATCGACAAGTTAGGCGTACATACTGCGGGCACCACCACCACCTGGCTGGCTGAGCCTTACAATCCGCTGCGCCCGCTCAATCCTAAGTTTGCTGAGCTGGTACAAAGCAGTATCAATCATATTTACAGCGACTTTACCGGCAAGGCTGCTGCTGCACGTAAAACCACGCCTGAGAAAATCGATGAAGTGGCACAAGGCCGGGTCTGGACTGGCACCCAGGCCAAAGAACGTGGCCTGATCGACCGTACCGGCAGCTATAACGATGCGATACTGACTGCAGCCAAACGTGCCAAGCTAAGCGACTATCGCATCAGCTATGTGGAACCGGAAATGTCCCGCGTCGATAAGCTGTTTGAATTGCTGGGAGCGCAGACTGCGAAAATCCTGCACGATCAGTTCAAAGTCGCGCTGGTACCAACTGGTATCGCACCGGCTGCTGCACAGCAGATCGCGAATGATTTCAGTTGGCTCAATGAAGTCAACAAGGGGAGCAATGGGTACACCGCACTGACGCATTGTCTGTGCACAGCACCCTGAGTCAGAAATCCTGAAACTGAAATAGCTCAGCAAAAAAGCTGGCCTCTGCAAGGAGGCCAGCTTTTTTTATGTGGCGTTAAAACGCAGGCGATGCCGGATACGTAGTCGCAGTTTCGCCGCCACATGGCGCCAGTTACGCAAGGCAATGCGTGGCTCATGCCAGCGCAGGTAAGGCCAGTAACGTGGGTCCCATATCCAGCGCAGCAGACCCGCGAAATCACCGCTATCCACAGCGCGGAATACATCTTGCGGAAATAAGGGAATCACCGCTTTATGCTGAGTATGTTGCGCAGACTGCCGCCACTCTTCGCTGACCTGGCCATCTGCCAGCATACGCTTAAGGGCCGCGACCACATCCACCCCGGCCAGGCGGCCCAGATCCAGCGTCAGCGTGGGACGGAAATTCTGTTCCAGCAAATACAAAGCACCGCTCCCCTCTTGCTGTATCAGGTCAAAGCCACATAGCCCATGAAAACCAGACAACGTCCCGCTACGTTGCACGATATCGTCCAGCCCCGGAAAGGACTGAAACTGTATCGCGGCGGACGGTCCCAGCTCGCCCCAGGTACGGCTGCGGTAATACGAAAACAGACTCAATAACTGACCATGACGGAATACGGCAGATGCGCTCAGCAAACGGCCAGTAATGAACTCCTGCGCAATCCAGGCATGACTCAGATCGATCTGCGCGCACTCCTCCATAGTGTGAATGATGCGCACCGCCAGTCCCGCATAACCTTGCGCCTCTTTGAGTACCAGCGGAAAACCAAAGCGCTGCGCAGCCTGCTGCAAGTCCTGCATGGTATGACAAATCTGAAATGCAGGGACCAGAATGTCTGCGGCCTGACAAGCTTGCAGAAACTGTATCTTAGAAGTAGCAAACCCCAGTTTATCCGGCGCAATGCAATGGCGCAGCACTTGCTGCACCCAGCCTTGTTGCTGACGTTTTTCCAGTGCATACAATAAGGGATCATCGCCTATCACGATCCAGTCTGCCTGATGCTGGGGCTGTGCCAGATACTGCTGCAATTGATCCAGCAACTGATCTATATCCCCGGCGACCGAAGTGCGGCGCGTGACATAGCGCGACAAGGCGGGGTAATTTGCTGGAGGCCCAAATACGCTGACTTCGCAGCCAGCCTGATGCAACACAGCAGGCAGGCGCGACAAACCTTCCCAATAGGCGAAAGTCAGGATCAACACACGACAAACCGGCACTGTCGCACCCGCGCGCGCAGCGGGAGGCGTCTGCGTCTGAAGCTGAGTTTGGTACACGGGCAAACCTTATTGAGGGAAATAATTTGCCTGCATACTAGAACATAATGCAACATTTCTCCAGAAAAAGAGAACTGGTATGCCACTCCATCTTCAGCACATTGCAACAGCAGGACAACAGCGCGCAGCTTGCGCGCTTTTGTCCTGCATATCCGACTAAAAAAGCCTGAAAAATGCTACCTGAGTCCTGACAGGTGCTCGGTCAGAGTCCAGCTGGTATTAGCAGCAGACACATGGTGTTATGTGGCCTGCTAACACAGATAGCAGGCCACATAGCGCGACAAGCTGCAAGGCATCAGTGCGGACGGGCAGGCAGATACTTTTTCAATTCCATTTTGCCGATCTGATTGCGGTGCACTTCATCCGGGCCATCGGCCAGGCGTAAGGTTCTGGCCTGGGCATAGGCGTAGGCCAGACCAAAGTCATCGGACACCCCGCCACCGCCATGTACCTGTATCGCCCAGTCAATCACCTGGCAAGCCATAGTCGGTGCGGCCACTTTAATCATGGCGATTTCTTTGGCGGCAGCCTTGTTGCCTACGGTATCCATCATCTGCGCCGCATTCAGCACCAGAAAGCGCGCCTGATCAATCAGGATGCGGGATTCAGCGATACGTTCCAGCGTCACGGTCTGCTCGGCCACCCGTTTGCCAAACGCGACCCGCGTGACCGCACGCTGACACATTTTTTCCAATGCGCGTTCTGCCAATCCGATCAGGCGCATGCAATGATGGATGCGGCCCGGCCCCAGCCTTCCCTGTGCGATTTCAAAACCACGTCCCTCACCCAACAGCATATTGGCAGCCGGTACGCGCACGTTCTCGAACAAGACTTCGCCATGACCATGCGGCGCATCGTCATAACCAAACACCGGCAAGGCGCGCAATATGCGCACGCCCGGCGTATCACGTGGCACGATGATCATGGATTGCTGACGATGACGATCGGCATTATCCGGATCACTCTTACCCATGAAAATAAACACCTGACAGCGCGGATCATTCGCGCCTGACGACCACCATTTGCGGCCATTGATGACATAGCTGTCACCGTCTTTGCGGATCGATGCTTCAATATTGGTCGCATCTGAGGAAGCAACTGCCGGCTCTGTCATGGCAAAGCAAGAACGTATCTCGCCGCGCAATAAAGGCTGCAGCCATTGCGCCTGCTGTTCCGGCGTGCCATAGCGTGCCAGCACTTCCATATTGCCGGTATCCGGTGCCGAACAATTGAATACTTCGGGCGCCCAGACTACCCGCCCCATGATTTCACACAGCGGTGCATAGTCCAGATTCGTCAATCCTGCGCCATGACCTGACTCTGGCAAAAACAGATTCCACAAACCTGCTTCACGCGCTTTTTCTTTGAGCGACTCCACCACACGGGTCGGTATCCAGGCATTACCTGCAGCCCGGTTGGCCGCCACTTCATCGAAGAAGGCTCGCTCATTCGGATAAATATGCGCGTCCATGAACGCGATCAGACGCTGTTGCAGATCCTGTACTTTCTGGCTGTATTGAAAATCCATGCGGGCTCCGTTGATGTGTGGGGGGTAGACTAGTTCCTGAGCTTGATCCGAAATCCGAAATCGCGGATGCAAGTCAGTATTTGTTTGCTCTCAAAAATGCGTTTCAGACAAAGGTAATCAGCTTAGACTGATTCAATACTTCTAAATGGGCATACTGGTTCAGACCGGTCAGAAAAGCGGAACCGGCGCCGGGGCCAGCTTCCGGCACCAGCAGACGGGTCACACCGGTATTCACCAGTGACCAGTTAAACCCGGCGAAGCGCGCATCTTCAAAGCCCAGCAGATGCTGGCAAATCGCAGAAATGGTACCGCCTGAAGTGAAAATCACAATGTGCTTCGCACCATCCTGCAACGCCATTTGCGCCTGCAGACCCTGTACGCAACGCAGCTGGAACGCGCGCCAGGTTTCCGAGTATTCGCTATCGTACTCACCTGAAATCCAGCGTGTGATGGCGGCCGCAAAAATCTGTTGAAAAGCATGCTTGCCGTCCGGGGTATCCATCAAAAAGCGTTTTACCACACGCGGATCATCAAACTCCGGCGTGTGGCGTGCCAGCACTTCGTGGTGGTTATACTCGTTCAGACGTGCGTCTTGCTGCCAGTTACTGGCATCCAGTGCGGCCTCAGGCAAATCCAGCCAGCTGGACAGGCAAGCTGCTGCTGTTTGGTGATGGCGTTGCATCGCTCCGGTGACGACCCGCGCCACCGGCATATCGCGTTCTGCCCACCATCGCCCCAGATGACGTGCCTGCTCAGCACCCAAAGGCGACAATTGATCATAATTTTCACTGCCAAATGAAGCTTGTCCATGTCGCACTAAAAAAATCTGTGCCATATCTGCCCTTCAATGCTGAGTATAGAAATGCTGTCTGAAGTTCCTTGCTTGCAGCAGTGCCTGACTGGGAAGACGTCGACAAGCTGCAATGCGCTGCAACAAACTAAAAAGTATGTGCGCAGTGTAAGTCCAGCCCTATAATCAATCAAATGAATACTAGTAATCATTATTTATAAATATTATGCATTTATCCCGTGTTGATCTGAATTTGTTTGTCGTGTTTGTCGCGGTGTACACCGAAGGCAGCGTGACGCGCGCAGCGCAGCAACTGAACCTGACGCAGCCTGCCATCAGTCATGCACTCAAACGTTTACGCGATTTATTTCAGGACCCTTTGTTTATCCGGCAAGGACAAAGCATGGTGTCTACGCCAATGGCGCGTAACCTGATCGAGCCGGTCAGGCAGGCACTGCGCGGGCTGGAGCTGAGTATGCAGGAACATGCGCGCTTTGACCCGGCAACCGCCAGCAAGCAGTGTCATCTTGCTTTGCGCGATGTGCTGGAATCCACTATCCTGCCGCCGCTGCTGCATCAACTGACGCAACAGGCGCCGCAGATACAGCTACAGGCTATCCAGGTCGAGCGGCGCGAACTGGTGGCTGAACTGGCGGCCGGCACGCTGGATCTGGCGATCGATATGCTGCTGCCGCTGTCGGGTGAAATCCGGCGTCAGCGCATTTTGCAGGATAAAACTGTGATACTGGTCAGGCAGGAACATCCTGCAATCCAAGCGCAGATCTCGCTGGAGCAATATTTGCATGCGGAGCACATACTGGCGAGCTCGAGAAGGCACGGACCGGGGCTGGAAGATGTGGAGCTGAGTCGCCTGGGATTGCAGCGCAAGATACGGCTGCGCTGCCAGCATTATTACGCCGCCTGCCGGGTCGTCAGTCAGACCGACTTGCTACTGACCATGCCGGAAGCCTATGCGCGTATTGCGAATGAACAGTTTGGCCATCAGATGCTGCACCTGCCGCTGGCCATGCCTACCTGGGATGTGTATCTGTACTGGCATCAGAATGTGGATCAGGATCCGGCCAATCTGTGGTTACGTGAGTTGGTGATCAATGCGGTGGCACCTGCCACCCTGGCGCCAACACCCGTGACGACAGACTGAGGCTGACTGGCAGGCTATGAATGAGGTGCTGGCTCATGGGAAATGCGCGTGACAAGGGCTACCATAGGACAACGGGCCAGCCAGTCAGGCTACTCTTTTACCTTTTAGTCTCTGCCTCATCCGGCAGCAGACAGGCATCAATAATCTGCAGATCATTGTCCTTGGCAAAACTCAGGACAAAGTGATAGGCCAGGGGCTCGATATCGCGAATCGCTTCATTCACCACCACAGAGCGCACACCATTGAGCAAAATCGGACGCACATAGGGCGAATACTGCAAATGGGCATGCCTGCCCCCGTCGGGACTGAAACACGACATGGCACCGCATAAGCGCTCGGCCCAATCGCTGGGACGGAACTGTTTTCCACTGCTGGTCAGACCCAGGATGAAAAACTCGCGGACTGGCTGAGAAGGTGTTTTATTGGATTCGGCCATGTGCTCGGCTCGCTGTGAAGCAAAATTGAAAAAAGCAAAACATCATTATGTGACACTAAGCTTTCAAGATACTTCCATATTATATCTTATAGAAGACTTGGTTCGAAACCTGTGCATCAGATAAATCTGTGGAGGCAGGGCTCGAAGCCTGATTTCTGACGCAGCCCTCCCAAAAACACTTGCAAAATCAACAGGATAGCAGAATAAAATCACTCTTTTGGTGCATATTACAGTTACAGCAGCTTCGTGCTTGCCGTTCCACTATAGGCGATTTCCTGCATGATAAAAACCCGGCATCCGCTGTTTTCTACATACCCATCCGCAGACTATACAAATCAGCGGGCATAAAAAAACGCGATGCAGGCATCGCGTTTTTTGAGTTTTGTCAGATCCAGACGGCAAATGATAACAAGGCCAGCAGCAGCATCCACAATAGTAAAGCTCGCCAAACCAGTCCCACTGCGCTCTGCAGCGCGCGCGGTGTAGCTTCCGTACCAGGCTGGCTTTCCAGATCCAGGCTATCGATATCGACTGCACTTGCGTCAGCCTGTAAGATCATGGCTTTTTCTTCCGGCTCGCCAAGTCGCACGCCAAGCGCACCACCGCCAGCAGACAGAATAATGCCAACCACTTCGTCCTTCCAGCGATCAGCATAATTACGCCAGGAATACACTGCATCTTCAAAATTACCGACCACCGCAAATGCAACCGCCGTCAAACGCGCCGGTACCCAGTCTATCCAGTAAAACACTTTGGTCGCATACTGACCAAAGGCCTCATCCTGCATATGTTCAGGCTCGGTCCAGGCCCGCGCCAGGTACTCGGCAACCCGATACATCACCGCGCAGGCGGGACCAACCGGCATCAGGAACCAAAAAAACACGCCAAATACATTCCTGTGCGTCGCCATCAGCGCGCGTTCTACTGTCAAACGCGAAATTTCCGAGACATCCATGTCGCTGGTATCCAGATGCGTCCACTCGGCCAGATAGCGCCGTGCAGCTTCATCGTCACCGGAACTGAGTGCCAGTTGAATAGAAGTAAAGTAATGGCTATAGCGTCTGAAACCCAGCGTCAGGTAGACAATCAGCACATTCCAGGCCAGCGCCGCAAACGGACTCAGGCGCAGACAAAGCCAGTAAATCAGCGCTGTAGGAACGGTCAACAAACCCACCACCAGCCACCAGCCAAGGCGACCGTGCTTGACGGTACCCGCATTAAAGGAAGCCTCGATTTTATTGGCCAGAATCTGAATCTGCGTGTAAATGGGATTATCCGCCCGCAAAGGCTTCAACTGCTCAATGAGTAAAGCTAACAATATCGAGATAAATGTCATAGTGGGCTGATCCGTACTGGCTGCACCAGATGCCTGCGCATAGTTTGCAAATGCGGCAAGTGTAAACCGATTTGATGGGATTATGAAGCTTTGCGTTGATTACTTTTGATAATCATGAGCAAGACTAAATCTGCTCTGCTGCGTGCGGACCACAGCGAGCTCAATTTGCCTGCGCTGGTCACTTCATTTCATTGCATTAAGCTGACTGCCCGGCACTGAGCACAGCTTGTTATTCAACAATAGAAAAATCAGGCGCGCAAAAAGTGGTACAAATTGCGCAGCATGCCAGCGGTGGCACCCCAGATGAAGTGCTGCTCATAGGGCATGGCATAAAAATGTCTTTCCCTGCCGTCTGGCATGGCCACTAAGCGCCGCTCATGGTGTTTGCCATCCATCAGAAAAGCCAGCGGCACTTCAAACACAGATGCCACTTCGCCTTCGTCGTAACGTATCTCAAACGGTGGTTCGATGATCGCAACTACTGGCGTGACCAGATAACCAGTGCCGGTCCTATATTCGGGCAGTACGCCCAGCACTTCGATCTGCTGGCGCGACAAACCGACTTCCTCTTCGGTTTCACGCAATGCGGTATCAATCAGTGAGGCATCACTCTCTTCAAAACGACCACCAGGAAAGCTGATTTGTCCCGCATGATGCTGTAAATTAGCCGCGCGCTGCGTCAGCAATAAGCTGGGCTGAGCTCGGTTCACGACCGGTATCAGCACCGAGGCCGGACGAAATGCGGCACCGCTATGCATAGACTGTTCATCAACATTGATTTCAGGCTGCCAATCCAGCGTCTGGCGGAAGCGCTGACGCAAGCCAGCGACCGTCATGCGTTCAGCCGCTGGCATGCCTTGATCATCAATCGCAGTGACGGGAAATAATTGCGGGTTGTTCAGTGTTCGGCTCACTACAGGCTTTCCGGAAAAAACTTTACAAAATACGAAGGTCTGACTGCCCTTGCCTGCTGACCATTGACGGTTGATCATCGGCAGACCGGAGCGACTTGTAAAAAAACGCAGTGATAAAAAAAGGGACGCCTGAGGCATCCCTTTTTTATACAGGCAGAAACAGATATTACTCTGCTTTTGCTGCAACAACTTTACGTGCTGGCAATTTCTCTTTAATACGAGCAGATTTACCAGAGCGTTCACGCAGGTAGTACAGCTTAGCGCGACGTACGTCACCGCGACGTTTCACTTCGATCGAAGCGATCAGTGGAGAGTACAACTGGAATGTACGCTCAACGCCTTCACCGGAAGAGATTTTACGAACGATGAAGTTGGAATTCAAACCACGGTTACGACGGGAGATAACAACACCTTCGTAAGCCTGTGTACGTTTGCGGTTACCTTCAACAACGTTGACGCTAACAACAACTGTGTCACCAGGTGCAAATTCAGGAATGTTTTTGCCGAGGCGAGCAATTTCTTCTTGCTCTAATTTTTGGATCAGATCCATTTTTATACTCCGATAACCATCTTGCCGACGCTGCAGAAATTCTGACTGATGCCCGGTAGAGGATGGGGGTTAACATGTATGCCAACTGGCATACGCCTTACTTCCCTGCAAACAAAAAACGTAAACAGGAAACTTATAAACTACTTAAAAACTTTTCGTCAGCGCGGCTTAATAAGCCGGCTTCACGTGCGCTCTGAATCAGGTCTGGTCGTTTTTGTGCGCTCGCTTCCAGAGCACGCTGACGACGCCATTTTTCGATCTCGGCATGATTCCCGCCCAACAGCACGGCAGGTACCGCTTCACCCTCAAACACTTCAGGGCGCGTGTAATGTGGGCAATCGAGCAAACCGTTGACAAAACTATCCTCGACTGCAGATGCATCATCATGCAGCACACCGGGGATTTGACGAATGACTGCATCCATCAAGGCCATCGCCGGAATTTCTCCGCCAGACAGCACAAAATCACCCAGACTGATTTCTTCATCAACACAGCTATCCAGCAAACGCTGGTCAACTGCCTCGTAGCGACCACACAGCAGCACAACACCACTCAAATCAGCCAGTTGCATCACTTTCTGATGCGACAAACGCTGTCCCTGTGGCGACAGATAAATCACTTTTGGCGCTTGCGCACCAGCCGCGATTTGCCTGTCTTTGGCTGCCTGTATGGCATCCTGCAAGGGTTTAGCCATCATCACCATGCCTGGCCCGCCGCCGTACGGCCGGTCATCCACGGTGCGATGCCGATCAGTCGTGAAATCACGTGGATTCCACAACTTCAAGCCACATTTATTTTGTTCAAATGCTCTGCGCGTGACTCCAGACTGCGTCAGCGCGGCAAACATTTCCGGAAACAGCGTGATGACATCAAACTGCAGACTTGTGCGTTCTGATTCCATTCGCTTAATAATCCGTACCCCAGTCGACCTGTATGCTGCGCGCAGCCTGATCTACTTGTTTGACAAAATGTTCAACAAATGGGATCAGCTTTTCGTGCTTGTGCAATTCAGCTTCAGGAACATCCGGCGCCGCCACCCGTAAAATCGGATGCGCACCGTTATCCATCAGATCGCGTACCACGCCCAGACTTTCGCCGGCCAGGTTACGAACTTCCAGCCCTACCAGATCTATCCAGTAAAACTCCCCTTCAGCCAGAGGTGGGAAATGCTTGCGTGAAATTTTAACTGTCGCACCTTTCAGTGCCTCAGCTGCATTCCGGTCAGCGACGCCCTTCAGTCTTGCAACGACATCCTCGCCATGGATTTTTGCTTCCAGGCGTGAGATTTCCTGCAATTCCGGCCGGTCTATCCACCAGTCTTTAGCGGATAACATCGCATCTGCGTCGGCAGAATAAGGACGTATCCTTACCCAACCCTGAATGCCAAATGCTCCCGAGACATAGCCCACCAGGACCAGATCTTCAGGAACATGAACTCCTGCGGACATAGAAAGCAAACTATTAAGCTGCTTTTTTGCCAACTTGAGCAACCAGACGTGCAACTGATGGGGACAGTTGTGCGCCTACGCCTTGCCAGTAAGCCAGACGGTCTGCAGCAACGCGAACTTCTTCAGCATTGCCAGTTGCTACTGGATTGTAAAAACCGATGCGTTCGATAAAACGACCATCGCGACGATTGCGAGAGTCAGCAGCAACGATATTGTAGAAAGGGCGCTTTTTTGCACCACCACGAGCTAAACGAATAACGACCATAATATTTCCAAAAAAAATGTACTAAACGCGGAAAAAGCTGTAGATTATAGCCCGCTTAAATCAAAAGAAGCAAGGATTATCCAAGATATCCTGTCACCCCGTCTGCTTTTCGACACCAGCAGAGTGTTAGTCTACAATCAACCCCTCTGAGACTACCTGCTAAAGCCATGACCACATCCCCGAAAAACAAGACGCTGGCGAGCTTACTGGCGATTACCCTGGGCAGCCTGGGTGCACATCGCTTCTATTTACACGGCTGGCGCGATAAGCTGGGCTGGTTGCATTTTAGCAGCTTACCGGTCTCCGCCCTGATCGCCAGCATTTTCTTTGGCTGGCCAGGCCTGTTCAGTTACGGCTTACTCATCCTGTCATTTCTGATTGCACTGCTATGCGGCCTGGTATTCGGCCTGACTGCGGATGAGAAATGGGACGCGCAATATAATCCAGGTGCCCCCGGCTACAGTGATTCTGGCTGGTTGCTGGCCTTGCTACTGGTGCTGGCTACCGGTGTCGGTGCAATAGCCCTGATAGGCGTGTTAGCACGCAGCTTTGACCTGCTTTACACTGGCGGCGCCTACGGCTAAAACCCCAGCCCTGAGAACCGCGTAAAAAAGCCCGGGGCAGTTTGAACTGCACCCGGGCTTTTTAGATTCCGTCACTGCCCAGAAATCAGGCGGTGAACACCAGTTGAATCAGAACTGATCTTCACGCAATGCCAGCACGCCTGCACTGCCATCCACGATAGCAGAGCGCAAACCTTGCGCGGCAGACAGGATATGGTCAGCAAAGAAACGCGCAGTGGCGATCTTGGCTTGCAGGAAGTCAGCATCACCCTGACCCGCCTGCAATTGTTGCTGCGCAATCACTGCGGCACGCGCCATTTGCCAGCCACCGAGCACGATACCAGCCAGCTTCAGATACAACACGCTGCCAGCAAATACGCCTTTGATATCCTGCTTCACATTTGCCACCACAAAGTTAACTACATCTTCCAGTGCAGCAGAACCCGCCGCCAGCTGATGCTGAATCGCGACGCTGTCTGTGGTTGCCAGCAGAGCCAGCGCTTCTTCTGTCTCACGCACACGTGCGATCAATGCCTTGGCAGTGGCACCACCATCACGTGCCGTTTTACGGCCCACCAGATCATTCGCCTGAATTGCGGTCGTACCCTCGTAAATCGTGAGGATTTTCGCGTCACGGTAATGCTGTGCTGCGCCGGTTTCTTCGATAAAGCCCATACCGCCATGCACTTGCACACCAGTCGAAGTCACGTCCAGCGACATCTCTGTCGACCAGCCTTTCACGATAGGCACCAGGTATTCATAGACAGCCTGGTTTTCTTTGCGAATTGCCGCGTCGGTATGGTGATGTGCAATATCACTGAAACCCGCAGCCACGTAAGCCAATGCGCGCGCGCCTTCAGTCTGTGCGCGCATCGACATCAGCATGCGACGCACGTCAGGATGATGAATAATCGCAACCGGACCAGCAGAACCTGCCAGATCACGCGACTGCACGCGGTCACGCGCATATTGAACGGCTTTTTGATAAGCACGCTCAGCCACGCCTATGCCCTGCAGACCAACGCCAAAGCGGGCTGCATTCATCATGATGAACATGTATTCCAGACCACGGTTTTCTTCACCGACCAGCGTGCCTATCGCACCACCGTGATCGCCGAACTGCAATACCGCAGTCGGGCTGGCTTTGATACCCAGCTTATGTTCTATCGATACGCAATGCGCATCGTTGCGCTCGCCCAGGCTGCCATCGGCATTGACCAGATATTTAGGCACGATGAACAGGGAAATACCTTTGACACCCTCAGGCGCGTCCGGCGTACGTGCCAGCACCAGATGGACGATATTTTCTGCCATATCGTGCTCACCATAGGTGATGAAAATTTTAGTGCCGAAAATTTTATAGCTACCATCGCCTTGCGGAACTGCACGGCTGCGTACCATGGCCAGATCAGAACCAGCCTGAGGCTCGGTCAGATTCATCGTACCAGTCCATTTACCGGAAATCAGATTTTCCAGATAAATCGCTTTTTGCTCATCGCTACCCGCTGTCAGCAAAGCCTCAATCGCACCATCAGTCAGCAAAGGGCACAAAGCAAAGGAAATACTGGCGGAATTCAACATTTCGATACACGGCGTCGCAACCAGCTTAGGCAAGCCCTGACCACCGAATTCCTGCGGATGCTGAACACCCTGCCAGCCCGCCTCACCAAACAGTTTGAATGCTTCTTTGAAGCCCTTAGTGGTGAATACCTGACCATCCTGCCAGTAACTTGGCGCCTTATCGCCCTCCCAGTTCAAAGGTGCAACGACTTCACCGGCAAACTTGGCATTTTCTTCCAACACGGCTTCAACCGTTTCCGCAGTAGCATCTTCGCAACCCGGCAATACGTTCACATCAGACAAACCGGCGAGTTCATTGATCGCAAACAGCATGTCTTTTACAGGAGCAACATAACTCATAGCTTTTCCCAAAATAGTGAGGACCTACAATTATTCAAACCTTGCTAATCGTGCTCAGAGCAACACGCACAAACGCTGGTCGTAAAAAAAGGACAGAATCAGCAATGTGTCACAACAACAATTTCTATGCTGTCAATCACGCGACAAACCACTCACTCTGTCCTCGGTGGATATCAGGCAAGCTGCATATCCACGGGTATTTCATGTCAACTCAAGCCAACTGCAATCAGCCCAGTTCAGCAACCAGTTGCGGAACGATCTCAAACAGATCGCCAACGATACCGTAGTCAGCCACAGAGAAAATCGGTGCTTCCGGATCTTTATTGATAGCAACGATAGTTTTGGAGTCTTTCATCCCTGCCAAATGCTGGATCGCGCCGGAAATACCGACTGCAATGTACAGCTGAGGCGCAACGATCTTACCGGTCTGACCAACCTGCCAGTCATTTGGCACATAGCCAGCATCGACCGCAGCACGGGATGCACCCATCGCCGCGCCCAGCTTATCTGCCAGCGGTTCCAGTACTTTGAACGCGTCAGCAGAACCCATGCCACGACCGCCGGAAACGATGATTTTGGCTGCCGTCAGTTCTGGACGATCAGATTTCGCCACCTCACGCGAAACGAAAGCAGACTTGCCGGAATCAGCAACTGCAGCGATTGTTTCTACAGCAGCAGAACCACCGCTGGCAGCAGCTGCATCAAAACCTGTGCTACGCACGGTGATGACTTTGACTGCATCGGAAGATTGCACAGTAGCGATAGCATTACCGGCATAGATAGGACGCTCAAAGGTATCTGGTGCGTCAACTTTAGTGATTTCAGAAATCTGTGCTACGTCCAGCTTCGCTGCGACGCGTGGCAGTATGTTTTTACCGTAAGCGGTTGCCGGTGCCAGGATATGGCTGTAAGCAGCAGCAACTGCCAGCACTTGTTCAGCAATGTTTTCTGCCAGTCCATCTGCAAAATGTGCCGCGTCAGCGTGCAATACCTTGCTCACGCCAGCGATTTGAGCAGCTGCAGCAGCAGCGGCGCCAGCATTGGAGCCAGCAACCAGTACGTGCACATCACCACCGCATTGGAGAGCGGCAGTAACGGTATTCAAAGTGCTGCCCTTCAGGCCAGCATTGTCGTGTTCAGCGATGACGAGTGTAGTCATGATGTTTTCCACTTAATAAAGCACCAGCATCAGATCTGGTGCAAAGATTCGTAAAAGATGTGTCTGTATCAGCAAGCAAGCCGGGCAAATCAGCCCAGTACCTTGGCTTCATTTTTCAGTTTGGACACCAGTGTCGCGACGTCAGGTACGGTAATACCGGCGCTGCGTTTTGCTGGCTCAGCGACTTTCAGTGTCTTGACGCGGGAAGTCACATCCACACCCAGATCAGCAGGTTTCACATTGTCCAGCTGCTTTTTCTTTGCTTTCATGATGTTAGGCAAAGTCACATAGCGTGGCTCGTTCAGACGCAGATCGGTCGTTACGATGGCTGGCAGCGTCAGAGCGACTGTTTCCAGGCCGCCGTCAACTTCACGGGTCACTGTTGCTTTACCGTCAGCGACTGTGACTTTCGATGCGAAAGTCGCCTGTGGCCAGCCCAGCAATGCGGCCAGCATCTGACCTGTCTGATTGCAGTCATCATCAATCGCTTGCTTACCCAGGATGATCAGTTGTGGCTGTTCTTTGTCTGCCAATGCCTTGAGCAGTTTTGCCACTGCCAATGGTTGCAGCTCAGCATCGGTTTCCACCAATATGCCGCGATCTGCGCCAATGGCCATCGCAGTACGCAATGTTTCCTGGCATTGTGTAACGCCACAGGAAACCGCAACGATTTCAGTGACCGCACCAGCTTCTTTGAGACGGGTAGCTTCTTCCACCGCGATTTCATCGAATGGGTTCATCGACATTTTGACGTTAGCAATATCAACGCCAGTGCCATCGGATTTAACACGTACTTTGACGTTGTAATCGACTACTCGTTTGACTGGTACCAGGACTTTCATAGTTCTGCCTTTATGAGCTAATGAGGGATACAGAAAAGTTAAAATTTAAATACTTAAAATACTTAATGGGACTTACGCAAAATTGTCCCAGCAAGGCATAGCGACGCAGGCAGTACGCAGTGTACGACAAGGAGCCATAACGCCGCTGGGGCGGTTTTGCGTAAGTCCTACTTAACTAACAGGATGCATTTACAGGAAATCTACGCGTAGCGTATTTAAACTTTGTAGCAACATCGTTGATGTACAAATAAAGCATCTTAAGCGTTTTGGGCCAATTGCGCACTCAAATTGACGTATACGTAAATCTTAAGAATTATAAATCGAAACTATCAACATTTCCGCAAATTTAGCACGATCGTTCCTTTTTTGCGCAAACTGAAGCTAGAGCAGTAGGTCTAATCCCCAGAAATACCTGCAAAATTGCGACATCCTGTCGGTAATTAGCCCAAACAGTCAAATACAACAGCGACGCCGGATAAATAGCTAATAATAAAAAACCCGCCTGTTTAGCGGGTTTTTTATTATTAGCATGATGCTTGAAATTAACACGTACATCTTAGGCTGAGAATAGTCTGTGCGTATATATGGCACAGACACAAACTGCCAGCAGTGCTTATTTGCGTTTGATGAAATACTCAAACTCACTGCTCTTTTCCTCGTGCGCCAGCAATTCATTGCCAGTCTGTTTGGAAAATGCCTTGAAGTCACGCACTGAGCCTGGATCGGTCGCCAGCACATGCAGCACTTCGCCGGTAATCATCTCGGCCAGCGCCTTTTTAGTCTTCAGAATAGGCAGTGGACAATTCAGTCCACGGGCATCCAGTTCTTTATTGAATTGCATGATTTTTCCTGTAGCAGCAAATGGATTACGACCATTCGCAAAACTTGTGATGCACCAATTCTACCGGAATTTCGACAGACATGGTGCAATGCAGCACACTAACAACATTTTCTGAATTTTCTACCAATATTTTTGCACCAAAATGCAGCAAAGAAACAAAAAACTGCTAAAGCATTGCTTTTAATTATGCTGCAAACAACATGACAATCTGGATTTTTCAGATGCAGATTTAGAAATCTGTAAAAACCGGTTCCAAGCCTTGCGTGCGCATCCAGTCCGCCATGGCCAGACCAGTTCCCGCACGCCAGGGTCGCAGTTTTTCCGGCGCAATCAGGCGATACTCAATCAACTCTTCAGATAAGCGGATTTCGCCGGATGCACGCACATGGTAGGCAATAATCAACTCATTCTTGCGCATAAATTCATACACACCAATCAGACTGATCTGCTCCGCCTGCAAATTGGTTTCTTCTTTGAGTTCACGTGCCACGCCCTGCTCCGGCGTTTCATCACGCTCCATGAAGCCTGTAATCAGTGCAAAGGTTTTTTCAGGCCAGGCCGCATTACGTGCCAATAAAATCTTCCCTTCGTACTCAACCAGAGCTGCCAGAACAGGCAAAGGATTATCCCAATGTGTCCAATGTCCATCAGGACAGGCCAGCCTGAGTTTGCCACCCTCACCGGAATCAGCACGTTCGGTCAGGGTCTGCGCGCAGACCGGGCAATAACGTAAGTTCATCAGCGCTGATGTAATGGCAGTAACGGCTGGCGTGGATGCAGCCTGGCCATGGAATACACATCAGCATAACTGCCGTGACGCAAGGCATGCGCACGGTGTGTACCTTCTATCTCGAAACCGAATTTCTGATACAGATGTACGGCTGCAGCATTATCACAAAACACGTGCAACTCTATACGCAATATCGGCAGCCAGTTATCGGCGAACTCAAGTAATTCCGTGAGTAGTGCCGTACCGACTCCACGGCCAGTAAAAGAATCGGCAACACCGATACCCAGTGTTGCCGCATGGGCCCGTCGCTGTTTTTTCTCAGTGTGCAATCCTGCCGTTCCCACGATCACGCCATCATAAATTGCGACCAGCAAGACATCTTCGGCAGGAAAATGCCGTAATTTTTCCTGCCACATATCGAGTGAGGGATGTGGCAGTTGCAGCGTTCCGGCGTAGGCGCCGGAACTTGCATAGACCCGTTGGATCTGGGCCGCATCAGAGAGTTCTGCGCGACGGATGTGGATCATACGCGTGAATTAACCCAATCAGCGACACCAGCCAATGCTGCTGGCAAGCCCGATGGATCGGTACCACCGGCCTGCGCCATGTCAGGACGGCCGCCGCCTTTACCGCCAACTTGCTGGGCCACGAAATTGACCAGCTCACCCGCTTTCAGACGTGCAGTCGCATCAGCAGTCACGCCCGCAATCAGGCTGACCTTGCCATCGCTGACCGATGCCAGCACGATAGCCGCTGTTTTGAGCTTGTCCTTGAGCTTATCCATGGTTTCACGCAAGGCCGTCACATCTGCGCCTTCCAGCGTCGCTGCCAGTACGCGGATGCCCTTCACGTCGACTGCCTGATTCACCAGTTCATCGCCCTGGCTGGATGCCATTTTCGACTTCAGCGTAGCAAGTTCTTTTTCCAGCGCTTTGACATGATCCTGCACCTGCGCGATACGCTGGGTCAGCTCTTCCGGTTGAGCTTTCAATGCTGCCGCTGCTTCCAGCACGCGATTGTTCAGGTTCTGCACCAGCGCCAGCGCGACTTCACCTGTAACAGCTTCAACGCGACGGATGCCGGCAGCAACGCCACCCTCTGCCACGATCTTGAACAGACCAATATCACCGGTACGGCTGACGTGGGTACCACCGCACAGCTCACGTGAGGAGCCGATGTCCAGCACGCGCACTTCATCACCGTATTTTTCACCGAACAAGGCCATTGCACCGTGTTTAACAGCATCATCAAAGCCCATCAACTGCGCCTGGGTCGCGACGTTCGCCAGGATTTCGCGGTTTACGATCTGTTCAACCTGACGGATTTGCTCAGCCGTCATCGCTGCATTGTGGCTGAAGTCAAAGCGGGTCTTATCTGCATCCACCAGCGAACCCTTCTGTGCCACATGACTGCCCAACACTTCACGCAGCGCTTTGTGCATCAGATGGGTGGCAGAGTGATTACGCATGGTTTGCGCACGCACATCAGCGGCGACTTCTGCTTTCACGGTCTGCACGATAGTCAGCTTGCCAGACTTCAGAACACCATGATGACCGAATACTTCAGCCTGGATTTTCTGGGTGTCAGCGACTTCGAATACCGCGCCGTCGCTGCCGACCAGCACGCCGGAATCACCACACTGGCCGCCGGACTCAGCATAGAAAGGCGTAGTATCAAGTACCGCGATAGCCTGTTGGCCAGCCTGCACTTCATTCACGGCGCTGCCATCCACATACAGAGCGATGATTTTAGCTTCGTGTTGCAGTTGTTCGTAACCGACAAAGCGGGTTTTCTCGCCGCTATATTCAATCGCAGCTGCCATCTTGAACTTGCCGCCTTCGCGTGCTTTTTTACGCTGCAATTCCATCGCAGCATTGAAGCCTGCTTCGTCCAGCGTCACACTGCGTTCACGGCAGATATCGGCCGTCAGATCAAGCGGGAAACCATAAGTGTCATACAAAGTGAAAGCAGTTTCACCATCGAGGTTTTTGCCATCTTTCGCCAGCGCCGCCTCCAGAATTTTCATACCGTTTTCCAGCGTTTCACCAAAGCGTTCTTCTTCCTGACGAATCACCTGTGCCACACGTTCAGCAGCCTCGGCCAGCTCAGGATAGGCTCCTCCCATTTCCTGCACCAGATCATTGACCAGTTTAAAGAAGAAAGGCTGGCTCTGACCCAGCTTGTGTCCATGACGCAGTGCGCGGCGGGTAATACGGCGCAGCACATAGCCACGGCCTTCGTTACCTGGAATGACGCCATCCACAATCAGGAAACCGGCGCAGCGGATATGATCAGCAATCACGCGCAGGGAATTGTTTTCCAGATCGGTGCAGCCGGTTTCACGTGCGGCGGCTTTGATCAGGGCCTGGAAGGTATCGATTTCATAGTTGGAATGCACATGCTGCAGCACTGCAGACAAACGCTCCAGACCCATGCCGGTATCCACGCATGGTTTAGGCAATGGATGCAGTACGCCGTGTTCATCTTTATTGAACTGCATGAACACCAGGTTCCAGATTTCAATGTAGCGGTCGCCGTCTTCTTCAGCAGATCCCGGAGGACCGCCCCAGATATCAGCACCATGGTCGTAGAAAATTTCGGTACATGGGCCACAAGGTCCGGTGTCGGCCATTTGCCAGAAGTTATCGGAAGCGTAGCGTGCGCCTTTGTTGTCGCCGATACGTATGATGCGCTCGACGGGCACGCCGATTTCATTTTTCCAGATATCGTAGGCTTCGTCGTCTTCCTGATACACGGTCACGG
This sequence comes from Cognatundibacterium curvum, assembly GCF_014284235.1. Taxonomy (GTDB): domain Bacteria; phylum Pseudomonadota; class Gammaproteobacteria; order Burkholderiales; family Burkholderiaceae_D; genus Undibacterium; species Undibacterium curvum. Next base: position 277,804 of record NZ_JACOGD010000004.1, read on the forward strand.
TCAGCTTTTCTTTAGGCAGCAGATACACGGTAGTCAGCAATTCCCAGGCATAGTGAATCGCATCTTTTTTGAAGTAATCGCCGAAAGAGAAGTTACCCAGCATTTCAAAGAAAGTGTGATGACGTGCGGTATAGCCCACGTTTTCCAGATCGTTATGCTTACCACCGGCGCGCACACTGCGCTGTGCCGTGGTGGCGCGGGTATAGGCGCGCTTGTCCTGACCAAGGAACACGTCTTTAAACTGCACCATACCGGAGTTGGTGAACAGCAGCGTAGGATCATTACCGGGAATCAGGCTGGAAGAACGCACACGCGTATGGCCTTTAGATTCGAAAAAGCTGAGGAATTTATCGCGGATTTCGGACGAGTTCATAGATAGTGAGAATTTTGCTGAAAATGAAGTTAACGTCTGATTATACGGTATAAATTCTGGACTCCGGCACCCCAAACCTGCCCGAATCCAAAAGCTGCTCAAATTAGCAACATCATCCCCCGCCCGCTTCGCTGTCCCGCTTATAGTCAGCTGCGCAGCCCGCCCACAGCCAGACTGCATCTCAGTCTAAAGTGGCTATAGAAGAAAACAAAAACAGAAAAACCAGCACTAAGCCGGTTTTTCTTTGAGATGTCTGGCGGGTCAGCGTATCAGCGTATCAAGGCGTTACCTTGCGTGCATTGTGCTTTTTCTGTTCTATGCGACGGCTGGCAACATCTTCTTCATGCCTGAGTTTGGCGCGCTCCTGCTTAGTCACCACACCATCAGCTTTCGCTGCCTGCTTGTCGGCTTCGATTTTCGCTTCACGTTTTTCCAGATTCGCACTTTCTTTGGCTGTCAGCTCGCCGCTGCTGACGCCCTGTGCAATGCGTTTTTCCTGACGCACCTGACGCTGATCGATTTTCGGGGTATTGGTGTTTTGTGCAAAAGCCGGTGCGGCAAACAGGCTAATAAGGGCCAGCATGGCAAATGGATGAGCTTTCATTGTGACTCCTGTTTTGGTCGGTAGAGATAAGGCTCAACAAGGTATTGAGCAGCGGTCTGAGAACGCAGCGTGATGACTGGCGCACTGATATTCTTAGCTGTATAACGGGCTGGCGAACTCCGCGCTGACACGGTTTTGTATGCGCATGTAACGGGGAGTAGCAGACTCTGCACACTGTATCAGGATGAAAAATACCAGTCGCGGACAACCCGCATCATGCTATGAAAAATCACGCAGCCAGTTTAGCGCAGGCTGCGGTTAGAAATCAGCTGGAATACGGTCCGGATAATCGGTACAAAACGCATCCACACCCCAGCGCAGCAATTCGTGTGCACGTTCAGGCTCATTGACGGTGTAGCAGAACAGGCCGTAGCCCGCATTTTTCACCTGCGCCGCCCATTCCTGACTCAGGTGTTTGTGGTTCACATGCAGCGCAACTGCGCTTAGCTCCTGCAGCATGGATTTCCAATCGGGATGCGGGCTATCCAGCAGCAAGGCGCGCGGAATTTGCGGTGCTGCGGTTTTGGCAGCACGCAATGCAGTCATTGAAAATGATGAGAGCAAGGGCAGCCGTGCAGGATCGCTGCTCACCACATCTGCAAAGCAAGCTGCGCTCAGCGCGGCCACAATGCGTCCGGTCACTTCTTCATGGCCAGGACTGGGTTTGATCTCGACGTTCATCCAGATCTGCTGTTCGCGGCAAAAATGGATGACTTGCTCATAGCTGGGTACTGGCTCGCCTTGGAAGCGTGCATCCAGCCAGCTACCCGCGTCCATAGTCAGTAAATCTGCCGCATCCGTCCCGGCAACCAGTCCACTTCCCGCCACAGTGCGCCCAAATTCGGGATCATGCATCAGCACAGGGACGCTATCCTTTGATAACATCACATCAAACTCGACCGCATGAAAACCCAGTGCCAGACCGCAACGCAAGGCGGCCAGGGTATTTTCCGGCGCCAACTTACCTGCACCGCGATGCGCTAACACTTTAGGATAAGGCCACATGGTATTTTCTTTCCTTCATCTGTAGCAATATGGGGGATAAGCACGTTTGCATGAAACAAAGCAGATCACGCTGATCAAGCTGACCACAGTATATAAACAGGTCTGAACTGTGAGAACCGTCAATCCAGCGCAGCCATCGCGTCGCAGCGACAGTTTTACAGCAGTCCCAATACAATAACGAAAATAATTCATAACAGGATAAACCAGGATGAGTACGGAGACAGCAACAACATCAACAAAAACAGCATTAGGACATTTACGCGTACTCGATCTGACCCGTGTTTTGGCGGGTCCATGGTGCGCCCAGAATCTGGCCGATTTAGGGGCGGAAGTGATTAAAGTCGAGCGCCCCGGCGCGGGCGATGATACCCGTAGCTGGGGACCACCTTATCTGCGCGATGAGGATGGAGCAAACACTTCAGAAGCTGCTTACTATCTGACCGCCAATCGCGGCAAGCTCGCCATCACAGTCGATATCGCAACGGCGGAAGGTCAGCAAATTATCCGTGAGCTGGCAGCACAATCTGATGTGGTACTGGAAAATTATAAGGTCGGTCAGCTTGCCAAATACGGATTGGATTACGCCTCACTGAAACAGATCAAACCCGATCTGATCTATTGTTCCATCACGGGTTTTGGTCAGGAAGGCCCGTATGCGGCGCGTGCTGGTTATGACTTCATTGTGCAGGGCATGGGCGGTTTCATGTCGCTGACCGGCGAGCGCGATGATCTGCCCGGTGGCGGACCACAAAAAGCCGGTGTTGCGATTGCTGATCTGATGACGGGCATGTATGCCACCATTGCGGTAATGGCAGCACTCAGTCACCGCGACCGGACTGGCGAAGGCCAGTATATCGACATGGCCTTGCTCGATGTCCAGGTGGCGATGCTGGCGAATATGAATATGAATTACCTGACCACTGGCGTCGCGCCTCAGCGCTGGGGTAATGCGCATGCCAATATTGTGCCCTACCAAACCTTCGCCACTTCAGATGGACACATCATCGTCGCTGCAGGCAATGACAGCCAGTATAAAAAATTTGTGCAAATCGGCGGTCGTCCCGAACTCGCTGACGATGCGCGCTTCAGCAGCAATCCGGCGCGGGTACAACATCGTGAGCAACTGATACCGCTGCTGGCGGAGATGGTCAGGCTGAAATCCAAGCAGGAATGGATTACGTTGCTGGAACAGGCTGGCGTCCCCTGCGGTCCGATCAACCGCCTCAATGAAGTGTTTGATGATCCTCAGGTCAAGGCGCGCCAGATGCAGATCAGCCTGCCCCACCCCAGTGCTGGCAGCGCACCACTGGTCGCCAGTCCGATCAAGCTGTCCGCCACACCGGTCAGCTATCGCAACGCGCCACCGCTGCTGGGGCAGCATACTGAGCAGATTTTGAGCGATCTGCTGCACTATGACGCAGAGCGCATCGCTGAACTGCGTGCACGCAAAGTCGTCTGACAGGAATGCAATCCGGCGCAGCGCATTGAAATTGGAAATGCAGTTTGCGCCATCGCCTGATTGCTTCGCGAACGCCTGCTGCCTTTGGTCGCAAGTCCATGGCACAGGCAAGGGCGAGTACCTACACTACGCTGCTATCCATCGCAGCTCACTTTGAACCGGCGCAGACTATGACCACCCCCGACACACCAAACACCACTTACTGGCAGCAGGTAGGCACTGCGGTTTCAGGTGCATCTGCAAGAAAAATCCTGTCCGAATTACCCTACATCCTGGCCATCAATGTCATCTGTACCGTGCTGGTGACGTATGTGATGCGACATAACAGCAGCCTGTTGGAAAACTGGGTGTTCTCTAACTGCATAGGATTTTGCTGCTATGTGCTGATACGCGCCGCCAGAATTCTGATCTGGCCGAATCAAAATCCGCGATCCCTGGCGTTTTATCTGACCTGCATCCTGCTCGCGCCGCTTGGTTTCTTTTGCGGTACGCTGCTGGCGGCTTACCTGTATGGCTATCCGGTGCAGAATGTACTCGCCATGCAATGGCGTTATGTACAAGGCTTTGTCATACTGAGCGGCATCGTGAGCACCGTGGCCGCCTGGTCGCTGTGGAACCGGATCAGGATTACCGAACTGACCGCCGCCGCCGAAGCCGAGAAAGCGCGTTTTGCTGCGATAGAACGACAAGCGGTGCAAGCGCAATTGCAGGTGCTGCAAGCCCAGATTGAACCGCATATGCTGTTCAATACCCTGGCCAATCTGCAGGGACTGATCGCCATCGATCCTGAACGTGCCCAGCACATGCTGGCCCAATTGATCACCTATCTGCGCGCCACACTGAGTGCCTCACGCGCAGAAAGCACCACCTTGCAAAACGAATTCAGCCTGTTGCGCGCCTATCTGGACTTGCTGGCGATCCGTATGGGAAAACGATTGCAGTATCAGCTGGATTTACCCGAAGAACTGACACAGTTGTCCATCCCGCCCATGCTGCTGCAACCGCTGGCGGAAAATGCGATCAAACATGGACTGGAACCCAAGCTCGAAGGCGGCAGCCTGCACATCAGCGCAGTGCGGCATGCAGACAAACTGGAATTGCGGGTTGCCGATACCGGTCTGGGACTGGCATTTGACTATGTAGAACGCAGCACCAACACGGCCGATGGTCACGGACTCGGCAACATCAATATCCGTGAACGCTTGCAGGCCATTTTCGGCCCGCAAGCCGCATTCCGCTTAGGTCCGAACACACCGGAAGGTACTTTAGCTGTCATCACTCTCCCCTTACCTACTCAAGCACAAGCATCACTATGAGCCAGCCAATACGTGCCATCATCGCCGAAGATGAACCGATACTCGCCCTGACACTGCAGCGTATGCTGAATAAACTGTGGCCGGAACTTGAGATTTGCCACCTTGCAGAAAACGGAGTGCAAGCGGTACAACTGGCCTTGGAAACGCAGCCGGATATCCTGTTCCTCGATATTAAAATGCCGGGTAAAACCGGGCTGGATGTAGCACAGGAGCTGGCTGAAGAATGGCCGGAGCAGCACGCCTTTCCGCTGATCGTGTATGTGACTGCCTATGATGAATACGCGGTGCAGGCATTTGAGCATTCTGCTTCAGACTATGTATTAAAACCGGTCAGCGAAGAACGTCTGCAAAAAACCATACAAAGGCTGCAGGCGCGCTTACAAAGCAAAACCACTAACAATGCCGGTGACGAGCTGGAACGGGTATTGGGCCAGTTACGCAATCTGCTGCCTGCACAGCAAAGCGCAGGGCTGACTACGCACGCGCTTCCCGCAAACAAAGCTGCCAGCAGCGCAGAGACCGGTAGCAACACGGGCAGCGCTTACAAATTGCACGTGATACGGGCCGCGGTCGGTAACAATGTCCGTATGATAGCGATAGAAGATGTGCTGTATTTCGAAGCGACCGACAAATACATCAATGTCGTGACGCGCGAGCATTCTTCGCTGATACGCAGCAGTCTGCGCGAATTGCTGCCGCAGCTGGACAGCAGCCTGTTCTGGCAAATCCATCGCAGTACCGTGGTCAATATCCGTCAGGTCAGTCTGGCGCAGCGGGATGAGGCAGGCAAAGTCACGCTAAAGCTGCGTGACAGCGATGATAAACTCAGCGTCAGCCGCGTCTATGCGCATCTGTTCCGCCAGATGTGAAGCAGTACGCCCCTACTACCCAGGACACCGAATATCGTATGAGCGAGCAATCCCAATCAAAACAGCAATGTGAAAATTTACACTGGCAATGCCTGCCATTTGATCAACTCAGCGTACATCAGTTGTATCAGATTTACGCAGCGCGGAATGCGGTGTTTGTGGTGGAACAGAATTGTGTATATCAGGACATTGATCATAAAGACCCGCTGTCACATCATCTGATGGCCTGGGACAGCCAGCAACAACTTGCTGCCTATCTGCGCATCGTGCCGCCCGGCCTCAGTTTTGCAGAAGCCTCGCTGGGCCGTGTGCTCAGCAGCGCCAGCTGGCGCGGCAGTGGCGTAGGGCGGGAACTGCTCATGCGCGGCATCACTGCACTGCGTGAGATCTATCCGCAAGCCGCCATCCGCATCGGCGCGCAGGCGTATCTGGAAAAATTTTATGGCAGTTTTGGTTTCGTCCAGGTGTCGGAACTGTATCTGGAGGACGATATACCGCATATCGACATGCTGCTCAGCAGCGGCCGCAACTGATACTTCAGTCTGCGCAGCCAGGATAGCCCTGCCAGCAGCAGGGATTTCAACTATAATGCTGCTAAATCAAAGACTTAGTCAGTATGACTGAGTCATCCTTCATTTAGTCTCCGATATCACCTAATTATGCCTGTTGCCACCCTGTCCCCAGAGACGCCTTACGTCAATATCTCTGCTTACAAATTTATCACTTTCGATGACACTGCCGAAAAGCGTCAGGAATTTATCGATAAATGTAATGAACTGAACCTGAAAGGCACCGTCTTGCTGACGCCGGAAGGGATCAATATGTTCCTGGCTGGTTTGCGTCATGAAATCGATGCCTATATGGACTGGCTGCACGCAGACCCACGTTTCGCCGATGTGGTCGCCAAAGAGAGTTTTTCCGATCGTCAGCCTTTCACTAAATTGCTGGTCAAGCTGAAAGCAGAAATCATCACCATGCGTATGCCGCTGATCAAGCCGGAAGAAGGCCGCGCACCATCGGTCGATGCGAAAACCCTCAAACGCTGGCTGGATCAGGGCCATGACGATAATGGCAAACCAGTTGTGATGGTTGATACCCGCAATGATTTTGAAGTCGATGTGGGCAGCTTCGATAACACCATCGACTACCGCATCACCAAGTTCACCGAATTCCCGCAAGTCATAGAAGAGCACCGCGATGAACTGAACGACAAAACTGTTGTGACCTTTTGCACCGGCGGTATCCGCTGCGAGAAGGCGGCAATCCATATGCAAAATGTGGGCTACAACAGCGTGTACCAGCTCGAAGGTGGCATCCTGAAATACTTTGAAGAAGTCGGCGGTGCGCATTACCACGGTGACTGCTTCGTATTCGATTACCGCACAGCGCTCAATCCTCAGCTGGAAGCGACCGACACCAAACAATGCTTCGCCTGCCGTGCCGTGGTCACACCACGTGAGCAATTATCACCTTGGTATATCGCTGGGGTGTCTTGCCCGCATTGCCAAAAAGCGCGCCACGAAAACGCCCCGGCTCAGGTCTGAAAACCAGGCTCAGCGCTCAGCTGCTGATACCACTGAAGACGCTGACCTGAAGTACGAAACGCATGCCTGCAAACGCGGACATGCGTTTTTTGCTTTGACGCTGACTTCCGAACAGCAATCAGCTGCACCGTAGTCTGCTCAGAAGTTGGTGTAAAAAAGTAAGCAAATCGGGAACTTAATGCAGACACAAGGTGTCTGCTGATGGTGATTGATAGCCTTCCTTTTTTTCTGGCCACATTCCTGCTGAATTCCTGTTGCCCTTTTTATCGCAGCAGACAAGCGCTCAACTCTATTCCTTGCTATGAAACCTTTGTTACTCACTACCCTGGCACTCAGCCTGATGAGCCTGTCAACTGGCGTCAGTCATGCGCATGAACACGCAACAGCGAGCGCCCCCCAGACCAAAGCCGGCACTGCGAGCGGCTCCGGCGTTGACCGCAGCCAGTCCGATCCGGCCGTCAGACCGCAGGATGATTTTTTCCGCCATGCGCAAGGCAGCTGGCTCAACAATACTGCGATCCCGTCCGACCGTTCCGACTGGGGTGCATTTACCCAGGCGCGCGAAGAGGTGCAAACCCAATTGCGCGGGCTGATACAACAGGCCGCACTCAGCGCCGCGAGTAAAAGCGCTGCCGCCACGGATGCCAATCTGCAAAAAATCGGTGACCTGTATAACAGCGTGGTGAATCAGGACAAACTGAATCAGTCAGGATGGCGTCCCTTAGCCACCGATTTGAAAAAAATTGATGCGGTAAAGAACCTGCGCGAACTCGCTAAACTGATCGCGCATCTGCAGCAAATTGGTGTGACCACGCCTTTCCATGCCAGCGTCGAGCAAGACAGCCGGCAATCGACACAATACATCCTGACGCTGGGCCAATCCGGACTCGGTTTGCCTAACCGCGATTATTATCTGAAGCAGGATGAGGCACGCAATCAGGAAATCAGCAGCCGTTACCTGAGCCATGTCAGCAAAATCCTGCAACTGTCTGGTGACACTGAGGCCGACGCGCATGCGCAGGCCATCCTGGCGCTGGAAACCGATCTGGCCTCTATCCAGTGGAGTAATGTAGAAAACCGCGATCCTGTTCGTACCTACAATAAGCTGAACCTGGCTGAACTGCGCGCGCTGACACCTTCCCTGGACTGGGCCAGTTATCTGAAAGCCAGTCACGTCGGCAATGGCCTGCAGCAAGTGCTGGTACAGCAACCCAGCTATTTGCGCGGTCTGGAAACTGTACTCAATAAACACAGTCTCGCAAGCTGGAAGGCTTACTTCCGCTGGCAATTACTGAATACCTACAGCCCGCATCTGTCGCAAGCCTTTATCGATGAGAACTTTGCTTTCCGTGGCACCTTCCTGAGTGGTATCAAAGAAAACCGTTCGGCTGAAAAACGCGCAGTGGCACTGACCGATCAGATGCTGGGCGAGGCCGTAGGCAAATTGTATGTGCAGCGTTATTTCGCACCAGAGACCAAGGCCAGAACAGAAAAAATGGTGGCGAACTTTCTGGCTGCATTCAAAGCCAGCATAGAGGAACTGGACTGGATGAGTCCGGAAACCAAGAAGCAGGCGCAGATAAAACTTAGCAAAATCAGCGTCAAGGTGGGCTATCCTGCGCAATGGCGCGATTACAGCGCAATACGCATACTGCCAGATGATCTGACGGGTAATCTCAAGCGCATACGTCAGGCCGATCATGCACGTGAATTTGCACGTTTGGGCAAACCGGTAGACCGAAGCGTGTGGCATATGACACCGCAAACGGTGAATGCCTACTACAGCCCGGAAATGAATGAAATCGTATTCCCGGCAGCGCGTCTGCAAGCACCGCTGTTCAACGTCGATGCAGAAGACGCCTTCAATTACGGCGCACTCGGCATTTCTATCGGCCATGAAATCAGCCATGCGTTTGATGACTCCGGCTCGCAATACGATGGTGACGGCAATCTGCGCGACTGGTGGACTAAAGAAGACCGTGAAAAATTCAATGCACGCACCAGGATTCTGGTCGAACAATACAATGGCTATGCTCCGGTCCCTGGCAATTTCCTCAATGGTCAGCTGACCCTGGGTGAAAACATCGCTGACAATGCCGGTCTGATCATGGCGGTCAAAGCCTATCATTTATCGCTGGGCGGCAAACCGGCACCGGTGATCGATGGCTGGACGGCGGAGCAGCGCCTGTTCTTTGGTCTGGCTCAGGCACGCCGCTTCAAAGCACGTGAATCACGGGCACTGGTGCTGATCAAGACCGATCCGCATTCACCCGGCGAATTCCGCGTCAATGGCAGCTTACGCAATCACCCGGATTTCTATACTTCATTCGAAGTCAAACCCGGCGACAAGATGTACCTGCCACCGGAACAGCGCGTCAAACTCTGGTAAGCACTGCCCTGCGTTTAGCCTAAAAAATGGCTGCACCTGCGACTCAGCGGTGCAGCCATTTTTTTAGAGCAAGGTCGCACAAGCTGCTACTTCTGTACACAGGCCATGCGACTCTGGATTCAACGCTGGAACGCTAGCACGCAACCAGTATGCTGTCCCTACCCCAAACAACAGGAGACAGATCATGCAAACGACTTCAACTTCCTCATCTGCAGCTAAGCTGCGCCATTTCATGCTGAACGGCTTGCTGGCGGCCTTACTAAGCAGCAGCGCGATGGCTTACGCGGCAGATCCCTGTCTGTCCTGCGGCTCAGCCAAAGGATCAGAAGCAATTTCGCTGGGGATGGGTGTCGTGGTGCTGGGCAGCGCCTCAGCACTCGCAGGCTCTGGCAAGGTAGTCGTCACTGCCGTGGAAGGCACAGCCAACGGCGTATCTGTGGTGGTCAAAGCCTCCGGTCAGGCCAGCACAACGGTCATCGAATTGTCGGGCAAGGCACTGGAGAAAACCTCGCTGGTGGCGGGCAGCGTACTGGAACTGAGTGCGGTCAGCACCGGCTATTTACTGATCGCCTCCGGCAAGGCGATCGCCTTCATCCCGAATGAAATCGGCAAAGCCCTGTTGCACCACCAACGCGCCTGAGGCGGAGGCTGATATGACGCATGTAACTACACCGCAGCCGTCGGCCAGCTTAGCAAGACCGCGTCACTTCAGCGCATGGAGTCTGCTGAGCTTACTGACTTTGCTGAGCTGTCTAATGTTAATGAGCCAGCCTGCCCATGCGGGTCGTCCTTGCGAGCCACCCGCCTACAATCCTGGCAAAACCATGCAGGCGCTGGAGTTTGCCGAAAAAGTCCGGCAAACGCTGGAGGCCAGCGGCGCACAAGTGGCGCTGATTGCACGCGCGGGTCAGGATTTGTCGGCATATCAGCTGCGTTTTTCCCATCTGGGCATCATCCGCAAACTGCCCGATGGCCGCTGGTCAGTCATGCACGAACTCAATGACTGTGGTACGGCCAATTCCGCCTTGTATCACGAAGGACTGGGTAATTTTTTTCTGGATGATATGCATCGCTTCGAAAGCCTGTTACTGATACCGTCAGCAACACTGCAAAACGCCTTGGCGGAACAGATCACGTCCGGTCATGCCAGGCAGTTGCATGAAGCTTCCTACAATATGCTGGCCTTCGCTTATGCAACGCGCTATCAGAATTCGAATCAGTGGGGACTGGAAGTGCTCGCTGCAGCCAGCGATCCGTGTATTCAAACCCGGCAACAGGCGCAGGACTGGCTCAAAGCCCAGCGCTATCAGCCTCAGAACTTGCAGTTATCCAGTATGACCCGGCTGGGCGCGCGCATGTTCCGTGCCAATGTGAGTTTTGACGATCATCCGTTTGAACGCCGTATGGCAGGACAAATCGATACCGTGAGTGTGGAGTCGGTAGAAAAATTCATGCAGCAATTGCCGGAACCGCCTCAGGTACTGCTGGTAAGCGCAGACTGAAACCAGTGCAAACTGAAACCACCGCCCGCTGCTTGCCAGCGGTGGTGTGCATCAGGCCAGCTTATTGATTGAAACGCTGAGCCACTTGAGCGATACGCTGACCAAACAGCTTCGCGGTTTCCAGATCGCCCGGCAGCGGGCCTTCTTCCGGGCTGGCATCGGATGGAGACTGGGTCATCAGACCGGCAAAGCTGCCGACAAAATTGATGTCATTACGCTGCGCTGCCTTGCTGTTAGCAGGCATCAGGCCAGTACCAACCCAGATCATGGAATGCTGTTGCGCCAGCGTGAACAGGGTATGCAAGGTCGACAGTTTGTCACCATTCATGGTCGCAGAATTGGTGAAACCAGCTGCGATTTTGTCTTTCCATTGCTGGGTAAACCACTGTTTGGAACTGGCATCGGCAAACTTTTTAAACTGCCAGGAAACCGTGCCCATATAGGTCGGTGAGCCGAATACGATTGCGTCGGCAGCCGCCAGACTGGCCCACTGTGCATCGCTGATCGTGCCTTCAGCGCTGATCTGTATCAGCTCAGTCTGTGCACCTGCTGCTGCAGCACCGGCCTCTACGGCTTGTGCTGCTTTGGTGGTATGGCCATAACCGGAATGAAAAACGATAGCTACTTTACTCATGTGTATCTCCTTCGACGAGAAAATAAAACAGGCGGCGCTGCCGCCTGAACTTAACGTGGCAAATCAAATACCAGCACTTCGGCGTCCTGACCTTCAGACAAACTCAGTATAGCTTCATCCTGCAACATCAGCGCGTCGCCTTCCTGCATGCTGACACCATTCACAGTCAGGCTGCCACGTGCCAGGTGCACATACACCAGCCGCCCCGCTGTGATAGCCTGCTCCAGGCTGTGACCAGCTTCAAACAAGCCTATCGCCAGCGTAGCGTTCTGCCGTATCGCAATCGAACCCTCCGAGCCATCCGGTGACGCGACCACGCGCAGACGGCCTAGCTTTTCTTCACGGCTAAATTGCTGTTCCTGATAGCGCGGCGGCTGACGCAGTGCATCAGGTTGTATCCAGATTTGCAGCAAGCGCGTGTGGTGCGCTGTGTCCGGATTGAACTCAGAATGACGCACACCGGTACCGGCACTCATATACTGCACATTACCGGGACGGATGGTGCTGCCATTGCCTATGCTGTCTTTGTGCGCAATTGCGCCTTCCAGCACATAGGTAATGATTTCCATATCCTGATGCGGATGAGTACCAAAGCCCATGCCGGGAGCGATCCAGTCATCATTAATCACGCGCAGCGGACCAAAGCCCATGTGCTGAGGGTCGTAATATTCGGCAAAGGAAAAGCTATGGTAGGACTTCAGCCAGCCATGTTCTGCATAGCCACGTTCTTTTGATGTTCTGCGAATAAGCATAATGCCCCCCATTCAAATATTTTGATGTCAGAAGCCACACTATACATATTGATATCAGCGGATATAAGGTGTAAATTTTATCGACTTTATTCAAATTTTTTGAACAAGCATGAATCTGACGCTGGAAGCACTGCAAATACTCGATGCAATCGCGCGCAAAGGCAGCTTTGCAGCGGCTGCGGCGGCGCTTGACAAAGTGCCGTCAGCGATCACTTACAGCATACGTAAGCTGGAAGAAGATCTGGATGTGCTGCTGTTTGACAGGCGCGGGCATAAGGCACAACTGACCGAGGCCGGTGCCGAATTACTGCAGCAGGGCCGCCATTTGCTGAACGCGGCGCAGGAGCTGGAAAACCGGGTCAAGCGTACCGCCTCAGGGTGGGAAGCCGAATTCCGCATCGTACTTGATGGCGTGATCCGCTTTGAAGACCTGATCCCCTTACTGCAGGAATTTGAACTACAGGGTTGCGGCACGCGCCTGCGCATCAGTCAGGAAGTGTTATCCGGGGTATGGGAAACCATGGTCACCGGACGCGCGGATCTGGCCATCGGTGCCGCCTACGAGGGACCCGATGCCTTCCGTACCCAGGCTGAGTTTCAAAGCCGTCTGTTGGGGAATCTGGACTGGGTATTTGCCGTCGCGCCTTCCCATCCGCTGGCCAGCTTGCCAGAACCGCTGATGCCGGAAACCCTGCAGACATTTCGCGCGGTCGTGGTCGGTGATACCGGTCTGACCTTACCCAGTATGTCAGCCGGTGTGCTGCGCGGTCAGGATACGCTGACGGTACCATCGATGCAGGCTAAACTGGCTGCGCAACTGGCGGGACTCGGTTGCGGCCATCTGCCGCGACGGCTGGCTCAGCCTTATCTGGATCAGGGCAGTCTGGTCGAAAAACAGACCAGCGCCCACCGTCCAGCTGGCAATAACCGCATCGTCTGGCGCAGCGCGAATAAAGGCAAGGCCTTGCAATGGTTTTTACAAAAACTGAGTGATCCACAGGTACAGCGCAGCCTGATGGATAACCATCATGAATGAGGCATAGCGGAACATGTCTGTTTTCAGCAGCACTTCGGCAGCATCTGTCACCCCGGTCACCTCCTCCACCGGCTATACCGGACGCTTCGCGCCCTCGCCCACCGGCCCGCTGCACCTGGGTTCGCTGGTCGCTGCAATGGCCAGCTATCTGGATGCCAGAGCACATCAGGGACGCTGGCTGTTACGCATAGAGGACCTGGATTTTGACCGCAATGTTGCGGACGCAGATCGCCATATCCTGCATTCATTACAACGCTGTGGCATGCACTGGGATGGCGAAGTCAGCTGGCAAAGCCAGCGCCAGCCACTGTATGAACAGGCACTGGAACAACTGGCGACACAAGTCTATCCCTGTTCCTGCTCGCGCAAAGAAATCGCTGATTCCAGGCTGCGTGCCGGTGTGGCGGCCAGCCAGGTCTATCCCGGCACTTGTCGTACTGGTCTGGCACCGGGTAAAACAGCCCGCGCCTGGCGTTTGCGGGTACCTGATGGCGAGGCTGCGGTCTTTCAGTTTGAAGACCGCTTGCTCGGTGCCCAGACTCAGGATCTGGCCAGCGAGGTCGGTGATTTTGTGTTGAAACGCGCCGATGGCTTCTGGGCTTATCAACTGGCGGTGGTGGTCGACGATGCTGCGCAGGGCATCAGCCATGTGGTGCGCGGTGCCGATCTGCTCGATTCGACTGCGCGTCAGTGTTATCTGCAGCAGTTACTCGGACTGCCAAGGCCAGCCTATCTGCATGTGCCTGTCGTGAATAATGCGGATGGCGAAAAATTATCAAAACAAACCGGCGCACTCGCCTTCGACCGTGGCGACAATGATTTGCTGCAGGACGCGCTGCTGCCTGCAGCGCGCTTTCTGGGCTTACATATTTCGCCATCAGCGAACAATCTCAATGCCTTCTGGGACAATGCCACTGCAGCCTGGGCGCAGCAGATAGCGCTGCACCAGGCACATCAAGCAGATCAGCTGCATCAACAACAGAAACAACAGCCATGAAATCTCACTTCCTGCGTAATACCCTGTTCGCCATCACCCTGTTCTGCGCCAGCGTTGGTCTGGCGCTGCCCTGGGGTTTGTACTACTACGGTTTGCACGCACTGACGAGCTTGCCACAGCCAGCCACTACGCTGCTGAGTCAGGAACAACAGGCCGCACAATGGGCGCAGGCTGGCTTTCAGATACCGGCCGAAGAAGTGCAGCTGAATCCGGTCAGCTATCTGTTTTCCGCGACTGGCCAGGATGCACCGCCTGCCGTGACCAGCTTTGCCTGGCGCATCGCGTCTGCGCATTTATCGCGTCAGTTACCGCAGGCTGGCGTATGGCAAAAAACCCTGTGCGGCAGTGCGCTGACGATCTGGATTACACGCCACTGGAGTCAGGCCCAGATCGTCTCTACCGCAGCACAGCTGGATACCAAGCGGCCCTGAAAACGCAACTGCATATTCAGTGGCTTCAGCCGCGAGACACATCAATGTCCTTGATGGCCGCCATGCCCTGCGTGACCTTGCGGTTTCACCACCTGCACTTCAACTTCCTTGCCGTGCATGCTGTGCGCAGATCCGCTGGCTGGCGGCGGTGCACGTAAAGCCTCAGGCAACTCGCCGGTATATTCCCAGGCCTGAGTACCGGCAGGATGCGCAAACCAGCCGGGATCACTATAGTCGCCCGGCTTTTGCTGCTTGCGTACCTTCATCACGCTGAACATACCGCCCATCTCCAGCCCTCCAAATGGGCCCTCACCCGTCATCATCGGTAAAGTATTGTCCGGTAAAGGCATCTCCATCATGCCCATATCGGCCATGCCCTTGTCGCCCATGGTCATGTATGCCGGAATCAGGCGTTGAATTTTTTCCGCCACACCACTTTGATCGACGCCTATCATCGATGGCAGATTGTGGCCCATCGCATTCATGGTGTGATGGCTTTTATGGCAGTGAAAAGCCCAGTCGCCCTCTTCATCAGCGATCAGCTCGATCTGACGCATCTGGCCTACCGCGATATCTGTGGTGACTTCGGGCCAGCGTGCGGTTTTCGGTATTGGGCCACCATCGGTACCTGTCACGGTAAATTCATGGCCATGAATATGTATAGGATGATTGGTCATGGTGAGATTGCCGACGCGTATACGCACCCTGTCATTCTGACGCACAGCCAGACTATCTATGCCCGGGAATACCCGGCTATTCCAGCACCATAAATTAAATTCCGTCATGGTCGAGATACTGGGCCGGGATGCACCCGGCTCTATATCAAAGGCATTGAGTAAGAACACAAAGTCGCGGTCCGCTTCGGTAATCAGCGGATGCGGCTGTTTCGGGTGCGTGATCCAGGCGCCCATCATGCCCATCGCCATCTGCGTCATTTCATCGGCATGTGGGTGATACATGAAGCTGCCGGGACGGCGCGCCACAAATTCATAGACCATGGTTTTGCCGGGCTGAATAGCAGGCTGAGTCAGTCCGGAAACACCATCCATACCATTTGGTAAGCGTTGTCCATGCCAGTGCACACTGGTGTGTTCCGGCAGACGGTTGGTCACAAATATCCTGACCCGGTCGCCCTCTACCACCTCTATGGTCGGCCCCGGACTTTGTCCGTTATAACCCCACAGATGCGCTTTCATACCGGGTGCGATTTCACGCACCACCGGTTCCGCGATCAGGTGAAATTCCTTCACACCCTGATTCATACGCCAGGGCAGCGTCCAGCCATTCAGCGTCATGACGGGACGGTAAGGACGTCCATTCGGTGGCAGCAGCGGCGGCATGGAGGCGGCGCTGTTCTGACTGACTACTTCCGGTAAGCCGGCCAGTGCAACCCGGCTGACTGCGCTGGCTGCCAGCGCACCACCAGCAATACCCGCCATACTGGCTGCTTTAAAAAAAGATCTTCTTGAGTTCATCGTATTTCTTCCTGACTCAGGCATAGGCATGGCTGCCATCGGTGAGCAGCTCACTGCAATACGCCTCTAGGTAGTCTTGCAAATTTTTCTGATCACGACTGGCAAAGACAGCCGGTCGCACATGTGTACTTAACGTAGTAGTTTTTAATGCGCCACATCAGACGACGTCGCAGCACGGCTGGCAGGACGCAGCGCAGTCGGGCTGGCTGCGCCTAGCAGACTGGCCTGCAATTCCGCATCGGCGATCCAGAATTGCTGGTTCGCCTGTATCGCCGCCAGCACGCCTTCTATCTGTTCGCGACTGCTACCCAACAGTTCAAATACGCTGATCAGCATGCCGTTATAACGCAGCGTATTTTGCTCAGCAATCTGACGTTTTAAAGGCAGCATCACATCGCGATGGTGGCGTGCAATCTCATAACTGCTGTGGTAAGCCGCATAGCTTTCACGTAATTGTGAAGCACCCTGACGCAGGCTGTTTTCCAGCTGGTAGCTGGCAGCCAGCGTATCGGCGCGCATCGCATCACGCTGCAACTGTCCCTGATCAAAAAAAGGCAGGCGGATACTCAGGCCCAGCCCGCGCTTTACCCGCGCACCTGCCGCAGCACCGCTTTCTGCTGCTGAGGCAAACACGGTATCGCGCTTCACACTGAGTTCAATATCCGTCCAGCCTTGCAACAATTGCAGGCCCTGACGCTGTGCCGCGGTGTGCAGTGCGGCTGCGGCGATACGCACATCCAGCCAGTTCTGCGGCAGCTGGCTGGCGATCTGCTCGGGTGCTAAGGGCTGGGCGGGCAAATCGGGCAGATGCGCTGGCAATTGCAAGGCCTGCGCCTGTTCTGCGTCGAGCCCCAGTAAGCGCACCAGCGCTTCACGACTGGCCGTTTGCGCTTGTCTGGCTTCTGTCAGTCTGGCCATTGCATCGGCAGAAAAGCTTTGCTGGCGGGCTGCCTGCAAAGCACTGAAGTTACCCGCAGTACGCATTCTGCGTGCGAGTTCGGCTCCGGCCTCCGCCGCTTCATTGACTTGCTGAGCATACTCCAGACTTTGCTGCGCAGCGACTGCGCGTACCCAGGCCAGCCGCAGTTGGGTGATGTGTTGCAGCACTTGCTGACTGAACTGTAATTGTGCCTGCTGTAATTGCGCTGCACTGACTTGCTGACGGCGCGGCAGACTGAGCAAGTCCAGCAAACCCACGCTCAGGCTGCGCGCAATTTCCAGCTCACCGGCGAGCTGGCTACGTTCCAGATTCAGCAATGGATTGGCAATCCTGCCCTGCTGCACCAGACGGGCACCATCGCCCCAGTGCTGCGCCAGCCAGGACTGGATAGCGGGACTGTTCCACAAAGCGAGCCGGACTGCATCATGCTGACTAAGCGGCGTACTCAGCAAAGCATCGGCCTGCTGGCGCAAGGCCTGAGCCTGGCTGCTGTCGCGTGCCAGTTGCAGCTCGCCCTGAGTCTGCTGTGGAAATTGGCGGTTCAGTTCTGCGGTCGACTGATCGACAGAAAATCCCGCGCATCCGGCCATCAACAGCGGCAGCGCGAGAAGAGAAAAACGGTAAGGAGAAAACATAGATTCCCAGTTCAATAAGCGGATATCACACGCCCCACTGCTATCTGGCGCAGGGCGCAAACCGGCATGCGAACAGATGTCAGCCTGTAAGGGCTGACATCCGACTGCGCATACTTCAGCGATTGTTGCGCTGAGCGTTAACTTAGTAACCGGGGAGGACGTTCAGGCAGCGATAACTCGGCTGAATGATAGGCAGGCAAAGGGGTGGCAGCCGCCATGCGTATCACGGTCAGGCCTGGTGAATTCAAACTGGCAGCTGACATCAGCACTGCCACGCAGCACAGGGATTTTCCGTGGCAGTGATCTGCCTGCGCTTGTTTCAGGAGCTGATGGTCAGAGGGCGATGCAGTGTCGGACGCAGCGTACTCAGGCTGTTCAGACGGCTGCATTTGCTCACAATGAGAATCAGCTTTTGCTGTCTGCAGCTTAACACTGTATTGCAGATTTTTATTCTGGACGCAATGCCACATGCTGACCGCAGCAAACCCTTGCAAGGGAAGCAGCAGCATCAGCCAGACTAAGATCACGGTGCGCCAGGAGAGAGATTTCATAAAACGGAACTTATCACATTTTGCGATCAATCGCATTGCGATCAGGTAAAGCCGCTGCGGTCAGTTTTCGTCCAAACGCGGTTGCACCTGATTGCGGCCATTAGTCTTGGAAAAATACAGCCATTGATCCGCTCTTTGCACCAGGCTTTCCACACTATCCTTATCTTGTTTCTGAGCTACCCCAAAACTGGCAGTAATACGTAGCAGCTTACCGTCCTCCAGCAATACAGACAGCTCATTTTGTACCGCCAGCCGCATACGTTCAGCCACTTCTAATGCAGCAGGTAAATCCGTCTCCGGCAGGATCACCAGAAACTCTTCGCCACCATAACGTACCAGCCAGTCAACCTCTGAACGCAATGCCTGCTTCAAGGTATGTGCAAATGCAATCAAGACTGCATCACCGACCGAATGCCCATACTGGTCATTCACAGACTTGAAAAAGTCGATGTCGCAGAACAGTACCGATAGTGCGCGTTGATAACGGGCTGCACGCTGAATCTCACCTGGCATACGCTCGTTGAACAACAGACGGTTATAGCAAGAAGTTAAGCCATCGGTCACGGACAAAACTTTGAGTGCACCCATGGCTTTTTCCAGCTGCAACGTGCGCTCATGTACCAGTTCATCCTGGTGATGTATGTGTTTTTGTATGCTGTTTTGCATGGTACGGAAACCATCCAGTACCAGCCCGATTTCCGTGTAGCGGTGACGCGGCTCCAGATCGGGTTCGAGCTGGCTGGACAACTGATCTGCCTGCAGATTTTGTACAAAGTCTGCCAGCTGGTGCATGGGTTTTTCCAAATCCCGGCGCAAAATAGCCGACACTGTGATCAGGATAAAGATGCCGAGCACGCTTACCTCGACAGCGACCAACATACAACTGCGAAATAACTCCTGACGCAATACCGTTTTATCGATCACCAGCTCCAGCACGCCGACATTGCCGTTTTGTTCTGCAGGAGCAGGAATATTGCGGACGATACGTTCTGCATTGAAGATTTTCTCTGCATCACCTCCAACGAATTGCTGCCCCGTGCTGGTCTGGATAATCACATAAGCAATATGCGAATTGTCGAGTAAGAGATTGATCTGCTTCTGTATCGCCTGTGGTTCGATATCCCAGATCGCAACCGACAATAAGGGCAGATGGGTGGCTGCCACATCGCTGACCATCATGTTAAAACTACGCTCTATCGTGCGGTAATTCAACCAGGCTTGCAGACTGCTGAACACCAGAATACAAAGGATCAACCATTTGAATAAGCGACGTAACAATGAGCTTGAAATTGGCTCTAAGACTCTGTCGCTCATTTTTTTTCCTCAGCCCGTGTCATCAGTTGTGCAAAACTAAAGTGATAGCTTTTGATGGACGGATTCAACACTTTACTGAATTTTCTGAAATTCACTTGTGTAAAGCCGGTATTCCCGAACAAAAAACGGAAGCGACTCAGGTCTTCTTTCGAAAATAAAATAAACATAGACTTGCCCAATTCCAGGCCTTCTTCTGCAAAATCTTTTCCATTATGGTAGTCATACAACATCACCAGACTGAAAGCACCCGTGATGAAATGTCCACCCGCGAGCGCACTCAGGCTGCCAGATTCCAGCGCGGTGAAAGCTTCAGCAGAGGTATTGATGGCACTGAATAAGGCATCGTTGCCGGGCTTACCGCCTCTGGCACGCCAGGCTTCCATTGCACCAAAGGCCATCAAATCATTACCGGACCAGATCAGCCGTGCATGTGGATGACGCAAATACAGCCACTCACTCTGTTCCTGTGCTTTGGCCCGGTTCCATTCTGCGTACACTTCCTGATCGATGATGACATCTGCCGACTCACTCACGGCACGATGCATCCCTGTATTGCGCTTGAGTGATGAGGTGGTGGAGCGGTCACCGGCAATGACCAGCATATGCAGCTTGCCATCAGGCGCAGTCAGTCTGGCGGCACGCGCCTTGGCAATCAGGGTTTGGGCCGTCAGATAACCCGCCTCTTCGGATTGCGGCTCCAGGCTGCCGAGCCAGCCCCGATACAGACTGCGCGGCACGCCTATGCGGGCGCGCTCTTTAGAATCGGAGATACCGCTAAAAGATAAAAAAGTTTTGATTTGGGCAGCGTCCAGTATCCGTATCAATTCTGGGCCCGTGGCATAGTCATTGGACAAAATGACGTAATCAGGACGGGCGAAACGGGGTCTGGCGGCCAGCTGACGCGCGAAGGTCAAGGCCTGTAAATGATTGCGTTCAGCATACAATACTTCCAGCTGTACACCCAGACTACGTGCCGCAGCTTCCATACTTTGCGTGGCATGCACCCAGTAAATCTCATCGGATTTTCCCGGATTCAAAAAAGTAACTGTCATTGCCCAGGCTGGAAACACACAAAAAACACAGCACATAGACAACAAACCAGCAACGACACGCTTACACATACTACAGTCTCCAAAGTGCTCAAATTGCCACATATTCATCTCAAAATATGGTCAGAACTAACGCAAACAAATTGTGTGGGACATGGGACCGTTTCCGTACCTGACTGCATTGAGCGGATCAGCCACAGAACCGGATATCCCCCGGTGTTGCATTATTCCTGATCGTGCAGTACATGGTGAACTGCACAAACGAGGCACTTTTACCGGATAAAACCTGACTTCAGGACATGACTGGCCTGGCAGCCTGGAAATCCGTCGGCGTGTCCAGCCGAAATACTGGCCGGCATGGCCCACCTTTTTTCTTTAAAAGAATATTTCCTGATAACGGCGCTATTTTCGCAATTCCTCAAGCCAAAAAAGCGGACTTGACAAAAACTCACAAATTTATTGCATTAGGTAAATAGTACTGCCCTGCACAGAACAGAGCAAGCCACACTCGCTGTGCCTTTGCCGCAACGTGCATGCATACCAGTTAAGAATACTTTCCATTTTCTGCAATGAAAAACAGCCCCGAAAACCTGATCGCGTCTCGTTATCCACAGATCCTCAACTTCAGCCGCCCGCTTTGCGCGATGTTCTGATACCAGTCCTGTTATCAGGGAGCGAGTGCTCTGCACCACAAGCGGCTGCAGCGATTCCCTTTCAGTTACACGCGGAAGTAACACCCGACTGCTACACTCAAAGCGCGCAGTCAGCGCAGTGAGCGCAGTCAATAGTAAAAATCAATTGAATTGATATTTTTAATCAAATAGACCTAAAACACGCGCATCTCTAGAATGACTCTGGCAGTACACAACAACTCACCAAAGGATACAAAATGTCGAACGAAGCCAAGTGCCCCTTTTCAGGTAGTGCCCGCCAACAAACGGTAGCCGGAGCCCCTTCTAATGCTGACTGGTGGCCGAATCAACTCAATCTCAGCATCCTGCATCAACACTCTGCGCGTGCCAATCCTATGGGTGAGGACTTTAACTACGCAGAAGCTTTCAAACAACTCGATCTGGACGCAGTCGTACAAGACTTGCACGCACTGATGACCGACTCGCAAGACTGGTGGCCTGCCGATTACGGTCACTATGGTCCTTTCTTCATCCGCATGGCCTGGCATAGCGCCGGTACCTATCGCGTGACCGATGGCCGCGGTGGTGCCGGTGCCGGTGCCCAGCGTTTTGCGCCACTCAACAGCTGGCCGGATAACGGCAATCTGGATAAAGCGCGCCGCCTGTTGTGGCCAATCAAACAGAAATACGGCAAGAACCTTTCCTGGGCCGATCTGATGATCCTGGCCGGCAACGTGGCACTCGATTCCATGGGCTTTAAAACCTTTGGTTTTGCCGGTGGCCGCCCTGATATTTGGGAGCCAGAAGCGGATATCTATTGGGGTTCAGAAGGAAAATGGCTGGGAGACCAGCGTTATAGCGGGGATCGCGAATTAGAAAAACCATTGGCAGCAGTACAGATGGGTTTGATCTATGTAAATCCGGAAGGCCCGAACGGCAATCCTGACCCACTCGCCTCCGCCCGTGACGTACGCGAAACCTTTGCCCGTATGGCGATGAATGATGAAGAAACCGTGGCCCTGATCGCAGGTGGTCACACCTTCGGTAAAGCCCATGGTGCAGGCGATGCGGCGCAAGTGGGCGCTGAACCGGAAGGCGCAGGTATCGAAGAACAAGGCCTGGGCTGGAAAAACAGTTTCGGCAGCGGCAAAGGCGTACACACGATCACCAGCGGCATTGAAGGCGCATGGACACCGAATCCTATCCAATGGGATAACGGCTATTTTGAAACCCTGTTCGGCTATGAATGGGAACTGACTAAGAGCCCGGCCGGTGCCCATCAATGGACGCCAAAAGATCCGGCCGCCCGCACTACTGTGCCGGATGCGCATGACCCGGCCCTGCGCCATGCACCGATGATGACTACGGCTGATCTGGCCTTGCGTGCTGATCCTGCGTATGAGGCGATTTCACGCCGCTTCCTGCAGCATCCTGAGCAGTTAGCAGATGCATTTGCCCGCGCCTGGTTCAAGCTGACCCACCGTGATATGGGCCCGGTCAGCCGCTACCTCGGTCATCTGGTACCGCAAGAAACCCTGATCTGGCAAGATCCGATTCCAGCCCGTCAGCATGCACTGATCGATGCACAGGATATCGCCGCGCTGAAAGCACAGATACTGGCGACCGGCTTGTCGGTCAGCGAACTGGTCAGCACCGCCTGGGCATCGGCATCCACTTTCCGTGGCAGCGATAAACGCGGTGGAGCCAATGGTGCGCGCATCCGCTTGCTGCCTCAGAAAAACTGGGAAGCCAATCAACCTGCGCAATTGCAAAAAGTCTTGGGCAAGCTGGAAGCGATACAGCAAGCCTACAATGCAGCGCAGACTGGTGGCAAACAAGTGTCCTTAGCGGATCTGATCGTACTGGCCGGTGCCGCAGGCATAGAAGCCGCAGCACAGCAGGCTGGTGAACAGGTGCAGGTGCCATTCACACCAGGCCGCATGGATGCGAGCCAGGAGCAGACCGATGTCGATTCGTTCGCAGTACTGGAGCCAGCCGCTGATGGTTTCCGTAACTACGCCAAGTCTGGACTGGCGGGTCACGCGGCGGAACTCTTGCTCGACAAAGCCCAGTTGCTGACCTTGTCCGCACCGGAAATGACAGTACTGATCGGTGGCTTACGTGTGTTAGGCACCAATACCGGCAGCAGTCTGCATGGCGTGCTGACTTCACGTCCTGGCGTACTGAGCAATGACTTCTTCGTTAATCTGCTCGATATGCGTACCAGCTGGAAGCAATCCACCAATGCAGGCGTACTGGAAGGCCGTGATCGTCAAAGTGGTGAATTGAAATGGACTGCCACCGTGGTCGATCTGGTATTCGGCTCCAACTCACAATTACGTGCACTGGCCGAAGTGTATGGCAGCAGCGATGGACAAGCACGTTTCATCCGTGACTTCATCGCAGCCTGGAACAAAGTGATGGAACTCGATCGCTTCGATCTCGCATAAAGCAAGGCAGTAAAACCAAGGCGGATGTCCGTATTCATGGACATCCGCCTTTTGTCATTGCGCCGTCAACATTCTCTGATCTGCTTGTCAGCTACAAACCGGCACAAGCTATCGCTGGCACTTTGACTGTGTCCACAATTTTTTTCTCCGCATCCGGCTGCAACTGAATACGTTCAATACAGGTATAAGGCAACAAACTCTGGCGCAGCCTGGTACAGCTCAACGTGGCTACAGCACCGTCCGCCTCACAGCGAAAACCATCTGCCGCCAGGCGGCTTATTGCCTGATTCCATGCTGTCCCAGCTGGAACCGCCTCAGTAGCGTAGTTAGTAAAGCGCTCCTGATTCAGCGCATAGCAGGAAGTGAGCGGAATCAGCATCAGGAGCAGAAATGGTGATTTCATAGGAGGGGAAAATCAGATTTCAAAGTTGTCAGAGTGATGGCTGCTGGAAGCGAAAATCACTGCACGTCTTCCCAAAGTGGTAGCTGATATTTTTTGCGGCCATATGCGTAATAGATCGCCATCCCCAGACCAAAAAAGCCGCCTGCAAAGCAGGCTGCGAGCGGTAAGGAGGCAAATAGCAGCGACTTGCTCGCAGCACTAGACAGCCACATAAACAGCCACATCAGCAGCCCCCAAAAAATTCCGAAATACACGCCAGACAACACCAACACAGACCAGAACCTGGCGAAATGGGGTGGCGGACAATCGATACCCAGACGCCAGAGCAACAGCACGCCGGGTGGCGCGTAACTGGATTTACGCATGCCTGTCGCTTCCAGCAGCTGCAGCGCTGCTTCACGCCGGGTCGATGTCATCATATCGGTTCACCTTTCAAAGTTTTCGATTCATGCCCGCTACTTCCGCGCGGATGGCACTGGAATGCAGGAGAAAATCTTACCTGAAAAGCAAATAAATGACATGCAAAATATAGCCTGAAGAAGTCAAAAAAACTTCCTAACTGCTCTGGGTACGCGGGTCCGGCCCGTTGCGTGTGCCCTCACCGGGCGTGATGAACAGTATCGTGCAATCTGCTTCAACTTTCGCGGTATGCCAGACGCCTTTAGGAATCACCAGCACGCTGCCAGTTTGCCGGAATTCCACGCACTGCTCTGCGCCGTTCACGTACAGATATAAGCTCGCTGCCCCGGCCAACAAATACAGCACTTCATCACCATGCGGATGCATTTCCCAACAAGTCCAATCTTCGGTAAACCTATGCTGGGAAAGCAGCACACATCCCTGAAATTGCGCAAAGCGGGCATCAAGCTCTTGATACATCGTTGGCGTGTGCGCCACGGGTGTGGCAGTCAGTTTCGCATCCATAACGATGCAGTGTTCATCCAAAGTCATCGCCCCCATATTGCCTCCCAAATTAGCATCACCGCTCTGCGAATGCTGAAAAACAGTCAGGGTAGTTGCTCCGCCCCAGCCGGAGGAATCACCCAGCTATGCATGCGTTCTTCATACACAGAAAATTGGGGCGCAGGAAAAGCCGGATCAGCAAATGCACCGACCGGTATGGCCAGATAGTCTTCCAACCCTTGCGGTTCATAATAGACGGTAGCCCCGCAAGTAGGACAGAAATGAAAGCGTATATGGGCGCCCTCATCCGCCACCCGCACATACACCGTCGATGCCCCGGACAGGACAACTTGCGTACGCAAAAATCTGGCTTGCTGACCAAACACGCTGCCGGTACGCCGCTGGCAGGCCAGGCAATGACAAATCGAAACCCGCACCGGCTCGCCAGTGACTGTCGCAGTGAGCTGACCACAACTGCAGGAAGCAAGACCTTGAGTCATAATTTTCCTCAAAAATTGAGTATTGATTTGAGACCGGGTAATCTGACTCTTTTACGTTTTACGACTGCTGGATTTCAATCTCGACCGTAAGTGACAGGCTGGTTCAATAAGCTGTTTGCTTTTTCAGCCCGGTTCTTCATTAAACCTAGTATAGATTGATGAAAATCGGTCAGCACCATTTTCCCCCAAAGATCACCGTAAATTTTCAGCTGTGATTTGTTGAGGAAGTGAGTTGTCAGTTTTAACTCTGTAGCACCACTCTGATTTGTCGTTAATTCGTAGCCACCGTCGAGCACAGTAAAATACTCTCCACCCATTTCAACATGGCGATCCAACGCATCTCTGGGTATCGAACCCGCAGGAATATGGAAGCGGTAGCGCAATAGCTTGGGACGATCCCACTCTTGAATCACCTCCTGAAAACTGACGCCCTTCTCCCACCGCGAAGTTCGGACGCTACCGACACCAGCTCCATTCATTTCTGCCTCTAAGGGGCGAGGCAAACCAATCATATGTACGAATGAAAAACCCAATTCCTTAGGATCTATCGCGCGAACACTTGCAAGCTGATCGAAGACAACTTCCGGCGGCGCCTGAATTTGTATGCTGGAGCTTACGATTTGTTCACTGCTTTCTACAGGCAGGTTTGCCTCTATTGGGCCAAGTAAAAGCGGTAAAATGACAAAAGCAGATAAAGATGAACGCTTAACTTTAAGTTTATTGTGTATAAAGCCTGCAATGAGGCCACCCAGTACTGAAGCGATCAGGAATACCGGCGCGACCAGTACAAGACAAATAAGCCCTTCCAGCAAGGTCACGAACATTGCCACCAAAAATAGCATCATGGTAACGGCGGAGATAGCAGCCTGCTTTCCTAAAGAAATATGTTCACTACCTGCGTATAGCAAGACAGCAATCGCACCGACACAAAACGGGGTAACTACTAAAAAAGCGGTTGATACAATCTGGAAAAATGGAGCAAGACTTTTAGCCTCGAAACCCAAACGTATTGATAACCCATAAATCGCACCTGCAAAAAGGGCACTCCAGACCCTAACGAAGCCATGTTCTTTTCCCATAAAATTCACATTTCTTAAAAATTAAAGAAGGCTGTATTTGCATCTGGCTAGTGCGGTTAATTTTTGCTTTGGTACAGTGTGTATCAATGCGCATACCAGTTCGAGCAAGACCTTGATATTAGTGAGCACTTTTAGCTATGAGCTCGTTAACTGCTTGCTTAAACGATTCAAAAAATTTGGTTTCAGGTTGAGAGGAGCAAGATGAAATAGCCATCGGAACTGCTTCCTTAACACTCTTTGCCAACGCAATCTTTTTTTCAATCGATGGATTCCCAGCTAATACAAGATAACCGATAGAGAGACTGACCACACTCATTTCCTGTAATTTTTTTTCAGGGAAAGTGGATTTAAAATACTCTAAGTCAACATTAAACTCCTTACATAATTTTTGAGGAAGACTCAAAAAAGAATCACGTAAAAATTCGATAGGAATCAATACTTCAGTGGAAGATGTTCCTTGTTTTGTTTCACCTGGCTTATACGTCAATGATTTCACCAGTGCAATCGCTGCCAGATCCAGTTTTTCAGAGCGAGAAGTTTGCAAGACGGATGCAGAAACAGGCTTACCATCAGCATCGAATATAGCTAAAACCTCTACAGTTCCCTGAACTCCGTTCGAAGAGAGTTCTTTGGGATAGGGCGCATCAGTTGGCCGCAAAGATATTACCGGTACCTTTATCGGTTCCGATCTGGCTGGAGTTGGTATTGACACCTTTTCTTGGGAAAAAGCGGTACTGGAAAATAGCAGAAAAAGTAAGAGATATTTATGCATATTGAAGCTTAAAAATGTGGTTATTTTTCTTTAGACTCGGTAACGGAGCTGCGTAACAGCGACATCGACCAGGTCGGGGCATTATTCGATTTTCTTGAGAACCTGAATTTGAAACAAATTGGAAAATGGCTGTCGGAAAAAATCAACAGAGACTGGATCTGCGAATGGGGCATTTTCCAACATTGAATCCAATTCAACCTGGCTAATAAAGATAACTGTTTAAAATACATTAAGAAGGCAAGCATGTATCCCATTTAGATCGTTGAGCATAATACTCCTGCCTGCTTCAGAAAATCATCTGATATTGTGTTCGCGGAAAAAACTATGGCAAAGTCGATTTCGCGGCTTCAAAGCAGAAAACAACATATCCCTGACGCCTGTAATCGGACTAGGAAAAGGGTTGCTTTCTACGAAATTATTCAGGGCGCGAATATCTTCAATACTGTTGAAGCTCTGGATCTCGGTCTGCTGCGCAAGCTATGTTGCCATCATTTCACGTATCTTAGGAAGCCTCGAAGTTAACAACCATTACACTGCATGCAATTACAGCTAACATATTTCTTAGCCATAATAGCAACTTAAACCAGCTCTACTACTTGGGCAGAAAAATGTGCTAGCGTCCTGAGTAGTTCCAATTTAGCTGAACAGAGTTCCAAGCTAAGTGGATTCATACAATAGTTCAAAGATAAGTGACCAAAATTCAAAGTTAAATGAATTTCGACACACCGTACATCGCATCCGGCACACAAAGCCAACTCTTGAAAAAGCCTGACCTCGCCCCTACAATTAGCACTCAACACAAGAGAGTGCTAACAATGTTAAAATCTCAGGGTTTCAGCATTGCGGGCAATCTGGCCGTGGATGGGATGTGCGCTCTGGCATGACATGGATTTGCAGCGAATACGTATGCGAATTTGCATGTTCAGGGCTTGAAAGTGGCAATACGGCACCCATCTAAGGCGCACATTTTTGTTTGTTTGCTGATAGGCCTTACGCAACACCGCGCAATGCTTTCAGTCTTGCAACTGGTTGTGCTGTAAGCCTCGTTTTACTTCGGTAGTTTTACTTTTGTAATTATTTTAGGAGTTAGTATGAATCTTCGTCCCCTGCACGATCGCATTATCGTCAAACGTTTGGATCAAGAAACTAAGACCGCTTCCGGTATCGTTTTGCCTGACGCAGCAGCAGAGAAACCAGACCAAGGTGAAGTACTGGCCGTTGGTGCAGGTAAGCAATTGGATAACGGTACAGTGCGCGCACTGGAAGTCAAAGTTGGCGACCGCGTTCTGTTTGGCAAATACTCCGGCCAGTCCGTCAAAGTAGACGGCAACGAAGTATTGGTAATGCGTGAAGAAGACATCTTCGCGATCGTACAGAAGTAATTCCTTTCTATAGCACGATAGATATCCTCAAGATTCTGGAGAATTAACATGGCAGCAAAACAAGTCGTATTCGGCGATGACGCACGCGCTAAGGTCGTGAACGGTGTTAACGTTCTGGCAAATGCAGTAAAAGTTACTCTGGGCCCTAAAGGCCGTAACGTAGTTCTGGAACGCTCTTTCGGCGCGCCTACAGTGACTAAAGACGGCGTTTCCGTTGCTAAAGAAATCGAACTGAAAGACAAACTGGAAAACATGGGCGCACAGCTCGTGAAAGAAGTTGCGTCCAAAACATCTGACAATGCTGGTGACGGCACAACAACAGCTACCGTACTGGCACAAGCTATCGTACGTGAAGGCTTCAAATATGTAGCAGCGGGCTTCAACCCGACTGACCTGAAACGTGGTATCGACAAAGCAGTTTCCGCACTGGTTGCTGAAATCAAAACTCTGTCCAAGCCAACTACCACTTCTAAAGAAATCGCTCAGGTAGGTTCTATCTCCGCGAACTCTGACGCTGACATCGGCGACATCATTGCTAACGCAATGGACAAAGTCGGCAAAGAAGGCGTGATCACAGTTGAAGACGGCAAATCCCTGAACAACGAACTCGACATCGTTGAAGGTATGCAGTTCGACCGTGGCTATCTGTCCCCATACTTCATCAACAATCAGGAAAAACAAGCGGTTATTCTGGAAAACCCGTTCATCCTGTTGTTCGACAAAAAAATCTCCAACATCCGTGATCTGCTGCCAGTTCTGGAGCAAGTTGCTAAATCCGGCCGCCCACTGCTGATCATCGCCGAAGACGTAGATGGCGAAGCACTGGCAACTCTGGTTGTTAACAACATCCGTGGCATCCTGAAAACAGCTGCTGTTAAAGCACCTGGTTTCGGTGATCGTCGTAAAGCAATGCTGGAAGACATCGCTATCCTGACTGGTGGTCAGGTTATCGCTGAAGAAGTCGGTCTGACACTGGAAAAAGCAACTCTGCAAGATCTGGGTCAGGCAAAACGCATCGAAATCGGTAAAGAAAACACTACCGTAATCGACGGCGCTGGCCAGGCTATCGGTATCGAAGCACGTGTAAAACAAATCCGCGCTCAAATCGAAGAAGCAACTTCTGACTACGACCGTGAAAAACTGCAAGAACGCGTTGCCAAACTGGCAGGCGGTGTTGCTGTGATCAAGGTTGGTGCTGCAACTGAAGTTGAAATGAAAGAGAAGAAAGCACGCGTTGAAGATGCACTGCACGCAACTCGCGCAGCGGTTGAAGAAGGCGTGGTTCCTGGTGGTGGCGTTGCTCTGCTGCGCGCACGTGCTGCTGCTGGCGAAATCAAAGGCGACAATGCAGATCAGGACGCAGGTATCAAGCTGGTTCTGAAAGCGATCGAAGCACCGCTGCGCGAAATCGTAGCGAATGCCGGTGGCGAACCTAGCGTTGTTGTAAACGCAATCGTGAACGGCTCTGGCAACTACGGTTTCAATGCTGCTAACGACACCTACGGCGACATGATCGAAATGGGTATTCTGGACCCGGCAAAAGTAACCCGTTCTGCTCTGCAAAACGCGGCTTCTGTTGCTGCTCTGATCCTGACAACTGACGCACTGGTTGCTGAACTGGCTGAAGACAAACCAGCTGGCGGCATGGGCGACATGGGTGGTATGGGCGGTATGGGTGGCATGGGCGGCATGATGTAATAGCCGTCGCAAGCGACACTCGCCTGCACACTGAAAAACCCCGCAGCAATGCGGGGTTTTTTGCTTTTTGCCACAGTCTTAGCGGATGACTACAGCCCTTCTGCGATGCTGCGCAACAGTCTGCTGGCAGCATAGTCTTAGGTACTGAATGCGTGCTTGACACAGTGAGCACAGACTAAGATACTGCCGCCTCTGAAAGAAAATTTTCATAATCGGCAGAAAGTCGCGGTAAGGACTGAATACCGGTTACTCGTTTTTATAACAATGCCACACGATTAATACGCAGTTTGGACACAAAGCTGTTCCGGCCAAGCGAGCACGCATAAGCGTGCCAGCAATCGCCGCCTCAGCATTGTCGACAAGCTGCAATATTATCCGTGCTGGCCCAGTCTGACTTCCTGATCCTGGAGACACAATGGCCCTGCAACAACTGAATGAAGAGCAGATCCGGACCTGGACTCGCGCCCAAAAGGACGAGTGGTGGTTCAAAAACGTTTACCGTGGCGATATGCCACAACTCACCTTCCGCTCCGCCCTGACCGGTTTTTTATTAGGTGGCATCTTGTCCGCGACAGCGCTGTATATCGCGGCAAAATCTGGCGTGAATATCGGTGTAGGTCTGACCTCGGTCATTCTGGCCTTTGCGCTGTTCAGAATTCTGTCGAAGACCGGCGTCGCCAAAGACTTTACGATACTGGAAAATAACTGCGCCCAATCTATCGCCACGGCTGCCGGTTATATGACCATGCCTATGGTGGCACCGATTACCGCCTACATGCTCGTGACCGGACAAATCATCCCGTGGTGGCAAATGCTGATCTGGATGGTGGTCTGCTCTATTCTGGGCGTGCTGGTTGCGTTTCCGCTCAAGCGCCGCTTCATCAATGAAGATCAGTTACCGTTTCCCGAAGGCCGCGCCTGCGGCGTGGTGCTGGACACCCTGTATTCCGGTGATGGCAAAGAAGGTATGCGTCAGGCCAGATTGCTGGGCCTGACCACCTTATGGGCCGGTGCTTATCAATTCCTGATCAGCGATGGCTGGATGAAGCTGCTGCAATTCAAAGTGCTGCAAATGGATAAGTGGGCAGGCATGACTGAAGCCTGGCATTTACAGGAACGCATCGATACCTATTATTACCAGCTGGCCGTGAAGTACGACCTGTGGATACCCAAAATCCTGGGTGTGGATTTCCGTGCACTGGGTCTGCGCCTGACGGTTGACGCCGCCATGTTCGGCGTCGGTGGCCTGATGGGTATACGCGTCGCGAGCAGCCTGTTGCTGGGTAGCTTGCTGAACTTCGCGCTGCTCGGACCACTGATGATACAAAGAGGCGATATCGTTGAACGTATCGCACCGAACGGTAAGCTGGTTCCTATCTCCCGCGTTGAGATTCTGAACCAGTGGGGTCTGTGGTGGGCCGTCTCCATCATGGTGGTCGGCTCTATAGTCACGCTGGCTGCCAAGCCTGAAATTTTTACCAGCCTGTTCAAATCCCTGGGCAAACAAAAGTCTGTCGCCAAAGGCCCGGACATACTGGCACATATAGAACTGCCGCTGATGGTTTCTTATATCGGTATCCCAGCCTTCAGTCTGCTGGGTGCCTGGCTGAATCTGAGCTTTTTCGGCGTTCCTATGGTGCTGACTTTCGCCGCCTTACCGCTGGTATTCCTGCTGGCTGTGATCTGCGCTAACTCCATGGCACTGACTTCCTGGTCGCCGACGGGTGCACTGTCCAAAATCACGCAGATCACCATGGGCGTAATAGACCGTACCAATCCGGCATCGAACATGATCCCGGCCGGTATGACTGCCGAAGTGGCATCGAATGCCTCCAATCTGCTGTCTGATATCACACCGGGCTATATGCTGGGCGCGAAACCACGTCAGCAGGCAATCGGTCATGTGATCGGCATTATCTCTGGCGCACTGGCTTGTATCCCGATTTACTACCTGCTGTTCCTGCCTGCCGATGCACAAGGCATACGTGATACGGCGACTATCGTCAGCGACCGCTTCTCGCATCCATCTGCAATGCAATGGAAAGGTATGGCGGAACTGATCGCCAAAGGCGTGAGCAGTTTGCCGACTTCGGCGATTATCGCCATGGTGGTAGCGGCACTGGCAGCGCTGGTGATAGAAGGTGGAAAAATGATCACCAAGGGCAAAATCCCTCTGTCTGCAGTCGCGATTGGCCTCGGTGTGGTTTTGCCGCCAGAAGCCTGTCTGGCCATGTGGCTGGGTGCTGCCGCGTTCTGGTGGATGGGCCGCAAACATCCTGAACCAGGCACTTCCGGTCACCAGTTCTGGGTTGAAGGTTGTGAACCTATCTGTGCCGGTCTGATTTCGGGTGCGGCGTTGATGGGTATCGGTAACGCCCTGTTGAACGTCATGCTGTAATTCTGTTCTGCTCATAGCAAAAAGCCCCGCCAGACTCAACACTGGCGGGGCTTTTTTCATCTGGCTGCGCGTAGTTGAAACTCAGCGGCTTTGCTGCATCCAGCCCAACTGCTGCTCCACCATCTGATCGAAAGCTTGCAGCACAGGGCTGAAATCGGCTTCGGCTTGCAACGCCATCAGCGCATAGGTGCTGGCTTCCAGCGTCGATAACTGATCGGGCTGATGGGCTTTGCGGATACGGTAATGCGAGGCTGGCATCTGACGCAGACTCCAGCGCGGCAGCGCTTGCAATAAGGGATTCAGATACAACATCTTACGGCTCTTACGCCAGGTCGCATCCAGCACCACTAATCTGAGCGGTGGCTCACTGGCAGACGGTTCCCAGGCGCTGCCATGGCTGTGCAAGTCCTGCGCCTCAGACTCCGTCGTATCGGGATACAGTAAGACGGTCAGTCTGCCTGACTGCTGTGCCGCCGCTGTGCTGCTATGCCAGTCTCCGTGCAAAGCCTGTGCCAGTGCCGCCTGCTCAAACTGCTCACCCGCCAGTATCAAAGACGATCCTGGCAAGCACAGATGCAGCAAGCGTCCGCTGCCTTTGACATGACTGATCTCCAGCGGATGCTGCAATATCAATAATTCATGGCGGGTATGGACAGGTCTGACACAAGGACAGATACAATTTCTGACAGCACGTAAACAGTGCTGACAAGTTTCACGAGAACTCATGCAAACCTTACAAACTAGCGGAGAAGTACAGTAGTACGGACTAACAGGTCCAACCACCGGGCACTGCGGATTTTACTTAATCCAAGGCGCATTGCGCAGGCTTAGACTATCATGTCAGTAATTTCGTCACCA
Source organism: Cognatundibacterium curvum (assembly GCF_014284235.1). Classification (GTDB taxonomy): domain Bacteria; phylum Pseudomonadota; class Gammaproteobacteria; order Burkholderiales; family Burkholderiaceae_D; genus Undibacterium; species Undibacterium curvum. Next base: position 311,754 of record NZ_JACOGD010000004.1, read on the forward strand.
GCATCACACCGGAAAATCTGTCATGAAAACTCCTTATTTGTTATCCCTGTTGATTCTGCTGATCGCGACCGCCTGCGGTGGCGGGGGCAGCAGCGCCTCCGGCGGTGACACAGTAATACCCCCGGTTTTGCCTCCGGTCACACCACCGACTACGCTGGAAAAGAAAGCCGCAGTGCTGGCCGCCAAGCTGGGCAAGTCCAGCCGTATGCTGGTCGGACTGGGTTCGGCTGATCTGGCCGATGTCCAGAAACAAAATCTGAAAATTGATATTTATGATCAGTATCTGAATGGTGTAGGTGCAGGTTCCTGGCCTACCTGGAACAGTCCAAGCGGCGCCTATGTGCAGGTGGTCGCTAAAAACGCCGATACCCTGGGCGCTGTGCCTATGTTCACGCTGTATCAGATGGCCAGCAATGGTGATGGCAATCTGTCGGGCTTGTCGAATCAGGCTTTCATGACTGGTTACTGGAATAATGTGCGTCTGCTGTTCCAGCAAATTAAAACCTATGGCAAACCGGTACTGGTGAATTTTGAGCCGGATTTCTGGGGCTATACCCAACGCTTGTCCACCAATGCCGACCCGGCTACGGTGTTCGCACTGGTGAACAGTGATGCCGATTGCAGCACGTTGGGCAATCATGTCGCCGGACTCGCGCAATGCCTGGTACAAATTGCACGTAAATATGCACCCAATGCCTACGTGGGTTTTCCACCGGCGCTGTTTGGTGATCTGTATTCAACGGCACTCGGCTACATGCAAAAACTGGGCGCAGACAAAGCCGATTTCATCGTGATGCAAACGCTGGACCGCGATGCCGGTTGCTTTGAAGCGATTCCCCAGCCCAGCTATTGCCAGCGCGCCGGTACGAATTGGTACTGGGATGAAGCGAATATCAAATCCCCTAATTTCACTGAACATTTTGCGCTCGCCAAATCGTATAACACTGGCCTGCAATTACCCGTGCTGTGGTGGCAGACTCCGCTTGGTGTACCGTCTGCAGTTGCCGGTGGCAGCGCCGGTAAATGGCGTGATAACCGTGCGCGCTACTTCCTGACCCATGCGTCTGAAATGGTGGCGGCAGGCGGGTTGGGCGTGGTATTCAGCACCGGTGAAGTGAATCAGACCAGTATCAATACCGATGGCGGCCAGTTCAAAACTCTGACGACGAATTACCTGGCAAACCCGGCAGCCCTGCCGTAAGCCTCAGTAAGCCGCAGTCATCAAGCGCCTTCAGGCATGCTGACGGTTCAGATGCTGTAATGCAGGCAAGAGGCTGGGATAGCTGAACTGGTATCCCAGCTTATTCAGACGGGTCGGCAGCACATGCTGGCCACCGGTCAGCAATTCCGACAACTCCCCCAATGCGAGTTGCAGTACCCAGGCCGGGGTGAAGAGCCAGGCCGGACGCTGCAGACTGCGCGCCAGTAACTGCGTGAATTCACGGTTCGTCACAGCTTCTGGCGCGACCATATTGACGCAGCCGCTGGCACGCTCATCTGTGAGCAATCTGAGCATGATGGCCACATAATCATCGACATGTATCCAGCTCATCCACTGACGGCCATCGCCTATGCGCGCACCCAGACCCAGTTGAAATGGCAGGCGCATTTTTTTCAAAATACCGCCAGCACTATCGAGCACTAAGCCCGTACGCAGCACACAGACCCGGGTTCCGAAGCGTGCTGCCGGGATTGCGGCGGCTTCCCAGTCTACGCATAACTGCGCGCCAAAATCACCACCGGCACTGGCAGTTTCATCGATCATTTCGTCATGACGATTGCCATACACGCCAATGGCCGAGCCGCTGAGCAGCACAGCAGGCTTCTTCCTGGCCTGCGCCATTTTGTGCATCAGTTGCTCAGTCAAAGTAATGCGGCTGAGACGCAGCAATTGCTTACGCGCCGCAGTCCAGCGCGCATCGACGATGGATTCGCCCGCCAGATTGATGACGGCATCGAACTCCAGTTCGGGCGTGTATTGCTCCAGGTCCTGCATCGCCTGTACCCCGGCACCACACAATGCGGCCAGCTGATGCGGGCGACGCGTAAGAACAGTGAGCTGATGTCCCTGCGCCAGCAAGGCTGAGCATAAACGACGGCCGATCAGCCCGGTTCCGCCTGTGATTAAGATATGCATAGAGTGTCCTGCCCTGTTCGTGAATTGTCCCCAGTGTAGGGCAATTCATGCAATTTTGCTGATCAGCGCAATTCTTCCAGTATGCGCAGGCTGTCATCAAAACTCCAGATACGGCGAATTTCAATCACATCGTATTGTGCCGCCACCGCAGGTGGAAAGGCCGCATAACGCGCATTGAGGCGCACGATATTGCGCACCGCCTGGTCCAGATCCATACGGCCACTGGAGCGGTGTATGGTCACCTCCTCTACGGTGCCATCACTACGGATAGACACTGTGACTATCGGGTCTCCGCGTGCTTTATCTCTGGCAGTATTGGAGTAGTTCAGATTGCCATTGCGTTCGATTTTCTGTTTCCAGCTATCGGCATAGGCACGTAACTGCACATCGCGCTCACTCGTGCTGAAGACACTGCGGCGGCGTGATTTCTCGACTGAGTCGCGCGGTACCGGCGGCGCACCACGCAGCAAATCCAAGCCGCGTGCCTGTTCGCGCAAACGGTTAGCCAGATCGCTTTGCAAACTGGCCTGACTGGCGCTTGCGAGTGCGCTGCCATTGCCACCGGCACTGCCGTTACCACTACCGGTACCCGGTATTGTGGCGTTACCATTGCTGCCGGCGCTTGCGTTACCAGACTGGCTGTTCTGCGCTTGGGCTGATACACCTGCACCTGCGCCAGCAGCGGTCGCCATTCCCTGTGCGGGTGCAGTATTCTGGCTGACACTGCTATTGCCAGCGATGACCTGTACAGCCCGGGCCTGACTTTGCGCCTTATCTGCCATACTGGACTGGACCGCAGCGCTCTGAGCAGCCTGAGCAGCCTGAGCCGCTTTAGCAGCCGCCTGCAACTCAGCCTCACGCTGCTGTTGCGCTGCCAACTGCTGCCTGGCCTGCTCTTGCTCCTGCTTTTGCTTCGCCAGTTGCGCCAGTTGCTGACGCTCCTGTTCACGTTCACGCTCCTGCTCGCGTTCCAACTCCCGTTTCTGCAGTGCTGCGTTACGTTGATTTTTCTGTAGCTCGCGCATCTGCTTATCCTGCGCAAGCTGCTGCTGCAAACCTGCATCAACAACAACTGCTGGCTGACTGCGTTGCTGCAGCATTTCGGTCAGACGATTTTCTGCAGCCGTGTGTGCTTGCTGCAGTTGCTGTTCATGGCGCAGTTGTTCTTGTTTTTCCTGTTCCTGTTTTTTCAGTTCACGCAGTTCTGCTGCGCGCTTTTCCTGTTCAGCTTTTTCCTGTTCCCGACGGTCGGTCTCGGCCTGAGCAAGGCGGAATTGCTCTATGTCGCTTTTCTGGCTTTGCTGAATCTGGCTGACCAAAGTTTGCTGACTGCGCATATCCGCAGTCTCGCTGAGCTGAGCCGCTAACTGGCGCTCACGCTCGGCCTGTTTGCGCTGACGTTTTTCTGCATCAGCCTGATAGCGCTCCGGGGTGACAGCGACAGGATCATCCTCTTTTTCTTCACCACTCTGACTGACAGGATCAGGAAAGCGACGCCGCTCGGTTTCTTCCTCAGGCGCTTTCTTGATATCTTCCGGCGCCTGAGCAGCCACCACAAAACTATCCAGTCTGAACTGATCCTGGGCGATGACTGCCTTCACTTCAGACAGCGCTATCTTGCGCTTGGGTGCAACCGGCGCCTGAGAGGCATAAGCGCGCTTGGTCTTAGTCGTTTTCGCGGATGTTGGTGGCGGCGTAAGTACTACAGCAGGCGGACGCGGCGCGATCAGTTGTATGCCATTCACGGCTACGCCTGATGCCCTGCTTTGCGCTGCGATGGAAGATAAGGCTGGTGTCGATGCAGGCTGGGCTTTTTCAGCCGGGGCTGAGGCTGGGCTTGTGGATGAACTCTGCGCTGGCGGTGCTGGCATGGTGATACGCAAGGCCAGTTGCGGCACTTCGGCACGTTGCTCAGATGCAGACGGCGCTGAGGATAGTGCTGCGGCCGGACCGCTACCCGGTATGCCAAAGCGCAGCGATAACACCAGTACATGCAAGAGCACAGAGACCAGCAGCCCAAGCGTCAGCCGCCATTTTACCTCATCAGGGAGTTGTGCTGCAGAGTGGTGCGCAATCAGAGTCATGCAATCAGAAAATCCGGGAGTTCATCAGGTCAATATCCGGCGCTACTTTACCATTGCACAGCGCCAACGCACACTGGAATTGCGTGATACGCCAGCAATTGTGACCAGACGCCGACAATTGCCTGAGCAGACTTGTTGTGCCGATTTCCACAAGCTGAGCTGGTGAACATATCAAGACAGCTTGCCTGCGTGGGTGATAAGCTCGACATCAATCCGGCATCCGTCTGCACTCAGCAATCAGCAATCAGCAATCAACTCTCAGCAAAAAATCCTAAGGCCCATCATGACCAGCATAGACATTATCGACTCCCACACCGGCGGCGAACCTACCCGCGTCATCATGGCGGGCGGCCCGCCGCTTGGTGCGGGCAGCCTGGCTCAGCAACTGGAGATCTTCCGCACTCAGTTTGACCATTACCGTACTGCGACGGTGTGTGAACCACGCGGTTCAGATGTGCTGGTCGGCGCACTGGCCTGTCACTCACCGCATCCGGATTGCGTGGCCGGCGTGATCTTCTTTAACAACGTCGGTTATCTGGGCATGTGTGGTCACGGCATGATAGGTTTTCTGGTCACGCTTGCCCATGCGGGCCGTATTACACCTGGCCTGCATCGCATCGATACACCAGTCGGTATCGTGCAGGCTGAATTACATGAAGACCTGAGCGTGACGGTGCATAATGTACCAGCCTACCGCTACCGCCATGCAGTCAGCATCGAGGTGCCGGGCATAGGCACAGTCAGCGGCGATATCGCCTGGGGTGGCAACTGGTTTTTCCTGATTAATCAGCATGGAATGCAGCTGCAGCTGACACAGCTTGAACAATTAACGGATTTTGCCTGGCGAGTGCGGCAGGCGCTGGAAGCAGCCGGTATCAGCGGTGAACATGGTGCAGTGATCGACCACATAGAATTATTTGGCGCCGCCGACTCTGCCAATAATCATAGTAAGAATTTCGTGCTTTGCCCCGGCAAAGCCTACGACCGCTCGCCCTGCGGCACCGGCACCAGCGCGAAACTGGCTTGCCTGGCGGCAGATGGCAAACTGAAAGAGCAACAAGTCTGGCGTCAGGAAAGCATTATCGGCAGCGTGTTTGAAGCCAGCTATCGTTTTGCCGATGCTGAACGGACGCGGATTTTACCCAGCCTGCGCGGCTCAGCCTTTGTGAATGCCGAAGCCAGACTGCTACTCAACGAGCACGACCCCTTCATCTGGGGCATACGTTAAGCCTGCAAACTGAAAGCAGCCTGCGCGCATCAGTTCGCAGGCTGACTGTCACGCATCACTTCACGATAATCGCTGGGCGTCATTCCTACGGTGGCACGAAATACGCGTGAAAACGCGCTGTGATCCTGATAGCCACAAGCCAGCGCGACTTCGGTGATACTGCAATCGGATGCCGACAACATAGCCGATGCCGCATCGAGCCGGATTTTGACCATCATCTGACGCGGCGTCAGCGAAAATATCTTATGAAAATTGCGCTCCAGCTGGGCCACCGATAAGCCGGTCAGTTCAACTAACTCGGCCATGCTCACGGTCTGCGCATAATGCTGATGTAAGTGGCTGACTGCCGCTGCCACCTTGGCATAGACCGGATGGCGTTGATCGGGCGCAGCCAGATCGCGCGATACCCCACATAAACCGATGATGGCGCCAGCCTGATCACGCAGCGGCTTCTTTTGGGTCAGACACCAGCCCGGGCTGCGGTTCGGATACAAATGCAATTCCAGCTGATCGCGTAATTCCTTTGCGCCTTTCAATACCATCGCATCCTGCGTCGCGTAACTGACGGCTAAGGAAGTGGGGAATAAATCTGCGGCACTGCGCCCCAGCAAAGCAGACTTTTCGCGCAAACCACAGCGTCTGACCAAAGTCTGGTTGACCACGATGTAGCGCCCTGCCGTATCTTTAACGAAAAACACGATATCGCCCATGGAGTCGAACAGACTCTCGGCGAAAAACACATCCGCTACATGCTGCGCCAGCCACGCGCGCTGATCCTGTACGGAATACTGCCTGCCCTCTTCCATTTCCATCCTTTCTGCACACCAGCATGTCTGACCGCATGCCGTTAATATATTAAGATTGCAGACATCAGGATACCTGATAGGCAAGCCAAATACCTCAGGCCAACAAAATCACCCGCAAAATCCGGCACACAAATGTGCCTAGGAACAACAAGCTGCGGGACTAGCATCGGGGAGTCATGCTGTGACACTCTGTGACAGCGCTGTCTTTCAGGCATTCCGACATTGCAAATAATTGAAATTGTATTTTTTAACAAGGTAAAATCCCCGTTAAAGCCAAGGTGCCGCTCCTGAGCCGCTAAAAATTGGTACAGATGAGGGAATAAACATGCTCGTAAAACAAGAATTTTCCGCTGCTAATGCACCAAAAATGCGGGCAGCCGACATTGCATACAATGCAATTGAAAGCATGATAGTGAAACTCGAGTTGCGACCGGGCTCACCTGTAGTAGAAGCAGAGTTGGTAGAGAAAACCGGCCTCGGCCGCACCCCGCTGCGCGAAGCGCTGATGCGTATGTCATCGAATGGCCTGATCGTACAAATGCCACGCCGTGGTCTGGTGATCAGCGATATCGATGCCAGCGAATATATGAATGTGATAGCGACACGTCGCGTATTAGAAGGCCTGATCGCGCAGCAGGCAGCTCAACTCGCCACTGCCGAACAAAGAAAAGATATGCTGCTCTGGGCAGACAAAATGCTCATCGCAGCCAAATGCCATGATCTGGGCGCTTACATGGCGGCCGATCAGGCATTTGACACGATAGTGCATGAAGCTTGCGGCAATCCATCCGCCGTTCAGGCGGTGGTACCGCTGGTCATACAATGCCGCCGTTTCTGGTATGCCTATCAGCATGCGGGTGATGTCGAGGAAGGTGCGCGTTGCCACATGCTGGCTGCCAAAGCCATTGCCAAGGGCAATGTTGAACTGGCGGTCAAAGCCAGTCATGGTCTGATGGATTATCTGGTCACATTTGCCAGCGAAGTCATGGGCAAAAAGTAAGCCTGATCGCAAGCAATGCAGAAGCGCCGCAGGGCTGCCACGCTCAGTGTGGCGCGGGCTAGCATTGCACGAACCTTACTCGTCTTCCGGCTCCTGCTCTTCCATTCCCGTTTGCACGCTCTTGCCCTGCCCCAGCAACACCGGCGGCACATAGGTCGCGAGCAAATGCGCACGGCTGGCCGGGGTTTCCAGGCTGATGCGACCCAAGGCACCGCTGCGGTAATCGAGCAGCAAAGTATGGGACGCTTTTTCGAAATCGAGGTCGCCGCCTTTCAATTTAAAGCCACGCTTTTTGGCAATCCCTTCCACCACAGCGACACCATCCATGCCTTCCAGCTGAAAGCCATAGCGGCTGACCAGCGATTGCGGATAATGCTGCAATAACAGCTCAGCCAGGAAAGTCGCGATCTCTTCCTCGATCAGCGCATTAATACCGATCGCATGGCTGGCAGCCAGCATCAGGCCATCGGTAGGATGCTCAATTTTCGGCCACAACATACCCGGGGTATCGGTCAGTATCATGTTCTTACCGAGGTACAGCCTTTGCTGGGTCTTGGTCACCGCAGGCTCATCGCCCACATTCGCCACCCGCTTTTTAAGCAAGGCATTCATCAGCGTGGATTTACCCACGTTCGGAATACCCATGATCATCATGCGTAAAGGCTTAGTCGGCACGCCGCGATGCGGTGCCAGCTTGAGCGCAAAGCCAGGCACTTTAGCGACATCGGCCGGCTTCTTACAGCTCATCGCTACCGCAAACACATTTTTCTGGGCATTGAAATAATCCAGCCAGGCCTTGGTTGCCTGCGGGTCCGCCAGATCAGCCTTGTTCAAAATCTTGAGACAGGGACGCTGGCGGAAGGTGCGCAGTTGCTCAACCATAGGATTGCAACTGGCCTGAGGGATACGTGCATCCAGCACTTCTATCACCAGATCGGTACTTTCCATGGTTTCCGCTGCCTTCTTGCGCGCAGCGTTCATGTGACCGGGGAACCATTGTATGGACATGCTTATTCTTCTTTTTGCTAAATCAAAGCGATATTGTACGGAAGTATGCCCGGCTTATGCCTAAAAATTCCGTAAGGCATGGTAAATCAGGTGAATTGCAGGATATAGCGGCCGGTTTCATGTATTTCATTCATCGCTGGCAGCGTGAAAAACAAGCGTACACACCCATTAATTCTCAGGGTAGGCTTGATAAGGTAGCTGACAAAATTTGAGGTGGGTACAATTTTTCCGTTGTGATTGTACCCACTCGATCTCATTCAACTACAAATGGGTCTCTTTCGATGATATCTCGCCAGATTGAATTGCGCTCTAGAGCAGGGACTTCGTTCTGATCCAGAATTGCTTGCCCAAGTGTGCGATAAAAATCGTGTCGCACCGTCTCGATTTTCGGCAATACGGCATCAAATACCAAGCTAAAATCCCATACGCCTCTTTCAAATCCTAGTCTCAACAAGCCTTTAAGTTGGCCTAGACGTTGCTCTAAATGACCAAGGTCTAACTCTGCCAATAAACACGCGTACAAAAAGACTTACGCTACAGTCTGTGTAGCTTCGCCTTTAGCTGATGTAATTGCACGTAGAATAAGTTGGGACGCACTATCCAGTGATGCCTTATCGTTCTTACATATCAATAGCGAAACGAAATTAGCAATAATGTTCGCATCATTTGGGGCGAGTTCCAGAGCCTTTTTATACATCAGTTCAGCAGCGTCGTAGTCCTGACGTTGATTTGCTAAGAAATTTGCGTAAATACCCGTAATGCTGGCTCAAGACCAATGGGTTGAAAGCGACTGGCTTGCCTGCTGTGACCGTCATCGCGACATTGTCTGAGGTGACGACAGGCGCATGGTTGACATGACTTACATGCAAAGTAACGGTCGCCTGATTAGACACGCGACCATCGACGGTGGTGGTGTAGCTGAAGCTGTCGTTGCCATAGAAATGCGCGGCGGGCACATAGCTGATCGTGCCGTCTGCGTTGATGCTGATACTGCCGTGCGCAGGCTGGCTGACGATGTTCAGTTGGGCCGCGCTGCTAGCAACACCGCCACCCAGCAGATCATTGCTGAGGACATCGATGGTCGCGGTCGCATCTTCCTTGCTGCTGACTTCGTCATCAAAGGCCACTGGGTCTTGCACCAGTTTGATGTCACGCAGTGAGACATGACTATTCTGTATGCCAAAGCCCATCAGGTCGAACGACAGGCTGACTGGTGTGCCGGTGACTAAACCATTGCCATTATTCACCGCTTGCTGCAGATCGACAAAGTAGGTATCGCTGCCATCGGCGTTGTGCACTTTGCGTACCGAACTGGCCTTATGCTCCGTGCCATCGCTTTGGATGTTTAAGATCGCATCGCTCAGGCTCAAGCCGTCTGTGCCGACTACCGACGCGCCTGTGTTGGCATTCAGCAGCGCGACTTCAAAGGCATCATCCGGGCCAGACTCAGAACCGTCTTCATCAACGCCGTTGCTTTGCATGCCGTTATTGGCGACGGTGAAGCTTAAGTAGCGGTCACCTTGTTTGATTGCGAAGGATTGGGTGAGGTGGGCGTTTGCCTGATTACTTTCACCCAGGGTGATGGTAGCGTTATTGGACCTGACATCACCAAGGGTTTGCCAGTCTTTACTGTTTTGACTCAGGGTATTGTTGACTGCGGTTTCTTTTTGCGCAGCCTGGTTAGCATTGGCAGATCCCAGGCTAGCTGTCAGGTCGACACGTGACACCAGCTGCGTTTGATCAGTATCCAAGACCCAACCATATTCAGCGCGGCGGAGTCGGTACCAGGACATCAAGCTCACATTAGAAACCGGCAAGCCGGATGCAGTTGGATCAACTGGCGTTTGTTTCAAGGCCGCGACCAGACGGGCCATCAAGCTTAATTCGTCCGGACTCGGCAAACGACGCTCACCGGGCTGCAGACTGGCAGCCATGAAATCGCCATCATCGCCACTGTGTTCTATGCCCAGAGCATGACCGTATTCATGCAAGAGCACGGAGAGCATATCCATCTTACCATCGGCGGCTGAACCTGCTTTGGCGATCCAGACATCGGGATTCGAGGTCGGCAAGAACTCGTCGTTTTGATCTGGGGTGTTATCGATGAACCAACCGTGGCCTGCGGCGTTGCTGTCTAGCGTGATTTGGGCGGTGCTGCCGGTGCCTGTGGTTTGGCCTACGGCGGAGCCGCTTAGGTCACCCCAACCAGTAATGGCAGAACTGGCGTTAGCAAGTACGATATTCAAATCAGACGATCCGCCTAAGTTGAACCAGTTGAAATAACCGTCGGTATTCGTCTCACCTTTTGCAGGCACACCCGGTTCATCGACAATCGGCCAGGTAATCTTCCGTGAACCGCAATAGTGTTTGACGAAAGCATAATAATCTGTCTTTTCTGCGAGTAAGCGGGTATATTCTTTCTTTGGTAAAACATTGATGAAATAGACTAACGTTCTGGAGATTGCATTCCCTTTTAAGTCCTTGCCGCTCACTAAAACTTCGACACGGTCTTTGCCTACAAAATTAGGATTGGGTGCATACCATGGATCCCCCCCATCTTCCGATACCATTTTGCCATGGTCAGGGTTGCGAATAACCTTGACTTTTATACCCATCCTCCATTCACCGAGCCTGTCTAAGCCGTCACCAGATGGCCCAGAAACACCATCCAAAAATTTCTTCGGTAAAAAATCCTCCATATACTGACTATAAAACAAAGGAATCTGTTTACCTTTTTCTTGAAATTCACAGACGCCATAACGGGTTCCATGAAGTGCAGGAGTGGTAGCTGCCGCCACATTTTCCATGTTATTGAGGGAGAATGGCTCTGTATTGGGTAAGTCCATAAACAACATATCGATGTCTCCAGCTTGAATATTAAAATCCGCTTTTAGCGCCGCCGATAAAGCCTCACGACCTGAAGACATAGCAAAGCTTGATTGTTCTGCCAATAGAAGGCTGCCTGCTTCGCCAATGCGCTTGGCATCACGCTTCATTAATGTAATACCAAAGCGGTTATTGTAGTCGCCCTGATTAACGGCTTTTAATCCGATATCGCCTAGTAACGCTCTCATATTTCCGTAGGTATTTCCAGCCTCTACCACGCTTTTTGCATGAACATAATGGTCACGCCTATCTTTGGCAGGCTTAGGGGCAGCAGTCGCCTCCCGTTTATTAATTTTGTCGATAGATTCTTGGTAAAGACCATCCATATTTTTAGAGAGAGATTTGAGGTTCAAATCATTTTTCTTGGCAAACCGCCAGTACCAGACACCCGACTTGGCCGCCAACATTAGATTTTTGCCGGTTTCCAACTGTTCATAACCTTCTTTCTCCAGAAAGTTGTATTGGACGGCTCTTAATTGAACATCCCTGAGTGCTGGATACGCATCTTTACTGGTGATGGTGTAATTACCCGCACTATCTGCTTTCACGTATTCAGTTGCCTTGCCCTTCGACAATTTTGGGTTTGGTTCAAATGTGGCACGCACCCACCAATTTGGCTCGGTTTTACCGGTTACCGTGAGTTGCCCGGTTGTTTGATTACGTGTCACAAAAGCCTGTTTATCCGTTTCGGGGTTCATTCCTCGTGGATGCGCAGTTGAGTCCTTCTGCAGGCCAAGCCATTCATTGAGGGAGGGCTTCCATTCATCTAGAATTCCATCGGGTTTAACGTAATTCCCAAAGGTAGCGTTTTCATAGGTATCTCTATTTGTCAGTTGCAAAATACCCCGGCCCCTCTTGAGCGGATCTGTAAAATTCCCAGTTTGTGCAGTAGTTCGTAGTCCGCCAGTTTCTTGTGCCACATTGGCTAAAAACACTGCCAACAATTTAGGTGTATTAATATCACCAGATGCCAACGCTTTATTGATCGTCTCCACCCACGGCGTGACCATTGCCTCAGTACTGTTTAATATCGCAGCCAGACTCCTGGCATCAAAGCTTGTATCAAGATCGCCCTTATCGGCTTTACTACCAATCAACAGACCATCTCTTTTAATCAACCCATTCGCCTGCGTACCATCGCCGAATAACAGTTTTTGAATTTCTTTTTTATCGGTACCGCCTGATTTAATCAGCTGTAACTGTTCATCAAGCGATCCATTATTTGCCACAGTATCATTTTGTGTGGCGGAATACACCGTCAAGAAATCTTTTAAGGCTTCGGCCTTGTTGTTCGGATTATTTACCGCCGGATTTACTTTGTTGACGTATTTGAGCAGATCAGCCAATTGTGTAGCGCGTTGCGTATCCCAGGTGCCAACACCCGTTTGTTTTATACGATTACGCTCTTGCAACAAATATTTGAGACGCTCTTGAGGTGTGGCATCACTTGTATTTTTAGCCACAACATTTTTCAAGTCATAGCTATCGGCTGCGGAAAGTCCAATTAAAAACTCTTCGTCATACAATTTATTTTGAATCGCAGATGAAATGTATTTCTCATTGATACCTAAATCTAATTGCGCACCTAATGAACCTGCTCCCTTAAACCAGAGGGGCGTTCTTCCCTGCACTTTGGCGGCATATTGACCGGCAACCATTAAGTCATATACCCAACTTGTTCCCAGCGTTTTGTTTTCTCCAGTGGTTTTATTCACCCAGCCATTGAGCTGATCCGGTTTCGCATCGCCAGAAAAACCAGTGAATTTCATCCAATGCGGCGCATTAAACGCATTGAGCCAGTTTTCTAAATCACTGCCCTTCTTCACTTCCACTGGCGTTGGTGGCCCCTCTGGCGCCTTCACGACAGTTTTCTTTCCGACTTTTTCTGTCACGGCAGGCTTACTACCTTCTTTTGCATCATATTCAGTTTTTCCTGCGACGATTTGCCTGAACATTCTTAAATCAACTTCTTCTTTACTATCCAACTTACCATCAACTGTTACTTCGCCTGCGCCATTAACAGCCGCCGCGGCAACGCCATATCCTAAATACTGCAGACGCTGCTCAACCCGGTAAACATCCAGCGTATTGGTCGAACCAACTTTGACATCACCAGACAATTTGAAGGCGCTATAGCCAGGTTTTTTCAAGTCACGATCACCAAAGAAAATCGTATCTTTCGCTTCGGCGAAATCATTCGCGGTAACAGTTACGTTTGCCGTGCCAGAGCCCTTTGCGATTTTTGCTTTTCCATTTCCTGGATCAACATCCTTCTTCAACTGGTAGGTGATAAGGAAGCTTTCCGACATACCCCCTTTGATGTTCTCTCCCTTCCGTAATCGTTCAACGACGGTATCACCCGTATGGTTACCGCTTTTTTTCTCTGTAGCTTTTTGCATGAGATTGGCTGCCATAAAGAGCCGGCCTTCATCTTTAAACGTCGCATCTTTTCCATTTTTATCCTGGGAGATGGGTTCCAACTTATCATTGGTCACCAAGGTAAATGCGCGTTCATCTTTCTTTGACACATCGGTCAATTTTGTTTTTTTATTTGCCACAAAATTAAAATTATCGATGTTATCTATAATCTCTTGAATTTGTGCATTCTTTTGATTGATCAGGGCTTTTTCTGCATCTGTCAATTTGGGACCAGGCTTAGGCAAACCGAGCAATTCATGAGCAATCATCCGTTTGAGATCGACCTCAATGACATCGCCCAAATTACCCTCAACTTTCACAACAACAGGTTCCGGATCAAAATACGTCCCAATAGGCACACCCGCTCCCGCGTCAACCCGTTGTTCATTGTTGATCGTGTCGTTTTGCTGATCCGTGAATTTGATGTGATGAATTTCCCTTTCTTTGTCTGTCATCGCTAAGGCCGCATCGATGATGGCACCGACGTTCCACACATGGGTTTGGTGTTCCTTTTGGACATTGGGGTTATCGGTTCCGTATCCGCCATACAGTTGGCCGAGCAAGACTTTGCCGTCTTCAGAGACGCTCAGATTACGGATGCCATAGCCGTCCAGTGGCAGGGTCGCACCCAGGAATTTGGGGCTACCCTTTTTGCCGAACGGGTCTTGGATGATGCCGAGTTTGCCACCGACGGCGACTTTCTTGGCGCTGACACTGCCTCCCACCAGAATGGGGGAGCCACCTGGGGTCCACAGGAAGCTAGGTGGTTCAAACATGGCCCTGTAGTAGGGGTCGTTGTAGTTGAAGTTGTCATCGGCAACGATGGCGTATTCGACGCCATCTTTTTCAATCTCACCCCTGATCATTAACGTCATCAATAACAACCCACCTGTCATCAGCCTTACGGCCAGTCCGCTCAATAGCACGGCCCCTGCCAGAATTACCCTGACTGCCAATGCCAGTGACAGTGATGGCACCATCAGTAAAGTGGATTTCTTTAACGGCACAACTAACATCGCCAGCCTGACCCAGCCACCTTTCACCACACAATGGAATAATGTCCCTGCAGGCAGCTACACCCTGACGGCAACAGCCACGGATAATCTCGGTGCCAGTACCATCTCATCACCTGTGACCATCACCGTCACCAGCCACGTAGCAAAAGTGTTTGATATCCACACCGATCATCTCAACACCCCCAGAGTCATCACGGACAGTAACGGCAACCCAGTCTGGCGCTGGGATAGTGCCCCCTTCGGCGAAACCCTGCCGGACGAGAATCCGCAAAAGACAGGCAGCACCCGCAACTTCGTTTTTAATCTGCGTTTTGCGGGGCAGTACTTCGACCGTGAAACGAATTTGCACTATAACTATTTCAGGGATTATGATCCGCAGACGGGGCGGTATATTCAGAGTGATCCGATTGGGCTACAAGGTGGGATAAATACTTATGGGTATGTGGCAGGGAATCCGGTTGGGTTGATTGACCCCATGGGTCTTCAGGCGCCACCTGAATTATATGATTTCCTTAAAAAGACTTTTCCCAATTTTCCAGAAAAACCTGTAAATCCATATGGCAGTTGTATGGTTAGATGTATACCGGCAAAAACAGTACTAGGGGATTTGGGCGGTCGAGCAGTTGGTGCAGCAGCAGGTAAGATGGCAGGCAGTTCAAATGTCAGTGTTGTGTACGTTGGAGAAGCAATATCTGATATAAAATCGGTAATGACATCGAAAATTGGATTGATTGTAGGTGGCTACTTAACCTATCAGGCTTGTCAGACAATTTGCGACCCAAAACCCTCATGTCCAGAACCACCTGTCAATAGGCCTGACAATCCAAATTGGCCAAAACTTCCACCAATGCCATTTCCATAAAATAAATATTGAAGCGCCATGAACTGGAGCAAAATTTTTGAGTTTATAACCGCCATATATGGCGTAGTCGCGGCTATATGCTTAATTTACCTACCATTTGCCTCTCTTGAGGGAACAATAATAGTCTTCATTATTTTCCTGCCCGGAATTGCAATTTACATAATTTTGAAATTCAAGAATAAATAGCATGCGTAGGGAGCAGTGAGTTTCATCTATTGCGTTATAAGAAGTTCGGGATTACACCTTAACGCGTTGCTTTCATCGCTTAGATTTATACGAACACAATCAGGACCGCTAAAGCCACTAACAGCGCAGGCAACACCAGCACCAGCTCGCCCCTGATCATCAGCGTCATCAATAACAACCCACCTTTCATCAGCCTGACGGCCAGCCCGCTCAATAGCGCGGCCCCTGCCAGCATTACCCTGACTGCCAATGCCAGTGACAGTGACAGTGATGGCACCATCAGCAAAGTGGATTTCTTTAACGGCACAACTAACATCGCCAGCCTGACCCAGCCACCTTTCACCACACAATGGAATAATGTCTCTGCAGGCAGCTACACCCTGACCGCAACAGCCACGGATAACCTGGGTGCCAGTACCGTCTCATCACCTGTGATCATCACCGTCACCAGCCACGTAGCAAAAGTGTTTGATATCCACACCGATCATCTCAACACCCCCAGAGTCATCACTGACAGTAACGGCACCCCGGTCTGGCGCTGGGACAGTGCTCCCTTCGGCGAAACCCTGCCGGACGAGAATCCACAAAAGACAGGCAGCACCAGTAACTTTGTTTTTAATCTGCGCTTTGCGGGGCAATACTTCGACCGCGAAACGAATTTGCACTATAACTATTTCAGAGATTATGATCCGCAGACGGGACGGTATATTCAGAGTGATCCGATTGGGTTGCGGGGTGGCTTGAACGCCTACCTTTTCGATGACGCAAACCCGATCAGCAACACAGATCCGCTTGGATTATCGACCTACCAATGCATACGAGGCTTAGGTCAGAAACCCGGAGGGTATGTTTCACCTGACAATATCACTCATCATCAGTACAGTTGCATTGTGTTCCCAAATGGGACTTCCATTTGCGGAGGACAAGGACCGAGCGGCAACCCTATAAGTAGCCCTGGAAAACCGACAACGCCTGACGAAGACTACTTCGATAAAAATTCTTGCAAAAAGACTCAAGATGACAATCAGTGCTTTGAGAAGTGTATGCAAAATGAGTGGTCGAAGCCACGTCCTTGGTATAGCGTTATTCCAAGCATGGGCACACAATGCCAACAATATGACAACAATGCAAACGCAACTTGCAGAAAAAAATGTGGCTTATAGTGAGGAAAAAATGAAACAAAAAATTGCGCTCTTCGCTTGGTTCGCTGCGTCTCTTATTGTGTTAGGTTGGTGGTATTACCAATTTGGTTTGAATCCAGAATTATCCAGAACTCTAAGAAATGAATCACAGATATATCTGATTATCGGCATGGCAGTATTATCCTTTCCTTCTGGACTGCTTTACCTTTATCTGTTTGGATTATTAGTTTATGGACTGGATAGCGTCGGCGTCGATTTGCACAAATATGAAATGCTTGAAGTGCTCATACTATGGGGCGGCATTGTTTTAAGCGGATATTTACAATTTTTTATATTGTTTCCATTTGTTAGAGAAAACTTTCGCTTTCGGCAGGCACAAAAAAGTATTCATCACTAATCTTCTTCAGCATGCAGAGAGCGATGAGTTTCAACTATTGCCCCCTACCAATTCTTTACGTTTTACGACCCTCGTTCAGTGCCCCCTTCGGTGAAACCCTGCCGGACGAGAATCCGCAAAAGACAGGCAGCATCAGTAACTTTGTTTTTAATCTGGGTTTCGTGGGAGGGTCTGAGCACGGCGCAGCCGCTATCATTGAAACCGTGCATGACTGAAACCGAGCATCCATCAATGCTTTGATCAATCCTCGTTTTCCAGCCATGCATTACATCGTTCTTTCTTTTCAGGATAGATATACTTCATTTTTTGTAGATACCACAACCAATTACAAACTCGTCTACCCGTTCGAGATAAGTCGATTTATCGTCAACACTTTTTGTGCTCGGATTAGGCCACTTGTAATACACCCATGCATTGGCTTGCTTACTTGTCGCGGCTAGCATGTCCTTGAAGAGAAATTTTCCATCAGCATCCTTCATTTCCAAAACATCCTTATCAACAATTTTTGGCAGCATCCCATGTGCGACCATTTTTCCTTTTTGATTGATCACGAAGATGTAAAGATCCTTATTGGTAAATTGTCCCTTGGAGTCATTGAATGCTGCAAAACTTTTCTCAGGCCCATTTTCTTTGAGATAGCTGACGGCTTTTTTTACCAACGCGATGGCATCATCCGCAGTACCCACTTCTGCAGCGCAAGCCTGAAGCGGACAAAAGACAGCAAAAAGGGAGAGTGCGAAACTCATTAAAATACGCTGCATCATTTTGATCTCCTTGTTGATCACGACCATTGTTACTTTTCGGTTTAACACCTCAACTTAAGCGTCAGCTCACCATCCACCTTCCGATGTGTTACATCTGACGTAAATCGAGATGCTGCTCGACACAACATGCAAGTTGGGAATTGAGCACTTGAATACAGTTTCAGTGAATCAATATTGGCAGCTAAAATACTTTATTCAAGGAAAATCTTGTCTCATCAATGTGAAGTAAACATTGTTCACATTCAGACTCACTGACACTTTCGTCTTGCAAACTGATTTGAGTTAGCACGGAACTGGCTGACATTGATGGGGTCTCAAATAACTCTATCGAAGTTCGAAATCATTTACAGCTAATCACTATTTAATGCGATAGTTTTCGCTAGGATTCTCTCCAGAAAATTTGACAAGAGCCCGAATGAAATTCAGATAAAGCTGAGAGTTTGTTGTAACAGGACCTCAGCTTGGGATGCAGGATAATTTGCCTTTCATACCTGATTTCCCGGCTGACTAAGCGCTCGCTAAGAATTCGCAGTTATTGAAAAAAAGACGCAGACCGGACTCAGGATGTGAGTCGATTACCACTACTCGCTTAGCTTTCGTTTTTTGGCTGCTGACAGTCGTGGAAGATACAAGTGGTGAAAGTCAAACACTTCAGTACCTGCGCTTAAACTAAGACTCACATAGCAAATAAGGTAAAGATATGGACACAGAGTTCGCCGTCAATCCGGAAGGATTGCATAAGGCCATAGACTTGATGGGTCATCATTTCGACAAACCGGAAGTTCTCAATCTACCGGTACAACTACCGGAGCTGGGAATGGGTTCCGACGCTGTGCTGAATGCGTTAGCACCTGGCATCCTTGGTGGTGCAGCGCGTTTAGGTGAGGCCAGTTCTTTTGCCCACATGGACCCACCTACGCCATGGATAAGCTGGGCTATGACGCTGTGGAACGCATCGCTGAATCAGAATCTGCTTCATCCTGCAACGGCACCTGTCGCTCGTCAAATGGAGCAGCAGGTTTTGGCATGGCTCGCTCCATTTTTCGGTATGAATGGTGGGCATATGACACCAGGTTCGACAGTCGCTAATTTGACTGCTTTGTGGTCCGCGCGCGATTGCGCAGGCGTTACGCAGGTGATTGCATCAGACGGGGCCCATCTCTCCATCGCGAAAGCAGCGCATATCCTGGGCCTCAGCTATCTGAGCGTGCCTATAGACGCCCATGGGGCTATGGACCAGACGCTATTGCCGGATGATTTGAGCAAATCCGCTTTGGTACTCACCGCCGGTTCAACCAGTACCGGTGCCATCGACCCGTTTGTGTTGGCGGGACGGGCAGCCTGGACCCATGTCGATGCCGCCTGGGCAGGTCCGTTAAGACTCAGTAAGCATGCGCATTTACTAGGTGGTATTGAGTCGGCAGACTCTGTTGCCATCTCTGCACACAAGTGGCTGTTCCAACCCAAAGAATCTGCGCTCGTTTTGTTCAGAGACACAGAGAAGGCCCACGCAGCGCTTAGCTTCGGCGGCGCGTATCTGGCGACGCCCAATATTGGTGTGCTTGGCTCCCATGGCGCAACTGCTACAGCCCTTTTAGCCACGCTGCTTGCATGGGGGCGTGAAGGCGTTGCCCAGCGCATTGAACACTGTATGGGGCTTGCGCACAGTCTGAGAAATTTTATTGCGACTGACGAGCGGCTTGAACTGTATGCTGAACCGCAAACAGGTATTGTTGTCTGGCGGCCCAAAAACGAAAACGCGTTTGACTATGTCACGCAGCGCTTACCCGTTGGATCAACATCAACGACCTCGATTTTAGGTAAGCGATGGTTTCGCAATGTGGCGGCCAATCCAAGTGCGGATATTAATGCCCTGATTGCCAGTATTGATCGCGCTTTAGCTGAGCCTGTTTAGGTGAAGCGCAATGTTCTTCATCGCAAAGCAAGGTCAACTTTCGCAATGATCCTGGATAGGCGAGCGCAGAACTTGACGCAAAGCGGTTTACTCTCTTGGTGTTATGTGGATAGTATTCCACATCACAGAGTTGGTTTTCTTCCTTAATTTTATTCTTACTTTAATTCCTTACCTAGCCCAATTGACAGGAGCCACAATGCGATTCAGTCAGCTATTCGGTCACACCCTTGCTATTTCCCTTTGTACTTGCTGGAGCCTCGCGATGGCGCATGCTGAAACGACCTTGAAAGAACCCGCGACTGCCGCTGATCAGCAATTGGTGAATGAGATCCAGCGCCAGCTTGGGGCTTGCTTTACCACGGTCGGGGTGCAGGATACGTTTCCTGTTATTGCTCAGTTCCCAGCGGATAAAGAGCTCGCGATTATTACGCTAATGCCGCAAACCGGTCCCAGAATCTCAGACAGCTACCACTACACACTGGCGATAGACAAGGCACGTAAGCAGCTGTACATCAAGCAAATCGGGGGGATCGGCGGTCTGCAAAAAGTCTTCGGCCCGATCAAAGTCGGTACCACTTGTCAGCCTAAATCCTGAACAAAACTAGCCACGCCACAAGCAAAAAAAGACGGGATCAGTGAACTGATCCCGCTGGCTGAAACTATTGGACAATCAAGCAACTATCAGGCAGAGATTTACTTTGCCGTAATCGTGATCGGCATATTGGTGCTGGTCGTACGTCCGGTCGAATCAGTCACCGTGATTTTCAAGGTGTAGCTGCCAGTGACAGGTGCTGGCCAGATCGCGGTGATATTCAGGCCACTCATAGAGAAGCCCATACCGAGTGGTGCCCCGGAGATAGAGACCGAGACCCAGCTGGCGCCCGGTGCCGAGATCGCAATCACACCACTTACAGCTTTACCTGCCACACCAGTGATGGCTGGTGCACTGACCGTCAGACCAGATGGAGGCGCTGCGGTAATCGTGACGGTATACACTGCCTGACCCGACAAACCGGTTTTGCTGTCTTTCGCAATCACTGTCACCTGATAAGTTCCTGCAACAGGTGTCGCCCAGCTCACTACACCGGCGCTGCTGATGCTCATACCTGCCGGTGCACCTGTGAGGCTGTAGCTCAGTGGATTAACCGATGAGGCAGAAACTGTGAAGTTGAGTGCAGTACCCACTTTGCCTGAGATGGAAGCAGCAGTCACAACCGGTGGCGTTTGTGCGGTAATGCTGACTGATATCACGCCTTTACCAACCAGACCTGTTTTGCTGTCAGTTGCTACCACTGTGACCTGGTAATTGCCCAGTACCGGGCTGGACCAGCTGATCACACCGGCAGCGCTGATACTCATGCCAGCTGGTGCGCCAGTCAGACTATAAGTCACAGGATAATCCGAGCTGGTGGTGATGGAATAACTGAGTGCTGTGCCCGCCTTGCCTGTGATCGTGGCGGCGCTTACAACAGGCGCAACGGCAGGTGCGATGGTAACGGTGTAGACACCTTTGCCGACCAATGCTGTTTTAGTATCTGTCGCATTCACAGTCACGGCATAGGTACCTGCCAGCGGTGTCGCCCAGTTGACCACACCTGCCGTGCTGATCGTCATGCCAGCTGGCGCACCAGTCAAGGTGTAGGTGACCGGGTTAGCAGCTGTCGCCGATGCAGTAAAGCTTAATGCCGTACCGACTTTGCCGCTGATCGCTGCACCGGTCACCACTGGCGCGGTCGCCACGGTGCTGCCCCCCATCAGCGTCACGAAATCAGATACATTCGGCGTTCCAAGGCCGGTCAGTTGATCATAGCCTGACTTCGCAGTACAACTGCCGCAGCTACCATGTGAGCCGCTGGTCACATCAGCAAAGGCCTTTGCATAATTGCCTGGTACTGCAGCCTGCTGATACAGCGAGGCATGCACCGCACCCAAAGGGGCTTTCGCTGTCAGCGCGCGGGTGGCGTTGGTCACTGCCACGATACCTGCCCATTGTGGCGTCGACAGACTGGTACCACCGGCACTGATCCAGTTCACCGTAGCGCTGCCAGGATTAATTACGGCAACGTACTGACCGGAATTTGGGTCTGCATTCATGGATACGTCAGCCACGGTACGGCGCAGCGGTGTTCCCATCCCTGGGACTGCTGAAGTCTGGTAGGACGGTGTCGCAGTATATGCACTGACACCACCACCAGTACCGGACCAGGCCGATTCAGAGCGGCTGCCAGTGCCGGAATAATTGAGTGTGGTGCCACCTACCGCCACGACTTTGGATGAGACCGAAGGCCAGTTCACTTGCGTTCCATAATCGCCGGTCGCTGCCAGGTAAGTCATATTTGCCGTGCCGAATACAGCATCCACCGATGCAGTCCAGCTACCTTCGACCGCACCAAAGCTCATGGACACTGCACCAGGGCCCATTTTATTGGCCAGTGCGATACCACCGGTCAGGCTATTGATCGAGGCATCCGGTGCTTCAATCAAGACGATTCTGGCAAGCGGTGCAATCGCATGTGCCCACTGTACGTCCAGCGCAATCTCTGTGGCCCAGCCTGAGTTATAGGCTGGCGCCGCTGCATTCATGCCGCCTGCCGCATTGGCATACACCACCGAAAATTCGCAACCAGTAGTCGGCGCAGTGGGCAAAGGCAGGCTGGCCGTAGTCGCGATGGTTTTCACGGTACAGGCAGGTAAACCAAATTTCTGATTGAAGTTATTCAGTTCAGACACGATGTTAGGGTCGTGATAGGCATTCACGATGTATATCGTCTGCCCGGCACCCAGTTGGGCCGCTTGCGCTGCCGTTAAACCAGTCAGGCTGGCTGGGATAGCTGCCAGGTTGTAGGCAGCACGCACCTGAGCCGGCGTATAAGTGCTGACTGCGCCGGTCGCCATTGGCTTCAGTTCTGCGCTGGCAGAACCGGTGGCATTGGTACTGGCATTGAGTTCAAAACTGCGCTGCGCACTGCGGATCTGATCTACGGTCAGACCTTTGGGTGACAAATACTCGGTTGATACTGGAATAGGCTGCTGATGCGCGGGCATCAAGGCCGTACGCTGACTGGCATCGGCATCCAGATCAGAAGGTGTTTCCAGCAGGACCGGTGCAACGTGGAAAGTCGGGGTGGCGAGCTGATTGGCAGCTTCAGCCGGCACGACTGCCAGTTCAGCCTGCAACGTGGTGGTGCCGGTCGCAATCGCTGCGGGTGCTGCGCTGACGGCGGTGTTTTGTGCAATTGGCTGACTGCTGTCGCCGCAAGCGGATAACATCAGCATGACACCGGAAAAAATCACAGTCCGCGAAAAAACCGGGGAGTGGCTGGCTGTTTTAAGAATATGCATCGTGACTACGCTCCGTAAGTGGGGCGAGGACCACGCAATGTCAACGGGTAAGGATATAGACCACGTTGGCAACCCCGCTACCATGGCGCAGATGCGCTGTAGGCCGGTGGCTTTGCGTCTCCGTCTTTCAACGGGTTTGCCCTCAAGAGAGAAATACTACACAGCAAGTTTAGGACTGAATTTGTCGCAAAGAAAGTAAAATCCGTAACAAGTTGTATCTTTAACGTGCGAAGTAACAATTTTTTTCTTTTTAAAATCAATGACTTGTTATTTTTAAATGCGTTTAAACTAACCTCTGCATAAAGCAAGAGTGACGACTATGCTCGCCGTGAAGCTGAGCAAGGCTATTCTGCTTGAATATTCTCGTTTGCCAGCGGCAAACCAAAACGGATCAAAAAAACTTTTAAGGAAAATTTGAGCACAATGAGTTTCACTCTACGGATACTGAATAACAGTGACAGCGCCGCCCTGCGCACTTTGCGCTTACAGGCGCTGGCCGACAGCCCAGCCAATTTTGGCGCTGATTTTGGACGCGAATCCCTGCAAGCAGCAAGCTACTTCACAGATAAAATAAACCATCCTGACAATATCGGAATTTTCGGTGCATTTGATGGAACACAGTTAATCGCCATGATGGGATTACAGCGTGACAGCGGTCTTAAACGGCGCCATTGCGCCAAGCTTTGGGGGGTATTTACTGCCCCAGCCTATCGTGGCCAGGGCATTTCAGCAAGTCTGTTACAGATGTTAATCCGTATCGCGCGCCAGCAGCCCGGCTTGCTGCATATACGACTGAGCGTCAATGCCCGCAATACGGCCGCGCATCAACTCTATCTGCGTGCTGGCTGGACAGAGTATGGACGGGAACCTGATGCACTGTCTGTGAATGGAGAGATGCAAGAAGAAATTCTGATGACGCTGAAGCTAGTTGGGGATCACAGCCTATAAAGAGTTCGGCGCAGATACCGGCATCATTTCACTTCGCCAGCCGGTAATTTGCCACTGCTTTCCCACTGACGCACGGCTTTACCCAGGTAATCGACTAACTCATTTGGCACCGCGAGCGATAACTGGTAGTGCGCGATTTTTAAACCCTGAGGCGTATTGCGGATGACGCCACTGGCCTGACACAGGCCCATTGCCGTGGTGAGCTGCTCGTCAAACCAGATCACGCTTTGGTCCTCAGTCATTTGCAGATGGCGTCCATTGACCTTGAAAGCCCAGGCAGATGGCCGTGCAAAATGCGGCTTTGCCCAGGTTTTAAATTCATCCAGTGTCCAGCGTTCAGTTTTATCGGTACCGATATACACCGCATCAGGCGTCATTTTATCAAAGTAGCTTAACCGGGAATGCGCTGCATCGTCGTGCCATTCGTTCAGAAAACGATTGACTTCCTCCTGCAACTGAGTCGCGGCACGCGCAGGTAAAGCGATGACTGCCGTATTCGCAAATTGTGGCGCAGCCTGAGCCGGTATCACGGCAGCAGATAAGCAGCCTTGAAATACAAAGCAGATGGCTAATTGATTTGTGTTCATAGATGACTCCTAATCCAGCCCCGCCAGCACTTTGATATGCGCAGCGACACTACGCCCCAGTGCAGACAGGTTATACCCACCTTCGAGACAGCTGACTACGCGCCCTTTTGCAAATTCACCGGCAATCTGCATCACTGCGCGCGTGATCCACACGTAATCTGCTTCGACCAGACCAAGCTGGCCCATATCATCTTCGCGATGCGCATCAAATCCGGCAGAAAAAAATATCATCTCCGGCCGGTATGCACGTAATGCCGGCAGCCAGTGCTGCTCTACCAGACTGCGGATTTCCTGCCCCTGGCTATGTGCAGGAACAGGAATATTCACCATATTGCTGGCTGGCTGCTCAGTACCGCAGTAGGGATAATACGGGTGCTGAAAAAAACCCACCATGAGCACAGACGCATCATTCCTGAAAATATCCTCGGTACCATTACCGTGATGAACATCGAAATCCACGATGGCAATCCGTTTCAAGCCACGTACATCCAGCGCATGGCGTGCTGCCACCGCGACGTTATTAAACATGCAGAAGCCCATAGACTCTTTGGCCGTCGCATGGTGACCAGGCGGACGCACCGCGCAAAAGGCATTATCGATTTCAGCGTTGAGCACCGCATCAGTCGCAGCAATCGCGGCACCGGCAGCGCGCAAAGAGGCTTTCCAGCTATAGGCATTCAGCGCCGTATCTGCATCTAACGGGAAGTGATCATATTCAGAACGTTCTGACGGACAGTTTTCACGGATACGATAAATCGCATCGGCGCTATGCACCCTTGCCAGACTGGCCTCGCTTGCCAAGGGTGCGTCACGGCAGTCGAGCAGGTCCTTGATACGGCTGGCGATCAGCTGATCCTCTATCGCTTGCAAACGCTGCGGGCATTCCGGATGCCAGGATCCCATTTCGTGGCGTTTGCAATCATCGTGGGTATAGTAAGCGGTGGTCATGGGCATGCCTGAGTTCAATTACCGGCAGTTTCCCGCGAATTGCATAAATTTGCAAACTGGACACAATAAGTTCTGCGCGTAATCAGACGTCTGCACGCTCGCCGTTACAACCGCGTTAGCAGAATCAGATTACACTGCGAGTTTCGTTCAGGACAGAGGCAGGCAGCTATGTTTTCAAAAGTGCACCGCGTGGCAGATCAGGTCAATCAAGTCATCATGGGCAAATCGCCGCAAATACGCCTGGCCATTGTCTGCCTGCTGGCCGGTGGCCATCTGTTGATTGAGGATGTACCGGGTGTAGGTAAAACCACGCTGGCACACGCACTGGCAACGTCGCTGGGTTTGCGTTTCAACCGCCTGCAATTCACCAGCGATCTGCTACCGGCAGATATCATCGGCGTCTCCGTCTTTGAGCGCGAAAAAAATCAATTTGTGTTTCATCCCGGCCCGGTGTTTACTCAGGTTTTACTGGCCGATGAAATCAACCGCGCCACACCCAAGACCCAGTCCTCGCTACTGGAAGCGATGGAAGAACAACAGGTCTCGGCAGAAGGTCAGACCCGCCGTCTGCCCGCCCCTTTCTTTGTGATTGCGACCCAGAATCCATCGCATCAGATCGGCACCTTTCCACTACCGGAATCTCAGCTGGATCGCTTTCTGATGTGCCTGTCGCTCGGCTATCCCGATGCCGCGTCAGAAAAGGCTTTGCTGGCAGGCGCAGATCGCCGCCAGTTGCTGAGCCAGTTGCGTGCACAAATGGCACCGGAAGAATTTATGCAGGCACAAAAGGAAGTGCGCAGCATCCATGTCTCCGCTAAATTGATCGACTATGTATATGCACTGGCCCAGGCAACGCGCCAGGGTGATGTTTTTGCCGAAGGTATGAGCCCACGTGCCTCGCTGGCCTTGCTGCAGGCGGCACGTGCCTGGGCCGCGCTGGAAGGTCGGGATCACGTCGTGCCGGAAGATGTGCAGGCGGTACTGGTAGCGGTGATCGCTCACAGGCTGCGTCCGCTCCGCGCCTCACACACGCAAACCAGTGGCAGTGCGGATTTGCTGCTGCAAATGATGCGCAGTGTTCCCGTCTGAGAAAGCCGCTTGCAAACATGGCTAACGATGCGATCCGCAGTTATCTGCGCAGAGTGATCTTTCTGGAAAAGCAGCCCGAGCCCGGCAGTGTGATACTCAAACAGCGCCGGGTGTATACCTTGCCCAGCCGGCCAGGCTGGATGATGTTGCTGGTACTGCTGCTGTTATTTGTGACCGCGACCAATTACAGCCTCAGCCTGGGCTTTGCACTAACCTTTATGCTGGCTGCCGTGATGGTGGTGAATGCCTTGCTGGGATTCCGTAATCTCGCTTATCTGGAATTGCATGCTGGCAGTCCCGATCCAGTGTTTGCTGGCGAAGAAATCCGTTTTCCGCTCTATCTGAACAATCCACGCCGCAACCCGCGCTATGCAATCTGGGTCGGCTGGCAAGCTAAGGATCAGATCAGTAAAGCCTGTGACATCGCGCCACAATCACAGCTCAGTGTATTTTTGCATGCCCCTTCTGTACAACGTGGCTGGCAACCCGCGACCAGAATCGCGATTCAGACCTGGTTCCCACTGGGTCTGCTGCGCGCCTGGAGCACCTGGCTGCCGGATGTACAGGCGCTGGTGTATCCGGCGCCGGAATTGCAGCCACCACCGCTGCCTGTGGACGGCACAGAATCAAGCGCCAATGCGGGTCAGCACGGTGATGAAGACTTTGCCGGTGTACGCACTTATCAGCCCGGTGATCCGCTGCGCCAACTGGCATGGAAGCAAATCGCGCGCGTCGACACAGCCGCTGGCGGGCAATTAGTCAGTAAGCTGTTTAACGGACAAAGTGGTGCCGACGTGGTGATTGATTTCGCCCGCCTGCCACGCCGGCTGGACACGGAACTCAAGCTGGCGCGCATGTGCAGCTGGGTGCTGCAAGCAGAACGCCAGGGGCTGCCGTATGCATTCCGGCTTGGCACGCTGAACTTTGCGCCTGCATTGGGTGCTCAGCACAGGGACGCCTGTCTGCGTGCGCTCGCACTTCATCCGGCTGAGGCGACGTCATGACGGACAAGGCTCACCACAAAAATCATATCAGCGCCGACAAGAGCAATACGCTGTTGCTGATAGCAGCCTGTATCAGCGTGCTGCTTCCGCATTTCTGGCATGTGCATCTGTGGGTCAGCATCGCTTGCACATTGACTCTGGGCTGGCGTATCTGGCTCACGCTGTCTGGCCGCCGCCTGCCGCCTATGTGGTTATTGCTGCCGGTATGCCTACTGATGATGGCGGGCATCTTCCTGAGCTTCCGCACCTTCTTTGGTAAAGAGGCGGGGGTCACCATGTTAGTACTTTTGCTGGCCTGCAAACTTCTGGAAATGCATGCCAGGCGTGATTTATTCGTGGTGCTGTTTCTGGCTTTTTTCCTGTTACTGACCAGTTACTTTTACCAACAGACGATAGGCGTTGGCCTGTTAAGCCTGTGCGCAGTTGGTCTGCTGTTAAGTGCGCAGATTTCATTTCAGTACACGGGCATTTTGCCACCGCTTAGACAACGCTTACGGGCTGGTTTTTCTATGCTGGGCCTCGCGTTGCCCCTGATGTTGTGTGCTTTTTTTCTGTTCCCACGTATTCAGGGCCCGCTCTGGGGTTTGCCCGGAGATGCAGGTCAGGGTCGCTCAGGTTTATCCAATAGCATGACGCCGGGCGGTATCAGTAATCTGGTTCTGTCGGAAGAAATCGCATTCAGGGTCAAATTCGATCAGGCGCCGCCCATAAAAAACCTGCAGTACTGGCGCGGCATCGTGATGACAGATTACGATGGTAAAACCTGGACACCGGGTCGTCGCTATCAGCATGATGCAAGCCAGCTGGTCGTCACAGGCAAGCCGCTGCGGCAGCTCATTATTCTGGAACCACACAGCCAGCATTGGTTGTTCGCGCTTGAGTTAAGCCAGCACAATCCCCGCTTTACGGATGGCACTGACAGCGTGATGAACAATGTGTCCGAGCTGCGTTCACGCACAGTGCTGCAACAAAGAATACGCTATGAAGTTGAGTCTTACCCTGACTTCCGGCTGGATGCCCAGGCCGACTTGCAAGACATGGCTGGCGAGCTCAGTCTGCCAGTCGGCTTCAATCCGCGCACCCAGGCCTATGCACGTGAATTACGCCAGCAACAAGGCAGTCATCAGGCATACATTCAGGCTGTGTTGCAACACTTCCGCCAGCAAAATTTCATCTATACGCTGGAACCTGCGCGGCTGGGCAAAGATGCGATCGATGATTTTTTGTTTTCTACCCGCGCCGGATTTTGTGAACATTATGCGAGCGCTTTCGTGGTCTTAATGCGGGCGGCCGGGATACCAGCCCGTATCGTCACTGGCTATCAGGGCGGTAACCTGAATACGGTAGACGGTTATTTTGAAGTACGTCAGTCAGATGCACATGCCTGGGCCGAGGTCTGGCTAAGCGGCCAGGGCTGGACCAGGGTAGATCCGACCGCCGCGGTAGCGCCTGAACGCGTGATGCAAAACCTGAGCCGCGCTTTGCCAGCCAGCGGTCTGGCTGGTCTGGTCAATCTGGCGCTGCAGGGCAACTCATTCAGCCAGGCTTTGCGCATGCAATGGAATGCGATGAACAATAACTGGAATCAGTGGGTACTCAATTACAATCAACAAGGGCAGCAATCGCTGCTCAACAAGCTGGGATGGAAGGATGTCGACTGGGTGCAAATGACATGGATACTGTTCCTGGCTGGCAGCCTTATCCTGGGCGTGATCAGCCTGCCTTTGCTGCTTAACAAACCAGCTATCCCGGCGCTTGATAGAGTATACTTTTCATTTTGCCACCGGATGGCCAGGAAAGCTTTGCCACGCAAACCACATGAAGGCCCACAAGCCTATCTGGTGCGGCTGCAAGCCAGGCTGGCTCCCGAAGAATGGCACAGGGCAAAAGCATTTATTGATTATTACAGCCTGTGCTGCTATGGCAAACAGGCTGGCTCCGATGCCGCCTCATTGAAACAATTAAAGCAGTTACTGTCTGCCTGTAAATAAACTGGATGTCATGTTGATCGCTCGCCCTTCCCTTCTCCTCTCTGGCCTGATGCTGTTACTGGCTTGCTCTTTACATCCCGACGTTGCTGCCGCTGACAAAAAAGTCTCGAAAAAAACAGCGAAAACCACGAACAGCACATCCAGCCAACAACAGGAAAATATACACTTCGAGCAGTGGAAGGAAGTGGAAGTTTTCATCAGCCAGATGGTGAATTTACATGGCTTTGACGAAGAAAAATTAAGGCAGTTATTTTCTCAGGTCAGGCATGCGGAATCCGCCAAACAATTGATGAAGCCTGCGCCGCCCGGCAAGCCTAAAAACTGGAAGGTCTATCGCAGTCGCTTTGTTGAGCCTTATCGTATAGCAGCTGGCGTACAGTTTTGGAACCAGTATGCCGAGGCTTTGGAAAGAGCAGAACGGCAATATGGCGTGCCAGCAGAAATTATCGTCGGACTAATAGGCGTAGAAACGATATTTGGTAAACACACCGGCAGCTTCCGTGTACTGGATGCCCTGACCACACTGGCGTTTGATTACCCGGACACGCCAACCAGAGTGACACGGATGCAGTATTTCCGCGATGAACTCATGCATATGCTATTGATTGCGCGAGAATCTCAGGTCGACCCGTTTGCCTTCAAAGGCTCTTATGCGGGCGCGATAGGCTGGCCGCAGTTTATGCCCGGCAGCATACGGAAATATGCGGTGGATTTTGATGGCGACGGGCGCATCAATCTGACCAACTCCCCCATTGATGCGATTGGCAGCGTTGCCCATTACCTCGCGGAACACGGTTGGAAACCGGGCGTGCCCGTCACCTTCCCTGCCACCCTGATCAGTGACGACAAAGAAACACTGCGCACGGTGCTGTCGCAAGGCCTGCGCGCCAGCTATACCTATCAGGAATTGAGCAAATTGGCGAGCAGTGCCAGCGCAGATATTGCACCCCAATTAAAGCTAGGATTGATCGATTTGCAAAACGGGGAAGAAGCGACAGAATATTGGATTGCCACAGATAACTTCTATGCGATTACCCAATACAATCGCAGTTACTTTTATGCGATGTCTGTGATAGATCTGGGTCGTGTCATCCGTCAGGCGCGGGAACAAATGTAATTGTTTTTTTCAACCACATTTTTGCTGGATGCCAAGGCTGGACGCTGTCGCTGACCATGGCTTGAAAGCGCTTCGGTACAAAGCATTACCACTCTCACAAAATTTCCAATAGGAAACAATAAATGCAATTCTACGAAACTTTTTTAACAATATCTTTCGTTTTCACCAATTGATCTCAAGCATATTTTGCCCAATACTTCAGGTACAGGCAATTGTTAGCTTGTAAAAAAAGCGAATGAAATCAATTGGTAATCTGTTAAAAAAGTAAATTGCTTTTCAGCTTGTATTGATCTACAGTACTATTGCCTTATTGACACAATGGCGTAAATAGCATTCCCTGTGTCAAGGGATTTAACAATGTTTTGCTATTTTTCTGATAAGCAATTTCTGTTTTAAAGATACAATATTACCGTTTGATTAATTTCATTGAAGCAATTAAATCAGGCATCAATAGACTAGATAGCGAGGTAATTATGGCAAATCTGACCCAGCTTGAATCAGATGAAATCGACTACGATCCAAACAATTTGTTGGACACTCTGATCAAGCAATTGCACTTAAAAAACGATGCGGCACTCTCCAGAGCTTTGGAAGTTGCGCCTCCAGTAATCAGTAAAATCAGACATCGCCGCCTGCCGGTCGGTGCGTCCCTGCTGATCCGTATGCATGAAATCAGCGATGTCAGCATCAAAGAACTGCGTGAATTGATGGGTGACCGTCGTGCGAAGTTCCGTATCAGCGACAAGCAGTTTAAACCAAAAGACGCTGCATAAATAAGCCTTGCCATCCGCGCCTAGCGGATTGTCCAGGTAAAATACCGAAACTGCTAATTCAGCACTTTCGGTATTTTTTTCTTTGATGCCATAAAAAAGCCTACAAGTTTTAGGCTTGTACGCTTTTTTTTAGTTAAATAGCTAGTTCAGGTAATTCGGCTGATTTAACATTCCACTGAGCTGGCGGCAACTACTCAGGCTGGAAATACGCCGGTCGATAAATAGCGATCACCGCGATCACAGACAATAAATACGATCGTTGCATTTTCCACAGTTTCAGCAAGACGTAAAGCCACTTCACAGGCGCCAGCCGCCGAAATGCCGCAAAAGATCCCTTCTTCAATCGCCATCCTGCGTGCCATATGCTCAGCATCAGCCTGACTGACTGAAATTACCTGATCGACCCTGGCTTTGTCATAAATCTTAGGCAAATACGCTTCCGGCCATTTACGGATACCAGGAATAGAGGAACCCTCCTCAGGCTGGGCACCAACGATCTGTATCTCCTGGTTCTGATTCTTCAGATAGGCAGAAACGCCCATAATCGTGCCGGTGGTACCCATCGCACTCACAAAATGGGTGACGCGCCCGCCAGTGTCACGCCAGATTTCCGGCCCCGTTCCTTCATAGTGAGCAAGTGGATTGTCCTGATTGGCAAATTGATCCAAAATCACACCCTGGCCTTCTTTTTGCATTTGCTCTGCCAGATCACGCGCATACTCCATACCACCGGTTTTAGGCGTCAGGATAATCTGTGCGCCGTATGCGGACATACTCTGGCGGCGCTCTATGCTCAGATTCTCGGGCATCAGCAATACCATTTTGTAACCGCGCATAGCAGCAGCCATCGCCAGTGCAATGCCAGTGTTACCGCTGGTCGCTTCGATCAGTGTATCGCCAGGTTTGATTTCGCCGCGCTCTTCAGCGCGTTTGATCATGGACAGCGCCGGCCGGTCTTTGACTGAGCCAGCAGGATTATTGCCTTCCAGCTTACCGAGAATGACATTATTGCGCAGCGCATTTTTTTCACCCGGCAATCTTTGCAAACGAACCAAAGGCGTGTTGCCGATAGTATCTTCAATAGTCAGATAGGACATAGTCTCATTCTCAGATTGGTAAGTGCTTATTTTAATGCTTGTCGCCCAGACTTGCAGTCAGCAAACGTCTAAGCTCAGACAAAAAACGACTAAAGCACGTACCAGTCATCACTGATACGAAAAATTCATCCGAAAAATCATTGACTTAGTAAACTTGAATAAGGCTTATATCAATTTCGAATAAGCTAATAAAAAAGCCCCTGATATCATCAGAGGCTTAGGCAATTTTCAAGTCCAGACAAATTACTTGGTTTTTCCTTCTTTGGCAGAAGCAGAGGCTTCTGTTTTTTCAGCTTTTACAGCTTTTGCGGATTTATCCGACTTATCTGCAGCATCAGCTTTGGCCTTATCAGCCATCTTTTCTGCTTTTTCAGCCTTTTCTGCTTTTGGTGCTTTCGCTGCTTTTTCTACTTTCTCTGTTTTTTCAGCTTTATCAGCCTTCTCAGCTTTTGCCGCTTTATCCGCTTTTGCTGGTGCAGCTTTTGCCGGTGCGCCTGATTTAGCCTGTCCATTGACGGTCAAGCCTGCTTCAGATAACTTCGTACCGGTTTTATCGCCTATCCCTTTCACACGGGATTCAAAATCAGCCCAGTCTTTGAAGCTGCCATTTTTTGTACGCTCATCGATAATCGCTTTGGACTTTGCGGGGCCCAGACCTTTGATACCATCCAAAGCAGCCTGATCTCCCTTATTTACATCCACGTCAGCAAATGCAAAACCCATACTGAACATAAAAGCAGCAACTGCGAAGAATAATTTCTTTAACATGGAATCACTCCCTAAATAGTCATCATTGTTATCAAGCAAGGAACCCGGTTTCTCAACCGGGAGAACGATAAAAACGCTCTGTTCCTATTAACGCAGAAATTTCGACAAGGTTGACTAAATTTTACTATTTTTAATACAATTCACTGCTGGGGAAACAGTTCAGCTTCAGTCACTGTGGCAGTTCCAAGCTTACCAACCACAATACCACCCGCACGATTGGCGATATGCACTGCATCCTCAAGTGTCATGCCATTGGCCAACATCACTGCCATCGTTGCGATCACGGTGTCGCCAGCACCGGAAACATCAAATACTTCGCGCGCAACAGCAGGGACGTGGGTAACGGTGTTTTCGGTGAACAGGGTCATTCCCTCTTCAGAACGGGTTAACAATAAGGCGCGTAAGTTCAGGGAACGGCGCAGATTCTGCGCTTTTTCCTGCAAGTCTGCCTCGGATGTCCAGTCGCCGATAATCTGTTTAAGCTCTGACTTGTTGGGCGTGAGTAAATCAGCACCCGCATATTTAGAAAAGTCACTGCCTTTCGGGTCTACCAGCACAATTTTTCCCTGCTGCTTAGCCAGTTGTAGCATAGCCGGAACATTGACCAGGCTGCCTTTGGCGTAATCCGAAAACACCACGACATCAAAGCCAGGCACCAACGCATTAAAACGATTCAGCTTATCGCGTAATACACTGTCTGTCGGCTTTTCTTCAAAATCGATGCGTATCAGTTGCTGCTGGCGACCGATCACCCGGAGTTTGATAATGGTAGATATCTGAGCATCGCGGCTCAGATAACTGGAAATATGATGCTTCTCAAGCAGGCCCTCTATTGAGTTGCCCGCCTCATCATCACCAATCACCCCCATCAGTGCGGCACCAGCGCCCAGCGCGAGCGCATTCAATGCCACATTCGCCGCACCACCCAGACGTTCCTCACGCCGCTCTACACGTACAATCGGCACCGGCGCTTCCGGTGAGATACGATTGACTTCGCCAAACCAGTAACGGTCCAGCATCACATCACCGGCAACCAGGATGCGCTTATCTTTTTGCAACATCACTTAACCTTAAACACGCGTGAGTACGGAACGGCCGATACCATGATATTCAATTTGCAGTTCATTCATGACAGCAGGCTCGAATAAATTGCGTCCGTCAAAAATAACAGGCTGCTTCAAACGTGCTTTGACCTGATCAAAATCAGGACTGCGGAAGGCCTTCCATTCAGTGACTATCGCGAGCGCATCAGCATCATTCAATGCCTCCATAGGATTGCTCGCGTAACGTATGTTTTCGAGCAATTCCGGTGCATCGTAGAAATCGAGTTCAAATACGCGCTTAGCCTCTTCCATAGAAACCGGATCGTACACTGCCACCGTGGCGCCGCTGCGTAACAACTCACCGATCAGCACACGGGATGAAGCTGCGCGCATATCATCGGTATTCGGCTTAAACGCCAGTCCCCAGATCGCAAAATGCTTGCCGACCAGTTGATTATCGAAACGCGCCTGTATCTTGCTACCCAATACCTGTTTTTGTCGCGCATTCACCGCTTCGACTGCCTGCAGTATCAACAGATTCAGACCATATTCCTGCGCGGTACGCTCCAAGGCCTGTACGTCTTTAGGGAAGCAGGAGCCACCATAGCCGCAACCTGCATACAGGAAGCTGTGACCGATACGCGGATCAGATCCTATACCATGGCGTACCGCTTCAATATCGGCACCGACATGGTCGGCCAGATTCGCGAGTTCATTCATGAATGAGATACGGGTGGCCAGCATCGCGTTAGCAGCGTACTTGGTAAATTCAGCCGAACGCACATCCATCCAGTAAGTACGTTCATGATTGCGGTTAAACGGCGCATACAGTTTCTTCATCAGGCTGCGTGCTTTTTCG
This sequence comes from Cognatundibacterium curvum, assembly GCF_014284235.1. Lineage (GTDB taxonomy): Bacteria > Pseudomonadota > Gammaproteobacteria > Burkholderiales > Burkholderiaceae_D > Undibacterium > Undibacterium curvum. Next base: position 347,169 of record NZ_JACOGD010000004.1, read on the forward strand.
CCCTGAGCAGAAGAGTCGCAACCGATGACAATACGGTCCGGGCGCATGAAGTCTTCAACCGCTGCGCCTTCTTTCAGGAATTCAGGATTAGACACGACAGAAAACTCTGCCTGCGTGGCGCGCTGATTTAACTCTTCCTTCAATGCAGCAGCAACACGGTCCGCAGTACCGACCGGTACCGTAGACTTGTCGACCACCACTTTGAAGCCATTCATATACTTACCGATGTTGCGTGCAGCGGCGAGCACATACTGCAGATCCGCTGAGCCATCTTCATCTGGCGGCGTTCCTACCGCAATAAACTGTACATCACCATGCGCAACACTGGCGGCTACATCGGTAGAAAACTGTATGCGGCCGGCAGCGCGGTTGCGTGCCACGATTTCTTCCAGGCCAGGCTCATGAATAGGGATGCCGCCACTGTTGAGTATATCGATCTTGCGCTGATCCACATCCAGGCAAAAGACATCGTTACCTAATTCTGCCAGGCAAGCGCCTGTCACCAGGCCCACATAGCCGGTGCCAATAATGGTAATTTTCATATTGTGATCACAGTCTAAAAAAATATTGATATCGTCTCTGGTCTGGTGACATCAGTCTGCTCTGACTGTATCCCTGCACCACAGCCGCTTCAGTTCATCACGTTCAATTCTTCAGTACGTCTGGGTGGATAAGTCTCCCAGCGGCTGCAGCCAGGGCAATGCCAGTAAAACTGACGAGCTTTGAAGCCACAATGCGAGCACTGATAGCGTGCCAGCTTCTGCGCATAGCCATGTACCAGATTCTTTACTATGGTCAGCTCAGGCCGCATCTCCATTGGTGCATCGAGCAGACGTGCATCCAGCAATTTATCAAGGCCCAGCAGTGTCGGGGTCCGGCGCAATTCATCTTTCACGATTTGATTCGCAGCCTCTATCCCTTCCAGTTCCAGACTGGCCTTAAACACGACCTCCAGCAAATCGATAGATTGTGCTTCTGACAGATAGTTTCTGAGCAGGCTCAGACCTTCTTCCGGACGCTCGAGTTTTCTGTAGCCATCCATCAGGCGCTGCGCAACCAGTGCCACATGCGGCACACTCTGCTGCTCAACCCGACGCCAGGTCAATACCGCTTTTTCGGTATCGCCATTTTTTTGATACACGTCGCCTAGCAGGATGGTAGCGCGCACATTGTTTCTGTCTATCGCCAGTGCTTTATCCAGCATCGCAATCGCTGCATCTGCATTCGTGTGCACCAGTTCATCCTGTGCCATTTCACAATAGAATTGCGCGATTTCTTTTTGACGACCACCGGCACCGGCCTCCTGCAACGCAAAAGCTGCATCCACGGCGCGCGCCCATTCTTTCTCGCGTTGATAAATTTCCAGCAAGGCTCTTCTGGCCTGCGCTTCGAACGAACTTGCGACCAATTGATTGAAGGTTTCTTCGGCGCGGTCCAGCAATCCCGCCTTCAGGTAATCCTGCCCCAGTTCAAACATCGCCTGGGTTTTTTGCTCAGTCGGCAAATCAGGTCGAGCTAATAAATTCTGATGCACACGGATCGCACGTTCAGTCTCACCACGGCGGCGAAACAAATTACCGAGCGCGAAGTGCAATTCAACGGCTTCCGGATCGAGCCGTACAATATCGATGAAGGCATCAATGGCTTTATCCGGCTGTTCATTGAGCAGGAAATTGAGCCCTTTAAAATAGCCGCTGGGCAGGCTGCGGGATTCTGACATTAATTGACGGATATCCACGCGTGCAGCTATCCAGCCCAAAGCAAAAAACAAGGGGATGCCAAGCAACCACCAAATTTCAAATTCCATTTTTTCTTATTTCTCTAGGGAGTTGTGATCTGGACTCTGCGTCCTGATTCCACACATTTCAGGTATTCCGAATGCTATCAGGTTGTGGCGCCTGCGTGCTGGCCAAAGCAGCTGCTTCACGCTCTTTCTCAATTTCTGCCAGGGTTTTCTTATGGCGCGAGAGATCACGACGGTGACGGTAAATCATAGGAACCATGGCCAGTGCACCCAATACGGCTCCGGCGATGAAAAACAGCAGCAGCATAATGACCAGAGGCGCAGACTGTTGATACCCAAAAAAATACTGCAAGGTCACGATCTGATCATTCTTCAACGCAAAACCGAAGAACAAAACAAATAATATGATTGCTACAAGCCGGGAAACATACTTCATGAGTACATCCTTCAATGATGTCGGGACCGCTGCAAATTTGCATTGCGTCTATCCCTGAGTGTGGCACTGTCTGATCACCCTTGTGATCCCTTTCATAACATTTATAACTTCGTCATGATAAGGATGCATTGTACTGAAAAAAAACGGCATATCGGAAACCGATACACCGTTTTTAACTTTCTTCAATCACGTTGCAGTCATGCTCATCTAATCATCATGGATGGGTTGCCCCACCATGGCATCCACACGCTCGCGCAATTCCTTACCCGGTTTGAAGTGAGGGACGCGCTTTTCAGGCACCATCACTTTGTCGCCAGACTTAGGGTTACGCCCTATTCTCGGTGGACGGCTGTTCAGAGCAAAGCTGCCAAAACCACGGATCTCTATCCTCTGCCCTGTTGCCAGGGCATCAGACATTGCATCCAGTATCGTTTTAACAGCGATATCCACATCCTTTGCAACCAGTTGCGGATACCGCTCTGCCAGACGAGCAATCAGCTCCGACTTCGTCATATTTTATAAAACCTGATGACTGAGATTGAGCTTAGTTTTTGTTGTCGAGCTTAGCTTTCAACAATGCGCCCAGGCTGGTTGTGCCGGATGCTGCGTTAGCGTCAGTAGACATTTTTTGCATTGCTTCCTGAGTTTCAGCGCTGTCTTTTGCTTTGATAGACAACTGAATACCACGTGCTTTGCGGTCGATGTTCAGGATCAGCGCTTCAACTGCGTCGCCGACTTTCAGGTGTGTACCAGCATCTTCCACGCGGTCGCGGGAGATTTCGGATGCACGCAGATAGCCTTCTACGTCGTCAGCCAACTGAACAACTGCGCCTTTTGCTTCAACAGACTTCACAGTACCAGTTACAACAGCACCTTTGTCGTTCATTGCGCAATAGTTGTTGAATGGGTCGCCTTCCAGTTGCTTAACGCCCAGGGAAACGCGCTCACGCTCAACGTCGATTGCCAGAACAACGGCTTCCAGTTCGTCACCTTTCTTGAACTTGCGAACTGCTTCTTCGCCAGTTTCGTTCCAGGACAGGTCAGACAAGTGAACCAGACCGTCGATGTTACCGGACAAGCCAATGAATACGCCGAAGTCAGTGATCGATTTGATCGCGCCACGTACTTTGTCGCCTTTCTTGTGGTTGATCGCGAAATCATCCCAAGGATTAGCTTTACATTGTTTCATGCCCAGGCTGATACGACGACGTTCTTCGTCGATTTCCAGAACCATAACTTCAACTTCGTCGCCCAATTGAACAACTTTGTTTGGAGCAACGTTTTTGTTTGTCCAGTCCATTTCGGAAACGTGAACCAGACCTTCGATACCTTGTTCTACTTCAACGAACGCACCGTAGTCGGTCAGGTTAGTGACTTTACCGAACAGACGTGTGTTCGCTGGGTAACGACGGGACAGACCTGTCCATGGATCGTCGCCCAGTTGTTTTACGCCCAGGGAAACACGGTTTTTCTCTTGGTCGAACTTCAATACTTTTGCAGTGATTTCCTGACCAACTGTCAACACCTCGGAAGGGTGACGTACACGGCGCCATGCCAGGTCTGTGATGTGCAACAGGCCATCGATGCCACCCAGATCAACGAACGCACCGTAGTCGGTGATGTTTTTAACAACACCAGTAACCACTGTACCTTCTTTCAGGGTTTCCATCAGTTTCTGACGCTCTTCGCCCATGGATGCTTCAACCACAGCGCGGCGGGACAGAACAACGTTGTTACGCTTACGATCCAGCTTGATAACCTTGAATTCCATGGTTTTGCCTTCGTAAGGAGTTGTATCCTTAACTGGGCGTGTGTCAACCAAAGAACCTGGCAGGAAAGCGCGGATGCCGTTGGTCAGAACAGTCAGACCACCTTTAACTTTGCCATTTACTGTACCGGTAACGATCTCGCCAGACTCCAGCGCTTTTTCGAGCGCGAGCCAGGATGCCAGACGTTTTGCTTTGTCGCGGGACAGGATAGTGTCGCCGAAACCGTTTTCCAGAGAGTCAATCGCTACGGAAACGAAATCGCCAACGTTAACTTCCAGGTCGCCCTGGTCGTTTTTGAATTCTTCAACAGGGATGAAGGCTTCAGATTTCAAGCCTGCGTTCACGATCACGAAGTTGTGGTCGATACGAACGACTTCAGCAGAAATCACTTCACCGGAACGCATATCCTGACGTGACAGGGACTCTTCGAACAAAGCTGCGAAGCTGTCTGCACCGGTTGCGAAATCTTGGGACATGTATACTGTAGACATAATATTTACGGGTTAGCCGGAATAGTACAAAGCGTCTATTTACCGGGTTAGGTTGAACAACCCATTGCCAAGCTTGCCTTTACAATGGGGACTTACACACACAAACCAGCACTACATTGCTCGCTGTGCTTCCGCGTACCATTCCAACACCTGCTGCACTGCCTGTTCGGCATTCATCTCAGAGGTATCGAGGATGATGGCGTCTGGCGCGGGTTTGAGGGGCGCAGTTGCGCGGGAACTATCCCTTGCATCGCGTTCTGTCAAATCTTTTACCAAGTCTTCCATATTAGCAGCAATTCCCTTTTCAATCAATTGCTTATATCGGCGACCGGCCCTGGCCTCGGCGCTGGCGGTCAGAAAGACTTTTAATCTTGCGTCGGGGAAAATAACTGTCCCCATATCCCGGCCATCTGCCACCAGACCCACGCCATTACGGAAAGAAACTTGCAACTCTACCAATGCTTGTCGTACCTGGGGCAACACTGCAATCTGCGATGCTGCGACACCGATTTGCTCAGCACGTACCGCATCCGTCACATCCTGCCCATCCAGCAATACGTGACCATGCTGAAATTGACAAGGCAGCGTACGTGCCAACGCCGCGATTCCCGCCTCATCCTGCAAGGAAACGCCTTTGCTGATAGCCATCAAGGCAGTCAGGCGGTACAGGGCACCGGAATCCAGGTATTGAAAACCCAGATGTTTGGCGACCCTGTGTGCGACCGTGCCTTTGCCGGAGGCAGTCGGGCCGTCGATAGTGATGACGATGCAAGCTGGGTTCATACGCATTCCTTTAAATCTGTTCCCTGAAAAGGGCAGGATTGTACTTCAGAACAATTCCTCATGATGAATCTGAGCGAACACCTGAAAATAGTCCGGGAAAGTCTTCGCCACGCAATGCGGTTCCAGGATACGCATGGCAGCACCGCGCCGCGCCTTACCATCCAGGCTGGCGAGCGAAAAGCACATCGCCATACGGTGATCATCATAGGTCGCGATACTGGCTGGCTGTATCTGTGCCGGTGGCGTCACGGTCATATAATCAGCACCCTCTTCCACTTGCGCACCGAGCTTACGCAACTCCGTTGCCATGGCCGACAAGCGATCGGTTTCCTTCACACGCCAACTCGCGATATTACGCAAGGTAGTGGTGCCATTCGCGTACAGGGCAGCAATCGCTATGGTCATCGCGGCATCAGGAATATGATTGAAATCCATATCTATCGCCTGCAGCACGCCGCCCGAACGCGCTTCTATCCAATTCTCGCCACGGGTAATCACTGCCCCCATTTTTTCCAGCGCTTCAGCAAAACGGATATCGCCCTGAATACTGTCGCGTCCTACGCCTTCCACCCTGACCGGCCCGCCTGCAATCGCACCAGCTGCCAGAAAATACGAGGCTGATGAAGCATCGCCCTCAACATGAATTACGCCCGGCGACACATAACGCTGGCCCTTGCGGATCACAAACGCCTGCCAGCCTTCACGCTCCACCGTGACACCGAAACGCTGCATCAGGTTCAGCGTAATTTCGATATATGGCTTGGAAATCAATTCACCCAGCACTTCTATACGCACATCATAAGTCTTCGCCATCAGCGGTGACGCCATCAGCAAGGCGGTCAGGAATTGCGAGGAGACATTACCCTTTACTTGCAAGCGCTGTGCATGAATGTGACCACGCTGGATATGCAGCGGCGGATAGCCAGCCTGACCTGTGTAAGCGATTTGCGCTCCGGCATGGTTAAGCGCATCGACCAGATCACCGATAGGCCGTTCATGCATGCGCGGCACGCCATGTATCGTATAGTCGCCGCCCAGCACAGCCAGCGCCGCCACCAAAGGACGAATTGCCGTACCGGCATTACCCATAAACAGATCAGCATGATGCTGAGGGAAAGCAGCGGCACAGCCTTTGACCAGGTAATCCTGCGAACTGCCTTGCTGCTCCCAGTGCACGCCCAGCTTTTGCAAGGCGTTCAGCATCACCAACGTGTCGTCCGAGGCCAGCAAATCCTTGATCAGAGTTTCACCTTCTGCCAGCGCAGCCAGCAGCAAAGTACGGTTAGAAATACTCTTCGATCCCGGCAAACGCACTGTGCCCTGCACCGACATCACGGGCTGCAAATCGAGGTAAGGAGGATACTGCTTGATGGCTTGATTCATAATCTGGTCTGTAAAATTCGTTTTTTACCGGAGCAATGAGAGGCGCAGCGGCGCTCAGTCACCGCCCTCCACTTTTTGCTTCTCTGCCGTTTCTATGGAAGTAATCCAATTATGGCGCGCACGCTGTGCGTTGGCATACATGGCCTCGATAGCGGCACCGTCAGCCTGCAGCAAATGGCCACGCAGCCGCTCCAGTGTCTGCGTATAAGAATCCAGTTCCTGCAATAAAGCGCTGCGGTTAGCGAGCGTAATATCGCGCCACATTTCCGGCGACGAACCGGCAATGCGCGTGAAGTCGCGAAAACCGCTGGCTGCATACTGAAACAAACGGTCTGCATGCGGCTTGTTGGCCACATCATCCACCAGCGCATAGGCCAGCATATGTGGCAAATGGCTCACGGCAGCAAACACCGCATCATGTTCAGCTGGCTGCAAATGATGGATCACGGCGCCACAATAGCACCAGGCTTGCTCAACCAGGCCGACAGACTGCGCACTGTTTTCCGGCAAAGCCGTAATCACCAGTTTTTTACCGGCATATAAATCGGCCAGCGCTGCCTGCGGTCCATTCTGTTCGCGACCGGCGATAGGATGGGCTGGCACAAACTGGCTGATTTTATCGCCCAGCGCCTGTCGTGCGGCACTCACCACATCAGCCTTGGTACTGCCAGCATCGGTCACCACTGTATGTGCTTCCAGATAAGGCAGGATGGACACAAGAATGTCGTAAGTCTGTGCGACTGGCGCGGCGATCAGTATCAGGTCAGCATCGCGGCAGGCATCCTGTACCGAGGCGGCAATCACATCGATGATGCCAGCCTCAAGAGCTACTTCAAGTGAAGCCTGGCTACGCCCGACACCTGCAATTTGTGCCTGCACACCAGCTTTTTTTAAGCCCAGTGCAAACGAACCGCCGATCAGACCAACACCGAATATGGCGATTTTTTTCAATACTCTGCTTTGTTCACTCATCCGCAGCTCACAGGGTACAAGGGTAAGAGCCCAACACCTTAAAGAAGGCAGCCTTGTCGTTCAGTTCCGCCATCGCCGCAGCGACTTTTTCATCCTGCACATGACCTTCTACATCGACATAGAAATAATATTCCCAGTTACCGGTGCGGGCCGGGCGGGATTCAAAACGGGTCATGGAAACACCATGCTTGGACAGTGGTGCCAGCAGGTGATACACCGCGCCCGCTTTATTCGGTGTCGCCAGCACGATAGAGGTCTGGTCTTTGCCGCTAGGCGTGGTATGCAGACGACCGATCACCGCGAAACGGGTGCGGTTATGCGGATCATCCTGGATATGCGCACTGACGATGCCTAACTGGTATTGAGTACCTGCAATTTCACTCGCAATCGCCGCTACCGTCGCATCACCGCTGGCCATGCGTGCCGCCTCGGCATTCGATGCCACTGCCTGCCGCTCTACATGCGGATAATGCTGATTGAGCCAGGCCTGACACTGTGCCAGCGCCTGAGAATGCGCGCAGATACGGCTGACGCCATCCATATTGCCGGTGCGCGTCATCAGGCTATGCTGCACTGGTATCGCCAGCTCACCGCTAATCGCCAGACTGGTTTGCAGCAGTAAATCGAGAGTGCGGTTAATTGCGCCTTCCGAAGAATTTTCTATCGGTACCACACCAAAATCGGCGGTACCGGCCTCAGTGGCACGGAACACTTCATCAATCGATACGCAAGGCAAAGCCAGTATGGCATGTCCAAACTGTTTATACACCGCCTGCTCACTGAAGGTACCAACCGGCCCCAGAAAAGCCACCACCACACGGCGTTCCAGCGCGCGACAGGCCGACATGATTTCCCGGAAAATCAATTGTATATCCGCGCTGGCCAGCGGGCCCGGATTGCGCTCTGCCACACCGCGTAATACCTGGGCTTCACGCTCAGGACGGAATACCGGTGCATTAGTTTCTGCCTTCACATGGCCAACTTCTTCGGCCACACGGGCGCGCTGATTCAGTAAGTCCAGAATCTGGGCATCGATAGCGTCAATTTTCAGACGCAAAGGGAGTAATTTATTATCGCTCATACTTGACCTAAAAACCGTTACAGGACTTACCTAAAACAGCCCCGGCAGCCTTATGGCGCTTTATCGTACATGTGTACTGCCTGCGTCACCAAGCCTTGCCGGAACAGCTTTTCGTCAGCCCCGCTTTTTATGAATAATGCAGAGCAGGCATGGCCTGCTCCTTCAAGTTTCGATTGCCTCGCCAGTCTTTTGGTCTGGTTCAGCAGCGCCACGGTTTCCAGGTGATGGGTATGCCATGCTCAGAAAGGGCTGCCGGTTGAGGACAGAAATGCGGGACTCAGTTCAGGTGAGATACAGCGTGAATCCCGCAACATCAGGAATGCGTTTGCGCAAATTCCTGCATAAATGCCACCAGCGCCTGTACGCCCTCCAGTGGCATTGCGTTATAGATCGATGCACGCATACCACCGACAGACTTATGCCCCTTCAACTGCAGCAGACCGTGCGCTTTGGCAGCACTCAGGAAATCCGCATTCAGCGACTCATCGCGCAGATAGAAAGGGATATTCATGCGGGAACGGCAATCATGCGCCACGCGGTTTGCGTAAAAATCGGTGGAATCCAGATAATCATACAACAGCTTAGCTTTGGCGATGTTACGCTGCTCCATCGCAGCCACACCACCCTGGCGTTTCAGCCATTGGAATACCAGGCCTGCGATGTAGATCGCATAGGTCGGCGGGGTGTTATACATAGAGCCATTGTCAGCTATGGTCTTCCAGTCAAAGGCCGATGGACAATAAGGCAGCGCACGTCCCAACAAATCATCACGCACAATGGCAATGGTCAGGCCAGCAGGGCCTATGTTCTTTTGGGCTCCGCCAAAAATCACGCCATAACGCGACACATCGATTTCGCGCGACAAAATATGGGAAGACATATCGGCGACCAGCGGCGCGCCATTAGTCTCCAGACTCACATCCGGAGTGGCATGAAATTCTATGCCGTCTATGGTTTCATTGGTGCAGACATGCACGTAGGCGGCATCTTTGCTTAAGCGCCAACTGTCGCGCGCAGGTATCGCCGTAAAACCGTTGTCTGCGGCTGACGCAACGACATTGACCTTGCCATACTTTTGCGCTTCCTTGAGTGACTTGCCACTCCAGGAACCAGTATGTAAGACGTCTATCGTCGCATCAGGTGATGCACCCATCAGGTTCATCGGCACAATCGCATTTTCGCCGAGTCCGCCACCCTGCAGGAACAGGATTTGGTAATTTGCCGGCACTGCCAGCAAATCACGTAAATCCTGCTGGGCAGCGTCCATGATAGACATGAACTCGGCGCCACGATGACTCATCTCCATGACTGACATGCCACTGCCATGCCAGTCCAGCATTTCTGCAGCAGCCTGCTGCAACACTTCTTTAGGTAACACCGCAGGGCCAGCTGAGAAATTGTAGATGGTCGTCATGATTTACTCCGCCGCGTCGGCCTCGTCAGACGCGCCGCCATCGGCCGCAGCTGGTGCATCCAGTACGTCCTGATCCGCATCAGTTTCAACGATGCGCTGCAAACCCGACAAGCTGGTGCCATCTTCCACCGCAATCAGAGTCACACCTTGGGTAGCACGGCCCATTTCACGAATTTCCGAGACGCGGGTACGGATCAGCACACCACCGGTAGTGATGAGCATGATTTCATCGCTGGTATCCACCAATGTCGCTGCCACCACCTTACCGTTGCGCTCAGAAGTCTGAATCGCGATCATGCCTTTGGTGCCACGTCCATGACGGGTGTATTCCGTAATCGGGGTACGTTTTCCGAAGCCATTTTCGGTAGCAGTCAGCACCGATTGCTGTTCATTTTCAGCGACCAATAACGCGATGACCTGTTGACCTTCATCCAGATTCATGCCGCGCACACCGCGCGCCGTACGGCCCATAGGACGCACATCGTTTTCATCGAAGCGCACCGCTTTACCAGCATCGGAGAACAACATCACATCGTGCTTACCATCGGTCAGCGCCGCACCGATCAGGAAGTCGCCATCATCCAGATCGACTGCAATAATGCCGGCCTTACGTGGATTACTGAAGTCAGTCAACGGTGTTTTCTTCACGGTACCGAGGCTGGTAGACATGAACACGTAATGGTCTTCAGGGAAGCTGCGATTGTCACCCGACAAAGGCAGAATCACGGTAATTTTTTCGCCATCCTGCAGCGGGAACATATTCACGATAGGCTTGCCGCGCGAAGTGCGCGAACCTTGTGGTACTTCCCACACTTTGAGCCAGTACAGACGGCCACGGTTACTGAAGCACAGGATGTAATCATGGGTATTCGCGACGAACAGCTGTTCGATCCAGTCATCATCCTTAGTTGCCGTCGCCTGCTTGCCGCGGCCGCCACGCTTCTGCGCGCGGTATTCAGACAAAGGCTGAGACTTCATATAACCGGTGTGCGACAAGGTCACCACCATGTCTTGCGGCGTGATCAGATCTTCGGTTTCTAGATCGGTCGCATTGTGTGTGATTTCAGAGCGGCGTACATCTTTATTACCTTCGCCGTACTCATTACGCGCCAGCGTCAGCTCATCAGTAATGATGACTGTGACACGTTCAGGCTTAGACAGAATATCCAGCAAATCGGCAATTTCAGCCATCACGTCTTTGTATTCATTGACGATCTTGTCCTGCTCCAGTCCGGTCAGGCGTTGCAGTCGCATCTGCAGGATTTCCTGCGCCTGGTCGTCAGACAGTTTATACAGGCCATCAGGCTGAATGCCGTAATGCTTAGGCAGGTTTTCAGGGCGGAAAGCCTCAATCCCACCAGGATTATCCGCCGCAGTACGGGTCAGCATTTCACGTACCATGGAGCTGTCCCAGGCACGTGTCATCAATTCCTGTTTCGCAATCGGTGGTGTTGGCGCTGCTTTGATAATCGCGATGAAATCGTCAATATTTGCCAGCGCGACCGCCAGACCTTCCAGCACATGACCGCGTTCGCGCGCTTTGCGCAATTCGAACACAGTACGGCGCGTCACCACTTCACGACGATGCGACAGGAAGCAAGACAGCATTTCCTTCAGGTTCAGCAATTTAGGCTGACCATTGACCAGCGCAACCATATTCATACCGAAGGTGTCTTGCAACTGAGTCTGCTTGTACAGATTATTCAGTACGACATCCGGTACTTCGCCGCGCTTGAGTTCGATCACAACGCGCATACCGGATTTATCCGACTCATCGCGGATATCGGAAATACCATCAAGCTTTTTGTCACGTACCAGTTCAGCGATACGTTCCAGCAGAGATTTCTTATTGACCTGGAAAGGCAACTCATCAACGATCAGCGCTGTACGATTATCTTTGCCAAACTCTTCAAAGTGGGTCTTGGCGCGCATAACCACGCGACCACGGCCAGTGCGGTAACCATCGCGTACACCAGATACGCCATAGATAATGCCGCCGGTAGGGAAGTCTGGCGCAGGAATAATCTCGATCAATTCATCGATCGTACATTCCGGATTGCGCAAAACATGCAGGGCACCATTGATGGTCTCTGTGATGTTATGTGGCGGGATATTGGTCGCCATACCCACCGCAATACCGGAAGCGCCATTGATCAGCAGATTCGGGATGCGGGTAGGCAGTACAGAAGGCTCTTTTTCTTTGCCATCATAGTTAGGAACGAAATCAACCGTTTCCTTTTCTATGTCAGCCAGAATTTCATTAGCGATCTTATCCAGGCGGCACTCGGTATAACGCATCGCCGCTGCATTATCGCCGTCGATGGAACCGAAGTTACCCTGCCCATCGACCAGGGTGTAACGCAGCGAGAAGTCCTGCGCCATACGAACCAGGGTGTCATAAATGGAAGCATCACCGTGCGGGTGATACTTACCCATCACTTCACCCACCACGCGCGCGCATTTTACAAACGGGCGGTTGTAGACATTATTCATTTCATGCATCGCGAACAGCACGCGGCGATGCACTGGCTTTAAGCCATCACGCACGTCCGGCAAAGCACGCCCAACAATCACGCTCATCGCGTAATCGAGGTAGCTTTTGCGCATTTCTTCTTCAAGGGAAATCGGGAGTGTTTCTTTTGCGAATTGATCCATTGGCAGGCCGGCAAATAAAAGCTTGGTTAATTGGCAACATCCATATACAGGGTAACGCAGGCGAATATCAGCCAGTCTGCCGGTTCGCACACCTGTTCAGGCGGGAGCCACCATATCGCTGAGACTGCATTATTAAAGCCCCTGACTATATTGACGTTTAACTCTTGATTCTAACATGGCTAAGGCGTCTCAAGCGGCATAAATGACAAAAGCAGACTTCACCTGCCCTGCTGCCGTTAGTGCGGCCAAAAATCGATGCGACAGATGAATGCCGCCAGCCAGAGAACCACAACCCCGCGAAGACGCACAGCAAAACAACGGATTTTTCGCACAATATCTGTATCTGATTGGCAAATTGCGGAATTGAACTAATATAAAAGCTAAATCTGCTCATTTTGCAATTCGACACACTCATTGCAAGCAGACAAAAACCGATGCGCTATCACAACATGATGAAAGTACTCTGTCAGCTTTGAATCACTGCAACTCTTAAGCAAGAAGATAAAAACCGATTAAAATGCCGCATCGCAGCATCACTCACGACCCCAGGGAGATTGCTCCCCTAAAAACAGGAAATTAATTATCAATAAAATATCAAATGTAGATTACTACGTTTAAATCACTTAGAATGCGTTGTGAATACACGACATATTTAACTAAGTGTTACTTTATGGTTTTATTCATATGGCATTCGACTGCATTCTCTATGGCAGAATGCTCCTTGATTGATAGAAAGCTTGTTTGACGAAATAGTAATGTCATCAAGCACGTGGTATCATCTGGTTTTATGCAGTATTTTGCGCAGTTTATCTGCGGTAATTAAATCTCACCCGAGAGGAGAAATATGAAAATTTTAGTTAAGCTCGTTATCGCAGCGTCCGCAGTTGCATCCTTTTCTGCTGCCGCGCAACAAGACATCAAAGCAAAGACACCTAACAGCGCATACGTTCAGGATGCACGCGGTGTAATCGCTCGTGACGCATTCGGTCTGTGCTGGCGCACTGGCTACTGGACACCTGCTGACGCAGTGCCAGGTTGCGACGCTCCTCTGGTTGTTGAAGCACCTAAAGCAGCTACACCTCCACCTCCAACTCCAGTAGTTACTCCGGTTGTAGCACCAACACCAGTAGCTAAACCAGCACCGACATCTGAAAAAGTTACTTTCGCTGCTAGCGCACTGTTCGACTTTGACAAGTCTGTTCTGAAACCAGAAGGTAAAGCTCAGCTGGACGACATGGCATCCAAATTGAAAGCAATCAATCTGGAAGTTGTGATCGCAGTTGGTCATACTGACTCTGTTGGTAAAGATGCATACAACCAAAAACTGTCCATCCGTCGTGCTGAAGCGGTAAAAGCATACCTGGTCAGCAAAGGTATCGAAGCTAACCGTGTTTACACTGAAGGCAAAGGCAAAACACAACCTGTAGCTGACAACAAAACAGCTGAAGGCCGTGCTAAAAACCGTCGCGTTGAGATCGAAGTTGTTGGTACACGCAACGTAAAATAATCAGTCTCTGATTGTTTGAAAAGCCCCGCTTCGTGCGGGGTTTTTTATTTCCCCCACCAAATCAAGCTAGCTAATACGCAAAGCAAAGATGCTGCGCTGTGCCGCATTAAGCTTATCGCTACGTCAAAATTCCCACATTTTTTGCTGAATCATTTTCATCGGTGCAGGATTTTTTTTCATGCGCAACTGACAGGATCGCCGATAAAAAATATAGCTGATTTCTGCGCCAGCGCAGAAGCCACTACTTTCGTTTCAGGCAAAGTAAGCGGCTGCCGCTTGAATCGCCTACAATACGCTTTTTGCCTCTCGCGCCTATAAACTGCGCCAGTCAAACTACCATGTCTACCTTGAACGCCGATCCAGCAGAAATTCAAAAATTCAGTGAACTTGCTCACCGCTGGTGGGACCCCAGTTCAGAATTCCGCCCTCTTCATGAAATCAATCCTTTACGCCTGGAGTGGATTAATCAACGCATTCCGCTGGCGGGTAAAAATGTGATCGACGTCGGCTGCGGCGGCGGCATCCTGGCTGAATCGATGGCCAAAAAAGGTGCCACTGTGACCGGCATCGATTTATCAGAAAAAGCCTTAAATGTCGCCGATCTGCATAGCCTGGAATCGGGCGTACAAGTGCGCTACAAAATGATCGCGGCTGAAGAAATGGCTGAAGCAGAAACTGGGCAGTTCGATGTTGTGACCTGCATGGAAATGCTGGAACACGTACCCGATCCAGCCTCTATCATCCGCGCCTGCACCAAACTGGTCAAACCGGGTGGCCATGTATTTTTCTCCACCCTGAACCGCAATCCTAAGTCCTATCTGTTCGCCATTATCGGTGCCGAATATGTACTGCAGATGCTGCCTAAGGGCACGCATGATTATGCGAAATTCATTACACCGGCTGAGCTTTCGCAGGATATTCGCAATGCAGGTCTGGAACTCAAAATGATGAAGGGCCTGGGTTACAACCCCTTCACCAAAATGTACTCACTTAATAACGATACCAGCGTCAATTACATGGTCGCCTGCGTACGTCCAGCCTGAGCCCCTACTGCTGAGCGAACGGCTAAGTTCGCTGCTCGCTCAGCTATCGTCTGATCACTGATTTTTCCTTCGTCATTACCTATGCGTATTCCATCAGCCATATTGTTTGACCTCGACGGCACCCTGGCCGATACCGCACCCGATCTGGCTGCCGCCGTCAATACCATGCGCAGCCGACGCAATCTCGCGCCTGTGCATTACCTGACTTTGCGTCCTCAGGCATCCGCAGGTGCACGCGGCTTATTGCAGGCTGGTTTTCAGATCACACCCGAACATCCGGATTTTGAAGCGATGCGCACGGAATTTCTTGAGCAGTACGCATCCACGATTGCCGTCAACAGCAAATTGTTCGAACACGTGCCCAGTTTGTTGCGTGGTCTGGATATGCTGGCACTGCCTTGGGGTATCGTGACCAATAAGGCAAAACGCCTGACCAATCCATTGATACCGCAAATCGATTTGCAGGAAGCGCGCTGCGTGATTTCTGGCGACACTACGCCGCACGCCAAACCGCATCCGGCACCCTTGCTGGAAGCCGCAAGGCAATTAGGAATACGCTCGGAAGACTGCTGGTACGTCGGTGATGATTTGCGTGATATTCAGGCTGCTGAGGCCGCTGGCATGACCAGTATCGCCGCTGCCTGGGGTTATTGTGGCGCCACCGAACCAGCGCACTGGAAAGCAGATGCCATCGTCGACAGCCCACTGGAATTACTCGAACTGATACGCGCCAAACTGCAGCAGAAAAAACCTGCCTGACAAGCTTGGACGCGAAGTCCCGTAATAGGTTATACTAGCAGGGCTTTGGGGTCGACCAGGTTTCGACAGGGGTTGCAAAGCAGCGCAGGGCATACCGAGGCCAGACTACCTCGTAAATACAATCTGAACTATATAACTGCAAACGATAACTCGTACGCATTAGCCGCTTAATACCGGCTAACCTTACACCACCTCTTCCCTAGGGTGGGCTGGCAACAGCAGTAAGGACATTCATAGGGAATCGTCTTGAACCGGGTTACTTGGCGCAAGATTAAATTTAAGGTAACTCGCTACATTGCAGCGTGTGCGTCCGCGTCAATGTGGTTAAATCAAATGGCAGCACTAAGTATGTAGAACTGTCTGTAGAGTGCTTCTGGACGCGGGTTCGATTCCCGCCGACTCCACCAAAATATCATTTAAAATCAATGACTTACGATTTTAAGATTGTCATTAATTAGGGTTATTTGGGGCTGTTTAGGCTCCGCAATGACAACAAAATGACAGCATAAAAAAAGCCCGGTTTTCCGGGCTTTTTTACTTACTAATCATCACCACCATTACATGCAAATGGCGGAATACCCGCCACCAGAGCAGCGCAGGCTAGCGCTGTACGCCGGTCAATAGTTACAGGCCTCCCGGTGGTGCGACTTTTACCAGTCAGCCAGTCTTTGTACGTTGCAAGGCTGACGCCTAGAGCCTCAGCAGCCCCGGCTTGCGTATAACCCATCTGGCTTTGCCAGGCACGCAGATTGTCAGGCGTCATTATTAAAGTCCTTGTTTATCAACTTATTACGCCACTGGCTGGCTGCCCCCATGCTACAACCGTGCCGAGCACAAAATTGCTCAAGCGTTAATGATGCCAAGTCTGGCAACCTTGCGCCCCGCCAATCACCGGCGACCCAGCGCACTCCAATATCTGCCCGCATCCGCTTGATAGCATTGCGCCCACACGGCAAATCAACAGCAAACAACCTGGTACAAGACAGGTAATCCGCCAGCTCAACGGTCAATATGACAGCGACACCACACCCACCCCTGCCCCTCGCGGCAGATTGCGGCCATCCTAAAAGCAAATCAAAATCGTGCACAGTGGGACGCGACTCGCGCACATCCCACAGATCACCACTCCAATCGGTTGCAGTGCCGATGATAGTAGCCTTACGCGCCACTTAATGCAGCCTTAACTTTACGCTGATCCAACGGCCTGAGCGTATTGGCATTGATCTGGACGTATAAACCTGTTGCCGGCATCAACACAAGCGCACCAATATCGCCCTCACCACGAGCGACAGTCCCAACCGCCTGACTACCATCTGGCAAAGTATTTGCATAAAGCCGCCATGCACCACCATGATTGACGGTCAGGCGGCCACGGTTACCGTGGCCCATAGCTACTCCTCATAATATACGTTCATAATTTTGACGATTAAGCACTTTTTGTTTTATCAAAATTTGAAATGAACTCGCTTGCTTCAGCCACCGTAAAATCATCCGCAAAGATCCAGACATCATTACCCCAAGCATCTGGCGCATATTGTTGATGGCGTTCCAAAACAAATTTTAGCTGCCCATCTTTAGGTGATATGTATGTTGATTTGACAGCACCACCATATCCAGCATGTGGCACTTTGCCAGTAAGGTCTTCAACTTCGTCAACTTTGACTGTATTAGCGACAAAATCGGCATACCGCTCAGAGTCAAGGCCAACATAAATTAATGATTCCATTTTATTTCTCCACCCCTGATCCCGCGAGGCGCCGGTGACAGCATTGCGCTGTCGATGTGTGTATATTAGGCTCAATTTGAGCTACATGCAAGGACTATTTTAAGATTTTGTTGTTTAAAAAATACCTACCGATTACCCTCCACCCCTTTTATCTTTTCCAGCGTCCGGTAACCACTCAAACCGAGCAACCCACCCAAGACAGTCAACATCTCACTGATGTCTAGCACCGGCACAACGACCGGATGGCCGGCTGCCGCCAGGACAAATGCCGCGACCGGCACAACGACGAACTTGACCGCAAATGCAAAACCACAGACCCAGCCGACGAAGGGGCGCCAGCCTGCGACGAATACGCTAGTGCTGGCAGCCTCAACTTTGTTGATATCCATCTGGCCGAGCATTTGCGCCAACTCGCCGGACTGCTGCAGCTTAAACAGCTCAAACTTGGCTGCATCAGCTTTTTCCGGGTCCGGCCAGAGCCGGTCTATCAATTTGCCGCCCACATCGAGAGCGGCGCTGATTGGATCGAGCGCCATACCACCTCCTGATTATTTTGGCATGATGCCGGTTTGCATGGCCTCAGACAGCCGCGTTGCACGGCCACCTACTTGTTTTGCCCATAGCGATGCGCGCATGCCCGTTGCCGCCGCAATGTAATCGCCACGCTGGGCATCTGCCAGCGTGTTTTTAAACTGCAGCAGACCCGATACACCCAGGTTAAACGCCATATTGGCAATCACACGTTGACGCACCTCATCGAGGCCGCGCCACCAGGTGAGGCGCGTATCAAGATCAGCAAATAGCGCTTTCAGATCCGACGCCAGCACGGCCTTGATACGCGCATCAGTCATCGGGTATGCCTCACCAGGCAATGGATGCGCCTGAAGGTTATGCCCTACTCCTACTGTCAAGATACCTTTGGTATCCTTGTAAGGCGATGCACGCATACCCTCATCGCGGATCAGTTCCGCAATCAACAGATCGATCATCATTTGTGCCACCCCGTTGCAATCAGATAAAAATACACGCCCGCCACCAGTGCGCCCGCCGCTAACATCTTCAGGCTCCACCATCCGAACTCAGCCAGCTTTTCATCCAGCCATTCCTTCAGCGCCTGCTTTAACGCCTCTTTCCCCGCTGCCTCTGCCAGCTCTTTACCCGACATTACCGCCTCCCCAAAAATAAAAGCCCGGACGAATCCGGGCATAAAAAAACCGCTTTCGCGGCCCTGTCTTTTTTCTTTTCTAACGCCTTACCCGGTCAGCCCGGCCAAAATGAAAAGCGTCAATTCGTCGTAGCGGAACGAAAAACCGTCACCAGCCTCACGTATCAAAACATCCTCATAGACGGGATCAGCATCTGCCTCATAAGGCTCTGAGACGGTTTCCATTACCGGCAAACGGACAGTCATTTGCTGACCAGACTCATCTACCACCGGACTGCCATCTGGCCGGGATACAGGAGCATCAATGAACATCGGCTCTTTAATAACGACCGGCCTGACAACCAGCACCGGCTTATCGTCGATGATCTCGATCACCTCCTGGTCACGCTCATGCACAGCAACTTTTTGTTGCCGCACTTCGCGATGCTTAATGACTTTCTCTCCCATGTTGGTCTGGCGCTTTTCGTATTCAGCCGACCACACATCGTGACAAATAAACCCGAGAGAAAAAGGATCAATGCCATGCTTTTCGAGGATGGAGATCGCATGCTGAACAGTCAGACCAATATGCCAGCGAGCTTTATCCTCGCCTTTTTCTGCAACGGCATCCAACCACTGATAAACACCAATGCTATCGTGCATTTCGCGAGCTGCAGCGCGCATGGCGGCAGCAAATGGCTGGACTGCTGTTTTTTTGCGAGCATCTGATGTCTGGATAGCGCCAGTCGTTGAATAGATGCCAGCCCAACGATTAGCAGCGATCCCATTGTATTGTCCACCATCAGTAGTTGGATAAAAATTACCATTACCATCAATAATCGCTCTACCCGAACCGTTTGCGCTCAGCATTAAATAATGGTTAGCAGCGGCATGCACTTCAATGCGACTATTTACACCACCCTGAATGTAACCCATGCGAGTGGTTGCCGAACTATTCCAAAATGAAACGTATGCTAAATCATCGGTCAACCGAATCAACTCAGAACCACCCTTAATTTGAAGCTGATTACCCAATCTCATCCCGGTATTGCACTCGATAATACTTGGCGCATATATCATCGGAGTATTGTCAAAATTGCCGCCAACTAATCCCGATTTATTACCCATAGCAATTACTGTCCCGCCGCCTGTCTGCACCAACATAGATGCGCCACGGCTTATGCCATCACCACCAACAACCAGAGTCTGACCGACCGATGATGGTGAGCCGAAAATTGCTATCACATCATCATAACTTGCAAGGCGCTTCCACGGCCCCCACGATGTAGCAGATACCGCCCGCCGCATCGCCACACTATCGCCGATACTCAGCTGCACGGGAGTTCCCCCGCCTCCAGCGCCAGATGAGTTAAAGCCAGCTACGGTCATCACATATGCATATCCAACACCCGAGCCAGGCGGATTATCAAAATTCACCGACTCATTGAATTCGATCACTGACGCGTAATTTTTATACTCCTGGGGTAGTTTTTTACCAGGCCGCGTATCAGGAATAGCCCAACTACCACCGAACGTACTGAATACGGGGTTAACCGGATTACCCGCCGCCTGAAACTGCTGCCACAGCTGATTGAGCTTTGTTACATAATCACGGTCACCAGGTCTAAATAAATCCGCCATCAAATCTCCTCCAGCTCTATCGCTGCACTTGTACGGTTAAAAAAAGGCGTCGTCATCACAGGTGTGACGGCTAGTTTGCAATACATGCTGTGTGTCTGCTCCAACCTGACATCCAGCGAATCAGGGTAGAGCGAAAAATAAAATGGCCGCGCCAGACCACCACCCCAAACGACATCCCAGAATCGGTCCCGGTCACTGGCCCGCATCATTGATAATGAGATGTTTTGCTTGCGATGCCGGGTACTCATATCGGTCAACAGATCACCCCCACCCGTCCGGTAATGCTTGCTGGTATCCGTCATACCAATCGAGACGCCCAAATCAGCACTGCGCTCTGGCGACCAATAGTCGCCGACAACTGCGCGCCCTGCCTCGATGTATCCGGTTTGACTAGATGGATCCATCAACTCAATCACCAGGCGCAAAGCAAGCACTGGCGCTATCCAGCACTGCGCGATTGCCTGACGCGGCAAATAGGCATGCATAGCAAGCGGCTCCACACCCCAACGCAGCTCATCGATTGTCTTAGGCGGACACGCCAGCTGCCAGCCGGTATCCGCCACCAGGTCGCCAGCGTAGCCATATGCGGTGACACGCATCTGTGCCTGGGACGACAGATTGCTGTAGCAGAGCGCCACACCAGCAACCGGCTCTACTGTGGGCCAGCTCAGCGTCAGCGTGGCCGTGGCTGATGTAGACCGCCACACATCGGATTTCATGTCATTTTGCAGGCGATCCGGCGTCATCGCACCGGCGCTGGACGCGGCAGATATGGCGGCGCGATCTGCTGCATTGTCATAAATGATTCGCAGGTTTGCTGGCATTACAACCCCGCGACATCAACGAGCATCAGCTGTCCACCACCAAAACTACTAAAGCGAATACCAGCGTTATCCCTTGATCTCAACACAGGGGACGATACAGCGCCAGTGTTTGTAACCCTCACCCCCTCGACGTACATTGCCCCTTGAAATTGGCCCGCCGCAATTGCGCGACTGATGTGCTGAATACGCCCCTGAGTGATACAGACTGCATATTGGCCAGCAACACCTGCGTCAACAGATCCATTTTGCGCAGTTAAATCAGCAGCTGGCAATGGCGCGATACCACGAACCTTCATGACTGGATAGTCGCTATTAAACGTGGGCTGCCCTTGCTCATTCCAGGCCATCGCATTCCCCCATTGCTGCACCACGGGCACCTGGTCAAACAAGTACCACCAAAATGTTTCCGGATTCGGATCAAAGCCGCCAAATGTGTACGTGTACTGGTCACCAGCTCGCTGCACCTTAATCAGTGCAATCGAAGTTAATGTTGGACGTATACACAGCACTGGGTTTTGCGCATTAACGGTTAACGTCGCAAACTGCATGTCCGCAGTTTGCTGCGCCATGTAAATCTGCCCTTTTTGCTTAAGTGACAGATTGAAAAACTTATCATCAATTTGAGTGATTCCATGATCACCAATTATCTGAAACCCAAATGACATATTTGAAACTCTCTCAAAAGCTAAGGAATCAACCACATCAACACCAGGAGAAGAACCGCCACCAGAACCTCCGCCACACCCACTAAAAAATGCCGTAATTAATAAACCCGCTAGGATTTGCACCTTGATTCGCATAGTTCCCCCTGAATGTCCAATTTATCCGCGTACCTACAATTTCAACGAAGCACATCACCATTTGTGAGCCAGATCCATCTGAATAAAACATCGCAAACGGAGTGCCATTTGCCAACTCTGGCTTATCGACACCACCATTACCAGCCGCACCATCGATCTCTATTTTCCCCAACACACGACCCAACCGGTCACCAGTATCAAAAGTGAGTACACCACCCGCATCCCAAGTCCTAAAAACAAAATCGGTCATGGCCGCACACCTATAAATGTTCTGATTTGCCCGTTTTTGTCGTAACCATAGAGCCCATTTGATTTAAGCTCAAAACGCTCGCCTACCTCAGCACTACGAAGCTGCAAGTTACCCAGTGCATCAACCTGGAAATTCCCATTTGCAGATCGAATCGTCCCCGTCACAGTTAAATCACCGGTATTTGTAGATTGCGCTGACAGACTCCCGAACTTAGCCGTCGACTGATATGGCGCAGACCAAACTGTGTTGCCGGTGACCGGGTTAAAAATGCCGTTGACCTGAAATACAGATTGCCCAGCCGCAGGAACAGGTGTACTCCACTGCCACGCACGCGACTCACCCCATGTGCCGGTAGCAGGCAAGCTATAGCCGCTCACAGACGCGAACGCGGGTGACGGATTGAGGCTGTAACCATCAATCAGGCAATATGCAATGACTGCAGACGCACCCTGCGCACCGTTTTGGCCGTTCTGCCCGTTTTGTCCGTTTTGACCAGGCTGGCCGGGTTGACCATCCAACCCCACATAACCAATTGCGGATATCGATGCAGTGCTCCAATCGATCAACGACGTTGCTGCAGCATTAGGATTCACCAGGTTGACAGCTGCCTCGTACAAAGTCGCGCCACGCGTAGGAGGCGGCGGCTTTGTGGCACTCCAGCCCTGCGGCACGTTGTTATAAGCGCCGGTTGTCCAGGTAAATGTCGCAGCCCCCGCGATTGCAGGCGCACCATTGATCGACCACTGATAAGCTCGAGCAGTCCCCATCGATACGCCAGCTGGCCCCGCTTGGCCAGGCTGCCCATCCTTGACGAGCAGCTGCGGTACCGCCCACTCACCCGGCTCAATCGCATCAGTTGCGGTGTTGCTGGCGGCTGTCGACGTTGACACATACAAATAGGCACCACCTGCTGCCGGTACCGCCGTTGACCATCCACCATTCAAGCCCGCCAACGATGGCGGATTAAATGTATAGACAGTCTGTGCTGTTGGTCTGGCGGGCGGCTGATCACTGGCGGTACGCTGGTAAATGTAGACCGTAGCCACGCTAATACCGTTTTGGCCGTTCTGCCCATTCTGTCCGGGCTGACCCGGCTGACCTGGCGCACCGTTTTGCACCAGCAGCACCGGGGACGACCATTCTGCAGACGCTATACCATCCGTTGCAGCTGCGCTGCTGGCACTCGCAACACAGACATACAGCGGATCAGATCCGGCAGAGATTGTTTTTGACCAACCATTTGCCAATGCATCACCGGCTGGACTGGTAATTGCCCCAGCAGAAAACGTGTACACAACATCACCTGGCCGATCTGCCGGGATAGTCGCAGAACGTTTGTATGCATTAACCTGCGCATTAGACAACCCGGCAGCACCGTTGATACCACCCGCACCAGCCACACCCTGCGGACCCTGCGCACCTTGCGGCCCTTGTGCGCCTTGCTGACCTGGTGCGCCATCCGTCACGCGGGCAATGGTCTGTTTTGCGGTATAGGTCTGACCGTCTGCCTGCAGTGTGGCGGTGACCTCAACAGTATCAGCTGTCACATCGGCATACGCCAACGTGCGCGTGAGGCCAGCAGACCCAATCAGCCTTGATGCCCCATTTACTGTAATCGCCGGAGAACCAATCAAACCGACCAGGGAAACATTGATCGCAATTGCGGCCGGAGACGCGACGCCAGCAGTCACTTTAAACACCGATGAACTGACACTCATCAGTATCGCTTTTCCCTGCTTAGGATTGTCGCTCCTGATAGCTGCCGCCTGCAGGAGCACATCACGGTCATTCACAATCACACTCATACAATCACCCCGATTTTTACTTTGCCGGTATCCCAGGCAACAGAGCGCATCACGACAACACCACCAACACCAGCAGACAATCCGAACCGGCTAACCATCACCGTCACCGGCTGCCCTACCGACAATTGCATCAGCTCCGGTACGCCCTGCGCCTCATACACAGCGCGAGGGACCTTCCACATCGCCAACTGCCGTGCTGCCTCAATGTCAGCATCACTTTTACGCAGCAAGCAGGTATTTTGTTGCGCTACCGTTGCATCCAATCGATACAGCGCTCTGGTCGTCTCATCCGATACAGATGCAACTAGGTAGTCCTGCGCGTACAGCGCTTTGTGCTCCGGCGGCAAGGCTGTCTGCAGCTGGTTTTGCACTGTGTAGTTTCGGCAGTAGCCCAGCTTGATACCCGCGACTACATCAGTCCTGGTCTTAGGCACCAAGGACCGCTCCTCGATGTGCCGGTCAAGGATCTGAAACCCGCCAGGCGACGGTAAGCTGATCTGATACAGCTGAAACACACCTTGCGCCGATGCCACCAGCTGCGCACCAACACTCCCAGCCAGCTGCTGCACGGCTGCGATGCAATTGGTGCGCTCAGTCAGATAGATACCCATAGGCTGAGCGTGCGCCTGGTCGAACGCTAAGAAGTTAGGCGCATCGATGTCGGACGCCTGTAGCCTGGTCGATTGCGGACCAAATGACGTTAAGATTCGCCGCACGATCCCCGCCAGAGAATT
The DNA here is from genome assembly GCF_014284235.1 of Cognatundibacterium curvum. Lineage (GTDB taxonomy): Bacteria > Pseudomonadota > Gammaproteobacteria > Burkholderiales > Burkholderiaceae_D > Undibacterium > Undibacterium curvum. The sequence continues at coordinate 372,130 of NZ_JACOGD010000004.1, forward strand.
GACGTACCCCCCAGAATTGTCACCCTGGACGCTGCAGGTAATCTGTCCGATAGCTGCCTGATTAAGACGGAACCGGCCAGCACTCAGAATGGGCGCAAAACTAACTGGCAGCCCATTGTCACGTACCTCAATGATTTGCTCGATTGCAGACGTATGCACTGCATACTCCAACGTGGCCGGATCCGTCAGCACCGGCGTGACGTTGTGACACTCACCAAAACAGACTGGCAACAGCGCACCGGCGTTTGCACCCGCCCCACCAATCACCGCCTCAGAAAGCGGCATGTTTAACAGCTGCATCCGATCCCGCAATTTCAGCGCCAGAACATCCCGACCCTTTGGACTAACATCCGCAACGACGCCGCTAAAGATCAACTGAAAATCAGCACGCCCCCAATCCGGATCACCAATCCAGGCACGAATCGGCCTATTCATCCAAATGTCAGTCAGCCAGGCATCGCGCACGCCGCCAGTGTTATTGATCTCAATATCCCCTGATGACACCGACGACGATGCGCCGATCGACAACTGTTCAGGAAAACTCATACCGACCTCAACCACAGGCAGATACACCTGGTTCGCAGGCACATCGGCTGGCCCCGTGTTGTATGCACCGGTCGACAAATAACGTGTCAACTCCTGACCTCCGGAGTTGACACCTATCTCGATCAGCACAACCCGACGCGCGCGGGATTTCAACCAACGCACAAAATCAGCTTGATTCATCGACGTAATACCCCTTGATTGTTTTGCTGCCAGACGACTTCCTTCTGGATTTTTACATTCGCAGCAGAGACCGCCTGCGCATTGCGCTCAGTCGCGTCATAGGTCGCAGCTACCTGGTCATTTGCGTTTTGATTTGCATCAGCACGCAACTGAGCCACCTGACCATTGAGACGCTTAATCTCATCGATCAAAGCAACATCCGACGGACGACCGTATTGCGAAAAATCGACGTTTGGTGATCCCTTAGGATCCGTAATGCGCACAACAGGATCCTCCATCACGCGGATACGACGCCCCAGATCCAGCACAGCCTGTTCAACCCGACCTGTTGCAACGACCTGCTGATTCATTGCATCCAGGCTGGCCCTTGCCAGATCCGCCTGCTGCTGCGCCCATTTCTCAATTTCAGCCGACTGGTTCATCACGCTGTTGAAATCGCGGGAATACGCATCGCTGCTGGAATTGACCACCCTTGACGCTTCTAGGAAGTCGTTGGCAGCCTGCTGGATACGCTGCTGCGCATCCTTGTCACCAGACTTAGCCAAGGCAAGCGTCTTCTCATACTGAGATTTAGCCTGCTCATACTTTTGCTGCGGCGTCAGAGTGGAGCTATTCGACAACAGCAACGACTCGCGGAATCGCCCCATGCTCGATGCAAACGATGCGTAACTATCCAGCGTTTCCTGCACAGACTGCTTTTGTGCCGCATTCGCTTTATCGACAGCATCAACCATGTCGGAAAACGATCCGGACAAGACCAACAACTGCCCCGTCAATTTCGCAGCAGCATCAGTGCCAGTGCCGGTCTGCTGGATCAGTTTTCTGAACTCATCCTTAGTCCGTGGCATTGCGATACCCAGACGTGCAAATTCAGCAGCAACACTCTGCGTAGCAGATGCAGCCTTCTCAGCATCAGAAAAATACTTATCCTGATACGTCGACAGCGCACTACTCAGATCCTTGGTCGATCCCGCACCATTGATCAGCGCACCGCCCAGATTTGCACCGTTCAGACCAACACCCGCCATTTGCTTGCGGATATCCGTCATTTCTTTGTATGCGGCTGCCAGATCCTGCGCAGTGCCGGTCATACCCTCTAATATCGTGCCAACCCCGGACAATCCCTCTTTTGCCAGGATAGACTGGCGCACGATCTCACCACCAACATCGCCCTGCTTATCGATGATCTGGGTATAGCTCACTGCAGCAACACCCAACTTATCCAGGACAGATGCCGCCACCTCAACACCCGACGCAATCCGCATGACGGTCTGGGTATAACCCTCACCGACCTGCCTAAACGCATCCAAGCCCGGGAATGCTGCCGAGGACATTTGATCCATCGCTTTGCTGATGATGCTACTGATCGCATCCTGCAATGCCTGGCCCTGCAGCCCCTTGAGTGACACAGTAGTCGTATCGATTCGCAGACTGCCAAGCACTTTTTCAACATCTGCAGAACTGGATCCTAGCTTGATCGCAGACGCCTTGAGCGTCTTTTCGAGATTGGTGAAAATCAAGCCGAACTGCGTAGTCAACTCAGACGACAGCCCTTGCGTCATCACGGAATTCGTCGTGTCTTTTTTGAGACCGAACCAGCTAGACTCCGTTGTCTGGACATTTGCATACTGCAAATAACCCACACCACGTTGCAGATCACGAACGAACCCGCTGAACTGAATGCCGGAATCAGTAATTGTCTGTGTCGTCTTACCCCACAGATTGACAATGCCGCCCAGCAGGCCACCGATGACCGGGATCTTAGTCAGCAGATTCCCCAGAGAGTTACCGCTCGATATCACCCCCTCCTGTATCCCAAAATTGCCGCCATTGGCGACACCGCCAGCACGAACAATCAAATTCGTGAGACCGGAGATATTCGACTGGATCGCCCGCAGAGAGACCAGCATTGCCTGGTTCACTGGCAGCATCAGATCAGAGTTTGACTTCAGCAACTCAATCGATTTCGAGATGGATTCAGATTTCGCCATCGCATCGCCGAACACCGTGCCCGTACCCTGCATTTTTTGGCGATCTGCAGCCAGCGTTGAACTACCGCCATCATCCCCACCAAACACGCCAGTCGCAAAGCCCAGCGCAGCCATCGCAGCGGCCATTGCAGCCATACGCGCCCACGCGGTATAGGGATCGCCTGCAGCCTGCGTTGCAACCGCTACTGATGCCGCGCTCGCGCCCTTCACCTGGTCAGCTGCCAGCTGAACAGCCACGCCGCCCTCAACTGCTGCAGTTTGTGCTGCAGCCCCTGCCGCCGTCGCTGCAGTAACACTCTCAATCCCCGCAATTTTTGCAACTGTCGTTGCCAGCGTCATTGCCAGCTGAGCCATCTGGAAAACCTGCTCAGCAGCCTGCAGCGCTTTATAGCCCCGGCTTTGCTCGTTAAAGAACCCTTTTGCCGCACCCGTCATGGCTGCATAGTTGGACAGCTGGGATTCCGTGGCCTTGCGATTGATCTGATTCAGCCGACTATTCAACGTCTCCTGATTGCCGTTCGACTCTTTGTAGGCCAGCTCGATCTGTTTTGCCAGCATGGCCTGGTTCGACCCGTACTGGCGGAATGCCGCATCGAGCTTCACCACAGCGCTGATGGCCTCACCGACCGACCCTTTAATCGCCAAACCAAAATCACGACCCCGGGCAGGATCCAGCATACGGTCCAACTCTTCAGCCGCTTTCTTTGCAGCCTCACCCTGGGCGACAATCGACTCGCGATCACTGGAGTCGATTTTGATACTGGCCAGCTCGCGCTTTGCCGCAGCCATTCGCAATAACTGGTTAGCGTGCTGCACATACGCGTCAGTGAACTCACCAGCTGCGCCACTGGCTGCCACCTCCCGCAGCTTTGCTGCAGTCTGTTCATCGGTCGCTGCAGCATCGATCAGTCTGGACGCTGCGACCGCCTCGATCTGCGCCTTAGTCAGACCAATCTCTTGATTGCGCACACGCTCTTGGTCAATCTGCGTCTGCAGAGCCTGCATAGACTGCTCATCCGCTTTTTGCAGCGCCTCAGCATTTTTGATTGCCTCTTTATGCGCCAGAGCAACCTGCTCCTGTGTCAGCATTTCCTCCATCAGTGAGCCAACGCGTTTACGCTGAGCCAGCGTCAGATCCAGGACACCATCGCGCAAATTTGTCAGGATCCGCAATGCCGCCTTTTGACCTTCAGTCACACCATCCATCGCTTCGGCTTCCGCCTTAAACGTGGATATGCGCTCAGCCATACCGCGCACCAGGCTGTCATACGCGCCATCATTAGCAGCTGGCTTATGCTCCATTTGCCTGATGCGCTTTTCTTGCTCTGCCGCCTTTTGCATCGCGGCCAGCACTTCTTTTTGCTGATCTGTATCGAGCTTAACAGTGCCATTGTCCAGGCCGCGCCGCAGCTCGATCAGCTTGCGCTGCATTTCACCGAGTTTTTCACCACCCTTCAGCTCCTGGTCCTGCTGCTCCAAACGCAATCCAACCGACTGCATCAACTCTTTATAGGTTGCGTTCTGCTCTTTCGTCAGCTTGATCTGCTCAACCGTGCCTTTTGACGATTTACCCTCGACACCACTTGGCACCAACCGCTCGTCAAATGCCCACGCCAGCCGCATTGCCGATGCACTTTGCTGCGCCTGGTTAGATATACCTGTATAGATCTGACCAAGGCGGTCCTTTGCGCCTTCCCAGCCGCGAATCAATTCATCTTTCGCCGAAGTCAGATCGCCACGCATGATCGATGTCGCACTGAATGCAATCCCCGCCAGCATCGACCCCGCCGCAGAGAGCGACCCAACAATGAATTCCAGCACGCTGTAAATTACGATCTTTAGCCCATAAACCAGCGATGTGATCGTCGCCATCGAATAGCGAAACGCATTTACAGCGCCAGGGAAACCATCCTTAAAAAAGTCCGCCAGATCCGTCAACATCGGCATGATGTTGTCAGCGATCGCGACTTTAAATCCTTGCTGCGTCAGCGCCAGGTTGTTCTGAAATTCCCTGGTCGTATCAGTGTACGCTGCAGCAGCCGCCTGACTTTCTGTACTCATGCCCAGGTTGTAATCTGACAGACGCTCATGCGCGTTAGCCAACTCTGTCGCCGTCAACTTCGCAGCATCCGCCACCTGCGAAGCCGAACCAATGCCGATCAGCTGCGCGACCTGATTACGTTCCCAGCCTTCGGTATATTCACCAAGCTTTTGATTCGCAGACTGAATCAGTTCTGACGTTGAGCCATACTTGATGCCCAATTGCTCCAGGACTTCCTTATTCCCCGTCATCGCATCGCGTGCCTGGGTAAAAACAGCGACATAATCGCCCTTATCAACCCCTAAGCCCTTCAATGCTTCATTGGTGATTGCCGCCTGGTCTGCGGTAATGCCCAACGACTTTTGAATCTCTTTGACCTGCTCATTTGCCTTGAGCAAGGCATCAATGTTTTCATTCTTATAGCTGTCACCAGTCAGCAGACCGGTAATAAAATCCATCGAACCACTTAATACTTTGTAGCCCGCATACACTGCACCCAACCCCACAGCAGCAAACGCTGCAGAGATCGCAATTCCAACTACAACGGCCTTAGCCTTTGAGTATTCGACAAATGCATTCCAACCCTTCTCTGCGGCTACGATGCCAACACCAACGCCGGTACCAATCGCCTCAGCAATTCGCTCACCTAGCGGGCGCATATCTGCCGTCTTAGCCACTTCCGCAATCTGGCCAATAGACTCGACTGCTTTTTCAGATCCCTGAATGATCGCGTCATTCGCAGCCTTCATGCTGCTTTCTATTTGCTGCGCACTGGCGGCAGTGTTCTCACCCGCCCGCGACATGGCGCGCTCATATTCAGCCACCGCGCCACCAGCGACGCCCATCTGTTCCTGAGCAGTCTTACTAACGACTTGCAGACCCGTCTGAAACTGGCCGATATCAGCCGTTACTTTGACCGAGAGATTCCCTAAACCCATACGACCTCCCAATAAAAAAAGCGCAGGTCAATCCTGCGCTTTTGCTTGCTTTTGCTGATATTCAAAACGATCCATAGCAAATTTCAGACGCCACTGCTCTGCAGTCAGACCGTCAACCAGTGCCTCTTGCTTAGGCTGCCGACGTTCTGCGAACAAACGGAAATCCTCGATGGCGAATGGCTCTGGCCGTGACTTTTGATCACGCTGCATATTGAGATGTACAGCCAGCCCGTGTGCGTGAAACACATCCGCAACTGGCAGTCCAAACGGCTCAATATCGTAAAACTCCATCCACTCGACAAACTCCGCCTGAGGCATCTGCTCAATCTCACCGACCGTTTTACCCAGAGCCAATGCTAGGCGGAACTTGAATCGTCTTTCTGGGTTGTCTGCGAGTTTTTTGCGTCAGGATCCTTTTTCCAGTTATTCAGAATCAGCACTGGATCCAGGAGCATTTGAATCGCAGCCTCACCACACTCACCGAGCGCTGCAATATCCGACTCAGAAAACACGCGTTGTGAGCCATCCGGAGTGAAGATGCTCTCTACCAGTACCAACTTCCAGGATGGGATATTTTTTTTCTTTGCCCGCTCCTGTAACTCTTCATTGCGTTGTTGAGACACACCACGCACCAGCAAATTGCCGAAACCTTCGATATGCACCAACTTTGATTTTGCCTTTAAAGCCCCAAACAATGCGGCCATATCAAATAACTTCACCTGCATAGCCTCGATCTGCTCAACGACCACATCTACCTGATTTGTAACTGTATCCATGACAATAACTTTCAAAATGAGAATAAAAAAAGGAGTGCATACGTATGCACTCCAATCAATGACAAACTACGAGCCAGCCAGGTGATTAACCCGAAACGATAGCGCCGGAAATCTTGAGCGATGCCTGCACATCCATTTTGCTGTCCGTCTTTGCAGTTGGACCGTCAAACTTGAACACAAAACCTGCAAACGTACGCTGCACAATGCCACCCAGGATCACGCGCCAGTTAGTTACTGTTGCCTGGTACTGATCAGCCAGCAGCTGATTCTGCATCGCTGAATTTGTAAAATTGCAGGTGAAATCGACCGATCCATTATCAACCAGACCAGGAATGAATTCCTTTGCAGTGGACTGCAGGTGCGAGACATCGAGCTGAGACACAGAGATACCGCCAAACTTAACGTCAGTCGGCTCATCAACATCAGCATAGGTGAACGAAACGGCAGTATATGTGCCTACAGCCGTCGCATTACCGATGCCAGGACCCGGTAACATCAATTGATATGATGTCGCCGAAATTACCTGCACTGGATAAGTCCCGTTATAAGCAGCAGGCGCGATACCGATATGTGTAGCCAGATCGCCGGACGACAGACCATGAGCCGTTTGTGTCGTCACTTGCAGGATGTTCGGCGCACCGGCAGCATTAGCAATCGTTGTGATTGTCTTGCCGGGCGCACTTGCTTGTGCCGTACCACGCTGAATACGCGTGTTCTGACTGCGAATTGCATTTGACATAGATGCACTCCTATATAAAAGAAAAGCCCGCAATTGCGGGCCAGTTAAAAAAATTTACTTCACTTCACAGCCAGGCTGCAAAATCCTGGCGCCATCGATACAGCTTGACGTCAAAATCATAGCCATCGCCTTCCGATAGCAACACAGCAGACAACTGCTGCGAACCCGTCAGCCCCACCTTTGCCGCCGCACCCAACTGCTCAGCCCGCGCTGGAGACTGTGCATAGGCATCAACCTGCCAAACATACCGGCTGATTGATGGCATGCCGTTTAAGACGTTTGCCGGAACACCTGAGACCTGGCGATATACGATGTACTCAGGGCCATCTGTCGCTTCTGCTTTCAGCGGCCTGATTTCTACCGATACATCAAATGCAGCGCGTAGCACTGTGTAAAACAGATCATTCGCCGCCATGTGCCACCATTGCATTCACAACACCGTCAGCGATCACCTGCTTAACCTTTACCGCTGCAGCATCGACACCAGGACGGAAAAACGGCTCCGCAGGCTGCAGTGCCGTTCCAAACTCTTTAAAGATGGCATAGTGAATACCGCCGCCCTGCGCAGATGAATCGACCTGCACTACTGACGTTGCAGAACGTCTGCCAGCCACCTCATCGTGCTCAAGCGCCGCCTTTAACGCACCGGTGCGCTCCGGCATACGCGGCTCAATTTCTGCCACAACCTCATCCGCAGCGCGTGAAACTATGCTGGGCAATTCAGATTGCACCCCCTGCGCCATTTTCGTCAGCGTAAGCTGCAACGCATCGAGGCCGGTTATATCAGCCATTATTCAAACCCTCCTCAACGGTGAATTCATACCACTGCCGCTTCTCATCGATATCAATGCCACCCAGGACAGAGAGCACCCGCTTGCCTAGCATGAGACGCATATTCGATAAAACGTGAATATCAGCCAGGCTAGAACGATATCGAATCACCACCTTGTGCGATGCCGTTGGGTGCTCAGCTGCAGCTGCTATTTTCTGGCCAGCGGACAAAGGCTGAACCCTGGCCCATGCCGGAAACAGAACCTGCCACTGCTGAACCTGCTCACCCCGCGCACCAGTCACCGCCACCTTAGTCTGCACCTGCACCCGCTTTGTCAACTCGCCAACACGAATCATATGACTGGCTCCTTCACGAAATCGAGCAACGAATCAACATAGGGCAACGGATCAACCTTGCCACGCGACATGATGGCGACCTCTTCACGGTTCTGATACAACGTCGTCAATCGCAACATTATCCAGTGACGGATACCCTCCGGAACGCTCGCCTCGATAGCCCCATACCCAGCCGTATAACTAATGCGAACGGACCCGATCTGATTGAGCACGAAAGGCCATGAACAGCCAGCTGCAGGCGCAAGTCGCGCAATAACGCTTGAAGTATCCAGTACATACTGATCAGGCGATAACGTCAGCCACCCCGCCGCAGTGCGGTACTCAACCGCCTCCACCGACTGCACTGGACCACGCCGCAACAAGATCACTGGACTGGACGCATAACCACGAAGGGAAAGCGGCAACAGCTGACCAGGAACAACATAGTCCGGCGCACCCGGAAACAGATCCAGCACCTGCTGCAACTTTTGCGTGAAAAATGAGCGGCTTGTGTAATCCTCCGCATAGCGCCGTGCTGCGCTGATCAGCAGCCGGATCAGCGCATCATCGTCAGTGATGTCCGGATCAATGCGCAAATGATTCTTTGCAAGATCCAGACTGACCGGCTCACCGACCGGCTCGACAACAACGCGCAGACCCATTTTTACGCACCTTCCTGATGCTGCGGATCAGTGGATTTCTGCGCCGCATCAGGCTCGGTAATCAGATCCGGCTGAGCCATCAATGCAGCAAATTCTTCTGCATCAATACCAATGATTACCGGCTCTTCACAACGACCTGCAGCCGACTCAATTGCGGCACCCGCCATGTCAACCAAACCCGCTTTTGCTAGATTCACAATCACCGACTCAGGACCAACTACAATACAACCGCAACCGGCATTTTCATAAGGCAGCGCAGACAACGCCAGCGCTGCAACCATACCTTTTTTTACTTTCATGCTTTTCTCCTTCGCCCGAACCATGCCGGGCAATCATGGTTAAGTTGCGGAATGCTGGTAAGCAGACACAGAGTTAATGTCCAGCAAATTGCCACCGGAACGGCAGAACGCCATAAAACCAACCTGACCCAGACGCGCATAGTTAGAATCATCAAAACGCATAAATGTGACGTCCATTGCATCACGAATCATGTAGTTTTTATGCACACCGAATGTCATTGACTTAGCGCTCGCAGCAGGCGCAGCGTAGTCATTGTTGATGTTCAACTTAAAGCCCATCAGCTCATCAGCACCTTCAACCGAGATACCTTTGTCATAAGAAGGCGTCCAGATTGGACGACCGTTACCATCCTTCATCTTACGAACGACTTTGCGACCTGCCTGCGACATCATCCAGCTGAGATCACCCTGCTCCGCATAAGCAATATCCATTGATTCAATCAACTCAACCAAGTCGTCATAGGTGTATGTGGTCGTTGAGCCCGTCTGACCAATACGACGCACTACCGCCTTTGCCAGCAATCCGTCCGGCTCAGTACCGCCAGCACCATTGGTGAACTTCAGATTTTGGATACGACCGATACGGGTACGAATACGACGATTCAGCAAACCAAGCAGATCAACTGTTGTATCCTGTACAAGCTCAATCGGGACAACGATCACTTTTGAGCTGAACTTAAATACATTCAACGGCACCGAAAAGAATGACGCATCTTGTCCACTGACTTGCGAATTCTGATCAACAATCTCACCGATCTCCACCGTGCCGTCAGTACCAGGATATGAAAGCGGCTGGCCATTCGCCGTGCGAATACTGTCCGCTACACGGCGAATGCCATTAAAGTCTTTCAGAAGCTCAATAACGGTTGATGAAATCTGCGCAGGAACAGTAAAACCACCCTGAGAACCAGTCGTTGTTGTCATCGTGTTCTGCACAATCGCCTGCTCGTCGGGCGTCCAATGCTTCTCCGCCTTGCGCAAGTAAATTTCAACTGCTTTGTTTTGCACAGACTTTTTATCATCTGTGTTCAGCGCAGGCACGGCATCTTTAAACGAATTTTCAGCAGTCAGATTATTCAGTTTTTCGATCGACGAAATTTTGCGATCAATCGCTTCGATGTCTGCCGCGATATTGTCGAATTTTTGCTGCGATTCGTTTGTCCACTTTTTCTCGCCCTGATCAGCGAGCAATTTATTAGCCTGACGCGCCAGCTCGGCACGTTCGTTACGCAGTTCTTGAATTGACATAAGCACTCCCTTTTTTCGGAAAATAAAAAAGCCACCCAAATGAGTGGCTTGCTTTTGGACTGACTGAATGTCAGTGAATACCCAGCACTTTCATACGTCGCTGGCTGTTTTCAAAATGACGCTTAGTAGCTTCGCCGAGCGCCTTATCTTCTGCTTTGTTTTTCAGTTTTGCTGGTACATTGTTATAGACATCCAGCACAAAACCGTTTTGAACATCATCCGGATCATCGTCTGACTCTTCATCATCGCCATCAGTCAATCCATCTGCCATACCTGCCGCAATCGCCTCCTCTGCAGAGAACCATGTTTCGGCATTCATCCATGCTTTTACATCGTCGATTGATTTACCCGACTTAGCGGCATAATCAGCTGCAATGGTGTTATCCATCCTGTCCAGCAACTTGACTGTTTCCGCCAAATCATTCTTATCACCCGCAGCGTATGTCCACGCATTGTGAATCATCAGATATGCACCTGACGCCATCTGTATCTTATCGCACGCGTAAAGAATGGTTGTCGCAGCACTGGCAGCAATACTATCAACAATACCTATGACCTCACCTTCATATGACTTCAGCAATGACGCGATTGCACGCCCCTCAAACGCATCACCACCAGGCGAATTGAAACGCACTGTCAGCGCCTCCCCCTTTAAATCAGCCAATAAACTGGCGACGCTCTCAGCACTGATGCCATACCAGGAATCAATCACATCATAGATATACAGCACCGGCCCTACAGGACCATTTTTTAGCTTTAACGCATTACGCGGCTTTGTCTGTTCATTACGCAGCAAATTTGCAAAATTAATCTTTTTCACTCTTACCCCCTGTTGTCTTACCTGCATTCGGATCGAACAGCACATCACCACCCGGTACCGGAGCCAGATTTCTGCGCCCACGTACTTCGTTTGTTGTCATCCAGCCGGGTCCAGAGCCGGGACCACCCAGCGCACCACGGAAAAACTCGCCTTGTGTTTTCGCGTCACCTTCCAACATCGACGATCGGTCAAATTCAAAAAACATTCCGGTACCGCGCATGAGCTTGTGATTAATCTCTTCCTCGATCTTCACCAGGCGCGGATTTAATGTGTATGTCAGAAATCCACGGTTAATCGATTCGATACCACTACCCCAGCTAGTACTTGCCGATGTTTCACCGATCATATGTGGCGGTACACCGAAGGCCCGGCAAATGTCGATTACCTGAAATTTCCGCGCTTCCAGCAGCTGCGCATCTGAAGCCGTGATTGACACATTTTCAGAACTTATCCCAGGCGGCAAAATCAACGGATGCTTATGCGCGTTACGTAGCCCCCCGAATAACTCCCGAATCTGAGCGCGAAGAAAGTCGATTTTCTTCTGGTCCATACCGCCAGAATCTTGCTTCAGCACGAGCGACGCATGCGCCCCATCCGCAAAGTATCGACCAGAGTACTCATCCATCGCCAGCGCGTTACCAATCGCGTTTTTTGCGCCCCAACTAATGACAGACATGCTTGACAATCCGTTGAACCCATAGCCAGCAAAATGTAATACATCATCCATATCCCAGCCTTTCATTGAAAGACCATCTGATACGGCATACACAATACGACTTTCGAGAGTAGGCTCCTGCTTAATCGGATTACAAACCTCCCATGGCACCTGGATCAGCTCTTTCACCTCGCCCATGCGATTGCGTTTAATAAGCATGTAACCGTCACCGCGCAGCATGACGTAGAGCATCGCCTTAAACTTTGCATCTGCCGCCGTCCACGCAGCAGAGGGACGCTCATTCAATAGCGCATGCACTGGATGATCATGCACTTCGTCCCGCACCGTCTTAGTTCGCTTATACAACCCGAGCGGCAATGTCGATATTGCGCCCGCCACTTTATCGCAGCATGCATAGACCGTCGCCAAGCGCTGCGCATTCTCCGGCGTCACATACACACCAGCAGATGCTGGCATTCCAGAAAGGAATTCAAGTGACTGCGCACTATTCCACGGAATCTGTGTTTCATTTTTCGGAGCAAATCCGAGCGCACTTTTGACACTGTTAAGCCATTTCATTACCCCTCCGTTTTCCATACCGCGTTAAACTCAGCAACCGGCTCAGACGCTAACGCACAGGCCATGACTGTCGCGACCACACCGTCTATTCGTCCATTTTGTTGAGATCGTTTCTTATCCGGCCTGTAGTTGCCGTTTGTGTCGTAGAGCATGGATACATTCACTGCATTCCAGCGCAATACTGGATTACCACTATGCTGCAATCGCCCGCTGTAAATCAGCTCATCCAGTGCTTTTGTGCCGGGATACATACCTCCAGTGTTCTGCGGAATTTCGAACATCGGAGCACCCAAATCCATCAGCTCATTCACCAGCTGCAGCGCATTCCAGCGGTCATAGCCGATTTTTTGAACATCGTAGTCGCGCAGGGATTCGAGGATCACTCGCTTGACGACAGCGTAATCCGTGACATTGCCATCCGTAGCAGTCAACCACCCAGCATCCTGCCAGGCCGCATACGGCGCTTTATCGTTATGTGCCTCGTTGTCAATTTTTGATTGCGGGCAAAAGAACCAAACCAGCACATACCAGGGCTCATCCGGCTCATCTGACGGAAACACTAACGAATAGGCCGTCAAGTCTCGCGTAGACGCTAAGTCCAGACCACCATAACAGCGCCGCCCTCGCAATATCTCCGGATCAAATTTTTTACCGCACGAATCCCACACATCCAGGTCGTAATAACCATCCGCGCTGTTACACCAGATATTGAGATCCTTGGTCATAAAGTTGACTCGCGCACCGGGCGTGCGCTTGGCCTTCAACGCCTGAGTACGCATGTAGTCAATTTGCTTTGACATACCGAGCCCAGGATTAGCCTTACACCAGACGCGCTCATCGAATGGATCATCTCCACGGTCCAACGTGTAGACATAACCAAAAAACGAATCATCTTCCGCATCACCGCGCAATACAGCCAGGCAGTAATCGCGAATCTCCACGCAGATGCCATCCAGGATGAATCCGGATGTTGTAATCGCCGATAGCAGCGGAGCCTTTCGCGCACCCAGCGCAGACTCCATTACATCCCAAACCCCGCGAGACTTCTGCGCATGCAACTCATCAAACAAGATCGCGTATGGATTCAAGCCGTCCAGGTTCTCTTCCATCGCTGGCAATGGCGCAAACACGGATGTGTCATAGACAATCTTTTCCTGATTCAGGCCAGAAAAGACTTTGAACGACTTTGCGATACGCGGCGACTTTCGACACCACTTTGCAACGTTGTCGAAGGCTGGTTTAAAAACCGTTTTGGCCTGCTCCCTGGTCGTCGCGACCGCATACACCTCGGCACCGATCTCACCATCCATAGCCAGCAAGTACATCCCCTGCGGCCCCTTCCAGGTCGACTTCCCATTTTTCCGCGCCACCTCTTCGTATGCCCGCGTGAATCGGCGATAGCCATCAGCTCTACGCCAACCGTACAGCACAGCAGTCCAGAACTTCTGCCACGGATCCAGCAGAATCGGCTGCCCTGCTAACGGACCTTTTATGTGCACGAAAAAGCGCTCGATGAAATCGATGATGTGAAGCGCATGCTCTGACGAAAAGTTGAGCCCGCGTTTTGCGCCGGTCTGCAAGTCCCTGTAATGGCGCACTACCGCAAGATAAACATACTCACCAACAACAACCTGCCCACGCAGAACAGGCAAGCCGTAACGCTCGTCCCACTCATGCAGCTGCGCCGGGATTAGTGCGGCGGCTTTCTTGCTGGAGAGGATAAACCGTGGCTTACTAAGTCTTGGAAGAGATCGTCCTGACCGCTTACTGCCCCTGTTTCTTTTTTGACCCGGGCCAGCGATGGAATCGTTAAACATGCTTTTGGCAACCATTGCCCCAACTCCATTTTTAGCCGCTTCTCGTCTTCCGCCCACGGCGCAGCCTGCGCCCAGCCAGACTTTGCGACTTGCGTGCGCCCCTTTTCCTCACACTCGCGCAGCGCATACAACCACTGCCGGTACGTTCGCACGATAACCGCCAACGGCATGCCTGCGGTCATATGCTCCAGCCCGGCATCACGCAGGACGCAGCACAGGTACTCATAAATCTTTTTCTCATCACCGTCAAAATCCATGCCTGGCGGCGGCTCTGGCGAATTGATAATCGTCCGCGCAGCATTACCTACTGCAGGCGGCGATGCTGCAAAACTATAATCATCACTCACTTTGATTCTCCACTGAGATACACCTTAAACCCCCGGGGGGTAGTTTTCTCTTCGCGAAAAAATCAACCTGGGCGTCCGGTTTCCAGCAATCTGCCGCAGACTTTTACCACCCCACCCCGTTTGATTTTTTCCTTGCGCGGCCACGCTTTGCCTCAGCCTTAGACTTTGCGTCATGACAGGCATCGCACAGACCTTGCACGTTCTTTGGAACGTCCTCACCGCCTTCAGACAATGGGACGATATGATCGCGCTGTGTCGCAGCTGTAATGCGATCATTGCGCCTGCACTCAGCGCACAATGGATCAGCCCTGAACAACTGCTCACGCAACTCCTGCAAGCGGCGGCCAGTGATGCGCTTAGCCACATCCTTGCGCTTCTGCCACTTTTGATATTGATGCGCAGCGCATCGACCAGAGCCATCAGACACATACTGATAGCAACCAACCATCGTGCATTTACGCGGCGCTGATACTGGCATACATCCACCATAAAAAAACCCCAGCTGCGGTCGCAGCCAGGGCGAAGGCTAAATTACAGTCAAGGAGACACCATGCAACAGTACATACGTCTGCACTGATTGTCTGAAAACAAAAAAGCCCTGAAGACCAAAGTCTGTCAGGGCTACTCTTTTGCTAGGCGCGACAACACACCCTTTTGAGGTGCGTGATACGGCGCGGTTATCCGGCAAATAAATTTAAATTGTCAGGTCGAATTATAGCCGCATTTTTTTCGCGTTCAAGTATTTGTTTCAAACTTGTCCTTGCCTTCCACAACGTCAACGTCAGATTTTGACGCCCGCGCAGCTTCAAACGATTGCGGATGTACTCATCTTTGTGACGATATACGTAACGCATCAACAACGCTTGTTTTTGCTGGTGATCAATGAGTTTTGCCCAAGCGCTCTCAATCAACAATGCATCCTGATGGCGCAGTTCAGCCAGCGCCTGATCTTCGATCTGTTGCAGCATAGTCTTATGCTCGATCAATCCGCGCATAATAAGCTCACGTCGGAATTCTGAATTTCGAATCTCATAATATCGGGTCGCCCAAAATGTTGACGCCTGCGACGAACTTGTATTCACGGGATTAACAACATTCCCCCAATCAACCAATCGCAATTCCATATCCCTATCTCTTTCACCAATTTGCGGAACCGGCCTCTTATACGCAGGCGTTTCGACTTCTTCGTATTTATCATTCTGATAGTCATCAACGCCTGACCTGCAAACTAAAATTTTTGACTTACTTTTACGCATGCCTTGCCTCTCTCAAAATTTTACGTAACTGCTTCGCTCTTTCCCGCGCTTCCTCATGATCCTGCTCATCCACCACTTCAATCTCAATCCCGATACTGTTTGCAAACTCGGTTGCATCAATCATCCACTGCGGATCGCGGCGATAGCATCTGTCTAACTCATCCCAGCAAATCACTGTTGTCACCGTTGTTTCTGGCGTGCCGAAGGTGCGGTGGTTTTCCATTGCAAAGAACTGCCCCGGCTGCCCTTCCATCGCATTTCTGATCATTGTATTCACCACATCTACCCCTAACTGCTTGCGCATCCTATCGATTCGCGCAGCGGTCACTGGCATTACGTCCCTGAGCGTCGTCATATCAACTCCTGCGCACCAGTTAACAGCGTCTTACACTTGACACCACTGACCCTGATACGCTGAAACCCGCATGAATATTGATGTTTAACAGGGTTAACAGGGTTAACACGGTGAATACACACACGTGAGAGAAATTCTATTTTTTTCAGAATTAAGTAATTGAGGCATTTTTCTACGCGCACGTGCGCGGACGACACTGTTAACCCTGTTAACCCTGTTAAACCCGCATGGATATTGGCTTTGCGCGTAACAGCATCAAACCGGCACAGTGAAAACCCTGATATAAACGGCGCGATCATTTCGTCTCATCCTTGATATTGGCGGCCAACATGAACGAATTGCACTGCTGAGATAGCGTTTCACCGCTATCACACTCAACATGGAATACCGTACGCAAGCGCTTCTTCTGCACACCTAGCGTTATCCACTGGCGATCTCGCTTTAACCGGCTATTAATCAACTCTGAGAACTTCTTCATCGATAGCGCCCGGAAATGGAACCGTGAACAGTAGCCCTCGTACGCCTCAAATAAATGCTCAGCGATGCAGGAGCAGTAAGGGATTGACAGGCCGCCCAACTGCCACTCGAGATAAAACACTTCCCAATCCGGCCGACCAAATTCAATCATTCGCTGTTTAGATTGCGTCATGATCGGCTTTGTATGCGGGTTGAAATCAGCGAGCGGATATCGCAGCAGGAAGTCATAGAAGGCTTCGACCAGCCCCTTATCTAGCTGCGCAACCAGTTCAGCCAGCAGCTCGAGGTCAAGTGGATTTCTAGCCTCTACCACCTGGAAACGTCGGTCTTCAGGCTCGATAGGAACCGCCTGAAACTCGTTCGACAACATGACTACGTTTAAGTGGTTTGCCTCGAAACGATCATCCTTGAATTTTTGCGTGATCGGCGTATCGCGACCAGTAATCAGGTGCTTCACCAGGCCGAACGAGCTGTACTTATCCTGACGCGACAAAATCTCTTCAAACAGCACATAGAGTTTTTGCGAGCGCCAGGCAGAGTAATTAGCATCGAGCTGATTCTGTCCACCAGTTGCACCGTGTTTGCCATAGATCGGCTTGATAATGCCCTCGAAAAACAGGCTCTTACCCGTTCCCTGCTTATCGCCAAAAAACAGCAGCGCCGTCTGCATCTTTGCCCCAGGGTGTTGCAGTGGATAAGCCAGCCAACGCAGCACCCACACAAACACGTCCGCGCCATTCGCCTCGGTAGAGCAAAGACTTTCCAGCAAGCGTAAGACCAGCGTTGCCTTCGCATCATCGTGACGTGGCTTGATCTGAAAGCCCTCAAACATATTGATGTGCGTCTCAGGATCTACTTTTTGAGTCGGATCAAATACTAGCTTGTCATGATCCTTTTCTTGTCTGAGTGGATGCTGAAGCCAACGCGTTGCCAGCTCACCACGGGCGAGCGCCATCGCATCAAAATTGACAACGACTTTCTTTTCCGCATCCCACACCGTCTTTGTCCCGTACAACAAGGTATAGCGATCCAGCATCTTCGCCATACCATCATCCCCCGCCTCCCCGAGGTCTTTTGCTACGCCGCGAACGACTTTAGGCAAATTGCGAGGGCTGATTGATCGTCGTTCAGGATGAGCATCCCACTGCTTTGCAGCCTCTTTGCCAACCATTGCAACGAACGCTGCCTTTTTGATGCGCAGCTTATTGACCGAGTCCCAAACCTCCGTCGTCCCTTGTATCAACGCGCAATGCGAAAGCGCCCACGCAATTGGCACCAACCCCACAATTTCCGCAGCACCCTCAGGAGGGGGCGGGGGAGGAAGCGAATCAACTGATGGGGCATCATCAACCCATGAAGGAATTTTTTCAAAGGCAGAATCTTCTATTGGCTGCTGCGCAGCAGGAAAAGAAAAACCCTGCACCTCAGCAGAGGGTGCGGGAGAATCAGGCGCTAACCGTATCGCTGCAACCGCAGCATTAATTTGTGACGCTACCGCGTCAAGGGATTCAAGAACATGCAGGTCATTAAAATCAGTCCATTTCTGGCCGTCTCGACCGCTAAATACAGGATGAATCACAGAGGCATTACCCACCGCTGCAGCGGCCTCATGCGAGCGATACAGCCCTGCATTGCGGAACGGCTCCGTGCGATGCATGCGCCCCTTGCGCATGTCTGCCTCAATATACTCAATGCCCTGCGGGTCTGTACGCCACCAGGCAGTGACCTCAACCGGCTCACCATCTGCCGCCTGGTATGTGCGGCTCTGGCCATCGATCACCGGATCAGGCAGCGAGAGATTGAATTGCTCGCGCAAGCGCTCGATGAAACGGGGCAACAGCAGATAATCATCGTCCGCGATGAAGCGGATATGCGCATTCGGGTACGTAGCCCGAATGTGCTTGGCGACTGGCATTAGGTTTCCCGCATCGAGCGCACAAACCACAAACGAGCCGGGTGCTGCAAGCAGCACGGACGCGCATGTTGCGTAGCCCTCCCCTATATCGATCAGCTCAGCATCTGCAGGGATATTCATCAGGTGAAATGCCGCACCGACCTTATCGATACCTTTATTAAATCGCTTTTCGCCTTTTGCATCGATCTTCTGCAGGCCGCGCAAAACAGGACTGCACCCGCCATCAGCCCACAATGGCATCAACAAATCGCCATCACTGCTCAGCCGCAGACCAAACGCAGGAACCTGCTTTTTCACCAGGTATGGATGTGGGGCCGCGTGATCACATTCAACTGCGCTACCCCATTGTTGACGCGCACGGTTTGCGGCCAGGCGATGCTTTTCCTCTTCTTTTTCTCGCTCGATGCGCGCCAGCTCGGTCTGCTTTGTGACCAGCGCCGCCCGATCTGCATCAGACATGCGCTCAACGTCACCCTTAAACTTAATCGCACCGTTATCCTCGCCGTGGTAAGTACCAAACGCACCGCTAACGGTTTCCTTCCCGGACGGCAGCGAGACACGGCGTGCGATATACCAGCTTTTCTTGCCCTTGCCAAAACGGTGGATTGTGCCATCAAGCACAGGATGGCCAGACGGTACATTGTTGTATCCCGCATCGACCATCTGTGCCAGGCAAATTTCTTCTAGCATCATGAGGCAAGTACCTCACCGCTTGGCAACTTACGCGTAACGCCCATCAGTGATGGGATATTTTTGTGATCATCAGATCCAGGGCGAATTGGAGCCGCAGAACGATACTTGGCAATATCCAGATCACGGCGCTCACGCAGAGCGCGGCCAGGCACGATCTGCGGCACATATTTTTCAGCAACCGGCGCAGACAGAAATTCACCAGCGTAGTTTTTCCCGGCGTGCGTTGCTTTCAGACGGTAACGGTCTTCCATGCGTGCCAATCCCGCGTCGACCAACGTGCTAACGACCGCAGAGCGGAAAATATGGTCCACGCGGTAACGCGGCGATAGCGGCACCTTAAGCTCGTTGAGCAACGCAGTGCCCCCCAATTCAACCAAGCGCAATAACGCTGTATGCGCGGCACTATCCGTGCGAATTGATGCGGGTTTAATCATGCTTATCTCCCCGCTTCGCCACCGTAGCTGCTTTGGTTTCGGGGCAATACACAACAAACGTCACGGCACGCAACTCATCCATCGTTTTGTGCATGCGATCAACAACATCATTAATTCGCTCGCGTTCATTCTTACTAATTTTTCCGTCAGCCGTAGCATCCCGGAACTCAACAGACAGCTCACCGAGCTCCGCATACAGCTCATGAAACTTAGCAGCAACGTCCTTACTATCAACGCCGCCGATTTCTGGCAGCTTGATAAACGTGCCGCCACTCTCAGCGGCAATAGCCTCAGCAAAATAAGTCGTCTGCGACAACTCCTGCAGGCGCAACGCATCACGCCAACGCAATGCCTGCCCCTTACTTTCATACGCACGGTTACGCAGCGCTGTCTCGCTCATACCCAAATACGCTGCAGCGACTGGCCAACTGCCATTCACCTGGTTGACCATCTCAATGATCTCGTTTCGGACATCCATAATTCGCCCCTTTTTTTATGGTTTCACAAACTTTTTTACGCACCTAAAATGCACTCAATTCAACGGAGGCCGACATGACGACCGCAGAACAACGACGCGTGGCACTTTCTTGTGGTTTAATTAAAATTTTTTTACGCAAACACACGATCAAACACTAAACCGAGAGCGCCATGACCGATCAGAACGATGCCCATCACGAACTCCACCAATTCCTAAACGAACATTTAAAAAAGTCACGATTTGTACAAGATTTACTTGATACCCAACGCTTAGCATTTTCCCAATCACTTGCGATCATCTTTAAGCACCTAATTGCGCACGACCCAAGTACAGCGCCAGTCATACTGAATGCGTTAAGTGAAATAGAAATACCGACAGAAAACCGTAGCGTGAGCGGAGATCGCTCATTGATTGCGCGATCAATCCGAGAAGAAATGAAAAAGAAGCCCATTCACAACCCATCAGAAATCGTTGCCGCTGTCTTTGGCGACTCACCTGTTGCGCGAAAGAGAGCCAACAAGCGCTGAACACTTTGGGACTCAAAAAGAATGCGCTGCCGCTCAACCCACTCGGCATCGTCAAATGTCCCATCAATAAAAATTGAGGGATCAACTATTGGCGAAAGAAATTCAGGAGGCATGGCTAGGCACCTCAGCCATAACCGGTGAGCACTGAGAGGTGCCACGGATATATGCCCAGTCAGCATCTGGCCGCAGATCTTCGCAGCGCACCTGGCGAGCACTCTCGCGCTCAATGTTGATACATAGATCAGCACTTAGACGCTGACTGCGACTGATTGCCTTACGTAGATAACCTTCAGTAGTCCCACATGCACCACAAAATGCAGCGCGCCGGACTTTATCGAGGCCATTAATGAATAGGAGCAGTTTTTTCATACCCCAAAGATTACCCGAAGGTACATATTAAATCAATACCTATAGGTATTTTACCTGTAAGTAAATTTCAAATATCTTTACCTCATGGACGACAACACTATTCGAATCAATAATCTGCGGGCGATTACGGTCGAACGCTTTAACGGGAAACAGTCTGCCCTGGCCGCACATTTGCAACGTCAGCCGGACTACATCTCACGCTTGTTTGTAGGTAAAAAAAAGTTAGGCTCTGAATTAGCCCGCGAATTTGAGAAACTATTAGACATACCGAAATACTCGCTGGACGTACCGGAGGGGGTGCAGCACGAAGTGAATGAGCATCGTGCGCAATACATTACCCAACAGGAGCTGCCAGAGGACGTTCGAGCAATTGTGGAATTAATGCTGTCAGCTTCTGATGACGGCAGGAAGCGCATTCGTATTTATGCAGAGGATGCGTACTACGAGTACCAGAAACGCCAAACGCAGGCCAGTAATATCGGCCTACTACCCGCATCCCTGGTATCGAGAATTGCCCGCATTCAGGACCCAAGTATTATTCCCGCAATTGAGGGAATGATTAACGGCTCATTTGCCGAACAAGAGGCATATCTGAAAACCAAGTGAATACATATGCGCCATTAATTGCGTATATGTATAGAATTTTCGGGGGCGAATCCAAGGGCGACATAATCGCCACACCATGGATATTGCTCACAGAACTGATCTCGTCATGAAAGCATGCGGCGTTGTCGATCAAAGCCGATTTGCTCGCGAAGCAGGCGTATCAACCACCACATTAAATCGCATATTGTCTGGTGCGATCAAACAACCATCAGCTATAGTAATGGCAAAGATCGCAAAACGAGGCGGCGTTAGCTTTAATTGGCTCATACTAGGCGATGGCGACGAGTCCGATCACAACGTGATGCGAGCTCGAATCATTAGCCATCAAGAATCAATACTAATAGACCACTTCCGATCAATCAGCGCACGTGGCCGTGAATTGATTCTGTCTGCAGCCGCTGCTCGATTGCGCGACGAATCTCGCTAATATTTACAATTTCCGCACCGACCTTACGCGGGAACGATACCGTGTAACCATGAAGCGTACCTCTCACGATACGCTGGCCAACGTCGTCAATACGCCTAAATAGGCGCACCACCTCCCATTCCGCCTCCGACAAACTTTGCTCAATATTCATTACCTGTTGCCTTTATGTCTTTATCTGCAGATAAAAATATACATTAATTTTTGTCACATTTAGTTAAATTGATTTAAACGTGAGTTAACGATAATTAAAAACTATTTCAATACATCGAAACGCCATCCAGTATTGCCTTAAGGAAGTTTTTTGAGGCAACACGTGCTACCACTTGATCCACTAGATGTTGAAATTGTCTTGTTACTCAATACGGAATTGAGCCTTGGCAGAATTGCGCGTCGACTAAGCATGACAACATCTGCTATTTCACAGCGAATAGAGCGAATGGAAGATCGCTTAGGACATCGTATTGCGACGCGCAAAAGGAATATCAGGCTTACAGAAGCAGGGATGGAAGTGTTACGAACCGCAACACACTTAAAAATGCACAGCGATGATTTGGCTCGCCGACTAGATCAGCTAAAAAATCCATCAATCAAAATTATGGCTGACCATAGCCTACTGATACACGACCTACCGTTAGTTCTGCAGCAAATGACATCCGACATCCCAAAGTTGTCAATTCACTTAACCACTGGGTCATTCAATCAAATTATTCAAGCAGTCAATGATCACCAGGCTGATGCCGGGCTAATTGCAGGCGATCCGAAAGTCATTGGCCTGCAGGGACGCCCCATAAGAAAAGAACATATCTGCCTACTAATCCCGAATAACCATCCATTAATTCGATATAAAACGCTGTATTTTGCTGATGCCATACGCTATCCGATGATCCTATCGAACAATCTGGAACACATCACCGGACACCTCATGGATGAGGCAAAAAGAATTGGAGCACATCTACACATCCCCATGACCGTACCGCACTTCGAAATCCAGGCACACATGGTATCGCGCACAGATATAGGCATTGCACCTACGCTGGAATCGGTAGCAAAACGGTTTATTTCGATTTACCCAGTCACCTATGTTCGACTATTAGATGACTGGGCAGAAAATCTACTGTCTGCGGTTATCCGGGAGAAAGGAAGCCTTTCAGATGAGGTCAACACTTTGATCAAATATTTAATCAAACTAAACCACTAGCCCCGATGAAAGCCAGGTGGCATACAACGACCATCTTTAGGCGATTTCTTGATCAATTCACGTATGGCGGAACGCGCATCATCGGTCATTGAGCGATATTCAGAAAGCAACTCAATTTCGTCAGGACTATTCCAGCTCAGCGCGTAGATCTGCCGACTCAACTTATCAACTGGGATTTCCAACACAGCACCGGTCGGCTCAGGTAAGTAGCCCGCAAACTCAATCGGCAATTGGAAGCCAGTTATTTTTGAAATAGCCAATATTTGCAGCACGCTCGGCTGATGACGCTCATTCTCCCAGTGAGAGATATTAGCTCTGGTATTCCCACGCGCAACGCCTAGCTCAATAGCCAGCCGCACACCGAGCTGCACCCCTGATAGTCCGGCATATTCCCGAGCATCTCTAACCCATGTTGAAATTACTGTTTTTATATTTGCGTTCATGGGCTGCATGTTACATAAAAACAGTCGTCCTAGCACGGAATCACCCTCCAGAAACCAAAAATCCAATCAGTAAAATCCAACACAAGTATAAAAAAATGTAACAGACGTATTTTTCCGCCCCGTTTATTTACCTCAAGGTATTTACTATTAATTTACCTTGGGGTATATTTCAGATGCTTTTTAATTACCTTAATCTGATGGAGCGAAAAATGGACTTTCAAAAACTGAAAAGTGTATTCGTTGCAGTTCACGCTACAACCAAAGAACACACAGAATCAAAGCGGTCATATATCGGATGGGTCGCTGCACGCATCCTGATTATCCTCATCATCATCAAAGATCACCGCCTGGGCAACATTCTGCGCGGCCTCTTCGCTCGCTCCCACTAAAAGGAGCCGCCATGTCCACCCCTCAATTAGCAGAGTTAAGAAAACAGGTCCACAAGGCTACGCTTCAAATTAACTTGATGCGCCAGGCATTGCATCGCGCCGACACAGACTTTGAAGAAACCGGAACCGTCACGTGCGAAACGATGGAATTCATTCGCAGCGTTAAGGAGCTTTTGTCATGAGCGCCTTTTCTGTGACCGTCCGCACTCCGCATGCCGTGTATCAGTACACAGCTATAGCGGCCAGCACCAGTGCTGCCATCGATGCAGCCCTGGATACGTTCGGCATCGCATCAGTAACTGCTAAGCCAGGGGTGCATCATGGCTAAGCGCACCTGGACATATGCAGAGATCACATACGAAGCCGAAGCTCGCATCAATTATTTGATGGAAATGGCAGCAAAACAGCGCAACACCCAAGACCCCCAATATATAGCCATCATCGAAGGTCTTGCCTTTGGCGCGTACTGCCTGTGGAACGACATTACACAGGGAAAACAAGCACCTGGCGATGCAGAGCGGCTGAAAGCAATGACGGAGGTGCACCGTGGCTAAATTCAACTTCCTGGCACACCGCAACGAGCCTACTGACATCAAGCCGAAGGTCCGTATCCGCGCCACCGCGCGCGATGCCTACGCTGGACTGCGCGGCCAGGCATACATCGCGGCACGCAACCTGGGCAAAGCACAAAAAGTGCATACGTCTGCACAAACGGGAGGCCAGCATGAGTAAGCCATCCCCCGACCGCAGTTCCCTGCAGGCCGTCTATGACCGTCTAAAAATCAAACAGCAGTCACTCGATGACATGCTGAAAAACCCCGCGCTCAAACGCACCCTGGAAAACGCAGCACGAAACCACGCAAAGCGCTTGGCACGCTTTGACCCGGTCGCTGCGCGCTGCAAAAACGACGATTAATTAACACTGGAGATCCACATGCAAACAAATCAGAAATCACAACTGCGCCACGCACCCGCAAATGTCATGCTCGACGCCCTGGTCGCAACAATGCAGCTCAAAAACGACGCTGCGCTGGCACGCCGCCTGAAAGTGGCACCACCAGTGATCAGCAAGCTGCGCCACGGCACACTGCCAGTAGGCCCGTCTCTGCTGATCACTGCGCATGAGGAAAGTGGCATCAGCATCAAGGATCTGAAAGCGCTGGCAGGCATCGCAAAAGAGGCGCAGCAATGAATCACGGATTCAGCATAGGCGACAGCGTCGCCACAACCGCAGCAGCACTTGGCAATGGCCATATTGTCGGCTTCAAAACCGACATCACGAACGGCCAGCGCATTGCCCTGGTGCGAATAGTCTCATTGAACCCACTAGACGTCCGCGAGACCGCAATCCCAGTCCAGGAGCTGACAGCACCGCACATGAACCTAGCAAGCACAATCACACGGAGCAATCATGGTCGCTAAGAAAAAAATAGCTACGGCCATCGTAGCCAATGAGCAGACAACAGATTCCGGCGTATTCGGCATCTATGAAATCAGCAAAATCCGGATCTCGAAAACCAACCGCAAACATTTTGACGAAACAAAGCTGGCTGAACTGGCGGCGACCGTCAAAGCGATGGGAGTACTCGAACCTATCCTAATTCGCCCTGTCACGCCAACAGCAGAAGAGCCTGAGGAATACGAAATCGTAGCCGGTGAGCGCCGCTATCGCGCAAGCATCATCGCTGGCCTCGCTACTATCCCGGCCATGTGCAGAAACATGTCGGATGAACAGGCTGCAGAAGTGCAGATCATTGAGAACCTGCAGCGCGAAGATCCACACCCGCTGGAAGAAGCCCTGGGTTATCAAAACCTGATGTTCAAACACGGCTGGACCGTCGAAATGCTGATCGAAAAACTGAATCGGTCAAAGAGCTATATTTACGGCCGCCTGAAATTATGTTCCTTAGCCGCTCCACTGCATGGCGACTTTTATGCGAAAAAATTCGATGCATCGACGGCGCTGCTGCTCGCCAGAATCCCTGTGCCAGCACTCCAGATACGCGCCTGCAAAGAAATCCTGACACCATCATTTAGAGAGGAACCACTCTCTGTCCGAGAGGCACAGCGCCACATTACCAACCGCTACACCTTGAAATTAGCTGATGCCACTTTCGACATTGCAGATAGCAAGCTGACAGAGGCACCCTGCTGCGCCAAATGCCCAAAGCGCACCGGCAATCAACCTGAGATTTTTACGGACATTAATCCAGACGTTTGCACTGACCCCGATTGCTTTGCAGATAAAACTGGTGCGGCCACGGAAAACAAAGTAGCGAAGTACTTGAGAAACAACTTGCCAGTATTTCGCGGCGAGGACTTTGTTCAGGCGCTGAATGATGCAAGAAATGGGAGTGGAAATTATGTGATTGAGTCCACATTCATTACAGCCTTTCCGCACCATCACAAAAACAATAAATCAAAACAGGCTATCTGTGCGGTTTTAAATAAGGTTCAGCTTGGCACGCCTGCAGCCTATGCACTGTCGGATTCAAATAAATTTACTCCACTTTACGACGTAAATCACGTCCAGGCCGCACTGGAAAAAGCAGGGTATTGTGACAACCTCCTGGAAGCCTTCGACAAAAATGCAGCAACTAAGTACAAAGACACTTACTTTCCAGAAGAACAAAAAGACTCACAACGTCCAGCAATTACCATTGGCGCGGCCACACTCAAAGCTACAGCTACAGATCCATACCTGGAACGCTGCAGGCAGGAAGATCTGGCAAAAGCGAAAGCAGAAAAAGAGCTGGCATTCCGCATTGCTACGTACAAGCGCATCCGACTAAACGGGTTCGTTAACTTCACAATCGAATCGCTACGAGAATTGGCAAAACTGCTGCTCTGCACCTATGCCATCCCTGATGATGTACTTGCCGACCTATATCCGTTCGGCACTGATGGCTCCGACGCTGCAGTTCACACCTACATCGACCTGGCGGACAAGGCTACCGTGATGAACATCATGCTCGACATGTTACTCGGTGAAGCTTTCAGCATCGGCTGGAATAATCCAAACCAAACCCTGGAGTACGACGCACTGATAAACATCGCAAAAACCGAGGGTATCGACGTCGACCAGGTACGCGCAGATCTGGAGCGGCCGGTCGATGCTATACCCATCAAACGCCCTACTCTTTCGCTCAAGAAAAAGGCGGAGGCAGCATGACTAAATCTCGAGGAATCCTGACTCGCGCTAAATGGACTGCAGAAAAGATTGAAATACTGAAGCAGCAGTACGCAGACCAGTTAGCAGCCGACATTGCCAGCTCTCTAGGTATGAAAACGCATCACATTTATAGGAAGGCAAAAGCGCTTGGCCTTAAAAAATCAGCGGAGTTTTATTCCGGGGAAAAATCTGGAAGAACCAATGGCCAGCACGGCAAAGGCACTCGTTTTTTTAAAGGTCAAACCAGCTGGAACCAGGGACTAAAAGGACTAAATCTCGGCGGAAAACAAACACAATTCAAACCTGGTCAAACGGCACCCAATACACAAGCGATCGGAAGCTATCGGATCACCAAAGACGGCACCTTGCAACGAAAAATAAGCAACAACAAAGGCAGCAATAGTAATCGATGGCGCGGTGTACACGAGCTGGTTTGGGTCGAATCAAATGGAGCCGTACCAGAAAAACACATTGTAGTTTTTAAGCCAGGAACACGAACAACTGTTTTAGATGAGATAACTATTGAGAAAGTCGAGTGTATTTCACTGGCAGAAAACATGAAGAGAAATACTGTCCACAACCTGCCAAAAGAGTTGGTTGAAGTAGTTCGGCTCCGAGCAGTCATCAATCGAAAAATTAACCGCGTCACTAAGGAAAATCATGAATAACATCGAAACCCTGCGCAGTCATTTGTTCAATACGTTGACTGCTTTAAATGACAAAGATAAGCCCATGGATATTGATAGAGCCAAGGCCATATCCGAAGTCGCCCAAACAATCATCAATAGTGCAAAAGTTGAGGTTGAATACGCAAAAGCGACTGGCGCTGCCGGCAGCAATTTCCTCGAAATGGCACCAATCAGAACCCCACCCGGCAGCCTGCCACCAGGCATTACCGGCATCACTAAACACAGACTACGGGGCTGACATGAAAACCATGAACCAATGCACACACAACTGCAACCAGGGACGTGCATGCACATGCGCGTCAGGCACAGAAAAAATGGGAACTCTGAGCCTAAAGCTACGAGCAAAAAGCGGCTATAGCAGCGACATTGAGAATGTTCAGATCACCCCAGAACAATGGGGTGACATTCAAAACGTCGCCAACGGAGCAACTACGAGGCGGGAAGACGAACTGGTAGCAGCACTTCATGTTGCACTGCCATTTGTCGAAGATCACGCCTGCAGCGGCTCTTATAAGCCAGGCGCAGTAGCTAAGGCAATCCAGAAAATCCGGATCGCACTGACAGAACGCCCAGGAAGATCAAGCCCGCCTTCCTGGTAGTTTTCGAACAGCCACAAGAAACCCCGACGCACTGTCCTACCCATATTTCCGCTTTTGTACAAAAAATGTTACGCTATTTGACCATCGCTAAATTCTCCATCGAATCGGGTTACTCCGAGGATGCAATACGCACGAAAATTCGTGACGGAATTTGGCCTGAAAGCTCCGTCTGGATCAAAGCGCCAGACGGGCGCATTTTGATTGACGTACAAGGGTATGAAAAATGGGTAGAGACGGGAGCGGCGTTAAAAGTGCGTCGCAAAGCAGCATTGAAATCACCTTTACCTATCAAGGCAAGCGCTGCCGCGAGCGCCTACCGCTCAAGCCCACCCCCGCTAATTTAAAGCGCGCAGAGCAGCACCGCGCAGCAATCCTGCACGCGATAGCAACCAACTCATTCGACTACTCAGCAACATTTCCAAACTCAGCAAACGCCGCTAAATTCGCAGAATACAAAGGTGAAGTGCAATACCTGGGCGAATACCTCGAACAGTGGCTGTCCAGCCGAAAGCCTGAACTCAAGGTATCAGCATACGATGGTTATAGAAAAATCGTCGACTACAAACTAATCCCCTGGTTCGGTCACCTCAAATTAGCTGAAATCAAGCGGCTGCATGTCAGAGAAATACTCTCACTGCAGACCTGCACTAACAAAACGCTGGCCAACATCCAAAGCCCACTACGCAAAGCCCTGCATGATGCTGCAGAGGACGAACTGATCGAGACGAACCCACTGGCAGGATGGACTTACAGCAAGCAAGACGCGCCAAAGAAAAAACTCAAGATCGACCCATTCTCCAAAGAAGAACAAAAGCTCATCCTGGACACAGCAACCGGCCAGGCAAAGAACCTGCTGCAGTTTGCCTTCTGGACAGGTCTGCGCACGTCTGAGTATGTTGCGCTCAACTGGGAGGATGTGGACTTTGTGCGCAATGTGATCATTGTCGATAAAGCCCTGACGCAAAAATCAGATGAGGCGGAGACAACAAAAACGATCAGCGGCCTGCGGGAAGTCAAATTGCTGGGGCCAGCGCTCGATGCGATCATTGCACAGAAGCAATTCACCTACCTGGCCGGGAAAGAAGTGTTTCAGAATCCCGCAACCGGCGAACGGTGGGCTGGCGATCAGCCTATCCGCAAGCGGATGTTTGAGCCATTACTGAAAAAAGCGAAGGTACGCTATAGAAACCCATATCAAACCCGACACACCTACGCATCGATGATGCTGAGCGCTGGGGAACACCCGATGTGGGTCGCGAAACAAATGGGCCACGCAGACTGGACGATGATCGCCCGCGTGTACGGGAAATGGATGCCGGACGCGGATACCGGCGCAGGCAGCCGGGCAGAGAGTTTATTCGGGAATGACAACAATAAGACAGCCACCCTCTCGAAACCCGCATAAACACTGGATATATCGCGGGTTCGATTCCCGCCGACTCCACCAGAATTCAAAAAAACCAAGCGCTGGCGCTTGGTTTTTTTTTGTCCGGTACGGCTAAGCCCTGTTCATGCGGATCTGCCTCAACGATTTACAATAAGACAGGCATGTCTAGCTTTAATTACCCCACTTACATATCTTTACACAATCCCCGCTTTCCTGCCCCAAAGTGCAATAGGCGAAATTAGTTTCCGTTTGTAATCTTCATTGCTGCTAGGAACTTCCTGCGGCAGGATGTGTGCATCCGTGCTGTATGCATCGATTTACTCCCCTTATTTCAGAAACAGAGTTTCTGTTTTTGCTATGTTTTTCAGGTCAAACTACCTGATTTCGTCTTCCTCAGAGGTCTATGATGAAAGCAACTTTGCAACTTTTGACCGCGACTTGTGTCGCTGTCACCCTGACCGCTTGTGGTGGTGGCGGAGGTTCTACTTCAGAAACGCCAGCCAGCAGCGGCGCGACCGCACAGGTGCCAGCTACCGTCGGTGGTGCTGCTGTGCAAGCAAGCTCAGATACCACACTCACACTCAACTGGCAGGCGGTAGCCGGTGCCAGCTACTATGAAATTTGGCGTAATAACACCAACCCACAAGATCAGGCAGCATTTCAGTTAGTGTCCCGCCCTAACAGCAATAGCTATCAGGATTCCAATCTGGCGCCCGGTACCGACTATATGTATCGTCTGCATGCATGTGCCAGTACGGGCTGCTCCAAGCACGTAGAACTAGCAGGCAAAACCAAGCCTAAGGCTGTGACTATCGCGACCCCAGGCGTGCCACGCGCAGCTAAAATTGAAAGCAATCAAATCAGTCTGGAATGGACCGCAGTGGACGGTGCATCCAGCTACAAGTTGGAAAGAAATGCTCAGCTGATCGCGAACGGTGCTGATATCCGTCAAGTCACTTACCTCGACAGCGGCCTGGCGGCGGCGACCAAATATAGCTATCGCTTGCAAGCTTGTAATGGCAACACTTGCTCAGACTGGAGCACGGCACTCAGCGTGCAGACGTTGGCAGAAGTGGTGACACCACCCAAACCGCCAGTCGCACCAGCAATACCGGCTGCGCCCAGCGTGGCGGTCACCAATAGCAGCAGCCTGACAGTCTCCTGGACTGCGATCAGCGGCGCGAATCGTTATGTACTCAAACGTAATGGAGTACAAGTGGGTGGCGACGCCCTGAGTGCACTCAGCTTTGCAGATGCAGGCTTAGAACCGGGCACAGCGTACAGCTATCAGTTACAAGCCTGTATCGATAGTCTGTGTTCAGACAACAGTCCGGCCAGCACGGCCAGTACGCGCGCACGTTACAAAATCACCCTGACGACCAGTGGCTTTGATAACAGCACCGGCAACAATCTGAGCCTGGTAGTTGACGGCTATGCCGACAATGGATGGGTGCGAGGTACGGAAACGATTTCTGCTAATGGCAGCAAAACCAGCTTCATTCCCGTCCTCAACGGTGAAAAATATGGTGCTACGATTTCTGCACAACCGGCCAGCGGCCAAAGCTGCAGCGCTACGCCGACTGGCCGTACTTCAATTGCCAACAGCGACGTGACAATCAGCATCAGTTGCGTGACGCCTGCCGTGTTGAGCTTTGCTGAAGCCAGTAAATCTGTCGTCAGCGGTGTGACTGGCACAGCGATACAACTGGCAACTGCAAAAACCCTGAGCGGTGCGGCACTGAACAGCTTTGCGATCCGCTACAACAGCAGTAATCCGGCTGTAGCTACGGTTGATGCAACGACTGGCAATGTCAGCGCCCTGAATGCAGGCACCACGGTCATCACTGCCAGCTTACCTGCTGATTTGTACACCGCCACCAGTGCCAGCTATACCCTGACCGTGACGCCAGCTGTAGCCAAAACAAGGCTCGCCAGCATGGAGCTGGCACAGGTACTGGCACAGCGTCCCGGCAGCAAATACCAGACCCTGGTACCAGATCGCGACTTGCTGGTACGTGCTTATCTGTATGCACGCAGTGCAGATGCGGCCACACCGGCCACTAACGTAAAAATCGGTGGGGAACAATTCGCAATGACTTGCCCGGCGAAATTGCCCGCCGACGATAGCAGCAATGCGATTTCCTATACACTGAATCAGCATTGCTACACCACGATCCCAGGCCGCCTGATCAAATCCGGTGCCGCTATGGATATCGTGACCAGTGATGGTCAGTCACTGTCTGCCAATCTGGTCGTCAATGATGCCAATACGGTGCGTATCACGCTGGTGCCGCTGATCATCAATGGTCAAACTGCACAAATCCCAACGGCAGAAGTGTTGACGTCTGTGGTCAAACGCCTCATGCCGTTCGCGAACGTGGTCGTCACGGTTCATGCGCCATGGGCACCAGCAGGCACTTTTGATGACAGTCTCAGCGGCAAGGATCAGATGGGCCAGGTACTAAGCCTCGTCAACAACCTGCGCGTCAGTGAGAAAAGCAGTGACCATTACTACGGCATGGTACCTTGGGTGAAATGGAGTGGTACAACGGGTATTGGCTATGTACCGGGACTCGCTGCAATTGGACGCGATTTGCGCAGCGGTGCGGATGCAACCGATGAAACCATGATGCATGAAGTCGGACATAACCTGAGCCTGTCTCATGCACCTTGTGGCGGTCCGGCCGGTCCCGACCCTTACTTCTCGACCGATCCTTTGCCCTGGCCTAATTCAGATAAAGCACAGCTCAGCGAAGTTCCGCTGTACAACCAGGGCGCCGGTATTTTGTCATCCCCCGGGGTACTGGGTTCACGTTCACCTGATCTGATGAGTTATTGCGGCGGCAAACTCTGGTTCTCTGAATACAGCTTCAATAAAATCTCTGGCTATATTCGTACCAGAGCCAATTACAAAGCTGCAGCAGCGAATCAGGCAGCAGCCAATCCGGCTGCGCTGCAAAACATGATGATGATTTCAGGTGAGCTGAATGGAGGTACATTTATTCCATCACCAGTACAATTCCTCGGCAGCGGCTATACCGCGAATGCAGAAGAAGGCGATTATCAGTTGAAGATTGTCAGCAATGATGGCAAAACCACACTGCACCGATTCACACCGCTGCAACTCGATCATGCCGGCAGTATGCATGTCTCTGTCGTACTGCCAGCAATTGCAGGTATCGTCAGTATCGATGTGTTGAAACAAGGCCAGTTGTTGCCGAAAGCAGGTATGCTCAACACAGCCGCTGCACCAGCTAAAGCTACAACTGCATTGAAACTATCAGCAGATGCAGCGCCAGTCACAGCACAGGCCTTGACGACGGATCTGACGGCAAGCAGCCTGCGGGTACGCTGGAATCATCTGCAACAGCCATGGTTAAGCGTGATCCATATCGCTACCAATGGTAAGCGCACTGCACTGACGCTGTCAGCCACCGGTGGTGATCAGCGCCTGTCGCTACAACAGTTACCAGCAGGCGGCAGTATACAAATCAGTCTCAGCGATGGGCTCAATAGCAGTGTAAGTGTTCTAAAACGCTGAAATATCAAAACACTGTTACCTTATTTAAAGTAATTCAAGCAGAAATTAGCGCAGGTAAGTAAGGCCGGGAGCAAGTTCCCGGCCTTTTTTGTGACCGCCACACAACTCCGCAGCGATGCGCGGCCATTTTTTAGCCCTTAGCACGCCGACATTACCAACATTGCAATATTGTATGCAGCATTAGCTTTATACTAAAAATGCAAATGATCTCATGACAAAAGTATCCCCATCAGGCAGTGATTACAGTCAGAGGAAAATACCGTGCCTAAGTCCCGCCAAATCTCATTCCAGATTTATCTCTCCTACACCTTATTAGGCTTATTAATTTGCTTTTCTGCTGTGTTCGGTGTGATCTACTTTCAACGCATGGAACAAATTATCCTGCTACAGGCAGCTGGCAATTACGATCTGATCGGTCAATTCACTGCAGCCAAGCTGGAGGCCGTTTATAACGATGCGAAGGAACAGGCTGAATTGCTTGCACAAGCCATGCCTGTCGCAGGCAATACGCTGGAACAGCGGCTACAACACTTACCCTACATGATCAAAGCACTGGAGAATATCAAGACCTCAAACTCAGTCCAGATCGGTTATGCAAACGGCGAATTTTTCCGCCTGCAGAAAATTCGTTCCGCGCAGGATCGTCAGATCTATAAACTACCAGACGATGCGGTGTGGCTGGTACAAAACACCATCCTGCAAAACGGCGAGAGGCCTGTGCAAGTGCTGAGTTTCAATGCGCAGCTGGAAAAACTGAACCTGCACATAACCACATCGAATGATTACGATCCACGCCAGCGCCCCTGGTATCAGCAGGCACAACTTCAGCCTGAGCATGCGGTAGTCACCGGCCCCTATTACTTCCACTTTGGCCAAAGTATAGGTATCACCTACTCACAAAAAATACGTAATACCGATGCGGTAGTGGAAATGGCCATCAAACTCACCGACATCCTCGCGATCCTGGAGCAACAACAGGTCACGCCGGGTAGCCGGCTGGCTCTGATCGATCAGAAACATCAGGTATTGGCAATGAAAATCGCCAGCCGCGGCAGTTTTATTCCTCAAATTATTACTGAGCCGGATGGGAGTAAACGCTTACCAAAACTAGAAGATCAGGATACCCCGGTGCTACATGCGCTGCTGGCCTCGACACCACAGGAAAAGGGACACAGCCAGCTGATACGGGCACTGGATCAGGACTGGTCAGGATTTCAACGTCAGATCGAAGTCCCCGGCGGTGTCCCGTTGACGCTGTTGATAGTGAGTCCGCACAGTGAATTGCTGGCGCAAGTGCTGGAGTTAAAACAACACAGCCTGTGGATTTTTCTGAGTTTCCTGCTCATCGCCATTGCAGTCACGCTGTTGATGTCGCGCCGCTTCTCACGACCTTTGCAACAATTGGCCTCTGAAGCAAACCGGATTGCACGTTTTGATTTTGAGGCGCCGCCCAAAATTAGCTCCCACATCAAGGAAATTGCTGAACTTTCTCATGCCATGGCCGGTATGCGTGCCACTATCAATTCTTTCCTGTCGATCGCAGCTAATCTGAGCTCCGAAACTAATTTCGACAACTTACTGGCAAGGGTTTTGAGCGAGTTGTCTGCGGTCTGTCATGCCGATGCCGGCATACTGTATTTGTTTGACAGCGAACAAAAATCCTTCCATAGCACGCTGCGTTATCTGCATCAGAATATCGAAACTTGTCCCAAACAAGTGATTGCCTTCACTGAGCAGCATTTGCTGACCAGTACGGGCGATGCTGAAAGCAGCATGACTATACTCAGCAGAGAGGCGCTGCAACAGGCATTTCCGGCCATTTTTCCGGCCGGCCTGAGCACGGCTGAACAGTTGTATGTACTGACTATCCCCTTGCATGATAAGAAAAGACAACTGGTTGGCGCGATCGTATTAGTACTTGAGGGTGAAACTATCGACAGTGGCCGTCAAGCCATGGCTGTCGCTATTTCGGGGACTGCGGCAATCGCAATTGAAAATCAGCGCCTGGTGAGGGAACAAAAAAAATTATTAGAAGCATTTATCCAGTTGCTGGCCATGGCGATCGATGCAAAAAGCCCTTATACCGGTGGTCATTGCCAACGTGTTCCCGATCTGACCAAACAACTGGCAAAGGCTGCCTGCGATGAGAAGGCCGGTATATTCGCCAGTTTCCAGATGACAGAAGCTGAGTGGGAAGAGCTGCATATCGCGGCCTGGTTACATGATTGCGGCAAGGTCACCACGCCGGAATACGTGTTCGATAAGGCGACCAAACTGGAAACTCTGTATGACCGTATACATGAAATCCGTATGCGTTTTGAGGTCTTGAAACGCGATGCAGAAATCGACTACTGGCAAAGACTGCATGCCGGTGGTGAGCCACACCGGCTGGCAGCTGAGCGCGATCAGTTGCTGGCGACACTGGACGAAGAATTTAGCCTGATTGCCGATTGCAATCTGGGTGCTGAATTTTTATCTGCCGAAAAAATCGCGCGTATCCATGCCATCGGACAACGCAGCTGGATGCGTACTTTATCCGACCGTATCGGTATCTCTCACAGCGATCTGCAACGCAAGCTGGCGTGCGCAGAGCCCAGTCTGCCGGTACAGGAATACCTGCTCGATGATAAACCTGAACATCTGATTGAACGTGAAGCACATGATCAGATCGCTGCAAATAATCCGCATCAGTTCAAGGTAGAGGTGCCGGAGTATCTTTACAATCGAGGTGAGCTGTATAACCTGTGCGTGGCACGCGGTACCCTGTCAGCAGAAGAGCGCTATAAAATTAATGAGCACATGATACAAACTATACGCTTGCTGGAACAATTGCCTTTGCCCAGGCATTTGCGCCAGGTACCACATCTTGCAGGTTCACATCACGAAAAACTCAATGGCACAGGCTATCCGCGTCGCCTCAGTGCTGAGCAAATGGGGGTCAAAGAAAGGATCATGGCAATCGCTGATGTATTCGAAGCCTTAACCGCTTCTGACCGTCCCTATAAAACCGGCAAAACCTTATCGGAATCCCTGAACATCATGCGCTTTATGGTCAAAGATCGGCATTTAGACGGGGATCTGTTTGCGCTGTTCCTGCGCTCCGGCGTATATCTGGATTACGCCAGACGCTATCTGAAGCCGGAACAGATAGACACGATACAGATCGCAGACTATCTGTGAGCGGGAGCAGACGGAACAACAGCCGCTTCAGCCCGCGCACTGGCCTGCAGATAGCTCAGAAATTTCTGTGCCACCGGCGTCAGGCGTTTGCCTTTGGGATAAACGATGTACCAGTTAGAGTGGATAGGAAAACCGGCCACTGGTAATTCCAGCAAAGACTCATCCACCAGATGTTCGCCCAGCGCATGTTGCGATAACACCGCGATGCCCATCTCTGCTGCCACCGCCTGTTTGATCGCCTCATTACTACCCAGCTCCAGCCTGACCCTGGCTTGGAAGCCCTGCTCCGCGAAATAGCGGTCACAGGCCAGCCGCGTGCCTGAACCTTTTTCACGCAAAATAAAACGCTCATCGGCTAAATCGCTGAGCTTCAGGCGTTTTCTGCCTGCCAGCGGATGACTGACCGCAGCAATCACACGCAGCGGATTCGGTAAAAAAATCTCCTGCTCGATATCCAGATCTTTAGGTGGTATCGACATGATGGTCAGATCATCACGGTTATCGCGCAAACGCTGTAGCACGCCATCGCGGTTCTGTACTTCAAGCGCGATATCTATCTCAGGGAATTCGCGGCAAAACGCACCCAGCATGCGCGGCACAAAGTATTTGGCAGTGCTCACTACCGCCAGCCGCAAACGGCCCTGGGTCAGGCCTTGCATGGCAGCGATTTTCTGAGCAAACACTGACCATTCCTCAGTCATGGCGCGCGCAGCGATGGCCAGTTCTTCACCAGCCGCAGTGATATACAGTTGCTTGCCTATCACTTCATACAGCGGCAAGCCTACCGCATCCTGCAAATCACGCATCTGCATAGAAATGGTGGGCTGCGTCACATGCATGCTGTGCGCCACTGCGGTCAGGCTGCGTAATTCCACCAGTGCCAGAAACAGCTTCAATTGCCGGAAAGTGACATTCATAGATTTTTCCTGATGATAAATGCGATAAAAATTGATTTTACCTGATAGTTTATCTTCCCTATCATGCGCCTCAATTCCACTCTGTAACGGCGCCGCAATACCTATGCGCCCCTCCCATCATGAATAGCTTACTTGATCCCGCCATCCTGTTTTTTGTGTTCGGTATTTTCGCCGGACTGATACGTTCAAATTTGGAGATACCAGCCCAGATTGCGCGTTTTTTATCACTGTATCTGTTGATGGCACTCGGCCTTAAAGGTGGCTTCGCGCTCGCCCATTCCGGCATGAACTGGGACATCGCACGCAGCCTGGGACTTGCTGTCGCGCTGGCGTTGATCGTCCCCACACTCAGTTATCTGGTGCTGCGTAAGCTGGTGTCGGGCTTTGATGCAGCGGCGCTGGCAGCCACCTATGGCTCAGTCAGCGCAGTCACTTTTATCACAGCTACCCAATATCTGGAAAAACACGAACTCAGCTATGGCGGTCATATGTCAGCAGCCATGGCGCTGATGGAATCACCTGCCATCGTATTCGCCGTCTTAATTGCCAACACCTTGCGCCAGGCAGCGCCCGCTTCCACTGGGAGCGTGCAAGCCGGAGCAGCGCCAGCCAACACTGCGCCTTCCGGCATAGGCAAAATCGTGCATGAATCGCTGACCGATGGCGCACAGTTGCTATTGATCGGCGCCATGCTGGTCGGCATCCTGAGTGGCGACACCGGCAAAGCCGCGATGCAGCCGTTTTCCGGCGATCTGTTCAAGGGCATGCTGGCTTTCTTCCTGCTCGACATGGGGCTGAAAACCGCGCGCAGTCTGCCTGAGCTGCGTGACAAGTCACCTTTGCTGCTGGCCTGGGCCGTACTGGCACCGGTCTGCCATGCAGCACTGGCGCTGGGTCTGGCCTGGCTGTTAAAGATTCCAGCCGGGGATGCAGGACTACTCATGGTGCTGGCCGCCAGTGCCTCCTATATCGCTGTGCCTGCAGTATTGCGCTACGCCGTGCCTGAGGCTTCTCCCTCACTGTATTTCAGCCTGTCTTTAGGACTGACCTTCCCGATCAATATCCTGTTTGGTATTCCGTTTTATCTGCAGACCGCTCAAAGCGTGCTGGGTGGCGCTCACTGAGCCGCCTGGCACTAGAAAATAATGCCAGACCAGGACACTAAAATGAGGCATAGGAGTCACTCCGAAAGCAAGTTAAAATGCCCGCGTTTGTTCAATATTGACAAGAGTACGGTGCAGAAAATTCACACTCTCAAGCTGGTCGCCCGCAGCACTGCGCTGGCAGAACCTGAATCAGGAGAAGATCGTTTGACTCGTTTTAGTTTGACTCACTTTATTCCGCAATTGCTGATCGTACCCGGTGCACTGCTGATCATCGATGCCATCTATGTCATGTGGCGCGGTGTTTTTCATTTTGGGTCTTTTTTTCCGCTATTTGTAGGATTGATGCTGGTTCTGGCCGGTGGCTACTGGCAGCGCTTGCGCAACTGGTTTTCCGCCGCTACATGGCGGCGCTGGCTGTGGCGTCTGGGCTGGGGTGCAGCTTTAGCATGGGTGGGCAGCGTTGCGGTGTTTTTCTGGCATATCCAGCATGGCTATCAAACCGACCTGAACAGCGCAGGAAAGCCGGTCGATACCATACTGATACTGGGCTCAGGGACGCTGCATTGTCAGGCTTCGCCAACCCTGGCTGCGCGGCTGGACGCGGGCATCGTACAGGCGCAGCGCCTGCCACAAGCGATGATCATGGTGAGTGGTGGTAAAGACTGGCGGCGTGACTGTACTGAGGCGCAGATCATGAGCGACTATCTGCGTTCACACGGCATACCCGCTGTGCGCATCTGGCAAGAAGAACGCAGTACCAGCACCTATGAAAACTTTGTCTTCAGCCGCGCACTGCTGCTGCAATATGGCGTCGAACCAGAACAGGGTTTGCTGATCGTGACCAGCGATTTTCATAGTCTGCGCTCGGCCAGGATTGCGCAACGCGCCGGCTTTAGTCATACTGCCAGCGCTACGGCAGAAACGCCTTTGTATCTGCGTTATAACGTATGGTTACGCGAGTATTTTTCTTTTATCAGCGGTTATCTGCTGGGTGAGTATTAATCATGAATAGCATGAATTCAAACAAACTGGATCTGGCGACAGTACAGACTAAATTCAAAGTCATGGCGCTTGCTACTTTATTTTGCTTCAGCGCCCTAGGTTGCGTAGACCTGATGCAGGCAATCAATAACGCCTCGGTCGCGCATGGCATGGTGGGCATTGCTTTCATCGCCTTTTCTTTGTGCTCCTGCCGCCGCGTGTTATATGCAGGTACACCGCAGAAAACAGCACCAGCCAGTCAGCTGTGGGGCGCGCTGTATTACAGTTCCTGCATTATCCTGATCATCGGCGTTGCTTTAAAACGCGGCTGGATACAATTCTGAACGACGATGCGGTCAACACCAGGCGCTGACTTATAGCGCAGACGCTTCAGCGTCGCGCGTCAGGCTGAGCGGCGCTGAACCTCGCACTGCTGTTCCGTAATCAGTGCTGGCAGGCTGACTGCAGTACCGCTCAATGAGCGCAAACACACGGCCTCTTCAGGCGATTCCTGTTGCAGGATGCCTGGAATCTCACTGCGTCCTATACCCAGATCCTGCAATTCTCTGTCTTCCATACCACGTAAATCCAGCGCATCTCGGCCTCGTGCAATGCGCTGCTGATGCAGCCAACTACGGCAAGCTTTAAGCAGCGCAACCATCCCATTTCGATTTGCCATCTCACACCTCCTGAAGAATTGACTGCTATCTTGCGACCTCAGATTAAATCAGGGAAGTGACAAATTCTGATCGATATAATCAGAAAAACTGATAAGCTGTTTTACTTAGCTATACAGGAGGCAGCATGCGCGAACTGAGTCTGGATCAGTTAAAAACCCTGATCGCGATCATCGACCTGGGTACCTTCTCGGCTGCTGCACAGGCACTGCATTTATCGCAACCCACCATCAGTCTGCATATCGCCGAACTGGAACAGCGTTTCGATACGCCTTTATTGGTACGGGGTGGACGGCGAGTGACAGCAACAGCGGCTGGCCTCACACTAGCTGAGCATGGCAGGAAATTATTACGCGACGCCGACGAAGCCATCGCGGCAGTGGGGCGACAGGTGGCAGGTGTCGAAGGTCGCGTCAGACTGGGTGCATCCAGCGGTATTCTGGTGTATCAACTGCCGCAAGTGATGGAAACCCTGGGCCGCCAGTTTCCGGATATTGATGTGAATGTCAGCATCACTGGCTCCGCTGAAACACTGCAAGGGCTGGAACAAGGCACGCTGGATATAGGCATCGTCGCGATGCCACAAAACCCACCCAAAGAAATCAGCATCCGTCACTGGCGTACTGACCCGATGATGGCGTTTTTACCAGCCGCCTGGCAAGCGCCAAAAATCATCACACCCGACTGGCTGGCGGATAAGCCGCTGATTTTCAACGAGCCCAGTACCCATATGTACCGGCTGACTATGGAATGGTTTGCAGCCGCTGGTTATGCACCGCGTGCCAAGATAGAGCTGAATTACACGGAAGCCATGAAGAGTCTGGTCGCGGCTTCCTATGGTGCAGCTATTCTGCCGCTGGATACGCCTGACCCGACGCGGCTGCAACCTATGCTACAGCTGCGTCCTCTACGTCCTGCCTTGCCGCGCCATATCGGTATCGCGCACCGGCCGCTGGCTACGCTGGACGGTGCAAGCCGGAATTTTTTAGCGATACTGGAACAATTCCGGCAAAGCCCGGGTGGCAAAAAGACGCTTCGCACAAAATAAAAAGGGCTGCAATTCGTCAGCAGCCCTTGTTATTAGTAATTAACGATAGCGTCTACGCTCTTATTTGCCGAAAAATTCCTCATGCACCAGACGCAGCGCGAGCTTGCGGTCTTCCTGCTGCACCAGCATATAGGCCGCCACTTCGCTTGCTCCGGCGGCTGCCAGACGTACTCTTACGCCACCGGCCAGCGCCGCCGACAAAGCGCGGCTCGCAATCGCACTGCCCACATCGGAAGCATCCAGCACGCCATCGCCAACCACGGCAACAATGGCAACCGCATCATCACGGCTGACATTCACTACGCCCGCCAGATGATGTTCGGACAAAGCGGCATACGCCGCATCCAGATGATCGCGTGCCAGCAAAATAT
Organism: Cognatundibacterium curvum; assembly: GCF_014284235.1. Taxonomy (GTDB): domain Bacteria; phylum Pseudomonadota; class Gammaproteobacteria; order Burkholderiales; family Burkholderiaceae_D; genus Undibacterium; species Undibacterium curvum. The sequence continues at coordinate 414,110 of NZ_JACOGD010000004.1, forward strand.
TGATCGCCGTTTGTGCCGTCAACACGCTCTTGATATTGATGCCGTGCTGGTCCAGCGTATTGGTCACCTGTGCCAGAATACCGGCTTTGAAACCAACGCCGGGACCGTGTAACTTGAGGATGGCAACATCGTCGGTAGAGCTCACGCTTTTCACCACATCGCGCGTGACATGGCGTTGCGCATCGATGATGGTGTAAGGCTGCAAGCCACGTTCAGGCTGGGTGATATTGAGAATGCGAATAGGAATATCGCGGTCAAACAAAGGCTCAACTGTGCGCGGATGCAGGATTTTTGCGCCGAAATACGACAATTCCGCCGCTTCCAGATAATTCAGTTGCGAGATAGACCGTGGCGCACTGACCGCGCCCGGATCAGCACTCAGGAAGCCATCCACATCCTTCCATACATCCAGCGATTCCGCCGAGATGCAAGCCGCAATCGAAGCCGCTGAATAATCCGAACCGCCGCGCCCGAACAGCGTGGTTTTGCCCTGTGCATCGACGCCATAAAATCCCGGCACCACAAACACCACATCATCTGCCAGCGCGGCAGAAACGGATGCGGTGCTGGCTGCAAAATCACAGGCCGAGTTACCGAATACGCCATCGGTAATCAGACCTATATCTTCAGGTAAGGCTTCACGCGCAGCGATGCCGCGACTCAGCAAGACCTCAGTCAGCAACAGACTGGACAGACGCTCGCCATAACTTAAGATCGCATCATTCACAAAGGTCGGCACATCGCCTATGCAATGTATGCCAGTCAGATAGCGGTCCAGCTGATCCAGCCGCGCGCCAAGTGCCTGTTCGGTACGTGCTCTGTGCTCAGGGTCGCTGATATTCGCTTCCAGTATCTGTTTTTTCAGCGCACGCAGGGTTTGCGTGTAGTTCTGGCTTTCGGCCAGTGCGGCCTTGGTTCCGGCACCTTCTCTGGCGGCCTGTACGCAGGCGATGAGTGCATTGGTAATCCCATAAAACGCGGAAACCACCAGCACCAGCGGGCGCTGGTAGGCTTGTACCACATTCACGACACGGTCGATATCCTGCGGCTGACGCAGGTTAGAACCACCAAATTTGACGACGATTTTTTTCATGCGGAATTCCAGAGCTAAGAGAACAGACGATTTGTAAAGTCAGCCCTACAGGTTACCGCCGCCAGCCATGCTGGTCAAATCCTGTCGTAAAAATGGCTCAGACGGAGGCTATCCGGCTGAGCCATTCAGGCTGGAATCGGTGATTTCAGCGATTTCAGTGATGTTAATGATTCGCTGGTCTGGTCTTGTGAAACACCAGCGGGCTGTATGCGACTGAGGATGGCGGTGGCGCTTGCAGGATATGTGGTTTCATCGCACCGATGATATGCATTTCACAGGGCTTGCAGTCAAACTTCAGGGTATATTTTTCTTCGCCTGTGACCAGTGTCATGGGTTCGGCCTTAACCTGCCCCTGCACACCTTTCACACCCTTGGCCTGTTTCGGGCAGAGGTTGAATGAGAAACGCAGGCAATGCTTGGTAATCATCAGCGAGACTTCGCCCGCTTCTTCATGCGCCTCATACGCTGCGGCGATCAGTTGCACACCATGCTTTTGATAAAAGGCACGTGCCTGGCTGTTATACACATTGGCCAGATAGCTGAGCGTGGTTTCCGGATAAGGCACAGGCGGTTCCTGTGCCGGGGTGCGCTGCGGACGCTGCCAGGCTGCACTGCGTGCCGCTTCATGCGCCGCCACAGCGTCACGGCGCAAGGCATTGATCACGGAAGAAGGGACGAACCAGGGCTGACGCAGACGCAGTTCCACACTGGCGGCTTCAAACATGGTGTTACCCAGCTTGGCCAGGCTGTCACGTAAGCCTGACTCGGCCTTATCGGCCTGCTGCGCCGGCTCCAGCGTACAAGCCAGCTGTACCGCAGAATGCACACCATCCTCGTCGGTCATGGCCAGTTGTAAACCTTGCTCATGGTCAGACAAGGTCAGCCAGACTGGCACGCGACGCTCGGCTGATTTTTTGGTCAGCGCCTGTTCCCAGCGGTGATCGCGGTTACGGTTAATCAGCAAGCCCACTTTCAAGCCAGCCAGCTCACTGATTTTTTCATTCGGGAATACACGCCAGATTTCGCCATTTTCATTACTGCCCTGACGTTCAACGGTATTCGCCTGTATGCCCATCACTTCGCGCTTGAGCATGTAATTCAGGCCGTCGCCATTGGCCATGGCTTCATTGGTTTCCAATTCAAACCAGGTGCTGCCGATACGTGTGACGTAACCCAGATGCAGGCCCACATATTTGGGCGAGTCGAAGGCACCGATATTGTCCAGCCTGCCGTTTGCAAAATAATCGGTATGACCACGATGGAAGTTTTTATCCACATCCGGTGTGAAAGCAATCTGACTGCGGCCACTGGAGGCACGGCTGAATTCCGGCCTGCGTTCCAGAATCTCATCCAGCAGCAAACGGTAATGAGCGGTGATATTTTTGACATAGCCCATGTCTTTATAACGGCCCTCGATCTTGAGCGACTGCACACCGGCATCAATCAAAGCTTCAAGATTGCGGCTCTGATCATTGTCCTTCATCGACAGCAAATGCTTTTCGTAAGCGACTACCCTGCCCTCACCATCAGTCAGGGTATAAGGCAGACGGCAGGCTTGCGAACAGTCGCCGCGATTGGCGCTGCGCCCGTTATCCGCATGCGAGATATAGCACTGCCCGGAAAATGCGACGCATAAAGCGCCGTGCACAAAGTATTCGAGTGGGGTCGCTACTTCGGCCTTGATCGCGCGAATCTGTTCTATCGTGAGTTCACGCGCCAGCACCAGTTGAGAAAAACCGGAAGCGCCGAGGAAACGGGCCTTATCCACCGTGCGGATATCGCACTGGGTACTCGCGTGTAACTGCATGGGCGGAAGATCCAGCTCCATGATGCCCATGTCCTGAATAATCAGCGCATCAACGCCCGCATCGTAGAGCTGATGGATCTGACGGCGCGCCGGCTCCAGCTCAGACTCATGCAAAATCGTGTTCATGGTGACGAAGATGCGCGCATGGTAGCGATGTGCAAAGCGCACCAGCTCGGCAATCTCGCTGACCTCATTGCTGGCGTTATGGCGCGCACCAAATGAAGGGCCGCCGATGTACACCGCATCCGCACCATGCAGAATGGCTTCTTTGCCTATTTCTATATTTTTGGCGGGGGCTAGCAGTTCTAGCTGATGAGCAAGCAGGGTCATGATCAAACCAGTGGCGGGGAAAAGGGCGAAATTATAACGAAATCAAAGGCTTATGTCCTGTTATGTCCCGATTAGCAGGCTTTGTGAGCAAAAAACCATGTTCTTTTCCTTAGCGGCGACACCCGCTGCGGCAGCCCCGGGCAATTGACCAGACGCAGTCAGCGTGGTCTGATGTGCGTATATGCTATGTATGCGCCTTCAATACCAGACTTTACCCTGTTTACCCTGAACCAAGCTATGTTAAAAAAACGTCCGCTGTTATACCGCTTAGCCTTGCTGCCCTGCGTGCTGCTACTGCCCGTATCTGTCGCATGGGCCCAGAGTGCGCTGCCTGCCAAAGTCAGCGAACTGCTACAGCAAAATGAGCTTCCTTCGTCTGCCTTGAGTCTGACCGTAATCGCGGCTGACAGCACGACACCACTGCTGCAACAACAGGCTGAACAGCCAGTCAATCCGGCCTCCACCATGAAGCTGGTGACCACCCTGGCCGCGCTGGAAGAACTGGGTCCGCAATTCCGCTGGAAAACCCGCTTTATGAGCGAGGCCACGATCACCCGCGAAGTCCTGAAAGGGAATCTGTACCTGAAAGGCGGCGGCGATCCCAATCTGACCTGGGATAAATTTGCACTCATGCTGCGTACTCTGCGCCAGCAAGGCATACGCAAAATCCAGGGTGATCTGGTGCTGGACCGCAGTTACTTTAATCCGCAAAGACTGGATCTGGATGCGGCGCCATTTGATGAGCATCCCGATGCGTATTACAACGTGATCCCGGATGCGCTGCTGATACACAGTAATCTGAGCTCTGTGCAAATTACGTCAGACAGTAAAAAAATTCAGGCCAGCCTGCTGATGCCACTGGATAAAGTCAGCGTCGAGACGCATCTGCATTTCAACCAAAAAAGCTGCGCTGACTGGGAAAAAGAATGGCAGCCGCCGCAAGTAGCCACCCAGCCGCGCGATGTGCTGGAGTTGCGCCTGAGTGGAGGCTTTCCAAAGAACTGTCAGATCACGAATCATCTGAATCTGCTGGATCGCAATCAATACATCGCACGCCTGTTCCGTCAGCTATGGCAGGAAATGGGCGGCAGTTGGCAAGGTCAGGTCGTCGATGGCACGACTCCAGACTCGGCGAAACTGCTGGTCGAGCGGCAATCCGACACACTGGCAGAAACGGTAAGGGTGGTGAATAAATTTTCCGACAATATGATGGCACGCAGTCTGCTGCTGACACTGGGTGCAGAACAGGCAACAGCGGGCAACAGTCTGGATCAAGGCAGACAAAGAATACGCGACTGGCTGCACAAAAAGCAGATCGCTGACAGCGCGCTGGTGGTAGAAAACGGCTCAGGTTTGTCGCGCAATGAACGCCTCAGCAGCCAGCTGCTGGCTCAGGTGCTGCAGACCGGCTGGCGCAGTAGCTGGAATGCCGAATACCTGAGCAGCCTGCCCATTGTGGCGCTGGACGGCACCATGCGCCGTCGTCTGAAAGGCAGCGCAGCGGATTCACGCGCACGCATCAAAACCGGTACCCTGAAAGACAGCGTCGCCGTTGCAGGCTATGTACGCGATATACGAGACCAGACCTGGATAGTGGTTGCCATCGTCAATCATGATGCGGCCTCCAGAGCCAAACCCGCGCTCGATGCGCTGATAGACTGGGTCGCTGCCGGGCGGCCAAATCTTTAAGCGTCTTGCGCTGAGCAAGATAAGGCAAACGACCTGGACCGCATAGTCAGGCTGTGTTTGCCGGGACTGACCATGCTAACAAGGTTGTCTATTCCCGACTCGCGTCACTTTGTGATGCAGGATCAGCCGGAAGTGCTGGCGGCCAGATTACAGGAGTTTCTGAGCAGCCTGCGCTAAAAATGCCGCTGTCAGCGCAGCGGCAGAAAAATATCCAGCTCTGCCTGCTGCTCAGACACATCGGGGTAAAAACGCAGCCTTTGCAAAAAGACCGGGAAGTCGCGCAACTCCTCGCCGCTGGCGGGGAGCCAGGTATTAAACAGATAGCCTATGCTGTGTTCCAGCTGACTGTCCGGCCCGGTATGACGCAGCACGGCGCAGCGCCCGGCTGGAATGGTTTTCGCGATGATACCAGCCGCCGCATAGGATTCCGGCTGATCGACTGCGACACCGACATCCAAACGAAATTCAGCAGCTGGCACATGATCCGGATGAGCATACAAAATATTGAAGGTGCGGTAGCGACCAGGTGGCAGTTTTTCCTGGCGACGCCAGGCGATAAACTTCTGCAAGGTATCACCAATCAGCGCAGGGTCACCACGGTGCTCCATACAGGCCAGCGCAGTCGCTGGGAAGTCGATAATACGTACATCTTGATGCGCAAAATTCATAGCTACACTCCGGTTAGCGGGAATCAAAGAACAAGCCTGATGCCAGGTCGGCCAGTCGGGTGCAGCGCGAAACGCGGTGGGCGATTGCCCGCTCATTTGTCTGAATGCCCGGGAAAAAGCAGCGAGCGATTCAAAGCCATGATCGAGTGCGATGCGGGTGACTGACAAGGAAGTGCGGAATGCGAGTTGAGATCCGGCCCGGCGCAAGCGCGACTGCAGCACATACTGATGCAGACTGAGTCCGAATACGCTGGCGAACTGGCGATGAAAATGAAAACGCGACATCGCAGCCAGCGCACTGAGACTGTCCAGCGACAAATCTCCATCCGGACAGGCATCAATATAGGCAGCGACTTGTTCAAAACGCTGCCTGTAATGCGCCCGCCTGGCTTGCTCTGTGTGCAGGCTGCTCTCAGTATTCATCTGCATTCCTGTTTCCTCCTGACAGACTGCAGCTTAAGCCTTGTACTCATGCCGGGTTTGATGAATCTTGCTGAATTGCGCCATCCGGCACATCAGACACATCAGACACATCAGACACATCAGGTACATCAGGTACATCAGGCGCTGCCAGCCTGAGTAAATAGTAATCGCCATGCTCAGATGTCGCACGCTGCACCACTGTCCAGCCCATGCGCAGATAAAAGGCATACGCGGCGTGATTCTTGACGACGCATTTCAAATGCCAGGGGCAGGCTAAGTACGTATGCAAGGCATGCAGCAGACTGCGTCCGACACCACGTCCTTGCGCATGCTGCGCGACATACAAATGATGGATAAAAGCATGCTCAGGCTGATACGAAAGAAAACCAGCCACGACGCCGGGTTCCAGTTCTGCGAGCAGTATAGTTTCACCGACAGAGGCAGCGGCAAAATCATCGGTCTTATTTGCTTGCCTTACAGCGGCGGGCAACCAGTCTGCGTTGCGCATAGCCTGACTGAACAGGGATTGAATGGCAGGGAGATCAGCAGTGACGGCGATTCGGATTTGCATCAAATTGAGCTCAGCGTAGAGGAAGTGAGCCCATTATAAGACCTAAAAAAGCGAGCTGGGCTGAAACGCAGACATCAGGTCTTGCCGTCTGCATCCAGCCTCAGCGCGCTTGCTTAGCTGCTTACTACTGCCTGATTTCAGTCCTGAAAACGCGCACGCAATAACTGCATCATCGCCACATTCAATTCCCAGGCATCGCTGACCACCTGATTGGTATAAGGCAGGGTTTGTGTGTACGGGGTCGGACCGAACTCGGGCGTGATCGTCAGATAAGTCTCGCCACGCGCCTGGCGCTGCTGCAGGATCTGATCCCACCAGCCTAAATGCTGTTCCAGCGCGGCGGCATGTTCCGGCGCACGGAAGTCATTCACTTGCGGCCCCTGCTGATGACCGACCCGTGCATGGATATGACGTACCTGAGGAAAGACCTGCGCCAGCATGTCAGCCTGATCTTCCAGCAGCGATTCGCAGGCGACACACCAATGCGATAAATCCGCATTGAGTTGCAGTTGCGGACGCTGCTGCAAATACGGCATGAGTAACATAGGATGACCGCTGAAGCGGCTGCGATGAATTTCATGCACGATGGGCACGCCGGTTTCCTGACTGATGCTGTCAGCCAGATCCAGCAATTCACTGTTTTGCGCAAAGCTGTAAAAATCCTTGCCAGTGTGGGTATTGACCAGCACAGGATTGGCCGCACACGCGTTTTGCAGCAATTCGCGCAAGGCCTGTTTATGCGCCTTGAAGTCGCTGTGAAACACGGTCTCCCATTGCTGGGCGATCAGTAATAAGCCCGCATCTTCTATGGCCCGGGTCCAGGCTTCACGCTCTTTTTGCTCCAGCGGCAACGACATTTCTATGCCATCAAAACCGGCTGCCCTCACGCTGGCGATCCAGCTGTCGCGCGCGATATGCGCATTGCCCCAGTGCGGGGCGAAAATCTGTAATTTCATGCTTACTTTCGCTTGTAAGTTCACGCGCCTGAGGTGGTTTTACACAAATCCACGCACCGGAAATTCAGGACCGCGTTGTATCCAGTTACCCGCAGAATACTGCGTCTTCCCATCAGTCACATGCAGGGTATACGCATGACGTGACACGGGTGAACGGTTAGGTGCGCTGTAATGCGGCAGCAAGCCGTGGAAACAGACCAGACTGCCCGCCTTCACTTCCAGTGGTACTGCAGTACTGTCGTCCGGCCATGGCAGGTCGGATAATTTTTCTACCCTGACCTGATCCCCCTCACGCACAAAGCGTTCGCGCATAGGGCTGCGATGACCGCCCGGCTCAGCCCACAGGCAGCCATTCTCCAGCGTTGCGTCTTCTAATGCAAACCAAAAGGTGGTGACGCTGACCGGATCCGTTTCAAAGTAAGTCGCATCCTGATGCCAGCGTACTTCACCGCCTATGCCAGGCTGCTTGAAAATATACATGGATTGCCAGATTTCCGGCTGTTGCAAACCCAGTTGTTGCGCCACTGTCGCCAGCGCCTGACCACGTGAGAACGCACTGAATACCGGGTCCAGGTCATGTATGGCATGGCCTATTTTATTGATAGACAGCGCTTTGGGCTGGCGTAACTGGCCTTCGCTGTCAAACGCTTCCTCTTCAAAAAAGCAGCTGATGTTATTAGCGGAATTCAGAAAATAATGATCGATTTTCCTTTCCTGTTCCTTGGTAGTGAAAATCGAGACTGACTCCGCCGGATCAAACGCATCGACGATGGCGCCAGCACGCTCGCGCAGCGCGGCGATTTCAGTTGCGGTTTTAAAATCGGGGACGACCACATAACCATCCTGGTGGAATTGGGCGATCTGTTCTGCATTTAACATAGTCACTCCTGAAAAATTAAGTTTGATAGCGCTGCGACCGCGTCTGGCGCAAGGTATTGATGTAGCGCAAGTGTAGCCAAACCCAGGCACTCACCACAATACAGACAATCATTGACATATTGTCGCAATTTTATTGACAATACTTGTACAGGGCGCCGCCTTTCGCTTAGGAGCATGCATGGATCAGTTAAAAGCAATGGAAATTTTTGTCGAAGTGGCGCGGCTACGCAGCTTCAGCGCGGCCGGACGTCAGCTGGGCTTAAGCCGTGCGCTGGTCAGCAAACATATCCAGCAACTGGAACAACATCTGGGGGCCAGGTTATTGCACCGCTCTACGCGGGAAGTCAGCCTGACCGATAACGGCCAGGCGTTTCTGGCTCCCTGCAGTGCCAGCGTTGAGCATGCGCGACAGGCACGTGCCGCCATTGGCAATGACAGTAACATCCTGCAAGGCAGTCTGCGCATACAGGCGCCCAGCAGTTTTGGCACCGAATGGCTGGCCGATGCGCTGGCGCGCTTCGCTTTGCTGCATCCACAATTGCAACCCAGCCTGCATCTGGATGATCAGTTGCTCGACCCGGTGCGCTATGGTTTTGATCTGAGCATACGGGTCGGCGGCATCCCGGACAGCCATGGTTTGCATATGCGGTCGATTGCACCTTGCCGTGGCGTGTTATGCGCCAGCCCGGCTTATCTGGCACAACATGGCATGCCACAACATCCGGCCGAACTGAGCGCACACCGCTGCCTGCATTTTCAGCATCTGACCCAGGGTGTGCAATGGGAATTTCAACGCGGCGAAGAAAGGCTCAGCGTGGAAATTCAGCCCGCTTTCAGCGCCAATAATGGCAAGGTGTTGCATCAGGCCGCGCTGCTGGGCGTGGGCATCGCCTATAACACCAGCTTTCTGGCCTGGCGAGATCTGTGCGAAGGACGGCTGCTGCCGGTATTGGCGGACTGGCAATTGCCGCTCAATCATTTCACCGCCTTGTATCCGGCCACCCGCTATGTCTCGCCTAAAGTGCGCGCACTGATCGATTACCTGCTGGCCCAATATCAGCCCGAACCAGCATGGGATAAAGCTTTGCGCGAAGCCGGGCTGTGCGCGCATTGAACAAAGTACGGTCACGCCGGAATATTGACGCGTTGCTAATTTGCAATAGCATGAGCAGAAGTGCTCACACCGTGCTGTTTTTCCTTTCTATTTCCTTTGAGAAAGATGACAATCAAGCCCGACTTGTTATTTGCATCAGCACATGATGCAGACAGGTACGATGTCAATGAGGACGCATGCAAGATGTTGAGCGCATGCCAGTGTGACCTGGCCAGTACAGCCCGGCATCAGACTGGAGGCAAGTCCGCGTGTAACCAGAATCGGGAGCAGGGGATGAAACTGATACAGGATGCGATGTTGGAGTGGATGCATACGCTGCATGACGCGATCAGGGATAAATATTTCCTGACCTGGTTCATCCCCATGCTGAGCATTTCTGCGCTGATCGTCGCCATCCTGTTCGATCTGATGGGCTATGACCACACGTTCAAATTAGCCCATTTGTACAGCCAGAACTGCCGCCGCCTGAACGATAAAGAAGCGCTGGCCATGTTACTGACCGCCTTTGTCACCGGGGTCAGCTGCATCCTGCTGGTAGGTGAACTGATTATCTTCGCTGAAGGGCGCAAACGCGGCGTTCCCACTAATTACACCAGCTTCGTCACCACCAGTTGCGTGGCACTGATCTCACTGGCGCTGATCTTCATTTTTTCACGCGAGTTTTGTCATTGACTTCAGCGTTGAGGACTAATGTCCCTGACTAAAGAAAAAGGCATAGCCCCGACTGCGCTATGCCTTAGTCTGCTACAACAAGCGCAGCGCAGAGCTGCGCGTTTGATCAGAATGTGTATTGCACACCAACGGACAGATTCCGTTGTGTTTCCTGCCAGCCGTTCTGGGTCAGGTTATATTGCACTTTACGGGTTTCCCATTCAGCACGCAAAGCAACTTGCTTGGTCAGACTATAAGTCGCACCGAGACCATACACAGCTTCGGTCGCTTTGTCACCGATGATGCCATCGGTCTTCGTACGGGAGAAGCCACCTTTAATGAAAACGCCAACACCGTTAGTCACTTCTGCGCGGGCGATTGCGGCCAGGTCTATCGCTGTACCTTTGGCTGTCACACTACCTGCACTGACTTTACCCAAATCTGCGTAAGATGCTTCCAGACCGAAGTTTTCATTAAAATTGTAACCAGCTAACAGCTTGGCCATGTTCGCTTCACCTTTGCAACCCTGGCTGGCAGAGCAACCGGTGGTGTTAACGACGGAACGACCCACTGTGCCACCTACATAAGCTTGTGCAAATGCACCAGCACTGAACAACATACCCGTTGCCGCAACTGCTGCAGCAACCATTTGACGCTTCAACATTTCTATTCTCCAAATTGATCAACTGCCATCCTGACCTTCAGCACCCGAATCATGAAATTTGAGTACGACTGACAACATGGGGCGCGCATGATAGCAAAAAATCTAATGCACCGTCTAAGAGTTTTGCACTGGCATGGCTAATGAAAGTCGCAAGCGTGCTAATTAACGGAAAAAGAAACACTGGCAGGCATGCAGTGAATGCAGTAGCATCTGTGCTCTTTTTGTCCCTGTCTGTATCCATGTTTTTGTTTAACGGCTATTCTGAATTATCTGTCTCCCGCCCCTCTGCCAAGCGTGGCGGACTACTGAGCGGAATGCTGCGCGCCGCCTTCATGACCACCTTACTGGCCGCCTGTGCGGGACCGAAACCCGGCAGCATCGCGCCCGCGTCGGGCACAGCGAAGTTACCTGTGATTGTGAATGCGCCACCAGCTCAACACCCGCTCAGTAAAGATATCCCGGCGACGCCACGCGAATTCCGTGCGGTCTGGGTCTCGACCGTCGCCAATATAGACTGGCCAAGCCGGCGCGAACTCAGCAGCGATAAACAAAAAGCAGAAGCCATCGCCATCCTGGATCAGGCAGTACAAATGCGCCTGAACGCGATCGTGTTGCAGGTGCGTCCATCGGCTGATGCGATCTATCCGTCGGCGCTGGAACCCTGGTCAGAATTTCTCACGGGCGAGCAAGGACGTCCACCGCAACCGTATTACGATCCGCTGCAATTCTGGATAGAGCAGGCACATGAGCGCGGTCTGGAATTGCATGCCTGGTTCAATCCCTACCGCGCCCGAACTACCCAGGCAAAGGCCGGGCAGGCGCGCAGCCATGTCAGCAAAACCATGCCTGCCGTCGTCAGGCAATATGGCGATATGAGCTGGATGGACCCCGGTGAGCCGCAGGCGATGCAGCACACCCTGAATGTGATTAACGATGTGGTACGCCGCTACGATGTCGACGGCATTCACATTGATGATTATTTTTATCCATATCCGATTAAAAACAGTGCCGGCACTGAATTGGATTTTCCGGACGAGGCAGCCTGGAACCGCTACCTGCAATCGGGCGGCAATCTGAATCGCGCCGACTGGCGGCGCGATAATGTGAACCGCCTGGTGGCCGCCATTTATCAGCAAGTGCATCAGGAAAAATCCTGGGTCAAATTCGGCATCAGCCCGTTTGGAATAGGCCGCCCGGACCGGCTACCGCCCGGCATTACCGGCTTCAGTCAGTATGACAAACTGTATGCCGATGTCGAACTGTGGCTGGCGCGCGGCTGGCTCGATTATCTGGCGCCGCAACTGTACTGGCCGATACAGCAGACCCCGCAAGCCTTTAAGGTCTTGTATGACTATTGGAACGCGCAGAATCTGCAGCAGCGTCATATCTGGCCCGGCCTGTTCACCAGTAAAATCGATCACACAGAAAAATCCTGGCAAGCCGATGAAATCCTGAATCAGGTCGATGCGCTGCGTGAAAAAAACGGCAGCGGCCATATCCATTTCAGCATGGTCAGTCTGAGCCAGAATCGCAAAGAGATACGCAAACGTCTGGCGCAGGAAAAATATACGTCGGTCGCCTTAGTACCCGCTACCCCCTGGCTGGAAAATACTAATATCGCGCCGCCGCAGCTGCAATGGAATGAAGAGCAAAAACTGTTACGGGTACAACCGGCCGATCCGGAAAACACGCGCTGGCTGGCGATCTGGAAGCAGACTGAGCAGCAATGGCAATTCAGCGTACAGCCCGCCAGCAAGCTCACGATAGACTTGCGTAAAGACGCACAACAAACGCCATTAAAACAAGTGGTGGTGATGGCAGTCAGCCGCTCAGGACAGGAAAGCCTGCCGGCAAAATTCAGTCTCTCTGCGCCTTAGCCAGCACAGGCAGTACAGCCAACATAAACAACAGTCTCAAGGTCCATAGCCGCTGATGCAAATCAGCGGCTATGTTTTTTTGTCACGACTGGCGGTAACTGTGTAAAATTAGTCAAGCTGGCAAATTGAGCAAGAACAGCAAACGCCTGACTGCTGCAATCTGCCCGCACGCGTCGCAGCACATCTGAAAAAATCACACTGCACACCTGCTCAGCCGCTCACTTTTGAGCGCTGCCTGCTTCAGCATCATTTTCATTTGTCAGCATCTGTCCGCCACGCCTGCAGCGACTGCGCGTGATATTTGCTCTGGCCTTTGCTGGCCTATGCGTACCGACCAGGATAAATAAAAGAGTTAGGAGAAATTCGTGAAGTTAACAAGACTGGCACACTGCCTCGCCCAAGCTGGCATGATCACTGGCTCGATCACTGGCTTTGCGCTGCCCGCCCAGGCGCAGCAGCAATCAAAAGAAGTGATGCAAAAAGTTGAGATTACCGGCAGCAGCATCAAACGCACCTCCGCAGAAGGCGCTTTGCCACTGGAAATCATCACCCGCAAACAATTGGAAGCGGCCGGCATCGTGACCGCCGAACAATTGATCGCCACGCTGAATGTGAATGGCAATGGCTCGGATAATCTGGCCAGCAATGCCGATGTGACTACCGGTGCGCAACGCGGTAATAACGGCGCCAGCTCCGCCAATCTGCGCGGTCAGGGTGCTGACAGTACGCTGGTATTACTGAATGGCCGCCGCATCGCCACCCATGGCATGAAGGGCGCCGCAGTCGATCTGAATTCCATACCGATGGCAGCAGTCGAACGCGTGGAAATCCTCAAGGATGGCGCATCGGCGATTTATGGCACAGATGCGATTGGTGGTGTGATTAACTTCATTCTGCGTAAAAATTTTCAAGGCATACAGGCCCAGACTTTCGCTGATCTGACGCAAAGCCCGGGTGGCGATATTAACCGTGTCTCCTTACTCGCGGGCTTCGGTGATCTGGACAGCGACAATTACAATGTATTGCTGACCGCCAGCCACAGCGAGAATCAGGCATTGCGCGGCGATCAGCGCGATTTTGTGAATACCTTCCAGCCTGATCGCGGCTTATCTGTGGATACACGCGGTACGCCATTTGCGACCGTGTTCGCGACTTCGCTGGGCAATACCATACTGAGCAATAAGAGTAATAATGGCCCGCTGTGGCCGGGCAGCAATCAGAGTGCGAATGCCATCAATATCCTGAATCTGCCGGGTGCGGCTGGCTGCAACAGCATAGATGGGATGTCTGCCTATGACTACCGCTTATGGGATCAGGCTGCTTCGCGCTATGCCTGCGCCTGGGATACCGGACGCGCTGCGGTCTTACAGCAATCAGTCAAAAACAATAATTTTGTATCGCGTGCGACACTGAATATCGGCGGTGGACATGAGGTGTTTGCAGAACTGCTGGGTTCGCGCGTTGAAGTCGCCAAGAGTTTTTCACCGAATCAGATTTCACCTGGCAGCAGTTTTCCGGCCAGTTCCTTTTATCCGAAAACCGGTGCCGCTTACGATATGGTATTCAATGCTATCGCGGCGCAAATCCCATCTATCCGCAGTAATTATGGACTGCCTATCGCGTATCGCTGGCGCTGTATGGAATGCGGCAACCGCGAAATCAACACCAGCACAGATGCGGCACGTCTGCAATTGGGTGCCGATGGTCTGCTTGGACAATGGGATTACCGGGTCGGCCTGTCACGCGCCTATAGCGAGTCACAATCGACTCTGGGTAATGGCTATAACTACACCAATGCACTGGCCAGCGCACTCGGCAGCGGCCTCATCAATCCCTTCCTGCTACCCGGACAAAAACAAAGCCAGGCAGCAATGGATCTGATCAATAGCACGTCCGCCAAAGGCGTGGTGCTGTATGGCGGTAAGACCACGCTGACGCAAGCCGATGCGGCTGTCTCCGGTACGCTTTGGAAGCTGCCCGCAGGTCCGCTGATGGCGGCTTTTGGTACAGATCTGCGGCGTGAACAGTATTCCTTTAATGGCGATGCGCGCGCCGCAAATGCGCGTCCGGCGATTTTGAATGCGCCTTTCGATGATACCAATGCGCTGCCCGCTGTCAGCCGTGATATCCGCGCCCTGTATGCAGAATTTCTGATTCCTGTGTTCAAATCGCTGGAACTGACTGCCGCGGGAAGACAGGACCATTACAGCGGCTTTGGCAATACCTTTAATCCCAAGCTGGCCTTACGCTATACACCGCTCGAACAGGTCTTGTTACGTGCTTCGTATAACAGCGGCTTCCGAGCACCCTCGTTTAACCAGTTATTCAATGGCGTGACCGAGTCACCGTATTCCGGCAAAGATCTGGTCGATCCCGCTACCTGCGCTGGTTTGAAAGCGGACAGCAACAAACCCGGCTGCGCGGTAATCACACCGAATATCCTGAGCGGCGGCAAAGCCAGTCTGGGTCCGGAAACCGCTAAGCAGGCCAGCCTGGGCGTAGTCTGGGCACCGCTATCGCAATTCAGCATGAATCTGGATCTGTGGGAAATTCGCAAAGAAAACAGCATCATGGCAGTCGATCTGAACACCCTGCTGCAAAACTACAGCCTGTTCAAAGCCCAGTTTATCCGCGATGCAGGCGGCAATATTGTGCAGATCGACCAGCGCTGGGTGAATGCCGGCGCCAGCCTGACCCGTGGCATTGAGGTCGGTGCCAGCGCGAATGGCAAGCTATGGAATGGCAAATGGACCGCCGGAATCGATGGCTCTTATCTGCTGGAGAAAAAGTCCCGCCCGAATAACAATGCGCCCTATGGCAGCAGCGAGGTCGGACGCTATACCTATACCGGCGATCTGGGTTTGCGCTGGAAGCACAGCGCTTACTTCAGTTATAGCGAAGGGAACTGGAGCAGCACCCTGACCCAGATTTTCCGTTCCGGTTACAAGGATCAGGTCTTGCCCGGCGTGGCCAATGGCCTCATCACACCAGCGAATTACAACCCGGATGTGAAGAGTTATTCCATCTTCAATCTGAGCGTAACGTATAACGGATTTAAAAATCTGAGCCTGAGCGCAGGCATTAAAAACCTGTTCAATACAGATCCCCCGTTTGCGATCAATTACGACAGTAATTCTGGCGCTGGCAGCTCATGGGAGCCAAGGGTGGCTGATCCGCGTGGCCGTTCAGTGACCATGATGGCGACCTATACCTTCAAATAAGCCGTATTTGTCTAGGGCCTGTTAACATTTAAATTACGTGTGCGAAAGGGGTAAAACAGTTGCAGGGCCAGGCGCAGCCCACGCAGCAGTGTGATCACTGTCAGCGGGATGCAACAACGCCATGTGGCTGTTTTATCCCATTCCACAACACAAATTCAATCCAGCCAGACCAGGCGATTACGCCCATGTTCTTTGGCCTGATACAAGGCATGATCTGCCCGGTCTATCACCTGCTCCAGTGTCTCACCAGCCCTGAGCTGCACCAAGCCAGCTGAAGTGGTGTAGCGGAAGTCCGGCATATCAGGCAAAGCCATATCATGCCGCACATCTTCCAGCAAACGTTCCACCACCTGCACCGCCTGTGCTGTCGTCAGTTGCGGCAGACAGAGTATGAACTCCTCCCCGCCCAGTCTGCCACAGGCATCGTCGCGCCGGGTGCAGGCTTGCAGGCGTCTGGAGAAGCTGATCAGCACCAGGTCGCCAGCAGCATGACCAAAGCTGTCATTCACATTTTTAAAATGATCCAGATCGAACAAAGCGACGTGCAGTGACATCGACTTCTGATGCATGTCCTGAATCGCCTGCTGTATGATTTGTGAAATGTGCCGCCGGTTACTGATACTGGTCAGCATATCGGTTTGGGCGGCACGTAAGGCCTGATCCCTGGCCTGCCGTAATTCGCGCCCATCCTGACGCAAATGGGTGATATCGCTGGCAATGCACATCATCCAGCCATTTTCCTGCACGGTTTCCGTCATCCAGATCCAGCGCCCATCCGTCAGATCGGATTCAAACGCGCGGAAGGGTAATTTGCCACGGCGCGAATAGGCGGAAGCAATCCATTGTTCAATATTGTCGGTTTTAATCGCCACACCACGCTGTGTGGTGTAACTCTCAAACACCATCGCCGACCAGCTCATGCTGCCATCCAGACGTACAGCAAACACCTCCTGAAAAGCAGGATTGGCATAGCGCAGTATGTCGTGCTGGTCGAACATTGCAATCAGCAGCTCACTCTGATGAGCAAGTTCGGGTAATACCGTATGTAATTCCTGGTTCATTTGCATGCTGACCTTACACTTTCCGGCATTGCTGCGGCCTCAATGATGGCGCTGGGGTGCGAGTTTGTAGCTAACAGCCATCTATTGCATCAAAGCATATCAGCGACAAGAATTCAATCTAAAAAAATTCACTGCTGCCAAGGAATAGTTTTTGCCTCAGTCTATGCGCAGATAATGCTGTCGCACTTCAGCAAGCTGCCCCAGATTGAAATGCCACCACTCGCTGTGTATGCCATGAAAGCCCGCATGGAACATGGCAGCACGCAGCATGTCCCGATGAGCGATATGATCCTCACTGAGTTCGCCACGCGCACGTAAATCGGCTTCCAAAGCCGGATGGGATCGCTCAGCGAATTCATCGAAGGCACTGCCCATGTCCAGCTCACGGCCTTGCGGATCACACACCGTCACATCCACCGCCATGCCGAAGGAATGGATAGAACCCCGTGCCGGATCGGCCACATACATTTGCAAAGGCGAGCCAGCCAGATGCTGCCACAGCATTTCCTGCACCCGGTGCGGGCGCAAGGCATCCAGCACCAGCAAATGATAGCCCGCATGATGCTGCGCCAGGAAAGCCGCCGCACGCTCCAGCGCATCAGCCGCCTCGCGGTGCAGCCAGGCACAATCAAGCTCGCCATACAGATCGTGGCCGACAAAATTATCCGGCCCGACATAGCGTAAGTCGACACGTATTGCGGGTATGGTATCGAGCCGCCGGAAATCAGGATGGCCGGCCAGCAGTTCACAACGCATCGTTGAATTCTCCTGAATTAGTCAAAAAAAACCAGTATCCCTGCTCAGCACAGTCGAGGCAGTGCAATACAGTCAGCACCTGGTTTTACTTCATATTCTGCTTTGCATCCGGCGCGATATCGAGGTAGCGCCAGTTCGTAAAATCCACAGGATGGCGCTGGAAGTTCATGAGCCAGGGCTGCTGTACATCGGCCGACAAAGGATGGGTACGTAAAATCCAGGGATTGTAGGCATGGATGTATAAGGACATTTGGCGGTACAGTGTGCGCCGTTCAGGGCCATCGGCCATGCGACGGCTTTGCTCAAACAAGCGGTTATATTCCGGCAGATTAAAGCGCGCATAATTCGCGCGTCCGGTATTGGGTCCATACAGCAGCTGGAAAAAATTTTCTCCATCCGGGAAATCAGCGACCCAGTTTGCTTCCGTCATCTGCACTTTACCCAGCCGGGCAGCACGTAATATCTCGGAATGCTTATCCGATTTAAAGCTGATGCGTATGCCCAGCATCTCCATATTTTTGCGCCAGACTTCATCGCGCAGACGACCGGTAGTGCTGGCCTGGGTATGCATGGTCAGCTCCAGTGGCTGTCCATCGGGCAGACGGCGGTATTGGTCAGGCCCGCGCTGATAGCCAAATTTATCCAGCAGTGCATTGGCGAGTACAGGATTAAACTGGACCGGACTGCGAAACTCGGGATCATAGCCGATCACGTTTGGTGCCAGCGGCGACTGCGCCGCCTGCGCCAGACCTTTCTCCATCATCGCGATATCTTGCTGATGGTTGTAACTGAGCGCAATCGCACGCCGCAGCGCAATCTTGTCCGGCGTATAGCCACCCAGCACCGGGTCTTCCATATTCATCCAGACGTAATACGTCTGTAGTGGTGAAAACAAACGCAGCTGTATGCCCTGCTTGCTGAGTTCAGGTTTTAGCTGTCCATCACGCATTACCATTTCAGACAGCGGTGCAGGCACCTGTTCCAGGCAATCAAACTCGCGATTCAAAAAGCCCAGCACCCTGGCCTGCTGTTCTTCCACTACCGAGATACGGATGCGCTGAACCAGCGGTAAGCTTTTACCGCGCAGGCTTTCTGCAATGCGCCTGGAATACGCATCCTGAGTCGCTTCACCATCAAACAACGGGCGGCGATAATCGGGATTAGCGATCAGATTGAGTTGAAAGCTGCGCTTCCACTCACCGAGCCGGAACGGGCCGGTACCAACCGGATGATTACCAGCCTGATTGCCGTAAAACTCCATCACTTCACGCGCAACGGCACCCGTGGCTGGCGTCGCTAATATAAACAGAAAATTCGGGTCTGGCGCCTGCAAACGCAAGCGCAAGGTGTAGCGATCGACGACCTGTATGCCAGCAATCACAGACTGTTTGCCGCTTTTCACCGTCTTTGCATAAGCGTCGCCACGCAGCGCCTCATCCCCCTGCAGCTTGCCTTCAAACATGAATAACCACGGTGATTTCAGCGCCGGATCATACATGCGCTGTATCGCATAGGCATAATCAGCCGCTTGCAGCTCGCGCCGTTTGCCGCCGAAGGCTGCGTCCTCGCTGAAGAAAATCCCGGCTTGCAAACGCAGGGTATAGGTTTTGCCATCCGCGCTGATCTCGGGCATGGCACGCAAGGTATTGGGCTTGAGCTTGAGCGGACGCGCCAGATAATCGTAGCGCAGCATAGGCTCAAACAGATTTTCATTGACCGATAAGGTGGTGATGTCCGAGGCTAGCGCAGGATCAAAACTGCTTTCCGGCGTGGTCACCAGCACGTTGAGAGTTTTGACCGCCTTGGCTGGATTGGCAGGAATGCTTGCATTCCCGGTGCGCGCCATACTGCTGCCGCTGTGCAGGCTGATACCCAGTGTCGCGATCAAGGTCAGTGCAGATAATAAACGACGCCGCATCATACGACTCCTGCCAGACGATCACTGTAACGCGTGATGTAAAACCATTCTTCACCTGCCCCGGCTGCTGCATCCGGAAAAATAATCCGGCCATCCATGCTGGCGCGGACTGCTGTGCCATCGGCGCGCGTACCAATCAGATCACCGGCGCTGACCGTATCAAAGCTATACCAGTCGCGACAGAAAACATCGTCCTGATGCTGTTTGTCGATCACATCATAAATTCTCAGGGTTTCGATCTGCGCCTGTAGATCAGGCGGGCTACCTGCGATCAGTCCCAGATGCCGCAGCGTGTTGTCAATCGCACGCCAGGCCACATCTGCCGCCTGGGGGTCTTCATGCTGACCACATTCCAGCGTGACGGCATAGCCGCCGACCGAACGCATATATTCGGTAGTGCCTACTCCAAAACGGGTATCTGCATTGGCGCGGGTTTTCGCATCGGCATCCGGTGCTAATGCCTGCTGACGTCTGGCCACGCCGTGTGCATAGGTGCTCAGCCAGCCATCTACCATGCGCTGCACACCCAGCCGTGCCGCCATGGCCAGCTCGGCTTCAGCATGGCGGAAGGGCTCGATCTCGCCCTGATTGTTTTCCGGCCCCACCAGCACAAAGGGCTCGCCCGCACCACGGAAGGAATGCAAATCCAGCAGCACCTCATGCGCGGCCAGTAAAGGGCACAGCCAGTTCGCGACATGGTCTTCAAATTCCTGCGCATGCGCGGTCGGGATCAGACGCCGGTTCAGATTGCGCTCGCCCTGGCGTTCGCCCTTGGCATAGGCCAGCGGATTACAGACCGGCACCAGCGTAAGCTGACCGCTGATCAGCTGCAGCGCACCGCTTTGTAATTGCTCCAGCAAACGGCGTATCGCCAGCGTGCCGCAAACTTCATTGCCATGCACCGCACCGGTAATGATCAGCTTAGGCCCCGGTAGCGGAGAACGAAACGTGTGGCTGACAAACTGTAAGTCTTGCAGTTGCATATCTATCCCATCTCCGTCAGGCCGGAAGTTTTTTCTTGCGGCCGAAATCCGGTTCTACCCGTATCAGCGCCGCAACCACAAAGGTCGGTAAGGCCGCAATGCAAATCCACACAAAAAAGTGTGAATAGCCCAGCATTGCCTGCAGACTGCCACTGAACATCCCCGGCAACATCATCGACAAGGCCATGAAACCGGTGCAGATCGCATAATGCGCGGTCTTGTGCTCGCCATCAGCAACCATAATCATGTACAGCACATAGGCACTGAAACCAAAGCCATAACCAAATTGTTCAGCCGCCACCGCAGTGCCTATCAGCCAAATAGAAGACGGCTGCACGAAGGCCAGATACACATACACCAGATGAGGCACGTTAATCGCCAGTGCCATCGGCCACAGGCAGTTTTTCAAACCAAAGCGTGCAATCGCGGCCCCCCCCAGCAAACCGCCCAGCGTCAGGCTGGCCATGCCTATGGTGCCGTAGACGATGCCGACCTCCTGATTGCTCAAACCTAGTCCACCTTTTTCCAGCGCATCAAGCAAAAACAAGGGTGCGATCTTCACCAGCTGCGCTTCGCCAAAGCGATACAGCAACAGGAAAGCGATGGTCACCAGCACACGCTTCTTTTTGAGGAAGGCCGCAAACACCTGAAAAAAGCTGCTGACGACCTGACTTGTATCGCCTTGCGCCTTATCGCTGACCGGGATGGGCAAGGCAAAGCGGTGATAAAAAGAGAGCGCGATAAACATCGCCGCCAATACGCCGAATACCACCATCCAGGCCACTTGCGTACTGCCGCTGAAGTCCTTGACACACCCCGCCAGATACACCAGTGCGCCCTGTCCTGTCAGCATGGACAAACGATAAAACATGCTGCGCACACCGACAAAGGCTGCTTGCTGATGCTGTTCCAGCGCCAGCATATAAAAGCCATCGGTACCGATATCATGCGTCGCCGACGCGAAAGCGACCAGCCAGAATGCCAGCAAGCTGGCCTGAAAAAAACCATCCAGTGGTATGGTCAGCGCCACCAGCCCGAACAAAGCGCCCAGCACCAGCTCCAGGGTGACTATCCAGTAGCGCTTAGTCTTGAACATATCCACAAACGGCGACCACAGTGGCTTGATCACAAAGGGCAGATACAACCAACTGGTATACAGTGCGATATCGGTATTGGAGATACCCATATTTTTGTACATAATCACAGACAGCGTCATGACGATGACATAAGGTATGCCCTGACTGAAGTACAATGAGGGGATCCAGCGCCAGACTGATATGTCGGGACTCACTGTAGCAGTGCTGGCATTGGTCTTGGCGGCCTGACCGACAGTAGGCTGATTATCCTGAGGCATGCAGTGTGATATCTCCATTGCTTGATTTATATATAAACGGGTGCGCTATTTATGCATCAAATACTAATTAAAATGCAATAATAAGCAGCTGACTCTGACAAGACTGCAGGAATCACTGGTTTGACGCAAACTTATACAGCACCTGCCCGTTTTGTCTGTAACCGACTATGATAAACGATCAGCCACTTAACACCAGTTCAAATTGCCTGACTTAGCTTTCATCCGCCTGCGCCATACATTCATCCATGAAATCAGAACACGTTCCGCCTGACATAACCGAAGCCAGCAGCCCGAAAAGCTACATACCTGTGCAACTGGGGCTGGGTATCGATACGGGTGGAACCCAAACGCGCTGGGCACTTGCGACCGCCAGACAGGAAATTATCGCCAGCGGCACCGCCGAAGGACTGAGTGCGCTGCAAATGAATTCACGGGATGGCAAAGCCGCATTTCAACAAATTTTCGGAGGCCTGTCGGCCACCGCACGCATCCATGGTGAATTAAGAACAGTAAAAGCAGGTATCACAGGCTTTGGTGGTGACGCCAATGTGCTGCTGATGATGCTGGCAAAAATCTTCGAACTGCCGGAACAGCACATCTCGGTCGGCAATGATATAGAAATCGCTTACCTCGATATTTTCTCGCCCGGCAGCGGTTACCTGATCTATGCAGGAACAGGCTCGATTGCGGCCTACATCGACCCGGATGGCAAATTACACCGGGCCGGTGGCCGCGGTTATCTGCTCGATGATGGCGGCAGCGGTTTCTGGATCGCGCGTGAAGCGCTGCGCCATGTCTGGCGCATAGAAGATGAGCAGCCAGGCTACTGGAGACAGTCACCGCTGGCACGCAATCTGTTTCATATGATAGGTGCGCACGACTGGAACAGCTCCAAGGAATTCGTCTATCATCGCAGTCGCGGCGACATCGGCAAACTGGCCTTAGCGGTTGCGGCCGCTGCGCAACAGGATCAGGTGGCTGCAGATATACTGTGGCGCGCCGGGCAGGAACTGGCCAGACTGGGTATGTCTATGTGCGCCAGATATGGCAATAAGCCTGTCGTGCTCAGTGGACGCGTGCAGGAATTGCACCCCATGATCGTCGAATCGCTGCGCAAACATTTACCATCAGAAGTCAGTCTGCGCCAAAGCACTTGCCAGGCGCATTTTTCAGCGGCGCGGCTGGCGGCTAAACATTTACATACTTTATGATGAAAAGAATTTCATTTGCCACGCTCGCCCTTGCAGTCTTGAGCGCCTGTACCACCCCGATGCCCAGACAGGATATAGAGCGCAGTATCTCTGCTGTGAGCCAGGAGCCACGGGTACAATTCCTGATCCTGCATTACACCGCGATTGATGAGCCGGCCTCGCTGCGCGTGCTGAGTCAGCAAGGTGTCAGCGCCCACTACCTGGTCGGTGACCGCAGCCCGGTCAAAGTCTGGCAACTGGTGGATGAAAGCCGCATGGCCTATCACGCCGGCCTCAGTGAATGGAAGGGCAATAGCAAACTTAATCCCAGCTCTATCGGCATAGAGATCGTCAACTTCGGCTATAAAGATACACCGCAAGGACGCGTTTATTATCCGTTCCCGCAAGAGCAGATAGACCGCGTGATTGCGCTGTCCAAAGACATCGTGCAGCGTTACCAGATCCGGCCCGAGTATGTACTCGGCCATTCAGATATCGCACCACAACGCAAGTCCGATCCGGGGCCGCTGTTCCCGTGGAAGCAGTTTGCCGATGCCGGCCTGATTCCCTGGCCTGACGCTAACGAAGTGACACGTCTGAGCGAGCAGTATCAGACGCAAATGCCTGAGATTAAATGGTTTCAGCAAAAACTCGCCAAAATCGGCTATGCCATCCCTCAGCATGGCAATCTGGACGAAGCGACCAGGAATGTACTGATCGCCTTTCAATCCAAATACCGCCCTGGTAAATTCGATGGCTACCCGGATGCAGAAACCGCTGCCATCATCGATGCCTTGCTGCTCAAGCTCAAGTAAGACCTGCCCGCTCACCAGCCTGCTCACGGCTGGTGAGCCATCTGACCGTATTTTGCACCTCGTCTTATCCGCCTGTTTATCACAGGATATTGCCGTCTGTTCCGCACAAACGGCAGTTAGTCGCACCAGCCTTTCATGCCAGCCAGATGCTGCTACAGTGACCGTACCAGCCACACACTTTGAAAGGAAATATCATGCAACTCACAGACAAAATGGATAGCCTGTTATTGGCCAGCATTGCAGTGATCGCTGTGCTGAATTTCGCTCAACAGCTATTCGCCTGAACGGAGCAACGCATGTTGGGATTTTTGATCTGGCTCACCCTGTTCGTGATCTGCTGGCCACTGGCCCTGCTCGCACTGCTGTTGTATCCGGTTTGCTGGCTCATCACACTGCCATTCCGCATACTCGGTATTGCGGTTGATGGAGTGTTTGAATTGCTGCGCGCCATCGTGATGCTGCCAGCACGTGTCCTGGGCGGCGGCAAGCGCTAGGCCATGTGAAATGCGAATACCAGAAAAGCGAGAGGCCGTGTCAATTCAGCGCTTGCGAACTGCATCAGAGCGGCCTCAGTTTCCTGGTTCGGCTTACAAGCCACTGACAAAACGGGCACTCACAATTACCTCGTTCAGTCTTTGTAGTAATTGCTGATGAACTGCTTTTTTGACAGCTATGTGTATGCTAATAGTCGCAACTGGCTTTTCTAACACACAAAAAACGGGTTCTTTCTTGTTTTCACGTTTGGGTGCATAACGCTGATTTAAGTCACTGGCCAGCACTTCCCGACTGATGGCTGTTCTCTTATAAAAAACTAAGGCGTCCATGCGCCCTTTATCAAGCTTAATGAAGCGCGCTTCAGTCGCATCTGTGTCATCTTCAATTCTGAAGGACTTATTTGCTTCCGCATCGAAAGCCTCTCCGACACTCGTCCCTCGCACTATGCCTATCGTCTTATTTTTAAGGTCTGCCAAAGTTTTAAATGAAAACTGACAGTCGCATCGGGTCACTAACCAGGCATGATCTTCAAAAAGCGGCTCCGAAAAATCTAACACTTGCAGACGCTCTTTAGTTTTACTGACCCCAAATAAGAAACCATCGCCAGCGATTGCCTTGCTCAATGCTCGTTTCCAAGGTAAGCGCTCTATCTTAAACCTGAGGTCAAGTCTATCTTCTAAGAATTGTATGAGTAATGCATGTTCCGCAGGAACAGGCTCAATAGACAGATTATTGTTGACGTCCGTGCTAAGAAATAGCTGTACTACCGGATATTGAAGCATCGAATTCAGATTTAACGAAGGTGCTACTTGCGCTAAAGTTTGGCTAAACCCAACAGCGACAACAATGGCACAAATTTTATAAGCGACATTGAATTTCATTGCAATTGATGGATAGTAAAAGAACGATGACCAGATAGGTTTATCACCCCAAAAAACGCGCAATTTAAGCGATTGGAATACATGAACTATTCTGAAGAACAATGTTCAAATTTCCATCGAAATTCAAGAAACATGCACGCTGAAGCTCACTCTTATTAAAAATTTTTACTGCCTTAATTCATAAAGAGCTCTGATTTCGCTCAGTGTCTTAACGAAGAAAAAAGCAGGCTGTCTATCAGTAAAACCTATAAAACTGTCTGTGTGCAGAGATACATAAGCATGTACCTCTGCAAATCGTTTAACGCGCTTTTTAACAGCCAGCGATTATTTACACAGACAATGCAGCCTCAACATCAGCTATCTTTCTGCGCGCGAGAGCAAGATTCGATTTCTGTTTATCGAGCACCACATAGAGAAACAAACCTTCATGTTTAAGCAATGGGCGAATGATGTGATAATGCTTTCCTAAGGTGATCAACATATCTTCGATCACATCATTCAAACCCAGCGCGCGCATGGTTTTGAGTTTTGCTCTTACGACCTCGGTATTGCCCGCAGCTGCAATTTCGAGGTCAACGCCAAAGCCTGCCTGCCCCAGCATCATGCCGCTCGATGAATCGACCAGAGCCGAACACATAGCGCCGTCTATGCTACTCACTATTTCTTCCACAGATTGAGAGATACTTGCCATTTCAAACTCCTATTGGTTGGCGCCACAAATAAAAGCAAATGGCATGGCGTCAAAATTACCATTTGCAAAAAAACTAAGCAAAACATCAAACACCTGATATCAGCGATTACAGACACTAAGTTATTGCCTCAAAATCATTTGCAGCCAAGGCGGGTCTTGTGAGCTTGATTCAGAAAATTTCCTAAGCGATCTGTAATATCCGCACAGCCTGTTTAGCGAAGAAAAGTATCTGCCCAACCACCGCATCGCTACCCGCGATAACACTGAGAATGAAGGTATCCGCTCCTCTCTGCACCTGCAAAATAACGAGCATTCCTGACTCCGATTCGATAATCATATTTTTACAATTACCTAAACCGTTCTCTTCCCCGGCCAATGCCCCCAACGCGGACAAAGAACTCGCCATCGCAGACATACGTGTAATTTGCGTCGCGTCCTCTACTCTCGCTGCCACTTCGAAACCGTCGCCGGTAGAAATCACAACCGCCTTAACACTGCGTACTTCCGCCAGGACTAAGTCGATTGCAGCCTTTGCATCGCTTAGTAGACTTTCTTTATTCTGCATACGAAGAAACCTCCTGATTTACTTCTAACTGAAGCATCAACAATTCCAATAATTCAACCACCTGAAAAGTATCCCGAATGTCTGCTGCGATGACCGGGCAAACTACCCCACACGACTCCAGATGTTCAATAAAACAATCGATACCAGGTTCTGGATGCGTCTCTGTGCGCGTAATGGCGACCACACAGGCAGTCTCTTTGATCAAGCGTTCAAATCCCTTTACGTACATACTTAAGTCAGCTAAGGGATCGGCCGAACTGTTATCGATTAAGATGATTAAACCCAAGGCGCCGCGCGCGAGAATCTCCCACATAAAGTCAAAACGGACTTGCCCCGGTGTCCCGTAAAGCCTGAGCTTATCGCCGTTATCCAAGGTCAACTCGCCATAATCCAAGCCTACTGTCGTCGTACTTTTATTCACAGTAGCGTCAGTATTTCTGACTTCAGTCGTTAAAGTCCTTATTTCACTGACTCTGCTGATCGCCGTTGTCTTTCCTGCGCCTGTCGTGCCGCTAAATAATATTTTGTGCTCTGTCATTCCCCTTCACCTCACTTTGCAAATCGGGATAGATTGCTGCGTATCAAAGAAATCAAACCGGACCGTGAAATTCCCTTATCTTGCTCAATGCGCTTACTTTGTGGATCAGGGGACTTTTCATCTTCAGCAGCCACCTCTTCTAACAAATCATTGCTCAACAATTCCTCAACAAATAATCTGCATTTTTCCAATGCTAATCCTGTGTGCATATGTAGCTTGCTCACCGAAAGAACACGTTTAGTCAACAGCGTAGCGAAGCGAATACGATCAGATGTATTGAGCAAGCCAGCGGGCGGCCAACGCTTTAAGCGATAGGATTGTTCCGGGTTAATGGCTGATGTGTTTTGTTGGTCTTGCCTGAGATTGATTAAATTTCCTATCCGATTAAGTGCAGCTTCAATTTCTGCAGAATTTAAAGGCAGGCGCAAAAACTTGTCACCGGTTTCACTGGCAGAAAAACAGAGCGCGTGAACGAATTCATCCTGGATTTCTACCGATTGAGTTTGAGTGGATGGGCTACCATAAATAATCAAGTGCGCATCGTTGTCCTGATACTGCCACTTATGTTCAAGTCTGAAATCCAGGACGCGGACATAGGAAGCAAACAGTGCAGCATCACGCGGGCTAACGCCGATCAATCGAAAATTAAACACCTTTTTGACAGACATTACGGCTCCAATTTTTGACGTGAAATTCATCTACATTTATTGGTTTTAAACTCATGATTAGTCACCACTGCCCGTTTTCTCCCAATAAAAATTAGCGCCAACTTTCCAAGAAAACACTCGTTCCAGCCAATTTAAAGTTCAGAAATTTCGCTTCTTCACAAACTTCTATAAAACCCATTATTAAGGAAACATTGTTTCTAATTAATTAAAAATAAAACGCTTTTTCTTCATCAAGAAAACCAAAATAACTTGCCTTAAATCAATAATATAAAGGCGTGCTAGAGTTTGATATTGCCCTTTAGTGCAAAACTGAAACGAATCATCGTGAATTTGTTAAACAATGAAAAAACATGTTTTTCTATCACGCTGAATCATTTTTTTGAGATCACGCTGAGGTCATTAAGCTTTTAAAAAACACAAAACAGTGAATTCATAGCAGCAGAAGTGCTGACCATCTGAAAGTCAAAAAGGAAATAGAGAGAATTGAACAGGAACAGGCGATACAAAGAAGAGGCTGTGATGTGATTCAGCGATCATTGCAGTTGCACAGGCTACATCGCGAATTCAAAAGTACACAGAAACTGGAATTTGATTTCCTGCGCTAATCGCGACATGGGCTAAAAGTGGGCTAAGCGCCAGGCTTTGTGCGCACCACTCAGCAATTGCAATCCGCATCGGCGATGAATCACGCATTGCTATGCGCTCAAGGGACATAAACGGCAACCCTATCCCAAGTGGATGTTTTGTAATATCTGGAAACTTCAGTTCCGGATATGAGTTAGCTCGCACCGATTTTACATAACCGCTTTTTTTATGTCGCAGGCAATACCTATTATTAGCGATCATTAAAAAAACAACAGATAAGTATATTTAAAAAAACTCTGTTTCCTTATTAATTTTTACATGCTAAATTAAAAACACTGAGTCAAATTGATAAGGTGAATAGCGATGTCGCAGTCCGTTACCCCCAGCAGTCCCCTGTTCCGCAATGAAGTTACTGCGGAACAAAGTCAGCAATGGATGGGTGCGATTCGTCTGGCGCAACCGGTGTCGTCCTGGCTGATTGCCTTAGTCGCAACTTGCCTCAGCATCGCCTTAATCGCCTTAATCGCCTACATCACCCTCGGTAGTATCACTAAAAAAGCCCGTGTCACTGGTCTGACTTTGCCGGTCTCTGGCAGCCTGAGTGTGATCGCACCCGGCACGGGTGTTCTGCGTCAATTGTTGGTCAAAGAAGGCCAGCTGGTACAAGCGGGACAAGCCCTGTTTGAACTCAATACCGAACGCATGGGCGATCAGGGAGAAATCACTGCCTTAATCGCACAGCAGTTAGCGGCGCGTCAGCATAGTCTGGAAACCGAACAAAGACAGCGCAGTAGCCAGACCCGTGACAAAAAATCCGCATTGCAATCCCGCCTCAGTAATCTGCAAACCGAACAACAGCAATTGAATCAGGAAATCACACTGGCGCAACAGAGTCTGCATAAATTTGAACAATTAGAAAAAAGCGGCTACGTTTCCACCGCCCAGACCCAACAAAAGCAGGAAGAATTACTCGACCTGTCGAGTCGCTTATCGACACTGCAGTGTAATCAACTCCAGCTTGCAGCGAATCAGCTCGCTTTACGCGCTGAGCTGACCGATCTCGACAACCAGCTCGCCAATGATCAGGCCCAGCTGGCACGCAGTCTGGCCAGCTTAAAACAGGAAAGCGCAGAAAACAGTAACCGTAAATCCACCCTGATCACCGCCCCGCAAGACGGCATCGTCAGCGTGCTCAGCTATGCCGCCGGACAAACCATCACCGCCGGACAAAATGTGCTGACCCTGTTACCCAAGCAAAGCGAACTCGAAGTCCAGCTCTACGCCCCAAGCCGCACTGCTGGCTTTGTGAGTGCCGGGCAAACCGTGCTGATCCGCTACCAGGCCTTTCCTTACCAAAAATTCGGCTTACAACAAGGCACAGTCACCGACGTCAGCAGCACCCCAATCGCCCCCAATGAATTACCCACCCACCTCGCCAGCACCATACTCAGCAATGCCCAGCAAAGCCTGCAAGGCTTTAACAGCAATGAAGCCCTGTACCGCATCAAAGTCAGACTGGCGCAACAAAACGTAGCAGCCTACGGCCAGAACCAGCCCCTTAAACCCGGCATGACGCTGGAAG
>NZ_JACOGD010000050.1 GCF_014284235.1 Cognatundibacterium curvum
TCATGCTCATCATCACCATCCCGATTCAGAATCACTCCGTGAATCTGAACATGCCAACCAACCAGGCCGCGCCGAAGAATCCGGTGGAGCCAGTGGTGGTCAACATCGACGTCGACTTTGACGGCACTGTGTTGTGGAATGGTGTGGCAGTCGCTAACCGTAACGAACTCGAAGCCAAGCTGACCGAAGTCGCAACACAGGCTGACCAGCCGGAAGTGCATCTGCGTCCAAACGCCGTGGTACCGTACAAATCGG
>NZ_JACOGD010000051.1 GCF_014284235.1 Cognatundibacterium curvum
CGATCACGAAGCCCACTTTGGCGATCCCGGCGCGCTGGGCGGTCAGGATGGTTTTACCGACAAATTCGTAGCGGACGTTCTGGTCGCCACGGATGTGCACTTCCGGTTGCGGTACTTTGACGGCTTCGACTTTGAGACGGTCGAACAGGTCTTCGGTGCCGCCTGGCAGGGGTTTCATCATGCCGTTCCAGTACACGTCGCCGTCTTTGTTGATCGAGACGGTGATGTTTTCCGGTTTGGTTTTGTAGATCTGGT
>NZ_JACOGD010000052.1 GCF_014284235.1 Cognatundibacterium curvum
GTCTTCGCCGTCACCATCGTTGCCGATTGCCATTGCCATTTTGTTCTCTTTCAGTATGTCCGGTCGGGGGAGACTGGAGTGTGGAAATTTTTAAACTTTGAAGTTTTAAACCTTTAAACCTTTGAACATTAAACACAGAGACACAGAGGCACAGAGAAGGGCGAAGAGCGTAAAGCAGATCAGACTACTTTTCTTCGCTTTGCTTTTCCTCTGTGTCTCCGTGCCTCTGTGTTAAACAGGTTTTAACGCTTTT
>NZ_JACOGD010000053.1 GCF_014284235.1 Cognatundibacterium curvum
GCTTTGCTTTGCTTTTCTCTGCTTTTCTCTGCTTTTCCTCTGTGTCTCTGTGCCTCTGTGTTAAACAGGTTTTAACGCTTTTAGGTTTTAACGCTTTTCAGAATGTTCCTACAACTCAGTCTGCCCCCGTTGACCGGGTTGGACCTTATGCTTTTTTCGCGACTTTAGTCATGTTGCCGGACAGGACAACAGAGTGCAGGTCAGCGGCGAACGCGCGGACTTCTTCCATCGCGCTCTTGTT
>NZ_JACOGD010000054.1 GCF_014284235.1 Cognatundibacterium curvum
TCACCGTCTCGATCAACAAAGACGGCGACGTGTACTGGAACGGCATGATGAAACCCCTGCCAGGCGGCACCGAAGACCTGTTCGACCGTCTCAAAGTGGAAGCCGTCAAAGTACCGCAACCGGAAGTGCACATCCGTGGCGACCAGAACGTCCGCTACGAATTTGTCGGTAAAACCATCCTGACCGCCCAGCGCGCCGGGATCGCCAAAGTGGGCTTCGTGATCG
>NZ_JACOGD010000055.1 GCF_014284235.1 Cognatundibacterium curvum
GATTACCGGCCCAGGCTTGCGCGACGCGTACCCAGCAACTGCTGTTGTGATTGCGTTTGCCGTAGCGGTCCCAGGGGAACTGGATTTTAATGCGGCCGTAGACGTCGGTGTAGAGGTTGTTAGCAGCGGTGTCAGGATCAGGGCCGGTCACACGTGCGACTTCGGGGCCTAGGCTGCGTGGCTTGGCTTGTGTCAGTGCGGGACGCAATATGCAGTTACTGG
>NZ_JACOGD010000056.1 GCF_014284235.1 Cognatundibacterium curvum
CCTTGTTTGCTGAGCCTGCGATTTCTGCATTTTGTTGTTCGAGGTCTTGTGCGACCTGAGGCTGATCGCTTGCTTCTTGCGCTCCGGCTTGCTGGGCGGCGTCGGCCAGACTGGCGTGTAAATTGTGCGCGTGCTGCAGCCGTTGTGCGCTTTCGTTCAGGCTGGTGTGGTGGTTTTGTGCCTGGGGTCTTGCTTCGCTGCTGATCAGGAGGCCGTCTT
>NZ_JACOGD010000057.1 GCF_014284235.1 Cognatundibacterium curvum
TCGCGCAGCGGAT
The DNA here is from genome assembly GCF_014284235.1 of Cognatundibacterium curvum. Taxonomy (GTDB): domain Bacteria; phylum Pseudomonadota; class Gammaproteobacteria; order Burkholderiales; family Burkholderiaceae_D; genus Undibacterium; species Undibacterium curvum. Next base: position 14 of record NZ_JACOGD010000057.1, read on the forward strand.
AGCGTTCGATCAGACGACGCTCGACTGCAAACGGATAATCGGCTAATACCGCGAGGATAGTATCGACGGGTGTCTGATTCTGAAACACCTTGCAATCGCTGGAGAGACTCGCGAGATGCAGCCAGGGTTGCAGCGTACATTCAATCACGGCATGGCGGCTGTCTAGACCGACGAAACGCGCCGCCGTCACGACAGCCG
>NZ_JACOGD010000005.1 GCF_014284235.1 Cognatundibacterium curvum
GGGTCGAAAAACCTGTAAGCATGACGCAAACATGCTTACAGGAGGCAGCAAAGCTAACCCGTATAGGATGGGTTAGTTCATTCAACCATGTATAGGAGTAACACAAAATGCGTTTAATGACAAATGAAGAGTTAGAAGAGGTTGGTGGCGGAGATCAGACTTACGAGCATGTAGAAAAACGTATGACTGAAGATGAAAAACGTGATTATGACAAACGAGCAATCTGGGAAGCTAATGGCTACGGTGGTGGCGTTTAAGTAATTCGTTAGCTCTCAACGTAAGACAGATGGTGTTGGCTTAAGCTAGCACCATCCAATAACCCTTTAAATAAGTCATTATATGCAAGCCAATAATCGATTGCTATTACATTATTTAATCGTAATTTTGTTCATTTTTGGTATCTATAAAAACTGTTCAGGCAAGGATGTTTTGATTTCTTTAGAACCCGATAAAACTGAAGCTCCAAGGTTCGTACGTGAAATCGAAGGTGTGCAAGAGTTGTTATTGTCTAATGGTTTGCAAATTTTATTAATACCTGATCATGGCGCTGCCAATGTGTCGATTAATCTGGTTTACAGAACGGGTGCTAAACAAGAGGCTTATGGAGAAAAAGGTATCGCACATTTACTAGAACATGTCCTAGTCATGCGTGGGTCTCCAAAGCATCCAAACTTAGCAGAGGAAATGAAAAAAAAGGGACTGCGGCGAATTGGAACTACGGGACATGACTATACGAGTTATCGATCAATTATTCCTGCAAATGATGATTTGCTCAACTGGGTTTTAGAAGTAGAAGCAGAACGAATGCTAACATTTAAGTACCATGAAGCTGACTTGAAAATCGCCTTGCATGAGGTATTGGAGGAAAAAGAGAACACGGATCGGGATGGTAATATATTATTAAGAAGAAGTGCGTTTGAAGCAATGTTTCTGTGGCATGCATACGGCAGGGAGCCCATTGGAAACAGAAGTGATTTGGAAAATCTGAGTTTAGAACAAATACAAAAATTTTGGAAAAGCTATTATCGACCGAATAACGCCACCTTAATTGTGGCCGGAAATTTTAATCAAGAAAGAGTTCTGGCATCGATAACCGCTCTATTTGGTTTGATTTCCAACATTGAACAGACAACAAAAGAGCCTGTCACTGTCGAACCAATGCAAGAAGGAGAACGTGAATTTACGATTCGCCGAAGAAGAACGGTTCCAATGATGCTGGCTGCATATCGGACTGAAGATGTTTCACATCCAAATTACGCTGCTGCGCCGTTGCTCGCATATATTTTAGGCAAAGAGGAAAAACGATTAAACGATACCTTAATCACTACAAAGCTAATTGATAAACAAGAGGTAAAAATTGTTAATTTCGCTGATTCAGGAGCCATCATTTTTGAACTAAAACTCGAATACGGTAAGGGTGCTGATCTAAGTATGGCTCAGGAAAAGTTATTGAATATACTAGAAAAAATCGCCGAAAAACCGATAACACAAGAAGAACTCGATCACGCTAAATCATATTGGGATGACAAACTCAGGAAATCAAAAACTGATATTGAATTGTTTTCAAAGGAAATTTCTTATAATGCCGGGCGCGGTGACTGGAGACTTTGGTTTTTGATGCGCAACCATATTCAGACTATAACTTTGGAAAAGTTACAATCAATTGCGAAGAACTGGTTTGACGCAAATAATCGTACGGTTATTAAATTGATTGAGAGTGATGGTTATTCGCGTCGGGAACCATATAGCAAAGTAAATTTAGCAAATCAGTTAAAGCAATTGGATGCAGCAAATGGACAAGTTGATCGATAACGGAGCAACTTATCCTTGCTCCCTAACCGAATAGCCATTTCTGCATCAATGCGCCCCCTCCTCCAAACCGAATCCAGCGAATGCGGCCTAGCCTGTCTCGCCATGATCGCCTCGCACTATGGCTATCACACCGATCTGCCGGATTTGCGGCGCAGGTTTGCGATCAGCCTGAAAGGCGCGACGCTCGCGCAGTTAATGCGGCATGCGTCGACTTTGCATTTGTCGACCCGGCCTTTGCGGCTGGAACTGGATGAGTTATCTGAGCTGCAGTTGCCCTGCATTTTGCATTGGAATCTGAATCACTTCGTCGTCTTAAAAAAAGTATCCAGGAACTGGCAGGGTAAGGTCAGTCTGACGCTGCTGGATCCGGCGGTCGGTGAGCGCCGCGTTTCGCTGGAAGAGGCTTCGGCCCATTTTACCGGCGTCGCTTTGGAGTTATTACCCAGCGCGGCCTTTGTCGCCAAAGATGAGCGACGGCGCATTGCGATCCATGACTTAACCGGACACATTCTGGGGCTGCGTCCTGCGATTGCCAAGGTGATGTTGCTTGCGCTGGCTCTGGAGATTTTTGCGATTTGCTCGCCCTTGTTTAATCAGTTTGTGATCGATGAAGTGATCGTGAGCGGGGACAAGGAATTACTCACGGTGCTGGTGTTTGGTTTTGCCTTGCTGATGGTCACGCAGACCGCGATTAGCCTGGCGCGCAGCTGGTTTCTGATGCGCTGGAGTATGGACATCAGCTTTCAGTGGAGTGCGCGCGTGTTTGCGCATCTGACCCATTTACCGGTTTCTTTTTTTGAAAAGCGCCATCTGGGCGATGTGGTGTCGCGCTTTGGCAGCATAAGTGCAATCCAGAGCACGCTGACCAGCCTGTTTGTAGAAAGCGCGCTCGATGGGCTGATGGCCTTGCTCGCGCTGGGCATGATGCTGGTCTACAGCCTCAAACTGTCAGCCCTGGTGTTGGTGACAGTGTTGATTTACGCGCTGTTACGCTGGGCCTTTTACCAGCCTTTCCGTGAAGCCTCGCAAGAGCGTCTGATCCTGTCGTCCAAAGAGAACAGCCACTTCCTGGAAACCCTGCGTGCGGTGACGCCTTTAAAGCTGTTTGGCCGTGAAGAAGAACGCCGTGCACGCTGGCTGAATCTCAAAATGGATGTACAGAACCGCGACATCAAGACCCAGAAAATGTCTATTCTGTTCAAAGTCGCTAACACCACGCTGTTCGGTATGCAGGGTCTGGCCTTGTTTTACATCGGTGCCGGACAAGTCATGCAGAATGCGCTCACGGTCGGTATGCTGATGGCCTTTTCCAGTTATGCCGGGACCTTCTCAGGCCGCTTCTTTAGTCTGATCGATTTATTTGTGAACCTCAAAATGCTGAGCCTGCATAGCGAGAGGCTGGCCGATATCGTGCTGGAAGAAGCCGAAACCGATCAGGCCTTAGAAACCGATTTGTCGCGCATCCAGCCCGGTATCACGCTCAATAACATCAAATTCCGTTATGCCGATGGCGAACCCTGGGTACTCAATGGCATCCACCTCAGCATCCCGGCCGGTCAAAGTATCGCCTTAGTCGGCCCCAGTGGCTGCGGCAAAACCACGCTGTGCAAAATCATTCTGGGCTTATTAAAACCAACCGAAGGTGAAATTTTGATCGACGGCATCCCGGTCAGACAACTGGGCCTGAAAGCCTGGCGCCAGCTGGTTGGCACCGTGATGCAGGATGATGTCTTGCTGGCGGGCTCCATCATGGACAACATCAGCTTCTTCGATGCCCACACCGACCGTGACCGGGTTGATCTCTGCGCGCGTCAGGCCGCGATTCATGAGGACATCAGCGCCATGCCCATGGGCTACCAAACCCTGGTCGGCGACATGGGCAGCAGCCTGTCCGGCGGCCAGAAACAACGCGTATTACTGGCGCGTGCCTTATACAAACAACCGAAAATTCTGGCCCTGGACGAAGCCACCAGCCACCTCGATGTCGAGAACGAACACAAGGTCAACCAGGCACTGGCCAGCCTCAACTTAACCCGCATCATGGTCGCGCACCGACCCGAAACCATCAGCGCCGCCCAGCGCGTGGTGGCCTTACGTGAGGGGCAGGTGGTGGAAGTCAGAGGCTGTGTGGAAGTCGCAGCAGATGCTGAGACGGAAGCGGTGCGGGTGGCTTGAACGGTAGGCCACCACCCGCTGTCTGGGCCGGGTGGCATTGGTGTGCTGGCTGGCGGCTACAACATGCTGACAGGCCGCCAGCATCTGTCATGCAAATTCAATGGCTATTGGTATGTCATGCGCTGGCGGCTTTATCGGCGAAAATCTTGCGGGAATTTGCGACGCAATTTTATGACAGCGCTGCCATTCACCATCAGGCAGACTAAAACGACAAAGCCGACTAGCCAGGGTTCGAAAGCATGTCTGAACGCTGTGACAATTGCCAAAGGCAACAGACTGGCGACGACCGTCAATGTTTCTGGAGTGTTTTTATGGCGTCCAAACTGCCAGTTGTACAAGGTGACAGGCATCACGAAAAAGATTGCTACAAGAAACAGCAAGCCGAGGTTTGATTCATTTGTACTGGCCGTCCATGCACCTGTAAGGAAAAAAAACAGGGACAAGATCCAGCTTGTTATTCCAATGATTTTCATCAATATCTTCAGCTTGATATGGCCTGGTGTGAGTGGCCTGAACCGGAACTTCCACCCGCTGTCTGAGCCGGGTGGGGCTGCTTTGCTGGCTGGCGGCCAGCATCTTTCATACAAGTGCCACGCTCAGGCCAGTTTGAATGGCAGGGCGCGCAGGCGTTTAGGTTGCAGGCGGGCTAAGGCATTGGCGAAGGCGGGTGCCAGTGGTGGCAGACCGGGTTCGCCCATGCCTTTCGGTGCATCGGCACTGGGCACGATGTGTACCGCAACTTTGGGCATATCGGTGATGCGCGGAACGACGTAGTCTGAGAAATTACTTTGCTCGACCACGCCCTGACGCAGGCTGATGGCGGCGCCTGGCAGGCACATGCCCAGACCCATCAATGCTGCGCCTTCGACTTGTGCGCGTACGCTTTCCGGATTGACGGCCAGATTGCAATGCACGCCAGCGGTCACTTCCAGCAGTTTGGGCTGAGCTTTGTGCAGCGATGCCACCACTACATAGGCCACTACCGATTCAAAGGATTCATGCACTGCCACGCCCCAGGCCTGGCCTTTTGCCAGCTTGCGTTTGCCATAGCCGGATTGCTCGACTGCCAGCATCAGCGCGGCGCGGTGACGTGGATGCTGATCGCCGATTAAGCTCAGGCGGTAGGCAACCGGGTCCTGTTTAGTTTTCTGCGCGATTTCATCGATCAGGGTTTCCATCACAAATGCGGTATGGGTAGAGCCCACGCTGCGCCACCACAGTACCGGCACATTCACTTTGGGATGATGCACGGTGAGCCGCATCGGCAGCGCATACGGTTCTTTCATGCCTTCTACCGCAGTCGCATCGATACCATCCTTAATCATCATGCCTTCAAACAGGGTACCGGCCACGATAGACTGACCGACGATCACATGATCCCAGCCCAGGATTTTGCCCTGCGCATCAAAGCCGATATGGGCAGTGTGCAGGTGCATAGGGCGGTAATAGCCGCCACGGATGTCGTCTTCACGGCTCCAGACGGTGCGTACCGGAGCCTGCAAGCCCGCATCCAGCGCGGCTTTGGCGACCTGGCAGGCTTCCACTACGTAATCATTGCTAGGCACTGCACGGCGGCCAAAACCACCGCCTGCAGCCTGGGTATGTACCAGAATATTTTCTGGCTTCAAACCCAGCGTGCGTGCGGCTGCCAGCCCATCCATACCGGCCATCTGGGTGCCGCACCAGAGTTCAGCACTGTCACTTTTAAGCGCAACGGTGCAATTCAGCGGTTCCATCGGCGCATGCGCCAGATACGGGAAAACGAATTCGGCCTTGATCTGATGCGTGGCTTTGGCGATGCCAGCGACATCGTCTTTGTAATACTGTTGACCCGGCTGGCGTGCCAGTTGGCGATAAGCGGCTAACTGCGCCTGGCTGTCAGTTTTTTCTACCGATGCCACATCCCATTCGACTTTCAGCGCATCGCGCGCCTGTTTGGCTTGCCAGTAGCCGGTCGCGATAATCGCCACACCTTCGGCACCGCGATCAAGCGCGATGCGGCGTACTGCTTTGACGCCAGGCATGGCCTTAGCCGCTGCATCATCCAGGCTGCGGATGCGCGCACCAAACACCGGTGGCCTTGCCACCACGGCTGTCAGCATGCCAGGCAAGCGCATGTCGATGCCATATTGTTGCTGGCCGCGCGATTTCGCTGCCGCATCCAGCCGTTTGGTGGCATGACCGATCAGGCGGAAGCTGGCCGGATCTTTCAGTGTGACTTGTTCAGGCACCGGCAATTGCATGGCGGCTTTGGCCAGCTGACCATAGCTCAGTTGTTGTCCATTAGCGCCGATCACAAACCCGGCCTTGGTGCTCAGGCTGGCCGGATCGGCTTTCCATTGTTGCGCAGCGGCCTGGATCAGCATGGCACGGGTGCGCGCACCGAGTTCGCGGTACTGCATATACGAGTTCTTGATGGAATTCGAGCCGCCGGTCAGATGGATGCCAAATAAAGGATCGGCATAAGCGGGCGAATTGGTGCCATGTACGCTGCGTACCAGACTCCAGTCCGCATCCAGTTCTTCCGCCAGTATCAACGGCAAACCAGTCTGCACACCCTGACCGAAATCCAGACGGTTAATCGTTACCGTGACGATGCCATCTTCTGCGATCTGTACAAAGGCGGAAGGTTGCTGAGTAGGCTTCAGACCCGCCTTCTGATTTGCTGCAGCCCCCTGCGCCTGTGCGCTGTCTGGCAACAGCGGATAGCAGGCCAGCGCAAAGCCGGAACTGGCTGTGACTTTCAAAAAACGGCGGCGGCTCAGGCCCGTTGGGGCGGCTTGCAGCCGGTTTTGCAGCGCGGGTGGTAAATTCAGCACTTGATGATTGAATAGCATGCTGTTCCCCTCAGGCTAACTGACGTGCGGCATCGTGTATCGCAGCGCGGATACGCTGATAAGTACCGCAGCGGCAGATATTGCCTGCCATGGCGGCGTCGATGTCAGCATCGCTGGGTTTTTTATTGGTTTTCAGCAGTGCGGTTGCACTCATGATCTGGCCGCTCTGGCAATAGCCACATTGCGCCACGTCATGCTGTATCCAGGCCGCCTGCACCACACGTCCGACCGCATCGTTTTCCATGCCTTCTATGGTGCTGATCTGCTGTCCGGCGACTGCTGAAACCGGCGTCACGCAAGAACGGGTGGCCTGGCCATTGATATGCACAGTGCAGGCACCGCACAAAGCCGCACCGCAGCCAAACTTGGTACCGGTCAGCCCCAGCGCATCGCGCAAGGCCCACAATACCGGGGTGGATGGGTCCACATCAAGCTGATGGGTTTGTTGATTGATGCTTAACTGGCTGATTTGTGTCATCGCTGATGTCTCCTGCCGGATCGGTTGGATGGGAATGAAGCTAGAACTATAGGCCAAAATTGCGATTACTGCTGTACGCAGCAGGCGGCTGTCGGAAATCGGCGACACCGTGGCGACAAAGTGGATGGCATCGCTGATGGTGCACAAAAAAATGGACGCCGGGCAGCGTCCACAAACACGAGGAGAAACAAGGCAGGCCGCGCTCCATGCTGAGCGCTGAACCATGAAAATTACTGGTAGCTGCGCATATCGGCGATCACTTTGCCATCATTCGGCAAGCTGGCCGGGCTCACAAATTCAACTTCGCCACGCAGTTTGGTGATGTCACGCAGGCTGGTGATGATCGCCTGTTGCAGCTGTTCGGATGAGGTCAGGGTTTCGCAGTGCAGGCTCATGGCGTCATTCCCCATTTCACCGCTGACCACCAGTCTGGCCTTGATGATTTCGGGATGGCGTTTTTGCACCTCGGCGATCTGGGAGGGATGCACGAACATGCCTTTCACCTTGGTGGTCTGATCGGCGCGGCCCAGCCAGCCACGGATACGCTGGTTAGTGCGGCCACAGGGCGAGATGCCGGGCAGGATGGCGGATAAGTCGCCAGTCGCAAAGCGTATCAGCGGATAATCGGGATTGAAGGAGGTCAGCACCACTTCCCCGACTTCACCCTCAGGCAGGACATCGCCGGTTCCGGGGCGTACGATTTCCAGTATCAGCTCTTCATCCAACACCATGCCGGGATGGACCTCACCCTCAGTCATGGTTTCGTAGGCGATATTGCCGACATCGGCACTCGCATACAATTGCAGCACATGCGGCACCCCGTGTTGTTGCAGCCATAGCCGTAAAGACGGTGGTAAAGCCTCGGCACCGACCACCGCTTTTTGCAGGCTGGAGATATCGGCGCCGCTATCCTGCGCTTTTTCTATGATGATTTTGAGGAAGCTCGGTGTGCCTATGTAGGCATCCGGCCTGAGTTCAGCCATCGCCTGTACCTGCATTTCGGTCTGCCCGGTACCGGCCGGTATCACGGTGCAACCCAGCCTGGCAGCGGCGCTTTCGACCATGAAAGCGGCGGGTGTGAAATGATAGGAAAAGCAGTTTTGTATCAGCTGGCCTTTACGCAGACCGACTGCGTGCAGCGGACGCGCAAAGCGCCACCAGTCCGCGCCACGGCCTTCCGGATCAAAGATAGGGCCGGGCGACATGAAAATGCGCGCCAGTTCATGCGGTGCGGCGGTAGTCAGTCCGCCGAATGGGCGCAGCATGCTTTGCAGCGTTTTGAGATCGGATTTGCGCGTGACGGGCAGGCTGGCCAAGGCGGCCCGGCTACGGATCTCGGGCGCATGCACGCCTTGCAGTATGCGGCTCCAGCCGGGGGCCTGCTGCGCATGGGCGATCAGTTGTGGCAGCCGGTTCATCAGCGCCTGTTCGCGACTCAGCGGATTACGGGTTTCCAGCGCATCCAGATAATCATGCATGGTGCAGACTTCCTTTAGAAAAATCACTACTGGTCAGACGTGGGGTGCTTCAGGAGACTAAGCTTGGTGCTGATAAAAACAGGCTGCGCTTCAGGCCAGCCAGCGTTTGCGACGCCGGTAAAATTTCAATTCGCGGAAGCTCTTGCGGCCTGCGCCGGAGACGCCCAGATAAAATTCTTTCACGTCTTCATTGCTGGCCAGGTCCTGAGCTTCACCTTCCATCACGACGCGGCCGTTTTCCAGGATGTAGCCGAAATCGGCGTAACGCAAAGCGATATTGGTATTCTGTTCTGCCAGCAGAAATGAGACCTGCTCCTGCTGATTCAGATTTTTGACGATTTCAAAAATCTCTTCCACCAGTTGAGGCGCAATACCCATCGATGGCTCATCCAGCAAAATCATGCTGGGTCTGGCCATCAGCGCCCGGCCGATTGCACACATCTGTTGTTCACCGCCCGAGGTATAGCCTGCCAGCGACTGACGCCGTTCACGCAGCCTTGGGAAATAGTGATACACCTTGTCCAGCTCGGCTTTCAGCTCACTGCGGCTCAGATGACGGGTATAGGCACCGGTCAGCAGATTTTCTTCCACACTCAGATGCGCGAAACAATGGCGGCCCTCCATCACTTGCGACAGACCGCGTTTGACCAGCTCATTCGGCGTGAGCTGATCGACGCGCTCGCCGCGAAAATGAATATCGCCCTTGGTGATATCGCCGCGTTCATTTTTCAGCAGGGTGGAAATCGCTTTCAGCGTGGTGGATTTCCCGGCACCGTTGGCACCCAGCAGCGCCACGATTTTTCCTTGCGGGACTTGCAGCGATATCCCTTTTAAGACCAGGATCACATGGTCGTAAATCACTTCGATATTGTTCACACTCAGATAAGCTGGGTTATCTGTAGTGGCTTCTGGTCGCAATGCGGAGATACTCATAATCAGCTCATCGGTAATGTCACGCGAATCATACGAATTGATGCAGCGGGCAAATTGGCTCAGGTTCTGGCTACGGCGACGCAGCTTGTCGGCTGCGTCGCCGGAGTACTGCCAGTCTTACTTCAGACAGGCTGGGGTGATTTTTTTCTCAGCCGCGTATTTATTCGATGACTCTTCCAGCATCGCGCGTGTGAGTGCCTTGTCACCTGTGATCCAGTTTGGCGTAATCGCCTTCCACTGATCGCCAGTCCATTGCTGCACCTTGACTGCGCCTGAGCCTTCATGGTCTTCACACGAGGTTTTCACCGGTGGGAACATGTTCAGGGCACCCAGCGCTTTTTGACGTGCTTCATCCACATTCAGGTTTTCAAAGCCCCAGCGTATCTGTTCCGCGCTCATGGTTTTGCCTTTGCCGAATTTTTCCTGCGCTTTCAGGATGGCTTCTGTCCACAGGATGGCGGCAGTCACACCGCGCATGTGATACACCGAGCCTATGCGTGCTTTATCGCTCAGATTGCCCTTGCCAGCGGCATAGACTTTGCTGCGGATTTCATCGAGCACAGGGTAATTGCCCGGTGTATTGAAGGTCATCGAGGTATACCCTTTGGCAGCGTCACCGGCCGGTACCGCGTCTTCTTCCGAACCGGCCCACCACACGCCCAGCATTTTTTCACGTGAATAGCCATTGCGCTGTGCGGTTTTGATTGCCACTGCATTCATTACACCCCAGCCCCACAGGATCACGAAATCCGGATTGGCCTGACGGATTTGCAGCCATTGTGATTGTTGTTCATTGCCAGGATGCGCGACCGGGATTTTGATGAGTTCAAAGCCATATTGCTTGGCCTGCGCTTCCAGTACCGGGATAGGTTCTTTACCGAATGCCGAGTCGTGGTACAGGTGGACGATTTTTTTGCCTTTGAGTTTGTCCAGGCCACCGGCTTTATCACCCAGGTATTTGGTCATGGCCGCAGCCTGATTCCAGTAGCTGGTGATGAGTGGGAAAATATATGGGAACACCTTGCCGTTAGCCGCATCGGAACGGCCATAACCGAGCGTGGTCATGGGGATTTTGTCGTCTGCCACGCGATCCAGGATGCCGTAGGCAATGCCGGTGGACAGCGGCTCTACCAGCGAAGCGCCGCCCTGGGATTTTTTCAGACGCTCATAACATTCCACCCCGCGTGAAGCGTTGTATTCGGTTTCGCATTCTTCCCAGCTGATTTTGACGCCGTTCAGGCCGCCTTTGGCATTGATCAGATTGAAGTAATCAATCGCGCCGCCAAAGAAGCCCGAGCCGCCCGCTGCATACGGTCCGACGCGGTAGGACAGGACAGGAATAAACTGCTCATCAGCTTGCGCTGTGACAGTCAGACCACATAGTGCAGAAGCCAGTAATACAGATTTCATCAGTTTCATGGTGTCTCCTTCGTGTTGTCAGTTACTGCGTTGCGGCCCTGACCCGGATGGGTGGCGGGCTCTTTTGTGGTTAAAACCAGATAAAACTCACATCCTTAATGCGGGAAAGGCCATAGCCTTAATTTTTCTTTGGCGATTTGCCATAAGCGCGCCAGTCCGTGCGGCTCCACGATCAGGAAGAAAATGATCAGTGCGCCAAATACCATCAGCTCCAGATTCGATGCCACATGGGTGGGCAGCGCCAGTGTATGCGCCAGCAGATTGAGCACTACCGGCAGCAGCACGATAAAGGCCGCACCCAGAAAAGAACCCAGGATAGAGCCGACGCCACCGATAATGATCATGAACAGGATGCGGAAAGACAGATCAAGGTTATAGGCCTCAGGCTCGACCGTGCCCAGATAGGCATACGCATACAAAGCACCGGCGATGCCGCAGTAAAACGAGGACACTGCAAACGCCAGCAGCTTGGTGCGCATCAGCCGGAAGCCGATCACTTCCGCTGCCACGTCCATGTCACGCACTGCCATCCACGAGCGTCCCACATTCGAGCGCACCATATTCTTTGCCAGCAGGGCCAGCAGCGCGACGATCAGCAGGGTCAGCAGATATTTTTTGAGCGGTGTGTTGAAGGCATAACCCGCGATCACGATTTCCTGCGCGGTGATCACGCCCGATGTGCTGTAGTTGGTGAACCACTGAATTTTAGTCAGACACCAGACCACAAAAAACTGCGTCGCCAGCGTCGCTGCCGCCAGATAAAAGCCACGGATACGCAGCGAAGGCAGGCCGAAAGCAATACCGACCAGTGCGGCGCAGATACCGCCCAGTACAAAAGCGAGTAACACCGGTATGCCGGGCAGCCGCAGTATGAAGTTATACGAAGCAAAGGCGCCGACCGCCATGAAGGCGGCAGTGCCGAGCGAGAGCTGGCCCGCATAGCCGGTCAGGATATTGAGGCCGAGTGCCGCCAGCGAAAAAATCAGGAAGGGGATGAAGATCGCCGAAAATGCATAATCCGATGCCAGCCAGGGCACGGCGATCAAGGCGATCAAGAGCAGGATCGCGATCCCTATGCGGTCCTGACGCAGCGGGAAGATCTGACTATCCGACTGGTAGCTGGTTTTAAATTGTCCGGCTTCACGATAAAACATAGTCTGTCCTTATAGTCTCAATACGGATGCGGCTTTCAGGGCGATTTGGGCTGGAAAGGCAATACTGCTGCGGATGTGCTGTTTTAAAAGTCCAGTTCAAACACAGTAAAAAGCGCATTTCACATTTCATTTCATCGGCCAAATCAACTGTGTGCGGCTTTAAATACGCCGGATAATTTTTTCACCGAACAGCCCCTCAGGTCTGACCAGCAGGAATAGCAGCGCCAATACGTACGGGAACCAGCCCTCAATCCCACCGCCGACCAGCGGGCCGATATATACCTCGGCCAGCTTTTCTGATGCACCGATGATGAGTCCGCCGACTATTGCGCCCGGCACCGAGGTGAAGCCGCCCAGGATCAATACTGGCAAAGCCTTGAGCGCAACAAAGGTCAGCGCAAACTGGACGCCATTACGCGCACCCCATAACAAGCCAGCCACCAGTGCCACAAAGCCAGCCACGGTCCAGACGATGGCCCAGATCTGCTGCAACGGAATACCGACTGCCAGCGCGGCCTGATGGTCATCTGCCACGGCGCGTAATGCACGGCCGATTTTTGTCTTGGAAAACAGCAGCGCCAGTGCCGTGACCAGTAAGGCGCAGATCAGCGCGGCGATCACATCAAACTGCGAGACCAGGATGTTGTAGTGCTCCATCACATATTCGATAGGTACATCTTCTATCGGCAGAGTGAGTTTATGCGGTTGCGAACCCCAGATCAGCTGCGCTAATCCTTCGATGAAAAACGTCAGTCCTATGGTCGCCATGAACAGCGTAATTTCCGGCTGATTGACCAGCGGCCGCAACACCACGCGCTCTATCGCCAGACCCAGCAGCACCATCACCAGCATAGTCAGCGGGATCGCGAGCCACATCGATAACTGGAATTTCTCGCTGAGCCCGACGCAGGTCAGCGCCGCAAAAAACACCATCGCACCCTGCGCGAAATTGAACACGCCGGAAGCTTTGTAAATCAGCACAAAGCCGAGTGCCACCAGCGCATACATCACACCGGACAGCAAGCCGCCGATCAGCACTTCAAAGAAAAAATTCAGATTCATGATTTGCCCTTAATGACAGTCTCAGTGCGCCACGCCCAGATAGGCGTTAATCACTTCCTGGTTGGCCAGCACTTCTGCCGGTGTGCCATCGCCGATTTTTTTGCCATAGTCGAGCACCACTACGCGGTCGGAAATATCCATCACGACACCCATATCATGTTCGATCAGGACGATGGTGGTGCCGAACTGATCATTCACATCCAGTATGAAGCGGCTCATATCCTGTTTCTCTTCCACATTCATGCCGGCCATCGGCTCGTCCAGCAACAGGATTTCCGGCTCTGCCGCCAGTGCCCGGCCCAGCTCCACGCGCTTTTGTAAGCCATAGGACAAGCGGCCTACCGGCGTTTTACGGATATGCTGAATTTCCAGAAAGTCGATGATTTGTTCGACCTTGTGTCTATGTGCAATTTCTTCTTTTTGCGCGGGTCCCCAGTACAGCGCCTGCAGTAAAAAATTACTGCGCATCTTCAGATTACGACCGGTCATGATGTTATCGAGCACACTCATGCCTTTGAACAGCGCGATGTTCTGGAAGGTGCGTGCAATACCGCTGCGTGCAGCAGCATAGGTATTCATGTCCTTGCGCACTTGTCCACGATAAGTGATCTGACCCTGCTGCGGCCGGTACACGCCATTGATCACATTCAGCATAGAACTTTTGCCTGCGCCGTTAGGCCCGATGATGGCGCGGATTTCATGTTCCCTGACATTGAACGAGATATTGGTGAGTGCCTTTACCCCGCCGAACGCAAGTGAGATACCTTGCAGGTCGAGGATGACGTCGCCGGTTTGTCTGCTGTGATTCATGCGCTCTCCTCAGGCGGCGTGCTGACGGGCAGCGAAAGTGGTGGCATCGCTGATGTGCAGGTCAGCACAAACTTTGCCCTGACGGCCATCTTCAAACTTGACCTGGGTTTCTATGTATTGCGAACGCAGCCCGGCATACATTGCATCGATCAGAACCGCATATTTATCGGCCACAAAACGGCGCCTTACTTTGCGGGTGCGGGTCAGTTCATCATCATCCGGGTCCAGTTCTTTATGCAATACCAGGAAGCGTTGTATCTGGGTGTCGGCCATACCGGCTTCACTGGCCAGACCGGCATTCACTTTTTCTATGCAGGACAGGATCAGTTGATATGTCTCGGCCTTGGCGGCCAGATCGGTATAGCCGGAATACGCAATGCCGCGCCGTTCGGCCCAGTTACCGACCGCTTCCATATCGATATTGATGAAGGCACAGACATGCGCACGTTCATGACCGAAGGCGACGGCCTCTTTGATGTAGGGGAAAAATTTCAGTTTGTTTTCGATATAGTTGGGTGCAAACATGGCACCCGATTGCAGCTTACCGACATCGGCCGCACGGTCTATGATTTTCAAATTGCCATCCTGATCCAAAATGCCGGCGTCGCCGGTATGGAAGTAGCCCGCGCTGTCTATCACTTCTGCCGTCGCGTCTGGCCGTTTGTAATAGCCAGTCAGCATCGCTGCGGATTTCACCAGCACTTCCCCATTGTCTGCCAGCCGCAGATCAACGCCGGGTGCAGCGCGGCCTACGCTGTCAAACTGGATTTTTCCATCCGGCTGCAGGCAGACATAGGCACAGGTTTCGGTTGAGCCATATAGTTGTTTCAGGTTGATGCCTATCGAGCGGTAAAAGCGAAATAAGTCTGGCCCGATGGCAGCACCGGCGGTGTAAGCGACGCGCACGCGCGACAGGCCCAGCACGTTTTTGAGCGGCCCATAAATCAGGAATTCACCAAGCTGATACTGCAGCCTGTCAGCCAGTACGACCGGTTTGCCATCGAGGATGTCAGCGCCACAGCGGCGCGCAACCTCCATGAAATGCTGAAACAGTTTTTGCTTGAACTGACCGGCATCTTCCATTCTTATCATGACGGTGGTCAGCATGTTTTCAAACACCCGTGGCGGGGCGAAATAATAGGTGGGGCCGACTTCGCGTAAGTCGCTCAATACGGTTTCACCCGATTCCGGGCAATTCACGGTAAAGCCGCATACCAGCGCCTGCGCAAATGAAAACAGGTGGTCACCGACCCAGGCCATGGGCAGATAAGACAGGATGTCTTCGTGTTCGCTTAATCGATCGAAGGCCACGCCGCCTTCAGCCGCAGTCATGAACGCGCGGTGGCTCTGGCACACGCCTTTAGGCTTGCCGGTGGTGCCTGAGGTGTACAGCATGACGGCAGTGTCTTCGGCCGCACCGGCTGCAATCTGCTGCAGATAGAAATCGGGATGTGCCGCATCATAGTCACGCCCCGCCTGCTGCAGACTGGCATAAGACACCAGCTCAGGCTGCTGATAATGGCGCATGCCGCGCTCGTCTTCAAAGCAAATGTGGGCGATGCCTGCATAGTGGCTGCGGATTTCCAGCAGCTTGTCGACCTGCTCCTGATCTTCCACCACCGCGTAGGTGATTTCAGCATTTTCCAATACATAGGCCATGTCGGCAGCGGGCGCATCCTGATACAGCGGCACGGCGATTCCGCCCAGACTTTGCGCTGCCAGCATGGCCCAGTACAGGCGTGGACGGTTGTCGCCGATGATGGCCAGATGCATACCGCGCTGAAAGCCGCGTGCCGCCAGGCCACAGGCGAGGGCGCGCACTTCCGCATTGACCTGTTGCCAGCTCCAGGTTTGCCAGATGCCCAGATCTTTCTCACGAAAAGCCGGATGATGCGGACGCAGCTTGCCATGCGCCAGCAACAAGGCCGGAAAGGTCTTGTTCGTTGTACTTGTCATGTCTCCACCATCTGCCTTCAGGCATAGCGCTCAGGTTCCGGTTTCTGTGTACCGGTCATCCTTGCGTTCAGGTTTGTAATACTTATTTAAGTTAGTTCGGGAAGTGTCCTGAGCTTTACTTACGACAGTCTTACTTGTGTACACAGAGCGGCTCGGGCATCAAACAACAGCGCATGCGTGCAGACTAGGGCTTACAATATTGCTCTGTGACAGTCAGGGGCTGAGTCTAGCGGTGTTCTCCAACTCCCTGCTGTCGTTTGACTGACAATCTGAGTAATTGAGACAACTTTCGGTGGTGCGTTGCACAAACATGAATACATCCAACAGCGATCCAGAACTGCGTTTTCAGCACACTATGTGGGCCAGCATGCTGGCGCCGGAACACATGCAAAAAGTCAGGGAAGAAGTGACAGAGCGCTTTGTACCGGCCGGTGCGTTTGTGTGTCGTAAAGGCGATCCTGTGGATCACTGGATGGGTGTGATCGACGGTTTTTTAAAAATGAGCAGTATCTCGCCGGAAGGGAAAACCGTGACCTTCAGCTGTATGCTGGCGGGTGGCTGGTTCGGCGAAGGCTCACTGCTCAAGACTGAGCCACGGCGCTACGATGTGGTGGCCTTGCGCGACACCCGGGTCGCCTTCATGCCACGCACGACCTTTAACTATCTGCTCGATCACAGCATACCGTTTAACCGCTTCCTGCTGCATCAGCTCAATGCGCGGCTGGGTTTGTTTATCTCACTGGTGGAATATGACCGCATGCTCGATCCCGATACCCGGGTGGCGCGTTGTCTGGCCGCGATGTTTCATCCCTACCTGAATCCTGCCAGCAGCATGCAATTGCAGATTTCTCAGGAAGAGATCGGTTATATCAGCAGCGTGTCGCGTCAGCGCGCCAATCAGGCGCTGCAGCTGCTCGAGAAAAAGCAGTTATTACGGGTCGATTATGGTGGCATCACGATACTCAATCTGGATGGCTTACGCAGTTTTCCGCAGGAGACTGAACTGTGAAAACACTGTCCATCATCGGTGCTGGCCGGGTCGGCCAGACGCTGGCGCGGGTCTGGCATCAGCAGGCGCTATTCCGCATTGGCCAGGTCATCAATCGTAGCCCGGCCAGCACTGCTCACGCGCTGACTGTGATCGGTGCCGGCAGCGCTGCCAGCTGGCCAGATTTGCAGCCGGCCGATATCTGGATGTTGAGCGTGGCAGATGATCAGATCAGCCAGGCGGTCGCACAACTGACAGCCAGCGCGGTATTGCGGCCTGGTGATGTGGTGTTTCATTGCAGCGGCGCCAAAGCCTCGCTGTTGCTGGCGCCTGCGGCACAGGCAGGTGCATTCACTGCCAGCGTACATCCGGTGCGCAGCTTTGCTGATCCTGTGCAGGTGGTGGCTGATTTTGCGGGGACCATATGCAGTCTGGAAGGCGATGTGCATGCATTGACATTGATCGAGGCGGCCTTGCAGGCCGTCGCTGCACAAACAGTGCGGATAGAAGCAGAACACAAGCTGGTGTATCACGCGGCAGCCGTGATGGCGAGTAATTACCTGGTCACGCTGATGGATACGGTATTAGCGACGTATCAGGCGGCGGGTATTCCCCTTGAAATGGCACAGGCAATGGCGGCACCGCTGGCGCGGCTGTCGCTGGAGAATGTGTTCAGCTTAGGTGCAGAGCGCGCGCTGACCGGGCCGATAGCACGCGGCGATATGGCCTTAGTGCAGCAGCAGGCGACGGCCTTGACGCAGGCCTCGCCTGCAGCCGGTGCGCTGTATCAGGCGTTGATTGCACCGACCCAGGCACTGGCAGCACGCCGTACTCACTCAGAGAAGTAAACGCTGTTGCGTCCGTTTTCTTTCGCCTGATACAGCGCCAGATCGGCTCTTTCGAATACGCTGTCTTCACTCTCATTTTCACGGCATTGCGCGACGCCCATACTCACCGTCACTGACAAACGGCCGCGGGTTAAGTCGGTGGTGCGTGAAAAATCATTATTGGCGATGGTATTACGCAGGTTTTCTGCAATCGATGTGGATTTTTCCAACGTGCAGTTTTTGAGTAATACCAAAAATTCTTCGCCGCCCCAGCGGCAGATCACATCGCTTTCACGCAATGAACGTTTGGCAATCGCGGCGACTTCTTTCAAGACGTGATCCCCCACCAGATGGCCTTGTTTGTCATTGATTTTTTTAAAGAAGTCGACATCAAGCAGGATCACACACATAGGCTGGCGCGTACGTTCACTGTCGAGTAGTGCTTGCTGAAATACGAAGTCAAACGCATGCCGGTTTAACAAATTTGTGAGTGCATCAGTGGATGCGGATTTTTCCAGGCGTGTCTGATAGCGCCGCACAGAAATCAGTACCATACTCGCAATCAGCAGCGTGATGCCGGCACTGATGCCGATATTGAGCAGGTACACATTCTGCAAAGGTTTGATATCGGCATTGGTTTCCTGCTCGACCAGCAAATACCAGCTCAGTTCCGGGATGTAGCGTGAATTCAGCAAGACCTTGCCATTATTACCCATGTACTCAAGATGAGAGGAGTCAGTAGCGCGATTACTCAGTATCTTATCGCTGATACTTTGTATGCCGCTCATGGCTTGCAGACTGCCACCTGTTTTACCAAAATTGCTGCCAGTCAGTGTCAACAGGCCTTTCTGATCGACGAAAAATATTTTCCTGTTAAAGCGTTTTTGATAGCTGTCGATCATGTGTTTGAGGGTGTCGAGGGTTAGTCCTACACCAGTCACACCGAGAAATTCACCCTGGTAATCGAACACGCGATAATTGACGAAAATCGTAACCGTATCATTATTGGCATGATCCAGATCGACATTCGTTTCATATTGGGCCTTGAGATTTTTAACTCGCAAAAACCAGGCATCACGCGGATCGCTCTCCTGTATCTTTTTGAGCACTCCGTTGGTGTGATAATAATTGCGGGTTTTTTCTGAAATCAGGAAGCTGGAGACCGCTTTATTTTTTTGTTTGATTTCTTTCAGATATTTGGCGATTAGTTCCTGATCTTCTTCGCCATTCAATATCCAGTCACGCAGAAAAGTGTCATGCGCCATTTGTGAAGAAACGAAAACCGGACGCAGGATGTCTCGCTGGATCTCAGAATAGACATTGTCACCAGTCAGCGGCAAGGTTTGTTCAGAGATACTTTGATGTATCGTGTCACGCGAGACGATATAGCCAGCTAAGGTTGTGCAGACAAAACCGGCAATCAGGATCAGAGATAGCCATACCAGCAGACCGTATTTTTTAAACATGTTTTTCATGGACTGGAGACGGAGCGTAAGCGATGGGTTTGCCGCAAATCATACTATAAAGCGCTGCGCTTTCTGTGGCTTATGCAACTTGTTTTTGGGTAATATTGACGAAAAAAATGCCGCAAATCGCGGCATTTTTTTCATTTCGGACTATTTTTGACTTTTTTGCCAATTTTTCAGGCAAAGGAGTGATGTAAAATTACCACGGTCGCTGCGGAATCACGCGAAAGCTCATCAAACCACAGGCGGCTTATACGCTCAGGCACTCAGGGACGCGGTGTCAGCGCAACATGCAGGCGCAGACGTGAACCCGGGTCATATGGCATGACCGTGGTATAAGTACGGTTATGGTATTCATAAGTCACCGCATAGCCATTGGTACGTGTTTCCCAGCTGTCTACATTACGGCATTGACGTACAGGACGGGTTTCATAGCTAGGCTGGTTGTTGTAATTATTGTTGCTATTGGTGTTGTTGTTATCCATGCGGTCACCGACCAGCGCGCCGGCAATGGCACCTGCTGCGGCTGCTGCAATGCGGCCATTACCACCGCCAACCTGGCTACCCAATAAACCACCGGCTACGCCACCCAGGATAGCGCCGCCATTGCTGCGCTCAGCCTGACGTTCTGGCTGGCGATAACGTTGGGTGGTTTCGTATTCGGTACGGCAATCCTGACGCGGGACGTTGATTTGCTCCATTTGTGGCGTGACGCTGATGACACGTGCAAAATCTTCGAAGTCGGCTGCATGTGCAGTTTGCACAGCGCCACCCATCGCGATCAGTGCGCTCAGTATCATCCAGTGTTTGCTTGTCATTTTACGTGTCGTTTTCATATTAGCCTCATTGCGAATTGTCACGAATTAGTCAGCATTAAACGCCACAAGTTCCGAAAAGGAATACAAACTTAGTGTAACTTAGTTTAACGGCGCATATCCTGCTACCTTTGGTATTGCCAGCATCGGCATCTTGCTTGTGAGTAGTGATACTCACTTTCGTATTATTGCAAACGGAGTAATTCAGCTGGGTTTTTACCGTCGCTGACAGGACTGGCTTTATGCTTAAATGAGCGCCTTATCAATGTACACCTAATTTTGCCGCTGCGAACACGTTGTCTGGAGTAATCATCGACCACGCGCTGCAATCTGTAACTCTTGAAAGGATAACTATGGCCGTTAAGCCTCTGATACCCGCACTGCCAAGCTTGAATTCCTGCGATTACGCTTCTTATGTACTGGCTGGCGTGGGTCTGCTGCTGGTGTTAAAAGCGGGGCTGGTGCTGGCTTTGTTCGCGGGTTTGCTGGTGTATTCCCTGATCCATGTGATGACACCGGGCATCGCGCGCCGTTTCAGCCACCGGCAACCGCGCATGATCGCGGTGGTATTGCTTTCTTTTATATTGATCAGCGCCATTCTGGCGTCGTCCTGGGGCTTGCATGTGTTTTTCCGCAGCGATGCCGGTAATCTGCATAGTCTGTTGCAAAAACTGGCGGATATTATCGAGGCGTCCCGTCATCAGGTTCCTGAGTGGGTGGGTGCTAACTTGCCTGAAGACGTCGCCGCGTTGCAGGAAATACTGATACATTGGCTCAGGGAGCATGCTGGTGAAGCCAAATTACTGGTACCCGAAGCAGGTCATATGCTGGTGCATCTGCTGCTGGGCCTGATCATAGGCAGTATGGTGGCTTTGCGCGATGTGAGTAGCGATGTGCAACACAAACCTTTCGCCGCAGCCCTGATACGCCGCATCAGTAATTTGGGCAATGTGTTTCATAAAATCGTGTTTGCCCAGGTACAGATTTCCCTGATCAATACCGTCATGACGGCGATTTACCTGGCTGTCATACTGCCCTTGTGCGGCATACATCTGCCACTGGTCAAAACCATGATCGCGATTACTTTTGTGGCCGGGCTTATTCCTGTGGCGGGCAATATTATTTCGAATACGGTCATTGTCATTGTTGCCCTGTCTCATTCCCTGCATGTGGCGCTGGGTTCTTTATTGTTTATGGTGTTGATCCATAAAGCAGAATATTTCCTGAATGCCAGAATTATCGGCGCGCAAATCAATGCACGTGCCTGGGAATTACTCACTGCTATCCTGGTGATGGAGACCTTGTTCGGTGTGCCAGGTTTGGTGGTGGCCCCCGTGTTTTATGCCTATCTCAAGCTGGAATTGAGCCAGCGTGAGCTGGTCTGAAGCTGAAAAAATTTCATCGCAAGGGGATTTTGGCCTGTAGCGAATTATCTTGCGGCGCAAGAAAGCATGGAGTGATGCCATAATGGAGAGCAAAGATTTCTTCTACTTTCCTCCATTTGCCAAAGAGCACATCATGATTCTTGAACTCGCCGATATCCGCATCCATCCGGGCCAGCAAGCCGAATTCGACCAGGCTATACAGCGTGGCCTGACCGAAGTGATTTCTCAAGCCAAAGGTTTTGCGGGGTATAAAGTCAATAAAGGCATAGAATCTCCCGAACGCTATATCTTGACGATATTCTGGGAAACCCTGGAAAATCACACAGTTGATTTCCGGGAATCTGCAGCATTTCTGCAGTGGCGTGCTATCGTAGGCCCTTACTTTGCCGCACCGCCCGTGGTGGAGCATTTCACTCTGCTGACCAAATCATCCTGAAACTTGTAGGGATATAGCTAGAATTGACTTGATTCCTGCGGTTTCGTCCCAAGTTAGTTTTATCTTTATTGATTCGGTGCATTTCATAGTATTTTTGCTATGGCCGCCGGATCACCGGCAGCTCAAACGCAAAGGTCACTATGGTTCCGCATCTGGTCACGGCTCTCAACGGGCCCCTGCACGATCTCGAAAAGAAAATTCTGGAAGCAACGCCCGCCATTGAGCGTTGGTTCCGCCTCGAATGGCAGGAACATACGCCACCATTTTATTGCTCGGTAGACTTACGTAACGCCGGTTTCAAGCTGGCGCCAGTCGATACCAATCTGTTTCCGGGCGGATTCAATAATCTGGCCACCGAAATGTTACCGCTGTCGGTGCAGGCAGCGATGGCCGCTATTGAAAAATATTGCCCTGACGCAAAAAATCTCTTGCTGATTCCGGAAAATCACACCCGCAACATGTTCTATCTGCAGAATGTGGCAAGGATGATCAAGATTTTCCGCCAGACTGGTCTGAATGTACGCCTGGGCTCTTTGTCCGCCGAAGTGACTGAGCCTGTGACCATAGATTTGCCGGATGGCGAGCAACTGATACTGGAGCCGCTCGAACGTTCTGCCAATGGACGCCGGCTGGGCCTGAAGAACTTCGACCCGTGTACCATCGTGTTGAATAATGATTTATCGGCCGGTATTCCCGCTATTTTAGAAGAGCTCAATGAGCAGACTCTGCTGCCGCCGCTGCATGCTGGCTGGGCCTTGCGGCGTAAGAGCAATCACTTTGCCGCTTACGATGAAGTCGTGAAGAAATTCGCCAAGATGGTGGATATTGATCCCTGGATGCTGAATCCGTTTTTCCTGAAAGTGAAAGACGTGAATTTCCATGAACGGACCGGCGAAGATGCGCTGGCTGCAGCAGTCGATACCATCCTGGCCAAGATACGCAAAAAATACAAAGAATACGGCATCAAAGAGAAACCCTTTGTCATCGTCAAAGCCGATGCTGGTACCTATGGCATGGGCGTCATGACGGTGCACAATTCGGATGAGGTCCGCGACCTGAACCGTAAGCAACGCAATAAGATGTCGGTGATTAAAGACGGTGTTGAAGTGCGCGACGTGATTGTGCAGGAAGGTGTGTACACCTTTGAGCAGGTGCATGAATCTGTCGCGGAACCCGTGGTGTATATGATAGATCGCTATGTGGTCGGTGGTTTCTACCGCTTTCATGAAGACCGTGGCGTCGATGAAAATCTGAATGCACCGGGCATGCATTTTGTGCCGCTTGCATTTGCACAGCAACACGCGGTACCGGATATGCGTGCCAAACCCGGCACCGCTGCACCTAACCGCTTTTATATGTACGGTGTGGTGGCGCGTCTGGCTTTGTTAGCTGCGTCTCTTGAGCTGGAAAGAACAGATCCGAATCCTGAAATTTATTAATCTCAGGACTGCAGCATAAAGGCAGGTGTGCTGTGCTGCATACCAGTCGTGCTGTGGCAGACTATCAATGATGTCTAAACTGAAATACAGGCTATGAAAATTGCATTTCTGACCGACCCTTTGGCGCAGTTTAAAACCTATAAAGATTCCACTTTCGCCATGATGCGCGAAGCGGCAAAGCGTGGGTACACGATTTATGCCTTCGGCCCTGAACAGTTGGCGTTGGAATCCGGCCTGGTAGTGGCGAATGTGGCGCGTATCACGCTGACGGGTGACGCAGACGATTGGTATCGTGCTGAAGCGCCGCAAGCCATGCCACTGCACGCATTCGATGCGGTGTTACAGCGCAAAGATCCGCCGTTCGATATGGAATACATTTACGCCACCTATTTGTTAGAGCTGGCTGAATCCCAGGGCGCACGCGTTTTTAACAAACCGGCTGCGATCCGTAATCACAATGAAAAACTCAGTATCGCCCAGTTCAGTCAGTTCACCGCGCCGACCCTGGTCACGCGCGATGAGCAGCGTATCCGTGCATTTCACCGTGAACATCAGGATGTGATACTGAAGCCCCTCGATGGTATGGGTGGCGCGGGTATTTTCCGTATCGGTGCCGATGGCATGAATCTGGGCTCGGTGATTGAAACCCTGACTTTACAAGGCGCGCGCACTATCATGGTGCAGCGTTATATTCCGGAAATCGTGCATGGCGACAAACGCATCTTATTGATTGGCGGCAAGGTTGTGCCGTTTGCACTGGCCCGCATTCCTCAGAATGGTGAAGTACGTGGCAATCTGGCTGCCGGTGGCGTCGGTGTGGCGCAGGAATTGTCGGTGCGCGATCTTGAGATTGCGCAGACGCTGGCACCTGAATTGTATAGACGTGGATTGTTGCTGGTAGGATTAGATGTGATCGGTTCCTGTCTGACCGAAGTCAATGTGACCAGTCCAACCTGCTTCCAGGAAATTACGCAGCAAAAAGGCTTTGATGTGGCGGCGATGTTTATCGATGCGCTGGAACAGGTGCTGGCATAGGGCTTGCGCCGTATAGATACAGCCTTGGGCTTGACAAGAAGCATGAGTCAGCGAAGACTGAGGTCTTGACTGGGTCTTAGCGGCCCCGGCTTACACTACAGGTAATCAGGTAATATGGTTGGTATCCTTTTAATGACACACGCGCCGCTGGGTTCGGCATTTTTACAAGCTGCGGCTCATGTGTTCCGTGCCATGCCTGAACGGCTGGAAGCCATTGATGTGATCGCCGATCAGAACACAGATCAGGTACATCAGCTGGCATTGGAAGCGGTACAGCGACTCAATAGTGGGTCTGGCGTGTTGGTGTTGACCGATATCATGGGGGGCACGCCATCGAATTGTTGTCGTCAGCTGGGTGAGCCTGATCAGGTCGCCGTCATTGCTGGTATCAGTCTTCCTATGCTGCTGCGGGCTTTAACCTACCGTCATGACACTCTGGATGTGGTGGTGGAGATGGCGTTGGCAGGTGGACAAAACGGGGCAACGCGGGTGGATAGCCGGGTACGCATCTGACAAAAAACAGAACGATAAAAAACAGAAAGAATAAGCATGATTCAACAAGAAATTGAAATCGTTAATAAGCTGGGTTTGCATGCACGTGCGTCGGCAAAATTCACCCAACTCGCGAGTAAGTTCAAAAGTGAAGTCTGGGTAACCCGCAACGGACGCCGTGTAAATGGCAAGTCCATCATGGGTGTGATGATGCTGGCAGCTGGAAAAGGCAGCAAAATCCTGCTGGAAACCGATGGCCCCGAAGAACAGGCTTGTTTTGACGGACTGCTGGCTCTGATTAACGATAAGTTTGGTGAAGGCGAATAACAGCGCGAGATACACAGGGCACAGGCAGCCCGGCTGTCTGTCTCCTTAACCTGAGCTTACATCAGGGCACAATAACGAAAATTTGGGGGATACAGCATGGCATCATTTACATTGCAAGGCATCCCGGTTTCGCGTGGTATCGCGATAGGCAGGGCGCATCTGTTACGACCTGCTGCACTGGATGTGCAGCATTATCTGGTGGCTCAGGAGCAGGTTGAGGCCGAAGTGTTACGGCTGCAGGATGCGATTGCTCAGGTACATAAAGAATTACAGGCCATCTGGGCCGATCTTCCTCAGGACGCACCGACCGAGCTGGGTGCGTTTCTTGATGTCCACGCATTGATCCTGTCTGATCCCATGGTGTCAGAGGCGCCGCTCGATATTATCCGTACCCGTCATTACAATGCAGAGTGGGCCTTAGTCAGTCAGGTCGATGAATTGTCGGCCCAGTTCGATGAAATCGAAGACGACTATCTGCGTGAACGTAAAGCCGATATCCAGCAAGTGGCCGAACGTGTGCTCAAGGTGCTGACCGGCTCTGCCAACGCCGTTCCGCGCTCAGACGGTATTGATGAGCGCAGTGCCAATATGATCGTGGTCGCCAGAGATATCTCTCCGGCTGACATGATGCAATTCCGCGATGATGCTTTCAGTGGCTTTGTGACGGATGAAGGTGGACAAAATTCGCATACCGCCATCGTCTCGCGCAGTCTGGGCATTCCAGCCGTAGTCGGCATGGGCAATGCGTCGCGCCTCATTGAGCAGGATGACTGGCTGATTATAGACAGCGATGCCGGCGTGGTGATTGTGGCACCGACGACTCAGGTGCTGGAGCAATACCGCGAGCGCCAGAGCCAGTTACTGCGGCAAAAGAAAAAGCTGTCGAAACTGAAGAAAACGCCTGCCATCACGCAGGATGGCGTCGAAATCACACTGCTCGCCAATATCGAATTGCCTGAAGATACCGCGCATGCGATGGATGCCGGCGCCAGTGGCGTTGGCCTGTTCCGCTCCGAATTCCTGTTCATGGAACGCAGTGGGCACGAACATAAATTGCCCACGGAAGATGAACAGTTTGCCGCTTACAAGGCAGCCGTGACTGGCATGAAGGGACGACCAGTCACCATACGCACCCTCGATGTCGGTGCTGATAAACCCTTGGACGCGAGTGAGCACCAGATACTGAATCCGGCCCTGGGCTTGCGGGCAATACGCTACTGCTTGTCTGAACCGCAGTTATTCATGACGCAGCTGCGTGCCATTTTGCGGGCTTCTGCATTTGGACCAGTCAAAATGCTGATCCCTATGCTGGCGCACAGCATGGAAATCGAACAGTCGCTGGCGTTGATTGCGCAGGCGAAAGCTGAGCTGAGCGCGGAAGGCATCGCTTTTGACGCGGCGATACCGGTTGGTGCCATGATAGAAATTCCCGCTGCAGCGCTGGCCTTGCCTATGTTTGTCAAAAAACTGGATTTTCTGTCGATAGGTACCAATGATCTGATTCAGTACACGCTGGCGATAGACCGGGCTGATCATGAGGTTGCGCATCTGTATGACGATTTGCATCCGGCTATTCTGCAATTGATGCAGATGATAGTCAGTACTGCTGATAAAGCAGAGATACCAGTCTCGATTTGCGGTGGTATGGCAGGCGATATCCGTCTGACCCGCTTACTGATCGCCATGGGTTACCGCGAGTTATCCATGCCTGCTGCTTTATTACCAGAAATCAAACAGGCGGTCTTGAATACCACCCTGGAAAATCTGCAGGCACCATTGAAGAAAATTTTACGCAGTTTTGATCCCCTGCAAATACGGGAGCATCTGGCGGCAATGGAGCAAGCCGGCTAGCCGCTGTCCGGGTGGAAGCCCGATTCCACAGCTGTTGTTTGACGGCAGCGCCGGACTTGTTTATCCTTACTCAGTAGCGCCGATTTGAGAATCAGCTTGCGGGCGCTTTCCGGATATCTTCCGGATGATAAATACGGCTAAAGCGAGCTTGAATGCAGCTTATCCTTCCCCATTCAGCCCACCTTTTAGCCTTCCTTCACAGTTATTTTGACGGGATATTCCCGATGGAAGAGTGTATGTCTGACTCCCCCGGATCTGTAGGCATCGTGACGCCACAAGCGTTTCGTTTCGAACAGCCACTGGCATTGCAAAGCGGTGCCAGTATCGCCGGTTACACCTTGATGGTGGAAACTTATGGTGAACTGAATGCGGATAAATCCAATGCCGTTTTAATTTGTCACGCCTTGAATGCCTCGCATCATGTGGCTGGTGTGTATGCCGATCAGCCGAAAAATCTGGGTTGGTGGGACAACATGGTAGGCCCCGGAAAACCGGTCGATACCACGCGCTTCTTTGTGATCGGTATCAATAATCTGGGTTCCTGTTTCGGCTCGACTGGCCCTATGCATGAAAACCCGGCGACTGGCAAACCGTATGGCGCAGATTTTCCAGTGATTACCGTGGAAGACTGGGTCAATGCGCAGGCGCGGGTCGCTGACCAGTTTGGGATACAACAGTTTGCTGCTGTGATGGGTGGTTCGCTGGGTGGTATGCAGGCGCTGGCCTGGAGTATTTTGTATCCGGATCGCTTGCAACATTGCGTGGTAATCGCTTCCACACCCAAACTGTCCGCTCAGAATATTGCCTTCAATGACGTAGCGCGTCAGGCAATACTGACTGACCCGGATTTTCATGGTGGTGATTTTTATGCCCATCAGGTAGTGCCGCGCCGTGGTTTGCGGGTGGCCAGGATGATAGGTCATATCACTTATTTATCCGATGACGACATGGCGGAAAAATTTGGTCGTGATCTGAAGAGCGGAGATTACCAGTTCGGTTACGGCGTCGACTTTGAAATTGAATCCTATCTGCGCTATCAGGGCGATAAGTTCTCAGACTACTTCGATGCCAATACCTATTTGCTGATTACCAAAGCGCTGGATTACTTTGATCCGGCGCGCCATACCGCTGGCGATCTGGCGCAGGCTTTGGCGCAGACTAAGGCGAAGTTCCTGATTGCCTCATTCACCACAGACTGGCGCTTCTCACCTGAACGCAGCCGTGAAATCGTTCGTGCCCTGGTCAGCAACCGCCGTACAGTGACGTATGCAGAAATCGATGCACCACATGGACATGATGCCTTCCTGCTGGATGATGCACGTTACCTGAACCTGGTCGGCGCTTATTTTGACCGTATAGATGCAGAGTTGAAAGGACAGACAGCATGAATTTCGCAGAATTGAACCAGCTACGTCCCGACCTGGCTTTTATCGCTGATTGGGTGCAAGCAGGCTCGCAAGTGCTGGATGTAGGTTGCGGCGATGGCGTGATGCTTGATTATCTGCAGACAGATAAGCAATGCAGCGGTTACGGTATAGAAATCGCCGATGATAAAGTACTGGCCAGCGCGAAGCGCTATGTGAGTGTGATTCAGCAGGACATGGAGCATGGACTGGGCATGTTTAATGACAATGCCTTTGATACCGTGCTGTGTTTATCCTCGCTGCAGATGATGAAGCATGTAGAACCCTTGTTGCGCGATATCGCCAGGGTAGGGCGCGAAGCGATCGTTTCTTTCCCTAATTTTGGTTACTGGCCACATCGCACCGCTTTATTACTCGGCAAAATGCCCGTGTCGAAATCTTTACCTTATCAGTGGTACGACACGCCTAACGTGCGTTGCGCCACGATTTATGATTTTGCTGATCTGGCCAATGAAGTCGGCCTGGAAGTCATGCAATGCGTGGCTTTGCATGAAGGGCAGCCTATCCATGTATTACCCAACTGGCGCGGCAGTCTGGCGGTATTCCGTTTGCGTAAGAAAAACAGCTGAAGCCGCATTGAGCACGTTCACGGGGAGTGTGAAGTGTGAAACTTTGCCATACTTTGCTTGAAAACCGGCAAGGCTGTTACCATCTTGTTTCCATTTCCCATGAATGTACGTTTATGAAGCCACCCTATTTGAAATCAATGCTGGCAACATGCCTGAGTCTCACGCTGGGCCTGGCGATTCCGGTGCTTGCGCAGGACAACACGCAGCATGAGGGTGTCAGCGTCGGCAATATGTCTATCATGCGCAAGTTTGCGCCTACCGGTACCTTGGAAAAACAAGCTGCTGCACAGTACACTCAGACCTTGCAACAGGCACAGCAGCAACGTGCCTTGGGTCCGGATGACCACCCGCAAGTCATACGTTTACGCAGCATCGCCAAAAAGCTGATTCCGTTTGCGCTGCCTTGGAATGAACGCGCCAAAGACTGGAAATGGGAAGTGAATTTGCTGGGTTCCAAGCAAATTAATGCGTATTGCATGCCAGGTGGCAAAATTGCTTTTTACAGCGGTATCCTTGATATCCTGAAGCTCACCGACGATGAAGTTGCGATCGTGATGGGACATGAAATCGCGCATGCCTTGCGTGAACACGGCGCTGAGCGTGCGGGCAAAGCTGCTGTCGCTAATTTTGGTGTAAAACTGGCAGAAATTTTTGCTGCTGCCAAAGGTTATGATCCTTCTATCGCGGGTTCGGTGGCAGGCGGAGTGGCGAATGTCAGTATGCTTAAATTTTCACGCGATGATGAAACTGAGGCTGACGTGGTTGGTTTGGAAATTGCGGCCCGTGCTGGCTATGATCCGCGTGCTGGTGTGAGCCTGTGGCAAAAGATGGGCATGGTCAATAAAAACTCGCCCCCGCAGTGGTTATCCACCCATCCTGCCGGAAAAACACGCATTGATGAAATCCGTCGGCATTTTCCTGAAGTAATGCCTTTATATGCACGTGCAAAATCGCTGCCTTTGGACCGGATTCCTGCTTACCAAACTAATGTAAAAGGCATAGCACCAATTAGTTATCCATAAAAAGGATGGACGGCAGCGTGCCGTCTGTGCGCTCGTCTTCTGAGGACTTTAGCCCCATGTCATGAAAATTAATTTTCATGACATGGGGCTTTTCTCATGAAAAGTCGGTAAAATCCGGGTAATACGTCAAAATAATGACAAAAATGTTAACTTTGTGGTGTGTATGTGACATATTTTTTGCAGAAAAACCACTTTGTCATCATCCTTTCATAATTGGGTGTAACACTTTGTAAGATGCAAAAATTTCTGTGCTAGACTTATTTCACATATCAATATATCTGTTTCAGTAAGTTTGCAAAGCAGCAAATTTTTTGTTGAAGATGCCCCAAAAAGAGACGATGTCAGAAATCGTCTGTTTTTTTGTTCCGAAAAGCAATCGTTTGCGCAATATGAAAAAGTAGCTTTTTCTGCAGTTGCACAAAGTATAGCAATCGTTTGCGCCTGATCGGATCAGGTCCTTGGGATAGGGGCTATCACCGAAATGAAATAGTTATAGCAGACTCAATAGTTTTCAAAAAACCGTTAGACGGTCATACAAAGTGTGGTGATGGAGATGTCATCAAGCTGTGTTGAAGGCTTGAGATGATAGACAAGGTTTAACGCAATCTTTATTTATCTGTAATCTGATCAGGAGCAGTCAATGAAACAAACTAAGCAATCGTCTGCGTTTCCATCGCGTTTGTCGATGGTCGCAGTAGCATGCCAGATCGCATGCCTGGGCATGTCTTCCGCTTATGCGCAGCAAGCCACTACCAGCAATGATCCGGTAGATTCTAAACAAGTTACTATTACTGGCAAAAAAGTCGGTATGGGTTTGATGGTGCAGGAAAACGCACCTAAAGCACGCAGCACAATCACAGCAGAAGAACTGGCTAAACAGCGTCCAACCGGTAATGCGTATGAAGCATTGGAACTGATGCCAGCGGTTAACAGCTACAACTACGATGCGACTGGTTTGTTCGGTGGTGGTCTGACACTGCGTGGTTTCAACAGCGACCAGATCGGTGCAACCATCAATGGCGTTCCGGTTAATGATTCCGGTAACTTTGCAGTTTACCCGCAAGAATTTGTGGATCAGGAAAATACTTGCACCCAATTTGTGACTCAGGGTTCGACCGATGTGGATTCTCCACAAATCGGTGCGACCGGTGGTAACTTCGGTATCACAACTTGCGATCCATCCAAAGAAAAACGTTTCCGCTTCATGCAGACAGTCGGTGGCTTGCACCTGACTAAAACCTATATGCGTTACGACACCGGTATGGTGTTGGATAACAAAGCGCGTTTCTTCATTTCTTATTCCAACGCACAAGCCGACAAATGGAAAGGCGATGGCGGCGCACGTCGTGACCACGTCGACATGGGTTTCCGTACTGACTTCGATCGCTTCAACTCTGTTTCCGGTACCATCCTGTACAACCGTGCAGTGAATCAGAACATCAGTTCTTTCAGCTTGGCTGATTTGAACAAAAACGGCTACTACTACGATTATTCGACAAAGTTCATTGGCCATGTAACACCGACCAAGGGTAAAGCAGATAACGACCCAAGTCAGGCAAATGCAGACTCTTACTACATGTTGACGCAAAATCCGTTTGAAAACGTGATTGCATCCACTACCATCAAAGCACGTTTTGGTGAAAATACCGACGTAAAAGTTATTCCTTACTACTGGTATGGCTATGGTAACGGTGGTGTACAACAAAAACTGGTCTCTGAAGGTGGTTTCCTGAATCCGGCCACTGGCAAAAATACGGTTGGCGTAGACCTCAATGGCGACGGTGATACTTTGGACAAAGTCATCGTTGCAAACGCGAGTGTGACACGTACCAATCGTCCTGGAGTTACCGCTTCTTTGACACACCAGTTCGATAACCATCAGGTATTGGTTGGCTTCTGGTACGAACGTGCAACACATGAGCAATTTGGTCCTATGGTTGCAGTTGGTGCAAATGGTGAGTCTGCAGATATCTGGTTGAAAGAAGGCCGTATTCTCCGTCCTGACGGTACACCATACCAGTCCCGTGACTGGAAAACGATCAGTACTGGCTATCAGATTTTTGCTCAGGACACCATCAGCCTGATGAATGATGCGTTGACATTGAACTTCGGTGTACGTGCTCCTACCATGAAGCGTGACTTCACAAACTTCGCGAATGAAGGCGCAGGCACCAGCTACAACATCAGCAAGTCTTATTCTGAAATTTTGCCGCAATTGGGCGCGCGCTACCAGATCGATAACAACAATCAGGTATTCGCAAGTCTGGCAAAAAATATGAAAGCACCGCCAAATTTCATCTATGCGACGACTGGTAATGTCGTACTGGTGAATGGTGTAGCTACAATGCCAGTTGACGTAAAAGCTGAAACATCCTTCAATCTGGATTTAGGCTATCGTCATCAAAGCGACAAGCTGACAGGTCAGGTAACTGTATATGCAGTTGATTTCCGTGATCGTCAGGCTACAGCCTATGACGTTGTTACGAACACCAGCAGCCTGACCAGTGTCGGCAAAGTCAAGACTAAAGGTTTCGAGGTTGAACTGGGTAACACTCCAGTCAATGGCTGGTCGTTCTACAGCTCTTTAGGCTACGCGAAATCTGAAATTCAGGCAGATTTGCCAGTCAATAAAACAGCATCTTTACCAACAGCAGGTAAAGAAATGACTCTGACACCGAAGTACAAAGCAGGTCTGAGTGCTCAGTATGAGACCAGTGTGTGGTATGCACGTTTGAAAGCTAAATACACAGGTAAACAATGGGCAACCATGACCAATGATGAATTGGTTCCTGCTTACACTTTGGTTGGTTTTGATGCTGGTTATCAGTTCCCAAATACAGGTTGGATGAAAAAGCCGACTTTGCGTTTGAACGTAGCTAACCTGTTGGACAAACAATACCGTAATCCATCCAGCTTCAATGTAACGAATGCTCAGGCATACGGTACAGCTGGTGCGAAAACTGTGTTCTACTACCTCGGTGCTCCACGCTTCACATCGATCACTTTCTCCGCAGATTTCTAATCTGTTCTGAGTCAGTATCCTGCTGCTGTCTTTAGCAGCAGACATTTCAGAAGGTCTGCAAATCTCAGGGTTTGCAGACCTTTTTTCTTGCTATTCCGGAGTCATGATGTATTCATCCAAAATTCTTTCAGTCAGCCTGTTAGCCTTGTTGTTACCCGCTTGCGCGCTGAAACCAGCAGCACCTGAGCAGGTGACCATATTCAGTATCAACGATTTTCATGGCAACTTGCAGTCAGAACAGCCGGTACCGTATCAGTACACACAGAACCACAATGGTAAGGTCGTCAATGGTGCGGCCGGTGGCTATGCGTATCTGGCCGCTAAATTGAAGGAGCGGCGCGCTGCAGTAGGTGCCAGTATTCTGGTCGGTGCAGGCGATTTGATGGGGGCATCACCGATGGGTTCCGCTTTGCTCAAGGACGAACCAGTGGTTGAAGCACTCAACCGTATCGACTTAAGTGTAACGGCCGTTGGCAATCATGAGTTTGATTCCGGTACTGCAGATCTGATGCGCCGTATCCAGGGCGGCTGCCCGCAGACAGGCTGCGCTTTTAGCGACTTCAGCGGTGCACGCTACGCTTATCTGGGCGCGAATGTGATCGACAAAACGACCCGGCAAGCCTGGTTGCCGCCTTATGTAGTACGCCAGGTGGGTAATCTGAAAATCGGTTTTATCGGTGCCGTGACTGCGGATGTGCCTAACCTGGTCGCAGGCGATGCAGTGAAGCAACTGGAATTTGAAGATGAAGCAAAGGCGATCAATCGCTATGTGCCTGAACTGCAAAAGCAGGGTGTAGACGCAATCGTTGTGTTGATCCATGAAGGTGCCAATTTCAAAGGTTCAGAGAATGATCCGACTTATCGCTGCGAAGGTTTGCAGGGACCTGTCATAGGTATTGCCAATCGCATCGACCCAGCAGTGAGTCTGATTGTGTCCGGACATTCACATCAGGGCTACACCTGTAAAATCGGCAACAAACTGGTGGTGCAAGGACGGAGTTATGGGGCATTTTTAACAGAGTCAACGCTGAGTATCGATAAGGCGAGCCGGCGTGTAGTCAAAGCGGAAGCAGTCAACCATCTGATCGATCAGCAGCAAATTGTGCCGGACGCTGCTGCGCAAAAGCTGGTGGCTGAAGTCTCGCGCCTGACAGCATCGATGCGCTCACGGCCAGTGATCAGCTTGAATAAACCATTGCTGCGTTTTAGTCAGGACAAAGTGTTCGACAGTACGCTGGGTAATCTGATCGCTGACGCGCAATTGCATCATGCTCAGCATATCGGTCAGGCGGATATCGCATTCATGAATTCCGGTGGCATACGCAACGACCTGCCCTCAGGCGTGAATACCAGCCCAGTACAAGTCAATTTTGGTGACCTGTATGCGGTGCAGCCTTTTGGTAACGGTGTTATCCGTTTAAAAATGACGGGCGAGCAGATTCGTCAGGTTTTACAGCAACAATGGCAAAACCGGCTTGCCGGCGAGGTCAAAAAACTGTTTGTGTCTGATGGCTTTAGTTATGAATGGCACCAGAAAGCAGTTGCGGCGGAACAGATACAGAACCTGCGCCTGCATGGTGAATTGCTGTCCAATGAAAAAATGTATACCGTGATTGTGAACAGCTTTCTTGCCGACGGTGGTGATGGATTTACCGTATTCCGGCAGGCCAGTGAGCGTGCCCTGATCGGACGTGACCTCGATGCGATGGAGTCATACATCCGCGAAGCTGGTCGAAAAATAGAGCAAATACCGGTCAACCGGGTAATCCTGAAATAAAAAAAGGCTGGAATTTTCCAGCCTTTTTTTCAACAGTTAGTTGCCTGAGGTGCTAATTGTTCAGACCTGATATTGAATAATCAGCGGCGAGTGGTCTGAAAAACGTTCATCCTTGTAGATACTCGCTGCGTGCGCTTTTTCTGCAATACCCGGTGTTACCACCTGATAGTCGATACGCCAGCCTACGTTATTTGCCCAAGCCTGACCGCGGTTACTCCACCATGTATAGCATTCACTGGTGGTATCCGGATGCAGCCGACGGTAGGCGTCGACCCAGCCTAATTCATCAAACACCTGCGTCATCCAGGCGCGTTCTTCAGGCAGGAAGCCGGAATTTTTTTGATTGCTTTTCCAGTTTTTCAAATCAATTTCTTTGTGTGCGATATTCCAGTCGCCACAAATCACCAGCTCGCGTCCTTCCGCTTTCAATGCAGCCAGATGCGGCAGAAATTCTGCCATAAAGCGGAACTTTGCTTCCTGTCTTTCAGGAGACGAAGAGCCGGATGGGCAATAGACAGAAATGACGGACAGATTGCCAAAGTCGCAGCGCACATAGCGCCCCTCAGCATCGAACTCCGCGCTGCCAAAACCTATGTGGACCTTATCTGGCTGCTGTTTACTGTACACACCGGCACCGGAATAGCCTTTTTTCTCTGCATAATGAAAATGACCGTGAAAACCATGTGGATTCAAAAAATCTAACGTCATATCCGTAGCCTGTGCCTTGAGTTCCTGCACACAAACAAAGTCAGGATCTTCTTTTCTCATCCATTCAAAAAAACCTTTTTTAGCAGCAGAGCGGATGCCGTTCAGATTGGCGGAGATGATTTTTTTCATAGGATGAATACTAAAGGAAAGGATAAAGCCTGATGGCTTGCGAATTGAGATGAAGCGAACAAGAGTAGCGCGTAAAGCTTGCCGCCTGCTTGAGTTAGTGTGACTGCTTATTGATCAAGTTGAAACGTCGAGAGTGGGGGCGGCGCTGTTGAAAATAAATAAATCCAAATTCAATCCAGTCTTAAATGTCCTGAAACTGGAAGACGGAAAATCATTCAAATTGTAACGTATTATAAAATTATCGTTGATATCAGGTAGCATCAAGGGAATTTCATCCATCCGCTAAATTCATTTTTGGTTCAGCCCCAGATTATATAATATCGTTTTTCCTGCCAATAAAAGTTAATAGATTTTTAATCTCGTAACTTATCCAATCATTGTTTTTGATGTATTCCACAGTTATATCCCAAGTAAACATCTTTTTTCCCATACAACAAGGTCGGGTGCATGTATGAATCCGCATGAAACACATCCGTGCAACTTTAAGGCACCCATACTTAGTATTTGGAAAAATCGCCGCCTGATTTTGCAAATGACTCAGCGCGAAGTCGTCGGTCGCTATAAAGGCTCTTCTATGGGATTGGCATGGTCATTTTTGCACCCCGCAATTCTATTGATGGTCTATACCTTTGTTTTTTCGGTTGTATTTAAGTCCCGTTGGGGAGGTAGTGAATCGCAAAGTCAGACTGAGTTCGCTATTTTGCTCTTTACTGGAATGATCGTGCATGGCTTGTTTGCGGACGTGATCAATCGCTCACATGCTGTGATTACTTCAAATACAAATTTCGTCAAACGTGTGATATTTCCGTTAGAAATTTTACCAGTGATTACGCTGGGTGCTGCGTTGTTTCATAGCGTAATCAGTGTTGCTGTTTTACTGGTGGGATATTTACTTTTCAATGGGTTTTGGCATTGGACAATTGTGTTTTTGCCTATCGTGTTCCTGCCACTTATTATCGTTTCTTTAGGTGCGGCCTGGTTCCTTGCCTCATTAGGTGTATTCCTGCGTGACGTTGGTCAGACAGTCGGCATCATTGCCATGGTGTTGATGTTTCTCTCGCCAATTTTCTATCCTATCAGCGCTGTTCCGCCAATTTTTCAAAAGTGGTTAATGCTGAATCCGCTGACTTTTATCATTGAACAAGCGAGAAACGTGATTTATTGGGGTCTCATGCCCGAATGGACCGGTTTGGGTATGTATACGGCGGTTGCCAGCATCATTGCATGGGTAGGATTTGTTTGGTTTCAGAAAACCAGAAAAGGATTTGCAGATGTACTCTGATAGTAATGCAATCAGTGTCAGTGGATTGGGCAAATACTATCAAATGTATGGCACGCCAGCTGACAGGTTAAAACAGTTTATTTTTCCTAAGATAAAGAATCTGTTCGGCATCAGGTCTGAAAATTATTTTCGTGAATACTGGTCTTTGAAAGATATAAATTTCGAGATAAAAAAAGGTGAGACGGTCGGTATTATCGGGCGCAATGGATCTGGTAAGTCCACTTTATTGCAAATCATCTGTGGAACACTGACTCCCAGTACAGGCCAGGTCCGCACCGATGGACGCATAGCTGCATTGCTGGAACTCGGATCTGGATTTAATCCGGAATTTACCGGGCGTGAAAATGTACATATGAATGCGGCTGTGCTTGGCCTCACAGCAGAGCAAATACAAGCAAGATTCAAAGATATTGAAGCCTTTGCTGACATAGGCGAATTCATAGAGCAACCAGTGCGTACATACTCCAGTGGCATGATGGTGCGACTGGCATTTGCTGTCATTGCTCATGTTGATGCCGATATTCTGATCATCGATGAGGCGCTGGCGGTGGGAGACGCCTTCTTCACACAAAAATGTATGCGCTTCCTGCGTGACTTCATGAAAAACGGAACGGTTCTTTTCGTCAGTCACGATACCGGTGCTGTGAAGAACCTGTGTAACCGCGTAATCTGGCTGGAAAAAGGCAGTTTGATAGAGCAGGGTCATCCAAAAGAAGTGTGTGCATCCTATCTGCAGGCTTATTATGAAGCGCAGCAAGGAAAGAGTGACACAAAGAAATTGAAAACGGTACGCAAAGCTGAGCCCGTTTCGTTTCGTGATCAACGTCAGGATTTTGTCAACGCAAGTAACTTGCGTAACGATTTGCGCATATTTGCATTTGATCATGATGCTTCCGCATTTGGACAAGGTGGAGCGCAAATTAAGAGTGTTGAATTTAGCGACGTGAATGGCAAGCCCTTAAATTGGGTGGTGGGCGGAGAAATCGTCACCTTAAAAATATATGCCCAGGCGCATCAGGAGTTAGTCAACCCTATCGTCGGATTTTCCATTAAGGATCACAGAGGCCAGGCATTATTTGGAGATAACACCTATCTGAGCTACGCAGATGCATCAATGTCTTGTGATGCAGGAAGTGATCTGGAAGCAGAATTTACGTTTGCCATGCCAATACTGCCAGCGGGTGACTATAGCGTTGGTGCTGCTATTGCAACTGGAACTCAGGAAATGCATGTTCAGCATCATTGGTTACATGATGCACTTATTTTTAAATCGGAAGCAAGCTCAGTGGCTACTGGCTTGATGGGAATTCCTATGCAAGACATTAAATTGACAACCAGAGATTGATGAAATGGAAAATATTCTTAAATTTACTGGTGAACGATATGTACCCGAAATCAATGGCAATATTGAATTGGAACATATACATCGATATGTACAAGCCAGCACATTAGCAAAGGGAAAAATTGTGCTGGATATCGCCAGTGGTGAAGGGTATGGATCTGCTCTTTTAGCTGAGTGCGCGCAACAGGTTTATGGCGTTGATATCTCAAATGAAGCGGTTCAGCATGCAACTGCGCGCTATAACAAAGCGAATCTGGAATATCGCGTTGGAAGTTGTGCGGCGATTCCACTGGCTGACGCCAGTGTCGATTTGGTCGTCAGTTTTGAGACCATAGAGCACCATGATCAGCATGAAGAGATGATGCTTGAAATTCGACGTGTTCTGCGTCCAGATGGCCTGTTACTGATTTCCAGCCCAGATAAGCATTTTTATACTGACTTGCCTGGGATTGAAAATGAATATCATGTTAAAGAATTATATGAACATGAATTCAAAGAATTGCTAAATAAGCATTT
This sequence comes from Cognatundibacterium curvum, assembly GCF_014284235.1. Taxonomy (GTDB): domain Bacteria; phylum Pseudomonadota; class Gammaproteobacteria; order Burkholderiales; family Burkholderiaceae_D; genus Undibacterium; species Undibacterium curvum. The sequence goes on from NZ_JACOGD010000005.1 coordinate 38,967, forward strand.
TTCTTATACCAAATTTTTTGGACAAAAGCTGATTTATGGTTCCGGGATTTTCGCAGAGTCCGACAGTACTGGCTTGATCACTCATCGCCGTGAAGAAGGACAGCTTCAGACTCAGAGTGGCATGCGTTGTCCGCTATATTGGATTGCATTGGTTTCAAATGCTGCCCTACCCGAGTTCGCTACCAGTTTTCTTGAGCAAGATGTTGAGCATTCGGATACCTATCAGTCGATAAAAATAGCCTTAGATCATCGTGTCGAAGATATTGCGCAGCATAAAAAGTGGATAGCACATCTGGAACAGGATATTGCGGAACTTAATCGGGTTCAGGAACGCAATTTAGCAGAGCATAAAAATCAAATTTCTGTTCTGACTGAACAAAGCGAGGAATTGCAGCGTAGCTTGTTATCCATAAAAAGTGAAAGAGATGCTGCGTTCGCGCAAGTAGTCGAAATTCGTGCCAGTACAGCCTGGAAATTAAGTGCACCATTGCGCTGGCTAATACATTTAAGTAAAGGAAATGTGACACCGCTTTGGAATGGTATTAAGTTCATTGTTAGCCGTTCGCGCATCTTAGTGCCTAAGCCACTTTATAACTTGCTTGGTGCATCTTGGTCTAAGGTAATGAATTTAACCGCAGTTGCACCACATTCAAGTATGAATCAGGGAACAATTGCAGATATCGTCAAAGAGCGTTGCGAAACGATGCAGCAGTCACTGGCAGTTTGCCTGCCACCTGCACTTAAACCGGAACAGTTACCACGTATCGATATCAGTATCGTGACCTATAACAACGGCCGATGGATAGAGGCGTTTACCAATTCATTATTGGCACTCAATTACGATAAAAAGTTAATCAATTTATATTTTGTAGATAACGCGTCTACAGATGATACGGTTAAGCAGTTGCGGATTTTTTCGCAAAGATTAGTTGAACATGGCTTGACAGTTGAGATTCTTGAAAGAGAAAACAGAGGTTTTGGCGCAGGGCATAATGCCGGAATTCGGGCTGGGAAAGCACCATATTGCCTGGTCACGAATATTGACTTGACCTTTGAAAGAAATGCTTTACTGAATATCGTGTCTTCAGCACAGGCGGACACAGACAGGGCAGCGGCTTGGGAATTGAGACAAAAGCCTTATGAACATCCCAAGTATTACGACCCGATTACCGGCAGTACCAGCTGGAATTCCCATGCCTGCGTGTTATTGCGACGGTCTGCATTGGAACGCATCAAAGGTTACGATGAAACGCTGTTCATGTACGGTGAAGACGTAGAGCTATCTTATCGTTTGCGCAGGGCTGGGTATGTATTGCGATATTGCCCTCAGGCAGTTGTATGGCATTACACCTATGAAAGTGCCGGGCAAGTTAAGAAGCTACAGTACACGGGCAGCACTTTTGCTAATTTGTATTTGCGATTGAAGTATGGGAATTTTTGGGACGTGATGGCAGTTCCCATATTAAGCCTGAGATTAATGATGGCAAATGAGGCCTATCCCGGCTCGCGCTTCGACGTATTTAAAAATCTGTTCCGTCTGGTCTTACTGACACCAAAAGTTTTATTTTCCCGTTCTTCGAGTAAGGTAAATTTCCCTTTCCGTGCATGGGATTTTGAAATGATACGTGACGGTGCTTTTATAGAGCAACATGCCCTGCCAGAGCCACCGCCCCTGGTCAGTGTTATTACCCGTACTTATCGTGGTCGTGAACACTATCTGCGTCAGGCAATTGTTTCTGTAGCGCGTCAGACCTATCCCAACATAGAACATATTATTGTTGAGGATGGCGGTAACACCGCAGAGGAACTGATCGCAGGTTTGCGTGGAAATGTGCCTCTGCCACTGCGCTATTTTGGTTTAGAAAAGTGTGGGCGTTCTGCAACTGGTAATTATGGAATGCAGCAGGCAAATGGTCGTTGGTGCTTATTCTTAGATGATGACGACTTACTTTTTTCGGATCATGTCGAAGTACTGGTGCATGCGCTGACAGACCAGCCTAAGGCGAGTGCTGCCTATAGTCTGGCATGGGAAATAATGACCGATAGCAGTCAGATAAACGATGGCTATTACGAGGAATGCAGCTATCAGGTGCCAGACGCATTACGCCAGAATTATGATTATCAGATTCTGCGTCATCATAACTTTTTTCCGATACAGTCCGTACTGTTTGAGCGTTCATTGTTTGAGCAACGTGGCGGATTTGACGAGGATATGGAAGCGTTGGAAGACTGGACCCTATGGGTGCGCTACGCACACAATAATGAGTTTATCTACGTACCGAAACTGACATCCATGTACCGTACTCCTATGGATCCTGAACAGGTAAAAAAACGCTGCGATGCGTTTAGTGCAGCTTATCCTGTTGCACTCGCACGAAATATTTCGAGGACACAGGCGATTGATGAGCAGTTCGTTGTCGATACGAATAAATCAATTGGATGAAGGTATATTTGAGTTTCCATCGCATCGCCAGCTTTAAAGTTGGGAAGTAAATTTGATGCTAATTGGACACTTTAAAGGAAATGCTGGAAAATTTATAAATCAAATATTTCTTAATAGCCGAGTGTTAAATTGATATGGTAAACACGCGACCTTGCGCTAAATAAGTATGAAATGAGATATGAATAGTAAATAGTGTTGTGTAACTATTTGGTGGTTAACTTTTTATCTGCATATTTTCCAGCCTATGTTGGAAAAATTAAACGTGCACAACAAACTGCATTCAAAATTCCAGACAAGTTGCGCGAAGCCCAGGTTGTTTGATGATGCCACTTCGAAATGGCATCATCAAATTCCGTATTTATCGCTTCGGCTTTAACTCTAACGCTTTCTTTTCTATTAAGTGCCACGACACGGCAGCCAGTAACAGCGTAATCAAACTGACGAGAAGCAAGTACGGCAGTATGCTCATTTTTGGGAAAAAATGCGCAATCGTCTGTTGCACCGGAAAGGCATAGATATAAATTCCATACGAGTAATCGTATTGTGAAAGTCTACCCAGCCAATTGCTGGTGGCGAGTCCAAAGCCTAAGGCTAATACCGGAATCGCCAGCTCTGCACCGATTGCAAACAGTTCTGGCCATCGGCTCAGGCAGATCCAGGCTATCATCGTGACACCAAGTGTTGTTACTGATGAAGGATTAAATTTGTAACGGCAAAATGCGGAGCCTATCCAGAAATAGACACCACAAGTAATGACAGCTCTCAAATCAGAACGATAAATAATAATCGGATCGACAGAGACGGTGGACCAGGTTTTTGAAAAGTACATTAACAGAGCGATAATAATTAGCCAGAAGAAACGTGGTAACTTAGCGATCCCTATCAGCGCAACGACCAGGTACATAAAGAATTCAACGGGTAAGCTCCAAATCGACCCATTAACTGCATGCGGATAAATATTCGTTGTGAATACGCCTGGTAAGCTAAACGTTATGTATAGAAATAAATTTTCAAAAAAATAATGCCATGCTTGAGGATGGGCTAAGTAGTCCGTCAAGCGCAATGTGCTTAACAATGGCCCTAAGATAAAAGTGCTGACAGCAAGACATACAGCTAGTCCGGGAAATATCCGCAATGCCCTGCGCGCTAAAAAGCGATAAAGATGGGGATCACGTTCCCAACTCTGGGTGACCAGATAGCCACTCACCGCAAAAAATATAGAAACGCCTAAAGGGCCTAGTCTCGTGTAATTCATGAAAACTGGTTCAGGTAAGCCCATTAAAGCGAAGCTGTGCCCAAACAGCACCAGTCCGGCAGAAAACCATCGGAGTGCAGTTAAATTATTGTAATGATTCACAAAAGTACCGTCCAAATTGTAATTGATTGACTTATTTAGTCTCTCAGGAAGACTGAGTGACCTTTGATGTCGGCAGATGAAAATGAACTAAGCGCAGAAACTGTAGGATCAGGTCTGTCATATCTTTACATGTCTGGAAACCTTGGTTATGCCTCAGGTTCAGGCATTCTTCAATTGAAGGATAAAATCAGGTGATCACGCATTCAGATACGGGGCCGAAGAAATGCCATGAAAGTCAGGCCAGCCACTTGATTGATTACACCTGCGTGTACTGAATTCAGTGGCTGGCTGAGTATTGACTGCCTGGCAGGGCAGATTCCCCGCTTTTCATTCCTGGTGAGTTTGGCCTGGACAAGCTAGCTGTAGCACATTTATTTAGCGCCGTACTTATCCCTATACGCAGCTACCGCATCTTTATGCTGGGTCAGTTCTGTACCGGCACCTGCTGCGGACAGGTAGTCAAACAAATCGTTCAGATTGCCGATAGAAACGACAGGCATGTTGTAAGTCTGGCTGACTTCCTGCACCGCTGAATGTGCTGACAGCGCATCGTCCTTACCCGACCTTTCCATACGGTCGAGTGCGATCAGTACGGCAGCAGGCGTGGCACCGGCAGCGCGTATCATGTCTACCGATTCACGCACCGAAGTACCGGCGGAAATCACGTCGTCGATAATCACGACACGGCCCTTTAACTGGGCACCCACGATAGTGCCACCTTCGCCATGGTCTTTGGCTTCTTTGCGGTTATACGCGAAAGGAACATTGCGGCCCCGTGCTGCCAGAGCGACAGCGGTTGCGCTGGCCAGCGTGATGCCTTTATAGGCTGGGCCAAACAGCATGTCGAATTCCACGCCAGAGTTAATCAGCGTGTCGGCATAGAAGGCCGCGAGCTTACCCAGATTCGCGCCATCATTGAACAGACCTGCATTAAAAAAATACGGCGACAGGCGACCTGCCTTAGTGACGAATTCGCCGAAGCGGATTACACCCGCATCGACAGAAAAACGAATAAATTCCTGACGTAAGTTACTCATCAATATCTCCTCTTAGCCTGCGAGTTTCTTACGCAGTAATTCATTGACCTGGGCAGGATTGCCTTTGCCCTTAGTCGCTTTCATGGCCTGACCGACCAGTGCATTAAATGCCTTCTCTTTACCGGCGCGGAATTCATCGACCGATTGCTGATTAGCAGCCATGACTTCATCAATAATTTTTTCCAGTGCACCGACATCAGAAATCTGCTTGAGGCCTTTGGCGTCGATAATCTGATCGGCCAGATTCAGGTCGGTACTGCCAGCCTGCCACATACCGGCAAACACTTCTTTGGCGATCTTATTGGAAATCGTGCCATCGGCAATACGTTGCAGCAGTATGCCACTTTGAGCGGAACTGACAGGAATAGCGGCAATATCCACGCCTTCACGATTCAGGGTAGATGCCACATCGCCCATCATGAAGTTAGCTGCTGTTTTCGCGAGGCTCACACCCGCGGTCTCTACCAGCGCGACATAGTAATCCGCCATGCCTTTAGACTGGGTCAGCACGGTCGCATCGTATTCTGGCAGCGCGTATTGTTCAACAAAACGCTGGCGCATCGCAGCTGGCAATTCCGGCATGGTTTTGCGGACTTCATTGATCCAGGCTTCGCTGATGCGCAGCGGTGGCAGATCCGGGTCAGGGAAGTAGCGGTAATCCTGAGAATCTTCTTTACTGCGCATGGAGCGGGTGACTTTTTTGTCCGGATCGTACAGACGGGTTTCCTGTACTACGCGGCCGCCATCTTCGATCAATTCGATCTGACGTCTGACTTCGTAATTGATCGCTTCTTCGAGGAAGCGGAAAGAGTTGAGGTTTTTGATTTCGCAGCGGGTACCGAATTCCTGTTGGCCGACCGGGCGTACCGAGACGTTGGCGTCGCAACGGAAGGAGCCTTCCTGCATATTGCCATCGCAAATGTCCAGCCACATCACCAGTGAGTGCAGGGCCTTGGCATACGCTACAGCCTCAGTCGCGCTGCGCATCACAGGCTCAGTCACGATTTCCAGCAACGGAGTACCGGCACGGTTCAGATCGATGCCCGTCATGCCCTGATAATCTTCGTGCAAAGATTTACCGGCATCTTCTTCCAGATGGGCGCGGGTTAGCTGTATCTGATGTACTTCCGCTTTGCCGTCTTTTTCCACGATGCAGGGGACATAGCCGCCTTGTACTACCGGGATTTCAAACTGGCTGATCTGATAGCCTTTTGGCAGATCCGGATAAAAGTAGTTTTTACGTGCGAAGATGGATTCCGGCGCGATGGTGGCACCGACGGCCAGACCAAACTGTATCGCCTTTTCCACTGCACCTTTGTTCATGACTGGCAGTACGCCGGGCAGAGCCAGATCAACCGGGCTGGCCTGAGTGTTCGGTTCTGCGCCGAATTGGGTGGATGAACCACTGAAAATTTTGGAGTGGGTTTTGAGCTGCACATGTGTCTCAAAACCGATAACGACTTCCCATTGCATATGTATTCCTTCGTATCTGGTTGGCGCTGACAGACGCTGTTGTCTGCCAGCTGCACCTGACTGAGTCGCCGCTGAGAGCCACTGTCGTGGCTTACGCTATCAGTCAAGCTATATGTTTGAGCACTTATTCCGGGCTGCGCTGATGCCAGTCTGTGACTTGCTGATACTGATGCGCGATATTGAGTAACTTCGCTTCCGCAAAATAATTTCCTATCAGTTGCAGACCTACCGGACGACGGGCATTTTTGTCACCCTGACCGAAACCGCAAGGGATAGACATACCAGGCAAGCCAGCCAGACTGGTTGACAAGGTGAAAATATCAGCCAGGTAATTCGCCAGCGGATCATCGGATTGTGCGCCGATGTCCCAGGCTACCGTCGGTGCTACCGGTCCCATAATCACATCGCACTGTTCAAAGGCTGTGGCGAAATCCTGTGCGATCAGACGGCGGATTTTTTGCGCCTGCAGATAGTAGGCGTCATAGTAGCCATGCGACAGCACATACGCGCCAACCAGAATACGGCGTTTCACTTCAGCGCCAAAACCTTCGGTACGTGACTGGCGATACATATCATCCAGGTCGGTATAGCTGGCAGCGCGGTGGCCATAACGTACACCGTCGAAACGTGACAGATTAGACGATGCTTCCGCCGGCGCAATCACATAGTAAACCGGGATAGACAGTTCTGTTTTTGGCAGCGAAATATCGACCAGGGTCGCGCCCAGCTTTACATACTGGTCCAGTGCCGCGCGTACTGCTAACTCCACGTCCGGTGCCAGTCCGGCGCCAAAGAATTCTTTTGGTACACCGATGCGCAAGCCTTGCAGTGACTGATGCAAATCGCGGTTAAAGTCTTCCGGCTGACGTTCCAGTGAGGTCGAATCTTTGTCATCGAAACCGACCATGGCGTTCAGCAGCAAGCCGCAATCTTCTGCTGTTTGCGCCATCGGGCCGCCCTGATCCAGTGAAGAAGCAAAGGCGATCATGCCATAGCGCGACACGCTGCCATAAGTAGGCTTGATGCCGGTGATGCCGCAGAACGAAGCTGGCTGGCGGATAGATCCACCGGTATCGGTGCCGGTGACAGCCGGTGCCAGTCGCGCAGCAATCGCTGCTGCTGAGCCACCCGAAGAACCGCCCGGCACAGCGGATTTATCCCAGGGATTACGTACCGGGCCAAAATACGAGTTTTCATTCGACGAACCCATCGCGAATTCATCGCAGTTCAGCTTGCCCAGCGTGACCATGCCAGCCTGCGCCAGTTTGTCGACTACGGTCGCATCGAAAGGGCTGACATAATTTTCCAGCATGTGCGAGCCGGCGGTAGAGCGCAGATTGCGGGTCACGAAAATATCTTTGTGGGCAATCGGGATGCCAGTCAGTGCTGTGGCTGTGCCCGCTGCGATACGTGCATCCGCAGCCGCAGCCTGTTGCAGTGTCAGTGCTGTATCTACATGCAAAAACGCATTCAGATCACTGGCGGCGATACGGTCAAGAAAATGTTGGGCCAGTTCAGTGGCGCTGACCTGCTTGCTTTGCAGCATGGCAGATAATTGTGCGAGAGTTTTGGTATGCATAATTAATTCCGGAATACTTATTCGATGACCTGAGGAACCAGGTAAAGGCCATCCTGGGTCGCAGGAGCAGGTTGCTGGTAGGCTGCGCGTTGATTGCTTTCGGTGACGACGTCTTCACGCAGACGCAAAGCCAGCTCAGGCAGCAAAGCTGCGATCGGGTGACTCAGGGGCGCGACGCCCGTGGTGTCGATGGCTTTCAGTTGTTCAGCCAGAGAGAAAATGCCATTGAGCTTTTCCAGGGTGGAATCGGCTTCAGGGCCAGATACATTCAGCTTTGCCAGTTTGGCAATGCGCGTTACATCATCAAGTGTCAGTGACATAGTTAATCGGCGTTCGCACGCATCAAAGTGTCAAAAAGGGGATCAGTGGCCCGGTACAAATTATCGGAAAATGCGCGAAATTCCGTGGCAGAGAGCGAAGTTTTTAAAATCGGTCTGCGCTTAATTTTGCATCAAAGCCAATTAATTATTTATAAACATCGATATGAGCACTTTTAGGCATTGGTATCGAGTAAATTTAAGAAGATTATAAGGTAGAATGATGGGTTAATGCCCTAAATGGCACGCTAAATCCTGTAAGTCGATGCAGAATGGATTTGTCAGCGCAACGCCGTGTGCCCTAGGGAGAAAAAATTCCGTGGCTCAGCCCATCAGCGCGGCTGGACACCTCAATAGTTAAATACAGGACAATACATGTTTGGTTTTTTACGTAGTTATTTCTCGAATGATCTCGCAATCGATCTGGGTACCGCAAATACGCTGATTTATGTCCGTAGCCAGGGTATCGTCCTGGATGAGCCTTCCGTTGTGGCGATACGCCAGGAAGGTGGCCCTAACGGTAAAAAGACGATCCAGGCCGTCGGTAAAGAAGCAAAGCAAATGCTGGGTAAGGTACCTGGCAATATCGAAGCCATCCGTCCGATGAAAGATGGCGTGATCGCTGATTTCACCGTGACTGAGCAAATGCTCAAGCAGTTCATCCGCATGGTGCATGACACCAAGTTCTTCAAGCCTTCCCCACGTATCATCATCTGCGTTCCTTGCGGTTCTACCCAGGTTGAGCGCCGTGCTATCCGTGAATCGGCGCTGGGCGCAGGTGCTTCCCAGGTGTATCTGATTGAAGAACCGATGGCAGCAGCGATCGGTGCCGGTCTGCCGGTTTCTGAAGCGACCGGTTCCATGGTGGTTGATATCGGTGGCGGTACAACTGAAGTCGGTATTATTTCGCTCGGCGGTATGGTCTACAAAGGCTCGGTACGTGTTGGTGGTGATAAGTTTGATGAAGCCATCGTCAATTACATCCGTCGCAACTACGGCATGCTGATCGGCGAACAAACCGCAGAAGCAATCAAAAAAGCGATCGGTTCTGCTTTCCCGGGTTCCGAAGTCAAGGAAATGGAAGTCAAAGGTCGCAATCTGTCCGAAGGTATCCCGCGTTCGTTCACGATTTCCAGCAATGAAATTCTGGAAGCACTCACAGATCCGCTGAACAATATCGTTTCTGCCGTTAAAAATGCGCTGGAACAGACGCCGCCGGAACTGGGTGCGGACATCGCAGAAAAAGGCATGATGCTGACCGGTGGTGGTGCTTTGCTGCGCGATCTGGACCGCCTGCTGATGGAAGAAACCGGCTTGCCAGTGATCGTTGCAGAAGATCCGTTGACCTGCGTGGTACGTGGTTCCGGCATGGCGCTGGAACGCATGGATAAGCTGGGTTCGATTTTCTCTTACGAGTAATCTGAACAGCAGACTGTCCGTGGCAAACATAACATGGACAGTCACTGAACATATTGCAGAGCCGGCTGCTGATCTGTCGGCTTTTTGCTTTCAGGAGCACAGACTGCACTGGCTGTACTGCGGTCGGGACGGGCCAACCGGTTTTTGTTGATGGATACAGTATGGATTACAGTCCGCCACCACTTTTCAAACAAGGCGCATCAGCGCGTGCCCGCGCCATTTTTTTTGCTGTCCTGGCGATCTTCCTGTTAGTTGTTGATTCCCGTCTCAAGTCCCTGAACCTGGTACGTCAGGTGGTCGGTACTGTGTTATATCCGGTACAGATGCTGGCTGTGCTGCCGAGCCAGGCAGCCCGTGATATGTCGCATTATTTTGTGAGCAGCAGCGAATTGCAGACAGAAAACGCGCGCATACGGCGGCAACAGACCCAGCATGCCGATGCCTTGCAGCAGAGTGCCCAGTTACAGGCAGAAAATGCCCATTTACGCCGCTTGCTGGATGCGCGTGAACGCCAGCCAGTCAAGTCGGTGCTGACCGAAATTATCTACGATGCACGCGATCCTGCTACCCGTAAAGTCATCGTTGACCGGGGTATCAAGGATGGAATTGCAACTGGCCAGCCGGTAATTGATGATCAGGGTGTGGTCGGTCAGGTGACGCGGGTGTTTCCGCTCACAGCAGAGGTCACTTTGCTGACTGACAAAAATCAGGCGATACCGGTACAGATATTGCGCAATGGCTTGCGCAGTGTGGCCTATGGCCGTGGTCAGTCGCCGTATCTGGACATGCGCATGACCGCCAATGCTGACGTACAAAAAGGCGATCTGCTGGTGACTTCCGGTCTGGACGGCATTTATCCGCCAGGTCTGGCGGTTGGTAAAGTCGAACAGGTGGAAAACAAAGCGAGTTCGACCTTTGAAAACATCATCTGCCTGCCTGCCGCTGGTGTCGACCGCAATAAGCAATTACTGGTACTGCAAGTCACGATGGATAATCTGCCCAAGCCGGATACCGAAGACGTGCGCGCCAAAAAAGAAAAAATTAACCGTCGTGTTACACGCGACAGTCTGCCAGTCGCGAACGATATCAAACCAGTTGATCAGAACCCGGCCGCACAGCCAGCTTCGCGTGAGGCACAGTCGCCGCCAGCTGACAGCGTGAAACCTGCTGCTGCAGCAGCACCAAACCCGAATGCCACAGTGCCGTCACCGAATACTGCAGCATTGCCGGTAAAAGAAGCGGCCGCCAAAGTGAGCGGCAAAGATGAAAGAAAGGATGCGCCGAAATGACCCACCCGCATTACATCCTGTTGCCGGTGAATCCGCTGTTTATCGCCTTCAGTTTTGCATTTGCCTTCCTGCTTAATTTCCTGCCCTGGGGTTCCGCCATGGGGGTGCCGGATTTTGTGGCGCTGGTGCTGGTATTCTGGACTATCCATCAACCGCGTAAAGTCGGCATAGGTGTTGCGTTTGCGATGGGTTTGCTGATGGATGTGCATGATGCGATTCATCTGGGTGAAAATGCACTGGCCTATACCTTGTTATCCTATTTTGCGATCACTATCCATCGCCGCGTATTGTGGTTTGCACCATTGACGCAAGCGCTGCATGTGTTTCCACTGTTTTTATTTGTACAGAGTCTGCAGATAGCGGTACGTCTGATCGTTGCACCAGATGCGCATTTTCCGGGCTGGCTGTATTTTGCACAGAGTCTGGTCACGACCGCACTATGGCCAATAGCCGGTTATCTGTTACTCGCGCCGCAGCGTCGCGCCATCGACAAAGATGACACACGTCCAATCTGAGTCTGCCTGGAAACGACCTGAATCATGATGAATGAACTTAAGAATACGGAACGCGAGATTTACTTCTTCCGTATGCGCCTGATTTTTATCGGCGTCTTTGTTTTTTTCTGTTTCGCCTTGCTGATTTCGCGCTTTATCTGGCTGCAGGTCGTCAAGCATGATGACTACATGTTGCTGGCAGATGAAAACCGTATCGATGTAGTGCCAGTCGTGCCTAACCGTGGTCTGATCATGGACCGCAATGGCGTAATCCTGGCGCGCAATTACTCGGCCTATACGCTGGAAATCACACCGTCCAAGATCAAGCAGGACATGGACACGCTGATCGATAACCTGGCTGAGCTGGTCGATATTCAGCCCAAGCATCGCAAGCGTTTTCGTAAGCTGCTGGAAGATTCCAAAAACTTTGAAAGTGTGCCTATCCGTACCCGGCTCACGGATGATGAAGTGGCGCGCTTTATCGCCCAACGTTTCCGCTTTCCGGGGGTCGATATACAGGCCCGCCTGTTCCGTCAATATCCGCAAGGCGATTCGGCTTCGCATGTGATCGGTTATATAGGCCGCATCAGCCAGAAAGATGCAGAACTGATCGACGAACGCGAAGATGCAGCCAACTACAATGGTACTGATTACATCGGTAAAGAAGGGCTGGAAAAGAGTTACGAAAACCTGCTGCACGGGACCACAGGTTTTGAACAGGTGGAAGTCTCCGCCGGTGGCCGCGCGGTACGCACGCTGTCACGCACGCCGCCGATGTCCGGTAAAAATCTGATCCTCTCGGTCGATATCGAATTGCAGAAAGTGGTGGAAGAGGCCTTCGGTGACCGTCGTGGCGCACTGGTCGCGATCGAACCGGAAACCGGCGATGTGCTGGCCTTTGTTTCCAAGCCGACCTATGATCCGAATCTGTTCGTCGAGGGTATCGATCAGCAAAGCTGGAATGAGCTCAATACCTCAGAAGACAAGCCATTACTGAACCGCCCCCTGACCGGCGCCTATCCGCCGGGCTCGACCTATAAGCCTTTCATGGCATTGGCCGCACTGGAGCTAGGTAAGCGTACACCGAATCAGGCCATCGCTGATCCCGGCTATTTCACTTTCGGTAACCATACCTTTAAAGACGATAAGCCAGGTGGTCACGGCATGGTCGATATGTACAAATCCATCGTGCATTCCTGCGATACCTATTACTACATGCTGGCCAATGACATGGGGGTCGACGCCATGCATGACTTCATGAAACCTTTCGGCTTCGGTCAGAAGACGGGTATCGATCTGGAGCATGAGCGTTCTGGTTTACTGCCTTCCACCACCTGGAAGCGCAATGCCTTCAAGAAGCCGGCTCAGCAACGCTGGGTGTCGGGTGATACGATTTCGCTCGGGATCGGGCAGGGACAAAATACCTTCACCCCTTTGCAGATGGCGCATGCGATGGCAACCCTGGCCAATAACGGCATTGTGATGAAGCCGCATCTGGTCAAGATTATCGAAGACCCCAAAACCAAGGAACGCGAGCTGACGGTACCCAAGGAGAGTTTCCGCATACCCTTGAAGCAGGAAAATATCGATATCATCAAAAATGCGATGGTAGGCGTGGTTAAAGAAGGTACTTCGGCGCGTGTATTCGCTAATACTGAATATCAGTCTGGTGGTAAGACCGGTACTGCGCAGGTGGTGGGATTGAAGAAAAACGAAAAATATGATGCCAAACGCATGGCCGCACGTCATCTCGATCACTCTTTATACATCGCTTTTGCGCCGACGGATAAACCGAAGATTGCGATTGCCATCATTGTGGAAAACGGTGGTTTCGGTGTGGAGGCGGCAGCGCCTATCGTGCGTAAGGCACTCGATTACTATCTGCTTGGAAAACGCCCGCAGGATAAAGAGCGTAAAGATCCTCAGCCTCTGCCTAAGCCGCAAAGCGACATGGCTTTGTACCGCTCCGATACCGAAGTCAAGGCACCTGCAGAGCCGGAACCGGGACCGAAACCCGGCGGTGAAACCCTGGGAAACAAGGATTAAGCATGAATAATCATGGTGTTCACTGGCGCGCATTGCGCTCGCGCCTGATGGTGTTTGATGCACCGCTGGCGATACTGATTTTTCTGATTCTTTCCTGCGGCGTGATTACTTTGTATTCAGCTGGTATGGATTTCCCGGGGCGGGTGGAAGACCAGATGCGCAATATCGTAGTGTCGTTTTTTATCATGTGGGTGGTGGCAAATATCCCGCCGCAAACCCTGATGCGCTTCGCTATCCCTATCTATACCTTTGGTATCGCGATGTTGCTGGCCGTTGCCATGTTCGGCATGGTAAAGAAAGGTTCACGTCGCTGGATTAATGTCGGCATGGTGATACAGCCTTCAGAAATGATGAAAATTGCGACGCCGCTGATGCTGGCCTGGTATTTTCAAAAACGTGAAGGCGCTTTGCGGGTCAAAGATTTCGTGATCGCCAGCGTGATACTCGGTATTCCGGTTGCGTTGATTGCTAAACAGCCGGATATGGGAACCGCTTTGCTGGTGGTTGCGGTTGGCTTTACCGTCATTTTTCTGGCGGGCTTATCCTGGAAAGTCTTATTGTCGGTATTAGGTTTTACTGCGGTGGTGATGCCTACTCTGGTCTGGCCTTACCTGATGCATGATTACCAGCGCGACCGCGTGCTGACCATGCTGGATCCAACCCGCGACCCGCTGGGTAAGGGCTTTCATATTATTCAGTCCACCATAGCGCTGGGCTCAGGCGGGATGACAGGCAAGGGCTGGCTCAAAGGCACGCAAGCCCATCTGGAATTTATCCCTGAACATACCACCGACTTTATTTTCGCCGTGTTCTCGGAAGAGTTTGGCCTGGTCGGCAATGCGATACTGGTGACTTTGTACTTTCTGCTCATCATACGTTGCCTGATGATAGCCGCGAATGCGCCTACCCTGTTCAGCCGCCTGTTGTCGGGATCGATCACCATGATTTTCTTTACCTATGCCTTTGTGAATATGGGCATGGTCAGCGGCATTTTGCCAGTGGTCGGTGTGCCTTTGCCTTTCATGAGTTATGGTGGCACCGCGCTGGTGACGCTGGGGATGGCTGCGGGTATGATGATGAGCGTACAACGTAACCGTAAACTGGTACAGACATGATGGGGCATACATGACACAGCGATCACCCTTGCAAACCAGCGCCGGTCCTGTGACTGTGCGTTGCCAGACTTTGCCCTACGCGCTTATGCAGCAGCATATTGCCCCGGCTCTGATGATGCTGAGTGCGGCGTTGCTGACTGCCTGCGGCAGCACACCACACGCCCCGGCGCCGGTGCAGGAAACACGTCCGGTCACGGCTAAGCCTTCCGGCACGCCGGTGCTGCCAAAAGCGAATTCGGGTAAGGGGGGTTATTACAAGGATGATGGCCCGGGTGACAATCCACCGGAAGGCCTGGAGTTCACGGTCGATCCGATTCCTATGGTAGAGAGTTTTTCGCGCAGCGCTAATAAGCCTTATGTGGTGTTTGGTAAAACCTATACCCCGATTGCCGATAGCACCACGCCCTTTATCCAGCGTGGAGTGGGCAGCTGGTACGGCAAAAAATTCCATGGTCAGCGTACCTCATCGGGCGAGCCGTATGACATGTACAAAATCACCGCCGCCCATCCTACGCTGCCTATCCCTTCTTATGCGCGCGTGACCAATCTGGGCAATGGCAAGCAGATTATTGTACGCATTAATGACCGTGGCCCTTTCCACTCCAGCCGCATCATTGACTTGTCCTACACTGCTGCACTGAAGCTGCAAATTTTGGGTAAGGGCAGCAGTCAGATCGAAGTAGAGCGCTTGCTGCCAGCCGATATAGAACGCATGGCAGAAAACCGCAAAAATCAAGCCGTGCCCATCAGTCAGCCTGCGCCGGTGCTGGCGAATAACACAGTTCCGGTACGTGCACCGGAAGTAGCAGCCGTGGTCAGTACCTCACCAGTACCAGCTCCGGCCAGTGTGAGTATGGAAGCCTTAAATACCGCTCAGGATGGCAGACCGGTAGAAAAGCTGAGTACGGTCGCAGCTACGCCAGCCACTACCGGCTTTTATCTGCAATTTGGCGCCTATGCGATACGCGCGAATGCAGAAAACATCATGGGACATCTGAAAGGCAAGGCAGACAATCGCTTGCCGGGCTTTGATATCGTGCAGCAGGGTAGTCTCTACCGTCTGCTCAGCGGGCCGTTCAACAGCCGCGCTGAAGCCCAGCAAGTGTTAGCGCAAGTCGGTGATCTCGGGGTGGGGCGGCCTATTGTGATACAGCGCTGATCAGGCCGCCACGTGGCGTGGCGCTTACGCTGATGAGGACGGATTATTCCTCTTCACCAGCCTCTGATTTCATGCTCAGCGCGAGCTGGTACAAGGCATTTTTTTTCTGACCGGTCAGTTGCGCCGCCAGGCTGGCAGCTTGTTTGAGCGGACATTCCTGCAGCAGAATTTGCAGCACGCGCCGTGCTTCCAGCTGATCGGCCTGTTCCGCCTGTGCTTTACCTTCGATAATCAGCACATATTCGCCCTTGAGCCTATGCGGATCACCCGCCAGCCAGCCAGACGCTTGCGCTAAGGGGCAACGATGGATTTCTTCAAACAGCTTGCTCAGCTCACGCGCAAACACGATGCGGCGCTCGCCGCCGAACGCTTCCAGCATGGCTTGCACCGATTCTTCGATACGATGCGGCGCTTCGTAAAAAATCAGACTGGCCTGCATGCTCTCCAGCTGTTGCAGGATGCTGGCGCGCTGTCCCGCTTTGCTGGGTAAAAAACCGGCGAAGTAAAAATGCTCATCCAGCAGACCGCTGGCGGATAAGGCCGACACCGCGGCCGAGGCGCCGGGCAGCGGGGTGACTGGAATACCGGCCGCTTTGAGTTCATTGACGATTTTGGCACCCGGGTCAGAAACACCGGGCGTGCCTGCATCCGACACCAATGCGATGCGTTCTCCAGCTTGCAAGCGTTGCAGGATTTTGCCCGCGACTTCACGCTCATTATGCTGATGCGCCGCGATCAGCGGTTTTTGTATGCCGTAACGGCTCAGTAATTGCGCGGTATTGCGGGTATCCTCACAGGCGATCGCATCGGCCAGTGACAGCAGATGCAGCGCACGCAGCGAAATATCGGCAATATTTCCTATCGGTGTCGCAACCACGTAAAAAGTACCGGCAGGATATTGCTGTCGCGTGACTGCTTCGATTAAGGTAGGGTGTGTGAATGGGGTGGATTCAGTGACGCTCATAACTGTCCATTTCTGTGAAATCAAACGCTCAATCAGGCATTGTACGACATGAAGCGAGAAACCCGACCGCAAACTGCTGCACCTGACCGCAGAACGCCGCAGCGCCGCCGTGGTGATGCCGGCGAGGCGCAGGCCTTAGCCCATCTGGAGCAGGCCGGACTGCGACTGGTGCAAAAGAATTTTCTGTGTCCGGGCGGAGAAATCGACCTGATCATGCAAGACCGTGAGACACTGGTCTTTGTGGAGGTACGCAGCCGTGCCTCAGCCAGTTTTGGCGGGGCTTTAGCCAGTATTACCCCAGCCAAGCAAAGGAAGTGGCAACATGCCGCCCAGGTGTACCTGATGGGGCTTCGTTCACAACCTGCCTGCCGTTTTGACGTAATTGCCATAGAAGCGGGTAAAATCACGTGGTTACAGAACGTCGTCCTTTAATAATCCCGGGATGCTCGCCAGATGGAACCGGTTTGGACTGCATGTTGTCCAAGCCCGTAACAACTGGTGTCATGCCTGAATCCGACTCATTATGACGAATCAAAGAATTGTGGCGCACTTCAAAGAAAGTGCCGAATTAAAAATGCGCGCAGCCGAAGAGCTGGCGCAGCCTATAGAGCAGGCCGTGGAACTGATGTTCCTGGCGCTGTCTAATGGCAATAAGATTATGGCTTGCGGTAACGGTGGCTCCGCCGCTGATTGCCAGCATTTTGCAGCTGAACTGGTTGGGCGTTTCGAACGTGAGCGGCTGCCACTGCCAGCGATGGCACTGACGACTGACAGTTCTATTTTGACGGCGGTGGCGAATGACTACAGCTTTCAGGAAGTGTTTTCCAAGCAGGTGCAGGCCTTCGGTCAGTCCGGTGACATCCTGCTGGCCATCACCACTTCCGGCAATTCAGTCAGCGTGATCAATGCGATCAATGCTGCACTGGAGCGCGATATGCGGGTCGTGGCACTGACCGGTAAAGGCGGCGGTGCGGTGAATCAGCTGCTCAGCGACGCTGATGTGCATATCTGTGTGCCGCATGACAGAACCGCGCGCATCCAGGAAGTACATTTGCTGACGATACATTGTTTATGCGACGGGATAGATTCCGCGCTGTTTGGAGGAGATGTGGATGACTAAGACTAAATGGCAAACTCTGGCGCGACCGGTCGCTGCCATCAGCCTGTGCCTGGCTGCTGCAGCCAGTCTGCAGGGCTGTGTGGAACTGGTGATAGGCAGTGCCGTGATGGGCACATTCGCCGCCACTGACCGCCGTACTTTCGGTGCCCAGACTGAAGACAAGAGCATCGTCTTCAAAGGTGAAGTGCGTATTTCCAAAGCACTCGGCGATAGCGCGCATGTGAATGTGAATGCCTTCAACCGCCGTGCCCTGCTGACTGGTGAAGTCGCCGATGAGGCAGCGCGTCTGCGTGCTGAAAACGAAATGCGTGCAGTCGAAGGCGTGGTCTCTGTCATGAATGAGTTGCAGGTATCCGGTATTTCCAGCCTGTCTTCGCGTTCGAATGATGCGCTGATCACCACCAAGGTGAAAGCCACTTTCGTCGATACCAAAGACATGTTTGCGAGTGCCTTCAAAGTTGTTACCGAAGGCGGCGTCGTGTTTCTGATGGGACGTGTGACCCAGCGTGAAGGTGATCGTGCGGCTCAGGTAGCAGCCAGCATCAGCGGCGTCAGGAAAGTGGTGAAGGTTTTCGAATACATTTCTGAAGCCGAGCTGCAGGAAATGACGGTTAAACCGAATACCAATCCGAGCACAACAACTAACAACTGATAGATTTCTGAACCGATGCCAGCGCATCGGTTTTTACTTTTTGCATGGAGCGTATGATGACTACATTGATCGTGATTCTCGTTATCCTGGCTGTACTGGCATTTTGGGTTATCGGCGTCTATAACCGTCTGGTTGGTTTGCGTAACCGTTTTAAAAACAGCTTCGCCCAGATCGACGTGCAACTCAAGCGTCGTTATGACCTGATCCCGAATCTGGTTGAAGTCGCTAAAGGCTATATGAAGCATGAGCGTGAAACGCTGGAAGCGGTGATCCACGCACGTAATCAGGCCGTCAGTGCCAGCAGCAAAGCGGTACTGGACCCGGCCGATGGCGCCTCAGTGCAGCAACTGGCGGCAGCGGAAGGCACACTTACGGCTTCGCTGGGTAAGATGTTTGCGCTGTCGGAAGCCTATCCTGACCTGAAGGCCAATCAGAACATGATACAGCTGACCGAAGAGCTGACCAGTACCGAAAATAAAATCGCGTTCACCCGTCAGGCATATAACGACAGCGTGATGCAGTACAACACCAGCGCTGAGCAATTCCCGGGTTCTGTGATTGCCGGTATGTTTGGCTTCCACACCGCTGAACTGTTGCAGGCAACTGAGGCACCGGAAGAGCGCAAAGCAGTCAAAGTGTCGTTCTGATCTACTCCTGACTCTTGCGCTGACAGCCTATGAATTTCTTCGAACAGCAGGATCACGCTCACCGTGAGAGTAAGAAGCTGATTTTTCTTTTTATTCTCGCGGTGATCGCCATCGTGATCACCATTAATCTGAGCCTGGCCTTGCTGTGGCAGTGGTATAGCGCCGGAACGCCGGGCGCTGGCCGCTTGCCAGCCGGTTTTTATTTGATGACTTCGGCTGCGGTATTGTTGTGCATAGGTGCCGGTACCGCGTTTGAAATGTTTCGCTTGCGCGATGGTGGCGATGCGGTGGCACAAATGGCTGGAGGTCGTCTGGTGGCACCTGATTCACGTGATATGCACGAGCGTCGTTTGCTCAACGTGGTCGAGGAAATGTCGCTCGCTGCCGGTATCGCCTGCCCGAACGTGTATCTGCTCGACGAAGAAGATGCGATCAATGCCTTCGCGGCCGGTTATCACCAGAACGAGGCAGTGGTGGCGGTCACGCGTGGCACCTTGCATCGGCTGACGCGGGATGAATTGCAGGGCGTAGTCGCGCATGAATTCAGCCATATCCTGAATGGCGATATGCGCATGAATATTCAGTTAATCGGGGTTTTATTCGGCATACAGATGCTGGCCTTGTTTGGCCGTGGGCTGATTGAATGGGGCGCACGTTTCGGTGGCTCACGCAGTCGTGATGACAAAGGGCCACCTATCGGTCTGGTGATGCTGGCGGCTGGCGTAGTGTTATTTGTGCTTGGCTATCTGGGTATTTTCTTTGGTCGCCTGATCCAGTCCGCCGTTTCACGTCAGCGTGAATTTCTGGCCGATGCCAGCGCAGTGCAGTTCACACGTAATCCTCAGGGCATAGGTGGGGCTTTGCAAAAGATAGGCGGCCTGACAGAAGAAACCGGTTGTGGCTCGCGTATCGAGAGTCAGCGTGCTGAACAGTTATCGCATTTATTCCTGGGCGCAGCCAGACCCAATTTTCTGTCTGGCCTGTTTGCCACCCATCCGCCGCTGGAAGAGCGGCTGCAACGCGTGTACGGCCGTCAGGTACGCTTTGTGCAGGCCGAAGAACTGAACGACAACGAGTTTGGTGATACACCGGCCGCCGCATCCGGTTTTGCCGCCGCAGGTTCAGCTCCAGCCTCAGCCTTCACATCTGGTAGCAACCAGGATGCGCAATGGGGACATCACGGCAGCACTACAGCCGCATCGGGTGCAGCCTATCCACAAGCTGCAGTGTCAGGCTCAGACGATATGAGTTTGCTGCAATCCGCCTGCCGTGAGCCGCAATCTGCACGTGCGCTGATGTGTGCTTTGCTGCTGGATGTGACGCAACTACAGGCGTATCAGTTGCAATGGCAATCCATACAGCAAGCAGCACCAGAACTCGCTGCGCAGGTCAAGACCTTGCAGATCGCGCTTGCCAACAACGCCAACAGCGGCAACAGTGCGCGCCTGCATTGGATCGATCTGGCCATGCCCGCACTCAAATCCTGTTCTGACCAGCAAAAAGCCAGCTTGCTACAACTGGTCGGGCAATTGACCGGTGCCGATGGCAAGCTCAGTGAAAATGAATTTGTCTTACAAACTGTGCTGGAACGTCGCTTAAGTCCGAATGCCGCGCGTGCAGTGAAAGTGCGTTATGCCGGTCTGAGCATGCTCAAAGGCGAAACCGCATTGCTGATTTCGCTGCTGCTCAGCGGCACTGCCAGTCAGCGCGCACAGGGCTTCGCTGCGGCCAGTACCGTGTTACCGGAATTGGGTTTACGAGCTACAGATTTGCGCGAATTCGTTCAGCCGGGTCAGCTCGATTATCAGGAAGTCAGGCAGGCACTGGCGCAGCTTAATCAGCTGGCGCCCCTCGCAAAACCACTGCTGATCCGCGCCATGTTGACTGCCACTCAGGCACAGCAGGGACTGGATGATCAGCGCAAGCAGGAATTATTGCGCGGCGTCTGTGCTGCTATCGATGTACCTGTCCCCGATCTGCACAGCATGCGCGATGCGCTGCTACCTTGATTGTTCTCTCACCGTCGCTGCCAGACAGCGGCGCAGTGACGGTGATGTATCTCCTCTTCCTGTATCCCTGTTACAGACATCGTGCTTAGCATGATGTTTGCAATAGGGTATTGCCATGCGCGCCAGCACGTCGCGTGAATTGCGCTATTTCAAGTAGGAATGATTAATAAAATGCAATATGATTTAATTTAGTTACTTACTTTTAAATTAATATTATTGCCTCATCGGTAATTAAACTGCAGGAGACAGCATGAAGAAAATATTGGTCGCGCTACTGTGCCTGAACTGCTTGGCAGACGTACAGGCACAAATAGACCTGACTGGCAGAAAGGCGCGTCCGCGTGCTGATTGTGAGCGTGTAGGCGAAGAGCGCATCACTGAAATATATAGCAAAAAATCCAAAGTGCTGATTCAGATCCGTGCCGATATCGATGCCGAAAAAGACGCTGGCAAATTAAAAATTCTGAAAGAAAAAGAAAAGAAAGAGTTGGACAAAATTGCGGAACGTGCGCGTGAAGATGCGATAGATATTTGCTCAGAAAATCCGGAATAAACCAGGAGCAGGAGCATGACAGGTGTGAAAGTCGTTCCGGCGCTGGCTGGTGTGCTTGGTTTGTCCTTCGTCAGTGTTGCTTATGCGCAGACTGCAGTACCGGCGCCGAGTGGCACACAGCAGGTTGTGGTCAATGCGGCGCAGGATGAAGCCAGTCGTGATTTTGCTGCGGCAAAAATCATTATCGGTCGCAAGCAGATCGTGGACAGCGGTGTGCAGAATGTGAATGAGCTGTTAAAAAAAGAGCCTGCGGTCACGATAGGTAAAGATGGCAAGCCGGGTTTGTTGGGTTTGCCTGGCTACACCCAGATATTGGTAAATGGTTTGCCACCGTCCGGCAGGGATGTGATGTCGCTCGACCTCAGTGAAGTCGAGCGCATAGAAATCAGCAAATCCACCACGGCTGAGAATGGGCCATTCAGTATTGCGGGAACGATCAATGTCGTGTTGCGCCAGCATGTGCGCCAACAGCAGCAAACTGCCTCGCTACAAATGCGTGCCGATGGTGCTTCGCCGGGGCTGAACGGATCGTGGACACTTAGTCAATCTGAAGCAGCCAGTCCATTCAGCAGTACGCTCAATCTGACTGCAGGACAAAGCGAGCGGCGTAGCAGCGGCAATGAGCAGCAAGTGCTGAGCAATGGCAGCGGCGTACTCCCGCAATATCAGGCTCAGCGTACGCGTTGGGATCGCAATCAGTATGTCAGCTTAAGCACGGAAATGGTGCTGCAGCTGGAGCATGGCAGCGCCAGCTTCAAACCCAATTTCGGGCATGTGCAGACCTGGAACGATAAAGAGGAAGCGCGGCAATGGCAAAACGGACGTCACTGGCAAGTGCAGGGACAGGCTAGCTCTGGCTTGTCCGGTCTGATGTTGCCCCTGAACTGGCAGCGTGAAGATGAAGACTGGGGTGAGTCGGAATTCAATCTGCGCTGGTCGCGGAATGTGATCAGTAATGAGCAGCGCAGGCTGGAGCAGGAAAGCATCACCAGCAATAACGGTAGCAATAACGGCAGCAGCGCCTTGCGTGAACAAAGTGCGCAAGAGATCAATTATGACTGGTTGTTGTCGCTGACCCAGCGCAAAACACTGCGTGGTGGACATCGCCTGCGTGCGGGGCTGGAGTTGCAGCAAAATCACCGCGAGCCTGTGACGCTGTACCGCCTGAATGGTTTGCCCGATACCAGCCTGGTGGCATTGGGCAGCCAAATCAGCCAATGGACGCAAAAGCGGCGCGTGTTTGTGCAGGATGACTGGCGCGTGTCCCCTTTGCTGGCGCTGAATGCCGGCGTGTCGCTGGCGGATCAGTTGAGTGAGGCGCAGGAAGTTTCAGGTGCCAGTCAGTCGCGCTATCGCGTGCTTTCTCCCTCGTTACACCTGGCAAAAAAACTGGAGCATGACCCAAAGAGCCAGTTTCGCATATCGCTGGCGCGCAGTTTCCGTGAACCGGATGCGGATGCCTTGCTGTTAAAGCCATCTGTGAATCCACTGGCCGCCTGCACACCCGCCAGCGGTTGCGCTGGCAATAGCATCGATACGGCGGACAGTAGCGGCAATCCAGCCTTGCGTCCGGAACGTGCACTGGCGCTGAATGTCAGCTATGAGCAGCATCTGAAAGGTGACAGTAAGCTGACGCTGGAAGCCTATCAGCGTCAGATTCATGGCAAAACCGGCACGGAGTTGTTATTGCTGCCAGTCGCTTGGGCAAATGTGCCACGCTGGGTACAACGGCCAGCCAATCTGGGCGACGCCGATGTGACCGGCGTGAATCTGGATTGGCGCCTGGGCCTGAAAGACTGGCAGGCCGACGCGCCGAAACTTGAAGTACGTGGCAATCTGGGCTGGGCCCGTTCTGAATTGAAAGACTGGCCGGGACCAGATAACCGGGTCGATGGCAGCCTGCCATGGCGCGCCAAGCTGGGCCTGAGCTATAACGCTGCCAGCCTGCCCTTGCGGCTGGATCTGGATGCGAGCTGGCTGCCGGGTGACTGGTTGCGCAATAACCTCAGCCGCACGACCTACACCTCACATCAGACTTCGCTCGCCATGACCGCCGCCTGGACTGTGAACCGCAATGCCAAGCTGGTTCTGAATCTGGATAATCTGCTGGCGCAGGACAGGACCGGCATTAGCCGTTACCAGACCAGTGCAGGGACGCTGGAGACGCGCAGCCTGAGCAGCAGCCATCTGCGTTTGAGTCTGCGTGGCGAGTTCCGTTTGTAATTCGCTTAAAAAAACAGGCTGCCCGCAGGCAGCCTTGTTGACTATGTTTGAAGAAACTCAGGTACGCCCGACGATAGACGCTGTCGCCATCAATTCATCGATCAGCGATAACAGCATTTTGCCGGACATGGTGTACGGGTCCAGCACCGGCAGTGGCGAGTATTTGAGCACGGTAGATGGATTGATACGCGCCATATTGGCCTGACCCATAGTCCAGCTTGGGTAGCGGCGCTCCTGGATTTCTTCATAATCGAGCAGCATAACATCTTTGTGGCGAGTGTCTTTCAGAATCTGGCCGTACAGCGCGTTGACCGCTTCGCGGCCGCCTTCCAATACCTGAATAAATACCTGATCGGTATGGCATAGCACGCCGGTGATGCCATGCGCCGGATTATGGGTGCGTGAAGCTTGCAAGATCGATTGCACCAGGTCGCAGGGACTGGTTTCGGTCGGACGGCTGGCGTATAACAAACGGACTAGCATGATAATTCCCTGTCTGGTTGAGCGTGGAATAGAGTGGATCAGCGCATAAGTACGGTATCAGGCGCAACAGATTCAGCGTTTGATCAGCGATAAGAATTCACGGCGCAGATTCGGGTCTTTCAGGAAGGAACCGTGCATCACGCTGTTAATCATTTTGGATTCGGAATCCTTCACACCGCGCCAGTGCATGCAGAAGTGATCGGCTTCCATCACCACCGCCAGACCATCCGGCTGCATTTTTTCCTGCAGCGTGTCGGCCAGTTGCACGACTGCTTCTTCCTGAATCTGTGGACGGCTCATGATCCATTCGGCGATGCGCGCGTACTTGGACAGGCCGATCAGATTGGAATGCTCATTCGGCATCACACCTATCCAGACCTTGCCGATGATGGGGCACAGGTGATGTGAGCAGGCGCTGCGCACGGTGATCGGGCCGATGATCATCAGCTCATTCAGATGCGAGGCATTCGGAAATTCGGTGACGGATGGCATAGGCACATAGCGGCCACCGAACACTTCATTGATAAACATTTTGGCGACACGGCGTCCGGTATCCTGAGTGTTGTGATCGCTTTCGGTATCGATCACCAGGCTTTGCAGCACGGCGCGCATTTTTTCTTCTACCTCTGCCTGCAGTTCAGCCAGTTCGCCAGCCTCGATGAAGCGCGCGATATTGTCGTTGGCGTGAAAGCGCGTATTGCTGGCGACGATGCGCTCGCGTATGCGCTGCGACACAGGGATATTGACCGCTTTATAAGCGATCGTTGCGTTGGGAGCGATGGGGGTCTCGTTAGACATACTGAATTCCTATCAGGAAGGCCGATTTGCCAGAGCGCGTATGGTAACTGAATTAATCTGTTTGTGTTTTTTCCGCTTGCGCTTTCTGTTGTTGCTGCATTTCCTGCTGTTCTTTCAACTCCTGCAGCAGCTGTGGCAGACAGCGCGGACACAGGCAACTGCTGAGGCCACGTGCCGCCAGAATTTGCAGGCTGTCGGCATCGATGGCGGGCAGGCTCACACACCAGCAATCCTGCCCGGTCTGGTCGGCCATGGCGCAGGTGAACGGCTCAGCACAACGTGCACACTGGCTCATGGCGGATCCTGACGCTGATCAGCGCCCAGATGTTTGGGCAATTCGCGCATGGCATGCCTTAAGCTTTGCATCTGTTGATTGAAATTGGTACATGCCTTGCACATAGACAGATGGAGCTGCAGGCGGGTACGTGCGGAAAACGGCAGACGCCGGTCCATGCCTTCAGACACCAATTGATGCGCTTGTTTGCAACTGAGCAGGATACGCATGGCTTGCTTATCTTTTGTTAGTAGTTAGGGACGAGTGAATAATCTATGCAATGTTGAGGGCTGCGCTTTAGCTGGCGTACCAGTTCAGATCCAGGCATTCACGCAGGCGCAGCCGGGCGCGATACAGCACTACCCACAGATTAGACGCAGTTAAGCCCAATTCCTTACAAATTTCTTCGGTATCGAGTTCCAGCCACTCGCGCATCATGAAAACTCTGGCCGTTTTTTCCGGCAGTTTTTCCAGGCAGGCTTCCAGCACGCGGAAAAAATCCTTCTGTTCCAGCTCGCTGTCGGGGCGTGCCCAGGCTTGCGGCTGCGATACCGTATGTCCGTTGGCCAGAAACAGCTGGTCGATCAGATCGCTGTCATCCGCGTCTTCATTGGTCTCCAGCCGGTTTTCCTTCTGTAAGGCGCGTAAATGGTCGATGATCTTAAATTTCAGGATGCCGGTCACATAGGTGCGCAGACTGGATTGTCCGGCATAGCTGTGCGGTTTTTCCAGTACCGCGAGCAGCGCTTCCTGCACCGCATCTTCGGCGGCGGCTTCCTGTCGCAATTGTAAAAAAGCAAAGCGCAGCAAGGCCGGACGTAATTCTTCTAATTGTTGATGCAGACGGGTCAGAGGCATGATGGCGGCGATTTCAGAATTTGCGTCAGGTTAAGCAGAAGTTTCCTGTAAAATTCGGGGCGAACAAGAACTCGTATCAGGCTACCCGGTCAACAGAGTTCCTACCCTTCATGATATTCAGGATACCGTCATTATGAGCGATTTGAACCCAAACGCGGCTGCACCCAACGCACCTATCGATAAATTAGCTGGTGTTGAACCTGCTATTAAAGCAGAAATTCTGGCAGAAGCGCTGCCGTATATCCGTAAATTCCACGGTAAAACTATCGTCGTGAAATACGGTGGCAACGCCATGACAGAAGAGCGTCTGAAGCATGGCTTTGCACGTGATGTGATTTTGCTCAAGCTGGTCGGTATGAATCCGGTAGTGGTGCATGGCGGCGGCCCACAGATCGACAATGCGCTCAAAAAGATGGGTAAGCAAGGAACCTTTATTCAGGGCATGCGTATCACCGACGAAGAAACCATGGAAGTGGTGGAATGGGTACTGGGCGGTGAAGTGCAGCAGGATATCGTGATGCTGATCAATCATTACGGCGGCCAGGCAGTAGGTCTGACCGGTAAGGATGGCGGCCTGATCCGTGCACGTAAGATGATGATGCCTGACCGTGAAAATCCGGGTGAAATGCTCGATATCGGTTATGTCGGTGAAATCGACGCGATCAATCCGGCCGTTGTCAAAGCGCTGCAGGATGATGCCTTCATTCCTATTATTTCCCCTATCGGTTTCGGTGAAGACGGTCAGGCATATAACATCAATGCCGATCTGGTGGCCGGTAAGATCGCGGAAATCCTGAAGGCAGAAAAACTGATCATGATGACCAATATCCCTGGCGTGCTGGATAAACAGGGTAATCTGGTAACGGATTTGTCTGCGCGTGAAATCGATGAGATGTTCGCTGACGGTACCATTTCCGGTGGCATGCTGCCTAAGATTTCCTCGGCACTGGATGCCGCCAAATCCGGCGTGAACACAGTCCACATTATCGATGGCCGTATCGAGCACTCACTGTTGCTGGAAGTATTGACCGAACAGGCGTTCGGTACCATGATCCGCAGCCACTAAGCCATGCTGGTAGTCCGGCAAGCGGCCTTGCGCAGCACAGGATCTGCGCGGCGCCGCATCTGGTTATTCGATCTGGACAATACGCTGCACAATGCCTCGCATGCGATTTTCCCGCAGATTAACCGTAATATGAATGCCTGCATCGCCCGTGTACTGGGCGCTGCCGGCCAGCCGGACGACGAAGCCAGTGTCAACGCCTTACGCCAGTTGTATTACCAGCGCTATGGCGTGACCATGCTGGGCATGGTCAGACATTATGGCGTCAGGGCCGAAGAGTTTTTACAGCAAGCCCATCAGTTCGATGATCTGCCTGCCATGATCCGTGCCGAACGTGGGCTGGCGCGCCGCCTGCGTGCGCTGCCTGGCCACAAAATCCTGCTGACCAATGGGCCGCAGCAGTATGCGCGTCAGGTGCTGCAGCATTTGAAGCTGCATAAGCATTTTTCTCACCATATCGCGGTCGAGTCCATGCGTGTGCATGGCAAGCTGCAACCCAAGCCATCCCGCCCTTTTTTACGTCGTTTGCTGGCCAGACATCGCTGGTCTGCGCGTGACTGCATCCTGGTCGAAGACAGTGTCGACAATCTGCGTGCCGCCAAGCGCGAGGGGCTGAAGACAGTGCTGTTGCATGGCTATGTGCCGCGGCAGCAGCAACAGCGCCCGCCTGCCAAGCATCGCGCTGCCTGTATTGATTACCGCTATGCGTCGGTCCGGCATTTACTACGTGCTGTGGGGCGCATGTAGTATTATTTTTTAATGTCTTGTCAGAAATGACACTGATAACATTTGTTACAGTCATACACTAAGCTTATAACAGACATGTGACAATAAAATGCTTAAATTTTGAGCAGAAGCTTGATTTATCCCTTAAAATCCCTGCTGTAAGTTTCCATGTGGAAATATCAAATTCAGACTGGACAGACGCAAATTTGTTCCGGCAAGGAAAAACCAAGCACGGACGACCCCTGGCCTCAACATCGTTGTCGTGTTACTGCGGCTGTCCTCAGAATCACCTAGCTGCAAATTGCAGACCCGCTGTACGCCTACGCGCAAAACGCTGATTCTCCTGATTATCCGACCTCGCCCGGTATTCCTGACCGGGCGTGGCCCATTTTTTTTAAATTTATTGAGACGATGAAATTAAACTTAATTAAATCCCTGTCCGCCAGCCTGTTAGTTCTGTGTGCCTCCGTACCTTTACTGGTCAATGCGGCACCGGCACTGCGCATGGTGGTGCAGGAAGGTACTTCAAGCAGTGGCGATTCCGATTACAGCACACGTAAATACCAGCAACTGGCCAGCGTGTTGAGCACTTATCTGAAACGCGAAGTTCAGGTATCTGGTTTGTCGCCATCCCGTCAGTATGATGCGGATCCTCTGCGCCAGGCTGATATCCTGATTGCGCGTCCGAATGCAGTAGCGGGTATGGCGATACAGACGCTGGGCTATACCACCGTGGTTGGTCTGGATTCCGGCATAAAAAGTCAGACTGTACTGATAGGACCTGCCAGTCTGAAGAAGCATTTTAAGTCGCCCGAAGAATTAAAGAAGCTGCGTTTCGCGATGCCACCAGCCGATAGTGAAATCTCGCGTGAAGCGCTGCGCATGTTGAGCGCGATGGGCGTTAACCCGGAAGCATTGACCGTGTATAACGTGAATTTGCAGGCAACTATTCCTTTTGCGCTCGACAATAAAATGGCCGATGTTGGTGTAGTCAGAACCGACGCAACAGTGTTTGCCAAATTGACCGCCGCTGGCAACGTGGTATTGGCCGATGGCGAAAAAACCGCTCCTTGGGTGATGTTAGCCAATAAGAAAATGGGTGATGAGCAGGTGGATCAGTTACGCATGGCAGTCATGAGTATGATGAATAATGCAGAACACAAAGCCGTGTTGCAGAATATCCGTGTTCAGAATGTAGTGGATGTGGATCCTAAGCTGTACGTCAATGCTTACCGTCGCTACAGCCTGCGCTAAGCTAAGTCTGAAGGTGGCACGCTGAAAATTTGCCGGATCTGGCGGTATTCTGCGCTGTCAAGTGCCGCAGGAAAATTAAAGTTTGCAAGATTGCTTCACACAGACCGTGGGTTTCACATAGAATCTGGAACCCTGCTTGATTCATGCTGCCAGCTACAGATGGCAGCACCGGTTGCCGGAGCAAGTAGCGGAGCAGCTGAACATGCATGCATCTTAACGGTGCATGCATGTTCTTCGTACATTTAGTACCCAGTTAAACAGATCAGAGAAAAATGGCTAGTACCAAACCCGGCGAGCGTAAACTACAGATTTTGCAGACGCTGGCAGCAATGTTGGAAAATCCGAAAGGCGAGAAAATCACTACGGCGGCCTTAGCTGCCCGGGTGGCGGTGTCGGAAGCGGCACTGTATCGCCATTTCGCGAGTAAGGCCCAGATGTTTGAAGGCCTGATTGAATTCATCGAAGCTTCGGTGTTTGGACTCATCAATCAGATTACTGAACAGCAGGAAGAGGGCATTCTGCAGGCACAGGCAATTGCCCAGATGTTGCTGAACTTTGCAGAAAAAAATCCGGGCATGACCCGGGTGCTGACCGGTGATGCGCTGGTCAATGAAGATGAGCGTTTGCAGGCCAGGATGAATCAGTTTGCAGACCGCATAGAAATGGCATTCCGCCAGGCTTTGCGGATTGCCGTCAGCCAGGGCAAGATCGCTGATGCAGAAGCTGCTGCGCGTGCCAGCATGCTGACCAGCCTGGTGTTCGGACGCTGGTTACGCTACGCCAAAACTGGCTTTAAACACTCCCCGACCGAGGGCGCTGCATTACAGATCGCCATCTTATTACACTGAGTTTCAGCCGCAGACACAAAGCTGGTCCTGCTTTGTGTCATGTTGCGTTGCATGAAATCTTTTCTCCCTGTAGTTTCCGATTCCCCAGTATGATCGTGCACATTGCCTGAAAAACAGGCAATGTTTCGTATTTCAAGATCAAACCTGCACAGACGGGCATATCAGGAGACAACATGGAAACCACAGGACTACCCGCCAAACGGCGTCAAATCGATGTACTGCTCAGCAAATACGCAGAGAGTCATCTGCATCCCACCAATGAATTAATACACTGTGTCTGCGTACCGGCTATCGTATTTTCCTTGCTGGGCCTGATCTGGGCGCTGCATCCGCTCGCAGCCTATGCGATGGTGATGACCAGCCTGATTTACTACTTTTCTTTATCTACCCATTTTGCGCTGGGGATGTTGCTGATGTCGGCTGTGATGCTGGCTGTATTGCAGCAATTGCCGCAGCAGGGCGTCTGGCAAATTTCACTCGCCGTCTTTGTGCTGGCCTGGATCGGACAGTTTATCGGTCATCGTATAGAAGGAAAAAAACCTTCGTTTTTCGATGACCTGCGGTTTTTGCTGGTGGGTCCCTTGTTTGTACTGGGATTGTTGTACCGTCGTCTCGGTATCAGTTATTGAGCTGTTTCTCCGTCTGGCAGCGTGCTGTTCGGGTCATACAGGCGCCAGGTATTGCGGCCGGCAGCTTTTGCTGCCTGCAATGCCAGGTCAGTATTGCGCAGGAACAGACGCTGTTCATGTGCATGTAAAGGGCAGCAGGAAATACCGATACTGCCTGTGATC
Source organism: Cognatundibacterium curvum (assembly GCF_014284235.1). Lineage (GTDB taxonomy): Bacteria > Pseudomonadota > Gammaproteobacteria > Burkholderiales > Burkholderiaceae_D > Undibacterium > Undibacterium curvum. The sequence continues at coordinate 69,958 of NZ_JACOGD010000005.1, forward strand.
AGCAGTGAACTGCCATTCAGTATCAGTGGCCGGCGCAAGGCCTGCAGCAGACGTTCCGCCAGCTGACGCACGGTATCCAGCGGGCCAGCAGCTGGCAAAATCACTGCGAATTCATCAGCCCCGACCCGGCACAGGGTATCGGTATTACGCAACACCTCCATCAGACGCTCAGACATGGCAATCAATACCTGATCACAGACGTCATATCCGAGCTTATCCGAAATCGTTTTGAACTGATCAAGGTCGATAAACATCAGCGCCATCATCTCATTATTGCTGATCGCTTCTTCCACGCAATTGGTAATCAGTTTGTGGAAATAATGCCGGTTGGGCAGCTTGGTCAGGCTGTCGTGATTCTCAAGGATGCTGATACGGTTTTCCATATCGCGTCTTTCTCTGGCTTCCGCATGCTGATCGGATTCCCAGCTTTCCATCCTTGCCAGCATCAGGTTGCAATGGGTATGCAAGCTGCCAAAGTCGCGTATCCGGTCGGCCGGTGCGCGCAGGCTGTAGTCATTCAGTGTGGCAGATTTTTCTAAGACTGAGGCCAGATCGGCGACGGGTTGCAAGGCCTGCAGATGTTTTTTGGTCAGCAGATAAGCAGCACCCAAAGCGCTGGCCAATGCAAACGGCAGGCCGGCCAGCAGGATCAGCAGCAGATGCAGGTAGAGTGCTGTCTGACTGATTTCGACATACAGGTGGCCGCGTACATCGACCGAATCCTGTACCGGGGTGCGTATCGTCATGGTCGTCAGCTGAGCCGACAATTCGCTCTCTGTACTCAGCTCCACGGTCTTCATCCCATCCGGGTTCAGCAGATTGCCCTTGTCCCACGCGACGATGGCGGCACCGTCTCTATTGAAGACGGCGATCGACAGCATGCGCTTATCATGGGCGGCATTCAGCGTCAGATTCTGTACCCCGCGCAAATCACCGGTAATGATGCTGTCAGACAGATTGCTGGCCAGCGTTTTCGCAGTTAACAGAAATTCTTCCCGCATATGCTGCTGCATCAAAGCGGCACTGACCAGGCTGATACTGAACAATGCGGCCAGCGCTGCGCTGATGGTATAGATCAGATTGTAGCGGAGTAGCTTCTGTCCGACTGGTAATCCGAAGGGAAGTATATTCATGTGAAACTCTGGTAGGGCGGTAACTGTATTATGGCTGTTAAGCAATGCGCTGATTTGGCAATTGCGTGCGCAATATACCTTGCTGTGGTTTCTCTGTCACATGATCATTTGTAAAAATGACCTCACTCCGTAGTTTCCCTTATCGGATTGGCGTCAAATTCTCGCTGACGGATGCCGCCGGCAGCGCTGCACAATCGGCCAACTGCAGGTAAACTGCGTACCACTTTTCAGATTTTTCTTAGCCGTGACCACCACTAGCCTCCCCATGAATCCTGTGTTAGCTGCCGTTTCTGCCTCCAGCTGTTTTGCTTTGCTCGATGATGCGCAATCTGCACAAGCAGATTCCCGTTTGTATCACACACTGCATAGCGTGCTTGAATGCCGCGACCCGGCCAGCTGGCCGCTGTTTCTGCAGCAGCTGGAGCAGGCTTTGCAGCAGGGCTTGTATGCGGTCAGTCTGCTGTCGTACGAAACCGGCGCAGAATTACACGGTATCGCCGCACGCGAACAGGCACCACTGTCGCGCATCCTGCTGTTTTCCGCTTGTCTGCGCCTGACCTCACAACAAGTGCAGGATTGGCTGCAGCAACAGCCGGAAAGCCGCGATGTGGCGGGGATCGCGGGAATCCGCGCTAATGTGGACGAGGCCAGCTTTAGCGCAGCCATTGCGCAGGTGCAGGATTACATTCGTGCCGGTGACACCTATCAGGTGAATTACACTTACCGCCTGCATTTTGACAGTTTTGGTGAGCCGCTGGCGCTGTATCAGCGGCTACGTGCACGCCAGCCGGTACCGTACGGCGCGCTGATACGCTTGCCCGATGGCGGTGCGATCTTATCGATGTCGCCGGAACTGTTTATCCGCCATCAGGAGGGCCAATTGCTGGCACGTCCTATGAAGGGCACTGCTGCAGCGACGGGGGACGCGACGCGCGATGCGCAGATTGCCGCTGAACTCGCAGCGGACAGCAAAAACCGCGCTGAAAATCTGATGATCGTGGATTTGCTGCGTAATGATTTGGGTCGTATCGCAGAAACCGGCAGCGTAACTGTACCGCGTTTGTTTGAAGTGAACCGCTTTTCCAGCGTGTTGCAGATGACGTCCACCATACAGGCACAGCTGCGCAGCGGGCTTGCGCTGACTGAAGTGCTGACAGCTTTATTCCCTTGCGGCTCCATCACCGGCGCCCCCAAACGTCGCACCATGCAGATTATCCGCGAACTGGAAACGGAGGCACGCGGCATCTACACTGGTGCGATAGGCTGGTTTGATCCACCCTCAGCCAGCCAGGCAATCGGTGACTTCTGCCTGTCGGTACCTATTCGCACGCTCCAGCTTGCGCCGCCTGAACTGCAGCAGGGCAGGCAGATACGGCGCAGTGTGATGGGCGTGGGCGCAGGTATTGTGTATGACAGCGTGGCGACTGAGGAATTTGCCGAATGCCAGCTCAAGGCACGTTTCCTGACCGGTTTGCAGGCACCGCTGGCGCTGTTCGAAACCATGCATGCCACGCGCGAGCAGGGCATACGTCATCTGCAACGGCATCTGCAGCGCTTACAACATTCCGCAGCTTACTTTGGTATCGCACAGGATCTGGCCGGCTGGCAGCAGGCGCTGGAACAGGCTTGCGCCGGGTTGGCGCCTGCCTGTGCACACAGGGTCAAATTCCAGTTACAGCCGGATGGCAGCTGGAGTATCAACAGCGCAGCGCTGAGTCCCTTGCCAGACGCGCCTAAGGTCTTAATTTCGCCCCATGTGATGCAGTCGGATCAGTTACTGCTCAGGCATAAAACCAGCTGCCGCGAGATTTATGATCAGGCCTGGCAGGCGGCAGAAGCGCAGGGTGCGTTTGATATGCTGTTTTTTAACCAGCATGGTCACCTGACCGAAGGCGGGCGCAGCAATGTGTTCTTGTGTATCGATGGTCAGTGGCTGACGCCACCGTTACAGGATGGCCTCTTACCCGGCGTGATGCGCAGTGTATTGTTGGAGGACGTGCAGCTGGCGGCGCGTGAACAAACGCTGACACGCGCTGATCTGCAGCGCGCCACGCATATTATGCTGTGTAATGCCTTGCGCGGTGCATTCAGTGTGCAGTTGATATCGGCAGAAGTTCAGCACTGAAGTTAAGCACTGACGTCGGCCATCCAGGCTTGCAAGCCTTTGACCCATTTGGCGGCTGGCAGCTTAGTCTGCATACGGATCTCGAGTGCACGTTCATACAGAGCGTCGAAATCCACCACCGGCGCCTGTTTGAATGCAAGTGCAATGGTATTGGCATCATGCACGATAGGCAGCCAGACCACCGCATCAAAGGCCTGTTCCAAGGCCGCGATATTGGCATCGCAGTTTTGCCGGTAATTGCGCGGATTACCAAACAGATTGACAGTCAGCATACCGTCTGCACTCAGGGTATCGGCACAGGCTTGATAAAAGGCCGGGCTGGATAAGGCAGGTGCTTCCGCTGCCGCATCGTATAAATCCACTTGCAGGATATCGACACTGCCCGCATGAGCAGGATCGCTCACGTAATCCAGCGCATTCATGTTCAGTACCTGCAGCCGTTCATCATCTGGCGGCAAACGGAAATGCTGGCGGCAGGCTGTGATGACGGCTGGATTCAGTTCCACCGCTGTGACCCGGCTAAGCGGGAACTGGTGATAACAGAATTTAGTCAGCGCCGCGGCTCCCAGTCCCAGTTGTACAACATGGGCAGCCTGCTCGCGAAACAGCAGCCACATCATCATTTGCTGCACATATTCCAGCTCTATCTGATTCGGCATAGCGAGCCGCATTGCACCTTGTATCGCATCCGATGACAGATGCAAGGTGCGTACGCCTAAGTGTTCCTGGATGGTGACGGCCGGTGCGGATTCCAGCTGCTCCTGCCGGTAAGCTTGTTCAGCGCCGCTCACGACTGAAGGTCCCTGGGCCAGGGATCAACCGCTTCAATTTCCATCATGCGCTGCCAGGCAGGGCGCTGTACCACACGTGCAGTCAGTGCGCGTAAAGCTGGCCATTCTGTCGCAGGATGCGGCATATTGCGCGACCAGCGCATCAGCATGGTCAGATACAGATCGGCGCTAGTGAATTGCTCGCCGAGTAAATACGGACCCTGCTGGCTCAAATGCTGGTCGAGCTGATCCCAGATGCGCGCGATTTTTTTTTGTATCGCCTGACTCAGCACTTCCGGATGGCTGGCATGGCCCAGCTCTTGCGGATAAAACCAAAGCCGGAAACTGGCTTGCAGATTATGGCTGAGCGACAGCATCCACTGACGCCATAAATCATAGGCGACCGTGCCGCGCACCGGTGCCAAACCACTTTCAGGGTGGCGCTCTGCCAGTAGCATGGCGATTGCTGCAGCTTCGGTATATGGCTGTTCATCCAGCACCAGAGTCGGTACTACCCCGTTGGGATTCAGACGCAGATAGGCCGGATCTTTTTGCTGCTGTTTGTCGATATCGACCAGCTGTAAACGATGCGCCGCACCGGTTTCCAGCAGCATCAGGTGGACCAGCATGCTGGCAGTGCCGGGGCTGTAGTACAAGGTGTACATGATGTTCCTTTCGTGTGAGCGAATTTGTGGTGGCGGATCTGCAGTCTTAATCTTTGCGGTGTCTGGCATCGCATACGCAGCATTCGGGGTCGCGCTGCATACTGATGCTATTCCATTGCATGCTCATGGCATCGAGCAATAGCAATCGCCCCTGCAAAGTCTGCCCTATCTGTAACAGCAGTTTCAATGCTTCAGCGGCTTGCATGGTGCCTATGATGCCGACCAGCGGTGCGAATACACCCATTTGTGAACACAGCACTTCTTCAAATTGCTGGTCAGGCGGAAAGACGCAGGCATAGCAGGGCGATGCCGGGAGCGCTGGCTGGTACACGCTGATCTGGCCATCAAAGCCTATTGCCGCGCCCGACACCAGCGCCACGCCATGCTGTACGCAAGCCTGATTCACCGCATGACGGGTCGCGAAATTATCACTGCAATCGAGTACTACGTCAGCGGCAGCAATCAGTTCAGACAGGCGTGCTGCGTCTGCTTTTTCCTGTAATGCGGAAACCTGAATATCGGGATTAATTTGCTGCAGGCTGAGACGGGCTGATTCCACTTTGGGCATGCCGACGCGCGCTGTGCTGTGCAGTATCTGTCTTTGCAGATTAGTCAGATCGACTTCGTCATGATCGACGATGCTGATGTGGCCTACGCCCGCGCTGGCCAGATACAGTGCGGCCGGTGAACCCAGACCACCGGCACCGATGATCAGTGCATGCGCATTTAATAGTCGTTGTTGCCCTTCTATGCCTATCTGCTCAAGCAGAATATGGCGCGAGTAGCGCAGCAGTTGTTGGTCATTCATAGGATAAAAAAAGGCCGCACCGGGCGGCCTGATTGAAGCGGATTATTTTTTCTTCGTGTCGGTTTTTGCGTCTTTAGCTGACTTGTCAGCTTTATCGGATTTATCTGATTTATCTGATTTATCCGCCGCCTTGTCACCGTCTTTGCTGTCTTTCGGTTCGGTGACTTTAACTGGCAAACCTTTCAGATGATTCAGTGCCTGCGCTAACTGGAAGTCTTCCTTGCTGCCGTATTCCAGCGGTTTGACTTTTTTCGCGAGCGCGATCAGACGTTGCTCTTCTTCCAGCTCATCGACCTTAGGACGGGTGTTTTCTTTTTCCTTGTCATTGCTCAGATGCTTTTGCAGATCGGCTTCGCGTGAGCGGAAGCTGTTCAGGCCATCGCCTTCTGCGGTTTCTTCCACGTTCAGATCCGGCACGATGCCTTTGGCCTGAATAGAGCGGCCATTCGGTGTGTAATAACGTGCGGTGGTCAGCTTGACTGCAGTGTCAGCAGAAATCTGGCGTATGGTTTGTACCGAGCCCTTACCGAAGCTTTGTGTACCGATGACGGTCGCGCGCTTGTAATCCTGCAGGGCGCCAGCCACGATTTCAGACGCCGACGCAGAGCCGGTATTGATCAGCACCACCATAGGCACTTGTTTGATCGCGTCCGGCAGTTTGGCTAAAGGATCAGAAGCTGTGCGGCCAGCGTAGAATTCACGTTTTGCATAATAGGTCGCTTTCTGATCAGCCAGCTGACCATTGGTGGATACTACCGCCACGTCTTTAGGCAGGAAGGCGGCTGAAACACCAATCGCACCTGGCAGCACGCCGCCCGGGTCATTGCGCAAATCGAGGATCAGACCTTTAATATGCGGGTTTTGCGCATACAAGGCCTGGATTTTTTTAGACATGTCTTCGACCGTTGGTTCCTGGAACTGTGCGATACGCACCCAGGCGTAATCCGGTTCCACCAGTTTGGCTTTGACACTCTGTTGTTTGATGAGCTCGCGCGTAATGGTGACGACGATAGGTTTATCTTCGCCTTTGCGTGCAATGGTCAGCGTGATCTTGGTATTGGGTTCGCCGCGCATTTTTTTAACGGCTTCATCCAGCGTCAGTCCTTTGACCGTTTGTGAATCGAGGCGGGTAATCAGATCGCCTGGTTTCAGGCCAGCGCGGTAAGCCGGTGAGTCTTCAATTGGCGACACGATTTTGACATAGCCATCTTCCATCCCTACTTCGATACCCAGTCCGACGAATTTGCCCTGGGTGCCTTCTTTTAATTCCTTGAATGCTTTCTTGTCCAGATAAGCTGAGTGCGGGTCTAGCGAGGCGACCATGCCGGAAATGGCCTCAGTCAGCAGTTTATTGTCGCTGACCGGTTCCACATAGTCGGTTTTGATGAGGCCGAACACATCGGCCAGCTGGCGCATTTCTTCCACAGGAAGTGGGCTTCCCGCATTTTTTTGTGCCAATGCGGAGAATTGCATGGAGACGGCTACGCCAGCTACCATGCCCAGGCCGATAAGACCGAAATTCTTAAATTTGCTGCCCATGTTTCACCTAAAGCCTATTTAACGACGATCCAGTTCAGCGGATCAAATGCCCGTCCCTGATGACGGATCTCAAAGTATAAACCTGATTCTTCATTACCGCCGCTGTTACCTGCGCTGGCAATCACATCGCCAGCCTTCACGGTATCACCAACGTGTTTTAATACGGACTGATTGCTGCCATAGATACTCATATAGGAATCACCGTGGTCGACGATCACCATATTGCCATAGCCTTTATACCAATCGGCAAAAATCACTTTACCCGGTGCTACGGCGCGCACTTCTGCGCCTTCGCCAGCCTTGATGAATAAGCCTTTCCAGCTAGGTCCATCACCGCGGCGGCTGCCAAATTTCGCCAGAATATCGCCTTTGACCGGCAGGCGCATTTGTCCTTTGAGCCTGTCAAATTCACCGGCTGGCGGCAGATTAGACTTAGCCTGCTTGGGCGGCTCTTCCGGTTCAGCCGGTTTCACTACGACTGGTTTACCGGTTTTTTTGCTCTCCAGCGCAGCGAGTCTGGCTTTTTCTTTTTGTGCTGCGATTCTTTCCTGGCGCTGTTTTTCTTCCTGCTCGGCGCGCGCTTTTTCAGCTTTGGCCTGTTCTTCAATTAACTGATTCAGACGTGAGACCAGATTGCTGAGCCTTTGTTCATCTTTTTGCAGGCTGTCCGCCTGTTTTTTTTGTGCGTGTAATTTATCCGACAACTGAACGACCAGGCCGGCATGTTTTTTCTTTTGTTTTTCCAGCGCCGCTTTATGTTCTTTTTCTTCTTCGGCGATTTCGTCCAGCTCTTGTTTCGCCTGTTGTGCTTCCTTGGTATTCTGCTCAACTGCTTTCATACTGCTGCGCAGGCTTTCTATCATTTTGGCCTGAGTTTGCGACACATAGCCCATGTATTGCAGATCGCGGTTGATGCGGTTGGGATTGTCGCCGGACAGCAGCAGTTTCAGGCGATCACTGTCGCCATGCATATACTGACGTTTGAGGAAGCTGGACAACTGCTCTTTTTGCCGCGTGACTTGCGCCTGTAGAGCTTGCTGCTGCTCTGTCAGTTGTTTCAATCTGGTTTCAGTGTCGGCTTGTTCCTGCTGCAGATCGCGCAAGGAACGATTCGCTTCGGAAATCGCCTTTTCGGATTCAGCCAGTGCATCTTCTGCGTGATCTTTGGCATTTTCCGTTTTGTTGATATCGGTTTTCAGTGCCTTGAGCTGCTGCTGTAATTCTGCACGATCCGCTTCAGCTTTTGATTTTTGCTGCGCGCGCGTCGGCGTTGCCGCCGACACGGATGCGCTGCCGCCTGCCAGTGACAGGCACAGCAACGCACAAGCCCATAAAAGTGTGGTCTGACGCATCCGTACTTACTTGGCTTTACCCTGGCTGGCAACGGCATTCAGCGCTGCTTCAATTGCAGACTGGTCGCCCAGATAGTAGTGGCGTATCGGTTTCAGATCTGCGTCGAGTTCATAGACCAGTGGCTGTCCGTTCGGAATATTCAGATTGACGATGTCATCATCGCTGATACCGTCCAGCATTTTGATCAGTGCACGCAGGCTGTTGCCATGGGCAGAAATCAGGATCTTTTTACCGGCGCGGATGGCGGGTGCAATGCTGTCGTCCCAGGCTGGCATCACGCGTGCGACGGTGTCTTTCAGGCACTCAGTCAGCGGGATTTGAGCACGGCCCAGGCCTGCATAACGTGGGTCATGGAAAGAGGTGCGCGCATCATCAGCGGCCAGTGGGTTAGGCGGTGTGTCATAGCTGCGGCGCCATACCAGCACTTGCTCATCGCCATACTGGGCAGCTGTTTCAGCTTTGTTCAGACCTTGCAGGGCGCCGTAGTGACGCTCATTCAGACGCCAGTCATTGACCACAGGCAGCCACATCATGTCCATTGCATCGAGTGTGCCCCACAGGGTGCGGATCGCACGTTTCAGTACCGAAGTGTAAGCCAGATCGAAAGTGTAACCCGCTTCCTTAAGCAGTTTGCCAGCCTGGGCAGCTTCTGCCACGCCTTTTGGTGTCAGATCAACGTCGGTCCAGCCGGTGAAACGGTTTTCCAGATTCCAGGTGGATTCGCCATGGCGCATGAGAACAATTTTGTACATGATGTCAGTGAGTGAAAGTTCGTCAAATAATAAAAAAGAAAAGCATCACGAAAAAAGCCTGTGCTCAGCCCGGTGGCAGGGGCGGTTCAGCTTGATGAGCCGAACTGGAATCAGGCGCTGTTTTCGTGATGCATATCTGGAATAATATGCAGCGTCGCCATCTATTTTATAATGACGCGCTTCTGATAACCATTTTTACTACTGGAAACCTGTGAAATTCATTATTGATAATATTTTTCTGATTGGCATCGCCCTGATTTCCGGTGGCGCTTTGTTTTTTCCTATGTTGCAGCGCCGTGGTGCAAAAGTAACACAGCTGCAGGCGACGCAGTACATCAATCAGGGTAAAACGCTGATACTGGATGTCAGAAATGCTGAAGAATTTGCGGCTGGTCATTTGCCGAATGCGAAGCATATTCCTTTGCCTGATCTGGCTAATCGCCTGAAAGAGATAGAAAAATCTAAGAATCAGGTGGTGATCACTGTCTGCGCTTCCGGTGTGCGTTCAGCCAGCGCAGCCTCCGTATTGGCAAAAGCAGGTTTTACCCAGGTATTCAGCCTGGAAGGTGGCACGAATGCCTGGCGTGAGCAGGGCTTGCCTATCACTAAATGATCTGGAGAATACTGTGAAACCTCAAGTCACTATGTACAGCACTGCAGTTTGCCCTTACTGCACCATGGCAGAACGTCTGCTTAAATCCAAGGGCGTGGATGACATCGAAAAAATCCGGGTTGATCTTGATCCGGCAGTACGTGAAGCGATGATGCAGAAGACCGGACGTCGCACTGTGCCGCAGATTTACATCGGCGACACCCATGTGGGTGGCTTTGACGACTTGTCCGCACTCGACCGCGCGGGTAAATTGGATGGTTTGCTGAATCCTGCGACTTAAAAAGCAGTTTTTGCAAGATTTTCTTCATGTTTGTACTGCAAATTGCTGAATTTGCAGTCTACTTGCTACAATAGCTGCGCGCGATCTTGAAATGGTCGGAAACGGCCTTATCTGTGGCTCGTTGGGAAGAGATGGAGATCAAGCTTTTCAACAGACCTAGGCGTCTCGCTGTTCATTATTAATCTTTTAGAAATTAAGAAAGTCTCACATGTCTGACGAAAATCTGCAGCCCGTATTCCAAATTCAACGCGTTTATCTGAAAGATTTGTCGCTTGAGCAGCCTAACTCTCCAGCTATTTTCCTGGAACAGCAAAACCCAGGCATCGAAGTTTCCCTCGATGTAGGCTCTGAAAAACTGGCTGATGGCATCTACGAAGCCACAGTTACAGTCACAGTCACTGCAAAAATTGGCGAAAAAGTAGCATTCCTGGTTGAAGGCAAACAGGCTGGTATTTTCGAAGCACGCAATATCCCTGAAGATCAGCTCGATCCTCTGCTGGGTATCGGTTGCCCGAACATCATCTATCCTTACCTGCGTTCCAACGTAGCGGATGCGATCACACGTGCCGGTTTCCCACCGATCCACCTGTCTGAAATCAATTTCGAATCGTTCTACGCACAACGTCTGCAAATTGCTGCAGAACAAGCCAACGCTGCTGAAGCACCGGCAACTATCCAGTAATCGCTGTTTTGAGCCTGGTCTGACCAGGCTCAATTGTTTGAAGCCTGCTATGTCTGCACACATTCCCCGTTACCTGATCGCTTTGACCGCGCTGCTGTCTGTTGGACTGGCGCATGCGCTGGAATTCCGTTCCGTGGGTGCGGCTCCGGTGGTGATGTATGATGCGCCCTCGGTTAAAGGCGGGAAACTGGCGGTCGCTCCGCGTGGTATGCCAGTTGAAGTCGTGTTCACGTCGGGTGCCTGGAGTAAGGTGCGTGATGCATCCGGTGAGTTGAGCTGGATAGAAAGCAAAGATTTAATCGCACGTCGTCATCTGGTGATACGGGTCGCGAATGCGAAAGTGCGTGCTGCAGCCGATGAGAGCGCTGCGCTGGTATTCAGCGCAGATAAGCACGTATTGTTGGAAATGGCTGAACCTGCCACTGCCGGCTGGGTGAAAGTCAAACATCGCGATGGTCAGCTGGGATTTGTTAAAGTCAGCGAGGTCTGGGGTTTATAATTCCGGGACTGTTCGCAAACCCGTCCAGGCGGTGTGTAGCAGATAAAAAAGGACAGCATGCTGTCCTTTTTTTATCTGCCTCATGTCCCCGGACATCATTATTTTTCATTTGGATAGCACATGAATATCAGCGTTTTAGGTGCCGGTGCCTGGGGAACTGCGGTCGCGATTGCGCTGACCGCGAAAAATCAGGTTCTGATGTGGGGCAGAAGTCCGCAAGCCATGCAAACCATGCTGGAGCAGCGCGAGAATACCCATTATCTGCGCGGCTATCCATTGCCGGAGTCTTTACAGCTGACCGCTGATTTTGATGCGGCAATCGCGCATGCCAGCGGGCCGGATGGCTTGTTGATCATCGCGACTTCGGTTTCAGGTCTGCGTCCCACGCTGGAGGCATGCAAGCTGCACCGGCCGCAGCGTGTGGTCTGGTTATGTAAAGGCTTTGAGGAAGGCACGCAGTTGTTGCCGCATCAGGTGGCGGAACAGATACTGGGTCAGGAATGTCAGTTGGGTGCCTTGTCTGGCCCCTCGTTTGCGCAGGAAGTAGCACAGGGCTTGCCATGTGCGCTCACGATTGCGTCCAAATCACAGGATTTGTGTCAGCGTGTGGTGCAGGCTTTGCATGTGAATGCGATGCGGGTGTATTCCAGTGATGATTTGGTCGGCGTTGAAGTTGGTGGTGCCGTCAAAAATATACTGGCGATTGCTACCGGTGTGGCCGATGGCCTGGGGCTGGGGCTGAATGCGCGTGCTGCACTGATTACCCGCGGTCTGGCGGAAATTACCCGGCTCGGCGTGGCACTCGGTGCGCGTTCGGAAACCCTGGTTGGTCTGACCGGCCTGGGCGACCTGATACTGACTTGCACTGGCGATTTGTCACGCAATCGCAAAGTCGGGCTCGCTCTGGCACAGGGCAAAAGCCTGGCTGTGATCGTTGAAGAGCTGGGACATGTGGCGGAAGGTGTGCGTTGCGCACAGGCAGTGCGTACATTGGCAGCCAGTCTGGCGATAGAGATGCCAATTACCAATGCGGTTGCCAGTGTCTTGTTTGATCAGGTTCCGGCGCAGCAAATGATACGTCAGTTAATGGCGCGTGACGCCAAACATGAGATCAGTTCAAAACCGGTGTGAGACCCTGGCAGCGGGTAGTAGCAGTACCCGGCTGATGACCGCTTCCGGTATCGCTTGCCGGCGCAGAAACACGGCCGCCAGTTCGGTGCCGAGTATGCTTGCATAATGAATCCCGATATCGACCAGCATACGTGTGGTGATATCGCGCCGTCTCAGTGGCTGCAGATGTTTTCTGCGGGTTTTGCGGTGTCGGCATCCGGGCATGGCTTCCTCCTGCAAGCAGTGTAGAAGTCAGCCCGGGAAAATTCCAGTGCTGTTTGTCGCAATCGGACTCAGACGGATGGCAGTGAACTGAAGTCGGTTGCTGCTACGAACGCAGCCAGCATGCTTTCCAGACCTGCCTGATCTTCTGCATTGAAGCGTGCCAGACGCGGGCTGTCGATATCGAGTACGCCATACAGCTTGCCATCTTTAATCACAGGAATCACGATCTCTGAGTTTGATGCGGAATCACAGGCAATATGGCCAGGAAATGCGTGCACGTCCGGTACCAGGAAAGTCTTGCGTTCTTGCGCTGCCGAGCCACACACACCGCGACCGAAAGGAATGCGTACACAGGCTACCTTGCCCTGGAAAGCGCCGAGTAATAAATCACAGGGCTTTTCCTGAGTTGGAGTTTTGGCTTCGCTGCAGAAATAAAAGCCTGCCCAGTTCAGATCGCTGATGCTGTTAAAAATCAGCGCAGAAAATTGCGCAGCATTCGTCATCAGTGCGCGTTCGCCTTCCAGTATGCTGGCAAGCTGTTTGTTCAGCAGGTCGTAGTCAGGTTGGTCACTGGCTGCGGAGGTTTCAAACATAGGTATCCCGGTAGTGGAAGATGTTGAATGAAATGTCGTCAGCAAGGCAGTTAACTTACCGACGGTTTTAGGTACTAAGCGTGTTGCTGCGGGATGGCTTTTCTGCGCTGGCCGCGCCACATGGTGACGCGGCGCCAGCTGAGACGGCTCAACCCTGTGCCGCATTCTCTGACGCGTTGCCAGCGCCTTATTGGCCATCCTGTTCTGCCTGAAGCTTATAACACATAGCGGGACAAGTCTTCATCAACCGACAAGGCGCCCAGCCGCGCTTCGACATAAGCTGCGTCAATGCTGATGGTTGTGCCGGAATTCTGATGTGCATCAAAAGAAATCTCTTCCAGCAGCTTTTCCATCACAGTGTATAAACGGCGCGCACCAATGTTTTCCGTGGTTTCATTGACGGAAAAGGCGATGCCTGCGAGACGTTCCACACCTTCCGGCGTAAATTCTATTTGCACATCCTCGGTGGCCAGCAGGGCTTGATACTGACGGGTCAGGCAGGCATCCGTACTGGTCAGTATGCGTTCAAAGTCCGCGATGGATAAGGATTCCAGCTCAACCCGGATAGGGAAGCGCCCCTGCAACTCTGGTATCAGATCTGAGGGTTTGGCCAGATGGAAGGCACCGGAGGCGATGAACAGAATATGGTCGGTTTTGATCATACCGTACTTGGTATTGACCGTAGTTCCTTCCACCAGCGGCAGCAAATCACGCTGTACGCCGGCGCGCGATACTTCACCACCGCCAGTTTCCGAGCGTGAAGCGATCTTATCGATTTCATCCAGGAATACGATGCCGTTCTGTTCCACATTACGGATGGCTTCCTGTTTCAGCTCTTCTTCATTGACCAGTTTGGCTGCTTCTTCCTCAATCAGCAGTTTGAAGGCTTCTTTGATCTTGAGTTTGCGTGCTTTTTTTCGACCACTGCCCATGCCGGAAAACATGGTTTTAATCTGTTCGGTCATTTCTTCCATACCAGGTGGCGCCATGATTTCCATTTGCGCTGCCGGTTCTGCTACTTCCAGCTCGATTTCTTTGTCGTCCAGTGCGCCTTCACGCAGACGTTTACGGAAAGTCTGACGGGTGCTGTTATCGCCAGCATTCTGTTCACCTTCCGGATGGATGCCGAAATCACGTGCCGGTGGCAGCAGGATGTCGAGAATGCGGTCTTCTGCCGCGTCTTCTGCGCGCAGGCGGACTTTGCGGGTTGCAGATTCGCGGGTTTGTTTGATGCCGATATCGACCAGATCGCGGATGATGGTGTCCACATCGCGGCCCACGTAGCCGACTTCGGTAAATTTAGTGGCTTCGATTTTGATGAACGGTGCATCTGCCAGCTTGGCCAGACGACGTGCGATCTCGGTTTTGCCGACGCCGGTCGGGCCTATCATCAGGATATTTTTTGGTGTGATTTCGTGGCGCAGCGGCTCTTGCACCTGCTGACGACGCCAGCGGTTACGCAAGGCGATGGCAACTGCACGTTTGGCCTTGCCCTGTCCGACGACATGTTTATCCAGTTCGGACACGATTTCCTGTGGTGTCATATTCATGTTTTTTCCTGTCTGCTTCTCTGTCAGCCTGCGTTACGTTGCAGGCGAGGATTATTCCAAGGTTTCTATGGTGTGCGACAAATTGGTATAAATGCACAGTTCACCGGCAATCGTCAGTGATTTCTTGACGATGTCTACCGGTGATAAATCGGTATTTTCGAACAAGGCAATCGCAGCCGATTGGGCGAAACTGCCACCGGAACCGATCGCGCCTATGCCCTGATTCGGTTCCAGTACATCGCCATTACCGGTAATGACCAGAGTCGTGTCTTTATCTGCTACCAGCAACATCGCTTCCAGACGGCGCAGCATGCGGTCGGTACGCCAGTCCTTCGCCAGCTCAACGGAGGCACGCATCAGGTGACCCTGGTGTTTTTCCAATTTGGATTCAAAGCGTTCTATCAGGGTGAATGCATCAGCCGTGCCGCCAGCAAAACCTGCCAGCACTTTGTTGTGATACAGCTTACGTACTTTACGCGCCGTGCCTTTCATGACGATATTGCCCAGCGTGACTTGTCCGTCGCCACCGAGGGCAACGACATTACCGCGCCGCACGGTCAGTATGGTGGTACCGTGAAATTGTTCCATATGAACCTCTCAAAAGGGGAAAGGCATTCGTTACACAAGGAATGCCACAGGAAGCGAACTTCCGAATTGCTAGAAAATGGGG
The DNA here is from genome assembly GCF_014284235.1 of Cognatundibacterium curvum. GTDB lineage: Bacteria > Pseudomonadota > Gammaproteobacteria > Burkholderiales > Burkholderiaceae_D > Undibacterium > Undibacterium curvum. The sequence goes on from NZ_JACOGD010000005.1 coordinate 85,325, forward strand.
GGGAACTGCAGAATTACAAGAAGTGTAGGGCAGGTATCTGCTGTTTGCAGGGCTAATTCCGGTCAACTTTGTGCTGACATGCAAGAAAGGGCAGTGGGAATTGTGCCGAAATTAATGTTTACGCAAGCTGATGCTGGCGATGTTTTTGAGGCCCATGGCGTTGAATAGCATCATGACCAGGTAATTCACCTCGGTAAACTGGATGGACATACCAGGTTTGCCCGCGATGGGTGCCAAACCATTGAGTAATTCGGCCGTTGCACTGAATTCCACCCGTTCCAGGCGCGAGCAATCGAGTATCAGAGGATTGGTGTGATTGGCCTGATCGGCAATTTTTTTGAGCAAGCCATCCATTTTCCCCTGTATGAAGGCTGGCATCGTGAAGCGGTCAGAGCGAGCGGCCTCTTCCTCGTGGTCTTCCTTTAGCGTGATTTCCGGGAAGGCACTGGTAATATTGTTTTTTGGTGCTTCAAAAGAAGGCGGCGACACCTCAAAGGTGACGCAGTAATCCATGCTGACTTCTTCAAACGCGCGTTCAAAGTGCAGCAATTGCAGTATTTCCAGCAGCAACAACCATGGTGCTTCGGTTTCGTCACGGCGGCCAACTTGCAAAATACCGCGTATGCGGTCCGCCAGATCCTGTGCTCCCGCCAGCATCAGGTCGTGATCGGATTTTTTTAAATTCTTCAAACAGCGCAACAACAGGCCGCAGCCTACCGGATCGACTTCTTTGATACGTCCAAAGTCCAGTTTCAGACTCTGGCTTCTGACACCCTGAGTGTTAATTTTTTCGATGACTTTGATAATGCCGGCATCGAGCTTGGCTGGAAACAGAATGGTCGGAGTTGCAACGTTGCTCTCCTGGCTGACTTCCTGGTCCGCCGGGCTGCCGAGTTCTGGCCAAAGCGGTGGCGATGTTTCAAACTTATTGGCATAGTCCAGCGACAGGCTTTCAAACATGTGCTGGTTATTGGTCAGGCGATACAGGTCGAACAGCATTTGCCAGCCGATTTCAGTCGCACTGCCGAGATTCTGGTGATGGACCGCTGCCTGCAACATATGCTCAGCGACCTCATTCTGGCCATTGGCGAACAGTATGGCGGCCTCTTCCAATACCGGTACCGACTCACTGTAGGCAATCGCATTACCGTGAATTTCAGTGTGCCCGCCGAGCAGATAATCAGACGGCATCGTCATAGGCAGGGTCGTCTGGAAATCCATGACGGAGGCGCGTTTCTCTATCGGCAGGGTATTTGCGGTGAGCGTTACCTCACCAGTCACCGTGCCGTTGCCAGACTTGTTCAAATCGATTTTAGTCGCAACCGGTGGACGAGTTTTCACGATGTCGCGTGACATCTCGAACTCTATTGCGTCAATTTTTCTTTCGGTGGCACGTGCAATATGGCGTTGTGCAATGATGGAATTGGTAAACAGTTCACTATCCTGGAAGCCTGTGATCACAGTATTTCCAGTTTTAGCGCGGGTTTTTTTAGATGTACTGCGCTCTGAGGCGCGCTCATCTTTTTTTCCACCCTTTTTACCGAACAGAGAAAAAATCCCCACTTTGATCCCGAAAAATTGTAGCTGAACTGTAGCTGTTAAACGACAAAATATTTACCGAGGTTCAAGTATATTCTGATTTAGAAGTGAAATGTAATCAGACTCCAAGCCTGTCAGAGATTTTTAACTAAAGTTAAAAGTTGTTTTATGGAAATAAACAGCAGTTAGGAGACAATCCTGTTGATTTCCCGCAAATTGGGGCGGTTTTTCACGCCCCAATTCGATTTCAGGGTTTACGGCAATGTACTGGAATTACAATTCGTAACAAAAAGCTGGGTAGTCCTCACTTAAAAGCTGGTCCTGACACCTGCAATGAAGTGGCGCCCTGGCTGAGGCACGCTGTCACGCAAAACCGAAGTTGAGATGCGTATATCCTGATTCAGCAGATTTTTCGCCATCACAAACCAGGTCAGTTGCGCCCCTGAATAGAGCTGGGTATAGCTGAGGTCCAGATCGACTTTAGTATAGGAGGGTGTCACATAATTTTCAAAGCTGGCCAGTCTGTCCTGTTTCTGAGCGTGCAAAACTTTGACTGAACCACGCCAGGCGCCTTCGCGATAGCCGAGATCAAAGCCGGTACGGATCGCTGGTTGCAGTGGCAGATTGCCGGCATTTTCCAAACGTCCGCGTGACATGTCTGCAAATGCACGCGCAGAAAAGCCTTCACCCGTCTGATTAAAGCTCAGTTCAGCTTCTGCGCCATGGATATTAGCGCGCGCTTGTGACCAGTAACGGCGGCTGAATTCAGCGTCATCGGCTGGATTGCCTTCTTCATCCACTTTCACGCCATCGGTGTGCCCGTAGACGTAATTTTGCACCTGGTTGTAGAAAGCATTGATTTTCCAGCGTACCAGGCCGTTTGTTTTCTGCAGACTTAATTCCAGATTGCGTGATTTTTCTTTTTGCATATTGGGATTGCCAATATCAAAAGTCGCTGTGGATTCATGCGGTCCATTGGAGTACAGCTCTTCGGTAGCCGGTGCGCGTTGGGCCAGCGAGTAGCTGAGGCCAGCAGCGTAGCCTGGCGTGAATTGCCAGAGTCCGCCTAATGATGCCGAGTACAGGTCAAACTGACGCGCCGGCAAGCTGGCGATGGCCTCAGGTGTGCGTTTGACGTTTTCCAGACGCAGCCCGGCACTGGTCAAGACTTCGCCGATTTGCTTTTGTTCGACCACGAAGGCAGCTACAGAATTCGATTTTGTCACGGGAACCGTATCAGCGCGCCCGGTGGCAGCGGATAAGGCAGAGAATTTGACTGTTTCAAATTGCATTCCCCAACTGCCCTGCCAACCTTGCCAGGCGTGGTGATTCAGGACCAGGCGTCCTTCTGTGGACTGGTTTTTGAAGTTGGTGTTAGCGATGCCTTGCTCGGTTTTTTCCGTGTGCTGATAATCGGTTGTACTCAGTTTCATACTGAGTGACTCAAAACCTGCCCAAGGTGCCAGCACTTTGCTGTCCAGATCCAAGCGGTTCTGCCGCATGTCGATAAAGGATTTTTCTGCGGTCGGAATGCCGTAATGATCGTTCAGCGTTTGCACTGCAGCGCCGACATATCCCCATTTCTGAATATACGAGCCGCCGAGCGTCAAGCTGTGTTCACGGGTAAAACTGGATGGCAGTCTGCCTCTTGCAGTATCCGGGTTGCCCGGGTTTGCCTTGCCGGGAATTGCGTAGTTATCAGTCTGACGGGCATTGCCATCAATATGCCAGGCCAGCGCACCACTGGATCCGTCAAGGCCAAACGAGCCGCTTTTTTCCTGATTCCCGCTGCCGACGCGTAATTCCGCTTCGCCGCTTACTTGTTTGCTCAGGGTGGCAGGGATACGTCCGTCGATCACATTCACCAGGCCGCCTATCGCGCCGCTGCCATACAGTAGTGCCGCCGGACCGCGCAGAATTTCTATTTGCTGGGCGGTTGCACTTTCACTGGCCACCGCATGGTCATTCGACAGACTGGAGACATCTGCGACGCCCATGCCGTTTTGCAGAATTTTGATGCGTGGTCCTTCCAGGCCGCGAATGATAGGGCGCGAGGCACCGGCACCAAAGCCTGACGCCGACACACCAAGCTCACCGCCCAGCGTATCGCCCAAAGAAGTACTGATTTTATTGCGTAATTCCGGGCCGGCCAGCACCTTGGCAGGTGTCAGCACTTGCATATCCTCGCCCTTACCCAAAGGATTTGAGGTGACGGTAACAGTGGAGATGGTTTCTGCAAAAGTTGGGCAGGCGAAGGCACTGAGGACTGCCGCGGCAGCCAGACGAAGTTGGTAAGACATAGATTTTCCTGAAACACGAATACGAAATGATGGCGCGCGGCGCTGTACGCAGACAGGCGCGCTCCTGAGGTGGCAACAGCCACCCGCTAGCTCAGATGAGGGTATTTCGTGTGACAGGTGGTGCGCGGGAAGCGAATGCCAGCAGCAACTGTGCCAGCCAATCGGGTTTGGCAAGCTGAGCAAGCGCAGGCGGCTGCACATTTAACAGCGGCACAACCGGTGGTATGAAAGTCAGATAGTCGGCGCAGGTACTGGCATCGGTCAATGCGCAGGAGTGCAGCAGACTGTCATCGGATTGGCTTTCAGTGATATTCCAGACTGAATACGCCTGGCTGATCAGTTGTAATTGCGGTTTACCACCTATCCAGTTCGCATGGGCGAGCCGGTGCGACAAGCCCGTCCACTGAGCCAGCAATAATGCGGGCAGCAGACACCAAAGCAGCCACAGGCGGCGTTGGTGGTGGGGACGTGCATGCGGTAAAGACATGTTCAGTGTGATTCAGTCAGAGTCGGGTTCCGTTATTAGCGCTAACAACAAACGCTTATATCAATACAATCCTGGCGTCCTGGATGAGACGCCTGCATTGGGTCAAAGTTCCGCTACTTGCGAAAGATATGCAACAAAGTTGCGGTATCTGCCCAGAAAAAAGCGTGTATTGAATACACGCTTTTTATTATCCCGGTCAAAAATGACGCTAAGATTAATCGCCGTACAGTTTTTGTTTCATTTCGCGTCTTTGCTGCGCTTCCAGTGACAAGGTCGCTGTCGGGCGTGCCAGCAGACGCGGAATGCCGATCGGTTCACCGGTTTCTTCGCACCAGCCGTAATCACCTTCATCGATGCTGGCGATGGCTTGCTGAACTTTTTTCAGCAGCTTGCGTTCACGGTCGCGGGTACGCAACTCTAACGCGTGTTCCTCTTCTATCGTGGCACGATCTGCCGGATCGGGAACAAGCACGGTTTCGCGAAGATGCTCGGTCGTTTCGTCGGCATTCTTCAATAAATCCTTTTCAAGCTGCTGCAAACGGGCCTTGAAAAATGCCAGTTGAGCAGCGTTCATATAATCCTGCTCTCCCATCGCGAGGATTTGTTCCTCGGTGAGCAGAGCTTCGGGGGCGCTGACTGTAGCAGTCGATTTAGTTGATTTGGTTGCCACTTCGCTTACTTTCGATACAACGGGTTAGTACATAGGACACGCTGAACACAGTGTTGCTTCAGCAGGAATATCCTCCCCTTACCAAACAGGCAGACGCATTTTGCAGCATCTGTCACTTGCAGTCCAGACAAGAATCGCTATTGGTAGCCCGTTAGTTTATACCAAACACTGCTGCAATCCTTGAATAAATATCTCTTTTGGTAGATTTTTGCCAATAAATACCATTTTGCTTTGCTTAATTTCACCTTCCGCCCACTTCATGCCGACATCTGTGCCCATGATTTGATGTACTCCCTGGAAAATGACTTTGCGGTCGGCGTTTTGCATATACAACACCCCTTTATAACGCAGCATACGCGGGCCAAAAACTTGCACCAGGCCGCCCAGAAATTCATCCAGCTGACCAGTGTTGAACGGCCGCTCGCTGGTAAATACGAAGGCTGCAATATCGTCTGAGTGATGGCTATGATGGTGGTCATGTGCGCTACTTGTATGCCCGGCCTCATGCGTATGATGGTGATGCTCATGGCTGCAGTGTTCGTTGCAATCCGCATGTTCGTGCGTATGTTCGTGCGCTTCTTCGGCTTTCAGAAAGTCGGGGTCCAGCTCCAGTTTGGCATTCAAATGAAAGCCCTTAAGATCCAGCACTTCTTTGATGGCGACCTGACCGAAATGGACTTCGCTGACGGTAGCGCGCGGATTCATGCGCAACAGCCGTGCGCGTAAAGCGGACACCGTGTCAGCGTCGACCAGATCCGTTTTAGAGAGCAGGATTTTATCGGCGAATCCGACCTGGCGCTGGGCTTCTTCATGCTCATCAAGTTGCTGCATGGCATGTCGCGCATCTACCACAGTGACGACCGCATCGAGCATGTAATGCATGCCAACTTCTTCATCAACAAAAAAAGTCTGGGCGACCGGACCCGGATTGGCCAGACCCGTGGTTTCTATCACCACATGATCAAAATCGATCTTGCCTGCCTGTTTTTGTTCTATCAGTCTGGCCAGCGCGACGATCAGATCGCCACGCACAGTGCAGCAAATGCAACCGTTGTTCATTTCTATGATCTGCTCATTACTGTCTTGCAGCAGAATTTCATTGTCGATATTTTCCTGACCAAATTCATTTTCAATCACAGCGATGCGCAAGCCATGCTCTTCCTGCAGGATGCGGTTGAGCAGGGTCGTTTTACCAGCGCCGAGGAAACCAGTCAGTATCGTAGTGGGAATAAGTGCCATACAGTCTTTCTGCTTAATTTTTGCTTAATGATTCAGGAATAGGGTCATCAGGTCTGCGCACAGGATGCACACCAGCCTTTGATCGTCAGTTCAATTTCGTGACTCTGAAAGCCATTGCCCAGGGTGGCTTGCAGGCTATGTTGTAATTGCTTTTGTACCGCCAGTGGCGCCTCGGTTCCGGTCAGACAGAACACACGGGTACAACGGGTACATTTGAAATGTCCATGCTGATGCTGTTGCGGCGCACCTTGCACCTGTGCCTCATGGCTGGCGCTGTAGCGGAACACGCGGTCATCGCCAGAAATTTTATGGATCAGACCCGCCTCGGTCAGACAGTCCAGCGTGCGGTACAAAGTCACTCTGTCCATAGACGGAAAATCTTCCTGTACTTCCAGATGTGTCAAGGCGCGGCTGGCACCCAGCAGCATGCTCAGTACATTGCGCCGGGCATCGGTGTTGCGGATACCGCTGGTTTCCAGCAGGTGTTGCGCCAGTTGGAGAGGTGAGTGCTTCATAGTACAGCTCGAATTCAGAGAGGAGGTCTATTATGCCTCAAAATGCAATTGAGTTGCAAAATTGAAGCCTGCTCATGTACTGTGCGCAGACTCCAAATAATCAAACCAGCCTTGTCAATTCATGAACTTGTCATATTGGCTTCTTATACTCTGCGGCGACTTCTCCTGTTCCGGATATCCATATTTCCATATTTCCGGACAATTTCTTTATTAACCGCGTTCTGACGCTTGAGTGCTTTTTTTGGGTTGAATCATGTCTGATCAAATGAAAGCTGGCCGTCGCCAGGCATTAAAATTTCTCGCTGGTGCCCCTTTGTTTCCATTGGGTGCTATCTCTGCATCTTCTTTGCTGACCGCATGTGGCGGCGGTACCGATTTGCCTGCTGGCTCCGTGGTGCCTGTGCCGACTTTTGCATCCGCTGAGTTTGCCCCTATGGCTGCGCCAAGTCTGGCGAATGCAGCAGCGATGGCAACGACTACTGTGACGTCTGCATTAAACGTCAAGTTCAGCGACAATTCCGTACAGACTTACAAACTCGCTTACCAGCCTTTCTTCCTGACCGGTGACATGGTACCAGGCACTTCCGGTGCTAATGTGCTGGCGGGCGGTTATTACGATATTAATAACAAACCAATTATCGACAAAACGGTCGCCGGTAAAGAACGTCAGTTCTTTTCAGATTCGCCAGATGGTACTTCTTTGCTGAGCGTTGCTAATCCTACGGTCACTGGCATTAAAGGTAAGGCTGTGTTTGCCGTGGTTCAGTTTGAGTACACCACCTGGGCGCAGGATGGAAAAACCGATATGTACGGTGCATTGCCTTCCCCGATTGCGGTACTGACACTGGATCAGGATCAGACGACCGGTAAGCTGAGCCTGGTTAAGTATCACAATGTGGATACATCGAAAGTGAATGGACTGTGGATTACTTGCGGTGCCAGCCTGTCTCCCTGGGGTACACACCTGTCGAGTGAAGAGTATGAGCCGGATGCATTTACCATCGCCAGCAACACCATGTTCAGCGCCTACAGTACCAATCTGTACGGTGACGCGACTAAGGCCAATCCATACAATTACGGACATTTGCCAGAAGTGACGGTTAATCCGGACGGTACCGGCACCATCAAGAAGCACTACTGCCTGGGCCGTATATCGCATGAGTTGATACAGGTAATGCCGGATAACCGTACCGCACTGATGGGTGATGATGCGACTAACGGCGCTTTGTTTATGTTCGTGGCTGACAAGGAAAAAGACCTGTCTTCCGGCAGTCTGTACGTAGCAAAAGTTGGTGCCGGATTCTCATTAGATGTGACGGCTGCCGGTGCGCCACTGAGCTGGATCAAATTAGGTTCCGCCACCAGTGCGGAAATCGAAGCATTGGCGCAGACCGTCAAGGCAACGGATATCATGGATGTACGCACTTCCGATCCGGCAGATGCGACATTCACTAAGATCAATTTCAGTGGCAAAGTACAATGGGTACGTTTGAAAGCTGGCATGGAAAAAGCGGCTGCTTTCCTGGAAACGCATCGCTACGCAGCATTGATGGGCGGCAGTATGGCTTTCACTAAGATGGAAGGTACGACCGTTAATGCGAAAGACAAGATCGCTTACTCTGCCCTGCAAAACATGCAAAGCTCTATGGTGCGTGGCAATGCAGCATGGAATGAAGCGCATGGTGTGACCATAGACAAAGCCTTGAATGCGGGCGGTATTCTGGCGCATACCCTGGCTGGTTCTCAAAAGGACACGAAAGGTGCAGCGATCAACAGCGACTGGGTACCTACAGTCACCAAGACCTTGCTGATCGGTGAAGACATCACTGCGGATGCACTGGGTAATACGGCGAATCCGGACAAAATCGGTGCGCCGGATAATCTGAAATTCTCGGAAAAACTGCGTACCCTGTTTATTGGTGAAGACAGCAGCTATCATGTCAATAACTTCCTGTGGGCCTATAACGTTGATACCAAGCTCTTATCACGCGTTGCGTCGATGCCAGCTGGTGCGGAAGCAACTGGCTTGTCCGTGGTCGATGATCTGAATGGCTGGACTTACATCACCAGCAATTTCCAACATCCGGGTGACTGGGGTAGCATCCATAAAGTGGTACAGCCTACGCTGGATCCTTTGGTACGTGCTAACTACAAAGACCGCTTTGCCGCAGCGGTTGGTTATTTGACTGCAGATATTAGCAGTGTGAAGTTAAACAAATAATTAAATCTTGGTATTGCTTTGAATCCGGTGTTGGAGATATTGGCTCCGGATTCAATTTGATAATTTAAGTTAAAAAATGGGGAACTAAGTTCCCCATTTTTTTTGCATTCAGGTGTCGGAAGACTTTTTTGCTCTGGGATGTGCCTGATCGTAGACCTTGGCTAAATGCTGAAAGTCCAGTGCGGTATACACTTGCGTCGCAGCCAGTGAGCTGTGTCCCAGCATTTCCTGAACTGCGCGGATATCGCCGGAAGATTGAAGCACGTGCGCCGCAAATGAATGTCTGAGCATATGCGGATGCACATTGGCAGGAATATCCAGTGACTGCGCATGCGCCTTGATTCTGAGCTGTACCAGCCGGGCTGACATGCGGGTGCCGCGTTCAGTCAGGAATAAGGGATGCGGATCGGCTTTTAACAATGCGCCGCGCACAGCAATCCATGCACGCAGCGCTGTCAGCGCATGGCTGCCCACCGGTACGATGCGCTGTTTATTCCCCTTACCGGTTACATGTACTTCGGCTTGCTCCAGATCGACATAGGCTGCAGACTGGTAATTCCCTTCGTGCACAGCCTCTATATCCAGACTGACCAGTTCTGACACACGCAAGCCACTGGAGTACAGTAATTCAAACATGGCACGATTGGCATACGCGGTGGGACTATCCTTGCTTTGTTGTGATACCAGGCGCGATGCATCATCCGGCCCCAGCGCCTCAGGCAAAGGTGCGCTTTTTTTGGGAGCACGCAGGCCCTGCAGAGGGTTGATCGTTATTTTCTGCTGTTCACACAGCCATTGAAAATAACCACGCCAGCTCGATAGCTTGCGTGCAATGCTGCGCGGATTCAGGCCGGTGCCATGCAATTTCGCCGTGATGCGGCGTAATTGCGTGGTGGTCAGTGTGGCGACAGGGTGGGGCTGAGCGAGAGCTGCTAATTCCTTCAGATCCAGTGCGTAACTGTCCAAAGTGTGTGCAGACAAGCGGCGCTGACTATGCAGGATATCCAGATAAGCGGAGATATCTGCTGCAGACTCAGCTTCGCTCATGGCAGATCACTGCTGTATCAGGCAAGCCAGCGCCGCGCTGGTGGTGTCAGCAATCTGCACCAGGAAATCCGTTGCCATTTCTTTGGTATAGCGTGCCGGATCGGGAGAACCCAATACCAGCAAACCAAACACTGTGGCACCGGCCTGCGTGCGCAGCGGCAGCATTGCGATGGATTTCACCGCGGCGTCGCTTTCTATCCAGTTGGCGGCTTCAAATTCCTGATTCGCGCCGCAAAATGGTGCTTGCAAGCCTTTGGCGAACAGACGTGCATCGTCATTGACGGATTCTGCAAACCAGGTATGGGCAAATTCCGGTGCCACATTCCACAAACGTAAGGTCGCATGCGGCAAATCGAAGATATCCTGCAAGCCACGGGTCAGAATATGCGGCAGATCAACGTCATTACGCGCCATTAGCAGTTCCCGCGTCCAGCGTTGGAATTTCCTGGTGATGTCGTGATTTTCTTCAGCGTTGCGCATCAGATCAGACAATTTCAATTCCAGCGTACGGTATTTTTCACGCACCACTTCCATCTGTCTTTCCTGCAACGAGATGGCACGACCCATCACCGGGCTGGTTAGTTTGATGGCACTCAGTAATTCAGCATGTTCTTCGAAAAATTGCGGATGCTGGATAAGATAGGTTGCGATATCAGTTGGATTCATGGGCTATAGCTATACACAGAGTTGCGACAGGCAAAACGCTGCCATCTTACAGATTAATTTCACCTTCAAATACGGTCACAGCAGGACCACTGAGCATGACCGGCTGCTCAGGTCCGGCCCAGGCGATCGACAGTTCACCACCACGTGCCGAGACCCGGACCGGGCTATCCAGCAGGCCGCGCCGGATGCCAGCAACCACCGCAGCACAGGCACCGGTGCCACAGGCCAGGGTTTCACCTGCACCACGTTCAAATACGCGCAGCCGGATATGATGGTGGTTCATGATTTGCATGAAACCGGCATTGATACGTTTCGGGAAGCGTTCATGGTTTTCGATTAGCGGACCATCCTGACTGACCGGCGCATTGTCTATATCGTCCACCACCTGCACTGCATGGGGATTTCCCATCGACACCAGCGAGAACAGCGTGGTCTTGCCGTGTATCTGCATTGGCCATAACAGATCATCACCCTGTGGCGTGGCAACTAAGCCATTGACATCAGCCGGGACCCTGGCTGGCTCAAGTACAGGTGCACCCATATCCACGGTGATGCTGCCATCGGCTTCCAGGCGTGGTTCTATCACACCGGACATGGTTTCTACACGTATGCTGGATTTGTCAGTCAGTTTCTTGTCTGTGACAAAGCGTACAAAAGCGCGCGAGCCGTTACCGCATTGCTCAACTTCTCCGCCATCGGCATTAAATATACGATAGCGAAAATCGACGTCAGGCGTGGAGCTGGCCTCGACCACCAGGATTTGGTCAGCACCGATGCCAAAACGGCGATCACCAATATGCCGGCATAGTTCTGTGCTCAGCGGTATGTTCTGGTTGATGGCGTCAATGACGACAAAGTCGTTGCCTGCGCCATGCATTTTCGTGAATTTGAGTTTCATGCCTTCATTATATCCCGTGAAACTGTACTCAACGGGAGACGCTCATGCATTTTCCAGCCCGTCAATTCAGGGATCCGGAACAAGCTGCATGAGTGTGTAAATAAAACAACGTATAATTGTTTAAAATTGTGACTTTTTTTATGCTTTAGCTGTAGAATCGACGCCTGTCATTTTTATGTGATTGTTTTGTTAATAATTGTTAGGGTAAAAAATGTTGAAAAAATTGAGTATCGCTGCAGCTATCGCTGTTTTGTCTATTTCCGCACAGGCACAGACAGCTAATGCTTTTTACGTTGGTTCGGATATCGGTTCCACTAAAGTTGACGGTTTGGTTGACAACAAAGTTAGCTATGGTGCATTCGGTGGTTATAAATTCAACGAGAATGTTGCTGTTGAATTGGCTTACCGTCAATTGTTCAAAACAGATATCGGTCCTGTATCCGTAGACGGAACACAGACCGCAGTATCCGTTCTGGGTATCGTGCCAGTGAGCAAAGAATTCCAGGTAATTGGCCGCCTGGGTTACAACCAATTGAAAGCCAATGCGTCTTATCGTGGCAGCTCTGGTTCGGGTTCCCAAAACGGTACATTTGTTGGCGTTGGCGTTCAGTACCAGTTCACAGCGAACATCGGTGCACGTCTGGAATTCCAAAAGCCAGCTAGCGACACCAAAAACTTCAGCGCTGGCGTAACTTACTCGTTCTAAGAGCCAGTTCTTCAGTCTGGGTTTGGTCAAAAAACGGCTACTGTACTTCAGTAGCCGTTTTTTTTGCTCTATCCTGTTCAGTGTTTATATACACCGCAGCCAATGACCAGATCTTCGCTTACCCGCTCGATGTAAGAAGTTTTGTGCTCGACTTTCTGAGTCAGAGGATTGATGATGCTGTAATCCACCCAGCCGCCTTTGGCGGGCAAGGCAAACGCATCCTGTACCAGCTGGCGCCCGTTCAGTCCGGGGACATTGAATAAATTGACCTTCAGTTTTTCAGCGTTGCCACCAAAGGCGCGGTACTGACCCTGGCGGTCAAACGCAAACACATACATATCGCGATCGGCAAACTGCCGTTGCTGGTTGGCGGTTATCAGTGACAAGGCTGTCTGGGATTTGTCACGATATAAGGCAACCGCAATTTTCACCATTTGCAATGCTTCATCAGCGGTGCCCTGACGCAGGGTAAAGGTGGATACCGACCTGGCCAGCAAGCCAGCCCGCTCTTCCAGCTCCATTGCATTAAACTTGGCATGATCTGCCATCTGGCCATTGCTTTGTGTGATTTCGTCCAGATGATGTAAGGCTTCTGAAATCTGTGCCAGCCCATTACTCTGCTCGACAGAAGCGACCGAGATTACATTGATATTACTGGCCAGTTCGCGGATACCGGTCACGATATCGGTCAGAGTTTGATTGACCTGATTGATTTGTGCCACGCCCTGTTTAACCTGATGAACAGATTCTTCTATCAGCTGCCGGATCTGACGCGAGGAATCTGCACTGCGTTGCGCCAGGCCGCGTACCTCTGAGGCGACCACAGCAAAACCGCGTCCCTGTTCACCGGCTCTGGCGGCCTCAACAGCTGCATTGAGCGCAAGGATGTTGGTCTGGAACGCGATGCCATCAATGATGCTGATGATATCCTGTACTTTCAATGCACTGCTCTGTATGCCTTGCATAGACAGCACCGCTTCCTGCATGGTGCTGCCGCTGGACTCTGCAATAGCCTGCACTTTTGAGGCTAAATGGTCGACTGCGGTCGCGCTGTCGGCATTTTTGCGTACGGTATCTGCCAGATCTTCCACGCTGGCAGATGTCTGTTCCAGACTGGACGCCTGCTGCTCTGTGCGTGCAGATAATTCGCTGATACCGGAAGCGAGGTCTTCGCCGAGTTGCGAAACCATGCAGGAGTTACTACGCACATTGGCTACCAGTGTCGATAACTGATCATTCATGCTTTCTAAATTGCCGCCAGTCAGCGCCAGTTCATCTTTGCCATTGATATGTATGCGTTGGGTCAGGTCGCCCGTTGCCACTGCCTGCGCCGAGATATTGAGTGATCGTAATGCCGACATAAAGCCGCTATAAAATGCCATCAGTGCGTAGATCGCCGCGATAAAACTGAGCGTAGTTGTGATCACGATAGTATTGCGGCTGAATTGCAAATCGCTGACGCGCTCGCTGAGTAAGCCAGTCAGCCTGTCTTCCAGCTTTTCCTGTAGTGCCAATGCCAGTTCTATGGTTTTAGTACCTTGTGCAAAGTAAGCCTTGGCATCACCATTTACCTCTTCTGCAAGCAGTGATTTGGTTGCCAATGCAATATAGGTTTCACTTGCTTCAAATGCGTCTTTGCGATTTTCCAGAATAGTCTCGCCAGCACGTTGTAGCGGCCCGTCGAGGCTGGCCAGTGCCTTCATCGCTGCGCGCAACGCGTCGATTCGCGAATAGGTAGCTGCTTTATCGACGAATTCCATTTTACCGGAGCGGATATAGCCTGCACCCAAGCCACGCAGCAAGGCCAGATGCTCGGTCCAGACCGGGATTTTTAAGATCGTCGCATCCATCAGAAAATAGGTATTGGCTGCAGGATCAAGCAGCAAACCGCTTTGCTCAGCGACCAGGGTGGAAAATTCCAGAATACGGCTGACTAAGGCATTGTGTTGACGGATGCTGTCAGCAGCAGTTGCGGCGATCTGGCCGTTGGCGAGCTGGGTCAGTTCAGTGTGCAATGCGGCCCAGTCTTTATCCAGACTCCAATCCGGATGCTGACTGACATCCTGACTGATGGATTTCAGGCTGGCAGAGAGTTGCGAGCGGGTGGCACTCAGCGCATCATCGACCGGTTCAGCTGCGAATTTCAAATTCACCAGACCACGGTGCTTCTGGGTTTGTATCACCAGCGTCATGATATGACGGCTCACTGCGACGCCCATGTGTTCGTTTTCTGCCACACTGAGTTCGGCATTGATTTTGCCCAGTATGAACAGACTGAGACCGAATATGGGAATGATCAGAATGGCGAACATGCCCAATAATTTCACGCGCAGACTGAGATGGCTCATCAGGGCAACTGCGGGTGCGAGCAGACGACGTAACAGCGTGGACATCAAATCCTCCTGTTGTGTACAGAGTAGCGCGGGTTGCTAATTGTTACATATTTCAATGTGGAAAGGCGCATAGTGACAAAAAACAACATGCCTGAAATTTAAGCAGTTGATCCATGCTGCAAGACCAGTACACTTTCATAGAGTGTCAGTCATACTGTACTGGTCATTTTCTGGGTACCTGTACATGGGGATGGCTGAAACAGCATGTTAATGTGCGCGCGGACTGAACAGGATATGATGCACCCACAAGGTGATTCTGCAGCAGGGCGAAGACCATTCGCCACTAAATATATAAAAGCACGGAGACCCCATGAACGCACCCCACCAAGCCGAGCAGCAGGCGCTGATCGACAATTCTATTTCCCTGGACGACAAATACACGCTGGAGCGCGGACACGCGTTCATGACGGGCACGCAGGCCTTGATACGCCTGATGATGTTGCAACGTCAGGCGGATGAAAAAGCGGGTTTGAATACCGCTGGCTTTATCAGTGGTTATCGCGGTTCACCGCTAGGAAATGTCGATCTGACCGCAGCCAAAGCGAAAAAACATTTAGGCAAATATCACGTCAAATTTCACCCTGGTGTGAATGAAGATCTGGCCGCTACTTCAGTCTGGGGTACGCAGCAGGTCAATATGTTCCCCGACGCGAAATACGATGGCGTATTTGCGATGTGGTACGGTAAGGGCCCAGGGGTTGACCGCTGTGGTGACGTGTTCAAACATGCGAATCTGGCGGGCACGTCCAAACATGGTGGCGTATTGGTGGTGGCGGGCGATGACCATGCTGCTAAATCCTCGACTGCAGCGCATCAGTCTGAGCATATTTTGAAAGCCTGCGGCATACCGGTGTTATATCCGTCTACCGTACAGGAATACCTGGACTACGGTCTGCATGGTATCGCTTTATCGCGCTATACAGGCTTGTGGGTCTCGATGAAATGCGTGACCGACATCGTGGAATCCGGCTCTGTGGTGGAAATCAATCCTGACCGCGTACAGCCTGTGATTCCTGAAGATTTTGTATTACCTGCTGACGGCGTCAATATCCGTACCCCGGACCCTGTGCTGGCACAGGAAGTCCGCATGAATAACTATAAATGGTATGCCGCGCTGGCCTATGCGCGCGCCAATAAACTGAACCAGATTATTTGGGACAGCCCGCATGCCAAGATCGGTATTATCACGGCCGGTAAATCTTATCTCGACACCCGCGAAGCGCTGGCAGATCTGGGCATCGATGAGCAAATCGCCAAAGACATAGGCATCCGTCTGTATAAGATAGGCATGACCTGGCCGCTGGAGTCGGAAGGTGTGCGTGAATTTGCTCAGGGCCTGGAAGAAATTCTGGTGGTCGAAGAAAAACGACAGATTTTGGAGTATGCGCTCAAAGAAGAATTGTATAACTGGGCCGATGAAGTCCGTCCACGCGTAGTCGGCAAATTTGATGACAGCGGTGAATGGAGCAATCTGCATGGTTCCGGCCATGGCGAATGGCTGCTGCCAGCGACCTATGAACTGAGCCCGGCTCAGATTGCGCGTGCGATTGCTTCGCGCGTCACCCGCTATTTCGCCGGTCATCCGGTTGAACAAAGCGTTAAGAAGCGCGTTGCCTTCCTGGAAGCCAAAGAAGCGGCGCTGGCGAATGTTGGTAAGCCTGATCCTATGAAGGATCGCGTACCTCATTTCTGTTCCGGTTGTCCGCACAATACCTCGACCCGTGTACCGGAAGGCAGCCGCGCGCTGGCTGGTATCGGTTGCCATTACATGGTGACCTGGATGGACAGGGAAACCTCCACCTTCACCCACATGGGCGGCGAAGGTGTGACCTGGGTCGGTGCGGCGCCGTTCACCAATGAAAAGCACGTGTTCTGTAATCTGGGTGACGGAACTTACTATCACTCCGGTTTGCTGGCGATCCGCGCTGCGGTATCCGGCGAAGTCAACATCACCTATAAAATCCTGTTCAATGATGCAGTCGCCATGACAGGTGGCCAGGAATTCGATGGCCCACTGGACCCAGGCATGATCTCGCGTCAGATCGCTGCTGAAGGTGTGAACCCGATTATCGTGGTCACCGACGAACCGGAAAAATATCCGGCGGGTTATCCTTGGGCGGCCGGTGTGACGGTACGTCACCGTTCAGAACTCGATGCGGTACAGCGCGAACTGCGTGAATGCAAGGGCGTGTCGGCCATGATTTACGATCAGACCTGCGCTTCCGAAAAACGCCGCCGCCGCAAAAAAATCGACAAAGATGGCAAGCCTGGTTTTCCTGACCCGGCCAAACGTGCCGTCATCAATGAAGCCGTATGCGAAGGCTGCGGCGATTGCTCAGTACAGTCTAACTGCTTGTCAGTCGAGCCGCTGGAGACCGAATTTGGCCGTAAGCGCCAGATCAATCAGTCTTCCTGTAACAAGGATTTCTCTTGCGTGAATGGTTTTTGCCCTAGCTTTGTTACGGTGGAAGGCGGCAAGCTGAAAAAGCCAGCCAAGCTGAAAATTGAAGCTGGCAATGCGCTCGATGTGAAAACCTTGCCATATCCGTCACTGCCATCGACAGCCACGCCGTTTGGGGTATTGGTGACTGGCGTGGGTGGTACCGGTGTGATCACAATTGGTCAGATCATGGCGATGGCTGCGCATTTGCAAGGTAAAGCCTGCTCCGTGCTGGACATGACAGGTTTGGCGCAAAAGGGTGGCGCGGTGATGTCCCATGTGCGTCTGGCAGATAAAGCCAGCGATATTCAGTCGACCCGGGTTGGTACTGGCATGGCGGATCTGGTTATCGGTTGCGATCTGATCGTGACAGCTGGCAAAGATGCCTTGTCACGTATGGGTGAGGGCCGTACTTTCGCCGCCATCAATGCGAATGGCACGCCGACCTCGACCTTCATTAAAAATCCTAACTGGCAGTTCCCGGGTGAATCGGCAGAAAACGATATCCGCAAAGCCTGCGGTGCTGATCGCGTGGATCTGATTGATGCAGCCTCGATTGCGACGGCCTTGATGGGCGATAACATCGCGACCAATATGTTCATCCTTGGTTATGCCTGGCAAAAAGGCTGGGTACCGCTGGAAGAAGTCGCGCTGATGCGTGCCATCGAACTCAATGGCGTTTCTATCGACTTCAATAAACAGGCATTCAACTGGGGACGTCTGGCAGCGCATGATCTGGCGGCTGTCAAACGTCTGGCGACACCGACGCAAGTGGTGGAAATCAAACGTCAGCCTACGCTGAATGAAGTCATAGAAAAACGCCTGGCCTTCCTGACTGATTATCAGAATGCCGACTACGCAGCAATGTACAAAAACTTTGTTGAGCAGGTCAAAGCGGCGGAAGAAAAAGTCGTGGCAGGTGCACCATTACGTCTGACGGAAGCCGTGGCGAAATATCTGTTCAAACTGATGGCGTACAAAGATGAATATGAAGTCGCACGTCTGTACACCGATGGTAAGTTTCAGAAAAAAGTGGCCGATATGTTTGAAGGTGATTACCAGTTGAATTTCCATCTGGCGCCACCGATGTTTGCCAAGCGCGATGCCAAGGGTAATCTGCTCAAGAAACAATATGGCCCCTGGATGATGAAAATGTTCGGTCTTCTGGCAACGATGAAGTCTTTGCGCGGTACTAAGCTGGATGTGTTTGGCTATACCGAAGAGCGTCGCACAGAGCGCGAGTTGCCAGTCGCGTACCGTCAAACCATCATGCAGTTACTGCCTTTGCTGAATGCAGATAATCTGGCCAAAGCTGTGGCGATTGCTGCGATACCGGAAGATATCCGTGGTTATGGTCACGTGAAGGAACGTCATCTGGCAGCGGCGAAAAACAAAGAAGCGGGCTTGCTGGCTGAGTTTCACAGCGCTGGACAGCAACAGCGCGCAGCCTGATGCTTAGGGCGTCCGGGATGTGCAGTCCCGGACGCGCGTGCAACAGTATCTGTGTTAAGCATCAAAATAATTTAACTTCAAAAGGTCAGCCATGCTGACCTTTTTTTCGTCCAGGCTGGCATGATCAGGCTGGAAATAATAAGTATAAAAACCACACTGTCTGAATACGCATGGCCGCCGCAGTGCTTTACAATGCTGCGCAGCTATAGCGCGGGCTGACACGCGTACGCAAAGACATTTTCAGGAGACCAACTTGTCTATCGCCAAATTTAAACAAGCATCGATACCGGAAGGTTCGGCAGCCTTATTTTTTATTCAGATTTTCGCAACGCTGGGTTTCGCCGTTCTGTATTCGACGCTGGTCTTATATGCGACCAAAAAACTCAGTTTCAGCGTGAAGGACGCAACTGCCATCATGGGCGTGTTTGGCGCCTTCAATTATGGCTTGCACTTGTTTGGCGGTTATCTGGGGGGACGCTTCATCAGTAATCGCAATCTGTTTGTCGGTGGCATGTTGTTGCAGGTGTTGGGCTGTGGCTGCATTTCCCTCGGTAGTGCGGAGCAGTTGTATTGGGGGCTGGGCTTATTTCTGACCGGCAGTGGCCTGAATGTGACTTGTATCAATATGATGCTCACACAGCGCTTCAAGCCTGAGGACGACCGACGTGAAAGCGCGTTTTTGTGGAATTATGCGGGCATGAATCTGGGCTTTTTTGTCGGCTTTACCGCAGCTGGTCATTTCCAGTTGCAGGAAAATTATTCAGGCCTGTTTATTTTTGCGACCATAGGCAATTTCATGGCGATCGTGCTGGCACTGGCTAACTGGCGGCGCCTGAAAGACTTGAATACGCCTTTGCTGGAAGCAGGAAAAGAAGAGTTCAATAAACGTTTGCTGGTCGGCCTGGCCGTGTTGGTTGGTCTGGTGCCGGTGATTTATTTCATGCTGCACAAAGCGGAGCTGACCGGTAATCTGGTGCTGATCATCAGCATTATGATAGGCCTGATCCTGGTGTTCCTGACAGCGAAGCATGAAGACCAGCGTGAACAGCGCAATATGATTGCCTACCTGTTGCTGACGCTGGGTTCGCTGGTATTCTGGACTTTGTATCAGATGGCACCGATGGGCTTGCAGCTGTTCGCCGTCAACAATGTGGACCGCATGGTGTGGGGTGTCGAAGTCGCACCGCAATGGATACAGAATATCAACAGCTTTGTGATCATGGTTGGTGGTCCACTGATGGCGATGTTGTTTCAGTCGCTGAGGAAAAAAGGCTGGAATGTGGATGTGCCTGCACAGTTCTCGACTTCACTGATCCTGATCGGCATAGGCTTTCTGGTGTTACCGCTGGGGATTACGTTTGCCGCCCAAAACGGTATGGTCGCTTTCAAATGGATCTTCATCAGCTACCTGTTACAAAGTGTCGCCGAGTTACTGATTTCCCCTGTTGGTTACGCCATGATAGGTAAGCTCGCACCAGCCCGTTATCAGGGCGTGATGATGGGAACCTGGATGCTGACTACCGGTACCGCGTCGATACTGGCCAGTTATTTCTCCGGTCTGATCCCTGAAGCTGGCGAAGGCATGGCGGTGGCGACCAATCCGACTTACCACCATATCTTCTCTATGCTGGGCTGGGGCAGTGTCGGCGTTGGCGTACTGATGGTGGTGGTGATTCCTTTCCTGCGTAAGTTGATCAGCGCTCATGAAGTGCGGACAAACTGAAGCTATAAAGGGACATCTCTAAAGTATGGGGAGCTTGTCTCCTGAAAAGTTTGATTTTTAAAATGGATTAACGATGAAACAATGTGAGCCACGTGTAGCGATTTTGATTCCTTGCTACAACGAGGAGGTTGCGATCCCTAAAGTGATAGCAGATTTTCGTTTGGCAGTGCCGGATGCGATGATTTATGTTTTTGATAATAACTCAACCGATCAAACGGCAAAGGTTGCTATTGAAGCCGGAGCTAAGGTTATCCTGGCACCCTATCAGGGAAAAGGCAATGTGGTCAGACGTATGTTTGCGGATGTTGAGGCCGATGTATACGTCATGGTGGATGGAGATGCAACCTATGATGCAGGAGCGGTCAAAAAGCTGATTCAGGAATTAATACAGCAGGATCTGGATATGGTTGTCGGTTGCAGGGTTGACCATGGCGAAGCGGCTAATTACAGGCGCGGACATCGTTGGGGAAACAGGATGTTAACCTCCGCTGTATCTCACATTTTTGGTGGAAAGTTTACCGATATGCTATCGGGTTACCGTGCATTTTCACGTCGTTTTGTAAAATCCTTTCCAGCCTTAACCCGCGGATTTGAAATAGAAACGGAACTCACCATTCATGCCTTGGAACTTCGTATGCCTTACGGAGAGATACTGACTCAGTACGGTTCCCGTCCTGAAGGGTCGGAAAGTAAGTTGTCTACGTTCAAAGATGGCTTCCGTATTTTGAAGACCATCATACGTTTTTACATGACGGAACGACCAATAGGTTTTTTTGGAATACTGGCATTTTTATTGATGCTGACAGGATGTGTGTTGTTTTTTCCGGTATTGGAGCAGTATTTAATGACGGGCCTGGTGCCACGATTGCCAACAGCAATACTGAGTCTGGGATTGATATTGACGGCATTTTTATCAATGACATGCGGCTTAATACTGGACACAGTAACCAGAGGGAGACATGAGGTCAAAAGACTGGCTTACTTGTCGATTCCCAGATATCAGAGTGAAAAAAACAAATGATTTCTTCTCAATTTGCCCGGTTTGCCTTTACCGGAGTAATTGGATTTTTGGTCGACGCAGGCTTCTTGATGCTGCTTAAAGGGCCGTTAGGCTATTTCGGCGGAAGAGCCTGTTCTTTTTTTCTGGCTGTCTCTGTGACCTGGATTTTCAATCGTTACCTGACATTCCACAATTTTAAATCTGAAAAAAGTCTGTTCAGAGAATACCTGCACTATTTCTCTTTGGCGATGACAGGGGGGCTGGTCAATTATTTTGTATATACGATATTCATCATAAATTTTCTGAGTTGCAGGACGTATCCTGTCCTCGCGGTCGCTGCTGGCAGCATAGCAGGCATGCTATGTAATTATGCGGCATTAAAGTACGTATTGTTTGTGCACAAAAAATAGTCCGGCAAAAATTGGCCGCTTCCTCATCTTGCTTATTTAAGATACCTCTGTGTGGTATACATGCAAATCATTTATTACATTATCAGTTATTTTTTAGTATTTCTTTTCTTGTTCAGCTGTTATGGTCTGGGTCGGAAAATCCTGACTTTTCATAAAGACATAACATGCCTGCCCTACGATTTCCGATTGTTATCAGCAGTCGTTTTGGGAATAGGTATGCATATTCTGGGCTTGCAGTTACTGGGGATGTGTCGCTTATTTCAGCCTCTGTATATTGCAGGTTTTTGCGCAATAACATTTTGTATTGCAATGGTTCAATACAAGGGTATCTGTAGCGAATTCGGGAATCTGGCAAAACTGTATCGGCATTCGTTCAAAGATGTGCACTGGACACTTAAGCTGATCTTACTTCTTGTCAGCTTGGAATTGATTCTTAGGCCATTGCAGCTACCTTTATCATTTGATGAAGTGATGTATCACTTGCCACATGTGAAACATTGGTTGAATGATGGGCAGGTGGGTATCAATCCATGGTTACGCTACCCGTATTTTCCCTATAATTTTAACTTGTTGTATGCGTTAGGCCTGGCGGCAAATAATGAAGTTCTTCCACATCTGATTCATGCTGCAGCCGGATGGCTGGTACTGTTCGGACTGATCGCCCTGGGGCGTGCCTGGGCTAAGCAAGAAGTCGGCTTACTCGCGGCATTTATATTTGCAATTCTTAACTTCAATCAGTTCGGGACAGCAACTATCGATTTGGGAGTGACTCTCTTCATTTTTTATGCGGCTGCACTTTTTATTTTCTGGTGGAAATTCTCGGATAATACACTGTTGCTGAATGCTGTATTTTGTTTTGGTGTTGCAGCCGGGATTAAATATCAGGCCTTGATTTTCGCTCCTTTGTTACTGCTCACTACCTTAATCAAAGAGCGTCGTCCCAAGTGGATCGCTCTTTGTGTAGTCGTTGTGTGTCTGCCTTCAGCATTTTGGTACTTACGAAACTATCTGTTGACCGGTAATCCGGTAGCGCCCATGCTGCCAAAATTTTTTGGTGCGGCAGACTGGAACGCGGCAGATATGGCTGCGCAATTTGCCGATATACAAACCCACAAGGACTGGCCTAGTTTGTTATTTGTCCCAGCGATATTGAGTTTGTATGTGTGGTATCGCAAGCGGGAAAATCCATGGTTGTCTGGAGCAATCATTTTTTCTTTGTACGGCTTCATTACCTGGCTAGTCAGCTCTCATTACTCAAGATACTTCATGCCTGTAGAGCCCATGGTTGCGATCTTATCGGCTTACTCCCTGGCGCACTGCTATCAGTTCGTGATTGGCGACAAAAAATATGAGAAACCTGCGCGCTTTGCTGTAAATGTCCTGGGCATATTAATGTCTTGTCTGCTCAGCTTGGCGCTGGTTAAGTCGTTTCCTGAGAATTTGAAAAAAATGCATACAGATGTTGAAGCAAAGGCAACCTACTTAAGGACTCAGGTGCGGTCTTATGATGTCGGACAGTTTTTGCAGCAACATCCCGAAATAAGAATTGTGCATTTTGATTTTACGTCGGACGTCTATTATTTGCCCACGTCTGCTATTGGTGATGTGTTTGGTCCGGGCAGGGCGAAGAATTTCACAGACCTATCCACCGCCTCCTTAGTTTGCAAATTAAGGTCTGTCGGGGCAAATTCTTTACTTTTTGCCGGACATCAAAGAGAAATTGCAAAGCGTCGCGGTTATCCGGTTCAGGCAGTTTCTGACAGCTTATTAGCGAGGCCTGATTTTGCAGATTTTTTTCATCTCACCTATAGCACGCCTGAGGCCGATTTATATACAGCCAATCCGGCTGCGCCCGGACTATGTAATTAACCTCAATTGGCCTTGTATTGATCGGAACAATGATGTTGAAAGTAGAGAAAGTTGTTTTCCTCGCTGCATTGACTATGCTGATCGCGGTTGCAGCAGGTGCGTTTGGTGCACATGGCCTGAAAGCTGTCTTAAGCGCAGAGATGTTGGCTATCTGGCAGACCGCAGTGCAGTATCAGATGGTGCATGGGCTGGGTTTGCTGGCAGTTGGCATACTGATGCAGCAATGGCCGCAGGCAAAAAGGCTGGCGTGGGTAGCGACCGCCTTCGCCGTTGGCATATTCCTGTTCAGCGGCAGTCTGTATGTGCTGGCGCTGAGCGGCATACGCTGGCTGGGTGCGGTCACGCCGCTGGGCGGGGTGGCTTTTCTGGCGGGTTGGTTGCTGCTGGCAATCAGCGCCTGGCAGCACCCTGCAAAGGAATAAAAAAACCGGCCTGGCCGGTTTTTTTATGTAGGTATCAGATATTTGCCGGGATGGCGTTTACTCGCCGTTCTTCGCCACTGCACGCTGATAGGCAGGTCTGGCCTCGATCAGTTCTGTGAAGCGGGTCAGGTTAGGGAATTTGTCCTTACCCACGGTACGTACGATGGATTGGATGGCAAAAGACAATTGGATGTCGGCGCCGGTCAGATGATCGCCGACAAAGAAATCACGCCCTTGCAGTTCCGCATTCAAATAACCGAAGTGATTCGCGATTTCGCTGTGTATGCGCGGATGTAAAGGGGTGCCGGCTTCACCCAGACGACCTACATACAGGTTGAGCAGCAGTGGCAGCATGGCGGAGCCTTCCGCATAGTGCATGAATTGCAGATAGCGATAGTAATCCGGGGTACCGGCTGGTGGTGCAAACTGGGCGCGTCCATAAGTGTTGATCAGGTATTCCAGTATCGCACCGGATTCAATCAGTACCAGCCCTTGATCTGCCAGCACTGGCGCTTTGCCGAGTGGATGTATCTGCTTCAGTTCAGGCGGTGCCAGCCGGGTTGTCGGATCACGGTCATAGCTGATGACAAGGTAATCCAGGCCCAGTTCTTCCAGCATCCAGGTAATGCGGCGTGAGCGGGATTGTTTCAGGTGATGGACTTCTATCATGGATGGTCTCCGGTTCTGTCAGGCAGGATTTGTATTATGCCCATAAAGCGCAATGCTTGCTGAGTGGAAAACATTTCGTCTTTGATGCGACTTCAGACTCATGGCGCACAGTTGCGCTTGCGATACAACAAAGCCAGTGCAGAAATGTCGTTGAACTGACTGCGCCATATCCCGATGCGTCTTAGCATATCTCATCCTATCCAATACCCATACAATCAGGAGGAGCTATGTTGTCAGTACAGCAGCAGTACACAGAAAAGCATTGCATGCCGGAGGAGGCTTTACAGGTCTTGCATAATGGTGACTGGATCGTAGTACCGACTGGTGTGGGTGAGCCGCCAGCCTTATTGACTGCCTTGTCAGAGCAGCGACGGCATTTTCAGAATATCCGTGTGGCACAGATACTGGCGGTACGCAAATACGGCTATTTCGATCCAGCCACCGAGCAGCATGTACGGCATGTAGCTTATTTTTTTGGTGCGGCTTCGCGTCCGGGTGGACAGGCCGGGCAGATCGATTTTATCCCCAGCTATTTTTCTGAAATGCCGATGCTGATAGAGCGCGGGCTGATGCCGGTCGATGTGGTATTCGCAATGGCTTCACCGATGAATGAAGAGGGCTATTTCTCGCTGAGTCTGGCGGCTGATTACACTATGGCAGCAATCGCGAAAGCGCGTGCAGTCGTGCTGGAAGTCAATCCTAATGTGCCTTTCGCTTACGGCAATTGCCATGTCCATATTTCTCAGGTGACGCGCCTGATTGAAAGCACAGAACCGGTCACTGAAGTCGGCTTGCCGGTGATCGGTACTGTGCAACAAGCCATAGGTCAGTATGTGGCGGAGATGATAGAGGATGGATCGACTTTACAAATCGGTTATGGCGGGATACCGGATGCCGTAGTCATGCAGCTGGTACAGAAAAAAGATCTGGGCATCCATACCGAAATGATAGGCGATGGCATTTTGAAGCTGATAGAAAGCGGCGCGGTCACTAACCGGCGTAAGAATTATTTGCCCGGAAAAACCGTGGCAACCTTCGCACTGGGTTCGCGCAAACTGTACGACTACATGCATCAGAATCCTGCGCTCGAAATGCATCCGGTTGACTTTACCAATGACCCGTATCTGGCCGCAAAAAATGATCATCTGGTAGCGATTAACGCTACGCTGCAAATCGATTTATTGGGGCAATGTGGTTCTGAAAGTCTGGGACATCTGCCGTATTCCGGTACCGGTGGTCAGGTCGATTTTGTGCGCGCAGCCAACCGTTCGCGTGGTGGCAAAGCCTTTATTGTGTTGCCGTCCACGGCTAAAAATGACAGCATCAGCCGTATCGTGTCCACACTGACGCCAGGCACGCATGTCACCACTGGCAAGAACGATATCAATTATGTGGTCAGTGAATATGGCGTGGCCCAGCTCAGAGGTAAATCAGCACGTCAGCGTGTGTTGGAAATGATCGCTATCGCCCATCCTGACTTCCGGGCAGAGTTGCGTGATCAGGCGCGTCATCTGCAGTTGCTGTAAAAAAAACCACAAAATATGGCAAATTCAGGCACAATCGCAGCGGTGCTGCCTGTACACACAGGCGCGATTGATCAGCGTAAAACTAAAGGCAGATAATGGAAAAAATCATCGGTTGCGGTTTGTTTTTGCTGGCTGCTGTTGCTCACGCGCAGACGCCGGTGTTCAAATGCGAATCAGGTGGCAAAGTCACCTGGTCAGACAAACCTTGCGGTAGCAATAGTAAGGTGGTCAAGGTCAAGCCCTTAGGATCGGGCGAGCATAAGAACCCCGCTGCTGGTAAATATACACCACAGCCAGTCACCACCCCATCTCCGCAGCAGCCGGCACGGCCTGCTGGCGGTAAGTCTTAAGCCGTATTCACACTATGCATCTGGCGTGCCAGCAGCGCCGCCAGTATCAGTAAGCGCAAGGGCGATTCCGGGGCCAGCCCGGGATTTAATTCCAGCAGATAGGCATGGTGGTGATTGCGCAATTCCTGCGGTAGTGACCATGGATTATCCGACACACAGGCCAGTTCCTGGCCATTCTGCACAAAGCGGTACAAAAAATTGTCCTGGTCGCTGTGCAGTTCCCCGATAAAGCGTTCATCCGGATCGAGGATACGAAAACTGCCAGTTCGCTGGCGCATGCGCTGGCAATACCCAACCAGCCCGCCATTGCCATCATAAATAGCAATTTTGACTGCCAGTAAGGAAAAACATTTCTGCAAACGCAGTACGCGTTTGCCTTCCGGTGTACGCAGTTCCGCATGCAAAGGACGCAATGCCTCCCAGTTCAGGATGCGTAATAGCCGCGTGAAGTGCCTGTGTTCTAATTCTCTGCATTCGATAATCGGTTGCTGAGTCAGCGGATCAAAGATGTCAAAATGCTTGCCCATCTCCAGCAAACCCAGTTGTTGCTGAACAAAAAATTGGTTTTTGCGTAAAACGGCATGCATGGAAACGGAGACTTTGCGCTGAAAGGCGCAAAGATAGCCGCGTTCAGCAGCAGGCATCAAGTAAGAAAATGTAAGTTAACCGCATCAAACATGACAAGGTGTGAGAGTCATGTCTGAACGCCCGGGAACAGGACCGCAAGCCTCAGAGCGCAGGTATCAGGTTCAGCGCAGTGGCAGGTAGATGTCGGTCAGTAAATCGGCTGGCGCCGTACAGCGCGGATTGTTCAGATAGTCTTCAAATGGTGGCGCATCGGCCGCTTCCAGTCCCGACGCGGGCAGCCACTGGCCACAGAACCATTGGTAGACCGCTTGCATAGCCGAGTACGGCCCCTGATAACGCAATACGGCGTATTTACCGCCCGCCAGACGCTGCTGCGTAAAAGGCGCTTCCACCGCATCCTGCCAACCGGCCGGCAGAGAAATACAGGCGAAAGAACGTAGCTCCGCTTCCGGTGTCACCACCGGATCGTCCAGAAAAATCCCCAGCCAGCGTGTTTCCACATTCATCCAGCCGCGTGCACCCGCATGGCTGTTGAGCAGATCAAATGACTGGCTGATGCCCATATAGCTGCCACGATGGGCGAGTTGTAAAACAGGGATGGCGTCTATTTCGCGGATACTGACCGGATATGCTGCGAGCTCGGGCGCAGTTGTCGGTAAAGTCATGGTCACTCCTTGTTGACGAAAGCGGGCGGGTGGCAAACCGTAACTCTGTGAAAAAGTACGGGTGAAGGATTGCAGATTCGGATAACCAACCTGTGCTGCGATCTGGCTGATGCGCAGGTCGCTGCGCAATAGCAAGGCAGCTGCCTTTTGCAGGCGCAGACGTTTGACGGTGGCAATCACACTTTCACCATGCACGCCCTGATAAATCCTGTGCCAGTGATAGACCGACATGCAGGCCAGATCAGCCAGTTGTTGCAGATCTAAAGGCTGATCCAGATGTTCATGCAGATAGGTGGTCACGCGCGCTAATCGGCGCTCGTAACTTTGCTGCAGCGGACTGAGCGATGTCATGGAATGCGGTTCTCCGGAGTTTGCAGGTGCATTGGATCTTGGCACTGCCAGTTATCACAGGCTGCGCGGTTTGATGCCTATGTAAATCATGCCAGATTCAGGCCCCAGGTATTCTTCAAAATCTGTGCCATAGGCACGCTCATACTCGTGCTGGTGCGCAAAGTGTTCCCATATCGTCTGCCATGTCTGGATAATCGCGTCAGGCATGGCACCTTGTGCAGGAAAAGCCAGATAGCTGCCGCTTTGTATATGAACCCCTGGCTGCGTATCTGTGCCAGCCTTGACGCCTGCTGTGACATTGAATTCGCCATGCAGGTCCGATTCATAATGCGAATACACGCCATACATTCTCTGGCTGAGGTCGGGCTGGCTGGCAAAGAAGCTGCCCCATAAGCCCGGGATGCGGCCACCAGGGCCGGTCTCGGCCGCGTTGCTGGTGCGGACACAGGCGCCACTGACATAAAATCCTGCTATCTGTTGTTGTTTCATTGTTCTGCACTCCGTTTTTTGATGTTATCCGGTGTAGTCAGTGACTAAGCCCGGATGCTTGTGGTTGCAGCGTACGGCTCAGGACTTACCAGTTCTTCTGGCTGCATCAACACTGCGTAAAAAAAGCATAGCACGCCATGATTTCACAAATCTTGCGGAGTTTTTTGCTAAGGATACTGTTTCCTGTGTGAATAGCATGGGAAAATAGCAGCCGCTGCCAGTTCTGGCCTGTTTCCCTGAAAGTAAGTTGCATGAGTGTTCGTTTTCGTTTGCCTGTCGTGATGGCAGGTATTGCTGCTGTATTTGCGTTGTGTGTAGTCGCTGGTATCGCCTGGAACTGGGCGCCTGACCGCCCACTGCAGGACCTGACACAGCAATGGGCACCACCTCCTTCCCGTTTCATCGACGTAAATGGCTTATCCGTTCACATCCGCGATGAAGGGATTGCCGATGACCCTGTGCCGGTCTTGCTGATACACGGTACCTCATCCAGTCTGCATACCTGGGAAGGCTGGGTCAGTATTTTGAAAAAAGACCGGCGTGTGATCAGCATGGATTTACCCGGCTTTGGCCTGACCGGGCCGAATGCGGAACAGGACTACAGCAACGCCGCTTATACCCGCTTTATGCTGGATCTGATGGATCAGTTACATATTCGTAAGGCCGTCCTGGCTGGCAATTCGCTGGGCGGTGAAATCGCCTGGAACGTGGCGGTGGCGGCACCGCAGCGCGTCGATAAACTGATACTGGTGGATGCAGCGGGTTATGCGTTTAAACCAATCTCGATTCCTGCCGGATTCCAGATTGCACGCATTCCGATTTTATCCTGGTTCATGGACCATACCTTGCCCGCTTCCATGCTCGAAGAAAGCGTCAAAGATGTGTATGGCAATCCGGAAAAAGTCAGTCCCGCACTGCTGGCGCGTTACCGTGCGATGACGGTGCGCGCCGGTAACCGTGCCGCTTTGCGCAAGCGTATCCGTACCCTGAATCTGGGTGAAAATGCGGCCGATATTCAACGTATCCATGTGCCTACGCTGATACTCTGGGGTGGCAAAGACAAACTGATCCCGCCTGAAAATGCAGCCTGGTTCGCACGTGATATCGTGCAGTCAAAACTCATCATGTTTGATGAACTGGGCCATGTGCCGCAAGAAGAAGCGCCATTCGTGACTGCCGCCGCCGCCAGAATTTTCCTGGCACGCGACACGCGCTGAACACGTAACAGCTTATATCTTTTAACTATGTCGACATAAAAATAAGGTCGTTTGCAGACCACATCTGTGCCCGTATGATCTGTTATCCCTCATGCCTTGAAGCGCATGGCAACACAGATTCCATACTTAAATTTCAGCAGAAAGCACAGATGAAGCCAGATACAACGACCCGCGTTACGACCGACGCCATTCCATTTTCCCGCTTGCAGTTATCGAGTCTGATTGCGACCCTGTTTATCACTGGCCTGAGCCCGGCCGCTTTCGCTCAGGTCAGCGCAGACAACGATGCAGCACAGGTGATTGTGACCGGTACCCGCAGCGTTAAACGCACCGTGTCTGATTCCGAAGCGCCGATTGATGTACTGAG
Source organism: Cognatundibacterium curvum (assembly GCF_014284235.1). GTDB lineage: Bacteria > Pseudomonadota > Gammaproteobacteria > Burkholderiales > Burkholderiaceae_D > Undibacterium > Undibacterium curvum. Next base: position 115,544 of record NZ_JACOGD010000005.1, read on the forward strand.
CAATAAAGATTTGCAGAATACCGGTAGCCTGGAATTAGGAACCGCGCTCACTAAACTCTTGCCTTCACTGAATTTCCCGCGTCCGGCTGTCGCCGACGGTACTTCTTCTAACCGTCCGGCTCAGTTGCGCGGTTTGTCGCCGGATCAGACGCTGGTGCTGGTCAATGGCAAACGCTGGCATACTACAGCGGTAGTCAACGTGAATGGCACCGCCGGACGCGGTTCGGCACCGGCTGATCTGAATACTATCCCGGTATCGGCGATTGAGCGGGTCGAAGTATTGCGTGATGGCGCTGCTGCGCAATACGGCTCGGATGCGATTGCTGGCGTGATTAATATCATCCTCAAAAAAGGCGCACAAGGTGGTGAAATCCAGCTCGGTGGCGGACGTACCAGTCAGGGCGATGGCAATCAGCGCAGTATCAGCGCCAACTTTGGCACGCAGCTGGGCGACAAGGGCTGGGCACGCTGGACTGTGGAACAAAAACACCAGGGTGATACCAACCGCGCTGGTCCCGATTTGCGCAATCCTCTTGAACCCTTGTATGGCCGCGTGAATCAGAAACAGGGTGATCCTGATCTCGAGCAAATCCAGTTCGGCGTGAATGCAGGTCTGGCATTAAGTGACGATCTGGAGTTATATGGCTTCCTGCAATACAGCCAGCGCAAGACCGATGCCGCCGCTACCTGGCGCACTGCTTACAGCAGCGGCACCACACTGCGTTCGCCTTTGTACCCGCAAGGATTTTTGCCGAATCTGGCGGCTAATAATGAAGACGTATCTGCGGTATTGGGTTTAAAAGGTAAGACCGCAGGCTGGCGCTGGGATACCAGCCTCAATAGCGGCAGCAATAGTTTCAGTCTGGATGTGAACAACACTGCAAACCTGAGTTTAGGTGCCGCCAGCCCGACCAGTTTTTACGCCGGTAAGCTGAAAAATACCCAGACTCTGCTGAATCTGGATGCGGCCACCGATCTCGATATTCCTGGTTTGTCGAACCCGGCCACGCTGGCGCTGGGCACGGAATACCGGCGTGATCAGTATGCGATTTCTGCCGGTGAAGCGAATTCCTACAGCGGTAGCGGCGCCCAGGGTTTTTCTGGTTTTCAGCCTTCGAATGCAGGTAATTTCCAGCGCCATAACCTGTCCTTCTATGCGAATCTGGAAGCAGAAATTTCGCGCCAGCTCAGCGCCTCGGTGGCAGTCCGTCATGAAAACTACAGTGATTTTGGTAATGTGACTTCGGGCAAATTATCGGCGCGCTATGTCGTAGTGCCTGAACTGGCTTTCCGTGCCGCCGTGTCTAACGGCTTCCGCGCACCTTCACTGGCGCAGCAGAATTACACGATTTCCACCACCAATCTGATCACCATTAATGGCAGCTCGCAGCTGGTTGATACCGGTACGTTTGGTGTCGCCACGGCTGCTGCTAAAGCGCTGGGTGCGAAACCCTTGCAGGCTGAAACCTCGCGCAATCTGAGTCTGGGTGCTGTGTGGCAACCAGCGCGTCAGGCTTCTTTGAGTGTGGATGCCTACCAGATAGATATCGATAAACGCATCCTGTATTCAGGTAATCTGGTGTTACCAGCCAGCCTGCAATCGGTACTCGCCAAGCAGGGCGTGCTGGTCGGCGCCGCGCGGTATTTTGCGAATGCTTTTGATACCCGCACCCGTGGCGTGGATGTAGTCGGCACCTATCAATGGCAACTGGCGGATAAAGACAGTCTGGGCCTGACCTTTGGCTATAACCGCAACACGACCAGCGTCAGCGGCGTCGTTGCCAACCCTGATATCCTGACCCAAAATAATCTGACTCTGATCGATAAGCAAACTATAGAACGTGCCACCCTGAGCAGCCCGAAAGACAAACTCAGCCTGAGTGCTGACTATGCCAGCGGTGCCTGGAGCCTGCACACTCAGGTTACACGTTATGGAAGCTTTGTGTCGCCGCAAAATAATCCTGCACTGGACCAGACTTACAGCGCGAACATTGTGGCCGATATCGCCGTCAGCTATCGTACCGGCCGCTGGAAACTCAGCGCGGGTATCGATAATCTGAACGACAAATATCCGGATAAAGTCACGTCCAACGGCAACCTGAACACCGGCGGCACATTGCCTTACAGCACCTTCTCTCCGTATGGTTTTAATGGCCGCTATCTGTACGCCAAAGCCAGCTACGCTTGGTAAGCCGTAGCTGCGATAACGTCAGAAAAAAGCCGCTGATGCGGCTTTTTTCTTTACTGCTCTGCAACAGAAGATATTTAGTAGATTTAAAAATTATCGATAAACAGTAAATTTATATTGAATTGCATATTTACTTTGCTAATATGACTCCATTTATTACATATAAATGGAGTTTGGCTCATGTCTCTTACTTCTCGCCCTAAAGCGGCACATATCCGTCAATTAAGCCGCTATTTCCTGTGGCTCACTACACTGGTGATCTGTCTCGTGCCGCTGAGCACTTTAGGGTTTGTCGTGCAAATCTGGACGGCACCGCAAGGACAGCAAGGCATACTCAGTTTTCTCTCTCAAATCAGTCATTTTAAGGAAGTGATGGACCTGACACGGCAAGGGATAGCGCAGGAAGACCGATGGATGGCGACGACGTTTGTTTTGCTAAGCAGTGCCTGCCTGGTCTGGATTTTCATACAGATCAACAACATGCTGAGTTTTTTCTATCAGGGTGAAATATTTAACCGACAGGCACTGCGTTGTGCACAGACTGGATTCTGGGTGTATCTCGCCTTGACTTTGTGTGTCTATAGCTTGCAATTGATTGCGATTATTTCGACGAGCGGGTCAGCGCAACTATGGACAGACTTTGCAGATGCATTGTTTTCTGAGCTGGTGATTTTGGGTATCGCTAAGCTGCTTGTTTGGGCTTTAGAAATCGGAACAGAGCTGAATGAAGATGCAGCACTGGTCATTTGAGGAACAGTAATGGCGATAATTGTGAATCTGGACGTGGTACTTGCTCAACGTAAAATGCGACTCAATACACTGGCTGAAGCTGTGCAAATTACGCCGCAGAATCTATCGGTCTTAAAAACGGGCAAGGCTAAAGCGATACGCTTTGATACCCTGGAAAAAATTTGTGAAGTTTTGCAGTGCCAGCCAGGCGATATCCTGGCTTATAGTCCGTCAGCATCAGACCATGAGAATTCAGACCCTAAAGAAAACTGATCTGTATTCAGTAGCTTCATTTATGCGATCATCAATACTCACAGCTTTTTATCTTCACGGAGGATGGTATGGCGCGCGCATTGCTGGAGCAGTTGTGGACACAGGCAGGAGCGGATGTTGATTTTTGTCAGCGCCTGCAATTCACTGGAAGTGATATCCAGTTACCGTCGACTTTTGCGGTTGGTACGCTGGCTTCGGCCAGTATTGCGGCACAGGCACTGGCGGCGCAGCAGCTATGGGAAACGCGTGGCGGTGTAGAGCAGCAAATCCGTGTCGACCAGCGTCATGCTTTGGCGATGTTTCGTAGCGAACGCTATCTGCGTATCGATGGCCAGGTGCCTGAGGATACCTGGAGTCCGCTGACCGGCTACTATCCGACCGGTGATGGTCGCTGGATACAGCTGCATACTAACTTTCCGCATCACAGCGCCGGCGTTTTGCAGATATTGGACAGTGCTGCGACACGGGAAGCGGTGGCGGCTGCCATTTTGCGCTGGAAGGCAGAGGAATTGGAAGCGGTGTTAGCGCAGGCGGGTATGTGCGCTGCCATGATACGCACTGAGCAAGAATGGGCGCAGCATCCGCAGGCGCAGGCCATTGCAGCTTTACCCGTAGTTGAAATTCGCCGTATCGGCGATGCGCCAGTACAGCGTTTGCCATCTGCCACCCGCCCTTTGTTGGGGATTCGGGTACTGGATTTATCACGTGTGATTGCGGCACCGGTGGCAGCCCGTACGCTGGCGCAGCATGGTGCCGATGTGCTCGCGGTCGGTGCTGCCCATTTGCCGGAAATTCCCTTGCTGGTGATGGATACCGGGCGCGGTAAACTTAATACCCGCATCGATTTACGCAGCACACCAGGACTGCAGCAAATGGCACAGCTGATGCAACATGCCGACGTATTCCTGCAAGCTTATCGTCCAGGTGCACTGGCACAGTTTGGATTAGATGCAGAAACCCTGGCGGCACGTTATCCCGGCATCGTGGTGGTTGGTTTGTCGGCCTATGGACAGCAGGGGCCATGGTCGCACAGACGTGGTTTTGACAGTCTGGTGCAGTCGGCCAGCGGGATCGCGGATACGGAGGGGCAGGCTGCACCTCTGAGCGGACCTGGCAAGCTGCCATGTCAGGCACTGGATCATGCGACTGGTTATCTGGCAGCATTCGCTACGATGATCGCTTTACAGCGCAGAGCGACCGAGGGCGGCAGCTGGCAGGTCCGTGTATCACTGGCCCAGACCGGGCAATTGCTGCAATCCCTGCCCAGACAGACCCTGAACACTCAAGACGCCGAGTTATCGGCCGCAGAGATTGCTGCGTATTCTGAAATCACTACATCTGGCTTCGGTCAGATGCAGGCGATCCGACCGGTGGAACACATGCCGGCTTGTCAGCCTTACTTTTTCCTGCCAGCGATGCCACGTGGTACCCACTTACCAAAATGGGGGCAGGGTATATAAAGTAGCGGGTCTGGCCTAATGGATGTGGGCCACGATCTGTTTGAATTCGCGGTCTATCTGTTCGGGGTGGGCGCTGCGTGTGATCACAGGTTCAGAAAAGGCAGCGCGGATTGCAGCTTCATCGGGCAAGAGTTTGACGTGCCAGTGTATCAGTCGCAGGCCTGCATCTTTACAGGCCTTGGTTTTTTGAAAGTCAGTTTCGTGACGATGTGCATTGCCGTTGCCATCATTCAGTTCTATGACTGCCAGCACAGAAAAATCTTTTTTGCAGATCACGTAGTCAAAACTCAGCTGATTAATACGCTGATGCCATTCCAGCAAATTAGCCCCCTTTTTCACACCAAGTATGCGTGACATCTGTACCTGGGTCAGCACGATATGCTCGGGTAAAGCAGTCGTCAGGCGGTGAAATAAAATCTGTTCTGCGGCACCAAGCGGACGCCGTACGTAATAAGGCCAGTTCGTATCAGCAAGCTCAGGTTGCTCTTGTTTGCGCAGCAGACGGCTGGCTATCCACATCAACAGCAGCAGCGTCAGGGTAAAAGCAAGGTATTTCACAATACACTCCAATCCCGAGTTAGTTAAATAAAAGACATTTGATGCATATTGAACTATTGCTAACTAATTGGCAATGTCAATATTGCAATAATCTCTATTTTTCAAAAAAATATTTCAACTTTTCTTTTGAATATTTGTTTTTTATGAGGTTTTTAAGGAATGGATATGACTGTTTGCCATATTTAATACGTATTTATGCGTATTTCAGGGTGGTTGTGAATTTGTGGTGAAAATGATAAAAAGATAATTTTATCTGCTTGATTCAGAAGGAGGATTGCTGAATATGAGCGGTGTGCGATCAGGGAAAATCCAGAGCCAGACGCAAACTTCGCTGTGTGCCCCGGTGCAGCCGGGACCACATATCAGCCTATGCAGTATGGAGAGGAGGTGAATTGCTGTGTTACACAAAGATAAGACCAGTTAACACTTGGTGCAGGGTAGTATGCAGGCTCCGGAGCTAAATAAATCCAGCGACAACTGCTTGTGCGTTCTGCTTGTCCGGGGGCTGACATATGGCCGTAATTATCCGTAAGGTGGCAGACTGCATGCATTGCTGCAGTCTGCACATGTCAGTTTCAGCTTGCTATTTCGTGTTGTGTCGCGCAATGGATACCGCCACCACCCCAGGCGATAGGATCGATATTGAGCATGACGATTTTTCTCTCAGGATACAGGCCTGCCAGCGCAGAACGTGCAGCCTCATCCGCGCTACGGTCACCGAATTCCGGACACAGGACCGCACCGTTGAGCAGGTAGAAATTGATATAGCCTGCCGCAAAATCCTTACTGGAAAACTCAGGCCGTATCTGCGCCGGTGGACTCAGGGTTGTGATTTGCAAACGCTGATTATTCACATCGGTCGCATTGCGCAGTATATCCAGATGACGGCGCGTGAGGGCATAATCATAGTGCGCAGTATCTTGTTCCAGATTGGCGACTACCACCCCGGGCCGTATGAAACGTGCATAAAAATCGGTGTGGCCATCGGTGATGTCTTTACCCGCTATGCCAGGCAGCCAGATCACTTTACGTATGCCTAGCGTGGCCAGCAATTCAGCTTCGGCTTCTGCTTTGCTCCAGCCGGGATTGCGGTTGGAATTCAATACACAGCTCTCAGTAATGATAGCCGTGCCCTGACCATCCACTTCTATGCCGCCACCTTCGAGCACTAATCTGCTGCGTAGCATAGGTAACTGACTGTTACTGCTCATGGTGGCAGCGACGGTCGCATCCTGCTCATGACGCTGCTTATTGCCCCAGCCATTAAAATTGAAACTGATTGCACGTCGCTGACCCTTGCGATTGCGCACAGTCAGGCAGCCTGTATCCCGTATCCACAAATCATCCGATGCGGCGATGACTAATTGTATGCGTGGGTCAAGTTTAGCCTTTGCTGCAGCCAGATTCGCAGGGCTGACGATGACTTTGAGTGCTTCGAACTGGATGATGGCATTCGCAATTCTGGCTAAGGCATCCTGTACCGGCGTCAGCATACGGCTACCCCAGATATCTGCAGAAACATTGAAACTCATCCAGCTGCACAGGTGTCTGTCTCCTTCGTCCGGCAGCAGCCAGTCTGGCTGTATTGCGACAGGCTGCTGCGGGTCCGGTGTTGCTGCGGCCGCGTCACTGCCACCACCACAGGCGCTGAGTGCAGCGGGCGCAATGGCGCTGCTTGCCAGCATTGAAATAAAGCGCATGAATTGACGGCGGGTAGGGGGTTGGTAAATTGTTGGCATAAGAAAGTGCAGAGAAAGTTATCGATACGCTGAAGAACCTAAAAAGGATATTCGATTTGATATTTGAAGAAAATTGATATTAACTGCAGCTATTAATCAGTTTTATTCATGAATTATGAGCAGATTACCTTCCTTACGTTTGCTGACTGGATTTGAGGCAGCTGCCAGACTGGGAAATTTTTCCCGTGCTGCCGAAGAACTGAGCTTGTCGCAATCAGCCATCAGTCATCAGATACAACAGCTGGAACAGCAATTGGGACAGCCATTGTTTCACCGGGTCGGACGCGGCGTGGAGTTGACGGTGGCAGGTGTGGCTTTACTGAAAACAGTACAGACTTCTTTGCGTAACCTGCACCAGGGGATTACGCGGATTTCCACTTATCTGGAACCCGGCATCGTCACCGTGGTTTGCCCTTCCGGTTTAGCGCAAGGCTGGCTGCAATCCCAACTATCAGCACTGCAGGCAGACATACCGGATTTATTGCCCATCATTTCTGTCGATGAGACAGCGCGCTATATCGATGAACTGGATGTGGATATGGTCATCAGTGAGCTGCCCTTGCAGCAGCCAAATTTGCATGAACAAAAACTGTTTGATGAGGTCTGGCTGATGGTAGCAGCGACAGCTCACAGCAGACAGTGGCGATGTGATGACGCCGCTCAGTTACGTCGCGTAGCACCGCTCATTTGTCTGGAACAGAGTTTTGCGGATGAATATACGGCCAGTTTTCTGATGCAGGAATTGGCAGGCTGCCGCCGTCTTGCCATCTATGATGATGCCAGTCTGGTGTTGCAAGGCATACTGCGCGAACCGGCGATGGCTTGCCTTCCGCTGAGTGTGGTGTGGCACAGCCTGCAAACAGGTGTATTGCAGGTACTGCCTGGTTTTCCGCAGATAGCGGGAAAGTCCTGGTGGATTTCCCGCATGCAGGGTGATACCAGGGATGTGCGTGTGCTGAAGGTGTTTACTGCCTTGCTGAGGTCGGCGCCGCAGTTGAAGAGCGTGTCAGAAAATCCAGCAATAACTGACTGACGCGCTCAGCTTGTTCGAGTACCGACATATGGCCGCAATCATCCAGAATGTGGCAGACCGCATGCGGTGCTGCGGCTTGCATATTGTAAGTTTCCTGCAGCGTGCGCATTTGATCGTTGCGGCTGGCGAGCAGCAGCAAAGGGCAGCGCAGTGCCGCCAGCTCGGCATGGCCGTCGGCACGAATGACACTGAGTTGCTGACGGAATCGCTCAACGCCTAAATCGAGTGACATGGTCTGCAATAAATCCAGTAAAGCTTCGCGCTCAGGATGGGCCGGATGGACCGCGCGTTGCAATGCAGTGCGGGTTTGCCCACGATATGGAAAAGTCAGCAGCATACGGATTTGCTGCTGATTGCGTTGTACTTCTTCCACACTCGAAGCGCGCGCCGAGGTATTGAGCAGACTCAGGCTGCGCACCCGCTGTGGTGCGATAGCGGCTAAATGACGCGCTACATAGCCGCCCATAGAAAATGCTATCAGGTGACATTGCTCAGGTAATTGCGGCAGTAGCTGCTGTGCCATCGCCTCTATGCTGTCGCCCTGCAGTGGTTCGCAAAGTATGAGTGGACTGATTGTGGAGAGCGCTGGCTGTACCGCATGCCAAAGACGCCCGTCACACATGAAACCGGGTATCAGGACCAGAGGCAGGGAGGTAGCAGTCATCAGTAAAATCAGGGCCGGGCGCAGAAAAACGGCTATTGTAACCGCAGCCTGTACAGGTCAGACTGACAGCAGCGTGACTCACTTTGCTTAGTCTGCAGCGAATGGAAATTGTTGCAGCAAGATAAAGGGCGCGCCAGCTTCGCTTTCATAGCATAGCGAAATACCTTCTATGCGCAGCGGTTCTGTGAGTGCGAAATGCCGTAGCGCTGCCTGATAAATCGCACTGGCAGAATCCGTGTTATCGAGCGCATCGGTCAGGGTCAGATGAAAGCGAAATTCTTCTTCGGTATAGGGATAACCCCAGTGCGATAACAGCCGTAACTGGCGCGCACTCAATTGCTGTTGCTGCCGTTTTGCCAGTTCTTCCGGTCGCAGTGGTGCACGCAGATGATCGAACTCACGCACACTGTGCATGGCCAGGGCATTGATCTGGCTTTCATCTCCTTGCGGCCGTAAGGCCAGAAACTGACCCATACGGCTGACCTGAGGCGAGGGAATGGTGATAGCACTGCGGCTGGCACAGAAGGCTTGCAGCGCCTGTTCCAGATCGGCACGCTGATATCCTTCAGCCAGCCGGAAAGGCGCTTTCAGCGTGGCGTGAAAGCCATAGCGTCTGGCATCACGCGTCAGGGTATGCAAGACCTTGGGTGCGACATCTGTTACGCGCAGTTGCTGTCCCTCCCGCATATCACGGATATCGCGACCCAGCCACAGATTACCGGCTTGCAGCCAGGCCGGGTTGGATACGGGGGAAAAGTAAAGCGCGTACCTGGCCATTAATCACCTACCTGATCACTTGGAAAGCGCAATGAATCGCGCAATAAAAAACTCATAGGCATGGACAGATTCGCGCCTTTGGGCGGAATTGCGCGCATGAACCAGCGTTCGTAAATCTTATAAATTTCACCGTCGTGGATGATGCGCAGCATTTCCGTATCCACGATTTTTTTAAAGGCCAGATCATCTTTTCGCATCATGATGGAATACGGTTCTATCGATAAAGGATCGCCGATCACCATGAAATCCGCAGGCTTTTTCGCTTCGGCTTTCAGGCTATAGAGCAAGACATCGTCCATAGGAAAAGCATCGGCTTTGCGCTCCTCCACCATACGGAAAGATTCCTGATCACTATTGCCTTCGATCAGGCGGATATTGAGAGAGTTGATGTCGTTATGCTGGGCCAGCAATTGCACGGTAGTCGTGCTTTTGGTGGTCACGATAGTCCGGTTACGGAATTGATTCCAGTTTTTGATGCCGCTGTCGGTGCGTACCAGTGCTTTGACTGAAGAAAAGAAATGCGGAATCGTGAAGCCGTATTTTTTGCGCCGCTCGGCATTATTGGTGGTGCTGCCACATTCCAGATCGATTTTATCTTCCGTCAGCGCACTGAAGCGGGTAGTCGAATCGACGGGTACATAAAGTACTTTCAGATTGGGCAGCTTTAATTCTTTTTTCAGCGCATCTGCGACTTTATTGCACAGCTCTATCGCATAGCCATTCGCCTGCTGATTGCTGTCGGTGAAAGCAAACGGCGGCGTCTCGCGCACGCCTATGCTCAGGGTCTGGGTTTTGCGGATTTTACTGACGGTGTCTGCAGCATACGTTAAGCCGCCAGCGAGCAGGGTGCTGAGTAAGACTGCGATGTATAGAGAGCGTTGCATACTATATCCTTGTGAACAGCTTAAGCGTTGTACAAACAGGTATGCGCAGTGTCATCGAATTTCCGTGTTGGACCTTTGATACAGCTCAGTGAAGTTCTGGCCAATACCAGCTATAAGCAGACGTAACTGGTACAGACTGCGCGTATTCTTGCTGCCATTCGCGCCCGCCCTGCATCTTCCCAAAGTTATCAGCCATTACAAGAAATAATTCACGAAAAAAATGCACAAAGCACAGTAAAAATTCTGCGGATAAAGATACCAGTCATTAAGAATTATTAGACTGACATTTACAAATATTACAATATTTGCAAATATAAACAATATTCATTCATAGACATATTTCCGTCAGGAAAATATGTTAGTGTTTTTTGCGATAAATTTTAGATAGGCGTGCTATGCAGACTCTTTCGCTACCCGATATTGCGATACGGAACGCCCGTATTGTGACTGCGACTCAGGCCATCACGGGCAGTCTCTTAGTCAGCCAGGGTAAGTTTGCTGACATCCATGCTGGCAATGCGGGCCTGAGCGGGGAAGACTGGTATGGAGACTATTTATTGCCGGGGCTGATAGAGCTGCATACCGACAATATGGAAAAGCATCTGATGCCGCGCCCCAAGGTTAACTGGCCGGTGTTGCCAGCGATTATTGCGCATGATGCGCAGATCGTCGCAGCCGGCATTACCACCGTACTTGACGCCATTGCGGTTGGTGATATCGAACCGGACAGCCTGCGCACCCAGACCTTACACAGTTGCGTTCAGGGCTTGAGCAAGGCGGCGCAGGCTGGTGTGTTGCGTGCAGACCACTTGCTGCATCTGAGACTGGAACTGGCTGAGCCGGAGCTGCTGCAATTGTTTACGCCTTTCCTGGATGATGCGCGTTTGCGGCTGGTGTCGCTGATGGATCATACGCCGGGTCAGCGTCAATGGACGGACCTCGATCATTACCGCACCCATGTGACTGGTAAGCGTGGCTGGAGCCATGAAAAAGTCGATCAGATGCTGACGCTGTCATTGCAGCGGCAACAGCGTCATGTGGCGGCAAACCGGCAACAGATCGTGCAGTTATGCCGCCAGTCGGCGTCCCGTATTCCGCTCGCTTCACACGATGATACGACGCTCGCGCATGTGCTGGAAGGTGTGGCCGATGGTGTCACGATTTCCGAATTTCCGACTTCGCTGGAAGCGGCACAGGCAGCCCGTGCACATGGTTTAGCGATCGTCATGGGCGGGCCAAATTGCGTGCGGGGCGGCTCGCATTCCGGCAACGTGTCGGCTATGGAGCTGGCCAGACTGGGCTTACTCGATATTTTCTCTTCCGATTATGTGCCCGCCAGCTTGCTGCAGGCGGCGTTCCAATTGCAAAATGCGGATTACCGCCTGCCCGCTGCAATCGCCACCGTCAGCCGCAATCCGGCCCAAAAGCTAGGGCTCACGGATCGCGGTGAAATTGCACCTGGCTTACGTGCCGACTTCCTGCGGGTACGCCTGATCGATGGCATGCCAGTTGTGCTCGGCGTCTGGAAACAGGGCCAGAAGTTGTTTTGAGTTGCGAAAGCAGCAGTGCTGTTATTTCTGGTTTATTTTGCATAAAATAGTGCGATTGTATTAATTTTAATCATTGAACGAAGCTGATTGATGCAGAAATTTGTAGCACCACATTTCAACTATTGAGCGGAGGAGAAAAAATGAAAATCATCGCAGGTACTATTGTCGCTGCATCTTTACTGCTGTCAGCCTGTTCCACGACTACGTACTCCAACCTGAATGCGGAGACGCAGCCAGTTGCAGGTATGGGCTATATCGGTGGTGAATTCGTTTCACAAAAAAGCAATTTCAATCCAACGCTGGTACTGATACGACAGGGTACCCAAGAAGAAATTCCGGTACATTTTTCCACTGCTCTACCGACTGAATTACGGCATACGGAAGTGGGCCTGATGCGTTTGCAGCCAGGTAGGTATAAGGTTAAAGGCTGGGTGCCAATGGCAGGGAATAATGACAGAGTAGTCGGCAAGGTTTTTTCTGATACATTATTCCAAAAAGAAATTGAAATCCGTGCGGATACCGTCGTTTATTTAGGTAAATTCTTTACCACATCAAAATGGACACCTTCTTATCCTCAGGAAGTGATCTCGGTCCGGGTGGAAGCTGAAAAACTCAGCACTGAAAATGCTCACAATAAGCTGAGTCAGGAATTTCCAAAACTCGCAGCTTACAATTTCGACTGTCTGCTCTGCGCTAAATAGACCTGCAGTACTGCGCTGACTGTTGCCATGGTTCGCAGTCAGCGCTAGTTCAATACCGATACCCCGCAGATATGCGGCTGTTGGGGCAAAAATGCCCTGAACGCCTTATTTATCGCTGTTCTTCACTACCGTGACCGTGCAATTAGCTTCCGCCACCACCTGGGCCGATACGCTGCCCAGATAGCGCCGCAAAGCTGAACTGCCGCGTGAACCTATGATGATGTGGTCGACATCATTGTTATGCGCATACTCGATGATGGCAGTCGCCGGGTCGGGCGCTTCCAGCACGTGAAAAGTGATTTTGTCGGCCGCCATCTGCAAAGGCCGCGCCCAGTGTTTCAGATCAACCAGTTGTTTGACATGGATATTCTGACCTTGTTGGATCAGGCTTTCATCCATACCTATGCGGCTGGTCTTGCGTATGGTGAGGCAGGCCAGTCGCGCGCCGGGTTCGGTTTGCAGCATGCGGCGCGTGATCTGGCGCAGCTGTTCAGCCAGCGCCTCTGAGCCATGGGTCAGATCGAGTGCGGCCACGATGATGGGGGCCTTGGCTAATTGTTCCGATACCGTGTGCTGCAACAGCGGTTCCGAGCCGGCCACCTTTAAGCGCCGTTTAAACATCGCCAGATAGCCATCCTGTTGCTGCTTGCCAGCGCGTGCGGTCAGGGTCAGCTGATCGGGATTCTGCAACAGAAAGCCGAGCTGCGCAGCAGTATCAAAGCGGTCCTGAGGATTGACTTCCAGACAGCGCAGGATAATTTCCTGTAGCCAGGCCGGCAGGTCGGGGCGATGCTGACGCGGCGGAACAGGATCGCGGTACAGCCGTTTCTTCAGTCCAGCCACCGAGGTCGGATGACCGTAAGGACGTTCGCCGGTCGCCAGGTGATACAGCAGTACGCCAAGTGAAAACAGGTCACTGCGTGGTTCATTGCGTACGCCCAGTACTTGCTCGGGCGAGATATACGGCCCGGTTCCCATCGGCAGGCGGAATTCTTCATCAAGCAAATCAGGCAGACGGTCGTGACGCGATAAACCAAAATCGATCAGCACTGCCAGGCCGTTGCGGAACATGATGTTGCTGGGCTTGATATCAAGATGGATCACATGCTGGCGATGCAAATCATGCAGCGCATACGCAATCCGTATGCCGGCGCTGACCACTTCTTCTATCGGTAACGGCGCCTGTTCAAAGCGGCTGCGCAGCGATTCGCCTGCGATCTGCTCCATCACGATATAGGGCTGGGCATCAAAGTCACCGGAGCCGAAATAGCGCGGCACATGCGGCCCTTTGAGTTTGGGCATAATCATCTGCTCAACTTCAAAGGCCACAATTGCGGTCGGATCATCGCTGGAATACAGCAGTGGTACCTTCATGATCAGTGGTGGCACACCCTGTTCCAACCCGGGTTTGCCAAGATGGCGTGCACGCAGATCGGTGATACGCCATAACGCTGCCATGCCGCCGGTATGGAGTTTTTCTTCCAGCCGGTAGCCGTCGAATTCCATCCCTGCCTGCAGGCTGCGTGCGTTCATGCCTAATTTCCTGTCAGTAAACGGTTCGCCAATGCTGCCGGTAAGCCAGCTGCCAGCACTTTTTGCGCCGCGCTGTCGTGGTCATAGGGTACGCGGAAAAAAGTCAGCTCCTGGGTTTCGGTATCAAAGCTGGCATAGCAAGCAGCCGGATTGCCATCACGTGGCTGCCCGACTGAGCCAGGGATGGCCAGCCAGCGCCGCTGACGCGACAGCGGGATACTGTTTTCCGGCGTAGGCAGAAATTCGCCAGTCTTGCCGGTCATGGTCATGTGATACAGGGTAGGTGCATGCACATGGCCGCAGAAGGTGATCTGGGCTTTGCACGCATGCATACTGCGCATCGCTTCCATCACGCCATCGATGTATTCCCATTTATCAGGTGCCCAGGCATTTGCATGCACCAGCAAGACTTCGTCCAGCTCTACCCGGTAAGGCAGGGCGCGCAGGAAATCGAGTTGTGGCTGGCTGAGCTGAGAGCGGGTCCATTCGACTACCTGACGCGCGACCGGATTCATGCCTTGCCGCTCTTCCTGAAACAGACCCGCATCATGATTGCCCATGACTACCCATGCCCCGCGTTTTGTATACTCCATCACGGTTTGTACCACCCAGCCCGGGTCTGCGCCATAGCCGACCAGATCACCTAAAAACGCATATTGGGATACGCCTTGCTGTTGCGCATGCGCGAGGCAGGCTTCCAGCGCTTCGCGGTTGGCATGGAGATCTGTCATTAAGGCAAGCAGCATGGTGATCCGTCAAAAAAGTGATAAAAACCAGAGTCTGTCAGTCTGCTCACTATGCATTCTGCAGACTGATACAGCTTCTTCTTAGGACTGACGCAAAATTGTCCCGGCAAGGCATGGCGACGCAGGCAGTACGCAGTGTACGACAAGGAGCCATAACGCAGCTGGGGCGGTTTTGCGTCAGTCCTACCTTAGGCATCAGTGTAGCGGCGCAGCCTAACACCAGACTTACATGGTGTTTGGTCAGGCGGCGCTGTATTGCTGATAACCGCGCGCACGTAATTCACAGGCCGGGCAAGTGCCGCAGCCATATCCCCAGTCATGCAGCGCGCCGCGTTCACCCAGGTAGCAGGTATGGGTATCTTGCCGTATCAGATCCACCAGCGGCTGACCGCCAAGCTGCGCAGCCAGTGACCAGGTTTGGGCTTTATTAATCCACATCAGCGGTGTTTCCAGTTTCAGGCGGGTCGCCATGCCCAGGTTCAGCGCGACCTGCAGCGCTTTCATGGTGTCATCGCGGCAGTCGGGATAGCCGGAAAAATCAGTTTCGCACATGCCGCCGACCAGCACATTCAGACCACGGCGGTAAGCCAGGGTCGCTGCCACCATCATGAACATCAGGTTACGGCCTGGTACAAAGGTATTCGGTAAACCGTTTTCCTGCATCTCGATCGCGATATCTTCCGTCATCGCGGTGTGGGATAGCTGGGAAATCAGGGCGAGATCGATCATATGGTCTTCGCCCAGCCGTTCACGCCATTCGGGCTGGATGTCACGAATACGCGACAATAACTGCGGTCTGACCGTGAGTTCTATCGCATGACGCTGACCATAATCAAAGCCTATGGTCTCCACCCGCGCATAGCGCTCCAGCGCCCAGGCGAGGCAGGTGGTCGAATCCTGACCACCACTGAATAAAACCAGTGCGCGATCAGACTTGTGATGAGAAATAAGCAAATTATTCATGTCGTAAAGTAAAAAACCGGCAAGGAGTGTAAAAGATCGAAACTTACTTCACAGCACCCTTGCTGAATGTTATGGTGAGCGTTGAGACCAATGTTAACGCAAGCCCATGAGTTTTCATAAAAAATTTCTTTCTTCCTCCATCTTATCTGTCATTGATCAGGGCCTGCTCAGCGCACTCAATTTTCTGATTGGCGCCTTATTAATCCGTTTAGTAGCCAAAGAAGACTACGGCTTATATGGACAGCTGTATGCGGGTGGTTTGCTGGCAGGTTTGCTGGTGGACTCCTGGATTGCCGGGCCGCTGACCACAGTGACCAGTGTGGTCAGCGAAAACACGCGTCGCCATTTGCTGCGTACTTTCTGGATGCGCCAGATTATCTGGACTTTAGTGATGGCGGTGATCGCCTTTGTGGTCGTCGAATTTATTCCTGCAGCCACCCATTATGGTGAAAAAAGCTGGGGGCTGGGCGCAGCATTTGGCCTGTACGTGATCGGCAATGGCTTGCGTGAATACGGCCGCACTGTCGGCTTTATCCAGTCTGCGATTCCTCAGGTGCTGCGTCAGGATGTGGTGTATGTCTTGCTGGTGCTGACCGGTCTGACCGGCTTACTTCACTTTGAATGCCTGGCGTTGCTGCCCTTGTTTCTGGTCTTGTCCGCGGCCTCCCTGCTGGCTGCTTTATACGGACGCGGCGCACTGATGCAGCTGACAGCGACCCAGGTAGCGATCGAAACGCATGACCAGGAAACCCTGCGTGCGCATCAGGAAACGATACGTAGTCATGGACGCTGGGCGGTCGCCGGTGCGCTGGTGGGATGGCTGTCCAATTACAGTTATGTTTATTTGTCTGGCGCCATACTCGGTGCGGCAGCGATTGCGGATCTGAATGCCTCGCGTCTGTTGCTGATGCCGATTCCGCTGGCAGTGGCAGCCTGGACCCGGGTAGCCCGGCCGGAAGCCGGGCGTCTGATGCAGGAGCATAACTGGGCAGGCTTGCGTAAGCTGACTTTGATGTCGGTGGTCGGTATTGAGTTGGTGGTATGCAGTTTTGTGATTGTGCTTTTGTTGGCATTACCCTGGTTGCACGAGCATTTCATTGATAAAAACAAATACGCCGGACTGGATTTGCTGATCATGTTGTGGGGAGTCTATTTTGCGGTGAATGCAGTACGTACTATCGGCACTTCATGGCTGATGAGTGGCGGCGCATTCCGCTCCATGTTCAAGCTGGGCATGGTGACGCTGGTACTGGTGATTGCGATCACTACGCTGACCATGCCTTACTGGGCCAGCGCGGGTGCGATTGTGGCCTTAATCTGCGTCGAGGTGTTTGAGACGGTGGTGGTGTGGCGCTTTATTCTGCCTTCGTTGCGGAGGCAGGCAGAAAACGCGCTTGCAAATGGCTGACCAGCAGATCGCTCACATATTGTTGCGCCCATAGCGGTGTGAACGTGTGGTCTGCGCCTTTGAATATGCTTAGACGTATCCGCTCACTGTCACCCAGCAAAGCGCCATGTCGCCCCAGATTTTCTGTCATCAGGTCGACACTGGCGTCACCCGCATCCATAATCAGCATGATTTCCACGCCGCGCGCATCGAGCTGGCGGAACTGACGCGCCACCTTGCCTAAAAAATGGTGATTCTGGACTAGTTTCCCGATCAAAGCCTGAGAAATGTTACTCAGGCGTTTGGCCACTCTTGCACTGAGTTTGCGCATGATCTGACGCAGTTTGATTTCACCTTTAAACAAGCGCTTCCAGGTATGCAGATTGCGTACTGCCTTTACATAGAAATGGGTGGATTTGATCGATTCCTGTTTGCGCGCCGTAATGGTGTCGCCCTCATGCCATTCAAACACCAGCTGATTCATCAGCACGACACCACGCACCCTGACATCCTTGAGTGCACTCAGATACGCGAAGTAGGCCCCCGAGCATAAACCAGCCACCACAAAGCCTTCGCAATACACGCTGTTTTCCATGAAGTGCATGGCATGTTGGATATCATCAACGCCGCTATCGGCATACACATCGTTTTCCCGGTCTTGCGGCGTGGGCTTGCTGTAGCCGATGCCGGCTTTATCAAAACGCAGCACCGGAAAGCCAGCCTGGGCCAGGGCACGCGCAAAGCGCACGTACAGCCTATGCGTTCCAACCCGGTGATTGGCGCCTATATTACACAGTAAAACCGCAGGCAAGTGCGGCGTGATCGCCTGCACAGGCAGCGTTAACACGCCGCTGTAGCCAGAAAAAAACACCAACTTTTCTTCGATCTGTACCTGCCCTGTATTTAAAATTTTCCGGGTCTCTTTGGGGACACTGGGCATGACTGTTTTACTGCCTATCGGAAAAGCAGGGCTGAGCCAGGACACGATTTCGTGCAGGATCTCATCCGGCAGCACGCTTTCATAGGCATCACCCGGCATCATGGCGGCATAACCCGGCGTGCTGCTCAGGGTGACAGGTACGCCGGCATCCTGCCAGTGTGCGCACAGTTTTTCTTCCTGAGCGCTCACATCATCACGTGCGATCAGCAATACCGGACAGGCCGGAACCGTCATGTTCATCATGTCCAGTTTACCCAGACTGGCACGCATATCGGCATCGAATATATAGCCGGTCAGCTCATCTTCGCTCACTTGCCGCGTACTGTCCGTCTCTGTTGCACTGCTGGTCGCACCCATGGTGCGCAATACCCGTAATTCACGGCTGTAGGCGCGGCCTGAAATGACCGGTGCCAATCCTATGAATGCGCTGGCCTTGCAATCCTGCGTAACGCTGGCAGCCAATAAGGCGCCCAGTCTTAAACCAAACAGTGCAATCTGACTGACCTGCGCTATGTCACGCAAGGTCTGACTGGCAGTGCAAATATCCTGCTGCCACTGTAGTATGCGGTTACCAGCCTGATCGGCCGCATCGCCGGTATTGCGGTAATCAAAAAACAGCACATCGAAG
Source organism: Cognatundibacterium curvum (assembly GCF_014284235.1). GTDB lineage: Bacteria > Pseudomonadota > Gammaproteobacteria > Burkholderiales > Burkholderiaceae_D > Undibacterium > Undibacterium curvum. The sequence goes on from NZ_JACOGD010000005.1 coordinate 134,297, forward strand.
CCAGCCCGTGCCAGCCGTTCCGCCAGATGGCGGTAGCTGCGGTAAGCCACCATATACTCATGCCCAAATGGTGCGCATAGCACCACGCCGCACTTCCGGCTGCCCCCCGCTTCACGCTGATGCGCGGGATGGTACCAGCCCATCAGTGGCGCTTCCGGATCGCCGAACCAGAAAGCTTCTGGTCTGCACAGAATTTGCTGGCTTGGAAATTGTTGCGAATTCAAACCTGGCTCCCATTGTGTGCGTGATGAATCGAGGTACTTGTTTCAGCCGGTGGCCGCAGCCGCTGGACTGACAGCAGATTCATCGCCTGCAGTTGTACTTTGACCTGCCCGGGCGCGGCATGCAGGCGCAGTCTGACGGTATAGACGACACCCGGACTCAAATGAAAATAATTATCCAACGCATCCGCACCACTGACTTGTAGCTGCACCCCATGTAAGAAGCGGCGGCAGCTTAAATGCAGACGCAGCATGCCATTGCCTTCCGGCTGCCAACCGGCATCCAGTCCGGCATCGCTTTCCATACCGGCTAAGCGCGCCGCCGGAAAATGATGATCATGGCTGCAGGCTGTGCTTTCACCATCCCGTGTCAGATGGACGCTGGCCAGATGATGGCCGGGCGGGCCGAAACGGTAGGCATAGCTGGTATCCATGAAATGCGGCAGCAAGGCATCGGCACGTAACATGATGCTGCTGTGCGGCGCTACCTGAACTGGCACGCTGATGTCCGCGATGTTGGTATCGGCATGACGTGTCAGACGCAGATGCAGACTGCCATGCAGGCTGCTGGCCGCATCATTTCTGACGTGGATGGCCAGACCGTTCAGGCCTTCATCCGTGAAGAATACCAGCTGCGCTGCCATTGCCCGTTTGACGAAGTAATAGGCTGCTTTCGGCTGGCCCGATGCATCGACCAGACCCCAGCCTGCACCAGCCCACAGATCGCGCCAGAACCAGATCAGCGCACCATGACAAGCGGAACCGTGACGACGCCATTCATGCAGAGCCTGTGCCATGACTTCACCGCTAGTCAGGCGTGACAGTGCGATGTAGCGTTCACGTTCGGCATAGCGCAGCCGCGCCGGGTCTAATCCATATAATTGCTGCAAATAGTGATCGCGTACATCTTCAAAATCCCAGCCTGTGCCATGGTCACGTGGCACGGCTTTTTTCCAGGATGGATGCAGACCTGGGAAGTCGCCCTGTCCAGACATGCTGTCGAGCAGACTATCTTCCGGCATATTGGAAAAACCCAGGCATTCGGAAGTGAAGCGTACACCGCTGCGACGTGCGTCATCCAGCGGGCGCAAATAGGCGCCAACGCCAAAATAATGCGCCACGCCGCTGTCGACCTGAAATGGCATCACGCCGCCGCTGGGGCTGGAGGGCCAATAAATACAGTCAGGCCGCAGCTCCTGACAAATTTGCGGCAAGCTTTCACTGAAAAATGGATTGCTCCAGTTTTCACGTGGCTGGCCCAGCATGGCGGCCTGTTGTTCGATTTCGCTATTGCCGCATAAGACGGCGAGACAGGCAGAAGTTTGGGTGCGGCTTAAAAAAGATTTTGCTTCCTGACAGACTTGCAAACCGAAAGCGAGGTCGGCTACAGGATAGTCCATATTGGCAAACATAAAGTCTTGCCAGACCAGGATGCCGAGTTCATCGCACAGCCGGTAAAAGTGCGCGTTTTCATACACCATGGTACCGACTACGCGCAGCATATTCATACCGGCGTCACGCGCCAGTGTCAGCATCTGACGCTGCTTTTCTTCGCTTGCATTCAAAGACAGCAGATCGGCTGGTGTCCAGCAGGCACCGCGACAGAAAACCGGTACATCATTCACATGCAGTGAGAAATTGCCATCGCGGGTATCAACATGGATGTGGCGGAAACCAAGCTCGCCGAGTGCAATCAGGCTTTGTCCGCGTGCCGTGGTCAGTGCCAGGCAGGCGGTATATAACTGTGGTCTGCCATGCGTATGAGGCCACCATAACTGCGGTGAGGGAAACAGCAATTCGCCTTGTATAGCTGTGCCGCAGTCGCTCGTCTGGTGCAGATCCAGTTGCTGGGTATAGCTGCCTACATGCAGACTGGCTTGCAGCAGCGGCTCATCGCTGACACAGCGAGCAGAAAAACTGACCACGCCATCCTGCGCTGACAGCCGCGTCTGCAGTTGCACTTCGCTCAGGCGTACAGGTGCCGCATACTCTATCCAGATATCGCGGTAGGGTCCGACCGGTGGCACCGGTGGCGACCAGCCCGGCATACGCCCCAGCAGACTGGTGCGTAACCAGCGCAATTGCTGTTGTTCGACCAGGCGGGTTTTCCAGCGCGGACGCGGGCGTTTTTTTGCCAGTTCAGCATTCAATGCGCAGCAACGTATGGCCAGCGTACCCTGACCATGTACCTCGAGTTCTTGCAAATTCAGCGTATAGCGCAGGAACATATTATCGGTACGCAGCAGCAGTCTGTCATTCCAGAAAATTTCTGTATGCGTGGCTAAACCATCGAAATGCAGAAACTGCGCCTCAGCTGGCAAATCCAGCTGGCAGCGGAACCAGACATCCTTATCATCCAGCTGTAAATCCTGAAACTGAAACTCACCCGCCTGTGCCAGTGCTGACAGGGCGGTACACGGAAGCTGTACCGGATAGCCATTCAAAAATTCCTGTTCCGCCTCACTGGCCAGCGCATAGCGTCCGGCATGGACGATCGCCATTTGCCACGCTGCCTGCAGCGCTTGCAGGCTAGGCGCAGCGGTGGCTGAAGTGTAATGCCCGTTCATGTGGAAGTTAACTGATCCAGACTATGTTGTAAGGCGTGCATACCCTGATCCCAGTGCTCTGCCATCTGGCTGACCAGCGGCGCTAAATCAACTGCGCGCTTGCCCATGACGGCTCTGGCAGTTTTCAGCAGCAGGGTTTTACAGCTTTCGGAAATCGCCTGAAACTCCTGTGCTGCCACACTGAAATCGTTACCGGTACTGGCTTGCAGCCAGTGCAAATGCTGGCTGCCGAGGCTGAAGCCGGCACCCAGCTGGCGCAGGGTGGCAAATGCATACGCATGATAAGCTGCCATGCCCTGTTCTTTGAGCGCTTCCACATCCTGTACAAAAACCGGCAGGAATGCAGAAACCGGGTTGCCGTGTGGACGGCGCGCCAGATGTTTGCGCAGCAGTTGCAATGCGATCGCGGCAAGCTCAGGCTCGGTTTTGATTTGTACCCGGTCCAGGCGCACGAACTCAGCAAACAAAGGCATAAAAGCCGGATCATAGGGCTTGCCGAGGCGGAAGGTCTCAATGAAATCCTCGCCCTGCAATTCATGGTAACTGCTATTGTGGAAATAGCCCATGCGCTGCTGCTCCAGGTCGATTTCCTGTATTGCTATCGTGGTTTTGACGTGATTGCTGCGATAGTCAGTACCGGCCGTATCCGGAAGATAAAACGAATCGGTTTCGGTCAGCACCAGCCGCCCGCGTCTGAGCTGCTCACTTGCATTGGGCAGCAAACCGCGCCAGACATTGAGCTCCTGTACATCGATGCCGTATAGCGCAAACAAATCTTCATGCGGTGGCTTGTAAAACGTCCACTGGTCACCGTCGAAATCATTCGCAAATACCATAGACAAACAGGCCAGCGGATTGAGGCCTTGCGCATGCAAAACCTCAACCCAGACATCGATGTAGCAATTGGTTTCCGCCCAGTCGCGATCCGGACCGTGCAGACTGTGCTGGCGGTACTCGCTCAGTACGATAGGGGGCAGGGCGTGCAGAGTCATAAGCCTAAAATATCGCGTGTCGCTGCAGGCCAGCCAGCGGTATCCATACCATGGGTTTTAAACAAGGCCATCACGATGCGTTCCAGACCAAAACCCAGGCAGGCGGTATGCGCCACTTCACCATCGGCAGTCTGAATTTCAAACAATTTGCCGAAATGATCCTGATGGTAATTGAAGGAGCATACTGCGGTCGGTTTTTCCTGAGAGATGACAGGAATCACGACTTCAAATTTCAATTGCTGTTCACGCTGATTCGCTGCCAGCATACGGCCACCACGGCCAAAGAAAGGATCAGAAGCGACTTCAGAGTGCGCAGGCAGTCCCAGCGATTGCAGGATATCGAGGCCACGTTGCAGCCACAGATCACGCCATGCCACCACCATATCCGGCGTACCTACGCGCACAAACTCGCGCACACGGAAGGATTGCATACGGGTTGGTTCCGGCGAGGGTTCATTGCGGAATACCCAGTTTTGCATATCGACCAGACGACCGCCTTCGGGCAGGGTGCCGGTGAAGCTTGGATATACCGGATAGCAGGCCGCTGGCGTCAGGCAGACGCCGGTCATGGTTTGCAGATGGGTCCAGGGACGGCCTTCATGCACATTTTCTATCAGTTCCTTGTGCTGGGCTTCATTGCCGGTAAAGCTGAATATGGTGCCCGCCAGCTGCGGGAAGGAGTCCAGATATTCGCTGCGTTCCAGCACTTTGCGGTCGAGGCAAGGCGGGAAGGACATGCGTGTTGCCTGATCGGCTGCCGCGACGCGCGAGACATAATCATCAAAGCGGCGCAGCACTTCTTCAAATACGGGGCCGCGGCCAAATATGCCTTGTACGCCGACAGGAATAATATGACCGGCTGCAATCAGGTCATTGCTCAGTACTTCAGGAGAAAAATCGATAGACATGGCGCTTCCTTTATCAGTCGTCTTTGAGAACCAGCAACAGGTTGGCATTAGTCGCCAGTATTCTGTCATTACCCACCATCAGCGCGGCAGACAGGCCGTCACGCAGATGACGGCTCATGCTGAATTTGCTGTCATTTTTATAGGCCAGGATGCCGCAGATGGACAGCGCTTTAATCACGATTTGTGGCAAGGCCTGGGTCGCGTCCACTTTCAGATTATTCATTTTGAGCGAATACGCAATCGAAGAAAGCGGGCCGGTAGCGGCATCGCTGGCAGCGGATAATTGTTCGTATTCAGTCAGGCAAGCCTGTACTGAAGTGCGCAGGCTTTGCAACATGCTGACTAATTCCGCCAGTCGCAGCGCCGTTGGCGGCACGGTGCCGGGATTGGATCTCGCTTGTCCGCGTACAAAGCTGCGTGCCTTGTTGACCGCCGCAGTGGCGCAGCCCAGCCAGCAACCGCCCCACAGCAGATGCGATACCGGCACTACAGTACGCGCAGACATGTCACCGAAAGGCACTTCCATAATCTGATCGCGATGGCCGCTGGCTGTCATCAGGAAGGGCGGGCTGCAAGTGCCACGCATACCCATGGTATCCCAGTTTCCTTTTTGCTCCAGCGTGTAATCTGCTTTGCGCACCAGAATCAGCGACTGATCGCTGTTGGCAGCGTCAGCATGGCGGCGTGCCGTAACCATCAAATCATCAGCCTGGGCACCATAGGAAATCGTGGTCGCATCTTTCACCAGACTGAATTGATCGCCATTGAGCTCGACTGCGCAACGGCTGCGGCGCATTTCGCCACCGACACCGACTTCCGAGGTCACCGAAGCAATCAGATACTGATGCTTCACCAAGTCCTGCAGATATTGTCGGTACCAGGGGTGATCGGCAGCATGTTCGACCAGGGTGATGACCTGAATCTGATGCATCGCGAATATCATGGCGGTGGCGGCACACTGACGCCCCAGAATTTCACAGATCTCCACTAATTCACTCAGGCTGGCACCTGCGCCACCGAGTTCAACCGGTATATAGGCGCTCAGCAATTTTTCTTGCTTTAATGCGTCTATCGCTGCTTGTGGAAAACGTGCATCACGATCCACTGCATCCGCATGGGGTGCAGCAAAGTCTTTGGCTATCAGGCGCGCTGTTTGAATGAGTGAAGAGGTTTGCATGATCAGGCGCTCAATTCTTCAACTGCAGCATGAATCGCATTGATACTTTCAAATACGCTGCGTTTCAGCATACGGTCAGGGAATTCCAGATCGAAAGCGTCTTCGAGCGCCAGCATCACATTCACGCTGGCGTGTGAAGTCATGCCAGCTTCATACAAATCTGCATCATCAGACAGACTGTCGATGTCAGTGCTGAATTTACCTTGTTCTTTAAGAACCTGACGGATTTTTTCTTTACTCATGGTGTAACCTTTTTAGCGTTGAAATGGGAGGGGCGATAAACTTGACGCGGTCTGCGACCTTGAGTCTGCCTGGTTTGCCGGGTTGCAATTACCGTGGCTAACGCATATTCGTGCTCGTGACTCAGGCTGAGCGAGCAATGCAGGATGCCTGCCTGTCTGGCGAACAGAGATGCCGGTGGGTGCAAGCGGATAGAAGGAGACTTTCCTGCTGGACGTATTACTTCAATTGCACGCCACGGGAGTGCGCTGTTTTTGTCCAGACCCAGGATTTTCATCACGGCTTCTTTTGCAGCAAAACGCGCTGCGAGACTGGCGTTGCGGCGTTCTGGTATGCCCGCACAGTCGTTTAATTCAGCGGCGCTGAAAACCTTGTCCAGGTAGCGTTGGCCGAACTGAGAAATGGCCTTGCCGACCTCAGGTATCCATACCAGATCGTTTCCTACCAGCAAACTATCATCCCGCTTGGCCTGTACATTACGGCAACAGCGAATTGAAAAATTGGAGAAAACCGGAGCGCTGTACATGGCAGCCTGCGAAAGTGTAACTGAAAGTAATAGGATAGCCGAATAGCAATTTCTTTTAGTTAAAAAATGTCAAGTTTTAATAAAAAAAAGACGAATTAATTCTAATAAGAAATTAACTCGTCTTTGTTTTTTGTTGACTCAGGCAGTGCATTCGCTTTTTATTTCCATGTGGAAATTAATTGTGCCCAGCGCGGAATAAGTTTGCTCCGCTGCCTTCCGTTTCAGAGCTTGTTGACGCTCTCCAGCAACTGATCCACAAAATCCCCATCCGCATCATTAAAGCGCAGCCGCACCGGATACCAGTTGAGTCCAGGTGCGAGCCAGATATCGAGTTGCTGATCTTTGGAGTCATGCGGTGGCGCCTTGCTGATATGGATGCACTGGTATTCTCCGAGTGCTGTGCGGATGGTTTCTGTACCAATAACTTTGAAGGTCCAGGTTTCTGCATCGCGGCGGCCGGCAACAAACATTTTCCATTCGCTGCCTGTCGTGAAGCGCGCACTGGCGGCCCTGGCCTGAGCCACCAGTTGCCAGGTCGCGCTGCTGCGATCCTGTTCCCCGCCTTTAATCGGATAGGTTTCAGCTGAAGCGCTGAATTTTATTTTTTTATTCTGGCGTTCAAAGACAGTCTGGGTTTCGGGCTTACCGAAGCGTTTCTCTGTGAACAGTTCCGGTGCCAGACCCTGTTCATCTATGCTACCCTGACTGCTGGTGTTGAGGATTTTTCCAACCAGTACCGCACGGGTTTCGCTCTGTATGCTGTATTTTCCATCTTGCTGTTGCCAGCGCACCAGCGCTGAGCCGCCTATGTTTAAGCCGCTTTGTCTGGCCTTAATGCTGTATTGAAGTTCTGCCGCAGGTGCCAGCTGGGTGGCTGGAAAACTGTCTGCTGCTAACGCTGCCAGACTTTGCCAAAGACATATACCAAGCAGACTGCGGATGATTGCGTGAGACATCAGGAACTTCCTTTCTCGGGGTTGAGGATGGCGGTCACATATTGACTGGTGACCGTACCATTCGATTCAGTATTACGGATTTGCACCGGATACCATTGCCAGCCTGGAGCCAGCCAGATTTCCAGCGTGGAATTATATTTTCCGGCGCGCGGCGGACGGATGATATGCCAGGTCTCCAGCTCGCCCATGCGGGTTTTCAAGACTTCTTTGGCCTGTACCTGAAACAGGAATTCCTGCGCCTCGCGGTCTTCAGCCACCTGTACCCGCAATTGCTGTCCAGCCTGAAATAACTGCGGTGAACCTTTACCAAGTGCACTCAGTTGCAGGAAAATACTGGCACGGTCTTGCGCGCCAGCCTGTAAAGCGGTGCTGCGGTTGCTGGATGAGAAACTGATGGTCTGGCTGTCGTGTTGAAAATGGGTGGCGGTCTCGCTGCGGTTACGCCGTTTCTCACTCATGGTCTGCGGCTGTAAACCAAATTCTGTCCAGTTTCCCTCGCTTTGCATCTGATACAAATTTAATGTAGTGAGCAACAAATCAAGCCCGGCCTGGACTTTCACCTGATAACGGCCATTCTGAATATGAAACGCAATTTCACCCACCCCATAAACCGGATTTTTTCCCGGACTTTCGCTGACCAGCTTAGTCTTTAATACGGCGCTGTCCGGTGCTATCGCCGCATAGCCATGTAAGCTCAGACTTTGATCAGATTCGGTCAGTGGTGTCAGCACCGTGACCGGATCGAGCGTGATACTGCTGCTGAGCTCATTGAGTTGATGGAGCGAACCGGTTTGCGCACTTGCTTCCGATACCGTACTTGCAGCGCCGATATTCTCGCTCAAGCTGATAATGGCCGCAGGTGGTGCAGGCATGGCCTGACTGCGCGCTGTGATCTGGGGCTGTTTACTTTCACCTGCAGGTGCACGTGGTGGTGGAGTCGGCGCAGCCCTTGCTGTAACTGTTGGCTTGACAGTCAGTTGCACCGTCACTGGTGCCAGCTTAGGGCTGACCGCTGGCGCAGGCCGTATGGCTGGTGCACCCCATTGCCACAGCAGCAGATGGCCCGCCAGCGCCAGGCCGGCAAACCACAGGTAGTACATGCATCCGGGCGGCGTCGCGCTCATCATCTGGCTGGGTGTGAAAGACATACGCGCAGTGTAAACCGAGTTAGTTCTGATCGCGATCAGAATTTTCCTGAGACTTCATGATGGCGCGTCAGGGTGCATGACATGCTCCCGACTTGAGCTTTCATAGTTGACGGACTGTCATTGCTGGTGCAAGATGAAATCTGCTCTTATGTCTGCTGCAGTGCTGTACTCCGCTGTATGCGGCTATCCATGATACTAACCGGAGTAATCCATGCAAAATCCTTTTACCGGCGCAGAAGCGCCTGGCCTGTCTCAGATGGCTGACCCGCTGGGTTTTATTAAAAAGCTGTGGGGCAGTATGCAGGTACCTGGCATGGTCACGCCACCGATGTCGCTCGATGAACTGGATAAGAAAATTCAGGATTTGAAGACAGTGGAATCCTGGCTGAATGTGAACATGAATATGCTGCGCGGTACCATACAGACGCTGGAAGTGCAGCGCGCCACGCTTGCTGCCTTACAGTCTCTGGGTGATAGTTTTGTACAGCAAACGCGAGAGGCGCAGCAGGCTGCCGCAGAAACCGCCGCTGCGGCCAGTGCCGGAGCTACATTTTCGAACGCAGGCTGGCCGATGTCAGCGGCCAGTGACAAGAATGCTGAAGCAGCCAGTGACAGCAGCAATGAGGCATCGCCTGCCGCAGCCGCAAAAGCAGCCGATGCCGCTAATGCAGCGGATGGAACGCACGCAGCAGACACCGCAGCCAGCCGGGAAACATCTACAGCTGAAGAGTCCGCCAACGCATTTTCTAATCCTGCGGTCTGGTGGAATTTGCTGCAGGATCAGTTTAAGCAGGCTGTCAGTAAGGCGATGCAAGCTGAATCCGTTAGCAGCGAAAGCAATGCAGCAGAAGCGCAGCCGGAAGCTGAAAAAAAATCGCCCTCAGTCAAACCAGCCGTTAAGCCCGCCAGCACGAAGAGTGCGAACACTGCCAGGCCAGCTGCGGGCAAAACGGCGGCGCGTGCAAAAGTCAGTAAAGCCAGTTCAGCAAAACCTGCATCAGCAAGCAAAAAGAGCGGCGCCGCCGCCCCGAAAAAAACGCAGAGCCGTTCCGCTGCCAGCACCCAGATTAAAACCAGAGTACCGCTCAAGACTAAGAAGCAGTCTGTGAAATAATCAAATAAGCAGCTCAGCAGATCAGCGAACGGCTGATTAGACATGGAAAAAACGCTGGTTTAGCTCAGCATGCGCTATCCAGCGTTTTTTGTATCTGCTTCAGTTCTGTGCTGCGCTCAGTGCCGCTTTCAGATCGCTGTCAGTCCAGTTCAGCGTACGGCTTTCTTTCGTCGCTTCACAAGTAATGGTCAGCTGGCTCAGGCTGATCAGTTGTACGCTCACATTCACACAGGCTGTGCTGCTGCCACCGACGGCGACATTGTATTTACCGGCGGTAGGACGGGTCGTCATGCCATTGGATTCAGAACCAAATACGATATTGCCCAGATTGACCACACGATTTGCCGCGCCATTATTACGGGTATAGAAAAACCCATTGGCGATGCTCAGACTGCTGCCAGTATTGCTGGCATTGCCTGCTACTGCGGTCATACTGTAATTGCCAGTGCCCAGGCTGAAGCTGGCAACACCGCTGCCGATCTGGGTCACATCTTTACTGCTGTCGCTGGTGTCATCGGTGGCGGTGAAGCTGGCGCTGCTGATCTGGTATTGGGTCACCGCCAGATTGTCACCGACATTCACCTTGATCGCGCCGCTGCTTTGGAAGTTAAGCATTTTAATGCTGCCGATCTGATTAGGCACACCGCTGAAGGCACCCTGATACGCGTTATCGGCCGGGAAGCGGCGTATGCAATTGTTCATGCTGGTGGTGCCACCGGCATAGCTGACGCTGCCACCCTTAGGGCAATTACCGGTGTTGCCGGCAATGACGGCAAAATCATGCAGGCCTGCGACCATTTGTGATGCAGTCCAGCTCTCAGCAAACACTTTCAATGCCTCGGTCAAACCCGCAGAGCTGCCTGCACCCGAACTGCCGCCAGAGCTGCCACCTGAGCTGCTGCCGCTGGAACCGCTGCTGTTGCTGCTGGCATTTCCTGCATTGTCACTGCCGCCGCCACAAGCGCTCAGTGCAGCGATCAGACTCAGAATAAGCAGGCTGGATGGAATACTTTTTTTCATACTGTCCTCGTTGTGAATGAATCAGAAATAATGGGTCTTCATTCGCTAAGACGGTGTAGCGAGAAAAAAAGCGTCACAGGCTCTGATTTTTTTCCAAGGCTTGCTGTAATGCTGTGCGGGTTTGCTGTTGCCAGACACTGTCGGCAGGATCATCCATACCTGCACGCATTTGTAATGCGAGCCTGAAAGCAGCGATGGCTTGTGGATATTGCGCACGCTGCAAATAAATCCATCCCAGCGCTTCTTGCAAATTCACGCTTTGACCACGCCAGTAGTCAGCTTGCTGCGGTGTTTGCAAATCCTGATAGTCAGCCTGGATGCGTCGTAAGTCTTCATCTGTTTTGCTGACGGGCAGGCGTGCCAGTTCGCGCCAGGCCAGACTGCGCGAATAATCAGCACGGTTGTTTGCATAGCTGATGCTCTGGCGATAGAGTTGAGCGGCCAGTGCAAAATCCCGCTTGCGCAGTGCAAGCTCACCCTGTACCAGCAGACCGCCAAGTGCGCGTTTTTTTTGATCTGGCCAGTATTGTTCACGTAATTGCTGGCTGTGGCGCACATGTTGTTGTGCGAGTTCAGTCTCGCCCTGCATGGCCCAGGCTATGCCACAGTGATCGGCTGCCATTAAACGCAGTCGCGGATAACTGATGGTTGCCTGCATATCGATGTTGCGGCAGACTTGCAGCATCTGTGCCAGATTACCTGTTCTGAGCAAAAGCCGTAAATAACCGACCTGTGCGCTCTCCAGATAGTCGGGTTTTTGGGTGCGCCATTCTGGTAGCAATACAATGTCATAAGCGGTGCGCGCCTGTTGCAGCGCCTCGGATCTGCGCGTTGAATCGGCCAGTACATTCGCGATATACAGTCTGGCTTCCGATACGCGGTAATGATGTTTGCCCCAGACCTGTTCCATATTGTGCATGGCCTGGATCGCGACCTGGCTGGATTCGGCCGGGCGTCCGAGTTTATCCAGACAGATCGCCACGCCCTGACGCGCTTCCGCAGTTTGCCAGTTATTTTCGCCGAATTCCAGCAGCCGCACTTGTAAGGCTTCCTGATACGCGGCCAGTGCCTTGTCGGTCTGGTCAGAATTCAAATAGGCCATCGCCATACTGACCAGTGCATAGCCCAGCTCATTCCGGTTTGCACTGTTGCGTGCCAGTGTGATGGCCTGTTCCAGATGCTGGAAAATCCGTGGGTCATTCGCTGCATATAATTTGCTCGCACATTGCCCGGCCTTTCTGTGGGCTTGCGCCAGTTGCTCGCCGCTGGCTGCTGCATGCCGGAATATAGCCAGTGCCTGCGTAGTTTGCTGACACGCGCGCTGATGCTGACCGACACTGGCCAGCCAGTCCACGCTGTCGATCAGTGCATTCGCATACTCACTGCTTTGCTCTCCATACACCTGTTTTGCCAGTGCCAGATTATGCTCATATAGGGTGCTGGCTGCGTCGCTCAGACCAAGCTGAATAGCGAGTTGGCCCAGATCATGAGTCAGCTTGCTACTTTCGGTAGGCAGTGCAGAAAAATCCCTGACGGCGTTTTGTATGCCGGTTGCGACCAGATCTTTCAGACTCAGATCGCGTCTGGCCAGGTCAGGGTCCGGTTTTTGTTCAGGATTAAAAATACGCAGCACGAATTGATACATGGCTTGCGCACGATCCGCCTCCTGCCGTGCCTTATTCGCCTGAAACAGCGCGATTGCACCGGTGCTGAGTACCACGCTGAGTAACAGCACACTCAAGGCAGTCAGCGCGCGATAACGCTGTACAAAACAGCTACTGCGATACCAGAAATTGTCTGGCCGCGCACTGACGGGTTCCCGGTTCAGATAGCGGCGCAAATCGCTGGCCAGCGCATGCGCAGTCGGATAGCGCAGCTCAGGCGATTTTTGCAGCGCTTTATGCAGGATGGCGTCCAGATCCCCCTGCAATTGCTGACGCAGTTTACGGTCATTCGCACGGCTGGACGCAGACGCAGCCGGCTGCTGCAAAATGGCATACTCGAGCGCGCGTCGTGAACGGTCTTCCGGCTGATATGGACTATGTCCAGTCAGCAGTTCGTAGAGCACCACACCGAGTGAGTACACATCGGTGGTAATACCGACTTCTTCGCCGCGCAGCTGCTCCGGCGACGCATAGCGCCAGGTCACGGGCTTGCCCTGAATTGCTTTGATACCTGTCAGTGCCTGTGGTTCGTCACTGTGATCTGCCTGCAAAATATGGGCAATCCCAAAATCCAGCAGACGTACATACCCTTCGCTGGTGACCAGAATATTGGAGGGTTTCAGATCGCGGTGTACCACCAGACGCGAGTGAGCGTACTGCACAGCAGAACAGGCCTGCACCATCAGTCTGACCCTTGCAGCTGTATCCAGCCCCTGGCTGTGACACCAATCCTGGATATGCATGCCTGCTACATATTCGAGTGCGAGCCAGCTTTGCTGAGCGTTATCCATACCGGCATCGTACAGACGTGCAATATGCGGATGTACCAGTTGCGCCAGGATGTCGCGTTCGCGCGCAAAGCGCTCCACTACCCGTTCTGACAGCGTATCGGCATGCGGTAATTTTAAGGCGACTTCGCGCCGGAACTCGCCTTCTTTGACTGCCAGCCAGACGCTGGCCATGCCGCCTTCACCGAGTTTGCGCAGCAGGCGCCAGGGGCCGATCTGGCTGTCAGGCTGGTAATTGCGGCGCAGGCTCAGGCTGCCGTCATCCGTCAGCGTGATTTTCGGAATCGTCGACATGAAATCGTCTTGTTCCGCTTGCCAGTGTGCCTGTGCCAGGCTGTACAGACGCGCGCGCAAGTGTTGCTGTGGCGGCGGCAGATGTTGCAGGAATTCGCGCTGCTGATCTGCGGAGAGTTCCAGCAGTTCATCGAGCAGGGCAGAGAGGATGTGCCAGTCTTGCGTCTGGGTGCTCAAGGCTGAACTCCGCTTAGTTTCCGTTGTGTCTGGATTTGCATATGGCTCATAACGCACTGACCTGCAAAAAAGCGCCATCGCGTGAAAAAAAAGAGCATGGGCGACGAAGATAGGCTAACAGTTTGGGCAGATGGCTTAGCGGCGCAAAGCTTCATACAGCCAGGCACGTGCTTTCAGCCAGTCACGTTGCACAGTACGTCTGGCGATGCCAAGGAATTCAGCTGCTTCTTCCTCAGTGAGACCGGCGAAATAGCGCAATTCGACCAGCTGGGCCAGCCGTGGTTCCAGTTGTTCCAGTTCAGACAAGGCTTCATGGACACGCAATAGTTCAGAGGTATCGGGATGGCTGATGATCAGCTCTTCATCGAGCGAAATATGATCCACGTCACCGCCATGCCGCTGCGCCTGACGTTTGCGTACATAATCGATGACTATTGTACGCATCGCTTTGGCGGCATAGGCCAGAAAAAAATGACGCTGAGCGCCTGGTAATTGCTGCAGATTCTGTAAACGCAGCCATAACTCAGCGATCAGTTCCGTGGTGTTGAGCAAGGTCAGATGACCGCTACGGCGCAGACGTGATTTCGCGAGCTGACGCAAATCCGGATAAATCATTTGCATCAGGCGCCCGGTCGCGTCAGGATCACCCAGACGTGCTTGTTGGAATACCGTGGCAAAGTCCTGCATAGCGTGTAAGCAGATTAATAAAATGGCTATTGTATCGGACTTCACTGTCTGATCTCATATTCTGCGCGCCGGCTGTGGTACATCCTGCACGTTTGGCCCCAGGTCTGACCTGAGATTTGGTGAATCTGCGCAAATAAGGTATGTTCACGCACAATATGGCGTTACCCGGATAGAGCGATATAAGCGGGCTTAATTTACACCTTAGACGAACAATGAAAATCAGACTGATACCGCCTTTATTTAGTCGTATTCTGTTGCCAGCGTTTGTAATGCTGTTTGTGCTGCTGACTGTTATCAGCGGAAGTGCCCGCGCACAGACGAAGCCGGTAGCGCTGTTTTTGCAGGAAAATCTGGATATCCATGGAACGCAGTTACCCATCGATAAAGACCTGGAAAGAATCCTCATTTATTTCGAACGCGAATCGGGCTTGCGTTTTGACTGGCGTATGTTGCCCTGGAACCGCGCCCAGATGTTGGGTCGCAATGGCGATGGCATCGTATTCGGACTATCCAAATCACCGGAACGGCTTAAGTATTTTCAGTTTTCCCAGCCTGTCGTGAGTGAAAAAATCTGGGCCGTTACCTATGGTGAACCACGTCAGAATTTCCGTACGCTGGAAGACTTACGAGGCAAAGTGGTGAGCATAGGCCGGGGTTTCAGTCATGGGATGGATTTTGAAAAAGCCAGGAATGTAGTTTTTACGGTGCAGGAGGATTCGGCTTCGTCTGGTGCGCGCTTCAAAAAGCTCATGAATAAACGCAGTGATCTGATGCTGTGGCCAGTCCGCCAGCTGAATACTGCGGCGCAGGTCGAGGATTATCTGAACAATAAACTGATCCCTGGTTTCAATGATCCGGAATTGAAGGGCAAGCGTTTTCATGTGTCGCAAAAGCCTGTGTTCTACGATACCGTGCATTTTGCGGTCGCTCAGGGCCAGTATCAGGAAGAATTAGCCCGGCTCAATGAAGTAATACGGCGCGGTACTGAGAGTGGCGAGCTGCCGAAGCTGATGGCTAAGTTTTATTAGTAGCTTGAGCTAGCTGCTGCAAAGTCTGTAAGGCCTCTTTGGTCCAGGCAATGCGGCCTTCTTCATAGGCGATACCGGCTTTCAGGATCAGATAATGAATCTGCGCTTCGCGCCCGGCTTCGAGTGCGCTGAAATCGCGCTGTTCAATAGCGCGGTAAGTGGCTAATTCCTGCTCATGTAATTGCAGTCGTTTTTCCAGTTCTTCCAGCATGCCCAGTGGCCCAACCGCCGCATCTGCCCTGAGTTTCAGCATCAGTTCATCCCGCAGGCGCAGTGGCGCGCTGCTCTCGGCAGCCCAGCGTTGTAATTCAGCACGCCCGGCTGGCAGCACATCAAATTGCTTTTTACCGGCGCGACCACCTTCGACTTCACTGGACGAAACCCAGCCCTGCTGCTCCATCCGTGCCAGCTCACGGTAAATCTGCTGATGCGTGGCATGCCAGAAATAGCCTATCGACTTATCAAAGCGACGCGCCAGCTCATAGCCTGAGCAAGGCTTTTCTATGATCGAGGTCAGCAGGGCGTGTTGTAAAGACATGGATGGACCTTAGAGTAAGTCTTCGAGGTGGTGTGGCTACATTTTATATGCAACTGGTTGCATAAACAAAATTTGTTCGCTATTCTGCCATCCACAGTCAGAATACTTCGCTCTATCGTTCATACCAGCTCGGCAGGTGTCGCTCATCAGCGCAACATCCGCTGCGGTATTCGTTCTGACCGTATTAACCCTTCGCGCTGTCGCCATAGCGATACGGTACCTGGAATGATTGCAGAGCGGCTGCGCATGCCGCCTGCATCCTCCTGCTGCCATAAGACTGTGGCTGTGGCCCAGACTCATTGAGGAAAACCCATGGCATTCTATCCCCACCTGACCAAACCGCTGGACCTTGGCTTTACGACTTTACCGAATCGCTTACTGATGGGCTCCATGCACGTGGGGCTGGAAGAAGTGGACAATGGCTTCGAACGCATGGCCGCCTTTTATGCCGAGCGTGCACGTGGTGGTGTGTCGCTGATCGTCACTGGCGGTATCGCACCGAATGAGCGTGCGCGTCCTATGCATGGCGGCGCCATGCTGACCACGGAAGAAGAAGCCAGTCATCATAAAATCGTGACTGAAGCGGTGCATCAGGCCGGTGGCCGCATCGCTATGCAGATCCTGCACTTTGGCCGCTATTCTTATCAGCCTTCACTGGTGGCACCAAGCGCCCTGAAAGCGCCGATCAATCCTTTCACACCGCATGCACTGAGTACTGCCGAAGTTGAAGAAACCATCAGTGACTTCGTCCGTTGCGCCGGTCTGGCGCAGTTCGCTGGCTATGATGGCGTCGAAGTCATGGGTTCCGAGGGTTACCTGATCAATGAATTCATCGCTGCGCGTACCAATCAGCGCGATGATGAATGGGGTGGCGCATATGAAAACCGTATCCGCTTCCCGGTAGAAATCGTGCGCCGTATCCGTGAAAAAGTCGGCCCGGAATTCATCATCATTTACCGCCTGTCCATGCTGGATCTGGTGGAAGGCGGCTCGACGCTGGAAGAGGTGATACAACTGGCGCAAGCGATAGAAGCGGCCGGTGCCACCATCATCAATACCGGTATAGGCTGGCATGAAGCGCGTATCCCGACGATTGCGACCAAAGTACCGCGCGCAGCGTTTGCCTGGGTCACCAAAAAACTCAAAGGCCATGTCTCGATTCCGCTGGTCGCGACTAACCGTATCAATACGCCGGAAGTGGCTGAGCAATTGCTGGCAGACGATTATTGCGACATGGTGTCGATGGCGCGTCCGCTGCTGGCTGATCCACTGTTCCTGCGTAAGGCCGAGCAAGGCCGTGCCGATGAAATCAATACCTGTATCGGCTGTAATCAGGCCTGCCTCGATCATACCTTCGGCGGTAAACTGACATCCTGCCTGGTCAATCCACGTGCCTGCCATGAAACCGAAATCATTGATGCGCCTGTGACACAGGTTAAACGCATCGCGGTAGTCGGTGCAGGACCGGCCGGACTGTCGTTTGCAACTACAGCCGCCAAGCGCGGACACAGCGTCACTCTGTTTGATGCTGCATCCGAAATCGGCGGACAATTCAATATCGCTAAACAAGTACCGGGCAAGGAAGAATTTTACGAAACCCTGCGCTATTTCGGTAAGCAAATAGAACTGACCGGCGTACAACTCAAACTCAACACTAAAGTCAGTGCAGATGATTTGCGTGACTTTGATGAAGTGGTGCTGGCAACTGGCATCACCCCGCGTGTACCTCCTATTCCGGGTATCGATCATCCTAAGGTACTCAGCTATCTGGATGTATTGCGCGATAAAAAAGCCGTTGGTAAATCGGTCGCGATTATCGGTGCTGGCGGTATCGGCTTTGATGTGGCGGAATACCTGAGCCACAGCGGTACCAGCCCTAGTCTTGATCCGGCCAAGTTCTTTGCTGAATGGGGTGTGGACACCAGCTATCAGCAGGTAGGTGGTCTGACCACGCCACATCTGGAAGCACCTGCGCGTCAGCTGTTCCTGTTGCAGCGTAAAACATCTAAAGTCGGTGACGGTCTGGGTAAAACCACAGGCTGGATACATCGCACCGGTTTGAAAAACCGTCAGGTGCATATGATCGCCGGTGTGTCCTATGACTGCATCGACGATGCTGGTTTGCATGTGACGGTCAATGGTGAACAAAAGCTGATCCCGGTCGATAACGTGGTGCTGTGTGCTGGTCAGGAACCTAAGCGTGATTTGCAGGCCGGTCTGGAAGCGCTGGACAAGAAGGTGCATCTGATTGGCGGTGCGGACGTGGCGGCAGAACTGGACGCCAAACGCGCGATTAACCAGGGTACACGTTTAGCTGCTGTGATCTGAGTCGCGTATTTATCATCCGCTAAACACGTAACAAAAAAGGGAGCGCAACAGCGCTCCTTTTTTTTCATGCCGGACTTTTGCTGTCCTGACCGCATGCCTTTACTCAGGCATTGGCTGCTGCTTTTTTATCGCGTATCAGCAGATATACACCGATCAGGAAACCCAGTACGCTCAGGCTACATACATAATAAGCCGGAGCAAATCTCTCGGTTTTCAGCCACAGCGAGACCATCATCGGCGTCAGACCACCGAAGATCGCATAGGCCACGTTATACGAAAACGACAGACCGGTAAAACGCACGGTGGCCGGAAAAGCATTCACCATCACATAGGGTACCGCACCGACCAGACCAACTGAAAAACCAGCCAGTGCATAGGCGCCGTACAACGTGGACGGGTCTTGCAATACCGTAGAGTAGAAATAGTAAATCACCGTGCCAAGCAGGCTGCTGCCCAGAATAAAGGTCCAGCCGCCTCCGATTTTATCGATCAGCCGTCCCGCCAGTATGCAACCCAGTGTGAGTGCAATTGTGGCCAGCGAGTTCGCCTGCAAGGTCACGGCCGGTGCCAGTCCCAGCTGCTTTTGCAGATAGGCTGGTGTCATCAGTATCACCACCACTATCGCGGCCGATAACAGCCAGGTCAGCAACATCGATAAGACGACGGCGCTTTTATGATCCCTGAGTACGGTTTTGAGCGGGAACTCTGCTGCCAGCGCTTTTTTCTCTTGCAGTTCTTTGAACACCGGCGTTTCATGCAGCCAGCGGCGCAGATACATCGCGATAAAGCCAAACACACCGCCGACGATGAAAGGAATACGCCAGGCCCAGGCTTCGATCTCAGCCGGGCTGTAGCTGGTGTTAATCAGTGTCGCTACGATAGAGCCCAGCAAGATACCGGCCGTCAGTCCGGCAGTCAGCGTGCCGCAAGCATAGCCGGTATGCTGACGCGGCACATGCTCTGCCACAAACACCCAGGCACCCGGTACTTCACCACCGATCGCAGCACCCTGCAGAATGCGCAAAGCCAGCAAAGCCAGCGGCGCTGCGATGCCTATCGTTGCATAGGTCGGCAGCAGACCCATGGCAAAAGTGGGTAAGGCCATCAGGATGATACTCAGGGTGAACATCTTTTTACGCCCCAACAAATCACCGAAGTGGGCCATGATGATGCCACCCAGCGGACGTGCCAGATAGCCGGCTGCAAAAATACCGAAAGTCTGGAACTGACGTAACCATTCCGGCATATCAGGCGGGAAAAACAGCTTGCCGATGACGACAGTAAAAAAGACGAAAATAATGAAGTCGTAAAACTCCAGCGCGCCGCCCAGTGCAGCTAATGCCAGTGTTTTCATATCCTGTCGGTTCAGTGGCCGTGCGGCCTGAGAGGTACTGCTGATTGCCATTGCATGTCTCCTGGTTGGAATGGCTGCGCTTGGGCAGACAGACCATCAGCAGCGTATTGCAGCCTCAGGTGTGCCTTGCGCAGTGTCGTATTGGCAAAGCAGCATAACGAGGCTGACCCAGAATTGCAATCGTGGATACATGCAAGATTTTCACGCCAGCCAGTGCTGCACCAGGCGTCATCGACAAATTTATTGATTCGCCGCTTTTTTCAGCAGGCGCATCAGGCCACCAAGAACCGGTAATTTTTCATACAATTCTTCAGCCGCATCCCAATAATCGCGGTGCATTTCAACCTGACCCTGCGCATTGAAGCGTACGTGAGTCGCACCGCGTATGCATTGCTCTGCGCGGTCAAATCGCTTCATACGGAAATAAAATTCCCAGCACAAGAAGGCCGTATTGTCCTGTAATACGGTGCTAGTGACTTTAAAGCGCGGCTGATCGACTTGCACAAACATGTGCTCAAAAATGCGCGTGATGGCCGGCAGGCCACGCACTTCATTGAACGGGTCTTTAAAACTTGCATCCGCACTGTAAATCACAGTGAGCTGACTCACCGTCGCCGGGCTGATGTGTTCAAAAAACTGTACCAGGTTATGCAGACTGGTCTGATAAGACATGTGCTACTCCGGGAAAAATGGACATGTGTAAGGCAAATTGCTTCAGCGCTGAGATCTGTCGGCTGAGAACCCTGCGCATAGCTTAAAGTCCTGTGACTTTATGCACCAGATAAAAATAACTACGGTACGGCAGTATGCGTGCCAGCCGCAACCAGTTGGTGAAACGGTGAGGAAAATGGATATGAAAATCACCGCGTTCCATGCCCTGTACAATCGCACTGGCCGCCTGAGGCGCCGTCATCAGCGCGGGCATCGCAAAGTCGTTGTTGGCGGTCAGCGGGGTATCGACAAAGCCGGGATTAATCATATACACCGCGATATTTTTAGGACGCAAATCCAGAAACAGGGACTCACATAAATTGATCACCGCCGCCTTGCTCGGACCATAGGCCAGCGCCTTAGGCAGACCCGACAGACCAGCGACTGAACCAACTATGCCTATGCCGCCTGATTGCTGTCTGAGCAGCTCAGGCAACACCACATCGAGGCAATGATAAACCCCGCGAATATTGATATCGAGAATGCGGTTAGCCGCACCCAGATCAAAGCTGTCTGCCCGCATTTCATTGTAGGCACCAGCCACAACCAGCACCAGATCGATGCCCTGCCATTGCTGCATCAGACGCGCATGTACCGCGCTGACACTGGCTGCATCGGTGATGTCCAGCGGTGCCACACAGGCAGCGGAAAACGGTGCCGCCAGCAATTGCAGTGCAGCTTCGTTGCGCGCTGATACGGCGACCCGCGCGCCACGCTGTAGCAACAGGCGTGCGGTTTCAGCACCGATACCGGTTGAGGCACCGATAATCCAGATGCGCTTTCCCTGCCAGTCGTGGATGCGCGGGTTCATGGCCGTGGTCCGTCGCGTTTAGTGAAAGACAGGGTCACGCTGCCCAGATGCACACCGAACTTACTCATTTGTGCGCGGTTCAGCATCACCTTGTCGTCCATCTGCACCATCAGATCATCAAAATCGACGTTGATGATGCGTCCATCCACCGGTAAGGCCAGCACATAATTCCAGTGCAGAGTATTACCGGAAACGATGCCTTGTGCTTCACCCACGACGTCAGGCGCAGTGCCAGTGAAGCGGCCAGGTCCGGTTTTTTTCAGCGTCCAGATGCGGGTTTGTTTGCTGCCATCGGAATAGCTGAAATCTTCATGCAGGGTGCCGGTATCACCTTGCCAGTCGCATTGCATGACGACGGTAAAGCGTTTCACGATTTCGCCTGAGCGGTTTTGAAACATGCCCCAGGCATCCAGCTTGCCATTGAAGTAGCGCTGTAAGTCCAGCACTGGCTGTTCCTTCGCATACAGCGCGGGATCATAAGTGCTGGCGCAGGAGCTCAGCAAAACGGCCAGCGTCAGTGCGCCAGCCAGCTTCAGGCCGGGCAGCGCCCATGTGCGTTGCGGACGTGTTTTCATGTGCGTTTCCTTCAGCCAGTCAGTGAGCGTGTTCAGAATCAGGGTGTAGTGCCAGCGTTGTTGCCATTACCGGCCAGTAATTGCTTGCGTAAGGCCGGTGCGGAGGTATTTGTATGCAGCCAGATCGCAAAGAAAGCCTGTGCAAATTCGCTGTCTTTGACTTCAGCGAGCAGTTTTCCATCCAGATAAAAACGTGCGCCATTTGGACCATCATAGATGCCGGTGATACGCGTGCCTTCTTTCACATCCGGGAAGATTTGCTGCATAGTGCTCAGCCATTGTTGCCGTTTTTCCGGTGTGCCGACCTGCAGTTTTTCCATTTCATCCAGACTGGCTTGCGCAATCTTTTTACCGACCAGACTACGCGCATAGCGCAAATCCAGCGCATAGCGTTTCAAATCGGGACGCCAGCCTTCCGGGCCTGTCCACAGACTGGCCTGATAGATCGCCAGTCCAAACCAGCGGTAGCTGCCGCTACCGGACAGCCGCGCCTTGCCTAACTCTTGCTGGATATGGGATGGTACGCTTTCGCTCTGGGTCTGCGCTGTAGCCGGAGTTTGCCCCTGAGTCTGACTGCTGGCATGCAGCGGACTGAAGCAGCTAAGCAGCAGCAAGCCAGTTGGCAGCCAGCGTCGCAGCAAGGCTGGCCGATGAGTGTGTATGGGTTGCGGTTTCATCGTTTGCGCAGTGTGAATTGAGCGACATCGATATTCCCGGCGCGGAAGCCGGCTTCGCAATAGACCAGATAAAATTCCCAGGTTCGCAGGAAGGCCTGATCAAAACCCTGAGCCCGGATTTCCGGCAATTTTTCGAGGAAGGCCAGCCGCCATTCCTGTAAGGTTCTGGCGTAATCCAGCCCGAAGGTAAAGGTGTCTTCCACCTCCAGACCGTATTCCTTCGCCAGTGCGTGGAAGCGTGCGATGGAAGGCAGCATGCCGCCCGGGAAAATATATTGCTGGATGAAGTCAGTGCCGTTGCGATAGCGTGTAAACAAATCGTCGGCAATCGTAATGCTTTGTATGCAGGCGCGGCCGCCACGCTTCAGGTTACGCTGCAGGCAGGCGAAATACGAAGGCCAGTATTGTTCGCCGACCGCTTCAAACATTTCTATCGAGGCGATTGCATCAAACTCGCCGCGTGCATCGCGGTAATCAAGTATTTGCAGATCGCTTTGCGCATGCAGTCCGGCACGCTGCAGCCGCTCGCGCGCAAAATGCAATTGCTCGGTAGAGAGTGTCAGCCCGGTCACGTGGGCACCTGCTTCACGCGTCGCCATTTCAGCAAAACCACCCCAGCCACAGCCAATTTCCAATACCTTGGCGGAAGCTGGCAATTGCAGCTGATTCAGGATGCGCCGGTATTTCATGAGTTGTGCATCATGCAGATTGCCGACCTGATCGCCATCGAACAAGGCACTGGAATAGGTCATGGAAGGATCCAGCCACAGCCGGTAAAAATCATTTCCTATATCGTAATGCGCATGAATATTTTTCTTGCTGCCGGTGCGTGAATTACGGTTGAACAGATGCTTGATGCGATACAGCAGGCTGCCCCACCAGGTGCCGTAAATCACCGATTCCAGCTGCGTCCGGTTGCGTGTGATCAGCTCGATCAGGCCGACCAGGTTTGGGCTGTTCCAGTGCCCGGCGATAAAGCTTTCGGCAAAACCGATATCGCCAGACTTCAGTACAGAACGTATCATTTGCCAGTCATGCATATGCAGCTGCACATGACGGTTGCCATCATCGGCACGTCCAAAACAGGCACTTTGCCCGTCGGGAAAATGCAGGGTCAGGCTACCGTGCTCCAGCTTGCTCAACAGGTTCAGTACGATACGCATTTCAGCCGGAAAGTGGCTGGTATCCAAATGGGCGATGGCCTGGTTTGCGCTGGACAGGGTGGGGTGTAGACTGCTCATCGGCTGACCTCTTGTTGGGGTGGACTGGGTTTAGTAAAAAAAGGAACGCGCTTGATCCACAGACGCAAAGCCTGCCAGTGGATACGCCACATGACAGCTAAAGTCATCAGGGGATAGCGCAGCATGACAAAGGCGATGTGGCGGTCACTGAGTGGCCCGGCCTGCCCGGATACGCTGGTGAGTAATAAAGGACCGGCGGCATCGTCGTAATCGATTTTCGCCAGATAGCGCGCTGCGGTTTGCGTTGAATCTGCAGCCTGCATTTGCTGTGTTGCTTGACGGTGCAGGAAACGGAAACGATAGCGTCCCTGCACTTCGCAGAATGGCGACACATGGAATACTTTTTCAGCCTGACTTTCCTGACCATTTGTCAGCGCGGCATCCTGCGCCAGTAAATACACATGCTTTTCACCGAAGGTATTATTCACCTCGCACAGAATCGCGCGCAATGCACCGTCCTGACGGTGACAAAACCAGAATGAGACTGGGTTAAACACATAACCGAAAACACGCGGAAAGCATTGCAGCACGATCTCACCATCGGCATCATGTATGCCATGCGCATGCAGTAATTGCTGCGCCCAGGTCAGCAAGGCACCCTGACCATCGCCGTGATCGCGGCTGTAAAACGACAGGCAATTCCAGCTGTTGAGTGAGAACAGGCGACAGCCGGTATCTGCGCTTTGTTGTTCCAGATTTTGCAGTGGTATGCGCAGAAAAAACACGCCGTAACGGAAGGCATGCACGGCAGGACGCAAGCGCTGATGGATTACCACGCCGCGGCACAGTTCTATCTGACTCGCGCCGCGATTGGCTGTGGTGTGCGAGTTATCCATAGTCGCTCTGGCTTCCATATTCAGATTCAGGCTGCGGCCGACCAGGTGTCGCCAGTTTCAGAAGAAGCGACACGCGCCAGGATGTTTTTCGCCACATATAGTCCCGATTTCAGGCCATCTTCGTGGAAGCCATAACCTGTCCAGGCACCGGCAAACCAGGCTTGCCGCTGGCCTTGTAATTGCGTCAGTGCCTGTTGTGCAGCAACGGCTTTGCTGTCAAATACCGGATGCGCATAGTCGTAGCGTGCCAGTACCTTATCTGCTGCCGGTTCACGGATAGGATTGAGCGTCACGATAATCGGCGTCTCACAAGGCAACGGTTGCAATTGATTGATCAGATAGTGCACACAGACACGTGGTTCAGCCCCATTTTCGCTTTCATAATTCCAGGCCGACCAGGCTTTGCGGCGCGTCGGCAGGAAGCTCGCATCGGTGTGCAGTACCGCGTGATTTGGCTGATAGCCAACCGCCGACAACACGCTGCGCTCTGCGCTGCTGGCATCTTTCAGCAAGGCCAGGGTCTGGTCGCTGTGGCAGGCGAAGACGACCTGATCAAAGCTTTCCATACCGCGTGTTGATTCAACGATCCAGCTGCGCTGCGCATTTTGATACACCGCATGGACCGGCGTTTTCAGATAGCTGTTGCTGATCACAGGCAGCATTTTTTCTACATACTGGCGCGCACCGCCTTTGACGGTTTGCCATTGCGGCCTGTCATTCACTTGCAGCAAACCGTGGTTATGGCAGAAATTGACAAAGGAGGACAAGGGAAACGCCATCATGGTTTCGGTGGGGCAGGACCAGATGCAGGCCGCCATAGGCAGCAGATACCAGTTTCGGAATTCGTCGCTATAGCGATGCTGATCGAGGAATTGTCCCAACGGTGTGTGGAATTCTTGCTGGCTGGCCGACTGGGCGAGTGCAGTCGTCTGTTGATTGAAGCGCAGAATATCGCGCAACATGCGCAGAAAGCCGGGATTGAACAGATTTCTGCGTTGTGCAAACACGGTATCCAGATTGGCTCCGGCCCACTCCAGCAAGCGTCTGCCTTGCGGCATTTTGACCGAGAACGACATATCGGTTGCCACAGTCTCTATCTGCAAATCCTGAAACAGCCGCACCAGATTCGGATAGGTTTTGTGATTAAACACCAGGAAGCCGGTATCGACGCCGAAGGTTTTGCCTTCCAGATTGACATCGACAGTATGCGTATGTCCGCCAAAATAATCGTTTGCCTCAAACAGGCTCACCTCAGGTTTGACTGCAAGTTTTGCCTTGGACAATTCGTAGGCGCAAGACAAGCCGGAGATGCCGGAACCGATGACAGCGATTTTCATAGGGGCAGAGATCGTTGTTGAAGTTTCATTATCACACCTTGATGTGACGCTTAGTTTGCATTGCTGTTATTTCTTGCAGGAACGTTGTTATTCGCGCCTGACGCCATCATTTTTTGTGTTTTACCCCGGATTTCCTGTGCATCTTGCTATGCTGGAGTAAAATATGACTATTAATTTCAAAACGTGACTCATCAGTCACAAAATATACTACAAAGTTTTATTTTGTGCAGAAAAATATCATGCAGATAAAAATTCCCTTTAAAAAACAACAGTTTGATGCGCGTGAAGAGGCCATCATCGATGCCGTGAACCGGCTGTTATCGGAAAAAGGCTATGACCTGATGACCATGGATGATGTGGCCGATGCGGTGGGAATTGCCAAAGGCAGCCTGTATAAGCATTTTTCTTCAAAAGAAAAACTGGCTGCCGCAGCGCTGACCCGATTGTTGAATGCCATCGTGGCCGAGCTCGATGGTCTGTCCGCCGACTTGCCAGCGCTGGCGCAGATACGGCATATCCTGGCCTGGTCACTCAGACTGCGGCTGCAGGGCGGCGTGCCGCATTTACCTTCGACCAGCCTGACTTTGCAGCGCAGTCTGATGTTGAACCTGGAATACGTGATGGTGGCGCTGAAAGTGCATAAGCGCTTTCATGCCATGGTGGCGCGTGCGCGCGAACAGGGCGCACTGACGCCATTGGTGCCGGATGATGTGCTGGTCTACACCCTGTATTCACGCGCCTGTGATCCGACCATGGAATTCCTGCTCAGGGATAAAAAATTCAGCCATGAACAAATCGTAGATGCGATGGTGCATGCGACCATAGGTGGATTTTTATCAGAACAGGCGCGTGCGCAGTTTTGACTTGTGTCTGAATAAATTTGGTGAGCAGGCTAAGTCGAAAAAATGAATGTGAAAAGCTGACAGTGCTTAGCTAATGACCATTAAAAAAATGTTCTATTTTCCCTTGGCGGCATTGAGGACATTCGATGCCGGCATAAAGAGCAGATTGAAGTGGGCCTTGTCCACAGCGTGTACAGTGCGTTTGCGATAAATCCAGTTCCTTGGGTAGAGATGTAACAAGCCAGTGTTTATCATCACAATACTGATTTGTTTTTAGCCAATAAAAGCTTGCAAGTCTTTTGCCCTTTGGCTTCACCTTGCGCAGGAAATAAATAAAATTCTCAGCAGGTGGCCCATAGGGATGAGCTGCCAGGTGAATTTCACCGCAGTGGCAGCAAACACACATTTCTCCCCAAAGCGCCGTAGCAGATGCATCACCTACCATATATCGATCAGCCCAAACCTGAAGCCAAAAGTTACATGCTGAGCAGGAAAATACGAAGTGCGGGAGACTCATCGCTGAGAAGACAAATTCTTGAATTGGCTGAAAAGGGGGGGAGTCTCCCAAGTGTACAAAAACTGACCTGTCTCGACATAGCGTCTGAATCATGGGCCAGTCTTTTTCAATTGGAAATCAGTTTCTCTTACTGCGCCAGCGCCTTTTCAATATCGGCCACCAGTTTCTTATCATCCGGTGTCGTCATGCTGGAGTAAGCCGCGACCACATTGCCTTTGCGGTCGATCAGGTATTTATAGAAATTCCATTTCGGGGTGGTGCCGGTGGCTTTGACCAGTTCGGCATAGAAGGGATTGATATCCTTGCCGCTGACTGCGGTTTTGGCAAACATGGGGAATTTCACGCCATAGGTGTTAAAGCAGAAATCGGCGATTTCCTTGCTATTACCCGGTTCCTGTTTGCCGAAATCATTCGATGGGAAACCCAGCACCACCAGACCCTTATCGCTGTATTTGGCAAACATCTTTTCCAGACCTTCATATTGCTTGGTGAAGCCGCAATAACTGGCGGTATTCACGACCAGTGCTACTTTGCCTTTGTACTGGCATAAGTCCTGTGGCGCGTCATCCTGCAAGCGGTTAAAACTGTGTTTCAGCACTGCCGGGCAGGCATCCTGTGCGCTGGCATAGCCACTCGCCAGACTGAGTCCGGCAAAACTGATAGCAAGCAACTGTGTACGTAGCAACATGGCGAACTCCTGGATAAAGATGTATGACCGCAAGCGCGGTCTTATGGTTCCTGCTTGCCAGCCAGACCAGATGCGAAGTGCACAAGCTGAATATGGCTTCGATGTGGATAGAAAATCAAAAACGGCTTAGTGTAGCCGAGCCATGGATTTTGTGCTGTGTGTTCCTTTATGTGAAATTTGAATATTGAAAATCAAAAATCTTAGTTTTCAAATATATAGCCTGACTTTAAGCTGGATTTATTGATGATTCAACCCTTAAAGACGAAATGGAAGGTTTAAGCATGATCACTACTCGATTTTCCTGGGCAATACTGGCAACTGGTGTCGTACTGAGTTCAGCACTGGGGCTGAGTGCGACTGCGCAGGCCGCCGATATCTCGTTGTTGAACGTCTCCTATGATCCCACCCGCGAGTTGTATCAGGACATCAATCAGGGATTTGCCAAACAATGGCAGGCGAAAACCGGCGATAAAGTCACCATCAAACAATCGCATGGCGGTTCCGGCAAACAGGCGCGCGCCGTGATAGACGGGCTCAATGCCGATGTCGCCACGCTGGCACTGGCCTATGACACCGATGCGCTGGCAGAAAAAAATCTGCTCGATAAAAACTGGCAAAAACGTTTGCCGCACAATGCCTCGCCTTACGCCTCTACCATCGTATTCCTGGTGCGTAAAGGGAATCCAAAAGCAATTAAAGACTGGAATGACGTGGTGAAACCGGGTGTGGCAGTCATCACGCCTAATCCTAAGACTTCCGGCGGCGCGCGCTGGAATCATCTGGCAGCCTGGGGCTATGCTTTGAAACAGCCGGGTGGCTCCGAAGCGAGTGCTAAAGAATTTCTGAGCAAGCTGTACAAAAACGTACCGGTACTCGACTCTGGCGCACGTGGTGCGACCACCACCTTCGTAGAACGCGGCATCGGTGATGTGCTGCTGGCCTGGGAAAATGAAGCGCTGTTAGCGATCAAAGAACTGGGCCCGGACAAGGTGGAAATCGTGGTGCCATCTACCAGTATTCTGGCTGAACCGGCGGTATCCGTAGTGGATAAAGTGGTTGACCGGCGCGGTACCCGCAAAGTCGCAGAAGCTTATCTGCAGTATCTGTACAGTGATGAAGGTCAGGACGCAATTGCTAAACACTACTATCGTCCGACCACAGAAAAAGCGACGAAAAAATATGCAGCGCAATTCCCGAGTGTGAAGTTGTTCACGATTGACGATGTGTTCGGCGGCTGGACCAAAGCGCAGAAAACCCATTTCGCAGATGGCGGTATTTTCGATCAGATTTATCAGCCAGGTAAGCGTTAATCGCAATAGGACTGACGCAAAACCGCCCCAGCGGCGTTATGGCTCCCCTTCGGATGCGCCTGGTACAGCTTGTACTGCCTGAGTCCTCTCATGCAAAGTGACTGCCTGTGATACGGCACAATCAGGAGAAAAATTTATGCATTATCCAACCCTGCAACATTATTTGAGCCGTTTGCAAAGCGCGCTGTCGAATTCCCAGTTGTGGCTGGATGAACAGGGACGCGCGCGCGGACGCTATTTCAATGCCAGCCTGAGCACTGCTTTTCAGGCGATACGCAGCGGCCAGGATCAGCAAGTGATTGCTTACGAAGCCTATGCACGCAGTTTCGATCCAACTGACCAGGGCTTAAATGTATGGCGCTTGCTGGAGTTTGTCGCGAATGATGAAGAGTCGGTTGAGCTGGATCGTTTGTGCCGCTTACTGCATACCATGAATTTTTATCGTCAGTCCGGGGTGCGTCAGCTGGATCTGTATCTGAGTGTGCATAGCCGTTTGCTGGCGGCGATAGAGGGCAATCACGGCATGGCATTCCGCCGTATTCTGGATGTGCTGGAATTGCCGCATCAGCACATCATATTGCAGATGCCTGCCGCCACCGCCAGCCAGCGTTGGGTGCTCGCGCATGTAGTGGAAAACTACCGCCGCAATGGCTTCCGGGTCGGGGTAAATGCGGCCAATCTGGAGCAGGCCATCGATTTACTGCAAAGGGTCAGACCAGATGCGATCAAGATCGATATTTATGCAGCGAACCGGCCTGAATTACAGATCAGTTTGCTGGAACAGGCTGAGCGTGCGCAATGCCAGGTCATCTTCAAACGCATAGAGCAGCAAGAAAAATTCGACGCACTGCAAAACAGCCATGGCACAGCCAGCCCCTACCTGGTACAAGGTTTTTTATTCGATATCCCGGCCGCGGAACTGCCGGTCACATACAGCTTTACCCAGCCCTTGCCCAGAGCGGTATATGCACAAGCCAGACCATTGGCCTGAGGATGCAGAGGCAGCTCGCTCAAATACGGGCTTATGCATTATTAGTCTAAAGAAATAACAAAAAATTCGTTTTTCATATATGAGATTACTGAGAAGATTCGCCATCTTTAGTTAAATCAGTAATAAAGGCTGACTATGGCATTCCTGGCATTGAGTACGCAGGCCAGAGGAAAGCGGGTCATCCCAGGGTTTCATCTGTCTCTGGGATTTACCCTGTTTTACCTCGGACTGATCGTCCTGATCCCGCTTTCCGCGGTGTTTCTCAAAACTTTTACCATGAGCTGGGCGGATTTCGTCAATACCGTGACGTCAGATCGCGTGCTGGCGTCTTATCGGCTCACGTTTGGTGCATCTTTCCTGGCAGCGCTGATCAATGTGGTGTTCGGCGGCATTGTGGCCTGGGTGCTGGTGCGCTACTCATTTCCGGGTAAGCGCTTTATCGATGCGCTGGTCGATTTGCCGTTCGCTTTGCCGACGGCAGTGGCCGGCATCACGCTGGCGACTTTGTATGCGCCGAATGGCTGGATCGGTAAGCTGCTCACGCCGCTAGGCATCAAGGTGGCATTCACGCCGCTGGGTGTGCTGGTGGCGCTGACCTTTATCGGTTTGCCGTTTGTTGTGCGCACCGTGCAACCTGTGCTGGAAGAAGCAGAAAAAGAATTAGAAGAAGCCGCCCTGAGTCTGGGGGCGAGTCATTGGCAGACCTTTGCCAGAGTGATCTTCCCGACGATTTTGCCGGCCTTGCTGACCGGCTTTGCACTCGCATTTGCCAGAGCTACCGGTGAATACGGTTCTGTGATTTTTATCGCAGGCAATATGCCTATGGTGTCGGAAATTACACCGCTGTTTATGATCACCAAGCTCGAACAGTATGACTACGCAGGTGCTACCGCGATTGCCGTGGTGATGCTGATCCTGTCGTTTGTGATGTTATTGACGATTAATGCCTTACAAGCCTGGACGCGTCGCCGTCAGCATGCCGGGAGAGAAGAATGAGTGCGACTGTGAGCCATCTGCAAAACCCTGTTGCGCGCCGCGCAGAACCTGCGATTCAGCCTGCTGCCACTACTGAGGCACGCTGGATACGGATAGTGCTGACGCTGACTGCACTGGGCTTTCTGACTTTATTTTTGTTTGTTCCGCTGGCTGCGGTTTTTGCTGAAGCCCTCAAGAAAGGCTGGAGCCTGTATCTGGACGCGATCCTGGAACCGGATGCCTTGTCGGCGATACGGCTGACCCTGATCGCGGCCGGCATTGCGGTGCCATTGAATCTGGTGTTCGGTGTGGCTGCTGCCTGGACCATCGCAAAGTTTGAATTCCGTGGCAAAAGCATTTTGCTGACGCTGATCGATTTGCCGTTTTCAGTGTCGCCAGTGATTTCCGGTCTGATCTATGTGCTGTTGTTCGGCGCACAGGGCTGGTTTGGCGAATGGCTGCGTGAACACGACATCAAAATTCTGTTCGCAGTGCCGGGCATCGTGCTGGCCACTATTTTTGTCACTTTTCCGTTTGTTGCGCGTGAGCTGATCCCGCTGATGCAGGCGCAAGGCAGTGAAGAGGAAGAGGCCGCGCTGGTACTCGGCGCGTCCGGCTGGCAAACTTTCTGGCATGTGACTTTACCCAATATTAAATGGGGTCTGCTGTATGGCGTGATCTTGTGTAATGCACGTGCCATGGGTGAATTCGGCGCGGTGTCGGTGGTGTCCGGTCATATCCGTGGTGAGACCAATACCATGCCCTTACAAGTCGAAATTTTATACAACGAGTACAACTTTGTTGCCGCGTTTGCAGTCGCTTCCTTGCTGACTTTGCTGGCGTTGCTGACACTGGCTTTGAAGACCCTGGTGGAATGGCGCAGTCATGAACAGCGTCGTCATCAGGCTGATCAGGCCGCTTAATTCAGGCAGGAGTAAAAGAGCATGAGTATCGCAGTCAAAGAATTACACAAACGTTTCGGCAACTTCACCGCGCTTGATAACGTATCGCTGGATTTTCCAAATGGCGAATTAACCGCTTTGTTAGGACCATCTGGCTGTGGCAAAACCACTTTGTTACGCATCATCGCGGGTCTTGAATATGCGGATCGTGGCCAGGTCTTGCTGGACGGGCAGGATGCTTCGCAACAGCATGTGCGCGAACGTCAGGTGGGCTTTGTGTTTCAGCATTATGCGCTGTTCAAACACATGACGATTTTTGAAAACATCGCGTTCGGACTGCGGGTGAAACCGCGTGCAGTACGCCCATCAGAAACTGAAATCCGCGAGAAAGTCACGCGCCTGCTGGAGCTGGTGCAACTGGACTGGCTGGCTGACCGTTATCCGCCACAGTTATCCGGTGGTCAGCGTCAGCGTATCGCACTGGCGCGTGCACTGGCAGTCGAGCCACGTGTGCTGTTGCTGGATGAGCCTTTTGGCGCACTCGATGCCAAGGTCAGAAAAGAATTACGGCGCTGGTTAAGACGTTTGCATGATGAATTACATGTGACCAGTATTTTTGTCACGCATGATCAGGAAGAGGCATTAGAAGTCGCGGATCAGATCGTGTTGATGAATCATGGTGTGGTCGAGCAGGTCGGCGCACCGGCTGAGGTATATCAGCATCCGGCCACGCCTTTCGTTTATGGCTTCCTCGGGAATGTAAATCTGTTCCATGGTCGCGTACATGAAGGAATTTTGGATGCCGGTGGCGTGCAGTTCTCTGCACCTGGCCATGCAGATACCAAAGATGCAGTCGGTACCGGCTATGTGCGTCCGCATGAATTCGATATCGACCGTTATTCGCCGGGTGCGGAAGGCCTGGTGGTGCAACTGCGTCGGGTACACAGCATAGGTCCGCTGGCGCAGCTGGAGCTGGAACGCGATGACAATGGCGATCTGGTGGAAGCCATGATTTCCAGCGAACGCTATCAGTATCTGAATCTGAAAGTTGGCGAGGCACTGGTACTGCGTCCACGTCGCTTGCATGTCTTTGTCAACGCACAATAAACAAGGAAGGACTGACGAAAAATTGTCCCGGCAAGGCGCCAGAACGCCGCCGGTGTGGTTTTGCGTAAGTTCTGAAGGAAGATACTATGAATTTCCAACAATTACGTTCTATCCGTGAGGCGTCGCGGCGCGGTTTTAATCTGACCGAAGTCGCGAATGTGCTGTTCACTTCTCAGCCTGGTGTGAGCCGCCAGATCCGCGAACTGGAAGAGGAGCTGGGCGTCGATATTTTCGAGCGCAATGGTAAGCGCCTGACCGGTCTGACTGAGCCGGGTAAAGGCATACTGCCGATTATCGAAAGGCTGTTACGCGAAGCTGAAAATTTGCAAAAAGCCGGCAATGAATTTTCCGACCAGACCCGCGGTACGCTGTCTATTGCGACCACCCATACCCAGGCGCGTTATGTACTGCCGGAAGTGGTGCAAAAATTCCGTCTGGCCTATCCGGATGTACGTATCGCCTTACAGCAAAGCAGTCCGGAACATATCGCGGAATGGGTAATTTCAGGCAAAGCCGATATCGGTATCGCAACCGAAGGTTTATCGCAATTCAAAGACCTGGTCTCGTTCGCCTGCTATGAATGGAATCACATGATCGTGGTGCCGGATGGTCATCCTTTGCTGAATCAGTCACTGCTGACGCTGGAAGAATTATCGAAATATCCTATCATCACTTACGACCGTGGTTTCACGGGGCGCAGCCACATTGATGCGGCATTTGAACAGGCTGGTTTGCAGGCAGATATCGTACTGACCGCGATGGACTCTGACGTGATTCAGCAGTATGTGAGCCTGGGTCTGGGCGTGGGTATCGTTGCCTCGATGGCGGTGGAAGCCAGCCGTGGTCAGGGCTTGCGTACCCTGTATGGCAAGCATTTATTCACGCCGAATGTGACGCGGCTGGCAGTACGCCGTGGCGCATATTTGCGCAGCTACACCTATGACTTCATCCGCGAATTCGCACCGGCATTGAGTAAGGAAGAAATTCACCGCGTGCTGAGCGAAGCCAGTCAGGCCGATCCAGGCTAAAGCTATCCGGGCTGAGACGGCGACTGCAGGGAGCAGAGCGTGTAAAATACGCGTTCTGCTCCTTTTCCTTTTGCACGCTTTATGGCCTCCTTCGAAGACAAAGTCTGTTCCCGCGCACAACTCGCATCACGTGTCGCTGCCTTGGCAAAACCAGTGGTGATGACCAATGGCGTATTCGATATTCTGCACCGTGGCCATGTCACCTATCTGGCGCAGGCCAGGGCGCTTGGTGCTTCGCTGGTAGTAGCGGTGAATACTGATGCTTCAGTGCGGCGTCTGGGTAAAGGCGATGACCGGCCTGTGAATACAGCGGCTGATCGTATGGCTGTACTGGCTGCGCTGGAAGCAGTCAGTCTGGTGGTGGAGTTTGATGAAGATACTGCCTTAGAGGCGGTCATTGCAGCGCATCCGGACATCTATGTCAAAGGCGGTGACTATGACATGCGGGCAATTCCCGAAGGACAGGCGGTGCTGGCTTATGGTGGACAGGTCGCTGCGATCGACTTTGAGCATGACCGCTCGACCAGCAAATTGCTCGCCAAGGTGCGCGCAACTTCAGCAGCAGACGCATAAGTCAAAACGAACATCACTGTCGGCTCACAACTTGCCGGCAGCCTGGTGCAGGAAGTGGTCGAAATCGCTGGCCGGCAGCGGTTTCGAATACAGATAGCCCTGCACAAAATCACATTTTGCGCTGCGCAGTAGCTGTTCCTGTTCCGCGTTTTCGACGCCCTCGGCCACTACCTGCAGACCCAGTTTGTGCGCCATCATAATGATCGCTTCACACAAGGCCATATCGCTGCTGTCATCGCGCAGATTGCGTACAAAGGACTGATCGATTTTCAGATAATCGATATCGAATTTTTTCAGATAAGACAATGCAGAATAGCCGGTGCCGAAATCATCTATCGCTACCTGTATGCCTGCATCGCGAAAGCCGATGAGGCGCGAGGCAACCTTGTTGTCCGCGTCCAGCAACAGGCCTTCAGTGATTTCTATATTAATCGCCTGGCCCGGCAATCCTTGTTGTTCCAGATAGCTGATCCAGCCAGTGTAAGGACTGTTCTCATTCTGGAATTCCACCGGTGACTGATTGATGCTGATCTGGAAGTCAGGATGTATGGTTTTGCGCCACTGACTGACCCAGCGTACTGACTCCTGAAACACCAGTTCACCGATCGCATGGATCTGGCCGCTGCTTTCAGCAATCGGGATAAACTCCAGCGGACTGATCCAGCCCTTGTGGGGGTGGTACCAGCGTATCAGCGCTTCGGCTTTGCGTATGACGCCACTATCGGTTTCTACAATAGGCTGGAAGTAGACCTGCAATTGCTTGTCACTGATGGCGCTGCGTAAGTCATTATTCAGACGCAATCTGGCCAGCGCCGCAGTTTGCAGATTCGGCGTGAAATAGCTGAAGCGGTTACGGCCTGCGGCTTTGGCCGCATACATGGCCTGATCCGCATGCTTGATCAGATCGGCCAGATTGTCTGCATCGCGCGGATAGATTGTGATACCTATGCTGGCCGATAAATAAATTTCTTCACCGGCCACATGGAAGGGGGAGGCGAGTTGTTCTATGATTTTGCGCGCTATTTGCTCGACCTGCACCGTATCGCTCTGGTCTGGCAATGACACCGTGAATTCATCGCCACCCAGACGGGCTACGGTATCGGTTTCGCGCACACACAGGCGCAGACGTCTGGCAGCTTCGACCAGCAGGCTGTCACCAGTTGCATGTCCGAGCGTATCGTTGACTTCTTTGAAAAAATCCAGATCGATGAACAATACTGCCAGCATGGTATGCCTGCGTTTGCTTTGACGCAGGTTTTGTTCCAGCCTGTCGTAAAACATGCGGCGGTTGGGTAAGCCTGTGAGTGGATCAATATTGGCTTGCTGCCAGATGATGGCTTCCGATTGCTTACGCGCTGTAATATCAAGTACCGTTCCCAACATCCGCAAGGGATTGCCCTGATCATCCCATTCGACCAGCGCACCGACCGATAAGATCCAGACCCAGCTGCCATTCGCGTGTTTTTGCCGGAACTCAGCGCGGTATTCTGGCGCTTTACCATTGATGTAATCGCGGAACGCGCGTTCCGACAGCGCCAGGTCTTCCGGGTGTAAGCGGCGTAACCAGTTTTGTCGGTTTTCAGAAAACTGTTCCAGTGCATAGCCCAGCATTAAGGCGTAGTCGGCATTGACGATAGCCATGCCGGTCTGCACATTCAGATCGTATAAGCCCTGATGCGTCGCCGATAAGGCCATGCGCAGGCGCTCTTCGCTGTCGCGCACATCGGCTTCGGCTTGCTTGCGTTCAGAAATATCGGTATGCGTGCCGACCACCCTGACAGGTTCGCCATGCATATCGCGCTCAATGACAGTACCGCGCGTCAGTATCCATTTCCAGCGCCCGTCTTTACACTGTACCCGGTGTTCATTGATGTAGGTCGGTGTCAGACCGTCAAAGTGTGCCTGCCGGTCAGCTTGCATCTGCTCCAGATCATCCGGATGGGTGCGCCGGTCCAGCTCATCGGATAAATCCTCGATTTCATTCGGTCCGTAGCCATAGATCGCTTTCAAACGGTCTGACAGAATTTCTATGCCGGTTTGCGGATACCAGTCCCACACCCCGTCACCTGAACTTTCCAGCGCCAGTTGCCAGCGTTCCTCGCTTTGCCTGAGCTGCTGTGTCAGTTCGGCATACACGGTGACATCGTGCATGATCATGTACCAACTGCGTTTACCGGTCAGTGCTGCTGTTGATTCCTGGCATTCGACAGCGAGCTCGCGCCGCTGATGCTGTTGTTGATTGTGTGAGATGTGTAGCGTGATGCTCTGCGGCTGGCGTCCTGCCATGCTTGCATCTAACAGTCTGTGCAAGCGGCTGGCATTGTCTGCCTCAAACAGCGCGCTCAGGTCTTGCTCTTGTCCAGATGCGACGGCACCGGTCAGCCATTGCCGCAAGGTTTGATTGATAAACAAAATGCCCGCTTCAGCATTGACTTCGAGTATGCCGATGGGCAGTGCATGTAATAGTTGTTCGGGATGGCTGGTCTGGGAGTAGGGCAGCCATTCTGCACTGCCCTCTATGATTTGCGCATCACCCTGTAATACTTCAGCGACGACGCGCACACAGCCTGGCTGCTGAGCCGAACGCAGGCTTAACTGACATTCCAGCCCGGTTTGCTGTACCAGCATCTGCTGTAAAGCCTGTTCCCAGGCCTGAGCAGATGCAGGCGTGAGCAAGTCAGCGATCACATCGAAAGCTAAACTGGATGCCTGATGCGGAATGCCAATGAGCGCACACATGCCTGCTGACCACTGCATTTCTCTGGTGCTGGCATACCATCTCCATAAGCCGACTCTGCTCAATTGCATAGACTCCTGTGCGGTTTGCGCCGTGTAGACGTAATGCAATATTGTGTCTTAAATCACCTTTTTAGTAAAAGTGAATTGAGACTGTTCAGCTGCCACCGGCAAAATCATGTTGGCGCCAAGCCTCATACACCACAACGGCGACCGTATTCGATAAATTCAGACTGCGGTTATCGGGCCGCATAGGCAGGCGTATGCGCTGGCTGGTCGGGAAAGAGTTGCGTAATTCCGGTGCCAGACCACGGGTTTCTGCACCAAATACAAAGTAATCACCCGGTGCAAAGGCGAGTTTGGCAAAACCGGTTGAGCCATGGGTAGTCATGGCAAACATGCGGCTGCGGTCGGGTTGTTCCTGTTCCAGAAAAGCTTCCCAGTTTTTATGAACTTTCATGCTCGCATAATCATGATAATCCAGTCCGGCGCGCTTCATTTTGCTGTCATCCAGCGGAAAACCCAGGGGTTCGATCAAATGTAGCTGGACGCCGGTATTGGCACACAGACGGATAATATTGCCGGTATTCGGAGGGATTTCTGGTTCAACCAGGACGACATGAAACATGGACTTCCTTATTCAAAATGAGGCGGTGTGCGGGCAAACACATAATTGCTGACCTGCTTAGCACCATAGCGTTTCAGCATTGTAGCGATTTCATGCAAGGTCATGCCAGTGGTAATCACATCATCCACGATGGCGATATGCCTGCCCTGTAGTTGAGGCAGATAGTCCGCCGCCGGACTAAAGGCCTTGGCAATATTCCTGCGCCGGTCGGCCGGTGCCAGCATGGCCTGTTGCTGGGTATGCCTGACTCTGTGTATCGCATACGGCAGACAAGCCACGCCCAGCATGGCTGCCAGCGGACGTGCGATTTCCAGTGCCTGATTAAACCCCCGTTCCTGCAAGCGCTGCGGGCTCAGCGGAACCGGGCAGATCAGATCGGGCAGAACCAGCCCGGGCTGGCGCAGTATCGCATCGCGGATAGCGCGCGCCAGCAGCACAGCCAATGGCAACTGGTGCGCAAATTTTAAGGCCAGCACCAGTTGGTCCTGAGGTGGCTGATAGTCGGTGGCACAGATGGTGATGTCAAATGCAGGCGGATGTTGCAGGCATGCGCCGCAGCGCTGACCGGCTGTGCTCAATGCAATCCCGCATTGCAGACAGGCTTTGCCGCTGCGCGGCAGCGAACTTTGCAGACAGGCTGCACACACCGCTTCCGGGCTGGCCTGACGGCACAACAGGCAACTGCAGGCTGCGATTTGCGACAGTCCGCTAAGGGCGCGCAGCAGAACGGGTGGCAGACGGGTATTCATGCTTATTCAGCAGCTAATGACGCAAGCGTGTAAACTCTGGCCTTTACTGTAGCAGATTCTCTACGCCACACAGCCAGCATTCGTGCTCTGCTCGTTGACTGGTGTGGCCGTATAGCTACCCCTGAACTGTTTTTTTTCTTCGTCTTATGCAAAGCGCTCCCATCGATCTCCAGCTGGTCCCTCGTCTGTTCTCTGATCCTGCAAAAATAGCTGCATCGGACTTTTTACGACGTGAAATCGCTGCGCGCATGCGTGACAAGCTGGAACTGGTGCGTATCAGTCCGGCGCATGTACTCGACGCGGGTTGTGGCACTGGCGCGGATTTGCAGGAATTGCAAAAACTCTATCCTGAGGCACAACTGAGCGGCATGGATAGCTCTGAGGCCATGCTGCAACAAGTCAGGGAACAACAGGCACAGGCCAGGACCGTATTGGGTAAATTGCTGGGAAAGTGGACGCCGGTCGCTTTGCGCGGCGCGCCTGAAGCCAGTTTGCTGTGTGAAGATTTTGCCGCCACCAGCCTAGCGCCACAAAGTCTGGACCTGATCTGGTCGAATCTGGCGCTGCACTGGCATCCTGAACCCGACCGCGTCTTCAACGAATGGCGCCGCCTGCTCAGAACCGAAGGTTTACTGATGTTTTCCTGCTTTGGGCCGGATACCTTCGTCGAGTTACGCGATGTGTTTGCGGCAATCGACAACTGGCCCCATACCTTGCCCTTCGTCGATATGCATGATTTTGGCGATATGCTGGTTAATGCCGGATTCTCTACTCCGGTCATGGATATGGAGAAGCTGACCCTGACTTACGACAGTCCGCATAAGTTATTGCAGGATGTACGTGCGCTGGGCGGCAATCCGCTGGCGACCCGTGAGCGTGGTTTGTTTGGCCGTCAACGCTATCAGCGCCTGTTGGCATTACTGGAAAAACAACGCGGCGCAGATGGGCGTATTGCGCTCAGCATAGAAGTGGTGTACGGACATGCGTTTAAACCCGTCAATACCCGTACCGCCGCAGGAGAATCCATCGTACGCTTTGATTTGCCACGCAAAAAATAGTCATTTTTTTCAGAGAAATTTCACAGTTTTTCTGAAAAACGACAACATATTTGATGTGAATTCTCATTTTGTTTGCGTTGCATCATAGAAATTGCGGAAGTATTCTGCTTGATGTGCGTTTAAATTCCGCCTTATACTCATGCCGTTGTAGAAGTTGCCAGCACGCACTTTGTAACAATATCTCCGCGTTCTGGTGATCAATTCATAAGAATTCTAATCAGGGTTTTGGGGAAATCATGAGACACGCAAAGCGATACAAATCGTTCATGCTGAGTGCTGCACTTCTGGCAACAGGAATGCCTGCCTGGGCTGTGGTCGACAG
The DNA here is from genome assembly GCF_014284235.1 of Cognatundibacterium curvum. Taxonomy (GTDB): domain Bacteria; phylum Pseudomonadota; class Gammaproteobacteria; order Burkholderiales; family Burkholderiaceae_D; genus Undibacterium; species Undibacterium curvum. The sequence continues at coordinate 174,638 of NZ_JACOGD010000005.1, forward strand.
TCAGGGCGGTCCGGCAGTCCGTCAGCTGAACTTGCAAACACCGGCAACACAGATTGCCGAACAGATCTACTCCTTACACAACTTAATGTTGGTTATCTGCCTGGCGATTTTCGTCGCTGTGTTCGGGGTGATGTTTTATTCCATTCTCAAACACAGAAAATCCCTGGGTCACAAAGCCGCGACTTTCCATGAAAGTACCTCGGTTGAGATCGCCTGGACGGTGGTGCCTTTCATCATCGTGATCCTGATGGCCTTGCCTGCGACCAAAACCGTAGTGGCCATGAAAGATACCTCCAATGCCGATATCACGATTAAGGTGACCGGCATGCAATGGAAATGGGGCTACGATTACCTCAAAGGCGAGGGCGAAGGCATTTCCTTCTTATCCACGCTGGCAACGCCACGTACCCAGATCGGTGCGCCTGGTGTAGAGCCGACAGAAGCGCGCGGCGATAACTACCTGTTGGAAGTCGATAATCAGGTCGTGGTGCCGGTCAATAAAAAAGTCCGCATGATCACCACTGCCAATGACGTGATTCACTCCTGGACTATCCCAGCCTTCGGTGTCAAACAAGATGCAATTCCTGGCTTCGTACGCGACACCTGGTTTAAAGCCGACAAAATCGGTGTTTATCGCGGACAGTGCGTGGAATTGTGCGGCAAAGAACATGCGTTCATGCCTATCGTTGTGAATGTGGTGTCGGAAGACGACTACAAAAAATGGGTAGACGTCAAAAAGAAAGAAATGGCTGCCAAAGCGGACGATCCGGCTAAGGTCTGGACTGTAGACGAACTCAAACAACGCGGTGAAAAAGTGTATGCAGCTAACTGCGTTGCCTGCCATCAGGCGACGGGTAAAGGCGTACCGGGTGCCTTCCCGGCACTGGATGGATCAGCGGTCGTGACTGGTGAAAAAGGCGCACAGATCGGTATCCTGCTGAACGGTAAAAATGCGATGCCAGCCTGGAAATCCACTTTGTCTGATACAGAAATTGCGGCGGTCATTACCTATACCCGCAACAGCTGGTCAAACAAAGCGGCAGAAAACATCGTCCAGCCAGCCGAAGTTCTGGCTGCGCGTAAGTAACCACAGGAATAACAGGAGACAAGATGAGCACTACTACCGTTGATCACGCTCACGATCACTCTCATGACCACGCGCACGACCATCCGCATGGTTTCCGTCGCTGGTTATTTGCCACCAACCATAAGGATATCGGCAGCCTCTACCTGTGGTTTGCCTTCACCATGTTATTGACCGGCGGTGTACTGGCGCTTGGCATTCGCAGTGAATTATTCCAGCCAGGTTTGCAACTCATGCAGCCGGAATTCTTTAACCAGCTGACCACGATGCATGGTCTGATTATGGTGTTCGGCGCGATCATGCCGGCCTTTGTTGGTTTCGCAAACTGGATGATCCCGCTGCAAATCGGTGCTTCCGATATGGCATTCGCGCGCATGAATAATTTTTCATTCTGGCTGATGCCACCGGCTGCTTTGCTGCTGGCGGGCTCCTTCTGGGTGCCGGGCGGCGCCACCGCTGCAGGCTGGACCCTGTATGCGCCGCTGTCTACGCAAATGGGACCGGGTATGGATATGGCGATTTTTGCCGTCCACATCATGGGTGCATCATCCATCATGGGTTCCATCAATATCATCACGACCATCCTGAACATGCGCGCGCCTGGCATGACGCTGATGAAAATGCCGATGTTTTGCTGGACCTGGCTGATCACTGCCTATCTGTTGATTGCGGTGATGCCGGTACTGGCCGGTGCGATTACCATGACGCTGACTGATCGTCACTTCGGTACTTCTTTCTTCAATGCAGCTGGTGGCGGTGATCCTGTGATGTACCAACACATTTTCTGGTTCTTCGGACATCCAGAGGTGTACATCATGATTTTGCCTGCTTTCGGTATCGTGTCCCAGATCGTGCCTGCATTCGCCCGTAAGCCTTTGTTTGGCTATGCATCGATGGTGTATGCAACCGCCTCCATCGCTATTCTGTCTTTCATCGTGTGGGCGCATCATATGTTCACCACCGGTATGCCAGTCACCGCGCAACTGTTCTTCATGTATGCAACCATGCTGATCTCGGTTCCTACCGGCGTCAAAGTGTTTAACTGGGTAGCGACCATGTGGAAGGGCTCGATGACTTTTGAGACACCGATGCTGTTCGCAGTCGGCTTCATCTTCGTCTTCACTATGGGTGGATTCACCGGCCTGATTCTGGCGGTCACACCTATCGATATCCAGTTGCAGGATACTTATTACGTAGTGGCGCATTTCCACTATGTGCTGGTGGCTGGTTCGCTGTTCTCGCTGTTCGCCGGTTACTACTACTGGGGACCAAAGTGGACAGGTTTCATGTACAACGAAACACGCGGCAAAATCCATTTCTGGGGTTCGCTGATTACTTTCAATATCACTTTCTTCCCTATGCATTTCCTGGGCCTGGCCGGTATGCCGCGTCGTTATGCGGATTATCCGGCGCAGTTCACGGACTGGAATATGGTGGCGACAGTCGGTGCGTTTGGCTTCGGTCTGATGCAGGTTTACTTCATCCTGGCGGTGGTGATTCCATCGATCCGAGGCGGTCAGCCGGCAGCAGCTAAACCATGGGAAGGCGCGGAAGGTCTGGAATGGACAGTACCAAGTCCGGCACCTTTCCATACCTTTGAAGAACCACCTGTCTTTAAATGAGACCTTGAGGGCAGTGCAGGTCGTGAGGCCTGTGCTGCATGATGATGAATAATGAAAAAAAGCCCAACAATCTCAGAACGGCGCTGATCCTGGCCTCGGTCGCACTGGTGTTTTTTATCGGTGTATTTATCAAGCAGGGAATACTGCGTTAAGCGGGCTCAGGCATGGATGAACATACCGATCAGGCACAGGGCAATGTAGGCTTGAACCGCCGCATGTTAGGCAAATTGCTGGTGATTGCCGTCATGATGTTTGGCTTTGGTTATGCCTTAGTCCCGATTTATAAACAGATCTGCGAATTGACAGGTGTGAATATCCTGACGCCTAAAGATATTTCCCTGAAAGAGATATCGAATAGCCAGGTGGATCTTAGCCGCGAAGTGACTGTGGAATTTGATGCCAATACCCAGGGGCCTTGGCGATTTCGTCCTGTGGTGTCAAGCATGAAAGTGCATCCGGGTGAAATGGCGCAGATCGTATATGAAGTCGTTAATAAACAGGCTGTGAAGATGGATGCACAGGCGATACCCAGCTATGCGCCGCAGCAGGCAGCCAATTATTTTAAAAAAATGGAGTGTTTCTGTTTTAAACAACAGACGCTGGAAGCCAATGAAGCACGGCAAATGCCGGTGGTGTTTTACATAGATCCTGCCATTCCCAAAGACGTGAAGACGATTACTTTGTCCTATACTTTCTTTGAGGTCGGTGGCAAAACCCAGTCGCTTGCCATGGCAGCGCAGGAACAGAAATGAGTCATGAATGAGTGATTTAAAAGAAGCGGCGCAACGCAAAATGTCGTTTGTAGCGACGATGAAAGCGGTGTTCTGGTCGTTTCTGGGTATCCGCAAAAAAGGAGATTATGAACAGGATGCAGCCCAGCTCAATCCTGTTCATGTGATCATCGCAGGCATCATCGGCGCTGTGCTGTTTGTCATGACGCTGATATTTATCGTTAAACAGGTCGTCGCATAATAACAATCCGAGATACGTTTCAGGAGATGGAAATGAGTTCTTCAAAAGCAGCAGCACCTTATTACTTTGTGCCCGGCCCTTCGAAATGGCCTGTCCTCGCCGGCGCATCTTTATTGCTGACGATGATAGGCGCATCCGCCTGGGTCAATAGTGTGAGCTGGGGTTCTTATGCGAACTTTGCCGGCATCATCCTGACGCTGGTCGTTTTATACAACTGGTTCGGTGATGCGATTGCGGAGTCAGAAGGCGGCAAATACAGCGCGCGTATCGACGTGTCTTACCGCTGGAGTATGAGCTGGTTTATTTTTTCTGAAGTGATGTTCTTCGGTGCCTTCTTCGGTGCCTTATTCTATGCGCGCAGCATCACCATGCCATGGCTGGGTGATCTTGATCACAAGGTCTTGTGGCCGGATTTCGCAGCGCAATGGGGGAACACGGGTCCGGCCGGTACGGTCGATGCGTTTAAGACTATGGGACCATTTCCTATCCCGACTATCAATACCGCTTTGCTGCTGACTTCAGGTGTCACGCTGACCCTGTCTCACCATGCACTGCGTGCCGGCCAACGCGGAAAAACGGCGCGCTGGCTGTTCGCCACGGTTTTGCTGGGTGCGGTGTTCATGGGCTTTCAGGCTTACGAATACATGCATGCTTACAGCGAACTGAATCTGAAACTGACTTCAGGCATTTATGGTTCGACTTTCTTCATGCTGACCGGCTTCCATGGCTTCCATGTGACGATGGGCGCAATCATGCTGTCTGTGGTGCTGTATCGCGTACTCAAAGGCCATTTCACACCGGAACAGCATTTTGCGTTTGAAGGTGCGGCCTGGTACTGGCACTTTGTAGACGTGGTCTGGCTGGGACTGTATGTCGTGGTGTACTGGTTGTAAGCATTGCCAGGTTTGACGACGGGCAGGCATTTCGTATCGTCGTCAAACTACGCAGCACAGGCCGCAGGTTTGCTGCGGCTTTTTTCTGTCTGCTGTATTCTGTTTTGGTTTTCTCGTGACGTTCAGCGTATGCCGGTTGGCTGTATCCAGCCCATCTTGTTAGCGAACAGGATCAACAGGAACAGGGTGATGGAAAAGCCGACCCGGAATGCCAGTGCCTGCACCGTGCGATTACTTTTTCCCTTATCTTTCATCAGATAAACCAGTGCGGAACCCATGCTGACAATGATCAGAAAAAAAGCGATGGCGACAAGAATTTTCATAGTGAATCAGACGTTGCCGTCCCGTGAATTGAAGGATGGTTGACGCCATTGAACCGTGCTGTCAACGCGTGTGCAGAAGAGTTTGCGGCCTGGCCGGACGACATCCATCTGCCTTGTACATATTTTGAATTGTAATACTGAATGTCACTTTCTTTTCAATTTCGTCTGATCCCCAGTATCGCAGCCTTGCTGCTGATTTGCACGGGCTTGTCGCTGGCACAGTGGCAGACTCGGCGTGCCGAACAACGTGAGCAAGTTGCCCTGCAGCGTGAGCAGGCACAACGGGTTATCATGCCGCTCAATTCGAATCTGCATGCAGCGATCGAACCCTATACCCAATTGCGGGTACGTGGCGAGTTCGTGGCAGACTGGCCCCTATATCTCGATAACCGCCCACTGCATGGTGTGTCTGGCCGCTATTTGCTAATGCCTTTCCACATCGCAGACAGCAATCAGTATTTGCTGGTGGCGCGTGGCTGGCAGGCAAGGGACCCGCAAGACAGGCTGAAGCTGGCACCCGTGCCGCTGCCTCAGGGGGAAATAGAGATTATAGGGACGGCGCGCAGCGGCTTCGATCATGTGATGCAACTGGGGCAGCCTGAGCAAGTGCGGCCCGGCGCGCTGGTGCAGAACATCAGCGCAGCCGAAGTCGCGCAGGCCAGCGGAAAGCAGTTTTTATCCATCATGCTGGAACAGACTTCCGATAGCGCAGATGGATTGCAGCGTGACTGGGCTAAAGCCAGCAGTGGTGCGGAAAAAAACCGCGCCTATGCTTTTCAATGGCTGGCTTTATCGCTAATGGTTTTTATCTTTTATGTCGTGACAGGAATACGCCGTGGACAACAAGCAGCAAACAACTAAGGGACGCTGGAAATTATTACTGGTGCTGGCAGTATGTGCCGCACCGATGATTTTTTCGTATCTGTCGTATTACGTGATTAAGCCTGAGGGCAGAACCAACTACGGAACGATACTTGATCCGCGTCAGTATCCTATTCCCGATTTGCAGTCGCATCGTCTGGGCGATACGCCAAGCTCAGCGCAGACAGGATTGCGCGACTATGCCGGAAAATGGCTGTTAGTCACGATCAGCAGTGCCGACTGCGATGCTGCCTGTGAAAAGCGGTTGCATAATTTGCGACAGTTACGGCTGGCACAGGGCAAGGAAATGGAGCGCATAGAGCGGGTCTGGCTGCTGACCGATCAGGCGCCGGTAGAAACCCGTTTGTTGCGTGAATATGATGGCATGCGCGTGTTGCAGGTTGATCGTGCGCGCCTGGCCGCCTGGTTGCCGGTAGCTGCAGACACCACGCTGAGCGAGCATATCTATGTGATTGATCCTCTGGGCAATCTGATGATGCGCTACCCTAAAAATGCGGATCCGAATAAGATCAAAAAAGACCTCTCTAAACTGTTACGTGCTTCGGCGATAGGTTGATTATGTGGTTGCAACTTGCATTGATTGCGCTGGCGGTGGCGACCATACCGCTGTGTATTATCCTGTTTTCTTCCGATTCCGATAAACACCGCAAGCTGCTGGCGGTCACGCTGGCACTGACCTTTGAGCTGATCATGTTCGGCGCGTTCACCCGCCTGACTGATTCCGGTCTCGGCTGCCCCGACTGGCCCGGCTGTTATGGCGAATCCAATCCTTTCCAGGCGCACAGCGATATCAAGGCGGCGGAAGCTGTGATGCCGGATGGCCCGGTCACTGTGGCCAAGGCCTGGATAGAAATGATACATCGCTACCTGGCCATGAGTGTTGGTCTGCTGTGTATTGCGCAAGTCGTCATGGCCTTGCGCGCACGGCGGCGCGGCTATCCGCTGAGTCTGGCCATCGCCTGCCTGCTCATGGTCTGTGTACAAGGCGCATTTGGTCTCTGGACTGTCACGCTGAAATTACAGCCTGTGATCGTGACTACCCATCTGTTGTTAGGCATGGGCTTGCTGGCCTTGCTGGCAGCGAGTCTGGAACAATATCAGTGCTTTGCCGGTTCATCCAGGATCAGCACTCAGCCTCAGTTGCAGCCTCGATCTCTGCCGTGGCTGGCGGGCGTGGCACTGTTGTTTGTGTTTTTTCAGATAGCTTTGGGTGGCTGGGTTAGTACCAACTACGCAGCTATGGCTTGCCAGGATTATCCTCTCTGTCATGGTGAACTCATTCCTGAGATGGATTTTCAGCATGGCTTCAGCCTCTGGCGCCAGTTAGGGCTGACGGTGGGTGGCGATTACATCACTTATCAGGCCTTAGTCGCGATACACTGGGTGCACAGAAATTTTGCCTTGCTGGTGGTGTTGGTGGTGGGCTGGGCGGCCTGGCGCGCAATGCAATTGGAAGCCTATCGCCAACTGGGGAAGGCGATATTGTTCGCCGTACTGGCACAAGTGGTGTTGGGCATATCTACGGTCTTGTTATCCTGGCCATTGTTGCTGGCTGTTTTGCACAACGGGATGGCGGCGGCGCTGGTGCTGTTGCTGACCATGTTAAACTACCGCATCCTGCACGCGCGCCGTGCTGCTGTAAATTGAATCCATGACCACACTCACTCTTCCCTCCAACCGTATTGCCCAGTATTGGGCACTTACCAAGCCGCGCGTGACTCAGCTCGCGGTATTCTGTGCCGTGATCGGCATGTTTCTTGCGACGCCGGACTTACCTGACTGGCGCATACTGGTGGCAGCAACCATCGGTATCTGGCTGCTGGCCGGTGCGGCGTTTGCGGTTAACTGTCTGGTTGAACGTGAAATTGATGCGCGTATGGCGCGCACCGCGCGCCGTGCTACTGCCCAAGGTGAAATCACCGCACCGCAAACGCTGGTGTTTTCCGGCGTGATCGGTGGCATGGGCATGTGGGTGCTGTATAACTTTGTGAATCCGCTCACGATGTGGCTGACTTTCGTCACCTTTGTTGGCTATGCGATTATTTACACCATCATCCTGAAACCGGCCACGCCACAGAATATTGTGATCGGCGGCTTGTCGGGCGCGATGCCGCCTGCACTGGGCTGGGCAGCTGTCGCCAATGAAGTGCCTATGCAGGCCTGGCTGCTGGTGATGATTATTTTTGTCTGGACCCCGCCGCACTTCTGGGCGCTGGCGATGTACCGCCGTGATGACTATGCGCGCTCCGGCTTGCCTATGCTGCCAGTGACACATGGCCCCAAAATCACTTGCCTGCATATCTGGTTGTACACGATCGCTTTGTTTGCCACCAGCCTGTTGCCATTCGCGGTACACATGAGCGGTCTGATTTATCTCGGCAGTGCCATCATGTTAGGTGCGGTATTCCTTTGGTATGCATGGAAAATGTACACCGACTATAACGATCTGCTGGCACGCAAAACCTTTGCCTATTCGATTATTTATTTGTCTCTGCTGTTTGCGGCCCTATTGGTCGATCACTATATCAAATTATGAAATTACTCTCGACATTGGCAGCCTGTTGTCTGGCACTCGGCCTGATCGCCTGCAGCCCACCTGCTGAAAAATTCACGAATACCGATCTGACTGGTCTGGATTATGCGAAAGACTTCAAGCTGACCGACCACAATGGCAAGCCCAGAACCCTGGCTGATTTCAAAGGCAAGCTGGTATTGATCTTTTTTGGTTACACCCAGTGTCCGGATGTCTGCCCGACCACCATGGTGGAAATGGCGAATGTGATGCAAAAGCTGGGGCCGGATGCAGATAAGACCCAGGTCTTGTTCGCCACCATAGACCCTGAGCGCGATACCCAGGCCTTGTTAGCCGCGTATGTACCGAATTTCGATGCCCGTTTCCTGGGTTTATATGGCGATGCCGCGGCGACTGCCCAGGTTGCCAAGGACTTTAAAGTGTATTACCAAAAAGTGCCGGGTAAAACACCGGGCAGCTACACCATGGATCATACGGCCGGTACCTATGTCTTCGACCAGCAGGGCCGCATACGGCTGTTCCTGCGTCATGGACAAGGCCCTGATCCTATCGTGCATGATTTGAAGCTGTTGTTAGGAAAAGCCAGCTGAACATGGTCATCATGTTCAGCTTAGCTGGCCGGAATTTACTTCCGGCCTGACTGGTTCACTGCCCGCCGTAGCAAAACGCGGGAGCCGCAGTTAAGAGATGCGTGCGCTTTGCATGATCTGATTCACACGCTCGATATGACGCGAGTAAAACACCAGCTTAGGTGCCTGATACACCATGGCATACAGTTGATTGCGGCTGATGGCCACGTTGGCCGTGCCCAGAATTTCCACATTGTCGATTTTTCTGATCACCGCATATTCAAAATGAAAGCCTTTGACGCCACCAAACAGTGTGGGTTGCAGTTTCAATAGTTTGAAGGTGGAGCCATCGCGTGTCAGCGATCCCTCGAACAGCGCAACAATTTGCTCAGGCTGTAAGCTGGCTTTGAACACATAGTTTTTCTTATCCCGGGCAGCATCCGAACCCGGATGTATGGTTTCGTTTTCATTTAAGCCTGAATAGATGTTCAGCTTGTCGATGGCCAGGCCTTCCATAGTCCAGGTCTCGGCATGCGGACCATTCATGCCAGAGACGTTGATCTGATTCCAGGCGCCACTTAAATTCAATTGCAAATGTTCACCGATGTTCCTGGGGCCAGCGTCTATCTTAGTGGTCGTGACGCAGGCAGTTGTGAGCAAGATTGCGGAAAGTACGACGCATTTCTTAAAGATATTCATGAATTGGATTCCTCTAAATAATTTTTAACCATCAGCGCATCGGATGCGTCCGGTGCTAATTCCAGGTAACGGGAAAAACTCGCTGATGCCAGTTTTTGTTGGTTTTGACCACGGAATACGATGCCAAGGCCACGATGGGTTTCAGCCGGTTCACGGCCAATAACGATTGCAGCCTGAAAATCCGCGATCGCCTTGTCCGCATCACCAGGTTGATTGCGCAGTCGGAAAATATCGCCTCTGGCCCACAGATATTCAGCCTCAGTCGGAAAACGTGCTGACAGGCGTGACAGCAAGACGACAGATTCTTCATGGCAGCCGCGTTTGATTTCATCTTCCAGCCATCCGTGCAAAAACGGCTTGGTCTGTTTCCGCCACTCTTGCTCGTTCAGCTGGCCACCCGCCGGGAGCTGGTTTGCCAATTGGATTAATGTGTCTTTTCTCTCTACGCTGGCCGGATGGGTCGCAAACAGCATGCTGTTTTTTGAAGGGTCACGCTCCGCGGATGCGTTGCTTTCCTCAATCAGATTGGCCCAGACTTTGGCGGCTTCGGCTGGATCATAGCCAGCCTGGCTCATCAGCGTCAGTCCGAATTCATCAGCCTGACGTTCCTGATCGCGGGAAAAGGAAAAAGAGCTGGCGACCACACTCAGTGCGCCTATCAGTCCTGGCAAGCCAAAGATACTTAAAAACTGCCCAAATGCCGCTTTGGACTTGGCATCACGTAAGCGATTGACGGTATGGCGTTCCATATAATGAGCCAGTTCATGGCCCAGAATAGCGGAAAATTGCGCTTCATTTTCCACCCTCAGCATCAGTCCACTCCAGACCTGCATCATGCCATTTGGTGCCATGTTGGCATTGAAGTAGCGATTTCGCACCAGATGTACCCTTACGTCCGCGCAATGATTGCCAGCAAGCTTACAGGCAATGTCCTGGATGTACGCTTGTAAAGCCGCGTCACGCAATGCAAACGGACTGCGACGCAAGCGGGTTTCTTCTCTGTCCATCATGGCCCATAAGCCGCCTTCATCGCTGGTGATGTCTGGCTTGCTCATACGCTCGGGTATTTTCCATGGCGTGTTTGCGAATGCGCTACGCGTCAACAGCAGGCTTGCGGCCAGCGCTGAGCCTGAACGCAAAAAGTAGCGGCGCTTCATTGCGGTGTTGGGAATTTATTGAGCAGGGAATCTACCGTGTCCTTCGCTTTATCTTCTTCGCGCAAATCGCCGGTAGAGCTGATCAGTCGGTTAAACCAGACCACTTGGCCGGTGCGTAAATCAACCAGTGAGGCATAGCCCAGCTGTGTGCCACCGGTCAGACCAACGCCCAGAAAGGCCATCGCAAGCATAGCGGCCTTACGTTCCGCGCTGGCGTAACTGTCACGTACCCAGGTGAACAGCGCATAATCAGCTTGCGTTTTTTCCTGTATTGGTTTGACGGCCTCTCCCATCGACCAGTCTAATTTGCCTTCTTTGGTTGGCAGGTTGAAACCAGAGTGACCAAAGTGATGGGTATTAATGGCTTGCGCAACGGCGGCGTGTAATGCACTGATATCACTGAAGCTATCTGCTTCCTCAGAGGCCAGGTCCAGGCTGACCAAACCCAGTGCCTTACGTTTTTTGAGCAAGGCTTGGTTAAAGTGTTTCGTGGCAGCTTCAGTCCAGTCTGCGCGTGGTTCATTCATCCCGCCCGCACTCATAGAAAACAGCTCTACGTCGGTTGGCATCAGGACCACTTTTTCGCCTTTTTTCAGGCCTCCAAATCCCGCTGCAATTTGCTCAACGGCTGCTGCCGGTCCTGCGCTGACCAGCGTGAATGCGATCAATAAAACGCAACTACTCAGTATCTGTAAATGACGCCTGGAATACGAAAAACTCATGGACTGCCTCATATGATTTGATTGTTCATGCAAAATCGCGCGGTGATTTATTTCACTACCACTGACGTGTTTTCCTATAGCGTTAGCAAGCATGTCGGATGCTGAGTCTGTGCATGCGTAACGGTGTTGATTGTATAACTTATCTGTAAGGTAATGATCAAAATTATTGCATTTTTATATTGAAGAAGTGCTTAGTTTGAATTCGTTCAGCCGTGGACTTAACGCAATCCCAGTGCCACGGTCTGCTAGTTATGATGATCAGTGTAAGCTGGGTTATGATCGGATTTCTGGCGCGCCGGATGAAGATAACTTTCCATCTGATGTTGCCTCAATGCGCCTTAATCTGAGTGATGAAGACTCCGGGAAGATGGTATGTCACAACAAAAAACAGTATTGATACTGCAGGGGGGCGGAGCCTTAGGCGCCTATCAGGCAGGGGTTTTTCAGACTTTGCATGAACAAGGAACAGACCTGGATTGGGTGATAGGAACTTCTATCGGTGCGATCAACAGTGCTTTGATCGCAGGCAACCCACCGGAACAGCGGCTCGCGCAATTACAGGCATTTTGGAACAGCCTGGCCCCGGATGCTTTGCACAGAGAGCAGTTCTGGCCCTGGAGCGGGATGCTGAAAAATCTCAGTACCATGGGTATTTTGCTCAATGGCGTGAATGGCTTTTTCAAGCCACGACCCGGTGCAGCCTGGGATATGCAGCGCACCGTTCCCTTGTCTGAAGCTGGCTTTTATGACACTTCAGAGTTGAAAACGACACTGCATCAGTATGTCGATTTTGAATACCTCAACCAGGGACATATGCGGCTCAGCATCTGTGCGGTGGATCTGGATGATGGGCAAAGTGTGGTGTTTGATAATACGAAACAAGTCATCACTGCCGAACACATTATGGCTAGCGGTGCCTTGCCGCCTGGCTTCCCGCCTGTGCTGATTGATGGTCGTGCCTATTGGGATGGCGGGGTGTATTCGAATTCGCCGCTGAGTATTTTTCTTGAAGAGGAAGAAAACGAAGATGCCCTGTGCTTTATGGTGGACTTGTGGGACCCGACTGAAAGCAGGCCAGCCTCGATTGCAGAGGTGATGACGCGCTATAAAAACATACAGTATGCCAGCCGCTCACGGGAATTATTGATGATGCATCAGAAAATGCAGAATATGCAGCGTGCAATTCGTACGCTTACTAAGCATTTACCCGCGTCGGCACGCCAGGATAAGCAATTGCAGCCGCTGATGAAAATGGGCTGCGATCATACGGTGAATGTGGTGCATCTGATTATGAAGGCGCTGCCGGATGAACATTATTTTAAAGACGTAGACTTTAGTGCCAGTACCATCCAGACCCGCTGGCAGGCAGGTGTGCATGACTGTGAGCGTGCATTGCGGCACAAGTCCTGGCTACAGCCTTTACCGCCCCATGCCGGACTGGTCATACACGAGCTGCCTCAGGAATAAAGTACAAAGCAGGTCTGCCAGCAGCGAAATGTACAGCATACAAAAAAGGCACTCATCAGAGTGCCTTTTAGCATGAAAGGAGCAGTAAGCAACTTAGTGAAAACTGCTTAATTAAAGCTGCTGAGGGCACCCTTCATTTTTTTCAGTGCCGCACTTTCGATCTGGCGGATACGTTCTGCAGATACGCCATATTCATCGGCCAGTTCATGCAAGGTGGCGCCGGAGCCATCGTCGTTTTTCAACCAGCGCGATTCGATAATATGACGTGAACGCGGGTCCAGTTTGGCCAATGCTGATTCCAGTCCTTCGCTTTGCAATCTGTCGTACTGACGGGTTTCCAGTACGCGCGTCGGTTCTTCAGACTCGGTTTTCAGATAGGCGATAGGTGCAAATTTGTCGTCATCATCATCGCCAGGTGCATCCAGTGCAATATCGTGGCCGGACAAACGCATTTCCATCTCGATCACTTCCTCGCGTTTGACGTCCAGCGATTTAGCCAGCGCATCGATTTGCTTAGGCGACATCGCTTCCAGGCCTTCTTTATGGCTGCGCAGATTAAAGAACAGCTTGCGCTGTGCTTTAGTGGTGGCCACTTTGACCAGACGCCAGTTTTTCAGAATGTATTCATGCATCTCGGCTTTGATCCAGTGCATCGCATAAGACACCAGACGCACACCCTGATCGGGATCGAAACGTTTGACGGCTTTCATCAGGCCGATATTGCCTTCCTGAATCAGGTCAGCATGCGGCAATCCATAGCCCAGATAGCCACGGGCAATAGAAACCACCAGGCGTAAGTGAGACAACACCAGTTGCTGCGCTGCAGCCAGATCATTCTGGTTACGCAAACGCGTTGCGAGGTCGATTTCTTCTTCGTGGGTCAGCATAGGCAGCCTGTTAACAGCAGAGATATAGGCGTCAATATTACCGAGCGTGCCACTGAAACCCAGTGTCAGCGCGTGGCTGTCAGTTGCCGGGATAAGTTGTGTCGATGTCATTACTATTGTTCCTCCTCATTGCTGCCTGAGTCCAAGCACTCAGATCAAACAGGTCAAGTACCTATATTAGCACTCTCTGACAAAGAGTGCTAACAATCTGAAAAAATGCTTCAAGGCAATTAATTTTTGCCTGCATGAGCGATTTTCCAGACACAGTCAGTACTGCTTAGTGCAGACACAATAGACTAAGAAAAAGGTGAAAAGTTGCATTGCAATAGAAAATTACAATGGAGAGTTGTTGTTCTGAGGAATACAAAGAGGGATGCCGGGCTGTGTTGGTGCAGCCCGGCATACGAACTCAGCTGGCGCGTGCGAGTTGCCTGCGTACTGACAGATAAGCGCCGATCAGGCCCAGACAGACACTGGCACCGAGCAAGGCCAGGCTGGGTAACAGGCCGAGCGGCAGCAGTCGGAATTCTGAGGCATACAGCTTGGCAAATTCTGCGATGGCCTGATTCAGCGGCTGCAGACTGGCTGCAATCACGCCCAGCGCAATCGCGCCTGCCAGTATGCCCAGAAAGGCACCCGTGTAGTAATAAGGCCGGTGAATAAAGGTATTGGTGGCACCCAGCAGTCGTGTCACGGAAATTTCAGCCTGATGAGAAATGACTTGCAAGCGGGTTGCATTAAACACCACTACGACCACCACTACGCCGAGTGTAATCGCCATAAACAGCAAGCCCATCTGGAAAATCTGCACCAGCGCCGCCAGTCGTTTGACCCAGGCGGAGTCTACCTGCACCACGTCCACATCCGGCAGTGTGCGCAGTTGTTCCACTAATTTTTCCAGCTTATCGGTATCCTGATTTGATAAAGACAGTACATAGGCATCTGGCAGCGGATTGCCGCCCAGCGTGGACAGGACTTCGGCGATGCTGGAGGCATCCTGCATCGCGGCCAGCGCTTTTTCTTTGGGGGTGAAACTGAGTTTAGCGCTGATGTTCTGGTCTTTCAGCAGCTTTTTGATCGGTATGGACAGGGCAGTCGCGCTGCTACGTTGCGTATCTGGCGTCAGGAAAATACTGATTTCCGGTTCTATCGACAGTTGTGCTGACACCGGGCGTATATTTTCTATCAGGGTCAGACCGGCAATCGGCAAGGCCAGCGCGATTGCAACCACCAACACATTAAATAAAAAATTCCCAGGAGCGGCACGTAAATGGGTCAGTGCGCTTTTGATCGCAAACAGATGTTCTCTCAACCAGATGGTCATGTCATTTCCTTGCAGGCTAAGGTTCAGGCGGCGACAGCGGCTTGCCAGGAGTCGGCTACCTGTCCGTGACGCAGGTAAATCACGCGGCTGGCCTGATCCAGAAATTGTTCATCATGGCTGGAAATCACGCAGGTCACACCGGCACTCTGAAAAATCTTGAGCGCGCTGAGTACCTTATTCGCATTATCGCGGTCCAGGAAAGCGGTTGGTTCATCGGCCAGAATAATTTTGGGCCGGTTCACAATCGCACGCGCAATCGCCACCCGCTGTTGTTCGCCGCCCGACAATTCCATAGGCATGGCCTGTGCCTTATCTGGCAGGCCGACCTTGTCGAGCGCAATGCGTGCGCGTGATTCGGCTTCGCTGGCGGAGGCGCCGGTCACAATCAGCGGTAACATCACATTGGCCAGCACATGGCGGTCAGACAGCAGTTTCTGATCCTGCAGTATAAGCCCCAGCTTGCGCCGCAGATAGGGCAGACTGCCTGCTTTGAGTTTGCTGATGTCCTGGCCATTAACGATCACACGGCCACTGCTGGGTTTTTCTATACCAGCGATCATTTTCAATAAAGTCGATTTCCCCGCACCGGAAGCACCGGCCAGAAAAATCAGCTCTCCATCGGGGATAGAGAGCGACACATCGCGCAGCGCATAGGCATCGCGGGAATACTGCTTACTGACATTATCAAATTCGATCATGGTAGCTCGCTTTTAATTGAGCAGGGCGTCAACAAATTCCTGGGCATTGAAAGGCTGCAAATCCTCTATCTGTTCACCGATGCCGATGAAATAGACCGGTATCGGGCGAGTTTTAGCAATCGCTGCCAGCACACCGCCTTTGGCTGTGCCATCGAGTTTGGTGATCACCAGTCCGGTGAGTTGCAGTGCATCGTCAAATGCCTTGACCTGGGCCAGCGCATTCTGGCCAGTATTGCCATCGATGATTAACAGCACTTCCTGAGGTGCGCCATCCATACCCTTGGCAATCACGCGCTTAATCTTTTTCAGCTCTTCCATCAGATGCAGCTGAGTCGGCAAACGGCCTGCGGTATCCACCATCACCACATCGGTACCGCGCGCTTTGGCTGAAGCAACCGCGTCAAAAGCGACCGCGGCCGGATCACCGGATTCCTGAGCAATCACGGTCACGTCATTACGTTCGCCCCAAATCGTCAGCTGTTCACGCGCCGCAGCACGGAAAGTATCGCCTGCCGCCAGTACTACCGATTGCTGGTGGGTCTGCATATGTTTCGCCAGCTTGCCTATGGTGGTGGTTTTACCCGCACCATTGACGCCCGCGATCATCATGACCAGAGGCTGATACTGGCCCAGCACTAAGGGCTTTTGCAGTGGTGTCAGCAAATCGATCAGTAAGGTTTTGAGCGCAGCTTTGACCTGTACTGCTTCTGTCAGCTTTTCTTCTTTGACTTTCTTTTTCAGTGCATCGAGCAAAAACAGGGTTGCTTCCACGCCTGCGTCTGAAGTCAGCAAGGCCGCTTCCAGCTCATCGTATAAGTCATCGTCGATGCGCGCACCGATGAACAGCGTGGTCAGATTGGACGAGGTTTTAGCAAGTCCTGCTTTCAGGCGGCTCAGCCAGGAGCGCTTTTGTTCCGGCGCAGGCGCGGGTGCTGCGACGATTTCTGCGGGCTGCGCTGCGCTAGCCGGTACTTCTTGCACGTCCTGGGCTGGCGGTGTGGCCACTGCAGGCGTAACAGACGCAGGGGCCGGGCTAGTGGTCAAGGGGGCGGCTGGCGCTGGCGCCGGTGCTGCCGGAGCACTGGCTGGCTGTTCCGGCACGGGCGCCGGTTCTTTGGGTTTTCGTTTGAAAAAGCTAAACATCGGGGATGAATTTGTCGAGTGCGGGAAGGTATACCTCACTTCCCTGGATTAGAATGCTGCCATTCTAACAGACAGCGCTGGGTAAAATGACTTACCCATGTCATGCAAACAATGAAAACAACTGGCAAAAAAAATGTCGCGCCCAAACGAGCCACTCATCAGATACGCATCATAGGCGGTCAGTGGAAGCGCAGTGTGCTGAACGTGATTGAGGCGGAGGGCTTGCGTCCTACCCCCGACCGTGTGCGTGAAACGGCGTTTAACTGGCTCAATCACTTGTTTGATGCCTACTGGGCACAACGTCAGTGTCTGGATCTGTTTGCGGGCAGCGGTGCACTCGGTTTCGAAGCTGCCAGTCGTGGTGCGCAGAGCGTGACGATGGTGGAAAACCATACTCAGGCCTACCAGCAGTTAGCTGAGGTCAAAAGTAAGCTGGGTGCTGAGCAATGCCAGTTACTGCGCAGTGATGCGCAAAAAGCAACAGCACAACTGATCACTCAGGGAAAACAGTATGATTTGATTTTCCTGGACCCGCCGTTTGGCAAAGACTGGCTGCATAAAATGTTGCCATTTTGCCTAACACTACTGCAGCCTAAGGGCGTATTGTATGTTGAGGCGGAATTTGCACTGAATCCCGAAGCGGATGATGTCCACATGCAGGAATTGTTGCGAGGTTGGCAGGTGTTGCGGGCCGATAAGGCAGGAAGTGTGTATTTTCACCTTCTGCAGCGCAGCAATTTGGCGCATGAGGCGCACGAAATTGAGGCATAATGCCGTTTCAAATTGTTTAGGACTGTCGCACAGGCGCCCCAGCGACCTTATGGTTCCTTGCCGTACAAATGTACTGTCTGCGTGACCATAGCTTACCGGCAAAATGTTGTGTCAGTCCTATTGTTAAGTCTTGGTGCAAACCCTGTACGATAAGTGAAAAAAAAGGGAGTGAAGATGGTCACAGCCGTTTATCCGGGAACATTCGATCCTTTGACCCGTGGTCATGAGGATTTGGTACGTCGCGCCTCAGGCTTATTCGATACGCTGGTGGTGGGCGTTGCCGACAGTAAGAGCAAACGCCCTTTTTTCTCACTGGAAGAGCGCCTGAGTATCGCCAATGAGGTTTTGGGGCATTATCCGAATGTGCGGGTAGAGAGCTTTTCCGGCTTGTTAAAAGACTTTGTACGAAAAAACGACGCCCGTGTGATCGTGCGCGGTTTGCGTGCTGTGTCGGATTTTGAATATGAGTTTCAGATGGCAGGCATGAACCGCTATTTGCTGCCGGATGTAGAGACCTTGTTTCTGACGCCGTCGGATCAGTATCAGTTCATCTCCGGCACCATCGTGCGTGAAATTGCAATGTTTGGCGGCGATGTCTCCAAATTTGTATTCCCTTCAGTAGACCGTTGGCTCAAGCAGAAAGTCGCTGCGCTCAACGAAAATAAGTAAGCTGTACCACACCCTGCCGGACACGCAGGCAGGGTGGTTTTCAGAAAGAGATAGACATGGCGTTAATGATTACAGACGATTGCATTAATTGCGACGTTTGCGAACCCGAGTGCCCCAATGATGCCATCTTCATGGGCCCGGAAATTTATGAAATCGATGCGCACAAATGCACCGAATGCGTAGGTCACTACAAAGAGCCGCAATGCAAGCAGGTTTGTCCGGTCAACTGTATTCCGTTTAATCCTGAATGGCGTGAGACGCCAGCTCAGCTGCAAGCCAAATACGAGCGGCTGCAGGCGGAACAGAAATAACTAACTTCGTATATACAGCAGCGCTTCCTGCGCTGTGCTTACTGATAGCAGACGCGGTTACGGCCACCATGTTTGGCTGCATATAAAGCGTGGTCAGCACGCGCCAGCATCTCGCGAGCAACATGGTTAGCATCGCCGAAATTCTCTTGTAATCCGACCACCGTGAGGCCGATGGAAATACTGGTCTTGCACTGTCCGCCATCAGTCAGTGCAAACGGGCTGGATGCGATACTGCGCCGTATGCGTTCGGCCACCAGCGCAGCATCGTGCAGGCTGGTATTGATGAGCAAGACCACAAACTCTTCGCCGCCAAAACGTCCCAGCGTATCACTGAGCCGCAGCTCGGCCTTGATGCGGCGCGCTACTTCACACAGCACATCATCACCACCCTGATGACCGCACTGGTCATTGATGTTTTTGAAGTAGTCGATATCCAGATACATGCAGGCGATGCTGTAATTCTGGCGTCTGGCACGTGCAATTTCTTCCAGCATGCGCTGTTCCACATAGCGCCGGTTGCTGACCTGAGTCAGCGGGTCGGTCAGGCCGATATAGACCAGACGCTCATTATTGAGCACGTTTTCCAGACAGATCGCAATGATGGAACCCAGGCGTTCAATAAAGTCGGTCGCCATACTGTGTTGAAAACGATCTGCCTGCAGGCTGCCCAGATTCAGATAACCGATCAGCTTATTTTGACGCAGCAGCGGTATCACAGCCACGCTGCGTGGCTTTTTGTGACAGCAGCGGAACAGGCGTGCATGGTGCAGGTCTTGATAAGGCCCCAGTACAGGCTTGAGTAAAGGCAGGCTGTGGATCTGTAATTCTTTACTGTGGCGTATGAAATGCAGATGCGGAAATGAAGACAGATCGATACGCAGATCCGCCAGCATTTTTTGCAGGTCTGTGCGCGCATCGAGTAAGATCAGCGTCACCATATCAAGCTCGGATGTAATCGCGAGCGCACTGAAAATATGACTGATCAGTTCTTCAAAATGGCTGGCACCAATGATCTTCAGATCGAAGTGCTGATGCCGCTCCATGATGTTCTGATTGCGGTGCGCCTGCTCCAGGATATCTTGCAGACGTGTACGCAGCAGGAGATTTTCCTGACGCATTTGCTCGAGCTGATGCTGGATATGGGCCGGATGCAGAGTGTGGTTCATGGTGATCTGATGGCTTCCCGGTCTCAGAATGCGATTTCTATGTCCAGCAGCGCACCGACTTGCAGTGTCTTGCCCAGCCCTTGTGCCACCACCAGATTCACACCAAAGGTAGTTTCACCGTCGACCTTGGGATTGGACCGATAGCTTTGCAGTATATCGACCGGATTCCATCCGGCTACCCCGCTGGCCTGATCGACCGCTGGCATAGGGCAGCGCGTGCAGGGTTTGACAGCACGTAATTCCACGCCATCACTGAAAACAAAATGCGCTGCATAATCTTCTTCAAACGCAGGACTGTCTGCGATCACCAGATTGGGCCGGAAGCGATTGATGGGAACGGCTGCATGGCCTTGCGCGACAGCGCGCTGATTCAGATCGTCCAGCGAGGATTGTGCCGCCAGCAGAAAAGGATAGCCGTCGGCGAACAGCGTGCGCACGCCAGGCTCACCGGTCCATTTGAGGCTGGCTGTACGTTGCGCGTGTGGCGCAACTTTCACCAGGCGGCAGTCCAATCCCAGCGCAGCAGAAAACCATGCAGCTATCGTATCGCCCGCATCCAGCGCAGGCAGCGTATCGTCCCATACCGTCACCGCTAATTCACGCTGCCAGACGATGTCAGGTGGCAGCAGTACATCTGGCTGGCCGCTCCAGCTGACGCGCAGCACGCCATCCTCGATCTGGGTGCGCAGGCGCGCCATCTGTGGCTGGCTGCGTTGTGTCAGGAACTGACCATCAGGCGTGACCAGCATCCATTCACGGTCACGTACACCCTGATACTCCAGTCCGCTCTCACCGATGACTGCACTGCTCAGGCTGATACCGGCACAGGATTTAATCGGGTAGAGATTGAGCTCGCTGAGATAGGGCATGCGGATTCCGGCAAAAGAAAATACTGAAGCAGATATTGTAGAACGGTTGTGTTCAGTCAGTGTTACACTTTTTCTGCACCTTGCTTTTTTATGTCATCTTGCAACGACAAACGCTCTGCTTCGTTCACTTCGTGGGCGCAACACAGCGACAGCCTGAGCGCAGTCAGGCCGGCTCAGCAGTGCGGAATTGCTGGCGGTAAGAAGACGGTGAAATCTGTAATTCCCGCGCGAAGTAACGCCGCATCATCAGCGCCGAGCCAAAGCCGCTTTGCAGTGCGATCTGTTCTATGCCCAGCTCACTGCTTTCCAATGCGCGCTGTGCATGGTTCAGCCGCTGATACAGCAGCCATTTGCCGGGGCTGCTGCCGGTTTGCTGCTGAAAATGGCGGGTGAAGCTGCGCCGGCTCATACAGGCACGCGATGCCAGTTCATCGACAGACGGCGTTTCACACAAGTGCGCCAGCATCCAGTCCATCACCTGCGTCAGCCGCTGGTCGCTGGCGGACTCCGGCAGTGGCCGCTCTATGTACTGCGCCTGACCACCTTGCCGGTGCGGTGCCACCACCAGTTTGCGTGCTACTTGTGCCGCCGCTTCGGGGCCGCATTGTGTGCGCAGAATATGCAGGCAGCAGTCAATCGCCGCTGCGGTGCCTGCCGAAGTCATCACGTCAGCATGCGCGACATACAGCACATCCGGCGCCAGAATCACCTCTGGAAAACGCAGCGCAAATTCGTTCGCTGCAGCCCAATGTGTGGTTGCGGTGCGCCCTTGCAGTAAGCCGCATTGTGCCAGTACGAATGCGCCCAGACACAGGCCGACCATCATTGCTCCAGCCGCATGGGCTTTCCTCAGTTGTGTCAGTAATTCGGGTGAGGCAGGGCGCAGATCCTGGTGCCAGGACGGAATGATCACGATATTGGCCTCACGCAGCGTGCGATAACCATAGCGCGGCTCTATGTAAAAACCAGCGCTGCTGCGCAGTTTGCGGCTGCCACGCCGGGTTTCTGCAGCACAGACTCTGACTTCAAATGCAGCTTGTTCAGCGGTCTGGACTGACTCGCCAAACACCAGGCTGGGGACCGATAAATGAAACGGGCTGATGCCATCAAAGGCAAGCACCGCAACCTGTACTGGCGTAGAAGAAAGGGCAGATGTCGTCATGGCCTGATTGTATCGGTAAATGGCAATCGGGTCACTCTGCAGATGCAGCGAATTCATCCACAATCCCACTCCATGCAGTTCAACTCTGCTGCCCGTCCTGAATCTGACTGTACTAAACAGCCTTGACCAAACCGAAAGGAAATCCTATGTCCACATTGAACCAGACTGCAGCGGCACCGCGTCGCGCCCTGATAGTGATCGACGTCCAGAATGAATATTTCAGCGGCCAGATGCGTATCAGCTACCCCGATCCACAAACCTCCCTGCAACAGATAGGCCGCGCCATGGACGCCGCCCATCAGGCTGGCATACCAGTCTTCGTGATTCAGCATTCGGCACCGGAAAATTCACCCATATTCGCACGCGGTTCTGCCAGCTGGACTTTGCATGAAGAAGTCGCACGCCGTCCATCGACCGCACAGATAGAAAAGACAATGGCGAGTTCATTCACCGGAACCACGCTGGACGCACAATTGCAGGCCTTGCAGATCGATACCCTGAGCATCGTTGGCTATATGACGCATAACTGCAATGCCAGCACTATATTTGAAGCGGCCCATCGCGGCTATCAGGTCGAAATCTTAAGCGATGCCAGTGGTTCTCTGCCTTACCGCAATGCGGCTGGTGCTGCCAGCGCAGAAGAAATCCACCGCGTCTTTCAGGTGGTATTCCATTCCAATTTCGCGAGTTCTTGCAGCACGGATCAGTGGTTAGCCGCACTTGCTCAACAAGTCTCGCTCAGCCACAGCAATGTGTATGTATCGCATCAGGATGCGCTTAGCAAACCGTAAGCAAGCCCTAAGCGCTGATGCCAATAAAAAAGCGGAGCGTGGTATGGGCTCCGCTTTTTAGCGTACAGTCAGGTCTTACCAGATAGGATTTTAGGTATTAGCTTTTAGTTATTGAGTAATTAATGTGACTTTAAAGTAGTAAATAATTGGATTTGTATATCTGTATCCATTTCTATGTTTATTTCTTCGAAGCTTGTGACACATTCATGTTCGGTGAAGGAGTAGTTTGTGTTTCATCGTAGATTTTATCTGGCGTTTTCTTTTAAAAATTTTCGCAGAAACGAGTAGCTGTTTTTCATGAAAAGAGCGGGGAACGGGATTGCTGAAATTTTGGGTGAGTGCGTATTTGCAATCTAGGTACCGTCAATTTTCACAAAAAAAAACCAGAAATTCTCTACTGCAAACAGCAGCTAGTTTTCAGCATCGCTTGCCACAATTTGTTGCGTGAAAATTCCCTCATAGGATGCCATTCAATAGTGGTTGTGCGCCATGCTATTGAGTCCGGTTTAAATGTATTGTTACGCACCAAATTGATTGGTCTGATACACCCCGACCAATAATTTTCCAGACTCGGCACATAGCTGAGGGTCAAAAATAGTCAAAAAAGCGGCAGGGCTAATCTTCTAAGAATCACTCATTCACGGTGTGTTTCTCGATAGTTTGGACGGAAAGATTGCCTGGTAATGGTTCAGGTTACTCAGATACGATGCGCTTGAAATAGTGGAAAGGAAACCAAGTGCCAACATAGATCCAGCCTTCAGTCTCCATTTGGGTCCGTTTGCTCGTTATTTTGAATGAATACAATCGGCAATGTTCCCATATTTTATTGGAGGCCATGACTGTGAGAAATAATGGGCCAAAACCAATTAGGTGATAGCCGTTTTTTTCTTCCACCTTGAGAATATCCATCTCATTTAAAGCGGTAGCCCCAGAAATGCGTTTAGTATTATCCGCAGGCAACTCAGGAAAGTCTTCGGGGGCAAAACGCTGCTGTGCCGCTTGACGAGTAATACCCATGACTGAGCCAATTTCCGACCACGGAATGTCTGATCGACGAGCCTGGAGTACTGCAGTGCGTTGTAGTTTTCCGCAAAGTTCAACCGATTCGCTGGTGGCATCAACCAAACGGAGCAAAAAAGCGGGATCAGTTTCCGAACTCTTTGATAGACCCGCGTGTTTCAGGATAGCCTTTTCTATGTCATTACGTAAACCAGTATGGCCGAGGGACTCGCCAACACTGTGGGTGGGTTTCATCATTTTCTCCTTAAATTGGCGTCAATAAAGTATTGACTAGTCAAGAGTAGATTGATGACTTTGATTTGTCAATAGTTTATTGACGTTGAAAACTGAGGTGTGCATGGCAGCACTAAGGTTAAGTTCAGAGAAAGTTTTTAAGTTGTGGTTTTGTAGAATACTTTTGCGTAGAAGATCTACGAAACCGCGACTTAAAAACGGTCCGATGCAAAGCCTAGTTCGGATGTACGTTAAAAGTGAAGTAACTTGTAAATGAAATGAAACGTCACCGGCAACAAAAAAGCCGCGAATCATCGCGGCTTTTTTGCATCCAGGTCTATTCAGATTTTTCGTAACTTCATAAAACCGATTGAAACCTGCTTAGCAGGTTTATACATTGAACAGGAAGTTCAGTACGTCACCGTCTTTGACGATGTACTCTTTACCTTCAGCGCGCATTTTGCCTGCTTCTTTGGCACCGGCTTCGCCTTTGAACTGGATGTAGTCATCAAATGCGATGGTTTGGGCGCGGATGAAGCCGCGTTCGAAGTCGGTGTGGATCACGCCGGCTGCCTGTGGTGCAGTGTCACCAACGTGGATAGTCCAGGCGCGTACTTCTTTGACGCCGGCGGTGAAGTAAGTTTGCAGACCCAATAATTTGAAACCAGCGCGGATCAGGCGATCCAGGCCTGGCTCTTCCATGCCCATATCGGCCAGGAAGTCGGCTTTATCGGCATCATCCAGGTCAGCGATTTCCGCTTCTATCGCTGCGCAGATAGAGACGATAGGCGCGTTCTGGGATTTAGCGTATTCGGTCAGCTGGTCCAGCAAAGGATTATTAGTGAAGCCGTCGTCTGCCACATTGGCGACATACATCGCTGGTTTAGCAGTGATCAGGCACAGTGGCTTGAGCAAGGCCATTTCTTCGGCATCCAGACCCAGTGCGCGTACTGGCTTGGCATCGTTCAGCGCCGGCATGAGGCGCTCTAACAAGGCAACCAGCTTGGCGGCGTCTTTGTCGCCGGAGCGGGCTTTTTTGTTTTCGCGATGGATCGCTTTTTCCACGCTGCCCATGTCGGCCAATGCCAGTTCGGTCTGTATCACTTCGATGTCATCGAGCGGGCTGACTTTACCGGCGACGTGGATCACGTTCGGGTCTTCAAAGCAGCGTACTACGTTGACGATCGCATCGGTTTCGCGGATGTGTGCCAGGAACTGATTGCCCAGGCCTTCACCTTTGGATGCACCGGCCACCAGACCTGCGATGTCAACGAACTCCACGATGGCGTTCTGGACGCGCTCAGGTTTCACGATCTCAGACAGCTGTTTCAGGCGTGGATCAGGAACTTCCACCACACCGACGTTAGGCTCAATGGTGCAGAAAGGGTAGTTTTCTGCCGGGATGCCCGCTTTAGTCAGTGCATTGAATAAGGTGGATTTGCCGACGTTAGGCAGGCCGACGATGCCGCATTTGAGACTCATGATATTTTGCCAGTAAGATGGAATTAACCCGCTATTTTACCGGAATTAGCCGTCAATCTGATCCTGCCTTGACTGATCCTGTGCAAATAAGCGAGTAACAGGATGCCAGCCACGGTCAGACCGGATACCAGACCTATCCAGAAACCTGCTGCCGCCATCGGCGTTTGTGGTCGCCAAGGCAACCAGTCTGGTGCTATCCCCAGACCTAACAGGCAGCCGATAGGCAGCGCAAAGCCGTAAAAGGCCATCAGGTGGATCAGCATAGGGGTGCGTGTGATTTTGTAACCCCGGATTGCACAGGACGTGGTGACCTGGGCGGCATCCGATAACTGGAATATCGCTGCGAATAACAATAAGTCCGCAGTCAGACGCTGTACCGCCGGGTCCGAGGTGTAAGCGGCAGCGATCAGGTCACGGAATATCGTGATCAGGCTGGCCGACAGTACAGAAAAAATCACCCCCAGACTGACGCCGACCCAGGAAACAAATCGTGCGCGCTCTGCATCGCCTTCCCCCAGACTTTGTCCGACCCGGGTGGTGAGGGCGATGCCTATGCTCATCGGCACCATAAACACCAGCGAAGAGAAATTCAATGCGATCTGGTTGGATGAGACTTCGATCACACCAAAGCGCGCGATCAGCAGGCCGACTGCAGAAAATGCCGAGACTTCAGCAAAATAAGTCACGCCTATCGGCAGACCCAGCTTCAGCATGGAGCGGATTTCCGGCCAGTGTGGCGCTTCTGACTGATGGAAAGGATAGGTCTCCCGATACACCGGCGAACGCCGCATCCACCACAGCATCGCTCCCAGCATCAGCCAGATACCCAGTCCGGTCGCCAGTGCACAGCCGCTGGCGCCCAGTTGAGGCAAGCCAAAGCGGCCATAGATGAACAGCCAGTTAATGATGATATTGAATACCAGTCCGGCGACTGCGATCAGCATCACGGGTTTGGTTTGATTCAGGCTGGTGGTATAGCCATACAGCGCACGGTATATCGCGAATGCTGGCATGCCTATGCTGATGATATGCACAAAGCGCGCGGCTTTTTCCTGTACCTGTGGCTCCAGCATCAGATAGTCAAACACCAGGGTGGACGCATTCAGTAACACGCAACCGGCCAGGCCTATGCCCATCCCCATCCACATCGACTGCCGAACCACATGCGGCACGCGCTGGGTTTGCCCGGCGCCGACTTCATGTGACACCACAGCATTGACCGCCATCATCACACCCATCGCGGTCACCAGCACGATAGTCCAGAGTGAGGTGCCAAGCGATACCGCAGCCAGTTCTTCGGCACTGAAGTGGCCGGTCATGGCGACGTCCGCCACGCCCATGCCTACGGTGGCGAGTTGTCCTATTAATACTGGCCAGGCTAAATGCCATAGTGCGGCGGCTTCGGTGCGGATGCGGGTTTTCATGACGAGACTAGTGAAATGCTATTACAGCTGGACCCGCATCTTACCTTATCTGAGCGTATGCACTCAAATGGTGCTGTCCGCTAAAGCTGTCTGAGCTGCGCTACATTGCTGGCATATGCTGAGCTTCTGGTGTGTCCTTCAGCCACAGTTCGCAGAACGACACAAAGCCCAGCGGCGTCATGCGCACTCCGGCTACATGTGGTGCCACGCTGACGAAATGATTTTCGTGGGACACCGGTATCAGCCATCCGTCTTCGACTAATTGCTGACCGATACGCGCGTAGGCAGGCATTCTGCTGGCGCTGTCAGGCTCAGCCTGTATGTGCCGCAATTGCTGATCGATTTGCTGCCATACCGCTTCCGGCATCCAGCGCCGGTACAGGGTGTCGGCGCTAAACCATTCAAAGCAGCCAAAGTCCTGATCATCGTGCATGATTTCTCTGGCGAGATATAAGTCGCATTCCTGCATCCAGTCGCGGCTCATCTGTTCCTTGAAGTTGACAGTGCGCCATTCGACTTCCAGTCCGGCAGCCTGTAGCCTGGCTTGTATCAATGCACCGAGGTGCAGAATTTCATTCGATTGTCCGGTCACAAAACGCAGCTTGCTGCCACGCCGGAAAGCAGGGCATTCGCCCGCACGCGCGACGCGGTGGGTCCAGCCCGGCAGTAAGCCCGCTGCCGGTTTGCGCGCCGGGTCATCGGATGGAAACAGAGTTTCCGGTGCCAGCCAGTCGGCCCAGGCCAGCCTTTGTTGTGTGCTGCGGAACAGAGGATGGGCGGGATTGCAGATCAGATGCGTACAGCCGGACTCTGCAATCATGGTGCTTTGCTGTTTTCTGGCGTTTGCCGGATCATAGCCGAACTGTAAATCGAAGCCTGCCTGTTCCGCACTGGGCTGCATCACCCACAGATCGATTTCATCCAGCAAAGCGCCTTCGCGATAATACGATTTAAACGCCTGCAGACTGAGCTGGTAGGGATTATTGCGTATCACTTTAAACGCACCGCAGCCAACCGGAAACTGCGCGAAATTGCGCGCACGCTGGCGTGGCACGATAGAGGACATAGCGGTCGCCAGACAATGCGGCCATAAGTAGTCGCTGTGCTGTAAGTAAAAGCTGATACGTTGATTTGGTCCCAGCTCTATGCGCTTAATATGACGGTACAGGTTTTGATAAATTGAATACTGATCGCGCAGTCGTAAGAACGTCGCTTTCACGTCTTCCGGTCCCAGTTCACTGCCATCATGAAAACTCAGTCCGGGGCGTAACCAGAAGTGCCAGACGCGCGCCTCATCTTCGCTTTCCCAGTGATGCGCAAGTACCGGACGCAGGCTACGCTGCTGATGATCAAAGGTCAGCAGCCTTGAAAAAATCTGACGGATCAGATGCGCTTCCAGTCTTCCGTATGCATGTAAAGGATCGAGGCTGGCAATGGGCCGGTACAGCGGCATGCGTAACAGCTGTTGCTTACCATCGGATAAGCCCAGATAGGCGGGTAAGCGGCTCGCCAGTTGCTTGCGCTGCGCGCGCCCCAGACTCGCAAAAGCCTGTTCCAGATCGCCGCGTGCGAGCAAGCCCGATAAGTGATCCAGGGCCAGTGCGTCCGGCGTTTTCAATAGCTGCAATTGCGAATGATGGCCACGTCCGCGTGCCGCTGTCCACTGCAGCCAGCCTTGCTCCTGCATTTTGGCCAGCAGATGACGCATATTCCTTTCGCTGCAATGCATGGCCTCTGCCAGCGCAGGCAAACCGGGTTGCTGCCTGCCTTGCATGAGTTCATAGAGCTTGGTGTATTGGTCGCGCAGTTTCATACTTAGGGGCCAGTGAGCATAGACTTATATTCCATCATTGAGACTGAATTATGCAAGCTTAAAACAATCAGAAAAGCGGAAATAAAAATATTTTCTTCTTCCATTTTTTTTGTCTGCTTTTATACGGATACTGATTCCATTCCTGCCGCGAGCCTGGTTGGCGCCGGAGCTGCGCAGCAGTTCAATGTATATTTTTCGCTATTGGGGTCAGCCATGAAATCAGCCAGCTCTGTCATTCGTAACCGCCCGAGTCGTTTGCTTCGTCTTGTGCCGGGCATGCGTTCAGGTCTGCAGCATGATGCATCGGCGTTTCCTGCACCGGTGCGGCGTTTGCTGGCCAGCTCCTTCATCTTCGTCATCGGGCGCGCATTTGCATTGCCGGTGATGGTGCTGTTTTTGACCCGGCAATTCGGGCTGAGCCAGCATGCGATAGGCTGGATACTGGGCGGCAGTATGCTGGTCGCAACAGCGTCCGGTGTGTTTTCCGGTTATCTGGCTGATCGTATGCCTAAACCACGTTTAATGGCCTGGGCTTGTGTGCTGGTGGCGCTGAGTTCGGTGTTACTCAGTCTGGCCGCCTATGCCTGGCTGGCCTTCCTGATGCTGGCGCTGATTGAATCTGCGCTGGTACTACGCAGTATTGCTCTGAAATCTATGCTGGCAGATTATTTGTCGCCAGCTGAGCGTGCGCGCGCTTTTTCGAT
This sequence comes from Cognatundibacterium curvum, assembly GCF_014284235.1. Lineage (GTDB taxonomy): Bacteria > Pseudomonadota > Gammaproteobacteria > Burkholderiales > Burkholderiaceae_D > Undibacterium > Undibacterium curvum. Next base: position 204,008 of record NZ_JACOGD010000005.1, read on the forward strand.
GAATTATTTGTTGATCAATCTGGCATTCGCACTCGGCCCTTTGTTTGGTACCTGGCTGTTTGGCTGGAATATGGCAGCCCCCTTATGGATAGCCGCCGGCTTTGCTTTGCTGGCGTCCTGGCTGGTTCAGAATCTGGCGGTGGCTGTGCCAGCAGACGCGGCATTGCAAAGGTCTGCGGCTGTCACACCGGCGCGCTTTAGTGACACCTTGCGGGATTTGCGGCAAGACCGGCGCTTGCTGTTATTCACGATTGCCAGCATGCTGACTTCCTTTGTATTCGGACGTTTTATTACTGGTTATCTGTCGCAGTATCTGATTAGCAGCCGGGGTGTGCCGGCGGCGGCTGAACTACTGCCAGCGATGCTGATGGTGAATACCATCGGTGTAGTCGGCCTGCAGTATCTGATCGGCAAACGCATACAGGCACAAAGCTTCCTGCGCTGGATCAGTTTGGGAATAGCGATGTACATCCTGGGGCTGGCGGGCTTTATGTTTGCGGATCAGCGCTGGCAGTGGATGCTGGCGACGGCCTTGTTTACTGTGGGTGAAGTGATTGTGATTCCCTGTGAATTCCTGTGTATCGATATGATCGCACCGCCTGCACAGCGTGGCAGCTATTACGGCGTACAAAGTCTGGCAACGCTGGGGACCGCACTGAATCCCGTCGTCAGCGGATATTTGCTCACCCATTTTTCTGCGCATAGCATGTTTATGGCCCTGATCAGCGCTGCGCTGGCAGGTCTGCTGTGTTATGTGCTGGGGATGCGTGCACAGTCACGTTGTGCTGCTAAGCCAGCAGCGGCCAGCGAAACACTGAGCTCAGCCCGTCCTCGCGCGGCACAGCGCATGGCCGGTACTGCTGTGCGTACCCTGCGTGGCTTTTTTTGACGGTCAGCATCTACGGTAAAAAAATATCAAAATTACCCTTGCTAGCTGAACTATCTTCTACTAAAGTGATATCACTTTGATTTCAATGGTGAAATCATTCAGGAGGTAAAATGAAAACTGAACAACAAGTTATTGCACGCAATGTCACGCAGGAACGTCAGTTGCAGTCATCCGATGGTTATTTGATGGTTGGTCTTGCTGTACTGCTGATTGCAGGGGGCGTATACAGTTTTGTGAGTATGCCTTTCGGTACCGGGATTGCTGGCGTATTTGCGCGGGTTATACCTGTCGCGCTGGGTGCGTTTTTATTTGCCGGGCTGTATATGCTGCAGCCGAACGAGGCAGCGCTGCTGTCCTTATTTGGTAAATACAAGGGAACTGATCGCAGCGAAGGACTGCGCTGGGTGAATCCGCTGTACAGCAAGCGCAAGCTCAGTCTGCGTGCACGCACACTCAACACCGCACCGCTGAAGGTCAATGATAAACGCGGTAATCCGGTGGAGATCGGTGCAGCCATCGTCTGGCGGGTACGTGACAGTGCGCTGGCGATTTTTAATGTGGATGATTTCGAACGCTATGTGAATGTGCAGGCTGAAGCCGCTTTGCGCCACATCGCTTCTTTGTATGCGTATGACGATGGTGAGGATTTAGCGGAAGGTGAAACCACCTTGCGCGCCGGGATGGAAGTGGTTGCCAGTGCGATGCGTGCTGAGTTACAAAGCCGTTTCGCAGCAGCCGGGATCGATGTGGAAGATGCCAAACTGACCCATCTCGCCTATGCCGCAGAAATCGCACAAGTCATGTTGCGCCGTCAGCAGGCCGAAGCAATTATCAGTGCGCGTAAAAAAATCGTCCATGGCGCGGTCAGTATGGTGGAAGCCGCTTTGCAGGGCTTGTCTGAGCGTCAGATCGTGGAACTCGACGATGAGCGCAAAGCAGCGATGGTCAGCAATTTGCTGGTGGTGCTGTGCTCGGATAAAGAAACCCAGCCCGTGATCAATACCGGGACTTTGTATAATTGATAGATAGGCCGGTGCGGACGCTCAGCTCTGCTCCGGCTTCTGTTTTTGTAACTGCCGTTTTTCTGATAAGCGAGCGCTTTATGCCTGCCGTCCTGGCCAGACTGTGTCTGTTTTTATTACTGAGTTGTGCTGTGGAGTTGTTCATGGATGAGCCTGGCCTGGGCTTTACCGGTTTGCACATGGTGACAACGGGAGCCGTTATTCAAGTGTTGATGCCTGCAGCGGGCATGCCTGATCCTGCATCCTGGCTGGCACGCTTTGGCAATGGTGCACAGCTATGGAAACGTGCGCGTCAGCTCATGCCGCGCTGGCATGCTGATCTGGGCCAGCCCCAGTCATTCACTTATATGTCTCAGGGATAGCGATGGCCAGTCCAGGTAAAAAATCCTTCCCGTTGCGTATAGATCCAGCCCTGTGGATTGAGATAGAAAGGCTGGCTGCGCAGGAATTACGCAGCGCGAATGCACAGGTCGAGTACATGTTGCGTCAGTCCTTGCAGCAACGCGGACTGGCACGCAGCAAGCCCCTTGCACAATCGCGTCAGGCGGATGTGACGGATGCGGCTGACGCAGACTTAGCAGATAAAGCGGATAAAAAATCCTGAACAGCGCGCTCAGAACAAGCGTACGGAGCGCATATCCGGCCGTGCGATGAAGGCTGCCAGATCATCACGCATACGCTGGCTCTCGGTCATCGCCAGCCGCCACTGGCTGATACGTTGCGCATGCTGCAGACCATAATAGGCAAAGTCTTTGCGATCCGGCAGTTTGGCGCGAGGCAGACTGCGTATGAAATCGCGTGAAGGTGCCACCATCACCACATTGTCCAGCCAGGGCGCAAAATGGCCACGTGCGGCGCGTCGCCATGGCAACGCCTTATCCAGCCAGCCCGGTATGATCTGATCACTGAAATGCGGATACAACACCAGTTCGCTGCGCGTGTTGCTCAGCAGACGCGAGTAGGGAAACGCCAGGTGATAATCGATGATGCCACCATCCCAATAGTAACCAGCCGGTGCCTGCGCGACAGCGCGGACTTCCTGCATGATCAGCGGCAGTGTGCCGGAAGCCAGTAATGCGCTTTGCAGATTGGTGCTGCTGAGTGCACAAAACTGGCTGCTGAACGCGTCAAATGGCGTTTTCAGCCAGTGCAGCGCATCGCGGCTATCACTCATCACCACCCGTTCCAGATGTTTCGCCAGATGTTCACGGCCGCGCAGATTCGCCAGTGCTGCCGCGACAAAGCCAGCCTTCGCCGCTTTCATATTGGCCGGTGCGCTGAGGCCGCGCTGACCACGATTGATCAGGATATGCAAACGCTGGTAAGGGTGTTGCAGTATTTCCTGTTCATAGCCGCCGATGAAGCGCTGTAGCATGCCTTGAATCTCAGTCGTGACATATTCGGCACTGGGTTTGTCCGGATAAGTCTGTTCGCAATACAAATCTCCAAGGCGTGCAAAGGCAGCAGCCGGATCTGCGCAGGCCGCAGCAGCCATACGCCAGGAGCCTATCGACGCGCCGATCAGGCTGCGTTCACGCGGTGCAGCGGCCAGCCAGTCACCAAACAGCCATTGATCCATCGCCTGCAAAATCAGGCCTTTGGGACCGCCAGCCGCAGCCGGAATCACTGCGATATCAGCTGCTTGCAGGCCATGCTGCCGGATGTGGCGATAAGCAGTTTGGCCGGCAAAAATCTGGATAGAAGAGGACATGAGGACTCCGCTGGTGCTTAATTGATGCCTACTTTGCGCTGGTATGCAAACGCGTCATCGCTTCTGCGAATTCGCCATCGACCATCAGCGGCAATACATCCATACTTTTCGCAATCGCTTCATCGATCAGCGGCTGTTCTTCCTTGCGTGGACGGTGCAATACAAAATCGGCCACGCCCTGATTCAGATTCAGCGTGCGCGGATGACCGATGCCGATACGCAGCCGCCAGTAATCCTGAGTGCCGAGCGCGGCGGTGATGTCTTTGAGTCCGTTATGGCCGCCGGACGAGCCGCCTTTTTTGAGCTTGGCGACACCGGGCAGCATGTCCAGCTCATCATGCACCACCAGAATCTGATCCGGGGTGATTTTATAAAAGCGACAGATTGCACCGACCGACTGGCCCGAACGATTCATAAAAGTCTGGGGTTGCAGCAGCCAGACTTCCTGACCCGCGATACGGGTTTTCCCAACCAGCGCATTAAAATTTTTGTCGCGCTGCAGGCTGACCGGAAACTGATCCAGCAGCCAGAAGCCTGCGTTGTGACGGGTTTGTTCATACTCGGGCCCCGGATTACCAAGGCCGACGATCAGACGGATAGACATACAAATTTAAGATAAATATAAAGCTTATTTTTTGTGTTTATTTAGCAGTGGCAGCAGGTATTTACCCGTCACGCTGTCGGGGTTGGCCGCCACTTGTTCCGGTGTACCGGTAGCGATAATTCTGCCGCCACCCGCACCGCCTTCCGGTCCCAGATCAATCAGCCAGTCGGCGGTCTTGATCACATCCAGATTGTGTTCGATGATGACCAGCGTATTGCCCTGATCACGCAGGCGGTGTATGACTTTGAGCAGCAGCGCAATATCGTGGAAATGCAGACCGGTGGTCGGCTCATCCAGGATGTACAAGGTGCGGCCGGTATCACGCTTCGATAATTCCAGCGACAGCTTCACCCTTTGTGCTTCACCACCTGACAGCGTGGTGGCGCTCTGACCCAGGCGGATATAGCCAAGGCCGACATCCAGCAAGGTCTGCAGCTTACGTGCGATCACCGGCACCGGTTTGAAGAATTCGTGCGCATCCTCGACCGTCATTTCCAGCACTTCGTGGATATTCTTGCCCTTGTACTGGACTTCCAGGGTTTCGCGGTTATAGCGTTTGCCATGGCAGACATCGCAGGGAACGTAGACATCCGGCAGGAAGTGCATTTCGACTTTAATCACGCCATCGCCCTGACAGGCTTCGCAGCGGCCACCTTTCACGTTGAACGAGAAGCGGCCAGCGCTGTAGCCACGTTCTTTAGCGGTCGGTACCGTAGAAAACAAATCGCGGATAGGCGTGAATAAACCGGTATAGGTGGCTGGGTTAGAGCGCGGTGTGCGGCCTATCGGTGCCTGATCGACAGAAATCACTTTATCAAAATGCTCGAGTCCGCTCACATGATCAAACGCAGCAGGCTCGGTCTGTGAGCCATACAAATGGCGGGCCGCCACATGGTAGAGCGTGTCATTCACCAGCGTGGATTTACCCGAGCCGGATACGCCGGTCACGCAAGTCAGCAAGCCGACCGGCAGCGTCATATCCTGATTTTTCAGATTATTGCCACGCGCACCCGCAATCAGCAATTGCTTATCGGGATCGGCGGCGGTACGTTGCTTCGGTACGCTGATTTCCAGCTCGCCGCTCAGATACTTCGCCGTCAGCGAACGCGGGTTTTGCATAATGTCATCCAGCGCACCCTGGGCAATCACTTCACCACCATGCACGCCAGCGCCTATGCCCATATCGACCACGAAGTCGGCGCAGCGTATCGCATCTTCGTCATGCTCCACCACCAGCACGCTGTTGCCGATATCGCGCAAATGCTTGAGCGTGTCGATCAGACGGTCGTTGTCACGCTGATGCAGACCGATAGATGGTTCATCCAGCACATACATCACGCCGGTCAGGCCCGAGCCGATTTGCGAAGCGAGGCGGATACGCTGTGCTTCACCACCCGACAACGTATCTGCACTGCGTTCCAGCGACAGATAATCGAGTCCCACGTTGTTCAGGAAAGTCAGGCGTGCCGTGATTTCCTTGATGATGCGGTCGGCAATATCGCGTTTTGCGCCATGCAATTGCAGATGCTCGAAGAAATGCAGGGTTGCGCGCAGCGGCATTGCGCTGATATCAAATATCGCTTTTTCCTGCTCGCCACTGCCCACCTTCACATAGCGTGCCTCTATGCGCAAACGTGCGCCATCGCAGGATGGGCAGGTTTTTTCATTAATGAATTTCGCCAGCTCTTCTTTGACCGCCATCGAATCGGTTTCGCGGTAGCGGCGCTGCAGATTCGTGACCACACCTTCAAAGCTGTGTTCCTTAACGACGGTACGGCCTTTTTCATTGATGTAGGTGAACGGGATTTGCTGCTTACCCGAGCCATACAGAATGACTTGCTGTGCAGATTCCGGCAATTGCTCAAAGGGCGTGTCGATATCGAATTCATAGAATGCCGCCAGATTCGACAGCATCTGGAAGTAAAACTGATTGCGGCGATCCCAGCCTTTGACGGCACCACTGGCCAGCGACAAATTAGGAAAGGCGACGATACGTTTTGGGTCAAAGAATTCGATATGACCGAGTCCGTCACATTCGGGGCAGGCACCCATAGGGTTATTGAACGAGAACAGACGTGGCTCCAGCTCCTGCAGCGAATAGCCGCATACCGGACAGGCAAATTTATTTGAAAACAGTTGTTCATGGCCGCTGTCCATATTCACCACCAGCGCACGGCCATTCGCAATGCGCAGACAGGTTTCAAAGGATTCCGCCAGCCGCTGCTTGATATCCTCTCGTACTTTGACGCGATCGACCACGACGTCGATGGTATGCTTTTCAGTCTTTTTCAGTTTAGGCAAATCATCTGCTTCAACGATGCGCGCTTCCTGGGTACCGCTCTGCACGCGGAAGCGTACGAAGCCCTGAGCCTGCATCTGTTCAAACAGATCCACATGTTCGCCTTTGCGGTTAGACACGACCGGCGCCAGTATCATCAGCTTGCTGTCTTCCGGCATGGCCAGTACCGCATCCACCATTTGCGATACCGATTGTGCGGCCAGCGGGTTTTCCGGATGATCCGGGCAATACGGCGTACCTACCCGTGCGTACAGCAGACGCAGATAATCATGAATTTCAGTGACAGTGCCGACGGTAGAGCGCGGATTATGCGAGGTCGCCTTCTGTTCGATAGAAATCGCTGGTGACAGGCCTTCAATCAGATCCACATCCGGTTTTTCCATCAGTTGCAGGAACTGACGCGCATAGGCCGATAAAGATTCGACATAGCGGCGCTGTCCTTCCGCATACAAGGTATCAAAGGCCAGCGAGGATTTGCCTGAGCCGGACAAACCGGTGATCACCACCAGCTTATTGCGCGGCAGGTCCAGATTGATGTTTTTCAGATTATGCGTACGTGCGCCTCTGACGCGGATCAACTCGCGTTTTTGCATACGTGCTATATCATCGGCGTCGAATTCGATTTCGGCGGGTTTTGGTGCTTTTGCGGCTTTTGATCGTGTCGTCATGGTATCAACTGAATTTTGGCGGAGGCAAGCAACCTGCTACTATAACGGGTTTTTCAAATTTACCGCGGGCCAGAGCCTGTAAACATTTAAATTGCGAGATGCGTTCAAGCCAAAACGTGGGCTGACAAGGCACACAACGCAGTCCAGCGCGCGTTTTGGCTTGAACCCGGAGGGAAAGAGGTAAAACAGCCGCATGGCGTTGTTGCATCCCGCTGACAGTGATCACACTGCTGCGCGGGCTGCGCCTGGCCCTGCAACTGTTTTCCCCCTTTCGCACACGTAATTTAAATATTTACAGGCCCTAGTCCCTGCTTTCCGCATTTTAGGCCACACACCAGCGTTATTCATATGACTATTGCAACAGATTTCGACCACGCCAGGCAGCCAGAGGCGGAACCAGCGGGCATGAGTCGCACTGAGCTGCGCGCCAGTGCCTCACTGGCATCCGTGTTCGCTTTGCGCATGCTGGGTTTGTTCATGCTGTCGCCGGTATTTGCGATTTATGCCAAGAGCCTGAGCGGCGGCAATAATGCACTGATGGTTGGGCTGGCGCTGGGTATGTTCAGCCTGGTACAGGCGTTTTGCCAGATTCCTTTTGGCATGGCTTCTGACCGTTTTGGCCGTAAGCCTGTGATCGTGACGGGGCTGATCCTGTTTATCGTGGGCGCTATTATTTGTGCTGCCTCGACCAGCCTCAGCGGCATCATGCTGGGACGCGGCATACAAGGGCTGGGCGCGATCTCGGCCGCCATTACCGCCATGATTGCGGATACCACACGCGAAGAGCACCGCACCAAGGCGATGGCCATGGTGGGCGGCTCCATCGGCCTGACCTTTGCACTGGCCATGGTGATTTCTCCGGTGCTGTTTGAGAGCATAGGCATGCCCGGCATGTTTGCCATGATCGCGGTAATGGGTGTGGCAGCCATCGCTGTGGTGTTGCGTGTGACGCCAGATGCGCCGCCCCAGCAGCACGTGCCGGTACCGTTTTCGGTGGTACTCAGGAACAAAGAATTAATGCGCCTGAATCTGGGCGTGTTTGTATTGCATTTTGCGCAGATGGCGATGTTTGTAGTGGTGCCGGGCGCGCTGGTGCAGGTGGCAGGTATGCCGGTCGCGAGTCACTGGAAAATCTATCTGCCAGTGATGCTAGTCTCGTTTGTTGCCATGTTGCCCGCTATTTTTGTGGGCGAAAAATATGGAAAAATGAAGCAGGTGTTTATTGGTGCCATCGCTTTATTACTGGTGGTGCAAATCGGCTTCTGGCAATTACTGCAGCAACCGCTGGCGCTGGTCGCCTTGCTGTTCGCGTTTTTTATGGCCTTTAACACACTGGAAGCCAGTCAGCCTTCGCTGGTGTCACGCATCGCACCACCCGCCGCCAAAGGCGCAGCGCTGGGCGTGTATAACACCTTGCAGGCCTTCGGCATTGCCTGTGGCGCCGCAGCCGGTGGCTGGCTGACCCAGTTTGCAGGTGGTGCAGCAATCTTCGCGCTCTGTGCGGTATTGACGCTTATCTGGCTTATAATCGCAGTCAACATGCCGGAAGTAGCGCGCCGTGCAGGCAAGAACAAGCCCGAAGCAGTTTGATCGCTATCGATACAACTGGAAATAGACGGCACAATTCGGGAAAATACAGGAAGTAATAGGAAATCAGGAGAAAATATGGCATCTGTGAATAAAGTGATTATCGTCGGCAATTTGGGCCGCGATCCGGAAACCCGTTATATGCCTAACGGTGATGCCATGACCAGCATTACTGTGGCGACCACTGATACGTGGAAAGACAAAGCGACAGGCGAAAAGAAAGAACAGACCGAATGGCACCGCATTACCTTTTTCGGTAAGCTGGCTGAAATCGCTGGCCAATACCTCAAAAAAGGTTCCCAGGTCTACGTCGAGGGCTCCCTGCGTACCCGCAAATACACCGATAAAGACGGTGTGGAAAAGTATGCAACTGACATCAAAGCAGATTCCATGCAGATGTTAGGCAGCCGCCAGGGTATGGGCGGCGGCATGGGTGGCGGCGCAGGCATGGACGACGGCTACGGCGCACCGGCCCCAGCCCAACGCCCGGCAGCCCCGGCCCAACGCCCAGCCCCGGTATCCCGCCCAGCCCCGAATTTCTCGGATATGGATGACGATATTCCGTTTTAAAAAGCGCCATAGTATTTTTTGTTAATTTTCACTCTAAAGCCCTGATTTTTCAGGGCTTTTTTGTTTTCTTGGAAAAATAAATGTTAAATTTTATTTAAAAGACATTTGCTAAATGAATACCTTGGTGAAGGTAAAATTTTTGTTTTAGAAGGAGTTTATTTATTTGGTTTTGCTCAAGTCAGATCCCTGAGTTCAACACTAGCTAGCTTTCTTTCGTTTCGTGCTGTAACGGTAGCCTTTTGTGTATTGTGGATACGCTTGGATGACCTTGATATTGGATTTGGTTTTAGTATTGCAAGCCAATTTAAAATTGATTTAATGATAGATGGCTCATCAGCTATTTGTTTTAATATTTTTGCTTTAGCAATGATATTTTTTTTGGATGTTGGGTAACTTATGAGAGAGAAATGAAAATTTCAGACAATATTCCCCATGGCTCATTTTTATGGCAAGTTAGGATTGTCAGAGTTTTTTCTGGATTATTTTTAATCGCCGCTATTGTTAATCAGAAATATTTCGTGGATTTAATCGCATTTTCTGCTATTTCTTTATTTGTTTCGTTTGTGATGTTAGCGCGTAAATCGAATTTTCTTTTAGAGCTTTATGATTGCAAGGAATTTTTGAGGCTTAAGCTAGATCACGAGGAAATTACGGTTAATTTTTCAGAGATGGAGAAAGTGGAAATTCGAGATGGAAAGGACGGATTGGATTGGATTATTGTTTATTTAAAATTTGAAGGTCCATTCGGTAAAGTTATTCAATGTTATCCAAATATGACTAATATTCCATTGGCTCGCCTTGATATTTGGGCTTCGGAAATGAATGAAAGGATTTCAAAATCTGCGCTTATAGTGAATGTTGATCGCAGTTTTTGATGTACCAAACAAGGGAAGTTTGAGGCGCACTGTTAATAGTGGATGCCTAGTTTCAAATTGCCATCACTTGTTTGCTAAAGGTCTCAGCGAACCGTGCTGGGATACATAACCAAGACGCGAATGGCGTCACTGGCGGTTATAGAAGATTTTTATGTAATCCTTGATCGATGATTTCGGATTGGCACGCGTGATGTTCCTCTGATGGCGATTCTGCTGTGCATCATAATTAAGAGCTGGAGACAGGAATCTGCTTAGTCCGGGCTAGGCTTACTGGTCGAACATTCAAAAAAGTGAAGACGACTTTTGATGTTGATGTTTATTGTTTTGCGTCGCAAGCCTTGAATGCGAAAAAGTAGTTTTTCTTTATTGTAAATAACAAATTACATTTGTATTTTGAAAATACAACTTCACTACACTTAGCAAGAAATCATATAATTAAATCATTTCTTAGAGGTGATTTTCGAACTTGGCTAGCATTAGCAGAGTGTTGAAATTTCGTCGTTTTTTGTCAGCAGTTCAATTCTCGCTTCCCTAAATTTTATTAAAAATGATGACTCGTTCAAGCCGCACATTTACCAGGTTGGCAGGAATATTTATATTCTCAAAGCTCACATTATTTTCTTATGCTGGTGCGTACGCTCAGGAGCCTCAACAAGCTGCTGTGCAATGGGCAATCAGTGCAACAGAAAATGAGCTTCTGGGGTTGAAAGCACTGCGTGGCAATGATCCAGTCACGGCATTAAAGTATTTTGAAAAAACGTATGAGATCGATCCCTCTATGGGGAGTGCGGCTTTTTATGCGGCGCTATCGTCGGCCAAGTCAGGCCATGTTGATACTGCGTTTTCATGGCTGGAAAAAGCACTGCAGGCCAAATACACCGGTGTGAATAAAATCAAAAACAGTAAAGACCTTGATGTATTACATGGGGATAAGCGCTGGAATCCGTTGTTGCTGCAGTTCGAAGCTATCGTCAAAGCAGATGCTGATTTTTGGGATGGCAGTACCTGGAAAACACCTTACAAAACAGTGCTGACTGAAGATGAGCGTATCGCAGGACTATCCAGGGTATGGTCTGAAGTTAAATACAATTTTGTGTTTGTAGACAAATTGGTCTCTCTGGATTGGGACGGTGTTTATTTTCGATACTTACCAAAAATTCGTGCTGCGACATCTAATGACGAGTACTACAAACTTCTTGCAGAGATGGTCGCTTTGTTGGGAGATGGACATACCAACGTCTATCCATCGCAAGAAGATTATGAGAAATATTATACAAAGCCCTTAATTTATACCGAGCTCATGGAAGGACGGGTCATACTCAGATGGGTGGGTGACCCAGCGATGTTAAAAGAAGGCATAGCCAGAGGTGACGAGGTAATTTCGGTTAACGGTATCCCGGTACGGGAGTACATGGAGAAAAGTTTAGGCCATCTTATTTCTGCAGGTACAACGCAAGATAAAAACGTCAGATTGTACCAATATCAGTTTTTGAGCGGCCCCATTGATGAAAAGCTTGTGCTGGTATGCAGGGATAAAAATGGCGTTGAAAAATCAGTCAAAATTGGACGCGTGACTAATAAAGAAAGAAATGAAATTCTTACATGGTCACAATATGATTTTCAGATGATTGAAGGCAATATTGCGCTCGTAAAATTAAATAGCTTTGCCGACATGGAGATTGCTAAATTTTTTCTGAGCGATTTTGAGAAAATAGCGAAGGCTAAAGCACTCATTCTTGATGTTCGTGAAAACGGTGGTGGTAATGCAAATGTGGGCTTCGAAATTTTGAGGACTTTGACACCCGAGGCATTTCCGACTTCGCGTGCAAGCGTTCGTCATTACCGGTCCGCATCGCGCATCCAATATGGATTGAATACAGAATTCACCTATCCAACTTATCGAATTTCACCGAGTAAACAATATCAGTTTGCGGGGCCTGTCATTGTCTTGACAGCTGCACAAACCTTTTCTGCAGCCGAAGATTTTGTCGTCGCTTTCAAAAATATGAAGCGTGGCTTAGTCGTTGGTGGTTATACCGCCGGCAGTACGGGGCAGCCGCTCTCATTCGATTTACCAGGAGGTGGATCAGCGCGGGTATGCAGCAAGAAAGATACTTTCCCAGATGGAGTCGAATTTGTAGGAAAAGGAGTAGCTCCAGATATCGAGGTATATCGGATGGTGAAAGACTTCAGAACTAAGCGGGACACCGTGTTACAGGCTGCTATCGCAGAATTGACGCGACCAGCAGGAAAGTAATTCGATTTGCTTGCTGAGATAAGTATCAACACCAGTCTGTAGAACAGTACAAGCTTGCGCATTTTCCATTCACCAAGCAGGAAAAAAGCGCCTGAAAATGAAAAAAATCAACATTAACGAAGTCTGTGTTTGCCGCCGTTTTTGCCTTGTTTGGTAATGTGGCGTGGGCAGCGCAAAACGTGGCGGTATGTGCAAATAGCGAAGATACGGTGGAGCTCACGGCGTGCATGAATGGGCAGCTTGAGTTGAAGATTGCGAAGTTTCAGAAATATTTTCTGGCTGCGCAGAAGCAGGACAGTGTGGTCTGGGGCAGCGCGCGCTTTCTATTTTTCCGCCTTTCGCAGCCAGTTGTTGGCTAATTGCTTAGTTAATTGGGCGTCATTGCCAATAAAACTGATCGATAATGCAGCCGACATCATCGTAAATACGCATGATCCCCAGGCTAAACCGATCGCCCCAAGATGTTTCCATAATGGAAGGATAAAATGCGTCATTTTGAATACACTGATACCGTTTCCGCCAAGTTTTGGCAAGTTGAACAGGAGCAGGCGAATCTACATATCTGCTGGGGACGTATTGGTACCAAAGGCCAGAGCCAGACGAAGAGTTTTAATGATGCAGCAAAGGCGACTGCTGCGATGCTGAAACTGGTGGCAGAGAAGACTGGCAAGGGCTACCAGGAAGTGGTACTTGAAGGCACTACGAGTGTTACTGATGCTCAGAACGTCGCTGCTGTGACATCTTCACTTGTAAAGAGCGTGTCGATGCCTAAACCGATGCCGAAACCGGTGGCGAGCGCACCCGATACAACAAAAAAAGAAATAGCTAGCGCGACTAGGTCCGATCAGGGCGCGATTATTATTCCCGAAGTTGTAGCAGAAACCGTAGATGAAGAAATAGAACGCGCCTTTATCGAAATTTGTGGCCAAATTTCCAGGGGTAGTTTGGTGGAGCCGCCGGGTGGTTTGACCGTTGCCAAAATCCGTCGATTGCAAAATATTAGCGAGATTGCTGCTAACGAGGTGTATAAACAGCTGAGCAGAATTGGCTTGATATATTCCTACAATGGGAAGTTTCGTCATGATGCGCAATCGTTCGCAGTCAGACTTCTTCCCGTATTGTTTTCGCGCACCGTTTGCGCATTGACGAAATCGCCATCATCGTCCGCAATTGATGCGCTTGATGCCTCACAACGTGATGCGATTGCGCCCTGGTTCAGAAATGGCGAACCTCTGTATATCAGTGCTAGCGTTGGTTTTGGTATCCATACCCATGCACTAGCCACGCGGCGCTTTCCGCGCCGGATCAATAAAGTCGAGCCGCTGCAAGCATGGTTGGAATTGCGCGACTTGATTTCATTGGATGTTAATCCAGACTTCGCTTCAACCGATAGCAGTTTGCGAGAGGTTTTTCAAGCCGCATACAAGACTTTGGAGAGCCTTGAACTAAACGGCAACATGCAGACTGACGTTATTCTCCTTGTCCTTTGTTTGAATCAGCAGGGCTTCAGTAAGAAAAGAGTTGGCACTTTATTTGTGAACTATCTGGTCGCACGCCATGGTTTGCTATACGTGGTCGATGCTTTGCTGGAGGCCGAGAAAATCGAAGTGGTGCAAGATAAAAGCTGTTTGCACTTGAGCACGGAAGTTAGCACGCTTTTGAACAACCGCTACGGCACTCTGAGCGACGGCGAATGGACTCTACGCGAGCATCTCGCTGCTGCGCCGCAGCCAGAGTACGAGGCATGCATTGCCAAAATACGGGCTGGCTTGCCTCAGGTGCCTGCTCTACGTCAACCTATTCTGGCCTTACTCTTACCGGATGTACCTGAAATCAGCAACGAATTAGTCCATAGCTTATGCGCCCCCGATGCCATGTCCCCGCACACGGTGCATTGGTTGCAGGCGACCGCGACGGATCCTGTTGCATTGGCCTTAGCTGCTAAGGTGAAGAATGAGGGGATTTTCTGGGATCGCCCCGATTTGGTCAACACGATCTTATTAGAGCATGGTGTTGATGCTGTCTTATGGTTGGCGCCGGGCGCAACGCACGACGAAGCCGGTGAAGCGCTCACTTGCATAGGCACACCGGATGCGGTAGCGGCCCTGGCACGTGTCGCCAGTAGTTCTAAGCATGCCTTAGCGCGTTTACATTTGGTGGTGAAACGTTGGCCGGCTGCTGCCATGTTCGCGCTCACCCGCCTGCTCAGTAGCAACAGTAAGGATCAGAGTTTGCTTAGCCCCACCCTCATCCAACTATTGCGTGAGCATCCCGAATTGCCAGATCAATTGCGCCCCTGGATGGAGCCAGCGAGTCTTGTGCTAATCGATAAAATGCTAACTAGGTTGGCAGCACCAGTGGACATTGCTGAGGCTGGCGATTTACCTGAAGTCATGGTTAGCGTGCCATGGTTACAAGCGAAAAAAAAGCTGCGGCCGACTCTGCAACTCATGCCCATTGAAATAATGCCAGTAGAGCAGTGGGATGCCGGAAAAAGAGAGCAAATGATGCGTACATCCAGTAACACCTCAGCGTGGTACTGGGAAAGCTTACAAAAAGCTGAGGCGGATCCCGATGTCATGATAGTAGAAATTTGTCGTTTACGGTATCAAACAGCTTCCGAGCATGCGTCTGAGCGCCAGCGCGCCAGTGCAGCCATTAAGGACGGAAACGTCGCGGAATTTATCGATGCGATGCGCGCTATCATCGTGGCGCTAAAAAAAGACGATCCGAAATTATCCTATTTTTCGTATTTTGATGCGCTACCTTTTTCCCGCTTGCCGCCTGAGCTGGGTATCCCATGTTGGAATGCGATAGCCGGCGAGTTTCCCTGGACGCATATGGATGCGATTGCTGGCGCTTGGGGCTTGGCTGCCCTGCCTGGCCTGGCAGTGAATATCAACAAAGAGCCTAGTAACTATATCGATCTGTCACAGTATTTCGGGGCGGTCGAACTGGCAGCAATTGCAGCACGTGTTTTTGCTAAACTTAAAACCTTACGCGGATGGGGACGCTATTGGTTACGTAAGTTTCCTGAACACGCAATTGCTGGGCTTATTCCACCTGCGCTGGGAAAAGCGGGAGAAGCACGTGACAATGCAGCACTAGCCTTACGCTGGCTGGCTCGGAATGGTCATGCGCAATTACTCGATCAGATCGCTGCACGCTACGAACAAGCTGAAGTCCTCACAGCCTTGCATGCAATGCTCAATGAAAATCCTTTGGAACGCTATCCGAACAAACGCGCCAGCTTGCCCGATTTTTGGAATCCGAGCGGCTGGTGCCGACCATTGCTGCATAACGGCAAGGCCTTGTCGGACGAAGCGCTCGATGTATTGGGCACCATGATGACTTTCCCCACAAACGATGAAGTGTATGCCGGCCTGCATCAAGTCAAGACGGCATGCACAACGCAGAGTCTGGCCGACTTTGCATGGGATTGTTTCTCTGCCTGGCTAAATGCAGGGGCTCCAGCCAAGGAAGGCTGGGTGCTCACTAGCCTGGGTGTACTGGGCAACGATGAGGTGGCGCGCAAGCTGACGCCTTATATTCGTTCCTGGCCGGGCGAAGGGGCGCATGCGCGGGCGGTCACTGCTTTGGACGTCCTTGCCGATATTGGAACGGATGTCGCTTTGATGCTGTTGAACGGTATCGCCAAGAAAATTAAATATAAACCTTTGCAAGACAAAGCTACTAAGAAAATTCAGGATATCGCAGAAGCCCGAGGTCTGACGCCCGAGGAATTGGAGGATAGACTCGCACCAGATCTGGGGTTGAGCGAACAAGGTAGTTTAGTGCTCGATTTTGGGAAACGTGCATTTCAAGTCGGATTTGATGAAAGCTTAAAACCCTATGTACGTGAGTGGCTCGATAACAAGGCTGGTGCACGTTTGCCCGACCTTCCAAAACCAAAACAGACAGACGATGAAGCGCTCGCCAAAGAAGCGACCGAGCGTTACAAATCTTTGAAAAAGGATGTCCGCACGATTGCCAGTCAACAGCTATTACGTTTGGAAGTGGCGATGTGTACTCGTCGTCGCTGGAGTGCTGAGGTGTTCGCGTTATTTCTTGCAACACATCCGCTAGTGCGGCATTTAGTGCGCCGTCTGGTGTGGGGTGTGTATCTGATGAGCACTGAACAGAGTGGCGATGGTGAAGACCAGGAAATAAGCGTAGCGAGTTACGGTGGTCAATTGCAGAGCTGCTTCCGAGTTTCGGAGGATGGTAGTTACACTACGGCGCAGGACGACATTTTCGATCTGCCCGTTGGCCCCCAATACAAAATCGGACTGCCACATGCTTTGGAATTGTCAGCAAGCGAAGCGGCTGAGTTCGCTCAGTTACTGACGGATTACGAATTGCTGCAACCTTTCCCGCAGCTTGGACGTGACACTTATACCCTGACGGAAGAAGAGCAATCCAAGAGCAATCTTGACCGTTGGAAGGGCATCAAAGTAGCGAGTAGAAAAGTACATGGCCTCAGCGCTAAAGGTTGGTATCGTACCGATGGTGATGGCGGTGTTATTTCGGATTTTAGTAAAGCGGCAGGTGACGGGCGCATTCTTGAGCTGTATTTTGAGCCCGGTATTTATGTCGGTGATGTAGACGAATCCCCTGAGCAAACTTTGGGTGAACTGCGGCTCTACAATCCATCAGATTCATTAAATCAGGATGCTGACGCTTCCAAATTTATTTTTTCCTCGGTTGATAATATTTTGGTCAGCGAACTAATTCGCGACTTGGAGCGCCTACGAAAATGAGTACTTCCAGCACCAAAAACAAAATAGTAAAAACTGGTCATTCAAATTTGCAACGCCCTCCTGCGGAAATCTTGTACGCGGCGCAATTAGCCCAACTGCAAGCACAGGATATGGATATCAAACCGCCCGGTTGGGCACTGAGTATGAAAGCTGCCCGAAGTTTTATATTGGGAGATCCTTCGTTGAATATTCCAGCCAAGATCGTGGCATCCGCTTCCAGTATAGAGCGGATGTTAGTGACCCTGGCGACTGGCCGTGGTTTGATGTTGGTCGGCGAACCAGGTACCGCCAAATCTTTGCTGTCGGAATTGCTAGCCTGTGCGTTGTCGGGCATATCCACCTTGACCATACAAGGTGGTGCCGCGATTACCGAAGATCGAATTAAGTATGGCTGGAATTACGCGCTGCTCATTAACGAAGGGCCTTCTCCGCGTGCACTGGTGCCCGCGCCGCTTTTCCTCGGTATGCAGCAAGGGAAAATAGTACGTTTTGAGGAAATCACGCGCGCACCACTGGAGGTACAAGACTGCTTGTTAGGGATGTTGTCTGACCGTGTCATGGCTATCCCTGAACTCAGCGATGAGCATGGGATGTTATATGCGCGTGAGGGCTTCAATATTATCGCCACCGCGAATACGCGGGATCGTGGTGTCAACGAAATGAGTGCGGCGTTGAAGCGCAGGTTTGATTTTGAGACGGTATTTCCTATTTTGGATTTTGAACGCGAACTGCAACTGGTGGCTGATAGTGCGGCGCGGCTACTGGAGCGTAGCGGCATTCCTAAAACGATTCCACCTCAGGTATTGGAATTATTGGTAAGCACCTTTCGAGACTTACGTGGAGTCACTGACGGTAAATCTGTGCCGGGCGAGGCAATGGATAGGCTCAATGCGGTCATGTCCACTGCTGAGGCAGTGAACGTGGCACATGCAGTGGGAGTGCGCGCATGGTTTCTCGAACAACGCGAGGGAAATCCAGCTGATGTCGTCGACTGTATTGCCGGCACAGTTGTGAAAGATAACGCTGATGATCATGCCAAATTACGCCGTTATTTTGAGCAAAGGGTAGCGAAACGCACTGAGGCACACTGGCGTGCCTTTTACGAAGCGCGCCACCGCCTGCCATGAGATGCGCGATGCGATTGATTAAGTTATTGTTTGAGATATTGTTTAGCGTTACCACATGAATGCCGAACCGCATATTATCGGAGTGCGTCATCACAGCCCAGCCTGCGCACGCTTGGTGGCCGCCCGCATACGCGCCCTCAAACCGGCTTTTGTTTTGATAGAAGGTCCTGCCGATTTCAATCACCGGCTTGATGAACTGGCGTTACCGCACCGATTGCCAGTCGCGATTTATAGCTATGTGTCTGGTCGTTTGGAACACCATGATGGTGTAGATGAACCAGAGTACCCGGTAAGCCAAACCGAAGTGCATCATGGATCCTGGACACCCTTCGCGGAGCACTCGCCCGAGTGGCAAGCTTTAAGTGTTGGGCGCGCTGTTGGAGCAGCACTTCGTTTTATCGATTTGCCTGCATGGCATGCATCCTTTTCCAATAAAGCCAACCGTTATGCGGATGAAGATGGTGAGCGTCAGGAGCAACGTGCTGATGGGTATTTGCGCGGGCTGGCGACACGCCTTTGTATAGAGTCGTCTGATGCTTTATGGGATCAGTTATTTGAGGATGAAACGGATTTAGTCACACTGGCCGAAAACCTCCGCACGCATTTTTTTCACTTGCGCAATCAAGATCCGGGATCCATCGGTAATCAGGCGCGTGAAGCAAAGATGGCCGATTGGATCGCTTGGGCGATGGCGCAAGATTTGGGTCCCGTGTTGGTCGTATGTGGTGGTTACCATGCGCCAGCCCTGGATAGTTTATGGTACGCCCGAGTTTCGCAATTTGCGAAGAATGGTGAGGAACCCGTAACGCCCTCCCCACAAATTTATGCACCCACCACTTGCGTAGCCCCAGATGATGCGGCAAGCGGATTGAACGGGTTAAGAAGTTTATTAAATCACGAGCCAGGCCTGCGCTACGGTTCATTTTTGGTTCCCTATACATTTAAGCGCTTGGATGCCTTTGCCGGTTATGCTTCTGGCATGCCTTCACCAGCCTACTACCAATCGGTATGGAACTATGGAAATGATGGTGCCGGCCGCCAGATGTTGAAAGAGGTATTGACGCGTCTGCGGGGGAAAAAACTCCCTGCGTCTACTGCCGATCTGATGGCGATGCAAGTGCGTGCGCATGGTCTGGCACGATTGCGTGGACATCGCCAGCCTTTGCGCAGTGATTGGTTAGATGCCTTGGCGGGTGCCTTGTTGAAAGATGCGCTGGACGCGCCTCTTCCCTGGAGCTATCGTGGTCCACTTCGCCCGGGTACCGATCCCATCTTAGTGGAAACCATGGATGTGCTCGCTGGTGATCAAGCCGGTAAATTGGCCGCTGCGACCCCACAGCCCCCGCTCGTCGCGGCGCTCTGGTTGGAGCTGGAAGCAGCTGGCCTGGTCATAAGCTCACAGCCAATAAATGTCACATTAGATTTGCTAACACCGATGGGGCGCTTGCGAAGCCAGCTGTTACATCGGGCGAGTCTGTTGGAGTTGCCAGGTTTTATCCGTCGGAGCGGACCGAAACTGGCGCTATCTGGGGAATGCAAAGAGTTATGGATACTCAATCGACCGCCTGAGCAAATCGCTGCATTAATTGAGGCCGGTGCCTGGGGGGCTACGCTACTTGATGCGGCGCGGGCCAAATTAGAAGATACATTACGCCGTGCGAACGGCCGTATTATTAATTTAGCTGACGGACTCAATCGCGCTGCGTTTGCCGGTTTGTCGGGACTCAGCCAAGCTGTCATGGCAGACTTGCAAATAGCCGTCGCTCAGGAGCCGCAATTTGAATCCTTGGCGCCAGCCTTAGGGATGTTGTTGACCCTGCTACGCCATGGTCAAGCGCTAGGCATGGCGGGCGCCCCTGTGTTGCAAGTCATGATCGAAGCGGGTGTGGATCGCGCGCTGTGGCTATTAGAGCCGCCAGCTGCCGTTCCTTTGGCATCGATGACAGCGCATCTTCAGGGTTTTAGCGCACTACGCCAAATCGCTGCGGATGTGTTGAGTATGCAGCACCCCGGGTATTCGCTTGCTGACGGACAGGAACAGACTGGTAATAGCCAAGCATTAGCGTTAGAGATTCCGCGTATGTTCGCGGTGTTTCAGCGAAAAGCGTCGTGTGGCAATTCGGCAGCAGTGAGTCGCGGGGCGGCCTTGGGTGCCATGATCAGTTTACACGCACATTTAGCCCCAGAAACATCAGACCATACGACGATACGGGACGAGGCATTGACTGTGATGACTAGCTTGCCAGCAGAAAAATTAGGCGACGCTGTCTGCGGCTTGCTCGCCTTAGCTCGTGAGCAGGTAATGCATGACCCTCAATTCGTCGCAGGCATCGATGCCTGTATACAAGGCTTAGACGACCATGATTTTTTGATTGCCCTACCGGCCTTGCGTGGTGCGTTTGCCTGGTTACCAACGCGAGAACGTGGCAATCTGGCAGAGCACGTACTTGGTTTGTACCAGGGGCAGCATTTGTCGCGCCGCTATTTGACGGATCACGTTAGCACATGGACGCAGCAAGCGATTGCTGAACACCAATTGGCAGAAAAGCAGGCTATCGCGCGCCTGGCTGAGTGGGGAATCGCATGGAAATGAAGTTTCATCTCAAATTGCCGCATCAGGGAATTCATGAAGCTGGTGGCCAGGCTATGATCCGGAAAAGAAGATGACACTACAGATACCTTCTCAATTGGAACGCTGGCGCTTGATGTTGGGTGAAGCTGCGGCAGGTGCCTGTGGTAGCCTCAGCGATCAGGCTTTGGCAGCTGATGCCGCGCTTGAGTGGTTGTATGGTCGCGACCCACAACGTGTTGAGCGTGATGAGCGTGGCGCCGGTCTCGGTGTTTCAGAATTGAGCACACCAGACTGGATTAATAGTATTCACAGCTTGTTTCCCAAAGAAGTTATTGAACGTCTTGAGCAAGATGCGGTAGAACGTTTCGGTATCGATGAAGTCGTGACGAATCTGGAGGTGCTGGAACGTATAGAACCATCCGAAGCCTTGCTGCGTGCGGTGTTACAGACCAAGCACTTGATGAACCCGCAGGTACTCGCAGCAGCACGAAAACTCGTGGCCGAGGTGGTGCGTCGTATTATGGAGAAATTGCAAACCGAAGTGCGTCAGGCGTTTAGTGGTAGCCGTGATCGCAGGCGGCGCAGTCAAATGAAAGTCGCCAGTAATTTCGATTTTAAAAAAACGGTAGCGGAGAATTTGCATCGTTGGCATCCGCAACGCCAGCGTCTGTATCTGGAGCGTCCCGTGTTTATGAGTCGCAGCCAGCGTCATGTACAAGCCTGGGATGTGATCTTATTGATCGATCAAAGTGGCTCTATGGTCGATTCGGTCATACATAGCGCGGTGATGGCGGCGTGCCTGTGGAACATACCCGGCATGCGAACACGCCTGGTCGCGTTTGACACCGCGGTGGTCGAACTGACTTCGGATATTGCAGATCCTGTCGAGCTATTGATGAAGGTACAGTTAGGCGGCGGCACTGATATTGCCAAAGCGGTAGCGTATGCGCAGGGTCTAATTCAAAATCCCAGTCGTAGCGTGGTCGTCTTAGTGAGCGATTTCTGTGAAGGCGGCAGCGAATACGAATTGGTTCGTCGCGTAAAAACATTAGTGCAAGGTGGCACCAGGGTGCTGGGCTTAGCAGCTCTCGATAGTCAAGCCAATCCCGCCTATGACAGGGCAATGGCAGAGCGTTTAGTCAATGCTGGTGCGCAGGTAGGGGCAATGACCCCTGGTGAATTAGCCACCTGGCTTGCAGAGAAATTACGCACATGAGATTACAATGAATTTACGTCAGGATCTACTTGAGTTAAGGCCCGAGGCGCTGACGGCACTGGCCAATCCTGGCTTTGTTAAACGCGGCCAAAAAGATGTCGCAGCCGGACAACTTCCAAACTTAAGCCAAGATGTTGATGGCACGGTGCATGCTCTGTTTGAAGATGGTATACGAACCCAGATCGGACTCAGTGAGTCTTTGCGTGACGCCGCCTGTACCTGTATCGCCAGCGGTATGTGCCGACATCGTGTCACCTTGGTATTGGCTTATCAGGCATTGTATGGGAACGCAGCCGGCAAACCTGCGCACGCAGAAGTGGCTGAGGACGACTGGAGCCCGGCGCAATTCGATGATGAGGCCGTTGCCGCCGTATTTTCACCGACGGTAATTGAACAAGCGCGCAAACTCGCGTTGACCCGTCCACTTGCCACAGTAATTTCCGGATCTGCCAGCGCCCCCAAAGTACTTGGCGTCAGTCTGGCTATGAGCAACGTTCGTTTTTTTTCACGTAGTAATCTGGCGCATGCGCGTTGCGACTGTCAGCAAGGAGTAGGCTGTGTCCATGTGGTGTTGGCGATCTGGGCTTGTCGACTGGCGCAGCAATTACAAACTGATGGCGCTGATCGTGTTGAAAGTGCTGAGGTCAACCTGGAAATTACGCCGTTTGGCCAAATTGAGTTGCAAGTGCAATTAGCTGGCACTATGCAAACTCCAGCCGATATTGCATTAGTGACGCAGCTGCATGCATGGTTAAGTTTGATATGGAACGAAGGATCAGCGCAGCCGTTATTGGGTCTTGAAGCGCATTATGCGAGCTTACAGGCAGATTTGGCGCAGCGGGGCTGGACGTGGGTAATGGCGGAACTGGAATCAGTTTGGCACATGTTGCAAGCACAAGAACGGCGCTCCAATCGCTTCGATAGCGTCGATTTGCTCAACTCGTTAGCAGAACTCTGGGGGCGCTTGCAGGCAGCAAGCCGTGCTGGCAGCGTGATTAATCCGCGGCTACCGGCAAGCCAGATACTAGGGATAGGCCAGAAAGGTGAAGTAACACTCGATTTGCTGCGCTTGATTTCGCTGGGTACTGAGCTTTGGCGCGACGATGTAAGCGAAGGAGCAAGCCTGGTATTTGCCGATCCCGACACGCAATCTGTCTTGGTACTTGAGCGTTCCTGGCCGCGTCTCACTGATGCTTCGAATAGTCCTGACAGTTTGCTAAACCGTCGGCTTTCAGGACAGTCTCTCAAATCATTGGCGAGCAGCCAATTAGTCACAAAAGCGGCCAAACGGCGTGCCAATGCCACTCTCGAATTAGGCGGAAATGCCCGTCAAACCAGCGTATTTCCGCTCTCTCCCGCGTCATGGAATGACCTGCAGCCGCCACTTCGCTTTACACAGTTGAATGACTTGCTTCAATTTCTAGCGAATCGCCCGCCATCTTGTCTGCGGCCAGGTCAAGTTGGTAGCCATTGGCAGGTCTTGTCATTGACCGAGATGACTCTGCTAAATTGGGCTTGGGATGCCGCAAAGCAAACCCTGTTTGCACGTTGGGAGAGCTTTGATCACATCACGCTATGCTGGCATCTTCCCTACCAACACTTAACACCCGGTGCGGTCGATACGCTGGCACGAGCGCTCAGCGGCGAGTGGGGAAGTGTACTCAGTATCGCTGGCCCAGTTTGGTTGGAATCTGGTGGCGTAGGGATCCGACCCATGAGTGTAATGACACAACAGCGCGCTATCGTGCTTGCCTTTGAGGCCGGTGCACCGCAAAAAATGGCCTTGCAAGAAGTACCGCTTCCTGGAAATGCGAGGCAGTTGCTTTTACGCGAGACACAGAATTTACTGGGTCAACACTTGCGCCAGGGATTGCGCCACGCAGCGCAACCACAGCGCAAACGTTGGTATGCGCAGGCTAAGCAGGTCGGCGATGCTGGTTATCCGGAGGCTGCCGCCTTGATGAATACAATTTTCACTGATGACCTATCGTGCAGAAACACCCGCAATATCGAAGCATTGGCTGCGCTCAGCTTATTGCTGGGTGAACTGCTGATTTGGTAATTCGTACCGCGATCGGTTATGAGAAGAAATCATTAAACAAACCACGCCAACAGATGCAGTTTGAGCTGCACCTTACTCAGAGTGATGTTTTCGATCTGTGTTAATTGCTGCTCCTTGCTCTTCAAGCATATACACCGAATCGGTACAACTTTTCACTCTCCTTTGGCATTGTTGATTGCCTTAGCTGTTGTTCAGGTCAGAGTGTCCGGTTTGCAGTCATCATGCGACGAACCAGGTCATGAAGTGGAGGTCCCTTTGGATTTCGCTATAGGAAATTGCGTCCAGCTGCGCCATTTTTTGCTGTGGATTACTCAAGCCTATCCGTCGAATTTGCATCACTTCTTTGCCATCAGCTGGAGTGCCAACGAACCACTCGCCTTCGAACTGACAAACCATGCTCGACTCATCGATAAGCTGTTTGCTTAAGCTATCAATGATGCCATCCTCACCGACGCTGCGCTTCCAACCGCGTTGTTCCAAGCCAAGCAGGCTGGCTATCCTGACACTGCGCCCTACCCATTCAGATAATTCACTTTTCGCCGCGTCTTTTTGATCGAGCAGATAGCTTTCCCGTGTCAGTTGAATGAAGGGCGGTAGAATTTGGTAATCGCTCAACCGTTGTCCAAAAGCTGATCTTGCATGTGACGTCAGTTCCAGCGTATGCGCAATCCCCATGCTACAGTTTTCAGGCAATTGATAATCATCGTCTTCGCTGTCGCTTAAGCTAAAATCTTCTGCTACCCGGCAAGCGGCAATTAGCTGATTTTCCTCGTTATACACGCCCCAGATTAGCCCTTGGGCCACATGTTGAAGCAATGGATGGCGCACAAATAAAGTCATGAATTCTTCGGTGCTCCAACGTCTTTGTGCACACATGGCAGCCTCCAGGCGTTGCAGCTGATGGCTGGCGATACTCTTGAGTTGTTTCTTTAAATCTTTGTACAGTGCGGCTGCTTCTTTCGATAATGCGGGGTCGTCTTTCGAATTAGGTTTTGGTAAATCTTTGAGTATTTTTCCATCCCCATCCTTAATATTAGGCATCAGGCGCTGATCTACACTTAGCGAAAACTGTCTGGTGCCAAAATCAAGATTAAGCTTACCATTCCTGTCCAGGCCTAAATCTGGCACGGTGCGATCTGCCAACTGTTCCAGACTCAAGCCACGCTGCTCGCCGACACCACGCAACAGATCCGCAGCACGCCCTTTCAAATCATTAAAACGGGTTTGCTGGCTCAGGGTATGCAAGTACATCAAGGCTACATCGCTACCGATTTGCGCTAACATATTCATCGCGTCATAGGCACGAATTCGGCTCAATGCTGCACGCCACTGACGCAGTGCGATGTAGAGTTGACGTGCCGTTTCATCATTACCTAGCACGCCCTGGGCATCGAAGATCCAGCGGTCCTTGGGAGGATTGCCATTGTCTTGCCACCATTTGAATAAGGCTTGGCCGAAACGGGCAAATGATTCTGGCGTGATGCTTTCCAGTAGTGTGCTCAGTCCGGCATAGGGTTCATCGGTTTTACTTAGCATCAAACACATCACAACATCTGGCAAGGAAGTGGTGGGGATAGCATGTCCACTATCTTTCAAAATTAAACGTGGCAGGCCAGCGAGATGAAGGTTTTTCGGCGCAGCAGGAAGTTTTTCTGGAAGTATCTCTTCAGGTGCCACGGATAATAAACTTGTGAGCGCATCAACCGTGGCGGTACCATAACGGTTCGCCTGTGAAATCATGCTTTCACCATGTCCATTTGCGCAAAGCCAACGCAAGGCGTATTGGGCTGTTTCTCGCGACGTGACATCGGCGCCAAATGCAAACGGCAACAGACCACGTGCCGCAGTTGCCGGATAACGCGAGAGCCAGACGCGCGCCGAGGGTTTTGCCCACTTGTTTTTAACTAACAAGCATGCCATAGCTAAGGCCAGATCATCAGACTCGACTTCAAGGAACTGCGGTAATTGACGGGTCGATTGCATGGTGCCTGCCACCCGCCCTATTGGTGAAATAAACCTGTCCTCAAAATGATTCAGTAAGGAATACCACGAATCACCCCAGCTTGACAAAACATACTCGAAAATATTGCGTACCTTTGCGTACCGAAACACCTTGTCCGCAACCGGTTTGGGTAAAACAAATAAGGCTGAAAAGCAAGTCAAATCGTGGAGTCCATAGGGGGGGTAGGCGAAATCATCTGAGCTCGCGCTAGCTCCAGTCAATAGTCGTTCCAGTGCATCTGGTTTGCCCCCTAAGGCAAACAGCGCCTTGTGCGCAAGCGACCAGTTGTGGCACCCCTCAGGATTGTGACGAGCAAGAAAAGCAGGCATTTTCTTTTCGAGTTCCTCGACTATCTGAGTCGCTTCATCCGCTAAACGATGTCGAGCAAGTTCAGAATAGTGCGGAGAAAAAACTTGCATCTTATCGTGCAGTGGATCAAGTGCTAATTGCGCTACTTTTGGTAATGCACGCCTATTGCGCCAATAGGGATTGCGGAGAATTTCAGGCAATTCCTCGAGCGTAGCCTCTGACATCGCTTCTGGTTCTAAAAGGCGTTGCAGTGTTTTTAATTGTGTCTCGTCACACTTCGCTTGCAGTGGTGCCAGCCAGTCTGGATGCGTTAGGATTAATTCCACCACCAAGTTTGCTGTTGCCTGATGGCGCGTAGGATGAGTCGAAATTAATTTTGCCAAGATGAAGAGCGGCCATTGTGCAACCTGCTTAAGCAGAGCCCCTTTAATTGCCGGCAACTTGGAGTAGGGCAGCAAGGCATCCGTTACGCGTTCGTCATGGACTTGAAGTAACAGATCCAGGCCCAATTCGGAGATGTACTTTTTTTCCAAGACTGATTTGAGAACGGAATCCAAAGCGTCTAGGCCATGCCATTGCAGCAAGCGGGCTTGCACAGGCGTCCAATCGTAGTAAGCAAGCATTTCAGTTTGCAACACCGCGCAGTTTTGGATGTAGCTAGCATCCTCGTTTAAAAGTGTTGAGGGAATTCCGGTCAGCGGCTTCTGACATAAGTCGATCATGCTGGGAGACCAATGTATCGCGCTATCTGGCACCGCATTCAGGTTTTCGACTTTTTTTGCCATTGAACACACTCTCTTTTGTTTATCACGTCATGAATTTATTTTTTACTTCGGATGGAAGTATAAAAGCCGCCGTTAGCAATATTATCACAATGACATGAGTAGAAAAAACGAAGGTACTCTATGAGCAAGCACTTATTTGAGACGGCGACAGGGGGGAGCTCCCGTAAAAGCAAGCCATACATAGCCAGAGTCGCTGCGTAAAGAAACTATTTTTGTGTTGATTGATAATATTGAAAATATTTTGTGTTAAGTTGCATTGTTGGTATATTTATATGATCTAATATTAACTCATGGAAAAAGAAATGCATTCCATCCATGTGCAAATCGCTCTCAGAAAATTGAGTTTCAAAATAACTTCAACCACAAATTTCCTCTCTGAAAATGAAAAAATCAACATTAACGATGTCTGTGTTTGCCGCCGTTTTTGCCTTGTTTGGTAATGTGGCGTGGGCAGCGCAAAACGTGGCGGTATGTGCGAATAGCAAAGATACGGTGGAGCTCACAGCGTGCATGAATGGGCAGCTTGAGTTGAAGATTGCGAAGTTTCAGAAATATTTTCTGGCTGCGCAGAAGCAGGACAGTGTGGTCTGGGGCAGCGCTAAAGAATTAATCAAAACTCAGGAAGCCTGGGAAAAGTATCTGCGTCAGCATTGTGATTCTCTGTATAGCCGCGAGCAGGGCAGTGCGCGTTTTTATGAGACTGCTGCCTGTCAGTTGCGAATGTACGATGATCGCATCCATGAAATCTGGATGTCCCATCTGACTTATCGCGATGCCACACCGCCGCTACTGCCTGATCCTCAACAATAAAGTCCGTGCCATTGTGCTTGAGATGGCGCGTGAAAAATGAGCCGACCCTGGTGTGCCTGACGCAGGCTAAGCGGACTGCATGGCTGTGTCCTGAAGCGCTTTGGGATCGCTGAACTTATAGCGTTCACTCAGTTTACCAAGCTCACCAAGCTCATTGAGCTCTCCAAGTTCAATCAGCCTGATGCGCGTGGCTGTAGAGTGGGCAGGGAGTGCGATGGCGACGTGGTGCGCATCCCGTATGCGATGCATGACTTGCCAATGCTGTTCCTGCAGGCTGCAGCTGTAAGTCTGATCGCCTATGCGCTTCAGTCGCAAGCTGTTGAGGGGAAGGGACAGGCCGAATCCTGCACACTTGCTGACGGCCTCCTTCATGCTCCAGAGCGCGATGAAGCGGGTCGCTGTGGAACCTTCCTGCCATGCCAGATCATCGTGAGGATGCGCGACAGACGGCAGCAGGCTTAGATAATCTAGCGGCTTGCTTTGCTCAACATCGATGCCGACTGCATGCGTATGACAGAAGGCGAGGGCGACCCAATCGCCGCTATGCGAGATATTGAACTGTAAGTTCTCCCCGCTCAGACCGGGCTTGCCGTTGGAATTTGTTTGAAATTTCAGCTGTGCGGGGGCTTTGTTGAGCAGCTTAGCCAGGATCTCGCGTTTCAGACTATGTGCGAGTAAGTGCCTTTGTTTGTCCGCCGCAAACACATAGGCATGATAGCGGGTTTGCTCTGCCTCATCTAAGTAGGCCAGCTTCATCTGTGCTGCCAACTGACGTCTGGCCAGCACCACGAGAACTTCATCTTTGCCGATGTGCAGTTTGCCAGGCAGCTGTCGCATTGCGAAGGCGGTGACTGGCATATTCTTATCCTCCCTCTGTTTCATGCTTAAAGCACGCATGCGGTTGACCTTGTTTCTGGGAACAATTAATTATTTCACAAAGTATTTGCAAACACAAATGAGAATCAGTATCATTTGCGTTTATTGATCTTATTGTTACCGAGGAAAGAAATGTCATTTGCAAAGAAAATCCTGGCCCTGGCAATTGCAAGTATAGGGACGCAATCCGCGCTGGCAGTTGAGGCTGCAGATTCAGCAGACGGTTCTGTGGTGGTGGTCACGGCGACCTTGCGTGCCCATACCATAGCGGCGGCGCCAGCATTTACCACCGTCGTGACCGAGGATGATATTGCCAAGTCACCGGTGAACAGTCTGGCTGACCTGTTACGTGAAACGGTGGGCGTGAATAACATGACCGACGGCACTGGCCGCGATGAAATTCAGATCCGTGGCCTGGGTGGCAAATACACGCTGATGCTGCTCAATGGCAGACGGGTTTCTTCTTCCGGTGTGTTGTGGCGTGGCGGTGATTTCGATTTCAGTTCTATTCCTTTGAACAGCATCAAGCGCGTGGAAATTGTGCGTGGTCCTATGGCTGCGCTGTACGGCTCGGATGCGATCGGTGGTGTGGTCAACATCATTACCAAAGAACCGGGCAAGCAATGGATAGGCAGTGTCAGCAGCGAATACCGTCGCATCGCCTCGGGTACAAATGGGGATCAGTATCGTCTTGGTGCTTCCACCTCTGGTGCCATCAATGACAAGCTGAGCCTGTCCATCAGTGGCGAAATGTATGATCGTCAGCCTTGGTTTTCTGATGCCGATCCAATTCACGCACCACGTCTTGAGCAAAAACGTTCGCAGAATCTGATGACGACCGCCACCTGGAAATTGTCGGAAACGCAGACCCTGGATATCGACTTTGGCTACAACAAAGACAAACGTCCGTATGGCATGTACTACTACGCCTATTTCCCGCAATGGAACTATGAAGCTAAGGATTACCGTGAGCAGGAAATCACCCGCAATACCTACGGTCTGAACCACAAGGCCAGTTGGGACTGGGGTACGACCACGGCCTATGTCAGTCGTGAATCTGCCAGCATTGATGATTTCAATTCACGCTATAACAAGCCGCAGCAACGATTCATCAAAGAAGAAAATACTTACGCCAAGCTGTATGCCAATACCAATTTTGGCATCAATGCGATGACCGTCGGTTTTGATTTCCGCGATCAGAAAATTTCTGACATGGTCTATAAAAGCGGTGGTGTCAGTACCCGTACTTCTGCCTTGTTTGCCGAAGATGAAATCAATTTGCTCAAGGGCCTGAACCTGACACTGGGCGGACGTTTTGATAAGAACGATGCGTTTGGCAATCACTTCTCACCTAAGACTTACCTGACCTATCAGGCCAACGATGCAGTCACGGTCAAAGGCGGTATCACCAAAGGTTTTAAAGCACCGGATGCGTATCAAATCACGAAAGAATACAGCGTGGTCAGTTGTGGCGGTAAATGCTTCCTGGCCGGTAATCCAAACTTGTCGCCGGAAAAAAGCACCAACTATGAAATCGGTGTGGAAGTGCATCAGAAAGCCTGGAACTTCACCGCTGTCGTGTTTAAAAATGAACTCGATAACATGATCGTCTCTCTCTATGATGCCGCTGGTCCTTCGCGCAAATGGGCGAATGTGGCCAAAGCCAAGACCCGTGGGCTGGAATTGCAGGCGGATGTGGAGCTGGGTTCCGGTGTGTCGGTGGCGGGCAATCTGACGCATCTGAAGGCGGAATACATCGATGAAAACGGCAAGCTCAGCAAGCTCGATAATCGTCCGGAAAACATGCTCAACGTCAGCCTGAATTGGAAAGCGACGGATAATCTGCAAACCACGCTGGCTGCCAATTACGTGGGTAAGCAATACTTCGAGGGCAATGACTTGCCAGCTTATACGCGCTATGACGCGACCTTCGCCGCTAAGCTCAACAAGAACACGACCTTGCGTTTTGGTGTGAAAAATCTGACTAATGTCAGCCTGGAAGAGAAAAACAAAAACTTCCAGACCTTTGAACTGGGCCGCAATTACTACGTCAGCGCGACCTATGCATTCTAAAAACGTATAAGCCAGCGGTGGCGGTGTGCTGCACATGCGCGCGCTGCCACCGCCTTAGCCACATCAAGTCATCATCGTCAACATCGTAACAAGTGGTCAGGACATGGAGCAATTCACTCCACAGTCCTGACTGCCAATAATTTGCTAACTCCATCACACACCAACAGCCACAGGCTGAAGGCGACTGAGGAGCAGGACTATCCCGCAAAACGCGGAGCGAGCCAGCGTAGCGCCAGCCAATGAAATGCTTAGATTTTCAGTGTGAGCACTGAGAGCGTAGCGATATTTTTTAAGGCTAGTGAGGATATGAGCATGCTTGCATTTCCATCCGGCGCACGCAAAGACGAACACGGCGCCAATACAGAATCAGCGGTATTTCAATTCATGTCAGCGCATCGCTGTGTGCGCGCGACTGGCGTAGCAGAATGGATCACCATGCCAGCCCGGGCTGAGGGGCGTGAACCCGCGCAGTTTCAGGCTCATGTCCAGGCCGCACTGGAACGTGCCCGTAGCAGGGGTATAGCACATCCCATCGTGATCGGTGCGCTTCCATTTGATCTGAGGCAGCCTGTCAGTCTGGCCATTCCACAGACGGTTGAATTTTTTAAACGTCAGGATCAGCCTGCTGTTGCACAGTCAACGCAGACAAATTTGCCGCAAGCGACTTACGCACGCAGCGTGCCGGAAGAAATCCGCTTCCGGCAAGGCGTGCAACAGGCGATTGCAAACTTTCATTTCAGCGATATCCGTAAAGTGGTGCTGTCACGCCTGCTCGAAGTCGGACTGGCGGAGAATATCGATCCGGCTCAGCTCTTTGCGCGTTTGTTAGCGCAAAATCCGGTCGGCTATCAATTCCGTATGCGCACAGCGAACGGCGCTGAACTGATCGGTGCGAGTCCGGAACTACTGCTCAGGAAGCATGCGGGCCGTATTTATTCCAATCCGCTGGCGGGCTCGGCACGGCGTCAGGCCACGCCCGCGCTGGATCAACAAGTCAGCCAGGATTTGCTGCACTCAGACAAAGACTTGTATGAGCACAGCCTGGTCATCGAAGACCTGCAGCGCGTTATGCAAACTCTGTGCAGTGAGCTGACGGTGCCAGCGACACCATCCTTAATCAGCACCGCGTCGATGTGGCATTTGTCGACAGCAATTGAAGGCATTCCGGCCGATCCCGCCATGTCAGTGCTGGAACTCGCCTGTCAGCTACATCCTACGCCCGCCCTGTGTGGCTATCCAACCCAGCTGGCACGCAAACTGATCAGCCTGGTTGAACCGTTTGAACGTGGTTTGTTTGGCGGCATGGTGGGTTGGTGTGATGCTGAGGGCGAGGGCGAGTGGGCGGTCAGCATACGTTGTGGACTGGTGCAGGAAAAGCAGGTGCAGTTATTTGCCGGTGCCGGCATCGTGGCCGCATCCTGTCCTGAATCTGAATGGGCAGAAACGCAGGCGAAATTGCAAACCATGCTCAATGCTTTAGGCATAGACATACAGCCGGCAGAAAAGCACAGCGCAGCACAACAACAAACTCAGCAACAAACTCAGCAACAGCAGCCGCAAGCGGCGGATGAGGTGCTGGTATGAGTGCAGAGATTTCCCGCAAACCGCTGCTTCCTTTCAGCCGCTGGCCCAGTGATCTGGCCAGACATTATCGGCAACAGGCTTACTGGCTGGACCTGCCATTGACCGACATCCTGCAGCGTCAGGCGGCGTCACAGCCTGAGCATATCGCCGTCATTTGCGGTGAGCGCCAATATAGCTATCGTCAACTCAACGATGATGCGGAACGACTTGCACGTGTCCTGCATCAACGCGGACTTGGCCCCGGCGATACCGCCCTGGTGCAATTACCCAATGTGGCAGAGTTTTACATCGTCTTTTTTGCGCTGCTCAAGGCAGGCATTGCACCGGTCAATGCCTTATTCAGCCATCAGCGACTTGAGCTTTCTTCTTATGCCAGTCAATTACAACCCAGCTTGCTGATTGCCTCAGCGCGGCATCAGTTGTTTACCGATGCTGGATTCAGCAATGAACTGCGGACCGAGATACCGGCATTGCGCAATATCGTGATACTGGGCGCGACGGACTATGCGGAAGATTTAGCCGACCTGATCAGTCAGCAGAGTGACACCGTTAACGCCATGCAGACGACGCCTGCGGATGAAGTTGCATTTTTCCAGCTATCAGGTGGCAGCACTGGTACGCCTAAGCTGATACCGCGTACTCACAATGACTACTATTACAGTGTGCGGCGCAGTGCCGAAATCTGCGCACTCAGCCCTGCCACACGCTATCTGTGCGCGCTGCCAGCCGGGCACAATTATTTGCTCAGTTCGCCCGGCAGTCTGGGGGTGTTCTATGTCGGAGGTACTGTGGTACTGGCATTGGACCCGGAGCCAGTGCGCTGCTTCGCGCTGATCGCACAGCATCAGGTCAACATGGCAGCACTGGTGCCATCCGCAGTGATTTTATGGCTGCAGGCCGCAGCGGGCAGGCAACAGCAATTGCGGTCTTTGCGCTTACTGCAAGTCGGTGGCGCCAGCTTTGCAGAAGCCCTGGCCAGACGTGTTCCGGCTGAACTGGGCTGTCAGCTGCAACAGGTGTTTGGCATGGCAGAAGGCTTGGTGAATTACACCAGACTGGATGACAGCGAAGACAAAATTTTTACCAGCCAGGGCCGTCCTATGTGCCCGGATGACGAAGTGTTGGTGGTGGATCAGGATGGCGTAGCGGTGGCTGATGGCGAAACAGGGCTGTTGCTGACGCGTGGCCCCTACACCTTCCGTGGCTACTATCAGGCACCCGAACACAATCTGCAAGTCATCAATGCCAATGGCTTTTATGCGTCCGGTGATCTGGTGCAAAAAACGGCGGACGGCTATTTGCGCGTGGTTGGCCGCGTCAAGGATCAGATTAATCGTGGCGGTGAAAAAATCGCTGCTGAAGAAATCGAGAATTTACTACTGAAGCATCCCGCAATTGTGCAAGCCGCTTTGATCTCGATTCCGGATGCTGCACTCGGTGAAAAAAGCTGCGCCTGCATCGTGGTCAGCGACAGCACGCTGCGTGCCGTCAGTTTGCGCCAGTATCTGCGCGAGCAAGGCGTGGCCGATTTCAAATTGCCTGACCGTTTTCAAATTCTTGAACGTTTGCCGCTGACGGCGGTAGGAAAGACCGATAAACAAAGCCTGCGTGCGCATCTGCACGCAGGATTAGCACAGGGCAAAGCCCTTGCCGCCCAGGTCTGAACTGAACTGAATTTATACCCAAAGAGCTAGCCATGTCGATTCCAGTGATACCGTTTTACACCCTGCCATCTGCCCATGATTTACCTGCAAACCGTGTGCAGTGGAAACCAGATGCCACGCGGGCAGTTTTGCTGATCCATGATATGCAGGAATATTTTCTGCGCTTTTATGGCACAGATAATCCACTGGTACATGAACTGATTGCGAATATCAGCGCCATCCGGCGTTGGGCCAAAGCGGCGGGTATTCCTGTCGTGTACACCGCTCAGCCTGCAGAACAAAATCCACTAGACCGCGCGCTGCTGAATGATATGTGGGGACCTGGCCTGACGAAGGCTGATCCGGCCCTGAAAGCGGTGGTCGCTGCGCTCCAGCCTGAGGCTGACGATACCGTCCTGGTCAAGTGGCGCTATAGCGCATTTCAACGCTCATCCCTGCAGCAACTGATGCAGGAGTGGCAGCGTGACCAGTTACTGATCGTCGGCGTGTATGCACACATCGGCTGTATGACGACTGCGCTCGATGCATTCATGCGTGATATCCAGCCCTTTATGATCAGCGACGGCGTGGCCGATTTCACAGAACAGGAACATCACATGGCATTGAGTTATGTGGCGGGCCGATGTGGTGCTGTGCTCAGCATGGCGCAGCTACTGGACACCTCTGTGTCAACAGCCTCGCCTGCGCACCCTGTGATGAATCGCGAACAGCTCAGACAACTCTTGCTCAGCTATATCGATGAAGGCGAAAGTGAATTCGCGGATGATGACAATCTGATGGACTACGGTCTGGACTCAGTGCAGGTGATGAGTCTGGTGGCGGAATGGGAGAAATATGGCATCAAGGTGACATTTGAAGAGTTAGCCAGAAAGCCTAGCCTGAACGCATGGTGGACGCTTTACTCGCAAAAGCAGGCAGCGTGAGGAGCTTACTATGATGCGTGCAACGCCGGAGCAGGTGGCCAAGGCTCCGCTTCCCAAGCAGGCACCGCCGCCGCGTCTGCAGTTTGAGGGCCAGCAAGTCTGGGTCACCGGTGCCGGGCGGGGTATAGGCTATCAGATCGCCATGACCTTCCGTCAGCTGGGTGCGAGGGTGGTCGGTCTGGATCGTCATTTCGAAAGTGAACTGGGTACACAGGAGGGCAAGCGTTATCCGTTTAAAACAGTGGTGCTGGATATTACGGATCGCGTCGAGGTCGCGCGTGTCTGTCAACAGCTATTGCTGGAAATGCCGCGTCTGGATGTACTGGTCAATGCCGCTGGCATCTTGCGTCTGGGCTTGCTGGAAACCCTGACGCTGGATGACTGGAAGAGCAGTTTCGATATCAATGTCAGCGGTGTGTTTTATCTGCTGTCTCAACTCATGCCGCAATTTAAGCAGCAAGCGTCCGGTTGTATTGTGAACCTCGCTTCCAATGCTGCCCATGTGCCGCGTATGAATATGAGTGCCTATTGTGCGTCCAAATCCGCCCTGGTCAGCCTCAGTCATTGCGTTGCGCTGGAGCTGGCTGAATATGGAGTGCGCTGCAATCTGGTCTCTCCCGGATCGACCGACACGCCCATGCTGCGCGCCATGCTGCCCAGCGAAGCGAGTATGCAGCGAACCATAGAGGGTTTGCCTGAGCAATACAAGCTGGGCATTCCTTTAAAAAAAATTGCGACCCCCAGAGAAATCGCCAACACCGTGGTTTTCCTTGCCTCCGATCTGGCCAGTCATATCACCATGCAGGATCTGGTGGTGGATGGCGGTGCGACGCTGGCTGCGTGATGCAGGAACAGATGACTCAGTGAATTGCGAGCAGCTGGTTCTGGCGCTTTATCACCCGTGCCGTATTGGATAACAAATTTTCGTTTTAGTACCTGGATCATGAAACTACTCTTTTTACTCCTCACCGTGACGGCTTGTGCGCTACTGTATCTGAGCCATCGTCATCAGGCATGGTTAGCGCAACCTTTGCCGCCGACACCCTGGCGCTATGCAGGCATTGCTCTGTTATTGCTGGCACCCGTGGTGGGTGCGCAGGCTTATAGCACCGCTGCCTCGGTGTTTGCCTGGCTGGTCATCAGTATGCTGACACTCAGCTTGCTGCCATTTTTTTCTCTGATTTTTTTACTGTTTGCGAAGAAGGCTGAACATGGATGCTAATGCCAGCCCGGCTGCAGTCAAGCCGCAAAAAAAGCCCGCTATCCATCCTGACTGGTGGAGCAAAACCTTAGCTGGTGCAGTGTTGGGGCTGACACTGGCATTCGCTGTCTGCGGGTTGTTTGCCTGGTGGGGGCCAGGCGGTATCAGCGCACCGAACAAGGTTCAGTTCGTGATGTGGATGATCACGCCGCTATGGCTGGTGATCTTTAGTCTGGTCTATCTGTTTCGCACGGGTATGCTGGCCGTACTTTGGCTGCTGGCGGCCAATCTGCTTGCTTACCTGTTGTTGTGGATCTCCCGTGGAATGCCTGTTCTCTTGTCTTTATCATGAAAATTCGTAGCGATATTCTTCGTATCTATCAGTCCTTACATACCTGGGTCGGTATCACGACCGGTATGTTGTTATTCATCGGTTTTTTTGCCGGTGCCCTGACCATGTTCAAGCAACCACTGGATCGCTGGATCAGCCCGCCAGCCAGCCATGGCGCGTCCGCGCCGGTTGCGATGAATCCTGCCCAACTGGATGAACTGGTGCGCGCTATGCTGCAACAGCGTCCGGAAGCACGTCAGGAATTTACTTTGCATCTGACGCAGCAGGAAAACATCGCTGCGCCACTGAGCTGGACTGGCAGCGAAAGCGGGCATGAGCTGGATTTGTCCGCGCAACGCTGGCTGGGCACGCTGAATGAAGTGGGGCAATTCACTGCGCGTGCCGAAACACCTTCGCTGCTGGCCGAGCTGATCGATATGCTGCATCGTACTGCCGGTATCCCCGGAACACTGGGCGATGAGTATCTGGGTACCTATCTGATGGGTATCGCCGGTGCCATGTATTTTCTGGCGCTGGTGTCAGGTGTGATCTTGTTATTGCCTACCCTGGTCAAGGATTTTTTTGCGCTGCGACCCGGCAAAAACCGCAAGCGCTTCTGGCTGGATGCCCACAACATCATAGGCATACTCAGCCTGCCGTTTCATGTACTGATCAGTATCACGGTCGTGGTCTTTGCTTTTCATGATTTGTTTTACGGCAGTCTGTCGCGCGTGGTGTATGGCGATACGCCGATGTTTACCCGGCCAGCTGTCCATACCAGTGAGACGCACAATGTCGCGAACATGTTGCCGGTCAGCGCATTGATAGAAAAGCTGCAGCAGGCAGCACCGGATGCCCGTCTGCAGGAAATCCTGTTCATGGGGCTGGAGGGGCCACGCCCTGTGGCGCGCGCCGCCCTGCTGAGTCCTGAATATTTGGTACAGGGGCCGCAGGCCGCCTATGTACTGATACAGCCTTACACTGGACAAGTGATCGATACCAGCATGTTACCGGGTCAGGGCAATGTCTGGAGTGCGCTGACTATTCCATTCTTTTCCCTGCATTTCGGCAGCTTCGGTGGTGACCTGATGCGCTGGGTGTACTTTGTGTTTGGTCTCAGCGGTGCGTTTCTGTTCTATTCCGGAAATTTGCTGTGGGTGGAAAAACGTCGCAAAAACCAACAAGCTAAGCAGCAATCTAACCAGCAAGCGAATCAGCCTGCTGTGATCCAGTCGCGCGCTACACGATGGATGGCTGCGGCAACGGTAGGTGTGTGCCTGGGCGCGATAGCAGCTGTGTGTTTCACCATGGTTGCCGGCAAGCTGATGCATGCCTGGGTCAGCCATATCAACCATGCTTATCTGGCCGTGTATTACAGCGTTTTTGTGGCGGCACTGAGTTGGGGATTCTGGCGCGGTGCGGCGCGTGCAGCGGTGGATTTGCTGGCTGTGTGCAGCATCGCCGCGCTGGCGATACCGCTGACCAGCCTGATGGCATGGCTGCTGCCCGGTTCCGGCGTGTGGATGCATCTGAGTCTGGCCAGCCTCAGCGTTGATCTGGTCGGTTTTGTGGCTGCGCTGATGTTTGCCTGGGCATGCTGGCTGACTGCGCGTCGTGTGCGACATGGCCCCAAAGACAGCGTGTGGGCAGCATGAGGCCGATATCACCAGCGCTGCCCAGACATCCTCTGCTGCAGCGCGCCGATCTGGGCAGTCCGGCCTGGTGGCAGGCGGTGCAGCAGACCGGTACGCCTTTGATTCAGTCTATGGATGAAGCGAGCGATCAAGTCATTTTTTTGTGGCGAGATCCGCAGGGTGGGCCACAAAACTCTGCATGCCAGCAGGTCTACATCGACGTGTATTCGCATACGCCACATCCGCTGCAACAGCTGAGTTCCTTGCAGCGCATAGGGCAGAGCGATGTCTGGTGCTGGCAGACGGTGCTGCCTAAGGACTGGTGTGGCAGTTATTTTCTGCTACCTGCAGAAAAGCAGCATCTGCCGCCATCGGGTGCAACACGCGCGCAAATGCGGCAATGGTGGACAGAGCTGATGGTGGCGCGGGCACAGTCTGACAGCTTGAATCCGCTACCCACACATAGCAATGGCTCGGGCGTCTCCTTGTCCCGTCTAAGTTTGTCACAGGCAGTCAAGCATGCTGTCTGGCAGCAGCTTGAATCTGGTTTAGAAACCGATTCACGAAATAGCCCGGCACTGCGCGGACAATTGCAAACTTTACGCTGGAACAGCAGTCGCCTGCACACCGATCGCAATGTCTGGCTGTACCGCACGCAAGGGAAAAACGCAGACACAGTCGACAGCAATTTGCCGCTGGTGTTGTTACTGGATGGTCAGTACTGGGCGCAGCACATGCCCCTGTTTCCGGCTTTGGATGAATTGAGTGCGCGCGGCGATTTGCCTGCTGCGGTCTATCTGTTCATCGATGCGATGAACCACACCCAGCGTGCCAGCGATCTGACTTGTAATGCGGATTTTTGGCTCGCTGTGCAGCAAGAGTTACTGCCGCAAGCCTGTGCCTTACAAGCCTTCAGCGCTGATCCCCGGCGTAGCCTGGTGGCTGGCCAAAGTTACGGCGGACTGGCTGCCATGTATGCCGCCTGGCATTGGCCACAACGCTTTGGTCTGGTGCTAAGCCAATCCGGTTCGTTTTGGTGGCCAGATGCCAATGAGACTGGTGATCAGGGCTGGCTGACCCGGCAAGTCCGCAGCGGCTCAGTACCTCCCGGCAGCTTGCGCGTCTGGATGGAAGTCGGTTGCTATGAGACCGACATGACTGGCGTCAATCAAGCCATGTGTGCTGCTCTGAAGTCAGCCGGACATCCGATTTCTTATCGCGAATTTCGCGGTGGTCATGACTGGATATGCTGGCGCAATGGCTTACTGAGCGGGCTTTGCGATTTGCTGTCAGCGCTGGCCTGAACGCTCACACATTTCATTCTATTTTTTTGCGACATTCAATCAGGGAAGCGATATTTCATCATGAGTCACGACAACTACCTCAATCCTTTCGACGACGAACAATTGCAATTCAGTGTGCTGGTCAATGTGCGCAAAGAATACAGTTTATGGCCAGTGTTTGCGGCACAGCCTGTTGGTTGGGAATGTGCATTCGGCCCTGCCTCTCGCAAGGAATGTCTGG
This sequence comes from Cognatundibacterium curvum, assembly GCF_014284235.1. GTDB lineage: Bacteria > Pseudomonadota > Gammaproteobacteria > Burkholderiales > Burkholderiaceae_D > Undibacterium > Undibacterium curvum. The sequence continues at coordinate 243,943 of NZ_JACOGD010000005.1, forward strand.
ACTACATAACGCTGCACTGGACCAGCATTAATCCTTTCATTAATCCTTTCATTAATCCTTTCAATAACGCAGCCTGAGGAGCGCAGCATGCAACAGCTATCCGCACTTCCTGAGCTGCAGATTTCCAATGACAGCCAGTTCCGGGATGTGCCCTTAACCGGCACCCAGCAAGGTATCTGGCTGGCCGATCAGGTATCTGAGCATAAAAATCTTTATGTGATATCGCATTACATCGCGCTGGATGCAGCCGTGCAGATCAATGTCTTGCAACAGGCGATACGGCAGGGGCTGGCTGAAGCCGATACCGTCACGGCGGTCTATACTGTCTCAGAGGCGCAGTCTACATCCGATGTGCAGTTACCGCTGCAACGCATACGGCAAGCGCTAACTGCAGACGATATCTCTGTGCCGGAAGTCTATGATTTTCGCAGTCTGAGCGACAGTAAGGCACAGGCTTTGCAATGGATGTGGACCGATACCCAGGCCGGGCTGATTGCAGACGGGACGCAGCCTTTGTACCGGCAAGCGCTGTTCATGGTGAGCGATGGCGCTAAGTCCGAAGTGCTGTGGTATCAGCGCTACCATCACATCATGCTGGATGGGTATAGTTTTACTGCGCTGACACGCCGTATTGCAGCGATTTACAGTGCGCTGCTCAGCGCGAACCCTGACGCGCTACCAGCTTCGCCCTTCATCGCGGTGGATGCCGTCATCGCAGAACACGCGGCTTATCAGCAATCAGCGCAATTCGAAACAGACCGCGCATTCTGGCAAGCATACTGCAGCGATTTGCCGGTACCGCTGAGTCTGTCCCGTCATCCTGGCGCTATGCAAGGTACTGCGGATCTGGTGCTGCATCAGATCCGGCTACCAGCACCGGTGCTGACTGCCTTACAGAGGCTAATCGCCAGTCTGCATGCCAGACTGACGCTGGCGGATCTCTTATATGGCCTGCTGGCGGTGTATCTGTATCGTATGACCGGACAGGCGCAGCAAAGCATAGGTGTGCCATGGATGCGGCGTATGGGTTCGGTCGCGATAGATGCTGTCGCACCGGTAGTCAATGTGCTGCCCTTAAAGCTGCAAATGCATGCGGCGATGAGCTGGCTGGATGTGGCGGCGCAAGTCAGACAGGCGATGGCGCAAGTGCGTAAGCATCAGCGTTACGATGCAGAGCGCATACAGCGTGATTTGGGATGGGTCGGTTCAGCACAAAAGCTGTATGGCGCGCTGATCAATTACAAGATGTTTGACTACAGGCTGGACTTTGCCGGTCTGACTGGTGTTACCCATCATCTCGCAACCGGGCCGATAGATGATATTGAGTTTGGCATCGTCATGCACCAAGAGCAGCTGACACTGGAATTACGTGCCGACAGCGCGCGCTATCAGCATCAGGAATTATGTGACCATGCGAACCGCATACTTCAGTTGCTGGAAAACTGTCTGCAAGCACCGGATAGCGCACTTGCCCGTATCAGCTTGCTGACTGCCCAAGACCAGTCGAATCTGGCAGTGTACGCGCAAGGTCCAGTCATTGCGCATCCCGCAGATACGGCAAATACGGCAGAGCCGGAAGCCTCAGCGCAGCTGTGCAGTATCGCAGAAATTTTCTTCCGCCAGGCAGCGCAAACACCGCAAGCCATCGCATTGATTTGCGGCGATCAGCGTCTGACTTTTTCCGAACTGGCGATGCAGGTGGCGCGCCTGACACGCTTGTTGCAACAGCATGGTGCTGGCCGTGGCAAGGCGGTGGCCGTAGCGCTACCCCGTTGTGCCGATGCGCTGATTGCCATGCTGGCTGTGTTGTCTTCCGGTGCCAGCTACTTGCCGCTGGACCTGGATTATCCATCCGAACGCATTGCGCTGATGTGTGAAGATGCTTGTCCTTTGCTGGTGCTGAGCCAGTGTGCGGTGGCGACGGAATTACCTGCCGCTATTCCACGTCTTGATATGGATAGTGCTGCGCTGCGCGCTTCGCTGGCCGCGCTGCCCGGCCATGCCGTCTGCTTCAGCCGCGACAGCAGACTTGCTGCGGACGATGTCGCCTATGTTATTTTTACCTCAGGCAGTACCGGCAGACCCAAGGGCGTGATGAATACGCACGGGGCTTTGCTGAATTTGTTTCTGTCCCATCAGTCCAGTGTGTATCAGCCAGCGATGGATGCGGTGCGGCGTACCAGCCCGGGCCGGATGCTGCGCGCGGCGCATACGCATTCGTTTTCTTTCGACTCGTCCTGGCTGCAGATATTCTGGCTCTTGCATGGACAAGAGCTGATCGTGTTCGATGAAGAAGTCAGGCGGGATGCGTATCAACTGGTGCAGGAAGTCGATCGCTGGCAGATAGACGCGATGGATTTGCCGCCGTCCTTTCTGGCGCAAATGCTGAACAATGGTTTGATGGCGGAAGGGCGTCACGCGCTGACGCTGATACTGATCGGTGGTGAAGCGGCACCTGCTGCTTTGTGGCAGCAATTGCGTGCTTTCCCACATTTGCAGGCGCATAACATGTATGGACCCACCGAATACACGGTAGATACCTTGCGCGCACCGCTCGCTGCGAGTGCATCGCAGGTCATCGGACGGCCGATAGGCAATACCACGGTGCATGTGCTGGATGCCTGCCTGCAGCCGGTGCCGCTGGGCGTGGTCGGTGAATTGTATGTGTCCGGACAGGGGCTGGCGCAGGGCTATCTTGCACGCGCTGACTTAAGCGCGACCCGCTTCGTTGCCAATCCATTTATTCAGCCCGAAGTGGGGACGGCAAATACAGGTGCGCGTATGTACCGCAGCGGCGATCTGGTACGCTGGAATGAAGCCGGGTATCTGGAGTTCATAGGCCGCGTCGATGATCAGATTAAGGTACGCGGCTATCGGGTGGAAATCGGTGAAGTGGAAAATGCCTTGTCGCTGTTGCCCGGTGTGGAAAGCGCAGTGGTGCTTGCAGAGTCCCTCAATCATAGCCATCGTCTGATTGCGTATTGTGTGGTGCCTGATACTGACATGGCTGAACATGCTCAACATAGCGCAGACCGGGATGCGATCCGCAGTCAGATCAGCCAGAAACTGCTAAGTGAGCTGCGCAGCACTTTACCTGATTATATGGTGCCATCTGCTCTCGTCGTGCTGCCTGAATTTCCGCGCAATGTCAGCGGCAAAGTCGACAGAAAGCGGCTGCCTTCGCCAAACGCACACATGCACTTGCTCAGCAGCGACAGCGCTGCCAGTAGCGAGCAGGAAAAGCTGCTTTGCCAATTGATGGCTAAGGTGTTGAAATTACCGCACACCGGTGTCGATGACGATTTCTTTGCCTTAGGGGGCGACAGTATTTCCGCCATTATCCTGTGCTCAGAACTGCGTCAGGCCGGTTTTGAACTACGCCCCAGTGCAGTGTTTTCACAACGAACTCCACGTCAGATGGCAGATAAACTGGGCGCTGTGCGTAGCAGGCAAGCTGTTCCTGAACTGACCCGGAATGCCTGGGCTTTACCGGCTCAGCAACTGGCGGATTTACAGCAGCGTTATGGCGGTTTTGCCGATGCAGTCCCTGTGTTACCGCTGCAAAAAGGGATGCTGTTCCATGCCCAGATGGGGGATCAGGCCAGTAGCTATAACGCCTACACACGGCTGCATTTCACAGGTGTGATGGATGGCGCCCGTTTGCATCGTGCACTGAACGCCACCTTGTCGCGCTATCCGCAGTTATGCGGCCTGTTTGATATGGAAACGGGTGATGAACCGGTATTCCTGCTTCCAGAGGAAGGGACAGCAGCAGCCAGCAACTGGCCCTGGCAGGAAATAGATTTGTCTGGGATCAGTGAAACGGAGCAGATGCTGCAACTGAGCGCAATAGAGCAGCAGCTGTTGCAGCGCCATCATTCCGGCCCGGAGTTTGGCGGCCTGATACAAGCGGCATTGGTACATCTGCATGCCAGTCAACATGTGCTGATACTGGTGATACATCATCTGGTGATCGATGGCTGGTCTACACCGCTATTACTGCGCGATGTGTTTGAGGCCTATCGCCATCAACTGCCACAACTGCCTGCATTGCCGACCAGTTATGCATCACTGATGCGGCAACTGACGCAACGCGATATGCAGGCCAGCTGGGCAAAGTGGCGCGCCAGTTTGCAGCAAGTCCAGCCCACGCTCTTGTTTGAACATGTGAAGCCGCAGGCGCAGGTCGATGAGTGCCTGGTCCGGCTGCCTGCAGAGTTGACACAGCAATTGATGATGGAGCTCAGACAGCGTGGACTGACTCTGAATGTGCTGATGCAAGGTATCTGGGCTATGGTGTTGAGCAGTCTGGCCGGACGCGATGAAGTGGTGTTTGGCAGCCCGGTAGCAGGGCGCAGCGCGTCCATCCACGGCATAGACGAACAGGTCGGTTTATTCCTGAATACCTTGCCAGTCAGGGTGACTTTACAAGCCCATCGTTCTCTGTGGGAGCAATTGCCAGCCATGCAGCAACAGCATAGTGAGCTGATGGAGCATGATGGCCTGGGACTGGCGGAAATCCTGCGCATCGCCGCTGAAGCCGGAGCGGGCGGCAGTGGTATTCCTCATACCGGAAACCGGAATTTGTTTGATACTTTGCTGGTAGTGGAAAACTACCCTGATCATGCTTATCTCGCACAAGAGCTGGATGGGTGTGAGGGCAATAGTCTGACAGTCAGCGAGATTCACAATCGTGGCTACAGCCATTATCCGCTGGCGCTGCTGGTGATTCCCGGTGAGGAGTTACAACTGCTGGTAGAAAACCGGGGCGCGTTAAAAGATAGCGCTGCCCTGGCGCAGCGTGTGCTTATGCTGCTGCGTAGCTTGTTGGCGCAGCCGGATTTGCCGCTATCGCGCTTTAGCTTACAAACGGCACAGGAAATCGCCTGGCTACAACAGATCAATGCCACACAACATGCGCTGGCACCGGCGACGCTGCGCAGTGCGCTGGCGGCGCAAGCCTTGCGTTCGCCGCAGGCGATTGCGCTGGTTGATGCGCAGCATCAGTTGTCCTATGCAGAAACGCGGTATCAGGTCATGAACCTGGCCTGGGACATATTGCGCACCGGTGTGCAACCCGGTGATATTGTCGCTATCGCTTTGCCGCGCTCGGTACAACTGAGCATCGCTATCATGGCGGTGATTGAAGCCGGAGCCGCTTACCTGCCACTGGATACCGGCTATCCAGATGAGCGTCTGGCCTATATGCTCGACAACGCATCGGCCCGGCTGCTGATCACAGACGGCGCATGCCATCCGCGTTTCGCGACGATGAAGTATGCAGCCCAGATACTGGTGTTTGATCAGCTCGCGGCCATCACGGAGCCATCTGCACTTCCAGCCATCGAACTGGCGCTGACACCCGCGCATCCGGCTTACCTCATTTATACCTCAGGCACCACGGGAAAACCCAAAGGCGTACTGGTATCGCACCACGCCATCATCAACCGGCTGGAGTGGATGCAGCACGCTTATCAGCTCAGTACAGACGATGTAGTGTTGCAAAAGACACCCTGCAGTTTTGACGTGTCAGTCTGGGAGTTTTTCTGGCCGCTGATGGTCGGTGCGCGCTTAGTGATGGCGGCGCCGGATGCGCATCGTGACCCGGCCATGCTGCTGCGTAGCATAGAACAGCATGGCGTCACTTGTATGCATTTTGTACCCTCTATGCTGGCCATGTTTGTGCGTGCCGTTCAGGAAATGCGTGGCCTGGATCAGCAGCAAAAAGCAATATGCAGTAGTTTGCGGCTAGTGTTCTGCAGCGGCGAAGCGCTCAGCAAGAGCCTGGCGCAGGAATTTGCGGGCTGCTTCAAGGCAGGCTTACATAATTTGTATGGCCCGACCGAAGCCGCAGTGGATGTGACTTACCGGCCTGCCTGTGGTGATCTGGGTGAGGGTGGGGCAGGCGTGCCTATCGGACGGCCAGTCTGGAATACGCAATTACGCGTGCTGGATCAGTATCTGCGTCCGGTGCCGCCTGGCAGTCAGGGCGAACTGTATTTATGTGGCGCTCAGCTGGCCATGGGCTACCTGGGGCGGGCCGATCTGAGCGCCAGCCGCTTCGTAGCCGACCCCTACGCCGACCAGCTTGATGGCGGGCAGCGTATGTATCGTACAGGTGACGTGGTGCGCTGGCTGGACAGCGGTGAAATTGAATACCTGGGACGTGCTGATGATCAGATTAAGATCCGTGGACTACGCATAGAACTGGGTGAAATTGAATCCCTGTTACTGACCTTGCCAGATGTGAATGCAGCGGTGGTACATGCCATGACGCTCAACAATACGTCAGCCGCCACGGGCAATGAAGATCAGCGCCAACTGGTCGCTTATCTGGTGATGGCACAAGGTGCTGAACTGGACAGTCTGCGCATACAGACCTATTTGCAGCAACATTTGCCGCTTCATATGGTACCGGTGGCTTTTGTCGCACTGCCCCAGCTTCCCTTAAGTGCGAATGGCAAATTAGACCGTAAAGCCTTAGCCCAGCCAGCGTTGGTACGTGCTGCTTTATCTGAAGATCAGGAACGCCAGGGCAGCTTACCGGCACCTGGTCTGGAGATGCGTCTGGCGCAGATTTTTGCCAGGGTGTTGAATCTGGATCAGGTCTACGTCGATGAAAATTTCTTCCATATCGGTGGCCATTCGCTACTCGCGATGCGTCTGGCGTCAGAGATACGCCGGGACTTACAGCGTCCGGTAACAGTAGGCCAGATCATGGCAGCACCGACCGTGGCAAAGCTGGCCGCCCAATTGAATCAGGATGTGATGCTGAATGATTTCGGTAATCAGGGTTTCGATCATCTGCTGTATCTGCGCGAAGCACAGGGTACGCCTTTGTTTTGCTTCTATCCGGGCTCAGGTTTTGCGTGGCAATACAGTGTCTTGTCACGTTATCTGAACAGTGGACAAGCCATCATCGGTTTGCAATCACCGCGCCCCGGTGGCTTGATTGCCAGCAGCCCTACGATGCAAGTGCTGATCGATGCACAGCTCGACATCATACGTAAGGTGCAGGCGCAGGGGCCTTATTTCCTGCTCGGCTATTCTCTGGGTGGCACCGTGGCGTATGGGGTGGCGGCCAGATTACGCGCGCTGGGTGAAACCGTCAGCTTCCTTGGATTGCTGGATACCTATCCGGCCGAAGTCCACGACTGGTCCGATCCTCAGGGTGCTGAAGCGGCAATCGGGGCAGAACGTGAGCAGACGGCATTGCTGAACGAGGCTTATGCCGGTCAGACAGCGGTAGCAGAGGCAGCAGAGGATGCCTTGTTACGGCAGGAAAAAGAAGCCATGCTGAGCCAGATTTTCGCTAATTACAAGGATGCGGTGAGACTGTTGTCCGGCACGCAGACGCCGGTCTACGACGGTGCCGTCACCCTGTTTGTGGCTGAACAATCGCTACCCGCCTACATCCAGCCGGAAAGCAGCTGGCAACCTTATGTGCAGCAGTTACAGCTTCATCGTCTGCCTGACTGTTCACATGAAAATATCCTGTCACCTGCCTCACTGGAAACGCTGGGGCCGCTGCTGGATCAATTGCTGACAGCGGCTATACGCCATCCTGCCCAAGCTGTGCCTGGTGTTGAATCCGGTCCGGCAAAAGCAATGCATTCAATGTGACAGCCATTTTCAGGACTGAAGCGAAACCGCAGCGCGGATTTTTTCTTCAGTCCTGATTTTTAACAATTCAGAAATACAGACATGAAGATGACTTCTCTTTTCCTCGATTTTGGTTTGCTCAAGCGCAATCCGGCTTTTTGCAGTGTGTTCATTGCACGCACGATTTCCCTGCTCGGTCTGGGCATGTTATCAGTGGCGATACCCATGCAGATTTATGCCTTGACGAACGATACTTTCCATGTGGCGCTGGCTATGGCGCTGGAAGGTACGGGCATGTTTGTTGGTCTGCTGCTGGGCGGAGTCTTGGCGGACCGGTATGAGCGCAAACAGCTGATCCTGTTCGCACGTGCGGTGTGCGGGCTGGGCTTTCTGGGACTGGCGATTAATGCCTGGCTACCTGTACCTTCGCTATGGGCGATCTATCTGTTGTCGGTATGGGATGGCTTTTTCGGTGCGCTTGGTGTCACCGCACTGATGGCCTGTATGCCGTTTATCGTGGGTCGCGAAAACATACTGCAGGCGCGCGCCATCAGTATGGTGACGGTCAGGCTGGCTACTGTGATTTCACCCGCTTTGGGCGGTATCATCATCGCTGCCAGCGATGTAGGCTGGAATTATCTGATCGCCGCGCTGGGGACCGCTTGCACCTTGCTGCCTTTGTTACGCTTGCCCGTAATGCAGCCGCAGTGTGATGATAGCCAACATCCTCTGCAGGCACTGGCCGACGGTTTCCGCTTCATGATCAGCAATACTGTGGTCGCCAGCGCCACCTTGATCGGCACTCTGGTGACGTTGACCACTGCAATCCGGGTACTGTTCCCGGCGTTGGCAGAATCGGCTTTCAATGGTGCAGCGTTTGAAGTCGGCCTGATGTACTCGGCAGTGCCGCTGGGTGCGACACTAGGCGCTGTCATCAGTGGCTGGGCACATCAGCTCAAGCGTCCGGGGCTGGTCATGATGCTGGTCAGTCTGGCGGCTTTTCTGGTGATGATTTTACTGGGTGTGAACCGTAGTTTTATTGCTGCTTTGCTGTTGCTGGCCTTGTTCGGTTATCTGGTTTCCATCGCCTCCTTGCTGCAATATGCTTTAGTACAGAACTACACTCCGGATCAGTATCTGGGCCGCATCAATGGATTGTGGTCGGCACAGGATGCAGCCGGGGATTCACTGGGTACAGTTGGTATCGGCGTGCTCGGAAAGTTTATGTCGTCCTTGGGCAGCGTTTTGGTATTCGGTAGCGCCGCGATGGGACTGGGGCTGTGTATGTTGGGTATTTTTAAAACCCTGCGTCAGGCCGCCATGGTGGCGGAATCGGCTGAGTCTTAGCAGCCGCTGAATGCGGTTTTTATACTGGTTTGGACTGCTGGTCAGCGCAGAAATCCAAGGGTTTCTGTGCTGAGCTTCATTAGCTGGAAAACAGCATCTTCTTCCATGGAAAATTTGCTGTGACGCAATAAATGGTATAATTCTGCGTAAAAATTCATCACCGCAGGCGGAAAGTTGTCATATCAACCCCCTGTCTCAGAATCACCGTCGATCTCATTTGTAAGGGCAGCGCCATGGTTATGTCAGGGCTGCGCTGTTGTCGCTTCTTGTATTGACGATAAAGCAAACTACACTTCTCTTCATTCATTTCTCAGTGAGTCTACTATGTCTATCAAAAAATTTGGCCTGGCCCTGATGCTCAGCCAGACGCTTTTATCTGTTGCGGTGGCGGCAGAAAAATTAACTGTGGGTCTGATTGCACCGACCAATCCTGAAGATACCCGCAAACGCTGGCAGCCTTTGCTGGACGATCTGGCTAAGAGCACAGGCATGGAAGTGCAGGCGCTGGTATCGGCAAATTACAAAGATATACTGGACGGTTTTAAAAACAATACAGTGCAGGTGGCCTGGCTCAGCAGCAAAGTGGCGCTCGAAGCGGTAGAAGGTGGTAAAGCCAGTGTATTTGCACAAATGATTAAATCGGATGGTTCGCGTGGTTATACCTCGGTGCTGATCGTTCCAGCTGCCAGCCCACTCCGCAACTTTGATCAGATTACTGCTAAGCCGGGTACTTACCGCTTCGCCGATGGTGATCCGAATTCAACTTCCGGTTATCTGGTGCCTGCGTATTATTTGTTCTCGAAAAATAAAGTTGAACCGGCCAAAGTCTTCAAACAAGTCATCGTTGGTAATCATCAGGCGAATCTGGCTGCGATTTTGCGCGGGGAAGTGGACGTGGCGACGTTTAATTCGGAAGAAATGGACAGACTGAAGAAAGAAGCACCGGATCAGTTGAAGAAGATACGCGCAATCTGGACCTCGCCTTTGGTACCGAATGATCCGATTTTATATAGAAAAGACATGTCGGCCGGTACAAAAAACCGTATTGAAGATTTCTTCATCAATTACGGCAAGGGTAAAAATCCTGCTCAGCGCGAGACGCTGAAAAATATTCTGAATTTGTCTGGCTTTCAGCGTTCGAATGACGCGCAGCTGAAACCGATTGCAGATCTGGCGCTGTTTAGTATTTTGCGTACCAATATGAACGATACGACGCTCACCAATGAGCAAAAACAAAAGAAATTTGACGAAGTCAGTGCACGTTTCGGTAAGCTCAGCTTTATTCTTGAATCTGCCCGCCTGAACTGAGGGTATCCTGTTAGCTGCCTGTGCAAACGGGCGCCCCAGCCTGCCTGGCATCAAGGCAGGCTTTTTTTTGGAGTAAAAATTCTTTGATCCTGTTGAAAATATCTATTTATATTAAAAATATGATATTTTTCCGATGAAAAAATCGACATTTTTTGAATTTTTTTTGGTTTTTGTAACTTTCTTTGTCAACCTGTACGCCGGATCCCACGTTTCTGTAGATAAATATCGTCTTTGCCCATACTGGATTAGCGCGAAGACGCCACTCAAGGAGTCTGAAAATGATCTACGAAATTCTGGTTCGTGCTGCTGAAAGCAAAAAGATGACATCTGATCATCTGATTTGGATAGAAAGTGATTTGCCATCCCGCTCCTTTGAAAAATGGTTGCGTGATCGTGCCTTGCTGGATACCAGTGCTCAATCGCCGGTGGTACGCTGGAGTATCGTACAGACGCAGCGTCCAGCCCATTTCAAGCTGGCTACTCAGGCCAAAGCACTGAAAACCCGTATTTCGGAATTGATGAGCGGTATGCCGGAAGTGTTGGCTGTACCCGACGCATCGAAAGCATTGAGTGCCTTCCGTTTGAAAGCAAAAACACCGGAACTGGCTGGCGCTTATCTCTGAGTCACTGTAGTCGGTCTGAAAGCAAAAAAGGAGCCTTGGGCTCCTTTTTGTTGTTTAAATGCCTGCTATGGCAGATTAAAACTCTTCCCAATCCTGTTCATCACTTTTCCGGGGCGCAGGGCGGCTTAACTGCGCTGGACGGATCAGTGGGCTTTTCACATTAGGGCTGGTACGCGCTGGTGCTGTACGTGGTGCGGGTGTATTACTTGCCGGATTTTGGTTGGTGACGCGGAACTGCTCGACCACGTGCGACAGTTTTTCTGACTGATCACGCATGCTCTCTGCGGCAGCAGCAGCTTGTTCGACCAGTGCTGCGTTTTGTTGCGTCATTTCATCCATTTGGTTGATGGCAAGATTAACTTGCTCGATGCCGGAACTTTGCTCCTGACTGGCAGAGCTGATCTCGGCCATAATATCGGCCACATGCTGCACGCTATTCACAATATCTGCCATGGTTTTACCAGCAGTGTCTACTAACTTACTGCCGTGTTCGACCTTGCCCACGGAGTCATCAATCAGTGCTTTGATTTCTTTCGCAGCAGAAGCACTGCGTTGTGCCAGGTTACGCACTTCGGATGCCACTACCGCAAAACCACGGCCCTGTTCACCGGCACGAGCCGCTTCAACAGCCGCATTTAGCGCCAGAATATTGGTCTGGAATGCGATACCGTCGATGACCGCAATGATATCGACGATCTTGTTTGAGCTTTCTTTGATCGAGCCCATAGTTTCAACGACTTGCCCGACCACTTCACCACCCTTAACTGCAACACCGCTGGCGGAAACCACCAGTTGATTTGCCTGGCGCGCATTGTCAGCATTTTGTTTGACGGTCGAAGTCAGCTCTTCCATCGAGGATGCGGTTTCTTCCAGCGAGCTGGCCTGATTTTCTGTGCGCGACGATAAGTCAGCATTGCCAGAGGCGATTTCCGAGGCGGCCACGTTGATCGCCTGAGTGCCTTCCCTGACGTCGGCAATCACGTGGCTTAGGCCGGCACTGATGCCATTGATGGCATTCATCAACATACCGATTTCATCGCTGCGTGTCACTTCTATATGATCGCGCAGATCGCCCTGTGCCATTTTTTGTGCAACTTCTGTTGCTTCATGCAGAGGCCGGGTAATGGAATTCGTCATCAGCCAGGCGCAGATGATCGCAAACAGAGAGGATAACAATATCAACACAATCAGTAAGATGCGGCTGTTTTCATAGCTTTTTTGAATGTCTGCTGCGGTTTCATCAATTTGCAGGCGCTGCTCTTTCAGGATTTCTTCGACTTTTTTAACGTAGGCGGTGGAAGTCGGTACGAATTTCTGATCGAGCAAAGCATTCGCTTCGTCAGCCTGGCCTTCTTTTTTGAGTGCTACGATCTTATTGCGCGCTGCCAGATAGGCTTCGCGTAATTCGCTGACTTCTTTCAGCAGTTTTTGCTCTTTATCGGTCTCCATTCTGAGCGAAATTTCTTTGAGCAACTCTGCTGAAGTTCTCGACGATTCAGCCTGGTCTGCTTCAAAAAAGCTTGCCAGCGATGGGTCACTGCTCTTTGCGATTGCTGCCGTTCTGCGTATCCCGGTGTGAATATTGCGGTACCAGTCGCTCATCAGACGTTCCGTTGCGAGAGGCTCTTGCAGCAGTTTGCGGGTCGCAGATGCAACGGAATTAAGTTGCGTCAGGCCAACCAGGGTAGAGCAAATCGATAACAACAGGATCAGGGCAAAGCCCAGACCAAGTCGTTTACCAACGGAAAGTTGTTTCATGAGGTTATTCATAATCAAATTAGGACACGCGAAATTTTGGGGGGAAGGAACTTTCAACGCTGCACAAATTTGAAAAATTCCCACAGTGCAACATTATAAGTGCTACATAAGTGTGCATAGATGAAAGCTATTCACTTATTTAGTGCAGGTATAACTCAACTAGCATAACCGAGTATCGACGCAGTGATGTTGATTTACTTTACACTGCAATTATTTCTTTATTCAGATTTCTTATGGCCAGGTTACCGCGGCTGGTGATTCCATCAGCCTTGCATCATGTGGTTCAGCGCTGTCACGAAGGCGTGCAACTGTTTCGGGATGAGCAGGATTATCTGCAGTTTCTGAGCTGGTTGCGTCAGGGCGCGCACCAATTCCACGTGGCAATTCATGCCTACGTGCTCATGCCAGATCATGTGCATTTTTTATTGACGCCAGCAGATGCTGAAGGCTTGGGCAGGTTGTTGCAATGGCTGGGGCGTTACTATGTTCCTTATTACAATCGCAAGTATCTGCGCACGGGGAGTTTGTGGCAAGGACGCTACAAAGCAACTGTGCTGGAAGCGGAAAATTACTTTTTGCCATGCAGTATATTTGTGGAGTCCAATCCAGTCAGGGCTGGCTTAGTAGAAGATGCGGCTGCCTATCCCTGGTCCAGTTACCAGCATCATGCGGGTCAGCGTATCGATCCCGTCTTGTCTGATCATCCGATTTTCTGGGCTTTAGGTAATACGCCGTTTCAACGAGAAGCGAATTACAAAGAACTGATGGCGCTGTCTTTGAGTAAGTCCGTGATGGATCAGTTGCGCCATGCGACACAGCATGCCTGGGCGCTGGGTAGTAAGACCTATGTGGACGCACTAAGCAAGGATGCAACGCGTCGCCTGGTGCCAGGCAAGCGGGGGCGGCCACGTAAGCAGCCCGTTGAGGTGCCAGCCGATTAAGTAGCTTGTGCCTGAAATGTTGCGGCAATTGAGTCGATGTCTCTAAATATATACTCTGACCCCAATTAAGATGCAGTGAAAAAATGTAGTGTTTTTAATGACACTGACCCCATTTTATTTCGATTGATGTTTCTATTGCGCTGCACTATTCTCTTTTCCAGACAGTCCATTTTGCCTTCTGGAGATAGTGATGCAAGCTCAAGGTTTATACGATCCTAGCAACGAACATGATGCCTGTGGTGTGGGTTTTGTCGCCCATATCAAAGGTAAGAAAAGCCACGCGATCATTGATCAGGGCTTGTTAATTCTGAAAAATCTCGACCACCGCGGCGCGGTCGGTGCCGATGCCCTGATGGGCGATGGTGCCGGTATTCTGATACAGATACCGGATGCGTTTTACCGTGCAGAAATGCTCAAGCAAGGCGTTAGCCTGCCACCGCCGGGTGAATACGGCGTCGGCATGATCTTTTTGCCGAAAGAACATGCATCCCGTCTGGCCTGTGAGCAAGAGATAGAACGTGCCGTGCGTGCCGAAGGCCAGGTAGTACTGGGCTGGCGCGATGTACCGGTCGATCGTGACATGCCTATGTCGCCGACAGTACGTGAAAAAGAACCGGTGATCCGCCAGATTTTCATTGGCCGTGGCCCGGATATCATGGTGACCGATGCACTGGAGCGTAAGTTATATGTGATCCGTAAATCGGCGGTTCACGCAATCGAAGCGCTTAAGCTGTTGCATGGTAAAGAATACTTTGTACCATCGATGTCGGCTCGTACCGTGGTCTATAAAGGCTTATTGCTGGCTGATCAGGTCGGTGTGTATTACAAGGATTTGCAGGACAGCGCCTGCGTATCGGCACTGGCGCTGGTACATCAGCGCTTTTCCACCAATACTTTCCCCGAATGGCCACTCGCGCATCCTTATCGCATGATTGCGCATAACGGCGAAATTAATACCGTCAAAGGCAACTTCAACTGGATGCGGGCGCGCGAAGGCGTGATGAAATCGGCGGTGCTCGGCGATGATCTGCAAAAGCTGTATCCCTTGATTTTTGAAGGCCAGTCTGACACGGCCAGCTTTGACAATGCGCTGGAATTGCTGGTGATGGCGGGCTATCCGATTGCACAAGCCATGATGATGATGATTCCTGAAGCCTGGGAAAATCACAGCATGATGGATGACAATCGTCGTGCCTTCTACGAATATCATGCAGCGATGATGGAGCCTTGGGATGGCCCGGCAGCGATGGCATTTACCGATGGCCGTCAGATCGGCGGCACGCTGGATCGTAATGGTCTGCGTCCTGCGCGTTACATCGTGACCGATGATGATTTGGTGGTGATGGCCTCTGAGTCTGGCGTATTGCCTATTCCAGAGTCAAAAATCATCAAGAAATGGCGTCTGCAACCTGGCAAAATGTTCCTGATCGATCTGGAAGCCGGTCGCATTATCGACGACAAAGAAATCAAAGATACCTATGCCAATGCCAAGCCTTACAAGCAATGGATACAATCGGTCCGTATCAAACTCGATGGCCTCAAAGGTCAGGCCGCTGAGCAGGTAGAAAGCGCAAGTCTGCTCGACCGTCAGCAAGCCTTTGGCTATACCCAGGAGGACGTGAAATTCCTGCTGACACCGATGGCACTTAGCGCTGAAGAAGCGATAGGCTCTATGGGCAACGATGCTTCATTGGCGGTGATGTCGAACAAACTCAAGCCGCTGTATAACTACTTCAAACAGTTGTTTGCGCAGGTCACCAATCCGCCTATCGATCCGATTCGTGAAGCGATGGTGATGTCGCTGGTTTCCTTCATAGGCCCGAAACCGAATCTGCTCGATACCAATAACATTAATCCACCGATGCGGCTGGAAGTCGCGCAGCCTGTATTGGATTTTGACGATATCGCCAAGCTGCGCAATATCAGTGCCAATACTGGCGGCAAATTCAAATCCTATGAGCTGGATATCTGCTATCCGGTCGCCTGGGGCAAGGATGGTATTGAGGCGCGCCTGGCTTCTATCTGTGCTGAAGTGGTGGATGCGGTCAAATCCGGTCACAACATCATGATCATTACTGACCGTAAGATGGATGCCAATAATGTCGCGATTCCTGCGTTGCTGGCGACCTCTACTGTGCATCAGCATCTGGTCAGCAAGGGTTTGCGTACTACGACAGGCCTGGTAGTCGAAACCGGTTCAGCGCGCGAAACGCATCACTTTGCCTTGTTGGCTGGTTATGGCGCGGAGGCAGTGCATCCCTATCTGGCGATGCAGACGCTGGCCGATATGGTGAAAGATTTGCCCGGTGATCTGAGTGCTGAAAAAGCCATCTACAACTATACCAAGGCGATAGGTAAGGGCCTGATGAAGGTCATGTCTAAGATGGGTATTTCGACTTATATGTCGTATTGTGGCGCGCAGATATTCGAGGCTATTGGCCTGAACAAATCGCTGGTCGACAAATACTTCCGTGGTACCGCATCCAATGTTGAAGGCATAGGCGTGTTTGAAGTGGCAGAGGAAGCCCTGCGCCTGCATCAGGCCGCCTTCGGTCAGGACCCGGTATTGGCTAATGCGCTGGATGCCGGCGGTGAGTATGCATTCCGGATACGTGGTGAAGACCATATGTGGACGCCTGATGCGATCGCAAAACTGCAGCATTCCACCCGCGCCAATAACTACAACTCTTACAAGGAATATGCGCAGATCATCAATGATCAGTCCAAGCGTCATATGACTTTGCGCGGCTTGTTTGAATTTAAGATAGATCCGTCTAAGGCAATCCCATTGGAACAGGTCGAGCCAGCCAAGGAAATCGTAAAGCGCTTTGCGACGGGTGCGATGTCTCTGGGCTCTATCAGTACTGAGGCGCATGCCACACTGGCGATTGCGATGAACCGTATCGGCGGTAAATCTAATACCGGCGAAGGTGGTGAAGATCCTGCACGCTATCAGCAAGAACTCAAAGGCATCCCGATTCGCAATGGCGAGACACTGGCATCGGTGATCGGTAAAGAACAGATAGAAGTGGATATTCCACTGCAGGATGGTGACTCGCTGCGCTCCCGTATCAAGCAGGTGGCCTCTGGCCGCTTTGGTGTGACTGCTGAATACCTGAGCTCTGCGGATCAGATACAGATCAAAATGGCGCAAGGTGCTAAACCTGGTGAAGGTGGTCAGTTACCAGGACACAAAGTTTCCGAATATATTGCAAAGTTACGTTTCTCTGTGCCTGGTGTAGGCCTGATTTCGCCACCGCCGCATCACGATATTTATTCTATCGAAGATCTGGCGCAGCTGATTCATGATCTGAAAAACGTGAATCCTCAGGCATCGATTTCGGTCAAGCTGGTCTCTGAAGTCGGTGTGGGCACGATTGCAGCAGGTGTGTCTAAAGCCAAGGCCGATCACGTGGTGATCGCCGGACATGATGGCGGCACCGGCGCGTCGCCGCTGTCCTCGATTAAGCATGCCGGTACACCTTGGGAATTGGGGCTGTCTGAAACTCAGCAGACGCTGGTACTCAATGGCTTGCGTGGACGGGTCAGGGTGCAGGCTGATGGTCAGATGAAAACCGGACGTGACGTCGCCATTGCCGCCATGCTGGGTGCCGATGAAATCGGTTTTGCTACTGCGCCGCTGGTGGTTGAGGGCTGCATTATGATGCGTAAATGTCACCTCAATACCTGCCCGGTCGGTGTCGCGACGCAGGATCCGGTTTTGCGTGCCAAATTCTCTGGTAAGCCTGAATATGTCGTGAACTACTTCTTCTTTGTGGCAGAAGAAGTGCGTCAGATCATGGCCCAGCTGGGTGTGCGTACTTATGATGAATTGATAGGCCGCGTCGATTTGCTGGATAAATCCAAGGCGGTCGCGCACTGGAAAGCCAAAGGTCTGGACTTTGCGCGCATCTTCCATCAGCCACAAGCCGGCGCCGATGCTGCGATCCGCCATGTGGATGTGCAGGATCACGGTCTCGATAAGGCATTGGACAACAAGCTGATCGCGCAAGCCAGACTGGCGCTTGATACTGGTGAAAAAGTATCGTTCATTCAGCCAGTTAAAAATCTGAACCGCACGGTAGGCGCGATGCTGTCGGGTGAAGTGGCGAAACGTTATGGTCACGCTGGTCTGCCGGACGACACCATTCATGTGCAGTTGCAGGGTACTGCAGGCCAGTCGGCTGGTGCCTTCCTCGCGCATGGCGTGACGCTGGATCTGGTCGGCGAAGGCAATGACTACGTCGGCAAGGGTCTGTCCGGTGGTCGCATCATTATTCGTCCAAATACCGAATTCCGTGGCTGGGCGGTCGATAACATCATTTGCGGCAATACCGTGTTGTATGGTGCGATTGCCGGTGAAGCCTTCATCAATGGCGTGGCCGGCGAGCGCTTTGCGGTGCGTAACTCTGGTGCAGTGGCAGTTGTCGAGGGCACCGGTGATCATGGCTGCGAATACATGACTGGCGGTACGGTGATCGTATTAGGTCAGACTGGACGTAATTTTGCAGCGGGTATGTCGGGCGGTATCGCCTATGTGTATGACCCGGATGGCGAATTCGAAGCGAAATGCAATCTGGCCATGGTCAGTCTGGAGCCGGTATTGGCAGGCGACGTGCAAGCGGCGACGGTGGATTCCTCGGTTTGGCACAGCATACTGCGCGGTGGCGAAGGTGAAACTGATGAGGCTATTTTACGCAGCCTGATTGAGCGTCATTTCAAACATACCGGCAGCACCCGCGCCCGCAACATACTGGATGACTGGGCCCGTAGCCGCGCTAAGTTCATCAAGGTATTCCCGAATGAATACAAGCGAGCACTGGCTGAAATGGCAGCAGCGAAACAGGCGCCTGTCAGTGCCAAAGCTGCCTGACACGAACTGGCATATCGATGCGGCGCGCATCACTGCTATGCAGAATGTCTGTACGCAGTGATGCCGCTTAACAGGATTTCAGGGCGATCAGCCCCTTACGAATTAGAGGTTTTATCATGGGAAAAGTCACCGGGTTTATGGAGTATCAGCGACTGCAGGAAGCCAGCGAGGCACCGCAGTCACGTAAAAAACATTACAAAGAATTTTTAGTCCATCTGGATGATGCGCAGGCGAAAACTCAGGCTGCGCGGTGCATGGATTGCGGCATTCCGTTTTGTAACAACGGCTGCCCGGTCAATAACATCATCCCTGACTGGAATGATCTGGTTTACACCGGAAATTTGAAACTCGCACTCGACACACTGCATTCCACCAACAATTTTCCGGAATTCACCGGGCGCATCTGTCCCGCTCCATGCGAGTCGGCCTGTACGCTGGGGATTAACGATGACGCCGTTGGTATCAAGTCGATAGAGCACTACATTATCGACAAGGGCTGGGAAAATGGCTGGGTCACGCCACAGCCGGCCAGTGTGAAGACCGGGAAAAAAGTGGCGATTGTTGGTTCAGGCCCAGCCGGGTTAGCAACAGCTCAGCAATTGGCGCGCGCAGGGCATGAGGTGACAGTATTTGAAAAGAATGACCGTGCCGGTGGTTTGCTGCGCTATGGTATTCCCGACTTCAAACTGGAAAAAAGCCACATCGACCGTCGTATAGAACAGATGCAGGCTGAAGGCGTGGTGTTCCGCACTGGCGTCCTGGTCGGTAAAGATTTTCCTGCCAATATCACTAACTGGTCGAAAGAAATCATCAGTCCTGAGCAATTGCAAAAAGACTTTGATGCAGTGGTGATTGCCGGTGGTGCCGAAGTGCCACGTGACTTGCCGGTGCCGGGTCGCGACCTCAAAGGCGTGCATTTTGCGATGGAGTTCCTGCCAGCACAGAATAAGGTCAATGCCGGAGATAAGCTAAAAGATCAGATCCTGGCTGCAGGCAAGCACGTGGTCGTGATCGGTGGTGGCGACACGGGTTCTGACTGCGTCGGCACCTCGAATCGTCATGGTGCTAAGTCGGTGACTCAGTTCGAATTACTGCCTCAGCCACCTGAGCAAGAAAACAAGGCATTGGTCTGGCCTTACTGGCCAACTAAGTTGCGTACTTCGTCTTCGCATGAAGAAGGTTGCGAGCGCGACTGGGCGGTTGCCACCAAGCGGCTGGAAGGCAAGGCGGGTAAAGTCGATAAGCTGATCGCGTGCCGGGTTGAATGGAAAGACGGCAAAATGCAGGAAGTGCCGGATTCTGAATTTGAACTGAAAGCCGATCTGGTTTTGCTGGCCATGGGTTTTGTCTCGCCTGTACAACAGGTACTGGATGCATTCGGTGTCGACAAAGATGCGCGTGGCAATGCCAGAGCGAGTACAGAAGGCGCAGGCTGTTATCAGACCAATGTGCCTAAGGTCTATGTGGCAGGTGATATGCGTCGCGGTCAGTCGCTGGTGGTGTGGGCTATACGTGAAGGGCGTCAGTGTGCGCGTGAGGTTGATCTGGCCTTGATGGGCGCTTCGGTACTGCCACGTTAATCGCTGGCTGAACAATGTCTATGCGAACAGGATTCCCGTAGTAATGCAGGGAATCCTGTGAAAAAAAAGGAACAATCAAAGTTTAAATTGGGTCATTTTTCTTAATTAATGACCCAATATTCATTAATTTCTATAGTATTTCTACTACTGTTTTTAAATAAAATTCCGTCATTCAATTGAATTGTTAATGATTATTTTGTTGATAATTGTTTATTTGAATAAATATGAGTTTTGTTGCAAAAAAAATCATTTTCAACTCCCCACCTTCATGAGTGTTCTGCATTACAATCTGGTTTTTGCAAAACACTATTGATTACTGTGTCCAATCTTGTCGAAATTCGCGATATCCAATTCGGATATGGAAGCAGGACTATTTTGTCCGGGCTAAGCATGGATTTCCCCCGTGGTAAGGTCATTGCCGTCATGGGCGGTTCCGGCTCGGGGAAAACTACGATACTGCGTCTGATCGGCGGACAAATTCAGCCTCAGCAAGGCAGCGTTAACGTGAATGGTCAGGCGGTGCACACCTTGGACTCAGCAGGTTTGTACGCCATACGGCGCAAAATGGGCATGTTGTTCCAACACGGCGCATTGTTCACTGATCTGAGTGTGTTTGATAACGTGGCTTTTCCTATGCGTGAACACACCAATTACTCTGATACGGTGATTCGTGACCTGGTCATGCTGAAATTACAGGCTGTCGGTTTACGAAATGCTGCGCATCTGATGCCAGCTGAGATTTCCGGCGGCATGGCGCGCCGGGTCGCACTGGCACGCGCTGTGGCGCTCGACCCGCAACTGATTATGTATGACGAACCCTTTGCAGGTCTGGATCCGATTTCTATGGGCGTGACTGCGAATCTGATCCGTAACCTGAATGACGCATTGGGATCGACCTCGATACTGGTGTCACATGATGTACATGAATCCTTTGCCATTGCTGATTATGTGTATTTCCTTTCGCAGGGAAAGATTGTGGCGCATGGAACTCCGGAACAGATGCGTGACTCCGAGGATCCGTATGTGAAGCAGTTTGTGCATGCAGAAGCCGATGGGCCGGTGCCATTTCATTATCCCGGTAAGTCACTCGTGGATGATCTGGGTTTGAAGGGGAACGCATGATGTTTGAATGGATAGGCCGTCATATACGGGAGGGAGCAGCGGATCTGGGCTATGCCACGCGCTGTTTTTTCTCGATATTGTTCAGCGTTGGCGGATTATGGCGCCGGCCACGGCTGGTGACCGACCAGATTCACTTTATCGGTAATTATTCGCTGGTGATTATTGCTATCTCCGGTTTGTTTGTTGGCTTTGTACTTGGATACCAGGGTTACTACACGCTGAATCGCTATGGCTCAGAAGAGGCGCTGGGCTTGCTGGTTGCTTTGTCGCTCACGCGCGAACTGGGGCCGGTCGTTACAGCCTTGCTGTTTGCCGGTCGTGCCGGTACCTCACTGACTGCAGAAATAGGCCTGATGAAGGCGGGTGAGCAATTGGCTGCGATGGAAATGATGGCGGTCAATCCGGTGCAAAGGGTACTGGCACCACGTTTTGTCGCCGGGCTGATTGCGATGCCAATACTGACAGCGATTTTCAATGCGATGGGGATCATCGGTGGCTATATTGTTGGTGTGAAGCTGATCGGTGTGGATAATGGTTCGTTCTGGTCGCAGATGCAGGCAGGTGTTGAAATCTGGCAGGATATCGGTAATGGCGTGGTTAAGAGCATAGTTTTTGGATTTGCTGTGACCTTTGTGGCGCTGTTCCAGGGCTATGAAGCGCAGGCTACCCCTGAAGGTGTAGCGCGTGCGACCACCCGTACCGTTGTTGTCTCCTCACTGCTGGTGTTGTGGCTGGATTTCCTGCTGACCGCCTGGATGTTTCAGTAAGACAGGGCTGCAGTCTGGCGCCCGGTAACATAAAGATACTTAAAGAATTAATTCTCGTGCTATTCGATGGCAAACTTCCGGGTAGAGATGGAAGGTGCCGCGTAAGGAAAAAAAATGCAAAAAAAATCTCTGGATTTCTGGGTGGGTTTATTTGTGGTGCTCGGTGCAGCAGCATTGCTGTTTCTGGCACTCAAAGCTGGAAATATGAGCGCACTTTCTCTGGAAAAAACCTATGATGTAGTGACGCGTTTTGACAATATTGGTGGTTTAAAGCCGCGTGCAGCAGTCAAGAGTGCAGGTGTGGTCGTTGGCCGCGTGTCCGATATCCGTTTTGATGACAAGACTTTTCAGGCTACCGTGACGCTGCAGTTACAGTCGCGTTATCAGTTTCCGAAGGACAGTTCTGCCAAAATCCTGACGGCCGGTTTGTTAGGTGAACAATACATAGGCCTGGAACCTGGTGGTGATACCCAGAATCTGGCTGCCGGTGACCGTATCAAGATGACCCAGTCTGCAGTGGTACTGGAAAATCTGATTAGCCAATTTTTATTCAGTAAAGCTGCAGACAGCAGTTCGGAACAAAAGAAATGAACGCGAAATTATCTCTCCCGGGTTCTTCCCGTTTGATGGCTCTGTTGGTACTTATGCTGAGCATGATGCTTAGTGCATGCAGTACTGTGAAAATGGACCAGATCAAAGCCAAGGCTGATCAGACGCTTGATACTATCAGCACTAAAACCAATATCGGTAAAAATCCACGTGATCCGCTCGAAGGCTTTAACCGCGTCATGTTTAACTTCAATGACAATGTGGATCAGGCTGTGTTGCAACCTGTCTCACGTGTCTATCGTGATGTGACGCCGGGCTTTGTGCAGACAGGGGTAGGCAATTTTTTCAGCAACATCGGTGATGTCTGGAACGCAGTCAACAATCTGTTGCAAGGCAAAGTAGGTGACAGTGCCTCCGACTTCATGCGTTTTGCATTGAATACCACCTTTGGTCTGGGCGGCTTTCTGGATATCGGCTCTCCTGCTGGTCTTACTAAGCACAAAGAAGATTTTGGTCAGACGCTGGGGCGCTGGGGAGTACCGTCCGGCCCTTACTTAGTACTTCCGGTATTTGGATCCTCTACTTTGCGTGACACGGTTGCCTTGCCGGTCGATATGAAGGCAGACTTGTGGTCGTATAAAGAGCCACTTTATATCCGCAATACCGGCACGGTGATACGCCTGGTGGATAAGCGTGCATCGGTATTGGATGCGGGTTCACTGATAGAAGAGGCCGCTTTGGATAAATATGTGTTTATCCGCGATGCTTATCTTCAAAGGCGTGCAGGGCAAATCAACCCTGAGCAGGATTAAGAACTGCAGCTGACTATTAACTCAAGCACCTGAAGCGCATCGATGCACGTGTGCAGATGAACACTACAGGTTGATAAGGAATACATATGAAATCACTTTTTTCCCGCTTTGTTATCGCTTTGATGGCAAGTCTTAGCATAGGCAGTGCTGCGATGGCACAGGAAGCACCAGATCAATTAGTTAAACGTCTGAGCCAGGAAATCCTGGATCTGGCTAAAAACGATAAGGACATCCAGGCAGGTAATCAAAAGCGCGTATATGACATGGTAGAAAATAAAATTCTGCCTTATATCGACTTCCCTAGAATGACTTCGTTGGCCGCCGGTAAAAGCTGGCGCGAAGCCACGCCTGAGCAACAAAAGCAGCTGACTAACGAATTCCGCACCTTGCTGGTATTTACGTATTCCGGCGCGATTTCCCAGATTAAGGATCAGCGTGTGGAATTCAAACCTTTACGTGCTGCTCCGGAAGATACCGAAGTTGAAGTTCGTTCCCAGGTGATTCAATCCCGTGGTGAGCCGATTCAGTTAAACTATCGGCTCGAAAAGCTGGCTACAGGCTGGAAGATCTATGACATCAATGTACTGGGAGCCTGGCTGGTTGAAACGTACAAAGGCAGTTTTTCTGCTGAAATCAGCAAATCTGGTATCGATGGTTTGATCAAAACTCTGGTTGAAAAGAATAAAAAACTGGCGGCAGCTTCGGCTAAATCTGGTTCAAAATAATAGGTGATCTGTGTTTACTGTCGGTCAGGAACTCACTCAGGACAACGCGATGCAAGTCATTGCTGCAGGTAAGGCAGCGATACTCGCAGGAGAAACTGAGTTTGATTTCTCCGGACTTTCCCGTCTGGATTCTTCTGCGGTCGCAGCCATGATAGAGTGGCAGCGACAATTATTGACGAAAAGTCAGCAAATTACTTGTCTTCAAGTTCCTGCCGGGCTGGAAAGCCTGATCCGCCTTTACGGGCTCAGCGAGCAATTCGCTACCCACGCCTCTGTACAAACACCTGAGCGACATTGACGCTCACGGCTACGAGCCACTGGCCTGAACGAAGTTTCAGGTCAGTCCGGTTCTCTCTCTGAAAATCCCCTATAATCAAAGGTTTCGCCACTGAAAATTGGCGCTCACCTTAAATCCACTTTCTGAATGCACTTAAGTGCAAGCACGCCACATGGCAGCCATACAAATTAGCAATATTCAAAAGCGTTACCAGTCTTTACAGGCTTTGGGTGGCGTATCACTCTCGATAGAGGAAGGTGAATTTTTCGGTCTGCTCGGCCCGAACGGCGCTGGTAAAACTACGCTCATTTCTATCCTGGCCGGCCTGAATCGTGCTGACGCTGGCAATATCAGCGTACAGGGGCACGATGTAGTCAGCGATTATCGCAATGCGCGTCGTAATCTGGGCGTGGTGCCGCAAGAGCTGGTATTTGATCCTTTTTTCACGGTGCGCGAGACTTTGCGCATGCAATCCGGTTATTTTGGTATTAAGAATAACGACAAGTGGATTGATGAAATCATGGAGAACCTGGATCTGACCAATAAGGCAGATGCCAATATGCGCTCGTTGTCAGGCGGCATGAAGCGCCGGGTTCTGGTGGCACAGGCGCTGGTACACAAGCCACCGGTGATCGTGCTGGATGAGCCGACCGCGGGTGTTGACGTGGAGTTGCGTCAGACCTTGTGGAAGTTTATTTCCAGACTGAACCGCGATGGTCATACTATCGTGCTGACTACCCACTATCTGGAAGAAGCTCAGGCGCTGTGCAATCGCATAGCGATGCTCAAGTCGGGTAAGGTCGTTGCGCTCGACAGTACTGCCGCACTGATACAAAGGATATCCGGTTCGCAGTTACGCATAACGGTTGCAGCCAGCGGAAATACCCAGTTGCCACCTGCGCTCAGCGATAAAATCATCAGTCATGAAGTGACCGCGGATCCGCGTCAGTTTGTGTTGCGTGTCACCGATTTCAATCAGGTTGAATCCATACTGGCGGCTTTCCGTCAGGCGGGTTGTGTGATTGAAGATATGCAGTTGTTACAGGCCGATCTGGAAGATGTCTTCCTGCAGATTATGGAGGGCAAACAATGAGCAATATGACTGGCTTTAACACCTTGTTGTACAAGGAAGTGCTGCGCTTCTGGAAGGTTGCGACGCAGACCATTACTGCACCGGTGATGACAGCTTTACTGTATCTGCTGATTTTTGGCCACGTGCTGGAAGAGCATGTGCAGGTCTATCCGGGTGTGCGCTATACCGCCTTTCTGGTGCCGGGTCTGGTGATGATGAGTGTGCTGCAGAATTCCTTTGCCAACTCATCTTCCTCGCTGATTCAATCCAAGATCACCGGCAATCTGGTGTTTGTCTTGTTACCGCCTTTGTCGCATTGGGAGATTTTTGGTGCTTACGTGCTGGCCGCTATTTTGCGCGGGCTGACGGTGGGTGCGGGTGTGTTTATTGTGACCGCCTGGTTCGCTGATTTGCATTTCGTCGCGCCGCTGTGGATCGCCTTGTTCGCCTTGCTTGGCGCAGCAATGTTGGGAACCATGGGGCTGATTGCGGGTATCTGGGCAGAAAAGTTTGACCAGTTAGCGGCATTCCAGAACTTCCTGATCATGCCAGCCACTTTCTTATCCGGGGTGTTTTACTCGATACATTCCTTGCCCCCGTTCTGGCAGGGCTTGTCTCGCTTTAATCCTTTCTTTTACATGATAGATGGCTTCCGCTTTGGATTTTTTGGCAAATCGGATGTCGATCCTGTATTTAGCTTATTGATCGTTACCGTCTTCTTCCTGCTGCTGGCAGGGCTGGCGGTACAAATGCTGCAGCGTGGTTATAAGTTGCGCCACTAATTTTGAGATATGAAAATAAGGACTTTCACTGCCGCTACGATCAGCCGTCAGGCGTCAGCAGGCGGCTAAAACGGTAAGTGTAAGTCCTGCTAACCAGAAACCAGATAGCCAGAAAGATGAACGTGTTACCTACTCCACAACAGATTCAAGACTATATCGCCGCTGGCCTCGACTGCACGCATTTGAGCGTGGAAGGCGATGGCCAGCATTTTCAGGCGGTCATCGTCTGTGCAGCTTTTCAGGGGAAGCGCCTGATCCAGCGTCACCAGATGGTGTATGCGGTATTGGGTGACCGCATGCGCGAAGAGATTCACGCCTTATCGATGAAAACACTGACTCCCGAAGAGTACCAGGCATAATGGATAAATTATTGATTACAGGTGGTCACCGCCTACAAGGTGATATTCGTATTTCCGGCGCGAAGAACGCAGCCTTGCCGATATTGTGCGCGGGTTTGCTGAGTGCTGAAGATGTGACTCTGCATAATGTCCCTTCGCTGCAGGACGTGAATACCATGTTGAAGCTGTTGCGTCAGATGGGTTTGCAGGTTACTCAGGAAAACGGCGTCACCGTCCTCAATGGTGCGCAGATCGACAAACTGGAAGCGCCTTACGACCTGGTGAAAACCATGCGTGCATCGATACTGGTGCTGGGGCCTTTGCTGGCACGCTTCGGTGAAGCTAAGGTATCACTGCCTGGTGGCTGCGCGATAGGCTCACGTCCGGTCGATCAGCATATCAAGGGCTTGCAGGCGATGGGTGCTGAAATCACTATCGAAGCTGGCTATATCCATGCGAAAGCCAAGCGCCTCAAGGGTGCGCGCATCGTGACCGATATGATTACAGTCACCGGTACCGAAAATCTGTTGATGGCGGCAACGCTGGCCGAAGGCGAAACCGTGCTGGAAAACGCAGCACGCGAACCTGAAGTGACCGACCTGGCGAATTTGCTGGTCGCTATGGGTGCAAAAATTGAAGGTATAGGTACTGACCGTCTGGTGATTCAGGGTGTCACTGCCTTGCATGGCGCCAGCCATGCTGTGATTGCAGACCGTATCGAGACTGCGACTTTCCTGTGTGCGGTGGCAGCGACCGGTGGTGACATCACGCTGACCCATACCCGCAGCGACATCCTCGATGTGGCACTCGATAAGTTGCGTGAAGCGGGCGTGATACTGACCACAGGTCCGGACTGGATACGGGCCCAGATGAGCAGCCGCCCTAAGGCAGTTGGCTTCCGCACCACCGAATATCCGGGTTTTCCTACCGATATGCAGGCGCAGTTCATGGCGTTGAACTGTATCGCTCAAGGCACCAGCCGCGTCACTGAAACGATTTTTGAAAACCGTTTCATGCATGTGCAGGAAATGAACCGCTTAGGTGCAAAGATAGAAATCGACGGACACACCGCGATCGTGAATGGCGTCGACAAATTGTTGGGCGCACCAGTGATGGCCACTGATTTACGCGCATCTGCCTCGCTGGTGATTGCCGCTATGGTGGCCGAAGGTGAAACACTGATAGACCGCATTTACCATCTGGATCGTGGCTACGACAGAATGGAAGTGAAATTATCGGCAGTCGGCGCACAGATACAACGGATCAAATAATGGGATCACAATTAACGCTTGCGCTCTCCAAAGGGCGGATTTTTGAAGAAACCCTGCCCTTACTTGAAGAGGCAGGTATACGCGTCACCGAAGACCCCGAAAAATCCCGCAAACTGATCCTGGCCACCAGCGATCCTGATGTGCGCGTGATCATCGTGCGGGCCTCCGATGTGCCAACTTATGTACAGTATGGCGCGGCCGACTTCGGTGTCGCCGGTAAGGATGTGCTGCATGAGCATGGCGGTGAAGGCCTGTATCAGCCTATCGATCTGCACATCGCGAAATGCCGCGTTTCTGTTGCGGTGTCGGCCGGTTTTGATTACGAGAATGCGGTACGTCAGGGCGCACGTCTGCGCGTGGCGACAAAATATACCGAAACCGCGCGTCAGCATTTCGCCAGCAAAGGCGTGCACGTAGACCTGATCAAGTTGTACGGCTCTATGGAGTTAGCGCCGCTGGTGGGGCTGGC
The DNA here is from genome assembly GCF_014284235.1 of Cognatundibacterium curvum. Classification (GTDB taxonomy): domain Bacteria; phylum Pseudomonadota; class Gammaproteobacteria; order Burkholderiales; family Burkholderiaceae_D; genus Undibacterium; species Undibacterium curvum. The sequence goes on from NZ_JACOGD010000005.1 coordinate 272,159, forward strand.
CGACGCCATCGTTGATCTGGTGAGTACCGGCAGTACACTGCGAGCCAATAATCTGGTCGAGGTCGAGCATATTATGGACATCTCCTCGCGCCTGGTCGTGAATCAGGCAGCGTTGAAATTAAAGCGTGAACGTCTGCAACCTATCCTGGCTGCATTTGAGCGCGCATCTTTGTCTAAAGCATAAAATCTGAAGAGAATTTTCATGGCATCACTGATTACCCGACTCGACGCATCGGCCCCGGATTTTGCAAGCCGCCTGTCTTCTCTGCTCGCCTTTGAGGCTAGCGAAGACGAGGCCATAGACCGCGCTGCGGCGCAGATACTGGCCAGCGTGAAAGCCAGTGGCGACACCGCGGTATTGGAAGCGACCAATCGCTTTGACCGCTTGCAGGCCAGCAGTGTGGCTGATCTGGAACTGAGTCAGCAGGCTTTGCAGCAGGCACTGGACTCACTGACACCGGAGCGCCGGCTGGCGCTGGAAACAGCCGCGCAGCGGGTACGTGCTTACCATGAGCGCCAAAAACAGGAATGTGGTTCTGCCGGGTTTAGCTATACCGAGGCGGATGGCACAGTGCTGGGCCAGAAAGTTACGCCACTTGATCGCGTCGGTATCTATGTGCCGGGCGGTAAAGCGGCTTACCCTTCTTCGGTATTGATGAATGCGATTCCAGCCAAAGTGGCCGGAGTCGGCGAAATCATCATGGTGGTGCCGACCCCGGATGGCGTACAAAATCCACTGGTGCTGGCTGCAGCCGCGATTGCCGGTGTCGACCGCGTATTCACTATTGGTGGTGCGCAGGCAGTTGGCGCGCTGGCCTATGGTACGGCGACCATTCCTCAGGTCGATAAAATCGTCGGTCCTGGCAACGCCTATGTGGCGGCTGCCAAGCGTCGGGTATTTGGCACGGTCGGTATTGATATGATCGCTGGCCCATCGGAAATCCTGGTGTTATGCGATGGCAGTACTGATCCTGACTGGGTGGCGATGGATTTATTTTCTCAGGCTGAGCATGATGAACTGGCGCAGTCCATCCTGTTATGTCCGGACGAGGCTTACATCGAAGCGGTGCAGGCCAGCATCATCAAGCTGTTACCACAGATGCCGCGTCAGGAAGTGATCCGTACTTCGCTCGCGAATCGTGGTGCCCTGATTAAAGTCGAGGATATGCAGCAGGCGTGCGAGATCGCCAACAGCATCGCGGCTGAGCATCTGGAAATCTCGGCGGAGCAGCCTCAGCAATGGGCCGATCAGATACGTCATGCCGGTGCGATGTTCCTGGGCCGCTACTCATCCGAAGCGCTGGGTGATTATTGCGCCGGGCCGAATCATGTGTTGCCGACTTCGCGTACTGCACGCTTCTCGTCGCCACTGGGCGTCTATGATTTCCAGAAGCGTTCATCCATGATTTATGTGAGTGAACAGGGTGCGCAGACCTTGGGCAAAGTGGCAGCAGAACTGGCTTACGGCGAGGGATTGCAGGCGCATGCCCGCAGTGCCGAACTGCGTCTGAAGTGAAGCGCCGGAATATTTCATGACTGAGACCTGGCGTAACCGGATTTTTTGCGAAGATGCCCTGCAGGGCATGGCACGCATCCCCGATGCCAGCGTGGATTTGCTGCTGGCTGATCCTCCTTATGGACTGGGCAAGGACTATGGCAATGATTCTGATAAGCTGGAGTCAGCCGCCTATCTGGACTGGATGACGCAATGGGTGGATGCGGCACTGCCTAAGCTGAAACCGAATGGCAGCCTGTATATTTTTCTGACCTGGCGTTATTCGCCGGAAGTGTTCGTGATGCTCAAGCAGCGTATGACCATGCTCAATGAAATCATCTGGGACCGGCGTGTACCCTCTATGGGTGGTACAGTCAGGAAGTATTCTTCGGTGCATGACACCATCGGTTTTTTTGCGAAGGCAAAAGACTATTATTTTGACCTGGATGCGATCCGGATTCCTTACGATGCCGCCACCAAAAAAGCGCGGAGCCGTAAGATTTTCGAGGGTGCAAAATGGCTGGAACTGGGATTTAATCCTAAAGATGTATGGAGTGTGTCGCGTTTGCATCGCGAGCATGCAGAACGGGAAGACCATCCCACCCAAAAACCGCTCGAAATCATAGAGCGTATGATCAAGGCTTCTTGCCCACCCGGCGGTGTAGTCTTCGATCCCTTCATGGGCAGCGGCACGACTGCCGTTGCGGCACAACGTTGTGGGCGTGATTATGTCGGTTTTGAGTTAAATCCTGACTATTGCGCAATGATAGAGAAGCGTCTGGCTGCCGGTATGGCGCATGAACTGTCTGCCTGAGACGGAGCGTGATTGCGGCTATACCCGTCGCGCCTGATGCACTGTAAATGTCTTAATGTATGCCTGTATGAGTTGGAGTCGAGATTGAGCGCTTTCCCTGCGGCGGATGTGATCCGTCCTGAAATTGCTGCCCTGGCAGCCTACCATGTTCCTGATGCAGAAGGCTTTCTGAAGCTTGATGCGATGGAAAACCCGTTTACTTTACCGCCCGCTTTGCAGCAAGAGCTGGCGCAGCATTTATCGCAAGTCGCATTGAATCGCTACCCGGTACCGTCTTATCAGCAATTGAAGCAGCTGATCGCTGACAAATTGGGCGTACCGGCTGGACGTCCTGTCGTGCTGGGTAATGGCTCGGACGAATTGATTGCGATGATGTCGGTCGCGTGCGCGCATCCTGGCGCCAAGGTCTTGGCTCCTGTGCCTGGCTTTGTGATGTATGCGATGTCGGCCAAATTAGCCGGGATGGAGTTTATCGGCGTGCCATGTCATGCTGATCTGACGCTGGATGTCAGCGCGATGCTGGAAGCGATACAGCTGCATCGTCCGGCCATCACGTATCTGGCCTATCCGAATAATCCTACCGGCACTTTGTTCGATACTGCCCAGATGGAGCAGATACTGCGCGCAGTGGGTGATACCGGCATCGTGGTGGTGGATGAGGCTTATCAGCCATTTGCACCTGCCACATTTATGTCCAGACTGGATGAGTTCCCGAATCTGGTCGTCATGCGCACAGTCTCCAAGCTGGGACTGGCTGGCATACGGCTAGGCTATATGACCGGACACCCGCAACTGATGCAGGAATTCGAAAAAGTCCGTCCACCCTACAATATCAATGTGCTGAGCCAGGCGGCAGCCGAATTTGTGCTGCGCCATGTGGAGGTGCTGGAAGATCAGGCCGCCATACTGCGCGAGCAGCGCAGCGCGCTGGCGGCTGCATTAGCTGCCTTGCCTGGTGTGCAAGTATTTCCTTCTGCCGCGAATTTTTTGCTGATCCGTGTTGCGAATGCTGAACAAGTGTTCGCGAAATTAGTCCAACAAAAAGTTTTAGTGAAAAATGTAGGTAAAATGCATAATCTGCTGCACGACTGCTTACGGGTAACCGTCAGCTCTGCAGAAGAAAATGCTTCATTTCTCGCTGCATTTGCAGCATCTCTTGAAACAACATGACTAAGCCAACAGAACGCATTGCGGCGCTTACCCGCAATACCAATGAGACCCAGATCCGTGTCGCCATCAATCTCGACGGCAGCGGTAAGCAGAATCTGCACACTGGTGTTCCTTTCCTCGATCATATGCTGGACCAGATCGCCAGACATGGTCTGATTGATCTGGATATCGAAGCCACCGGTGATTTGCATATCGATGCGCATCATACGGTCGAGGATGTCGGCATTACTCTGGGCATGGCGTTTGCAAAAGCAGTCGGCGACAAAAAAGGCATACGTCGTTACGGCCATTCGTATGTGCCGCTGGACGAAGCTTTATCGCGAGTGGTGGTCGATTTTTCTGGCCGTCCCGGTCTCAGTTATCACATCCCATTCACCCGTGCCATGATAGGTCAGTTTGATGTCGACCTGACCCGTGAGTTTTTCCAGGGTTTCGTGAATCATGCACTGGTTACGCTGCATATCGATAATCTGCGCGGAGATAATGCGCATCATCAGTGTGAAACCGTGTTCAAGGCGTTTGGCCGTGCGCTGCGCATGGCCACAGAGCTTGATGAACGCGCTGCTGGTACTATCCCATCCACCAAGGGTACTCTCTGACATCAGGACTCAATACCGGTTTTCCGGCTGGATAAAACCGGTCCATCATTATGAATAAAATTGTTGTAGTTGATTATGGTATGGGCAATTTGCGCTCGGTGGCGCAAGCCCTGCGCGCAGTTGCTCCCGAAGCTGAGGTCCTGATTTCCGGTGCAGTCGCCGATATCCGCAGTGCCGATCGTATCGTGTTGCCCGGTCAGGGCGCGATGCCGGATTGTATGCAAAGCCTGCGTGATTCCGGTGTGCAGGAGGCGGTATTGGAAGCCAGTCGCAGCAAACCGCTGTTTGGTGTCTGCGTTGGCGAACAAATGCTGTTTGACCTGAGCGAGGAAGGAAACACGCCGGGTCTGGGATTATTGCCGGGTAAAGTGGTACGCTTCCAGCTCGATGGACGTCTGCAGGCAGATGGTTCGCGCTTTAAGGTGCCACAAATGGGTTGGAATCGTGTTGCGCAGTCCCAGCCTCACCCGCTGTGGCAGGATATTCCTGATCAGAGCTATTTCTATTTCGTGCATAGTTATTTTGCGCAGCCTGAAGTTGCGGCGCACACGGTGGGTGTGACTGACTATGGACAGGCTTTTACCTGTGCCGTGGCACGTGACAATCTGTTCGCCACCCAGTTCCATCCGGAAAAGAGTGCGGCAGCAGGCTTGCAACTGTACAAGAATTTTGTACACTGGAAGCCCTGAGCCTCAGAACAGTCTGCATTTTATTATCTGAATCATTTCTAAATTTTTAGTCTTTTACAGTCTTTTAGACGCCTACTTTTTTACATCATGCTGCTCATTCCTGCTATCGACCTCAAAGACGGTCACTGCGTACGCCTCAAACAAGGTGATATGGACCAAGCCACTGTGTTTTCCGAAGACCCGGCCGAAATGGCCAGGCATTGGCTGAAACAAGGTGCGCGCCGCCTGCATCTGGTCGACCTGAACGGCGCATTTGCCGGTAAGCCTAAGAACGAAGGCGCAGTGAAGGCAATACTGCAGGCTGTGCGTGACTATGCCGAAGAAACCGATACCGAAGAAATTCCGGTGCAGCTGGGCGGCGGTATCCGCGATCTCGACACCATAGAACGCTATCTGGATGATGGCCTGTCTTACATCATCATCGGTACAGCGGCAGTGAAGAATCCAGGTTTCCTGGCTGATGCCTGCAGTGCCTTCCCGGGACAGATCATCGTTGGTATCGACGCCAAGGATGGTAAGGTTGCCACCGATGGCTGGAGTAAATTATCCGGCCATGAAGTGATTGATCTGGCGCAGAAATTTGAAGGCTATGGCGTAGAAGCCATTATTTACACCGATATCGGACGCGATGGCATGATGGGTGGCGTAAATATCGATGCGACCGTTAAGCTGGCGCAGGCCGTCTCTATCCCGGTGATTGCATCCGGTGGTGTGCACAATCTGGCCGATGTCGAAGCCCTGTGCGCGGTACAGGACGAAGGCATAGAAGGTGTGATCTGTGGCCGCTCGATTTACGAGGGCACGCTGGATCTGGAATCGGCACAATTACGCGCCGACGAATTAAGCGGCGATTTGCCGGAAGAAGATGAGGCCGAATGACGCTCGCCAAACGTATTATTCCATGTCTGGATGTGACGGCCGGACGCGTAGTCAAAGGGATTAATTTTCAGGAATTACGCGATGCCGGTGATCCGGTCGAAATCGCGCGTCGCTATGATCAGCAAGGCGCGGATGAAATCACCTTTCTCGATATCACAGCTTCTTCCGATGACCGTGACCTGATCCTGCCGATTATTGAAGCGGTTGCTTCTCAGGTATTTATTCCTTTAACGGTAGGCGGCGGCGTGCGCTCCGTCGCCGATGTCAGACGCCTGCTGAATGCCGGTGCGGACAAGGTCGGCATTAATACGTCTGCCGTGACCAATCCGCAACTGGTGGCCGATGCCGCGCATAAATACGGTTCGCAATGCATCGTCGTGGCGATTGATGCCAAACGCATCGCTGACGGCAAATGGGAAGTATTCACCCATGGCGGCCGCAATGCGACCGGACTCGATGCGGTGCAATGGGCACAGAAGATGGCGGAACTCGGTGCCGGTGAAATTCTGCTGACCAGCATGGATAAAGACGGCACACGCTCTGGCTTCGATCTGGGCCTGACCCGCGCTGTATCGGATGCCGTGTCGATACCTGTGATTGCTTCGGGCGGCGTTGGTGGTTTGCAGGACTTAGCCGATGGCATCAAGCTGGGCGGCGCCGATGCGGTGCTTGCCGCCAGTATTTTCCATTATGGTCAGCATACAGTAGGCGAAGCCAAGCAGTTTATGGCGGCGCAGGGTATTCCTATGAGGTTGTTATGAGTGCAGCAAAATGGCTCAATAAAGTACGCTGGGACGATCAGGGGCTGGTGCCTGTGATCGCTCAGGAAGCAAGCAGTAATGATGTGTTGATGTTCGCCTGGATGAATCGCGAAGCCTTGTCGCGTACCGTGGAACTGGGGGAGGCCGTGTATTGGAGCCGCTCCCGTAAAAAACTGTGGCACAAGGGCGAAGAGTCTGGCCATGTGCAGAAAGTGCTGGAAATCCGTCTCGATTGTGATGAAGACGTGGTGCTGCTGAAGATAGAACAGGTCGACAGTATCGCCTGTCATACCGGCAGACATTCCTGTTTTTTTCAGAAATTTGAAGGCACTTTACATGATGGTGACTGGCAGGCTGTCGATCCTGTCCTGAAAGATCCGGAAAGCATATACAAATGAGCGTAGTACAACAAAGCATACTGGAGCGTCTGGCCGACATCATCGAGAGCCGCAAGCTGGCCAACGGTGGTGATCCGGCGAGTTCCTATGTCGCTAAATTATTCAGCAAAGGCGATGACGCCATCCTGAAAAAAATCGGCGAAGAAGCCACAGAAACCGTGATGGCCGCCAAGGATGCGCGCGTTTCCGGTGATGCCAGCCAGGTTTTATATGAATGTGCTGACCTCTGGTTTCATTCTCTTGTCATGTTAGCCCAGTATGATTTGCGCCCTCAGCAGGTATTAGATGAGCTGGCGCGGCGTGAGGGATTATCGGGTTTAGAGGAAAAAGCATCCCGTCAGGATGCCTGAGTCTTTAAACGATCAGCTTGCATAGCTACATTCAACTCATCTGACCAGGAAAATCGTGGATAACTGTATTTTTTGCAAAATCGTTGCTAAACAAATTCCATCCAGCATCGTGTATGAAGATGAAGACTTACTGGCATTTAAGGACATCCGTCCGGCCGCGCCTGTGCATCTTCTGGTGATTCCTAAGCGTCATATAGGCACTTTATCCGATGCAAAGCCCGAAGATACTGTCCTGCTGGGGAAATTGCTGGCTTTGGCACCAAAGCTGGCAGCAGAGCATGGCTGTGCTCCCGTACTGCAGGCAGATGGCAGTCTGCAGGGAGGTTACAAAACCTTGATCAATACTGGTCCGGATGGTGGCCAGGAAGTGTATCATTTGCATCTACACGTCATTGGTGGTCCGCACCCCTGGCGTGGACAGCATTAATTTTTTCACGAGAGTGTGACTCTCAATAGGAGCAGGTAATGGGTTCATTCAGTATTTGGCATTGGGTTATTGTTCTGGTGGTGGTGATCCTGGTATTCGGCACCAAAAAACTTGGCAATGTGGGCGCTGATCTGGGCAAGGCGGTCAAAGGTTTTAAAGATGGCGTCAAGGGTGAAGATGATAAATCTGCCACTCAGCAGACTGCGCAATCGACCATCGACGTCGATGCCAAAGAAAAAACCAAGCAGTAAAGTGTCAGCTTACGTACATTTACCCGGAGACTATGCATGATAGATCTGGGTATCAGCAAATTAGCATTGATAGGCGTGGTTGCGCTGATCGTGATCGGCCCGGAAAAACTCCCTAAGGTGGCCCGCATGGCGGGTACCTTGCTGGGAAGGGCGCAACGCTATATCAATGATGTGAAAGCGGAAGTCAGCAAAGAGATAGAGCTCGAGGAGTTGCGCAAGATGCAGCAACATGTCGAGCAAGCTGCGCAGCAGGTTGAGCAGACTGTGCAGCAATCCTGGTCTGAGGCTGAGACGGGTTTGCGCAATCTGGAAGAGCCGGAAGAGCTCGCACAAATTGCGCCCGCGGCCACGCTCAGTCATGCCCGTCAGGATGCCAAGATCAAGGATTTTCGTCGCAAGCGCCTGGCCAAAACTACTGCTTTGCCAGCCTGGTACAAACACAGGCATGGTCAGCGTAACCACATCAGCTCCGGTGCTGCGCGTATGGCACGCCATCGTGCGCAACCCCGTCCGCCTGCCAGCTTTTTCTGAGCGGTTTTTTCCTACGTGATTTTATGACAGACGAAATGAATTTATCCATGGTGGGTGCATGACTGAGCAGCAAGAACAGGGCGCGGAAGAGAGCTTTATTTCTCATCTGGTTGAACTGCGTGACCGCCTGGTAAAAGCAGCGTATGGCTTGCTGGCCGCCTGCGTGGTTCTGATGGTATGGCCCGGGCCTTCAGCTATCTATGATTTTCTGGCGCAGCCTATGCTGGCATCCTTGCCAGCCGGTTCCAAAATGATAGCAACCGGTGTGATCGCTCCCTTCCTGGTGCCCATGAAAGTAACGCTGCTGATCGCGTTCATGCTGGCATTGCCGTGGATACTGTATCAAGCCTGGGCTTTTATTGCGCCTGGCTTGTATACGCATGAAAAGCGCCTGGTGGCACCCTTGGTGATCTCGTCTTCACTGCTGTTTCTGGCAGGGGTCGCGTTTTGCTATTTCCTGGTGTTTGGCCGCGTTTTCAAATTCATTAACGAGTTCGCGCCAGCGTCCATTAATGTGGCACCCGATATAGAAAACTATCTCGACTTCATTATGTCTATGTGTCTGGCCTTCGGTGTGACCTTTGAAGTGCCGGTGGTGGTGGTGGTGCTGGTCAGAATGGGGCTGGTACCAGTAGAAAAACTCAAGGCAATCCGCCCTTATGTGATCGTCGGTGCATTCGTTATCGCAGCGATTGTGACGCCACCCGACATCGTCAGCCAGTTCTCACTGGCCGTGCCGATGTGTTTGCTGTATGAGCTGGGGCTGTTGATTGCGCCCTTATTTGTGCGGGTTACGCAGGCGCCTGACGCTGCTGAACAATAAATGAAACGCTGGTTCAGGCTGCGCGTAACCACTGCACCAGCGGTTGCGCGCTTTGAAATGCCTTGAGCAGCGTGGACTGGACTTGGGCGCCGTCCCAGCCTTCGATCTGAACTTCAGTCCAGACCATAAAATTCTTAAATTTGATGTATTCAATCAGCGCATGGCTGGCATCAAAGCCCTTAGGCGGGCGTTGCAGTTTCCCTTCTTCCTGCAAGCTGCCGAATTCCCGTTTGAGTTTCTTATCGGCCAGGACTGCCTGGAAACCCGCACTGTCATTCAGGATATGTGTACGTATTGCTTTCAGGCGGTCAGACGGTGGCATGTATTCGCCACAGGCAAAGAACAGACGCCCATTCCCGTCTAACTGAAAATAATAGGCCGGACCACCGCCTTCGCTGGGTTTTTTTCTGCCATTTGGAACGATGGAAGAAGAGAAGGTGGTTTTGTAAGGCGACTTATCGTGCGAAAAGCGCATGTCGCGGTTAATCCGGAATAGCGCTTTCTTAGGATCGCAGCCCGCAATGGCAGGGTCAAAGCGTGCAATTTCGGTAATCAGTGCGCTCACTAACTGAACGAATTCAGCGCGCAGTATGTCGTAGCGCGGCTTATTCATGACAAACCATGCGCGGTTATTATTCTCTGCCAGTTCGCTCAGAAAAGCTTTCAGATCGATCAGATGCATACATTATTCTTCGCGGTTAAGGACAGGACGTTTGCCGATGGCGATATCCAGCGTGGGCTCGGAACTGCTCCTTAATACTTTGACTTTTGCGTGGTTACCTGGTTTTAACTGTGCGACCAGATTGAGTAGTTCTGTAGTGCTGGACACGTTTTTACCTTCTACCGTCAGCAGAATATCGCCGGGTTTCATACCGGCTTTAAAGGCCGGGCCATCGCGTACCACGCCGGTGATAATTGCACCGGACTTCATTTTTAAGCCAAAACTGTCGGCCAGCTCAGGCGTAATGTCCTGCAGCTCTACCCCTATCCAGCCACGGACTACCTGGCCCTGACTGATGATGGACTCCATCACTTGTCGTGCGATGGAAATAGGAATCGCAAAGCCTATCCCTACCGAGCCTCCGTTTTGCGAATAAATTGCAGTGTTAATGCCGAGCAGATTGCCATTGGCATCCACCAGCGCACCGCCGGAATTACCTGGGTTGACCGCCGCATCGGTCTGGATGAAATTCTGGAATGCACTGTCGGCCAGGTTGGTGCGTCCCAGTGCGGAAACGATACCCATGGTCACGGTTTGTCCTACACCAAAAGGATTGCCGATCGCGAGTACCACATCGCCAACCTGAGCCTGATCGGAATTGCCGAGGGTGATGACAGGTAAGTTGGTCATATCGATTTTGATGACAGCCAGATCAGTCTCAGGATCGGTGCCCACAACTTTTGCGCGCGCTTTTCTGCCATCGGTGAGCGCTACTTCAATTTCATCAGCGGATTCAACCACGTGATTGTTAGTCAGAATATAGCCTTCAGCGCTGACGATGACACCAGAACCAAGACTGGACTGGCGCTCCGTACGTTGTCCTTGCTGATCGCCGAAAAAACGGCGCAGGAAGGGGTCATTCAGCAAGGGATTGCCAGAGCGTCTGGCTTCTTTTGATGTGTAAATATTGACCACAGAAGGCATCGCTTTGCCCGCAGCACCACGATAGGAATTCTGTGCCGGTGTCTGGCTGACCAGCGCTTCTTTGAGCGTTACGCCGGCACCAAGCCGGGTTTGTAAAGCAGGATTGAAACCGGAACGCACCCACTCAGGTTTGAGCGTGGTTACAATAAACCAGATCGCCAGACCAACAGTCACAGTCTGAGCAAACAACAACCAAAGACGTCGCATAAGGAAGATATGGAAAAGAAAAGTGTGAATCGGGATGAACTGGCCAGAACCTTGGAAAATGAGCTGCAAGTTAATCGTTTCCGTGATTATTGCCCAAATGGCTTGCAGGTGGAAGGGCGAACTGAAATCCGGCACCTGGTGAGCGGCGTGACAGCCAGCCTGGCCTTGCTGGAGCGTGCGCTGGAGCTGGGTGCCGATGCGGTGCTGGTACATCACGGTTACTTCTGGCGTGGTGAAGATATGCGGCTGATAGGCCATAAATACAAGCGTCTGGCCGTATTGTTGAAAAATGATATCAATCTGTTTGCCTACCACTTGCCGCTGGACAGTCATCCTGAATTGGGAAATAACGCGCAACTGGCGCGTCTGTTGAACTTCACGCCTGCCGGACGCTTTGGTGATGACGATATAGGCTGGCTGGGACAGCTTACCAATACTGCGCTACGCACCGTGGGTGACTTGCAGAACCACATCGCTACTGTGCTTGGCCGTACCCCCTTGTTAATTGGCGACCCGGAACAGGCATTGGGGCAAATTGCCTGGTGCAGCGGCGCAGCCCACAGTATGCTGGACCGCGCAGTTGCTGCGGGCGCCAGTGTTTATCTGTCCGGTGAAATTTCAGAGCCTACTGTGCATCTGGCGCGTGAGACTGGCGTGGCTTACCTGGCCTGTGGCCACCATGCGACCGAGCGTTATGGGGTACAGGCGCTGGGAAATTGGATCGCGCAGCAGTTTGGCATTACCCATCAGTTTATTGATATCGACAATCCGGTCTGAGGTGCGGGACTTAATTTACAAACCACAAAAAGCAACAGCCAGCGATGAAATGCGCTGGCTGTTGCTTGGCAGAGACAAAACGGAGGCAGACTTATTTTTTCAATGCGTCGCGAATTTCGCGTAACAACAACACATCTTCCGGTGTCACAACCGGAGCTGGTGCAGCAACCGGTTCATCCTTTTTCATTTTATTGAACAGGCGAACCATCTGGAAAATCACAAAAGCCAGGATCAGGAAATTCACGGTGACTGTGATGAAATTGCCGTAAGCAATAACGCCACCTAATTTCTTGGCTTCTGCCAGTGCCAGCTGTGTGCTCTGGCCATTCAGCGGCAGGTAATAGTTAGAAAAATCGAGGCCGCCACCTAATAAACGGGTGATTGCCGGCATCACGATATCACCGACCAGCGAGTCCACAATCTTGCCAAATGCGGCACCGATGATCACACCAACCGCCAGATCGATCACATTGCCTTTGGCAGCAAATGCCTTAAATTCTTGCATCATACTCATAAAAAAACTCCCTTTTTCCATTAATAGTTATGCCACGATTTTCTTGACGGATGTATTCTAATGCGCAAGCCAGAAAATTGGCGCAAAGACATTGTTAATGATGTTTTCCAGAAAATACCGAATAAACACATTTTTCGCATTTTTGCATCCAAATATGTCAAAAAACAGTGAAAATGTTTAAAAAATCGCGTATTTTTGTTGTTTGGGGATCTTTTGCTTTAAAACCATATTCCGCTACTTTATAATTTAAGGTTGCTAGAAGTTAGAGCTTATTTCATCCGTAGCTGTGGGTGCGGATAGGGCAATTCGGGGCGCTTGTAACTGTGGTTCGCGGTGTTGGCCAAAACCTGATTGCCTGACAATACAGCACAGGTTTGTGCTGATGCATGTATTGTCAGTTCCCGGAGGTATGACCTCCGACTCGTATTGATGAAATGAGTTCTAGTCGTCGGGTTTTGACTTTTGACAGATTGGGGTTGGTATGAGTAACGAAAAGCAGGTCGATTCTGGCCGCCGCGGTTTGCTCGTCGCCACTTGCGCGGCAGGTGGCGTGGCGGGCTTGGCTACGGCGGGAGCATTGGTAAGCACGTTCCAGCCATCAGAGCGCGCGAAAGCGGCTGGTGCGCCGGTAGAAGTGGATATTTCCGCTTTGAAAACCGGTGAAATGACAACGGTGGAGTGGCGTGGTAAGCCAGTCTGGATTTTGAAGCGGACACCGGAAATGTTGGCCAGTCTGGCCAAGACCGAAGATAAAGTTGCTGATCCGCAATCCAATAAACCTTACACCATGGATATGCCGGAGTATTGCGATAAGCAAAGCCGCTCCCGCAAAGAACATCCGGAAATTCTGGTGACAGTCGGTATTTGTTCCCACCTCGGTTGTTCCCCAAGTTCTAAGTTCCAGGCCGGTGCCCAGGCTTCTTTGCCAGATGACTGGCAGGGTGGCTTCTTATGCCCATGCCATGGTTCTACTTTCGATCTGGCTGGTCGCGTATTCAAAAATAAACCAGCACCGCAAAATCTGGATGTGCCGCGCCATATGTTCCTGTCGGACACCAAGATACTGATTGGTAAAGATGAGAAAGGTGAGGCGTAATCATGGCATTTGTTGAGAAAAAACTGCCTGCAGACGCGTCTGCAGCTGAGCACGCATTGAACTGGGTAGATTCCCGCTTCCCGTTGACCAAGCTGTGGAATGATCAGTGGGGTAAATACTACGCACCGAAAAATTTCAATTTCTGGTACATCTTCGGCTCGCTCGCGATGCTGGTGCTGGTGATCCAGATCGTGACCGGTATCTTCCTGGTCATGCATTACAAACCAGATGCGAATCTGGCATTTGCATCGGTGGAATACATCATGCGTGATGTGCCCTGGGGCTGGTTAGTGCGCTATATGCACTCTACCGGTGCTTCGGCTTTCTTCATCGTGGTCTACCTGCATATGGCCCGTGCCTTCATGTATGGTTCCTACCGTAAGCCACGTGAACTGATCTGGTTGTTTGGTTTCGCGATTTTCCTGTGCCTGATGGCAGAGGCGTTCTTCGGTTACCTGTTACCTTGGGGCCAGATGTCCTACTGGGGCGCACAGGTGATTGTGAATCTGTTTGGTGCAATTCCTTTCATCGGCCCTGATCTGTCTTTGTGGATCCGTGGTGATTATGTGGTATCGGATGCAACGCTGAACCGTTTCTTCTCTTTCCACGTGATTGCGATTCCTTTGGTCTTGCTGGGCCTGGTTGCAGCGCATCTGATCGCTCTGCATGAAGTTGGCTCTAACAATCCTGACGGTATTGAAATCAAGGATAACATTGGTGCTGATGGTCATCCGGTGGATGGCATCCCATCACATCCTTATTATTCGTCGAAAGACATCTTCGGTGTGACGGTATTCCTGACCCTGTTCAGTGCAGTTGTATTCTTTGCGCCAGAAATGGGTGGTTACTTCCTCGAGTACAACAACTTTATCCCGGCTGATTCGCTGAAAACGCCGCCACATATTGCGCCGACCTGGTATTTCACGCCTTTCTACTCGATCTTGCGTGCAACGACTTCGGAATTCCTGTACGTAGTGCAGGCTGGTATCGCAGCTTATGTCGCGTTCATTTACATCAAAACCAAGCTGCCTACCATCATCAAAATGGCGATTGCAGGCATTGCACTGGTCGCGATTGCTGGCATGATGCCTGGCGCACTGGATGCGAAATTCTGGGGCGTGGTCTTGTTCGGCGGCTCTGTCGTGATCCTGGCTTTCCTGCCTTGGCTGGATTTGTCGCCAGTGAAATCGATACGCTACCGCCCTGACTGGCACAAATATGTGTACATCATTTTTGCGATTGCTTTTGTGATCCTGGGCTATCTCGGTGTACAGGCGCCGTCACCGACAGGCGAACGTGTGTCGCAGGTCTGTGCAGTGATTTACTACGGCTTCTTCCTGTTGATGCCATGGTGGAGTGCGATGGGTACATTCAAGCCTGTACCGAAGCGTGTGACTTTCAGCGCTCACTAAGTCAACTAAGCGAGGACGAATTAGCATGAAATTACTTAAAAAACTGATCGCTGCTGTTGCTTTGGTTCCAGCATTAGCGCTCGCAAGCGGTGCCACCCATCCTTTGGATAAGGCACCGGACCGTACAACGGATATGGCAGCACTGCAAAACGGTGCCAAACTGTTTGTTAACTACTGCCTCAATTGCCACTCTGCGTCCGCAATGCGTTACAATCGCCTGCGCGATATCGGGCTGACAGAAGATCAGATCAAGCAAAATCTCTTGTTCACAGGAGAAAAAGTGGGTGATCTGATGAAAAACACTTTGTCAGCCAAGGACGCAAAGGCCTGGTTCGGTGCAGTACCGCCAGACTTGTCCGTGATTGCAAGAGCGAAAGCATCTGAAGCAGGAACCGGTGCAGATTGGTTGTATACTTATCTGCGCACTTACTACAAAGATGAGTCCCGTCCTACCGGCTGGAATAATCTGGTCTTCCCGAATGTGGGTATGCCACATGTGTTATGGGAATTGCAAGGTGTTCGTACTGCGAAATTTGTGGAAGAAAAAGATGCGCATGATGCATCTAAATCGGTACACAAATTCAGTGGTTTTGAAACTGTTGCTGCTGGTAAGTTAAGCGCTGCCGAATATGACAATGCTGTCGGTGATCTGGTTGCATATTTGCAATGGATGGGCGAGCCTGCCCAAAATACCCGCAAGCGTCTTGGTGTAATAGTCTTGATTTTCATGGCAGTTTTAGCGACACTTGCATGGCGTTTGAACGCTTCCATCTGGAAAGAGGTCAAATAATTGCATGTATCTTGTTGATGTGGAGAGCTTCACATCTGACAGGAATTTTTCAGATCGTCCGTTTTTCTCCGTCGTAAGCGGACGAGTAATCCCAAGGGTGAGGTGCGTCAAGGTGCCTCGCCCTGATCGTTTTTAAGGAACTATAAAAATGATGGTTCTCTATTCGGGCACAACTTGCCCATTTTCTCAGCGTTGCCGTCTGGTGTTGTTTGAAAAAGGTATGGATTTCGAAATCCGTGATGTTGATTTGTTCAACAAACCGGAAGATATTTCGACCATGAATCCTTATGGTCAGGTGCCTATCCTGGTCGAACGTGAATTGATCTTGTATGAATCCAATATCATCAATGAATATATTGATGAGCGTTTCCCGCATCCGCAACTGATGCCGGCTGATCCGCTGCAACGTGCACGTGCGCGTTTGATGTTGTTCAACTTCGAAAAAGAGTTGTTCGTTCATGTGCATACGCTGGAAAACGACAAGAGCACGACATCTGCCAAAGCACAGGACAAAGCACGTGCCGAGATTCGTGACCGTCTGACTCAGCTCGCTCCACTGTTTATCAAAAATAAATACATGCTGGGCGAAGAGTTCTCTATGCTGGACGTGGCTGTTGCGCCTTTGTTGTGGCGTCTGGATCACTACGGTATTGAATTGTCCAAAACCGCTGCGCCTATCATGAAATATGCTGAACGTATTTTCTCGCGTCCGGCTTACATCGAAGCATTGACGCCATCTGAGAAAGTGATGCGCCGTTAATCAGGGCTGGTCAGGATGTGAAATATGTTAAGGCTGACTTTTTTCTAAAGTCAGCCTTAACTTTTTGTGTCAGACTTTCGATTCTCTATATATCAAATCAAGCAGGACTACAGATGCAGGAAACTTCAACCAAGCCTTATTTTATGCGGGCAATTTACGAATGGTGCACCGACAATGGCTATACGCCGTATATGGCGGTCAAAGTCGCAGCTGGTGTACAAGTGCCTATGGAGTTTGTGCGTAATGGCGAAATCGTGCTGAACATCAGCTTTGGCGCAACCAGTGGTTTGAAAATGGACAATGACGCGGTAAGCTTCAAAGCCCGCTTCGGCGGTGTCTCACGCGAGATTTATGTGCCGGTCGGAAACGTCATTGCAGTTTATGCCAGCGAAAACGGCCAGGGCATGGCATTCGAAGTCTCACTCGATGAAGTGCCTGAGGCCAGTGAGCCTGATGAGCCGGAACAACGGCCGCGTTCAGGACTTGGATTGGCTTCAGTCAATACCGGCGAAAATACGGATTCTGCTGCAGAAACAGAAAAAGAACAAAAAAAACCGGGAAAACCCTCGCTAAAAATCATAAAGTAGCCTATAATACGTGTCTTCGGAACTGCTGCAGTAAAATGTAGCAATAATCGAAACGATTTTCGCCGGCTTAGCTCACTTGGTAGAGCAGTTGACTTGTAATCATCAGGTAGCCAGTTCGATTCCGGCAGCCGGCACCAATAAAAACCCATCGTTAGCAATAACGGTGGGTTTTTTCTTTTGTTCTGCTGCTTTTTATGCCGCATCAAACCGCTGGAAATGGCTTGTCGTCCGGATCAGGGAACGATTATGCTCTGCACTGGTCATATCCGCCATTATCTGCGGGCAACTGCAGCTTAGTCTTTCACTCAACCGAGGTGTCAATTGAAAACAATATGGGCTTGGGCTTGCCTGCCTTTTGCTTGGACTGCTGCGATGAATGTCGCTGCGCAGGATGGAAAACTCAGTCTGGAGATGTTGTATCACCCGACGCAAAAAGTGAAGTTTGAGACCCGTCCGCTGACGCGCCTGTCCTGGGACGCGCAGAACCGGCTGATCGAGACCCAGATCAAAGACGGTGCGGTGCAGTTATTCGTGGTGAATCCGCAAACCTGGGAAAAACAGGCGCTCGCAGTCGATGGCAATATCGTGCAGATCTTGCGCCAGGCCGGCATAGAAGAAAAGCAGCAGGTGGCACTGGCTGAAAAGCTAGGTGCGCAGATCACGCCCGGGCAGACTGCTTATCTGTTCACCTATAAAAATGATTTATGGTTGCTGGATACCCAAAAATCCCAGGCACGCGAGTTGACGCATACCCCGGATCAGGTCGAAGACGAGGCGATTTTATCGCCGGATAATCAATCCGTTGCCTACCTTAAGGGCAATGACATGTATATCACCGATATCGCAAGCGCTAAAGAAACGCGGCTTACGCATGATGGCAGTGAAACCAATTTCAATGGACGGCTGGACTGGGTCTATATGGAAGAGATTTACGGCCGCGGCAAATTGCGTGCGTTCTGGTGGTCGCCGGATTCCAAGCGTCTGGCTTTCCTGAATTTCGATGAGAGTAAGGTGCCGGTGTACACCCTGAGTGGTGATCATGCGCAGCCCATCAAAACTGATCGCACCCGTTATCCCAAAGCAGGTGATCCGAATCCTACGGTGCGTTTAGGCGTGATCGATAAAGAAGGCAAAATCGCCTGGACAGAAAATCCTTATCCCGGCAAGGAAACCCTGATTGTGCAGGTAGGCTGGACACCGGATGGGCGCTTACTGGCTTCCTGGCAGGACAGGGTACAAACCTGGCTGGACTTGCGTTTGTATGATGCCAAGCGCAGTGCGAGTCAGGTCGTGGTGCATGAAAGCAGCCCGGCCTGGACTGAGCGTCTGCCTTTCCCGACTTTTCTGAAAGATGGTGGTTTCGTCTGGGAGTCAGATCGTACCGGTCACCGTCATGTGTATCGCTACGACCAGCAATTCCGCTTGAAGCATGCTGTCACCAAGGGCGACTGGGATGTGCGCACTGTGTATGGTGTGGATGAAGCAAATGGCCGCATACTGTTTTCTGCCAATGAACGTAATCCTATCGGTAATGATGTGTACAGCATAGGGCTGGATGGCAAAGCTCAGCAAAGGCTGACGCAGGATAGCGGCACCCATCAGGTGCGCTGGAACAAGACCTATAGCATGTTCCTTGATAGCTGGAGCAGTCTGAAACAAACCCCGAAACAGGCCTTGCTCAGTGATAGCGGTAAAACATTGCGCGCGATCGATGATGTCGGTATGCCTGAGACTATGAAGGGTGTGCAACTGGCTAAAGTCAGTCAGCAACAGATCAAGGCGCGCGATGGCTTTTTGTTAGAGAGCTTGCTGTATCTGCCACCGGATTTTAATCCTCAGAAAAAATACCCTGTGTATCAGCACTTGTACGCGGGCCCAATGGCACCGCAGGTGAATGATCGCTGGAGCAATGATCTCTACCATCACTTCCTCGCTCAGCAAGGTTACATTGTATGGGTGCTGGATAACCGCAGCGCCAGTAATAAAGGTGTGGCGAGCGCCTGGCCTATTCATAAAAAACTGGGCCAGCTTGAATTGCAGGATCAGCTTGATGGTCTGGAATGGCTGCGTCAGCAAGGATGGGCAGATATGGACCGCGTTGCGCTGAATGGCTGGAGCTATGGCGGTTATATGACCTCGTATGCCATGACGCATAGCAAGGCATGGAAGCTGGGCTTTGTCGGCGCGCCTGTGACTGACTGGCATCTGTACGACAGCGTCTATACCGAGCGCTATATGGGCCTGCCATCAGAGAATAAAGAAGGCTATGACAAGGGCAGTGTGCTCAAAGCCGCTAAAGATCTGCACGGTAAAATCCTGATTATGCATGGCACTATGGATGACAATGTCCATCCACAAAACGCCATCATGCTGATTGATGCGCTGATACAGAACGGCAAAGACTACAACCTGCAACTCTACCCAGGCCAGGGCCACGGCCCACGCGGCGACTGGACGGTCTGGTCTTTGCAAAAAGCGAAGTGGGAATTATTGAAGAATAATCTGTGATTCTTCAATAACCAGAACCTGGAAATGGAAGTAAAAGAAAGGGGTGCCGTGGCATCCCTTTTTCGTTTACTGTCATTCATCTGTCTGCAGCAACGCTGATGTTCCTAAAAAAGAAAACTTGCTGAAAATCAAACAAAATAATTGAATTTTTACAATCCTGGAATATATTGTATTGGCGATAATGCATACTCCTGGGGGGCGCTTTGCATAGCCTGACCGAGCAAGATATTCACCAGATATTTCCTGTTTTGATGGAAGTGCTTCCAATGGGGGTTGCTATTTTAGACAGAAATCTGTATCTGCAATACATTAACTCAAGGCATGCAGAGCTGAATCATTTAAAGCTTGAGCAGCAATTGGGTAAGCATGTGCGCGAATTTTTGCCGCATGCTGCAGACGTGGTTGAACCCAAATTACAGTTTGTGATTGATACCGGACGCCCGCTGATCAATCAGGAAATCCGGGGATCGCTACCCCGTGCTGATGGTAGCTATCTGTATCGACTGGCATCGTATTATCCGGTCATGGCGCAGCAAAAGGTCAGTCATGTGCTTGCGCTTATCCGTGATGCGGCTGTCGATGACTTTCAGTATCAGTTGCATGCTGAGAGTCAGCAACGCCTGTTACAGGTGCTGGATAATCTGTTTGCCTTCGTCGGTGTGCTTGATCTGGACGGTACCCTGATTAACGCCAACCGTGCCCCATTAGAGGCGGCTGGGATAAGTTTATCTGACGTGATCGGTAAAAAATTCTGGGATTGTTACTGGTGGTCTTATTGCCCAGAGACACAACAGCAACTGAAGGACGTGATAGCGGTCTGCCTGCAAGGCGGCATTTCCCGCTTTGATGTTCGCGTACGTATGCTCAATGGTGAGCTGGTCTGGATCGATTTCATGCTGGCCCCACTCAGAAATCAAGCCGGTGAAATTACGCATCTGATACCGTCCGGTATCGACATCATGAAGCGGCACCAAAGTGAAGCTGCGCTATATCAGTCAGAGGAAAGATGGCGCTCTGTGATTGAATCCTCAGACGATGCGATTATCACTAAGTCGCTTGATGGCCTGGTGACCAGCTGGAATCCGGCCGCTGAGCGTTTGCTAGGCTATTCCTGCTCAGAGATGGTCGGCCAGCCGATTACGACAATATTTCCACCCTCGAAAATCAGCGAAGAACAGCAAATAATGAAGCGCATAGCGAGTGGTGAGCGAGTCGCCTCATTTGAAACCGAACGGATTCATCGCAACGGACAAACCGTATATATCTCTATCACGATTTCGCCACTCAGAGACAGGGCAGGACACGTCATTGGTGCGTGTAAGCTGGCCAGGGACATTTCACCGCAAAAGCAGCAATTGCAGATGTTGGAGCGGGCGCTCGAGGAAAAAACGGTATTACTGCATGAAGTGCATCACCGTGTAAAAAATAATTTACAGATCGTCTCCAGCCTGCTTAACCTGCAAGCACGCAAAGCAAGCACAGAAGTTGCCTCGGCGCTCGCTGAAAGTCAGGGCAGGATAAAGGCGATGGCGCTGATCCATCAGTTATTGTACGAGTCCAGTGATATGTCGGAAGTCGGCTTGTCCGATTTTCTGAAAAGCCTGATCAGCTTATCTGTGTCTATGTATGGTATTGAGCGGAAGGGAATACAGCTCAGGCTGGAGGACCATTCGCAAGGTGTCAGTCTGGATATGCAGAGAATGATACCTTGCGGTTTAGCAGTCAATGAGTTGTTACTCAATGCAGTCAAACACGCGTTTTCCCAGACTGAGGAAGGGATCATCGTGATACGCGTCGTACTGGAGCATGACAGTATCTGCATTGTCGTACGTGACAATGGCTGCGGCTTGCCGCCTGGCTTTCAATGGAAGTCCAGCTACGGGCTAGGCAGTCAGCTGATTCCTATGTTTGTACACCAGTTACACGCGGAGTTGCTGACACAGAGCAGCTCACTGGGTACCACTATCTCAATCCGTATCCCGGCAATCGGGCAGGAGTACAACTATGCAGGCTGAATGTATCCTGATTGTGGAAGATGAACCAGTAGTCGCATTAGACTTGCAACAAAGTCTGATGGAAATGGGGCATCAGGTGCTGTCTATCGCGACTAGCTTTACCGAGGCGCTAAACGTGGTGCAACAGAATCAGCCCAGCCTGATTTTGATGGATATACACATCGATGGTGATACCGATGGGATAGACGCCTGCGAGATGATCTCCCGGCGTTGGAAGTTGCCGGTGATTTTTCTGACTGCCTACGCCGATGATCTGACTGTCAGCCGCGCTGCGAATGTTAAACCATTCGGCTATGTGATGAAGCCTTTTGAGTCCAAAGAGTTAATGGCGGTCATACAGGTTGCACGCTCTCGTCATAATGCTGAAGGCATGCTGGCGGCTTCAGAGCAGCGCCTGACGATGGCATTGGATGCAGCTCAATTAGGGAGCTGGCAATGGTCACGTCAGCATGACAAACTGGAAGGGGATGAGCGTTTTTTTGAGATCGTTGGTGGTGGCTTACGACCATTTCAAAGCAGCCTGACGGACCTGCTCCGTCTGGTGACTGAGCGGGACCGGGACAGGCTCAGCCACTGGTTTCAGCAGACAGATTTCTTCAGTGATACCTTTTGCATACCGCGTAGCGGACAGGAGCTCGCCTGGATAGAAATCTATGGAAAACTGACCTGTAATTTGAATGGTGAGCCGGTGTTAATTGGTGCGGTTCGCGACATCAGCTTACGTAAAACGATGGAAGACCAGTTACGCCAGGCCAGCGTTGTTTTCAGTGAGGCGGTCGAGGGTATGCTGATACTGGATGCTGATTGCCGGGTTGTGAGCGCTAATCCTGCATTTTTCCAGATGACCCGGTTTTCAGAGCAACAAATTATGGGCCTGCATCCCGATGATTTTTTGCTGGTCAGACGAGAAAGTGACCCGTCTTATTCTGCGATTGCAGTCAGTGAACCTGGTTTTTGGACCGGGGAGGCACGTTGCAAACGTCAGGATGGCAGTCAGATTTCTATCCTGCAGCACGTATGTGTGGTGCGTAATGAGCAGGGGCAGACGCAGCAGATCGTCGTGTCCATTTCTGATATCAGCTTTATCCGCGAAGCAGAGCGGCAATTGGAGCATCTGGCTTTTCATGATCCGCTGACAGGGATGGGAAACCGCTACCTGCTGGATCAGAGACTGGCGCAGGAAATGTCGCTCAGCCAGGTTAATGGTGGCAATGTGGCGATTATATTTATCGATCTTGATGGTTTTAAGGCGATAAATGACTCCATGGGGCACCACATCGGTGACCGTCTGCTACAGGAAGCCGCGCATCGTATCTCAGGCCAGATACGACGATATGATGAAGCGATACGGCTGGGTGGAGATGAGTTTGTCGTGATCGTCCCTAACCTGACTCAACAAAGCGATGGCAGGCTGGTTGCAGAGAAAATACTGCAAGCTTTATCAGTAACGATACGCATTGATGAACACCAGTTCCGTATCAGTGCCAGCATCGGTATCGCGACCTTTCCACAAGATGGGGCAGGATTAAGTGAAATCCTGAGTGCCGCTGACAGTGCGATGTATGAGGCCAAGCGCCAGGGCAAGGGCAGAATCTGCGTCTACACCAGCGATATGACCGACACGGTGCGGACCCGCCTGAATCTGGAGCAGGGTTTGCACCATGCATTGGAGCGACAGGAGCTGGAACTGTACTACCAACCTGTATTTAGCATGGCAAACGAACGTTTGTCCGGTTTTGAGGCCCTGATACGCTGGAATCATCCTGTATCCGGCGTATTACTGCCGGATCAGTTCATCCGCATCGCCGAAGAGAGTGGACAGATACAGAGCATAGGCAGCTGGGTATTGGATACTGCCCTGCAGCAGCTGAGTCAATGGACCGAGGCAACCGGAACTGCATTGGTGATGGCCGTGAATGTGTCACCAAAACAGTTTTTGCAGGACGATTTTCTGGCATCGGTGGAGCTTGCATTGCGCCGCTGGCAGGTGCCTGCACATCAGCTGGAAATCGAAATTACAGAATCCGTCTTGCAGGATTTTCAGCGCAGCCGTGGCATAGTCAGTGGTTTGCGTGAACTCGGGGTCAGCGTCGCTATCGATGATTTCGGTACCGGTTATTCATCGTTGGCCTTACTCAAGCATCTGCCTGTCTCACGCATCAAAATTGACCGCTCGTTTATCCTCGCCTTACCGGGTAATGCGCGTGATCATGGTCTGGTTAGCGTGATGCTGAAAATGGCTGGCAGCCTGGAATTGGAGGTAACCGCAGAAGGTGTGGAAACCTGGCAACAGGCTGCGGTCTTACAGCAGCTTGGCTGCTCTGCGGCGCAGGGCTTCTATTACGGCCAGCCAGCGCCGACAGCAACGGCATTGCACGATGCGATATGCCGCCACGACCGGGGCTGACGCTAAAAATAAAGTGAGCAGAATAGTTACCGCACCCAGTGTGATACAGGGCGCAATACCAGCGATTCCAAGCACATCCTATGACTGAGTGAATGGGAGCAACATGCATTCGCTGGCGTGTATCTATACAAGAATGCAGATGCATGAACACTGAGCTACCGTGCTGAGGAGTAAACTTAGCTCTTCAATCCTGCCCAGCGCGGTGTGAGTTGGTGGTCGACAGCGAACATATCGAGCACCCGGCCTACCGTATGGTCTACCATTTCTTCTATGCTTTGCGGGCGTTGGTAAAAACCGGGTAGCGGCGGGAAAATGACGCCGCCCATTTCTGTGACTGCGGTCATATTGCGCAGGTGTGCGAGATTAAACGGTGTTTCCCTGACCATCAGGACCAGGCGGCGGCGTTCTTTGAGTACCACATCGGCAGCGCGTGTGATGAGGTTATCCGATAAGCCGTGGGCGACCGCTGCCAGTGTTTTCATGGAGCACGGTGCGATGATCATGCCATCGGACAGGAAAGAGCCGCTGGCTATGCTGGCGCCGACATCGCGCACATTGTGCACCACATCGGCCAGCGCTTCGACATCTTTGCGCTTGAGGTCTAATTCCTGATGGATATTGAGCACACCGGCCTCGGACACCATGACATGGGTTTCGACTTCAGGCAGCGTGCGCAAAATTTGTAGCAGGCGCACGCCATACACCGCCCCTGTCGCGCCAGTGATGGCGATAATCAGACGTTTGCGGGGGATGGCGGCCGACATAGAATCAGTCTTTCAACAGGGATTGCAGTTCGCCGTTCTCGAACATTTCATTCATGATGTCAGAACCACCAATGAATTCACCCTTGATGTATAACTGAGGAATAGTTGGCCAGTTAGAAAAGTCTTTGATGCCCTGACGCACAGCTGCATCTTCCAGCACATTGACGGTTACCAGATTTTGCGCGCCACAGGCTTTCAACAATTGAACAGCACGGCCAGAAAAGCCGCATTGTGGGAACTGCGCAGTTCCCTTCATAAACAGCACAACAGGGTTTTGGGTTACGGTTTCTTTGATCCAGCTTTGTACGTCGCTCATGGCAGTTTCCTTTAAAAACGAATTTCCGCATTATCCCAGATTTTCACGCTGGCCGTCTTGCTGCTGATAAAGCATGGCAAAGACCGGAATACACAGCGGACATCGGAATTTGTGCGGCGCCACAAAGCTGCTTTTCTATGTGCTACGGTTTGGTGTTAGAGTCCCTGAATCAGAGTCCCTGCGTCTTGGTACGGATACGGGATCACCTTGAAAGAGGAGACAAACATGCAACAGCTTGGTGATACGCATGCAGCACGCGCCTGGGGCTTGATGCCGGGAGTGCACGTTCAGCAAGATATAGAACTGGCGCATCAGCGCTCCGCCGCTTTCGGGCTGGGGCGGCAGGATTCGCCGGATTATGCCTGCCTGGGTAAAGCTGATTTGCAACTGGTGCTGGAACAGAACCGCCTGTTGTTCCGTCATGCAGCACCAGTGATGGACTCCCTGTATGAACAGATCGTCAACACCCACCACATGGTGGTGCTGACCGATGCACGCGGCCTGATACTGCATACCCTGGGCGATGCAGATTTCCTGGAAAAAGCCGATCAGGTCGCACTGAACCCCGGTGTGGCCTGGTCTGAGCAGAGTAAGGGAACTAATGCGATAGGCACCGCTATCGCCGCACAGACGCCTACCGTGATTCATGCAGATCAGCATTATCTGTCTGCGAATCAGTTTCTGACCTGTTCTGCTTCGCCGATTTTTGACGCGCAGGGACAGGTAATCGGTGTGCTGGATGTGACTGGCGATCAGCATCACTTTCACCGGCATACCATGGCGCTGGTCAGAATGTCGGCGCAGATGATAGAAAATCAGATGTTCAGCGCGGCATTTCAGAATGCGGTCAAAATCCATTTTCACAGCCGCCCGGAATTTCTGGGGACGCTGATGGAGGGCATCGCCTGCTTTACGTCTGACGGGCGTTTTCAGGCCGCCAGCCGCAGTGCCTTATTCCAGCTGGGCTTGCCGGTCTCAGCCTTACAAACCCATACCTTCAGTTCTTTGTTTGGTATGCCGCTGTCTTCTTGTCTCGATTTGTGCCGGCGCAGTGGCAGTAGTTTGATTACGCTGGCTTTACCGAATGGGATGAAGGTATATGCGCAGTGTCGTGAGCATCCGGGGACGCTGCTGTCAGCCGGCGTCAATCTGGCAGCAGATCACACGGTGACAGAAAGAACTGAGCAGCCTGCCGCACAGGGACTGAGCCTGCAGCAACTGGCTGGCGGTGATGCGCTGGTCGCAGCGTTGATCAACGGTTTGCGTAAAGTGATAGACCGTGGCATCCCCTTGATGATTACCGGAGAAACCGGTACCGGCAAGGACTGGCTGGCGCAGGCCATACACCAGGCGTCCGCACGTCGTCATGGCCCGTTCGTGGCGGTGAATTGTGCTGCGATTCCCGAGTCTCTGATCGAATCAGAATTGTTTGGTTACGAGGAGGGTGCCTTTACCGGAGCCCGTAAAAAAGGTAGTCGCGGCAAGCTGTTGCAGGCCAATGGCGGCACCCTGTTTTTAGATGAGATAGGGGACATGCCTTTGCATTTGCAGGCGCGCCTGTTGCGTGTGTTGCAGGAGCGCAGTGTGACGCCGCTGGGTGGCGCTGGCAGCACGAAAGTCGATATCGACATTATTTGTGCAACCAACCAGCCCCTGAAGCAAATGATCGCAACTAAGCAGTTCCGTGAAGATTTGTATTATCGTCTGAACGGCTATGTGCTGAAGTTGCCAGCACTGCGCGACCGCAGCGATCTGACGCAGATGGTGTCACGCATACTGCAACAGGAGGATGCAGCGCATATGCACATACATCCGGCACTGATGCAGGTATTTGAGCGACATCCCTGGCCCGGCAATATCCGTCAATTAAGTAATTTACTGCGCACGGCCTTGCGACTGGCGGAAGGAGAATCCGAGATTGGTCTGCAACACTGCCCTCAGGATTTTCTGGAAGATGTCGTGCCCACATCCATCGAGCCGGTCGCGCAAGCAGACTTAACACCGCCATTGCCAGCATCTGCGTCAGATACGGGCCTGGCAGCTCAGGAGCTGGGATTGATACAGCAGGCCTTGGCTCAATGTCAGGGCAATGTGACGGCCGCCGCCAGGATGCTGGGTATTTCGCGTAATACGATTTATCGTAAGTTAGGGCGTGGCTGAACTGCGCAGAAATCCATTATTCAATTTCGATCAGAGTGCAGGACGCGCTGGCAGAATCAGTTGTCCGAACTCTTCATCACTGAATAAGCGCGAGCGGGTCAGGAAGCGTTTACCGGTTCCATTATCCAGAGAAAACATCCCACCCATGCCTTCGACTACATCGATGATCAGCTGGGTGTGCTCCCAATAAGCAAATTGTTCCTGCCCCATAAAAAAAGGAACATCGCCTATGCTGCCCAGATAGACATCGCTGTCACTGATTTGAAATTCATTACGTGGATAACACAGCGGTGAGCTGCCATCGCAACATCCGCCTGACTGGAAAAACAGTAACTCTCCATAGCGCAGACGCAGCTGGTGTATCAATTCCAGCGTGGCGGCGGTGGCCACGACGCGTTTCGGACTGGCAGACATAATCAGCTCCTCAGTGCAGCGCAGTACGGACCCGGATGCTTAGCAAGTCCGCTGCAGGAAAATGAAAACCGTAGCTGCTGTAAAGAGCGCAGCTACGGCGTATTTCAATATCTCAGCGCTACTATGCTGAGATACTTAACTCAGCTCAGAAAAATCCCAGCGCATTCGGGTTGTAGCTGACCAGCAGATTTTTAGTTTGCTGATAGTGATCCAGCATCATCTTGTGATTTTCACGACCGATACCGGATTGCTTGTAGCCGCCAAACGCTGCATGGGCCGGATACAGATGGTAGCAGTTGGTCCAGACCCGGCCTGCCTGTATGCCACGTCCCACGCGGAAGGCGCGGCTGCCATCGCGGGTCCAGACACCGGCACCCAGACCATACAGCGTGTCATTGGCTATCGCCAACGCTTCTTCTTCATCTTTGAAGGTAGTCACCGAGACCACCGGTCCAAAGATTTCTTCCTGGAAGATACGCATCTTGTTATGACCTTTAAAAATGGTCGGCTGCACATAGTAGCCACCTGCCAGATCACCATCCAGTTGTTGACGTGCGCCGCCAGCCAGCACCGTTGCGCCTTCCTGTTTGCCGATATCCAGATAGGACAGGATTTTTTCCAGCTGCTCTTGCGAAGCCTGCGCACCTATCATCGTGCTGGCATCCAGCGGGCTGCCCTGTTTGATCGCCGCTACCCGTGCCACCGCGCGTGCGATGAAACGCTCGTAGATGGATTCCTGTATCAGCACGCGTGATGGGCAGGTGCAGACTTCACCCTGGTTCAGCGCAAACATCGCAAAGCCTTCCAGACATTTATCAAAGAAGGCATCATCCTGATCCATCACATCGGCAAAGAAAATATTGGGCGATTTTCCGCCCAATTCCAGCGTGACCGGAATCAGATTCTGTGCCGCATATTGCATGATCAGACGACCGGTACCGGTTTCGCCGGTGAACGCAATTTTGGCGATGCGTTTGCTGGAAGCCAGTGGCTTACCGGCTTCCAGACCAAAGCCATTGACCACATTCACCACGCCCGCTGGCAGCAAATCCTGGATCAGTTCCATCAGCACTAAGATTGAGGACGGTGTTTGCTCCGCTGGTTTCAGCACCACGCAATTGCCTGCTGCCAGCGCCGGAGCCAGCTTCCAGACCGCCATCAGGATAGGGAAATTCCAGGGAATAATCTGACCCACCACACCCAATGGTTCATGGAAGTGATACGCATAGGTTTCTGCATCGATCTGGCAGACTGAGCCTTCTTGCGCACGGATGCAACCGGCGAAATAGCGGAAATGATCAATCGCCAGCGGAATATCCGCGGCCATGGTTTCGCGTATTGGTTTGCCGTTGTCTATGGTTTCTGCGGTAGCCAGCACGCTCAGGTTGGCTTCCATGCGGTCCGCGATTTTATTGAGTATCTGCGCACGTTCAGCCGGTGAGGTTTTGCCCCACGCAGTTTTTGCGGCATGGGCGGCATCCAGTGCCAGTTCTACATCCGCTGCGGTGGAGCGCGCTACTTCGCAAAAGGCCTTGCCGATAATCGGGCTGATGTTTTCAAAATATTCGCCACTGACGGGTGGCACAAAGCGGCCACCGATGAAGTTGTCGTAACGTGTTTTAAACGGATTCTTGATACCCAGTTTGCTCAGGTCTGCCATTGTCATGTTATGTCTCCTTTATTGTGAATTGCCACCATTCACCGGCTAGCTTTGGCTAAGCTAACTTGTGAAGCAGTGTGGTCCTGGAATTTGTGCAAGCACGCATGACTTAGTGCAAAGCCTGTGCCAGTCAGGCTTATTCTTGCAAAGCCAATACAGATAAGGGTTTCAAGGCGATCTGCCTGGCGTATTGGGGCGCTGTGATGCGCTGCGACTGTCACATAATGGAACACTGTCCCAGGTGACACTGTGTCAGCGCTGAGCAGAGTTGACACAGTGTAGGAGGGTGAGGAAAGGGAGAGTCACAGCAGCGCCGGGACTGAAAGAAAAAAGCGACAGACTGCAGGGCAATCTGTCGCTTAGCTTGTTACTTTGTGCTCAGGCATGTGCGCTTCATCTGCGCAACTGGAACCAGTCTGCCGATATTCGCTCTGTATTAGCCGCGTAATTTAGCAAACGCTGCCGCCATCGCATTGTTGGCCGGTGCGGCCGCCTGATTGCGTGACTGATGCTGATTCAAACGCTTCGCATCTTGCCGGTCACCACGCTGTTCCGGTTTGCTGCCGGCTTGCGGTGCGCTGTCAGACAGGCGCATGGTGAGGGCGATACGCTGACGTTTAACATCCACTTCCAGTACTTTCACTTTAACTACCTGACCCGCCTTGACCACGGTGTGCGGGTCTTTGACGAAGGTCGACGACAGCGCAGAAATATGGACCAGTCCATCCTGATGCACACCGATATCGACGAAGGCGCCGAAGGCTGCAACGTTGGTGACCACGCCTTCCAGTATCATGTCCGGGCGCAAATCCTTGATGTCTTCCACGCCATCCTTGAAGGTCGCGGTGGTGAATTCAGGACGCGGATCACGGCCTGGTTTTTCCAGCTCTTTCAGGATGTCGGTGACAGTCGGTACACCGAATTTTTCATCGGCATAGCGCGTAGGATTCAGGCTCTTCAACAGACTGCTGTCACCGATGACGGCCTTCACATCCTTCTGTATATCAGCCAGGATTTTTTCTACCAGCGGATAGGATTCCGGATGGACGGCAGAGGCATCGAGCGGATTGCTGCCATTCATCACGCGCAAGAAACCAGCGGCTTGTTCGAAGGTCTTGTCACCCAGGCGTGGCACGGCGCGCAAATCGGCGCGTGCGCTGAACATGCCTTTGGCATCGCGGTAATTGACTATGCTTTGTGCGACGCTCGCGGACAGGCCGGAAACCCGCGCCAATAAAGGCGCAGAGGCGGTATTGACATCGACACCGACCGCATTCACGCAGTCTTCCACCACTGCATCGAGCGAGCGAGCCAGCTGAGTCTGACTGACGTCATGCTGATACTGACCGACGCCGATGGATTTCGGATCAATCTTAACCAGCTCCGCCAGCGGGTCTTGCAGGCGACGTGCAATCGATACCGCACCACGGATGGATACATCCAGATCCGGCAATTCTTTAGACGCGAATTCCGAAGCGGAATAGACCGACGCACCCGCTTCAGATACCACGATTTTAGTCAGCTTCAGTTCAGGCTTGAGCTTGATCAGATCCTGCGCCAGTTTGTCGGTTTCGCGTGAGGCCGTGCCATTCCCGATAGAGATCAGCGATACCTGATATTTTTCTGCCAGTTTTGCCAGCGTATGTAGCGAGCCATCCCAGTCATTGCGTGGCTGATGCGGGTAAATCGTGGCATGTTCCATCACCTTACCTGTCGCATCGACGATGGCTACTTTGACGCCGGTACGCAAGCCAGGATCCAGACCCATGGTGGCGCGTGGTCCAGCTGGCGCTGCCAATAATAAGTCTTTCAGATTACGGGCAAAAACATTGATCGCTTCGATTTCTGCCTGTTCACGCAGCTTGCCCATGAGCTCGGTTTCCAGATGCATGAACACCTTAACGCGCCAGGCCCAGCGTACGGTATCGGCCAGCCATTTATCCGCCGGGCGGTCTTTCTGGCTGATGCCAAAGCGTGCAGCGATGCGACCTTCGCAAGGATTCAGTGGCGCATCCCATTTTGGTTTTTCTTCTTCACTGTCAAGGCGCAATGTGACCGTCAGCATTTCTTCACGACGACCACGGAACAAGGCCAGCGCACGGTGCGAAGGAATAGTGCCCAGCGTTTCTGAGTAATCGAAATAATCGGCAAACTTTTCGCCTGCATCCTGCTTACCTTCCACCACTTTGGATTCCACGATGCCGTGTTCATTCAGATATTCACGCAGGGTTTGCAGCAGAGTCGCATCTTCGGCAAAACGCTCCATCAGGATCTGACGTGCACCATCCAGCGCTGCTTTGGCATCGGCCACACCGGGATTGTCACCATTGGCGGTGGTGAAGGCGGGCTTCAGATAAGCGGCTGCTTCGGTTTCCGGTTGCAAGCTCGGGTTGGCGAGCAAGGCGTCGGCCAGCGGTTGCAAACCGGCTTCCACCGCGATCTGTGCTTTAGTGCGGCGCTTAGGTTTGTAAGGCAGGTAGAGATCTTCCAGCCGGGTTTTATCTTCCGCCAGGCTGACTGCAGCCAGCAGTTCCGGTGTCATTTTGCCCTGTTCATCAATCGAGGCGATGATGGCTGCACGGCGGTCTTCCAGTTCGCGCAGATAACGCAGGCGTTCTTCCAGCAAACGTAACTGGGTATCGTCCAGGCCACCGGTGACTTCTTTACGGTAACGCGCGATGAACGGCACGGTTGCACCTTCATCCAGCAGGGCGACAGCGGCTGCTACCTGTACTGGTTTGGCAACGAGTTCTACGGCAAGTCTTTGTTCAATTGAAGGCAACATAAATCCAGCATCCAGACATAAAAAAGCAATGAAGGCGCTGATGATACGCAATTTGCGGCTTTGCGCCAGTCTTGACAGCCAGACTGGCAGGGGGTAGAACTCGCTGCGCCGTATGGTGTCGGGCTGCGGTAAAGCACTATGTGCATACCTGCTGCCGAGTTCGCCAGCGATGCTGCGTGCTCATCGCCTGCCTTGCTGGAATTGGAAACACTTGCAAAATACAAACAGGAGAGATCCGCTTTGCACCCTCAGCTTTTCATTTATCTCGCACGTTGCCTGCAAGCTGCTCTGACATGCTGCTGCTTCTTGCTGCTGCCAGCGCAGGCACAGGCAGCAAGCACGGTGCAGAGCTTATCGTTCCGGTTTGCGGATGGCGCTTATGCGAGTTATTTTTATCTGGATAAGGGTGAACACTCGCAGAACAGCTTTGTGCAGGCCGCGGATGCCAGCTTTGAAAACTGGATCTTCGTCGTTGGCGGTTCTGGCTGTGCGAGTATGGGGCGCTATTTACCCGGCTATTTCCGTGGACTGGAAGGCGAGTCTGGCGTCAGCCGTCTCTGGTTATTACAGAAGCGCCATGTCGGCGCGCAGGATGATGGCAGTGATTGCAGCAGTGCGTTTGTACAAGACGATCATTTCAGCCGCTGGCACGCGGATCAGCTGGAGTTCATCCGTTTTCAGCTGGCACAAGCACCGTCCAATAAAACCATACGCGTGGTAATGATGGGTATTTCTGAGGGCGCAGAGCTGGCCCCGGTGCTGGCGCTGGCGCTGCCCGCCGCTACCCACCTGGTGTTGCTGGCGCATAGTGGGGATGGTGCGATGGGCACCTATCAGACGCTGGCCCGTGCTTACGCCCATATGCACTCAGGATGGAAGCAATTGCAGGCAGCGTTGAGTAGCACGCCATCCGATCCGGATCGCAGTCTGATCCATGGCCGCAGCTGGCGCTATTGGTCGGAAATTCGTGCGGTCGATCACCTCAGCAATCTGCGTGCATGGAAGGGGCCAGTGTTATGGGCCTACGGGGACGCGGATGCACTGATTCCAAAAGATGCCCAGGCTAAATTGCAACAAATAGTTAAGCCTGTGCCCGCACAGTGGCGAACCTGTGTCTTTCCAGGTGCAGATCATGGCTTGCGCAGCCCAGATCATGCTTATCTGCCGGATCTGATGTGGCAGCTGGATCGCTGGCTGGCAGCAGCTCCGCCTCTGGACCCATGCCAGGACTAAATGCCATTTTCTGTGACGGGTGTCTGGGCTTAGTTCAAGGGGAAATAAGTAGTGGGTTTGAGGATGGAATTGAGTTGGCTTAAATTTTTTACAAATAATTACAATTCTACGTAATTAATTAGTATCTTGATAATGTAAAAAAACTTGTTTTACATATAATCCTATGCTCATGTGAAATTGTTGTATTTTGACAATCTTGCCTCTCTCAATTGTTTCTCTTTATTTCCCTTTCCTTCCAGAAAACTATGCGCATTTCTAATTTTGCAGTGACTCCGCTGGTAGCGGCACTCGTACTCACGGGTTGCGTGACCACTCCTACCCACGATAGCAAAGTAGCTGCTTCTCTGGCGGTTGCTAAAACCGGTCAGATTGAAGATGCGATTAAGCAGGTTGAGGCGCAGACGCAGGGCAAGAATGAAAATGACTTGCTGCTGAATCTGGAAAAAGGCGAGTTAATGCGCATAGGCAAGCGCTATCAGGACAGCCTGAATGCCCTGAATGTGGCGGATGCCAAGGTTAAAGAGTGGGAAGAGAATGCCAAGAGTAATCCGCAAAAACTGATGGCGCAGATAGGCGCGACCCTGATGGGAGATGCCAGCCGCGATTATGAAGGTCAGGATTACGAAAAAGTGATGTTGACTATCCGTATGGCGATGAACCGTATCAATCTGGGTGACCTGGATACAGCGCGGGTAGACATCAAACGCACGCATGAACGTGAAGCGGTGATTGCAGAATTCCGCTCCAAAGAAACTGTGGCGGCGGAAGAAGAAGCCAAATCCAAAGGCGTCAGCACAGGCAATAAAGAATTGAATGGCTATCCGGTCGAAACCCTGAATGATCCGGAAGTCCTGAAGCTGAAAAACGGTTACCAGAATGCGCTCAGCCATTATCTGTCCGGCTTTGTGTATGAGGCGCTCAACGAGCCTGGCCTGGCTGCTCCCGGTTATCGTAAAGCGATTGAATTGCGTCCGGAATTGCCGGTGCTGGAAGAGGGCTTGAAGGGGCTGGATCAGCGTACCAGTTTCCGTCGCAAGAAAGGTGTGACCGATGTGTTGTTCGTGGTCGAAGCCGGTAATTCACCTGCGCGTCAATCGAAAAAACTGACTTTGCCTATTCCTACCGGACGTGGGCTGATTACGATGTCGCTGGCTTTCCCGGTGATTTATCCAGACAAGGATGCACCGCAGATCAATACCATCCAGGTGGGCAATCAGAATCTGCCGACTGCTTTGATTACTGATTTTAATGTGATGGCACGCCGTGCCTTGAAAGATGAACTGCCAGGCATTTATACCCGCGCTGCGATCCGCGCAGCGGTGAAAGGTGTGGCGCAGGATCAGATCAATAAAAACTTTGGTGCCTTAGCCGGATTGGCTGCCAACATCGCAGTGGCGGCAACCGAGAGCAATGCCGATGACCGCCTGTGGCGCAGTCTGCCTGAGCGCGTCTTCGTGGCGCGCGCCTTTTTGCCACCTGGTGATTACGACGTAAACTTCACCGGTCGTCCCGGCGAAACCAGTAAAATCTCGGTCGATGGTCGCTATATGGTGGTGCCGGTCCGTTTGTATCAAAACAAAACCTATCTGGGTGACTTAGCCAAATTTGGCACGATAACACCAGTCGCTCAGGTCGAAGACAAACCTGCCACTACCGCACAAGATGCGAAACCGGCAGCAAAGAAAAACGTCGTTAAACCTAAACCAGCACAAGGCACCACGAATACTGGCGCAACTGCTGTAAAAACCAATTAATTGTCGTCGCAAAGGATAAGACATGTTGAAAAATGCCCGTTTAATCGCAATCAGCGCTGTACTCGCTGCGTGCTGGATGGCTCCGGTTCAGGCCGCTAATGATATTCCGAATGCCTCTTCGGCTGGTATCGCTGCCAAGCTGATGGTACGTGGCACACTGGAAGGGGTGCAGGTCGTGGATCTGCGCTCGCAGCGTCGTAATGATGTGATGGTGGTACAGGCTGAGATGCTGAATCTGACCGACAAAGATGTGCGTGTGTACTACCGCTTCCGCTGGACCGATGCAGCGGGTATGCAGGTTGGTGATGGTGAAGTCTGGAAACCGCTGACCATACTCGGCCGTCAGAGCCAGCTGATCAAGGGCACAGCCTACGGTCCACAGGCAAGTGACTTCAAAATTGAAATGAGTGCTGAGCCACGCTGAGTTCAGAGCCAGAAATTAATCTAAGGAATATATCCATGAAACAGTTCGTAAAATTGTCCAAAATGATTTGTCTGCTGGCGCTGGCTGGCGTTTCGCTGACTGCGTGCCAGACCAAGTTGTCGCAACCGACGGTCAGCCTTGCGCGTCAGGTTAGCTATGGCGATAACAAAGCGGTAGAAACGGTCACCAATGAATTCGGTTCTACCGACCTGCAAATGATTGCAGAAAAAATGGTGGGCTCTTTGCTGGAAGATCCGGTACTCGCCAATCGTCCAACTTTGACACTGGCCGGCGTGCGTAACAAGACCAGCGAATACATCGATACCAAGTCGATCATGAACAGTATTCAGACTGCACTGGTGAAAAGTAAGAAAGTGAAATTCACCCGCAGTGCCGACGAAATGCAGCAAGGTGTGGATGAGCTGCAGCGCCAGAATCAGAGTGGTCTGTACAAAGCGCAGGGTAAGGCAAAAATCGGCAATATGACTGCAGCGAAATACTCACTGGAAGGTGAAATCGTTTCCATCGTTAAGCAGAACGCGACGACTAAAGATGTGTTCTACAAAATGACTCTGAAACTGTACGACATCGAAGAAGGTTCGATCGAGTGGCAGGATGAAAAAGAAATCCGCAAGACATCCAAAAAATAATTTTCCGGTAAAGGAAGCACGATGTTGAATCTAAAAAAAATGATCGCTGCGCTGGCCTGTGGCCTGGCCAGCATCAGCGCTTATGCCGCTGAGCCTAAGATTGCAGTAACCGATCTGACCTATGAAGAAAAAGTCAGCGAGTATTTCCGCGTAGTGTCAGCCTCCAGCAAAAGTAGCGTCAAAGGCAGCTACAGCGAGCGTGAAACTGACCGCAGCTATTCCCAGCGTGGTCATGTAGACGCTAAAAGCGAAAGCAATTATTTTGAAGCGGAAGGCTATTACACCTATATCGATCGCGGTGAGTTGAAAACCTACACAGCTGATCTGAAAGGTGCCTTACTCAAAGGCGGCGCTGTACATCTGATTCAGGCCCGCCCTTATGTGGGTAAGCCGATGGAGAAAATTTTCGACATCATCGGTCGCATCAAACAGGGTATGTATCCGGGTGCGGATTATGTGCTGTTCGGTACCGTCAGCAATATCCAGTTCCGTCAGGAGAGCAATCAGCTGCAATACGGGAATTCCATGACAGCCAGCCTGTCGTTGGATCTGGTGGCGGATTTCAGCCTGATCAACACCAAGACCTATGAAGTGAAAGCAGCTTTCAGCGCCAGTGGTTCTGGTGTGGATACCAAGATCATCAGCCGTGCCGGTGATCGTGTGGTTTTCAACCGTGGCAAAGTCATGCAGGAAACTTCGCGCAGTCTGGCAGAAGCCGCCTATGGTGAACTGATGGTGCAGTTTGGTCTGCCACGCGGCGCCAACCGCCCGGCCAACGCAGGCACTGCCGCCCAGCCTGTTGTCACACCGGCACCGGAACCAGTGACTGTGTATCGATAAGCTACAACAGAACTTGTTTGTACCTGCGAATAAAAAAGCCAGCTGACGCTGGCTTTTTTTGTGCCTGGACTTATTTGTTTAGTCTGAGTGATTGTGCCATGCTGCGCTTTCTATCCAGACGATCTCTGTCAAAACGCTGTGACTCATCCAGATTTTGATTGAGTTGCGCGACCAGTTGGTTGTAGTTCGACAAGGCCGCCTCGTCAGAAAAAATCAGTTTCTGATTTTCGAATTTGATTTTACCCAGGTTTTCCTGGCAGAGATTCAAAAGCTGTTTACGTAGCTCTATCGACTTTCCAGTCAATTCCATCAATTTCATGGAATTTTCCATGCTCAGCATGGCCTCACGTTCATTTTGTGCACGCATGAGCTGCTTCTCATTGGCAGGCATGGGGATATTATTCAAATCTTCAAAATAATTTTTCAGTAATTTTTCGATGAGCGGAGCACGCTGATCGATAATGCTTTCCGCTGTCAGCAGATTCAGTTGTGCTTGCTCCAGTGCTGTTCGTGATACCAGATTTTGCGGATCGAGGATTTTGCTGAACTCGGTACGATTGAATTCCTGAGAAAACTTAGATTCAATCTGGTTCATTTTTTTGTAAAAATCCAGTGTCAGTGCCATCTCTGTATCTATGGAGCGAATCCCCGTTTTGGGAATCGTGGCAGGCAGAAGTTGCGAGGAGTAAGTATCACCTTCCTGATCTGCCTGTATGCTTTTTTCCAGCACTGCTGCCATGCTTTGACGGGCTTTTTGTATTCTTGCCTGTGACAGTGATGCAGCCCATGCTCTGAGGTCAGTTTGAATTTCAGGTTGCGGATGGAGGATAGCGTTCAGCAGAAGCCGATAGCCATTCCCATTACGGAAATCATTGGTGGCTTTTTTTTCTGCTGCCGACAGTTTATTGAAGGCCGCTGCCGCGGCATTTTTTCCTTGCTCTGTGAACATGCGGTCAAGATACAGCACATTTTTTCCAGCTGGTGTTTCTAAATCCTTCAGTAATTTTTTTGCGTACTCCTTCGGGATTACATTGGCTAAGTGTGGTGCCAGTCGGTCGCTAATCGCATTCAGGGTAAGCGGATTCATGGTTGTTTCAATATCAACATATAGTTCAGGATGAAGACGGTTATTCTGCTCAATGTCTGCCCTGATTACGTTCTGGATAGATTTATCGATCTGAAATATCTGCATCAAGGACTTTACATCTTGCACATCTGCCGGATTAGAGACGTTTGCTGCATAGGTATACGTGGTTAGCAGCGTGCAGACGATCAAAACAGGTATGAACCGTAGTCGGTAGAAATTCATGGTTGTGCTTTCTTTTAGTGTTGAATCAGCGTTTGAATCGATCCAGCTCAATTTGTATGACTGGTCGCAGTAACTGGTCAGGCGCCGCTTTATCGAGTGCTCTTTGCAGATAGACCTTGGCTTTGAGTTTATTATTTTGTGCTGTCTGTAATTGTGCAAAAACGAAGTAAGCTTCAGGCAGAGCAATATCAAGCTCATCGCCAGTCAGCTTATAAAGCTGCTTACTCATTTGTTCTTCTGATTTGCTACCCGTGATGACATCCAGTAAGCCCGAGCGCCAGTCATCAGGATTGCCGGACAATGTGGTGCTTAGTTGAGCGGATTGTGCCGGTATTTGTCTGAGTGATAAAAGTCTCAGCATTTCTGCACGTAGTTTCTCAGTTTGATTTTCACTGACGTTGAGCGCTTTGCTAAACTGTGCTGCGGCTTCCGCCCATTTTGCAGACGAGAAAGCGGCCAATCCTCGCATCGTGAGCAGGGCAGGATTGTCGCTGTCCTTGCTGCCCGCACGCATCCAGTCCGCTTCCGCATTTTTCATGTCCATGCTGTCAAAATAAGCCTGTGCACGGCATAGAAGGATGCCCGGTTCCTGAATTTTCATTTTTTGCAGTACCTGTAAATCGGACTGGGCTAAATTGAACTGACGCTGTCGCGCATACAACGATGCACGCTGGCACAGTAATTCCGGATCGGGATTGCTATTGTCTATACGCTGGTTTAAGGAATTTAAATCCCGGGTCAGCTTATCGCTGATTCTTTGCTTGTACGGTGCATCCAGCAACAGGGCTAATGAGTTTTCCTTGATATCCGTTTTTCGTATCTTTAAGGTATTGTCGATGACCTGAGAGGTTTTTCTGACATAAGCCATAAAATCCGCCACCTGCATAGTGGGAATCTGCTCTTTCAATATGCCCAGCCCCAGTCGCGCAGTGAGGTCTTTGCCTTTAAAGCTGATATTTTCAGTCAGGGTGAATCCGGGGCTGTTGAGTGCCTCGCTACTCGGCCGGTAGTTGGCATCAAACCCCTCAGGTAACTCGACCTCGAATTGATAAGTAAAGCGGTTGGGGTCGGACGGCAGCATCAGGGGGGTGGTGCGTCGAGGATTTTCAGGCAGATAGAAAATGTCCCGGAAATTGCTTGCCTGGTAGCTTACGTACCAGAACTGAGCATCTGATTTAAAGAATTCGGGAATGGCAAAACGCATTTCCAGTGTAAGTTGATTGGATTGCGTATCGTCTTTGAAAACTGGCCCTGATTTCAGTTCAGCCAAGGGGTAGCGCTTCAGTATATTCCCCTGAAATTGCTTTCCAATTTGCTCTTTAGTCTGACGCGCAAAATAGGAGCGCGCGTATTCTGCTTCCAGTCCGGAATAGGTCTGTTTCAGAATAAACTCAACCGGTCGGTTCCACTGCTTAGCGAGGACTTTCTCCATGCGGGAGTTTTCACTTCGCGCGTTTGATTTTCCTATGATGCTCAGATCGCGAGACTCCGGCGAAACAACCAGCACTTCGGCCTCTGCATGGCTTTGCCCCATATTGTCCAGACTCCCGCTTTGCCCATTGCGGGTGGGGTCCAGGAAATAAGTTTTTCCATCGACGATGACACGTACGATCGCATGGTCGAATATTGCCGGGCTGGGGAGCAGCTGGGAAATTCCCTTCTTACGGTAAGTCGCAACTAAGACCGGATGCGCTTCTATACCCATACGGCGTAGTAGCGTTGTCAATAGCAGAGATTTGTCTTTACAGTCACCATAGCGCTTCTCTATGACTTGATCCGGAGCGGCTGGTTTATGCGAACTTTCACCTATAGATACGGACAGATAACGGATTTCATTCTGAGTGTATTCGAGTGCTTTTTGCACTTTCAATTGGGGTGTACTTAATTTGTCGAAGTTGTTGACCAGTTCATTGAGTGCAGGTGAACTACCCTTATAGTCAAAAAGTTGGCTGGCCCAGCGCGCAACTTCGTTCCAACTCTGCATTTGCGAGAATTGAATTTGTTTGAACTGATTTGTTTCCGGCGGCGCATACGGTTCATAATCGACTGCTTTGAGCATATCTTCAGAATAGTGCTCAATCCGGCGCTCTCCAACCCGCTCTTCCGTACTTTGTATGGTGTGTGTTCTGGGACCAGACAGTTTGTGGCTGATTTTTTTATCTGCGGGATAATTCAGGCTGATATGTTTGCGTAGTACAGGGGTGGTGCTGTCCCAGCTGGAAGTATTGAAATAGTTACCTTCAAAAACAGGATTTTGTCCCTGTATGGTGTATGACAAATCCACGGAATCACCCACGCGCAGATCATCGATGACGATAGAGGCGGTTACTGAACCGGTGAGTATGCCTGCTTCCAGATCTTTTTCTTGCTGCAACAAGCGAACTTCCATGCTGGCTGTTTTGTCGATTTTCTGATTTCCGCGCAAAATATGCAGCGCGTGGATTTGCAAGGTCTGAAAAGTGGACAGATAAGGAATTTCTATCTGGGCGATATTGCTTAACAGGGAGGATTCATTGACTTGCATAACTCTGCGTACATATACCGCTGAATTTCGGTCCGCATAAAGCTGCACGTCAGACAGGCGTACCACCACTGGATAGGCCGACGTGGCATCCGGTAATTTGATGAGGTCCGGTTTAACCCATGCAGCTACCGGAGCTGCCCGCATTAAAGTTGCTTCCAGATTGCTAAGCCGTTTAGCATTTCCTTGTTGAACGGGACTGGACTCGGTGAGCGTCTGTGCAATCCCGGTGCCGGATAAGTTGAGTGCCAGTATAGAGGCAAGGCAGTAAGGACGCAGACTGCGCTTCAGGAAATAGTGAAGGCCAGATGTGGCAATGAAATGGGTAAGTTGTAGGTGAGTTTTATCAAGAAATAGTTTCATGCGACGCGCTTTTTATTTATTTATTTTTTCTATACCTGTGATTCTTTCACCAGCTTAACTGGAAGTGACAGTCGGTTCCAGCTGGCTGATCAGCTAATCAAAGATGATTATTTGTATATTTTTTTTGCTGTCTTTCTAATTATTATTTTTAGAATTGTTGAAAAAAGCATCAAATTGACGCAGTCTTGATACTGGAACCTGATACTGTGTTTTTAAGTTTTACATTCCTGAAGCGGGTTTTTTTTACAGATCGTTTCAATACGTCTGGCTACTTTCTGGTTACCATTTTTGAGTGCCTGTTGGTACCAGTTTAAGGCTAGCGCCAGATCTTTGGTATGCCCCAGGCGGCCATGCTCGTAGGCGAGACCCAGCTGTTCCTGACTGAGGGGATGATGCTGGTAGCGCAGGAACCAGTAATTAGCTTTGTCATTGTCACGCTTCAGATTCCACCAGCCCTCCTGAAAGCCCAAACCCAAATAGCTTCCTGCATTGGCATTGCCCTGTTGCGCTGACAGCTCCAGCAGCTCGGTGATGCGCTGATTATCTTTCTTAACCAGCATATTGCTGGCTATCAAAATAGCAAGTCGAAACTGCCCATCGCGATCACCTGCGTTGGCGGCTTTCTCATACCAGTCATACGCAGCCTGCAAATTGGTATTAGTACCTTCACCAAATTGAAAATTCTCACCGACCGTCACCATCGCCGCAATTTTCTTATTTTCTGCAGCTTGCAGCATCCAATAATGGGACTTGGTTTTGTCGACAGGAATTTTTAATCCATCTTTGTAAAATTTGGCCAGCGCATATTGCGCATCAACGGAGCCCATGCGTGCAGATGCTTCCCAGTTTCTGATGGTCATTGCCGTGTCTATGGGCTTGCCATCACGACCAAACAGATAATCTTCGCCCAAATAAAATAATTCGGTCTTGGTGTCTTTGAGCGGACTGACTTTGCTCAGCGCAGACTGAGGTGTCGATGTATTTGATGGTCTTGCAGCTTCATCCGGGGGGGCACTTAACATCCGGAAAATAAAGACAAACAGCATGACCAGCAATGCCGTAGAGAATGAAAAGTGATTTTTCTTCTCGCCACGATTTTGCTCGCGCACATCATGCAGAGATTTTTCTTTTTCTTCGTAAGCACTGTCTATCCATTGGCGTATCAGCGCCATATCGCAGCTCATTGCCGTGACATGGGGGTAGGCTTCGTTTAGTCTGGCTAACAGTTGCAGATTGACTTTCAGGTAGTTCAGGCCGGGTTGCTCCTGATTGCGGCTCTTGCGCATAATTTCCTGATATTTGTGGCGTATCGCCTCCGGACGTTTTGATATTTCATCCAGTTCAATCATGGCTTGCTCAAGGGCGTAGGCATGTGGCCCCAGGTAGCTCAGCCGTGTTTTTGCCTCTCGCCAGCGAAACGCTGTGACCGCGGCATGGAATAATAAATCTTTACCGGATTGCC
Organism: Cognatundibacterium curvum; assembly: GCF_014284235.1. Lineage (GTDB taxonomy): Bacteria > Pseudomonadota > Gammaproteobacteria > Burkholderiales > Burkholderiaceae_D > Undibacterium > Undibacterium curvum. The sequence goes on from NZ_JACOGD010000005.1 coordinate 314,719, forward strand.
AGCCCTGCACCAGATAACTGGCGATATACCATTCGAATGCTTGCCTGGTCTCGAGGAACAACATCGTGTCACTATCGAGTATATTTTCCAAAATCGTAGTGACTTGATCCTGTTCGGGCTGTTCCTGGTGTATGTGATTCAGCAAGCTTTGCAAGATATCTGCAGCTTCTTGCGCAGGATCCCTGGCCTGGGGTGGGCTGGCTTCGGAAGCGGCCGCTTCAGTTTCATCAGTGACATCCTGCACGGCCACCTGTGAATGACCAGACATAGGTGCGGGCTGTGCTGCGGTCAGCTGTTCCTGATCTGTTGCTGGCTCACCAGTTGTTTCATCTTCCCGCTCTTGCGCAGTGTCACGCCACGCTATCCAATGCAACGCTTCTTCATAGGATTCCCGTAATGCCTGAAACTCATGTAACTGTGTTTCCTGATCTATGGTCTTCAGTTTTTTTGCATACGCACGTTTCAGACTACGTTCATCTGCATCTGGTGTTAACTGATGCTCTTCTATAAAAGCGGGAAGATAAGACATGTTATTCAGGTTGTGATGTGTCAGTATGCAAGCGGTTATCGTTTTCGATCGCGTCCAGGATATCAATGAATTTACGCTTGGCCTGCGCTATCAGCTTGGTATCTTGTGTTTCCAGCGCTGTTTCAAACTCCGTCGTTTGCAAACCCAGCCATTGACGCACGTCACCGCGTAACTGCTGGAAGATGCGGTCAGCCCTGGCGAGCAGCGTCCGGTTTTCCAAGGCATCACGAGGATGCATCTTTATTTTTTCCAATTCATGAAAGCGTTCTTGTATTTGCTTATCGCTCATGAGTCCGGGATTGCCCTGTATCACCAGTTTGTCCAGTTTTTGTGTCGCGACGTGGGTAGCCTGAACTTCAAGCAAACCGTTCACATCATAGGTAAAACGTACATCGACGCCATTTTCTTCGGTTTTGGCGACGGGCAGACGCATACCTAGTGTGCCAAGGTGAATATTATCTTTGACCAGGCGCGATTCACCCTGATAGACCTCGATGACTAACTCAGTTTGTCCATCTGCGACTGGATAATAGCGCCGGACACGGCTGACCGGAACCGGACTGTTGCGCTCGATAATAGGAGAAAAGTGACCGTTAGCATGCTGATTTTCCGAAATCCGGACAGAGACATCAATCCCCAAAGAGTAGGGCGCGACATCGGTCATGACTACCTCGTCCAATGCAGAGTCTTTCATCTTGAGACCGGCCTGCACGGCGGCGCCGAGTGCGACGACTTCATCCGGGTTGATGTCGCTGGCAGGGAAACGGCCAAACATCAGTGTTACCAGTTTTTTGACCAGGGGCATACGGGTGGCACCGCCAGCCAGCACGATGCTGTCAAGCTGGTTAGTCCGCAGATTGGTATCCCGCAGAGCGCGTTCAACCGGATCCCGCATGCGTTTTAGCAATGGGGCACAGATTTTTTCCAGCGTTGCTTCGTTCAAACTAAGCTGTAAAGTATTTTCGTTTAAAACAATTTCAATTTGTGCATCTTTTCCAGCTGTCAACGCGCGTTTCGCCTGTTCTGCCGAAGCAGCAAGACGTTGCATCAGTCTGGCGTCGTTGCGCAAACCGGATGAGAGCTGATGATGTTCAAAGAATAAATCGACAATGGCATTGGTAATATCTTCGCCACCCAGAAAATTGTCACCGGCAGAGGCTCTGACCTCCATGACGCCTTCAAACAATTCTAAAATAGAAACGTCAAATGTACCTCCACCCAGGTCAAAGACCAAAAAGCGTGATTCATTACCTGTTTCATGTATGCCATAGGCGAGTGCTGCTGCGGTGGGCTCATTGAGCAGCCGGTCAACCCGTAAGCCCGCCAACTGGCCTGCGGCTTTAGTTGCTTTTCTTTGTGCATCGGAAAAGTAAGCTGGAACGGTGATCACCGCTTCATCTACGGCTTCTCCTAAATATGCCTCGGCATCCGCTTTCAGGGACTTCAGTACGAAAGCAGATAATTCTTCTGCGCGGAATTCTTTTTTGCCAAGGCGAACCTTTTTATCACTGCCCATATAGCGTTTGAATACAGAAACACTGGCTTCCGGGTGGGTTTGTAGCCGTTCTTTTGCTGCTTGCCCTACCAGCATAGTGCCGTCCGCATCTAAGCTGACGCAGGATGGAGTCAGGTTACTGCCCAGGCTGTTTGGAATTAATTCTGCTTTGCCATTGCGCCAGACTGCAGTCAGGCTATTGGTTGTTCCGAGGTCTATGCCGATAATCATAAAAAAATCTCGTCGAATCTTGTTTAGCTAATTATATTTATATTTAGCTATTCGTTCTGCAATTCAGTCAGTAATCGGACTAGAAATTTTTATTTTTTGCACATAAAACTGAATGCGGCGACTGGCAAGAACTTGCTATGCAGTGTTTTTAGCCGGCTCGATCGAATGAACGGTATGATTTATCGCCAGGGTCACAGGTATGTTTACTCTTTTGCCATGCAGTGCAAGGCAACGGGGGGAATTTTTATATGAAATCCTGATCAGAGCGAGAAAGGGGAGCAGGCTCCCCTTTTCTGAACAAGTTTATGCCTAAGAAACAGGCGAAGCGCAGCACTAATTTTTTATTTCCAAAGCCCGGTTCAAATGCAATGCGGCGAGTGAGCAGGCCGCGCCTGACAGCAGGTAGAGGCTGACGTAGGCCAGGCCGAAGTTAGCGGACAAACCCAATGCAATCAGTGGTGCGAAGCCAGCGCCGACCAGCCAGGACAGATCCGAAGTCAGTGCAGCACCGGTGTAGCGATACTTGGCGGGGAAGTTAGCGGTTACTGCGCCAGCCGCCTGACCATAAGACAAACCGAGCAAGATAAAGCCGAATAACAGGAAAATGTTTTCGCCACTTTCGCCTGCCTTCATCAGCGTAGGTATGAAGGCACTGAGCGCCGCGATCAGAATAGCGAGTGTTCCCAGCGTATTGCGACGGCCGATTTTATCGGCAATGAGGCCAGAAACAACCACAGATATCGCCATCAGGAAGGCACCGGCGACCTGCAGGTAAAGGAAGTCACTGAGGCTGCGGCCAGAATACAAGGTAATCCAGGATAGAGGAAATACCGTCACCAGGTGGAACAGCGCATAGCTGGCCAGCGCAGCGAGCGCGCCTATCAATACGTTGCGGCCCTGAGAGCTCAGCAATTCTATGATGCCTACCGGCTGTAATTCACGTTCTTCCAGCAAATGGGTGTATTCATCGGTGGCGACCAGACGCAGACGCGCGAACAGGGCGACCACGTTGATGGCAAACGCAACATAGAAAGGATAACGCCAGCCCCATTCAAGAAAATCTTCCGGTGACAGATTAGATAGCATATAGGCAAACATACTGGCCGCGAGGATAAAGCCGGTAGGCGCGCCCAGTTGTCCCAGCATCGCGTACCAGCCACGCTTGTCTTCCGGCGCATTCAATGCCAGCAGGGAAGGCAGGCCATCCCAGGAACCGCCGAGTGCGATGCCCTGACCTATCCGCAGTACCGACAGCATCACAATGGCGGTGACGCCTATGCTGGCATAGGTAGGCAGAAAGGCAATGCCAGCAGTGGAAAATCCAAGCAGCACTAAGGCTATGGTCAGTTTTGCTTCACGTCCTAAATGTTGCTGTACCGCCATAAAAATCATGGTGCCTATCGGGCGTGCTAAAAAAGCAAAGGAAAAGATGACGAAGGCGTACAGTGTTCCTTCCAGTCGATCTTCAAATGGGAAAAATACCGAAGGGAATACCAGTACCGAGGCAATGGCATAGACGAAAAAGTCGAAATACTCGGAAGTGCGTCCTATAATGACCCCGATCGCGATTTCGCCGGGATCGACAGACGTATCTGCATGATCACCACGTTTAGGGGTACTGCCGTTGGCAGAAGGCTGGTTGGCGTACAGTGCGCCATTGTGGCTGCTGATGTTAGGCATAGTCGTCTCCGTCATCGTTGTTATGTCGATGGACGCAGTCGGCAGCTTTTCCCATGCAGGCAGAAAGGGTAGGACAAAACGTCCAATCGCTAATGCTTATCAGTGAGAGTACATTACCACATATTTACGTTCAGACTGGAATTTTCCTGTATGTTTTCTCAATTAGCTCGTCGCGGAATACTGCTGTTGCCCGCAATAATGATGGCTGGATGCAACACAATTGTGATGAATCCATCCGGAGATATTGCCGCTCAACAGAGTAAGCTCATTGTCATTTCGACACTGTTGATGTTATTGATCATCGTACCGGTGATTGCACTGACCTTCTTTTTTGCCTGGCGTTATCGTCAAAGCAACACCGAAGCACAGTACGAACCGGATTGGGATCATTCTACGAAACTCGAACTGGTGATCTGGGGTGCTCCTCTGTTAATCATCATTGCTTTGGGTATGTTGACATGGATTACCACGCATACTCTTGATCCATATCGAAAGTTGTCGCGTTTGGATGAGACACGTGCGATTCCTGCCAATGTCAAACCAATCACGGTTGAAGTCGTTGCGCTGGACTGGAAATGGTTGTTTATTTACCCAGAGCAAGGTATTGCAACTGTGAATGAACTGGCTGCGCCGGTTGATGTGCCGATTCATTTCAAAATTACTGCGTCGACAGTGATGAATTCCTTCTATATCCCGGCACTGGCTGGCCAGATCTATGCGATGCCTGGCATGCAGACAGAACTGAATGCTGTCATCAATAAAGCGGGTGATTACGAAGGCTTCTCTGCGAACTACAGTGGCGCCGGTTTCTCGGATATGCGTTTCAAATTCCGTGGCCTGAGCAATGAAGACTTCGCACAGTGGGTACAGACAGTAAAAACTAATCAGCCTGCGCTCAAGCGTGCTGAATATCTGGAACTGGAAAAGCCGAGTATCAAAGATCCGGTTCGCCGCTACGCAACCGTTGAGGCTGACCTCTATCATGCCATTCTGAATCGCTGCGTCGTTGATGGTCAGGTTTGTATCGACAAGTTGATGAGCACTGATCTGAATGTGAAGAGTGCAGCGAATGGTAAGTTCTCCAATTTACTGGCGCAAAACCAGCAGGCCGGCCGTGGTCCGCTCGCTGAAATCTGCACGACGCCAACCACAACCACCGGAAAATAAAGATGTTAGACCAAATTGATTTGACAAAGCTGGTGCTTGGCCGCCTCAGCTGGGAAGCGATTCCCTTCCATGAGCCAATTCTGATTGCGACATTTATCGGTGTCCTGTTTGGCGGTGCCGCCGTATTGGGTGGTCTGACCTACTTCCGTTTATGGGGTTACCTGTGGCGTGAGTGGATCACCTCTATCGATCACAAACGTATCGGTATCATGTACATGATCTTGGGTCTGGTCATGCTGTTGCGTGGCTTTGCGGATGCGCTGATGATGCGTGCCCAGCAGGCAATGGCATTCGGCGACTCAGCCGGTTTCCTGCCGCCGCATCACTATGATCAGGTATTCACGGCGCATGGCGTGATCATGATTTTCTTCGTTGCGATGCCACTGGTAACAGGTTTGATGAACTACATCGTACCTTTGCAAATCGGTGCACGTGACGTGGCTTTCCCTTTCCTGAATAACTTCAGTTTCTGGATGACTGCATTCGGTGCCGTGTTGGTGATGGTATCGCTGTTCGTGGGTGAATTTGCGCGTACCGGCTGGCTCGCGTATCCGCCGTTGTCTGGCATTCTGGGTAGCCCGGATGTGGGGGTGGATTACTATATCTGGTCCTTGCAAATTGCCGGTGTCGGTACCTTATTGTCCGGCGTTAACCTGATTGTGACTATTATCAAGATGCGTGCGCCTGGCATGAATCTGATGAAGATGCCGGTATTCACCTGGACTGCACTGTGTACTAACGTACTGATCGTTGCTGCTTTCCCGGTACTGACCGCCGTACTCGCGATGTTGTCGCTGGATCGCACGTTTGGCACCAACTTCTTCACAAACGACATGGGCGGCAATGCCATGATGTATGTGAATCTGATCTGGATCTGGGGTCACCCAGAGGTATATATCCTGATCCTGCCTTGCTTCGGTGTGTACTCTGAAATCGTGTCGACTTTCTGCAGCAAGCGTCTGTTCGGTTACACCTCGATGGTGTACGCGACGGTGGTGATTACTATCCTGTCTTACCTGGTATGGCTGCATCACTTCTTCACCATGGGTTCCGGTGCGAGTGTTAACTCCTTCTTCGGTATTACCACCATGATTATCTCGATCCCAACCGGCGCGAAGATATTCAACTGGTTGTTCACGATGTACCGTGGCCGTATCCGTTTTGAAGTGCCTATGCTGTGGACGATAGGCTTTATGGTGACTTTCGTTATCGGCGGTATGACCGGTGTCTTGCTGGCTGTCCCACCTGCTGACTTTGTCTTGCATAACAGTCTGTTCCTGATCGCTCACTTCCACAATGTGATTATCGGTGGTGTAGTGTTTGGTGCGATGGCTGCGATCAACTTCTGGTTCCCGAAAGCCTTCGGTTATAAGCTCGACAGCTTCTGGGGTAAATGCTCGTTCTGGTTCTGGTGTATCGGCTTCTACTTTGCGTTCATGCCGCTTTATGTGCTGGGCCTGATGGGTGTGACACGTCGTCTGAGTCACTTCGATGATCCGTCGCTGCAGATCTGGTTCCAGATCGCTGCTTTCGGTGCGGTACTGATCGCGCTGGGTATCGGTTCCTTCCTGGTACAGCTGGTCGTCAGTTACCTGCGTCGTCATGAAAACCGTGATGTATCCGGTGATCCATGGGGTGGCCGTACGCTGGAGTGGTCGACTTCCTCGCCACCACCAGCTTACAACTTCCCATTCACACCACGCGTGCATGATAACGACGCATGGGATGACATGAAGAAGAATGGCTATCAGCGTCCGACTAAAGGCTTTGTGGATATCCATATGCCTAAGAACACCGGTGCCGGTTTTGTGATCGCTGCGCTCAGCGGTGCATGCGGCTTCGCACTGATCTGGCAAATGTGGATTCCTGCTGTGGCAGCCTTCCTGGTGATGCTGACCGCAATCATAGTTCACACATTTAATTACAACCGCGACTATTACATTCCTGCTGATGAAGTGATCCGCACGGAAGATGAGCGCACACGTTTGTTAGCGAGCCAGGCCTGATATGTCTACAACTACACATAATGCTTTGAACGGAGACGCGGGTTCCCGCTTCTTCGTCCGGGAACATCATCCGGAAAATGGTACTTTGCTGGGTTTCTGGCTGTACCTGATGAGTGACTGTCTGATTTTTGCGTGCCTGTTTGCTTCATATGCAGTACTGGGCCGTAACTATGCAGGCGGTCCGACCGGCGCAGAATTATTTGATCTGCCGCTGGTGGCTTTGAATACTTCTATGCTGTTGCTGTCATCCATCACATATGGCTTTGCGATGCTGGAGTCCCAGAAAAACCGTCTGGGTACCACCATGGTGTGGCTGGCGATTACTGGCCTCTTTGGCGTGGCATTTATCAGCCTGGAATTATATGAATTCATCCACCTGATCCATGAAGGTGCAGGTCCGCAACGCAGTGGTTTCCTGACTTCCTTCTTTGCTCTGGTTGCGACCCACGGTCTGCACGTGACTTTCGGTATCGTCTGGCTGGTGACTTTGCTGTTCCAGCTCAAGCGTCACGGCCTCACGCCTGAAAATCGCCGCCGTCTGATGTGTCTGTCTATGTTCTGGCACTTTTTGGACGTGGTCTGGATCGGTGTATTTACCTTTGTTTATCTGATGGGAGTCTTGCCATGAGCGCACATCACACACATTCCGCACACGGTGATGACCACGCTCACGGTCATCATGGACACGAGGATCACGGCAGCCATGGCAGCCTGAAAGACTACACCCTGGGTTTCATCCTGTCGGTAATACTGACAGCGATCCCTTTCTGGCTGGTGATGGCGAAGGTGATCCCTGATTCAAAAACCATGGGCATCGTATTGCTGGTATTCGCAGCGATACAAATCGTCGTACACATGATTTACTTCCTGCACATGAACTTCAAGTCAGAAGGTGGCTGGTCTATGCTGGCACTGATCTTCACGACCTTGCTGGTGGTAATTATGCTGGCAGGTTCGCTGTGGGTTATGCATCATATGAACCACAACATGATGCCTGGCATGAATCATGAGACCAAGCCAGAGTCTATTAATCTGGCACCAGCGAAGGATGGACAGAACTCACGCAATCTGCCATGAGTCTGTCTCCTGTTGAGACCCCGGCCGGAACTGCGGTTCCGGTTGATCAGGACAACCACCCGCGTTCACCTTTAGCGAGAAACTTACTCGCTATCAGTGCGCTGGTGGTTTTTCTTTGTCTGTGCGCGCTGGGTAGCTGGCAAGTTTATCGTTTGCAGTGGAAGCTGGATCTGATCGCCCGTGTCGAACAGCGCATACACGCTCAGCCGGAAGCTGCGCCGGGCCGTAGCGACTGGTCGCAAGTCAGCGTGGCCAGAGATGAATACCGCCACGTCAAAGTCAGCGGTGTGTTTTTGCATGCACAGTCGAGTATGGTGCAGGCCGTGACGGAACTGGGTAGCGGCTATTGGTTGTTGACTCCTTTGCGTCAGAACGATGGCAGTCTGGTGTTCATCAATCGCGGTTTCTTGCCGTCTGCGGAGCGTGTCAAACAAGAGCTGGCACGTGCGTCGTCCTCTGAAACGCTGACCCTGACTGGCTTATTGCGTATCACCGAACCGGGTGGCGGCTTCCTGCGTCACAATGATGCAGCTGCCGGACGCTGGTTTTCGCGCGATGTGGCAGCAATGGCCGCCGCACATCAGCTCACTGATGTGGCACCGTATTTTATCGATGCAGACGCAGCCAGCCAGACTGATGCCGCCGGGCCGGTAGCTGGGTTGACGGTAGTCCGTTTTCAGAACAATCATGCAGTCTATGCGCTGACTTGGTATGCTCTCGCTTTGATGGTCGGATTGGCGTACTGGTATGTACGCCGTACTGACCGGCGTCGCTGAACAAGGTTGCAGCGTTCAGCGCGCATCCACCGAAAGTGAGCCAGATGCGCGATACAGAAAACCATTCCACCTTCGTGATTTTGCCTGAATCAGGCGTCAAGGAACTGCAGCACTCAGCCGGGCATAAAAATATGCTGCAGCTGATCCATTTGCGCTGGCTGGCGGTATTCGGCCAGATCTCTACCATCGCCTTGGTCACACTGGGTTTCGGTATCCATTTGCCGATACTGCCTATGCTGTATGTGCTGGCAGGTCTGATCGCGTTTAACATCGGCAGCCATTTGCGCTGGCATGAAGAGGTTCGTGTTTCAAACCGTGAGCTATTTCTGGCTTTACTGGTCGATGTGGCGACACTGACTGCGCAATTGTATCTGAGTGGTGGTACCGGCAATCCGTTTGCCTTTTTGTTTTTGCTGCAGGTGATACTTAGCGCGGTGCTGCTGGAAGCCTGGTCGACCTGGCTGATCGTAGCGCTGAGCACGGCTTGTCTGATGGGCTTGTCGCGTTTTTCTCTGCCGCTGAAACTGCCGCCGGACTCAGTCAACAGCCTGTTCAGTCTGTACCGCGACGGTATGCTGATCTGCTTTTTGCTGAATGCGGCCCTGCTGGTGTTTTTCCTGACCCGGATTAATTCCAATCTCAAAGAAAGGGATGCGCAGTTGGCCGATCTGCAAAAACGTGCGGCAGAAGAAGAACATATCGTGAAGATGGGTTTGCTGGCGTCCGGTGCTGCGCATGAACTAGGAACGCCGCTGGCTACCTTGTCGGTGATTTTGGGCGACTGGCGCCGCATGCCGCAATTCACTCAGGATGCCGAGTTAACTGAAGAGCTGACGGAAATGCAGCGCCAGTTACAGCGTTGTAAGAGCATCGTCAGCAGTATCCTGTTGTCGGCTGGTGAGGCCAGGGGCGAGTCCTCGGTCAAAACCACCATCAATACGTTTCTGAATGATCTGGCTGAAGACTTCCGCGCCACCCGCATTTTGCAGGATTTTGAGTACCGAAACAGCAATCCACATGACATTCCGGTGGTGTTTGATGTGGCACTCAAGCAGATGATATGCAATGTGTTAGATAATGCGCTTGAAGCATCACCACATTGGCTGGCACTCGATGTGCAGCGTCAGGAAGAAGTGCTCACCTTGCTGGTTACAGATCGCGGGCCGGGCTTCCAGTCGCATATTCTGGACAAGCTGGGGCAGCCCTATCAATCGACCAAGGGTCGCGCCGGCAGCGGACTGGGTCTGTTCTTTGTGGTGAATGTTGTTCGTAAGCTGGGTGGGACGGTATCAGCCAGAAACCGTCCCGAAGGTGGTGCTGCTGTTGAAGTCACACTGCCCATTTCTGCACTGAAGCTTTAAGAGGTAATCACCTATGTCAGAAAATCGTCTGTTGCTGATCGTGGAAGACGATACTGCATTTGCGCGCACGCTGGTGCGCTCGTTTGAACGGCGCGGCTATACCGTTTTACATGCGGACAGTCTGGAGCAGGTGTCTGTCCTGCTGACTCAGCATAGTCCGCGCTATGCGGTGGTGGACTTAAAGCTCAATGGCAATGCCTCTGGTCTGGCCTGCGTACAGATGCTGCATAAGCATGATGATGCCATGCTGATCGTCGTGCTGACTGGCTTTGCGAGTATCGCGACTGCGGTTGAAGCCGTGAAGCTGGGGGCATGTCAGTATCTGGCCAAGCCTTCCAATACCGATGATATAGAAGCGGCCTTTGGTCATGTGGCGGGTGTGGCTGAACCAGAGTTAAGTAATCGCTCAACTTCGATTAAAACCCTGGAATGGGAGCGCATCCACGAGGTGTTGGTGGAAGCCGAGTTCAATATTTCTGAAGCCGCACGCCGTCTTGGTATGCATCGCCGAACGCTGGCGCGCAAACTCAATAAACAACAGGTGAAATAAGGCCAGATTTGGCCGTGCGCCAGCAGAATCGCTCAGGGCTGGTAGAGCGCAGGGCGATGGATTTCCATATAGGTCTCAGGTTTGCCTAATGCCTGAAAGCCGAATTGCTGATACAGGCCGCGTGCATTGCTGCTGACCAGAACAAAGCGCCGTAAGCCTTGCAGCGCCGGATGGCGCAAGACAAATTCCAGCAATTGTTTGCTGTAACCATGGCCTTGAAATTCAGGCAGTACAAACACATCCAGCAGATACGCGAAACTCGCTTGGTCGCTAATCACGCGTGCAAACGCGATTTGCCGTCCATCTGACCAGCCGCCAAAGCATAGCGAATGTTCCATGCCACGTTTAAGCGTCTCCAGCGGAATGCCCTTAGCCCAGCTCGATTCCTCAGACAAAAAACGATGGATCATGTCGATATCCATGCGTTGCAGATCATCTGAGCATTCCATCTTTATGCCTCTGTCTGAAGTTTGCCGCCACTGACCCGCTCTATGCCTGCCAGATCGCGCCAGCTTTGTACTTCTGTGTATTGATGCTGAAGCAGCAGCGCGCGTACTGCGTCTGCCTGATCATAGCCATGCTCCATCAGCAGCCAGCCATTTGCTGACAAATGCAGCCTGGCTGTACTGATGATATGGCGGTAAGCACTAAGTCCATCCGCATGATCCGTCAGCGCTGACAGAGGCTCAAAACGCAGATCGCCTTGCGATAAATGTGGATCGTGCTGCTCGATGTAAGGCGGATTGCTGACAATGGTATTGAATCGGTGTTGCCCCAGCGCTGAGAACCAGTCACTCTGCATTAGCTCAAAACGCTGCAGCCTGTCAGCAGGTAATAAACGCGCTGCATTTTGAGTGGCGATTGCGAGCGCGTCAGCACTAATGTCGAGTGCACTGACGGCCAGATCATCCCGTTCATGTGCGATGCTGATTGCAATCGCACCCGAACCGGTACCCATATCCAGTAAGCGGCTGTTGGGCGGTGCATGCTGCAAGGCCAGTTCTACCAGCAGCTCGGTATCGGCACGTGGTATCAGTACGGCGGGTGAAGTTAAAAAAGAGAGACCGAAGAATTCACGTTCACCGAGTATGTAAGCGACAGGCTCACCCGCCAGACGGCGGCTGATCAGACTCAGCAAATGCGCTCTGACTGCAGTTGTCAGAGACTGATCGGAATGGGTGATCAGCTGGATACGGCTCTTGCCTGTCGCATGCATCAGCAGCATACGTAATTCCAGCTTATCCAGCGGTACTAAGCGCTCATAATCAGCGAGGCTCAGGCCATCTTGCTGCCATGCCTGCATCAGCGCCGGTCTCCGAAAATACTGGTACGTTTGCGTTGTAGCATAACGCTCGCAGTGGCGATGGCGCAGATCAGGAACCAGACCATAGCCCAGCCCGGAATAGACAGACCCAGTATCGGTTCATACGGGGTATCACATAAGCCATCGGCACGGAAGAAGTCCGGCCACCAGACCGATAAGAAAATTTTATTCAAGCCGGTTTCCAGCGGATCGATGCCGCAGGACAGTTGAGGATTGGACAGAACATACAAATGCTTGCCTGCGACGCCTATACCTGTCAATGCAGAAGCAAACGATAAGCCGGCCGCTACCCTGCGGTTTTGCTCAGGCATGACTGCAGCCACCAGTGCAAACAGTCCTATGCCCAGAAAAGCATAGCGTTGCAGCACACACAGAGGACAGGGCAACATGTTTTTGACCAGCTGCAAATACATCGCCGCTGCCAGAACAGCCAGGCAGCTTGCCGCCACAGCCAGTAATACGAATTTGCTAGAACGCATGAAAATCATCCGGAAAATGAAAGCGGATGCCAGCTTACACGTTTTTTCTGTCAGCGTGATAAAGCGATGTAAGTTGGCATGAGTAGTGTCTGTGCTACAGATCGTGACTACCTGTAGCGCCAGTCATTAGTTGGACTGATTTAATCGTCACCTAGTTCCGCCAGCATTTCGGCCTGATGTTCTGCGATCAGCGCATTACTGAGTTCTTCCAGATCACCATCCATGATGAAATCCAGTTTATACAAGGTCAGGTTGATGCGGTGGTCCGTCATGCGGCCTTGCGGATAGTTGTAAGTGCGGATGCGTTCGCTGCGGTCACCGGAACCAATCAGGCTCTTACGGGTTGCCGCCTCTTTCGCTTGTTTTTCACGCAGCTGGATATCCATGATGCGGGTGGCAAGCACACGCATGGCCTGGGCCTTATTCTGATGCTGACTGCGGCCGTCCTGGCACTCCACCACGATCCCGGTTGGTAAGTGAGTCAGACGCACGGCAGAATCCGTTTTATTAATATGCTGACCACCGGCACCGCTGGCGCGGAAGGTGTCGATACGCAAGTCGGCATTATTGATGACCACATCGGCCACTTCATCCGCTTCCGGCATCACGGCGACGGTACAGGCCGAGGTATGTATCCGTCCCTGGGTTTCGGTCGCCGGCACCCTTTGTACGCGGTGGCCGCCAGACTCGAATTTCAGTCTGGAGTATGCGCCGAAGCCGGCGATACGCACAATCACTTCTTTATACCCACCGAGTTCAGATGCCGACTCCGACATCATCTCTACCTGCCAACGATTACGTTCAGCAAAGCGGGTGTACATGCGCAGCAGATCACCGGCAAATAAGGCGGCTTCGTCACCGCCGGTACCGGCGCGAATTTCCAGCAGGATGTTGCGCTCATCATTCGGATCTTTAGGCAGCAGCATCTTTTGCAGATCATCTTCCAGCGTCAGCATGGTCTGCTTTGCGCTTTCGATTTCTTCCTGCGCAAACGCCTTCATGTCCGGATCATTCAGCATGTCCTGTGCTTCCAGGATGTCGGATTGCGCTTGCTGATAGTTTTTGTACAAAGCAACCAGCGGATCCAGTTCCGCATGCTCACGATTGAGCTTGCGATAATTGTCCATATCATTGGTTGCGCCTTCCTGCATCAGCAGGTGTCCGACTTCATCGAGGCGTTCAGCCAGCTGATCCAGCTTGGCGAGCATAGAGGGTTTCATAGGCAGGGCAGATAAAAAAACAGAGACGTGGCCAGTTTGGCCTGAGAGTAGTCAGCACTCAGCGGCTGACCAGAGGGAGGTGCACTAACGCTTAGTACGGAATAACTGAGGCAGCAAACTGGCCAGGCGCGCGCGTTCGTCGCCGCTGGCCTGATGCAGCGCCTGTTGCGGGCCATGCAGGAATTTGGCGGTGAGGCCTTTGGATAAGGCTTCCAGCACCAGATCGATATCTTCACCACGCGCCAGCATTTTACGCGCACGCTCCAGCTCTGCGAGGCGCAATTGTTCGCTGCTTTCATGCAGGTCCTGAATCACAGGCACCACGGCGCGGCCATCTATCCAGTGCATAAATGATTGCACACGGGTTTCGATGATGGCTTCCGCCTGCGCGACAGCAGCCTGGCGGTTTTCTATGCCGCTTTGGACTACGCTGCCGAGGTCATCGACGGTATATAAAAACACATCGTCGAGCTGGGCGACTTCAGGCTCAATATCGCGTGGTACCGCCAGATCGACCATAAACACCGGGCGGTGCTTACGCGCTTTGACCACGCGCTCGACCAGCCCCAGACCGATGATCGGTAAGGAGGAGGCCGTGCACGAGACGATGATGTCGAATTGCGCTAATTGCTGCGGTAAATCGGCCAGGCGAATTGCCTTGCCATTGAAACGGTGGGCCAGTGCCTCGCCGCGTTCCAGCGTGCGGTTGGCAATGGTCAGCGATTTAGGATTTTGCGCCGCGAAATGGGTCGTGCACAGCTCTATCATTTCACCGGCACCGATGAACAGCACGTGCTGATCCGAAATCTTATCGAAAATTCTTTGTGACAGCCTGACTGCTGCGGCCGCCATCGATACGCTGTGCGCACCAATTTCTGTCGTGCTGCGCACTTCCTTGGCAACCGCGAAAGTGCGCTGAAACATCTGGTGCAGATAGGTACCGAGGCCGCCAGCCGCTTCGGCCTGACGCACTGCATCTTTCATTTGCCCCAGGATCTGCGGTTCGCCCAGCACCATAGAATCGAGTCCGGAAGCGACGCGGAAAGCGTGCCGGACGGCATTGTCTTGCGGAAGGGTGTACAGATGCGGACGCAAATCCGCATACGGTAAATGGTGGAAGTCAGCCAGGAAGCGCGCCGTGACGTCGACCGGATTGTCGAGGCCGGCACAGGCTGCGTACAGCTCGGTACGGTTACAGGTGGATAAAATAGCCGCTTCGGTTGCGCCGCTTGTCTGCACCTGTCTGGCTCCAAACCATGCGCGTGCAGCCACCACTGCCTGAGCAATCTGATCAGGAGCAAAGGCGACTTTTTCGCGCAGTGACAGGGGCGCAGTCGTGTGATTGAGGCCGACGGCTGAAAGGTGCATGCGTATTTTTCCAGGATAAGTTGGCATTATAGCGCTTAGTCCCGGTGTTTTCCGGTTTTGCTGCAGTTGATCTGCCTCAAACTATGAGTCCAGGCAGCCTGATGTGGAAGGTAGTTCCCTCATTCGGTGCACTGACAAAATCGATACTGGCATAGTGTCTGTCTAGCACTGCTTTGACAAAGACCATGCCCAGACCCACACCATCATTCTTAGGTTGCTCATTTGTTTTGAAGCGTTGGAAGCGTTGAAACAGTTTGCTTTGTTCCGCACGCGCAATGCCATAGCCCTGATCCTGTATGCTGCAAACGACAGTTACGTCTGCCAGATTGCGTTCCAGCTTCAGGCTACAGGTGATACTGGTATCACGCGGACTATACTTGATAGCATTGGAAATCAGGTTGGTCAGCACGCGTGTCATCAGCGAGCGGTCTATCCTGACCAGATATTCCTGATCATGGATTTGCATTTTGAAACGGATGTTTTTACTGTGTGCCAGTGACCACATTTCTTCTGTCGCATCAAGCAATACATCCTGAAAATCGACTTCTTCGTAGCGATAATCCTGGGACTCTGCACGGGCCAGTTGGACAAAATTATCGGCCAGACCCAGCGTGATTCTGGATGCCTTTTCTATGCGTGACATGAATTCTTCAGTCGGTAAGGCCGTTTGCGGCTCTTTTTGCATTTCAAGTAAGGCCAATATGGAGGCTTGCGGTGAGCGCATATCGTGCGAGATGAAGTGCAGAGTTTCGTCACGGCTGCGTTCAGCGGCGCGGATCGCGGTGATATTCACCATACTGACGATCCAGCCCACCAATTGCTTGTCTGCGTTATAGGCAGGCGCACTCTTGATCAGCAAATCTTGTCCGCGCGGGTCACGCACTTCAAAACCCTGGGACATAGCCTTCGTCAGTTTGATATCCAGGATATCCCACCAGCTGAAGTTGCGCCCATCCGTATGATCAAAATTGGCCGGTGCTGACATATTGGCAAACAGATAGGGCACCAGAGAATCATTTACTTTAGGCTGACCGATGCCCGCAAAATAAGCACGTGCCGCCTGATTGGATAACAGCACATTACCATCGGTCGTGGTAACCAGGGTCGCATCCGGCAGGCTGGCCAGACTGTCGCTGATGAACTGACGCAGATCGCGTACCCGGTTCGCTGCGAGATGCACATCCTGTATGCTTTTTTCCAGCGTGTCTGTCAGCTCGATAGTGGCTTTCTCTTCATCATCCGTGAATTCCGGTAGCAGATGCGGTTCTTGCTCCAGCAAACTAAATTCCGCTGCCAGATACTTAATCGCGGCTTCCAGCCTGCGCCAGCTCCAGAGTGGGTAAGCCAGCAACAGCGCAATCACGGCTGGAGACATCGGCACCCAGTAAGCCAGCCAGCGCATCAATGCCAGACTACTCGCCAGACTCAGCAATATCATTGATAAGGTTGCAATCAATGCTTTGCGTGGCGACAGGAACTGATAGGCAATGAGCGTCAGCATCAGTAACAGCATATTCCAAATGAGTATTTGCCACTGATGTGCAAACTGTATCGCTTTTTCATTGAGCAAACCGGCAAGTACATTGGCATTGATTTCGACGCCTGAGATCACACCTTCACTGCCTGTTACGGGGGTTGGATAAGAGTCTGCCATGCCGAGCGCTGTCGGGCCGACGATGATGTATTTTCCCTGTAATAAGCTGACTGGGACTTCTCCACGCATTACCGAAACATAGGGTACGGATTGGAAATGACCGCTACTGCCAGCGAATGGAACATGCATCTGGAAATCACGCTGCCAGCTGTTTTCCGATTGTCCTGCATTTCTGACTGATGCTGACAGCCGTGCGCCGGGTAAATACTTTTCAGTACCGGGGGCGGTGTTTTGTCCCACATCTTTCATTGCAAGCGCAAAGTGCGGCCACCATTCGCCCTGCATGCCCTCACGCAGGAATACACTGCGTGCAATGCCATCTTTATCCAGCTCCAGATGAATATGGCTGAGCTGACGTGCTGCATTGGTCAGGATAGATACAGGCTTGACCGTGCTCAGGCCTTTACCGGCGCTTTCAGACACCAGCGGCAATACCACCTTATTGCTCTGTTGAAGCGCTTCAGCCAGTTGTTGGTCACCACTTTCTTGCTGGTTCTCGGTGACAGCTTCCGCTTCGGTAAATAAGATATCCAGTCCTACCGCTGCCGGTTTTGCCGCATTGATCTGGTTCAGTAATTGGGCATGGTAGGCCCGCGGCCACGGCCAGCGCCCCAGCTCAGCCAGGCTGTAGTCGTCAATCGCTACAATCAGAATATCGTCGCGTGCTGGCTGGGTATTGATCTGCATGATGCGGTCATACAGCACCAGATCCAGGCGTTCAGTGAGCCGTAGCAGGCTAAGCACGGCCGTCAGTGCGAGCAGCAGGATACTGAGTATCAGCCACTCACGGAATGCAATTTTTTTTATCTGCAATTTTTTATACTCATTGCTGATCAATATCCGGTTTTGACGATACCCGAAGCGCTACGCAGAGCTTCACCATCAGAGGTGGTCCAACGTGCGCTGATATTAATTTTCTGGGTTCCGGAAAAATTCCCTACGTAGCCATCGGGGTCGGTTGCTTTGACACGGATGAAGTAATCGCCGGGCGCAGGTCTTGGCAGTTTCAGTTCCGCCTGTGTCAGTTCTTTCGACAACAACAGTCGTGTGAAATCCTTGTCAGCCGCCATCTGAATCAGGAAAGTCTGTCCTGGTTCCGCTGGCCAGCTTAGCGTAATGTCCTTACCTTCTGAATCGGCAAAGCTGGCTGCACCTTGCGGTGGCAACTTCTGGAATTTCTGCGCATCACTGAATGGGCCCTGGTCTGGTTTTCCATTTTTTTGTGCAACTGTCGCAATACGCCAGTAGTAATCACCATCAGCTAATTTATCGTGGGTCCAAACTACGTTACGGATGCCTGCTTCATCTTGCACCAGGGTTTTGAATTCGCTGTCTTTGGCGATCTGTACGCGATAATTGTCGGCATTGGCTGCTTCTGTCCAGCTGAAGTCGACTTTATCTGCGCGGATTTTATTCTTCGGCTGTGAGGTAAACGGCGGTTCAGGTCTGGCTTTTAGCGTGAAGCTCTGTATCAGCGGAATGCCTTCGAGTCCGTGCTGATCAATTGCCGCGACACGCAAGAAATAATCACCGTCATCCAGGCCATCAAACTTAAAGCGCCGGTCTGTAAACTGGTTTTCCATCACCACGTCCAGTGCCTGAGCGTCTTTGCTGACCTGTACCCGCCAGGCATGTGCTGCGGGCATCGTTTGTGCAAGAAATTGCATGGTCGGACGTATCTGCAAGCGGCCGCCATTGTCCAGTACCGGAGCTGGCAGCAGATCAACCGGCTTGCCAACACCGCTGGCATTGACGATGTTTCCTTTGCCCGCACCCAATGTCAGCTTAGCGGCTTTTTTGGCTTTGGCCTGATCGACCGCTACGCCACCTTCCAGGACTTCGTTGGCGGTACCAAAGTCATTGACGCCAACCCGGAAATGGGTGCCACGCACACCGGCAATCGCCAGCGGTGAACGCACTTCAAAGCGGCCTTTGTTTGCGCTCAGTGAACTCACGCGTGACTCGACCTTGCCTTCCAGGAGTGACAACTCAGTGCGCGGACTGGATGTGTACTGGGTTTTACGTAACTTACTGAGTGCGACCTGACTATTGGATGGAATGGAAATTCTGGATTCGTCCGGCAGCGCCAGTGTGACGAAGCCGTTTTTACCTGTCAGGATCTGTGCACCTTCTTTTAATACGATGCCGACTGTGAGATTCGCTTCGTTGCCGTTGGGTAAGCGGTAAACAGGATTGCCTGCCAGTGCAACGACTTTGGCCTCACTGTCGATTTCGGGCAATAAATCAAGCGGGATGCGGATTGCCGTACCGATAGGGATGGTTCTGTCATCAATAATCTGATTTTTCTTGCTCAATACAGTCCAGTTTTGAGACTGGTTGGTAAAACGCTTGGCAATACCCAGCAAGGTGTCACCTTGCAGTGCGTAGTAAGTCATATCAGGAGGTGTTGCGATCACGGTGCCAGGTTCACCGCGCGGCTGAGCGGCCGCTGCGACTGAGCTGAGTGTCAGCGTCATCGTGAACAGAATGCTGGCTTGAAGCTGACGCAAGAGGGGGAGAGAAGGGCTCATGCGAATTTCCTAATTTTGAAATGCAATCCGGGTCAGACTGCGCTGACCCGGATTTGTTATTCTGCTGTAACTTGTTCTAATCGGTAGCCATAACTATACACAGGTGCGAGCCGGTAACCATTTTCCGGACGTAATTCCAGTTTGCTGCGTACCCGTGAAATATGGGTGTCCATGGTTCTTGACGGAATATCGACATCACGTGACCAGACGGCTTCCAAAATATAAGCACGCGATAAAGGACGACCAAGATTGCGGAACAGTAACAATGCCAGATCGAATTCTTTCTGTGTCATTTCTACCGGTTCGTCATTAATGGTTACGCGACCAGCCCGGGTTTCGAATTTGTAGGCGCCGAATTGCAAATGTTCTGACGCGGTTTGGGTTGGATAGGCGCGACGCAACAAAGCTTGCACACGCGCTACCAGCTCACTGCGACGGATAGGCTTGATCATATAGTCGTCAGCACCAGCTGCCAGGCCTGCCACGATATCATCCTCACCGGAACGGCTGGTCATGAATAAAACAGGCAGGGTAGGAGACAGTTTTTCTCTGACCCAGTGCAGGATTTCTGTGCCGTTCAGATCCGGGACTTGCCAGTCCAGTATCAGCATGTCGTAACTTTCACGACGCAGCTGATGCAGCATTTCTTTACCACTTAAAAATGGATGACAGGTATGACCGGCTGCATTCAGGATGGTGCAGACCAGTTCCAGCAAATTATTGTCGTCGTCGAGTACAGCGATTCTCATGGGTAATTACCGTTAAAGTCCGGCTTGAATTGGCCAATACATATCATTATAACGAATGCAATTGCAAAATATGAAAATTGTGGACTTCTGCAGTTCTCATCCAAATTGCAGTATTTGCCATAATTTTATTCGATGATCATTGCAATTGCTGAATTGTTACGCAACAGCATACGTTGTGGTTTGGGAATTTGCAATCTTTACCGTCGCAGAATCCGAACAGTATTGCAACAGGGTATGAAATAGTCGTGGGCGTGAAACAATTGTTTGCAGGCAGCGTTGATCCGCCTGCAAAAGTATGGGCAATATGATCAGTTGCGTACTTCCAGCTCCGGTAATACTACGTTGACGTCCAGTACTTCCAAATTACCCTGTTTGTCCAGGGAAACTTTGATGTCCTCCGGGCTAACTTTCGTATATTTAGAAATGACTGCAATCAACTCTTCGCGCAATGCCGGTAAGAAATCATAACCATCACGCTCCGTGCGTTCACGCGCGATGATGATTTGCAGACGTTCTTTCGCCATATTGGCGGTTTTAGGTTTGCTGTTAAATAAAAAAGAAAGCAGAGCCACTTTATTTACCTCCGAAAATGCGCTGCAGTAAGCCCGGTTTTTCATAGGTGATGAAACGTAACGGTGTTTCCTGACCCAGGAAGCGGGAAACCACATCTTCATACGCATCGGATACATCACTGCCCTTCATGTGAATAGCAGGGTTACCTTGATTGGAAGCATGCAGCACTGCTTCTGATTCAGGAATTACACCGATGAGCGGAATGCGCAGGATCTCCTGCACGTCGGTGTACGACAGCATTTCGCCAGCTTCAACACGCTTTGGTGAATAGCGCGTAATTAATAAATGTTCTTTGACCGGTTCGCCGCCTGCCTGAGCGCGTTTAGACTTGGCTTGTATGATGCCCAGGATGCGGTCAGAGTCACGCACTGAGGATACTTCAGGATTCGTCACGACGATTGCTTCATCCGCAAAAGTCAGTGCCATCACGGCACCGCGCTCTATCCCTGCCGGCGAATCGCAAACGATGTATTCAAAGTCCATTTTGATCAGGTCATTCAAAACCTTCTCCACGCCTTCTTCAGTCAGCGCGTCTTTATCGCGGGTCTGAGAGGCAGGCAAAATGAACAGGTTATCGCAATGTTTATCTTTGATTAAAGCCTGATTCAGGCTGGCTTCGCCGCTGATAACATTCACCAGATCGTACACCACGCGACGTTCACAGCCCATGATCAGATCCAGATTGCGCAGGCCAACGTCAAAGTCCAGGACGGCGGTCTTGTGGCCCCGCATTGCCAGCCCAGACGCAAAACTAGCACTCGATGTGGTCTTGCCCACACCGCCCTTGCCGGATGTTACAACGATGATTCTTGCCACAAATAGCTCCTTTTATTTATCCGATATGTCTGATAGCAGGGCATCAGCCAGTTGATTTTACTGACGAAACTTCAATACTGTCACCATTTAACCTGACTTGTACAGGGTGATTTGCAGCTAAATCCGGAAAACCATTCTCAAAAGTCCGGTAAATGCCTGCAATCGATACCAATTCCGGCTCCATCGTCAGCGCAAATATCCTCGCTTCGGTATTGCCGGTAGCACCTGCCAATGCGCGTCCTCGTAAGGGGGCATAGATATGTATGCTGCCATCCGCAATCACCTCCGCGCCAGGATTGACCACTGCGGTAATGATCAGATCCGCACCTTTGGCATAGATCCTTTGCCCGCCACGCACCGGCGTATCGATCACTAATGCGGGATTATTTCTGATAATGATTTGCGGTTCAGGTGCTGGAGCTGGCTCTTGTTCTGGTTCGGGCTTCGATGCAGCTGCTTCAGCAACAGCAGGAACAGATGGGGGAGTTTCGACCTCGCTGCGTGGTTTATTCACGACGTCTATACTCAATCCGTGACTGCGCAAAGCCGCATGATCCTGCTCATTGGCATGTCTGACCGCAACAGGATTCAAGCCATTTGCCTTGAATAAAGGGATCAATGCATCCCAATCCAGCGAGAGATCCGCGATCGCTTCCACATCGATCACCGCGAACTCATCATCGAAGAAATCCGGCGAACCTGCCGTCATCTCCTCTAAAGCTGCCGTCAACACCGGGATTGAAGCCTCATGCAATGAAATTGCTACGGCAACAACAGTTGAGATTTTAATTTCTATAGGCTTGCGGGTCAGACTATTTTGCATAGGTCCAGGATCCTAAAGTTCACAGCCAGGCTTGACGCCACGATCCACCAGTCTGGTGCCCGTTCGCTGATAAAGGACTAATCCTACCAATTGATGAGCAGGATTGCAAAATTATGCTGCTTGCAAACGGATTTATCAGTTTGCGTGTGTTGGTAACATATATGTCATTTTGTTGAAGCGTTTATTGTATAAAATTTTGAATTCCAAGAAAAAGCTAAGCTGAACACGTTTTGCTACAGAAACATGTTTATTGCTAATAAAATGTTAAAATGCAGGCAATATGAATTGTTGTTGTTTTTTTATATCGCTGGCTAAGCTTTTATAGTTGAATGATTAAGTCAAAAAAAACAAATCAGTATGAAAATTGCATAGTAAGTTTTATTCAGAATATAATTGTTCAAAGTTGTACAAATTTTGGATTTTTTATAGGTTTTCGCGCACGCAGAACGGCACACATTACAACGTCGGCGTGTACTTAAACATTTAAGTACTGTTGGTTCAATTTCATAATCCCGTCAAACTATGGCTAGTCGCCAATCAAAACTGCAAGAAGATACTTATTTTCGAGTGATGCGGATTTTGCAAGAAAATCCAGATCTCACGCAGCGCGAATTGGCTCAGATGTTGGGAATCAGCGTTGGTGGACTGAACTATTGTCTTAAAGCCCTGATAGAAAAGGGGCTGGTTAAGATGAGAAACTTTGCTAACTCCAAGAGTAAGTTCGGCTATGTCTATGTGCTTACTCCGAGTGGGGCTGTTGAGAAAGCTGCAATTACACAGCGTTTTTTGCAACGGAAGATGGAAGAGTACGAAATGCTTAAAGTGGAGATTGAGGAGCTTAGGCAGGAAATTGAAAGTACTCTGGATACAAACACAGGAAAAGCGTAATAGAAAATGAAAACTGTTTTAGTTACCGGCGCTGACGGATTCATCGGCTCTCACCTCACCGAACTTCTCGTTCGCGAGGGTTATAAGGTAAAGGCTCTGTCTCAATATAACTCCTTTAATTATTGGGGATGGTTAGAAGACGTTGAATGCCGGAATGAGATTGAAGTCCTAAATGGTGATGTGCGTGACCCGCATTACTGCAAGCACATCACCAAAGATGTGGATACTGTATTTCACTTGGCTGCGCTGATTGCGATTCCCTACTCCTACGTAGCACCGGACAGTTATGTGGACACTAACGTTAAAGGCACGCTCAATATTTGCCAGGCTGCGCTGGATAACGGCGTGAAGCGCGTTATTCATACATCCACCAGTGAGGTGTATGGTACGGCTCAGTATGTCCCAATCGATGAAAAACATCCACTTCAGCCGCAGTCGCCCTATAGCGCCTCAAAGATCGGTGCCGATGCCATGGCGATGAGTTTCTTCAACGCTTTCGATTTGCCACTGACTATTGCCCGTCCGTTTAATACCTATGGTCCGCGCCAATCTGCACGTGCCGTTATTCCGACCATCATAAGTCAGATCGCGAGCGGAAAGAAGCAAATCAAACTCGGTGACGTGACGCCAACGCGCGACTTCAATTACGTTGCTGACACTTGCCGCGGTTTCCTTGAGCTGGCTCGTTGCGATAAAGCGATTGGCGAAACGGTCAATATTGGGTCCAATTTTGAAATTTCTGTGGGTGATACCCTCAATTTGATCCGTGAACTGATGAACAGTGACGTGGAATTCCTCGCAGACGAACAGCGTTTGCGCCCTGGTAAATCAGAGGTTTTCCGTCTTTGGGGTGATAATACGAAAATCCGTGAACTTACCGGATTTGAGCCGAAGTACGATATCCGCGCTGGCCTACAGGCAACCATAGACTGGTTTACTCGCCCAGAAAATCTGGCTAAATACAAAACTGAAATTTACAACGTTTAAGCCTATGCTTGATTCCCTTATCCGTTTTGTTCGCGACCAATATCGCACCGATGAATTCATTCCGCTGCATGCACCTGTCTTTGCAGGGCAGGAGCGAAATTATGTCTCTGATACGATCGATTCAACCTTCGTCTCCAGCGTGGGTGCTTACGTGGATCGATTTGAGCGTGATATGGGGACGTACACTGGCAGTCCCCGGGCAGTTGCCACGGTCAATGGAACAGCAGCGCTGCATATAGCATTACAATTGGTTGGGGTTAAATCGGGTGATCTGGTCATCACGCAACCGCTGACTTTTGTGGCCACATGCAATGCCATTGCCTACTGTGGTGCAGAGCCCGTTTTTGTTGACGTGGATCGTCATACTTTGGGGTTGTCGCCTGCTGCGCTAGAAGTCTGGCTCGACGATAACGCACGAATAGACGATGAGGGTGTGTGCCGCACGCGTGACACTAATCAAGTTGTTCGCGCTTGCTTGCCTATGCATACTTTTGGCCATCCAGCCGATCTGGATGGATTGCTGGAAGTTTGCTCCCGGTGGAAGCTTGCTCTCGTCGAAGATGCGGCCGAATCGCTTGGTAGCTTCTACAAAGGCCGGCATACCGGCACCTTAGGCGTTGTCGGTACATTAAGTTTTAATGGCAATAAGATCATCACCACTGGCGGTGGCGGTATGATTCTGGCAGGTGAGGCTCTGGGAATTCGTGCGAAGCACATAACGACGACCGCTAAGCAACCTCATCCCTACGAATATGTACATGATGAGCTTGGCTACAACTATCGTCTGCCCAACCTCAATGCCGCACTCGGTTGTGCCCAGCTTGAACAGCTGGAAGCCTTCATCGCCAACAAGCGTACTCTGGCCGCGCGCTATGCAGATCACTTCAGTGGTAGCGACTTCCAATTCGTGACAGAGCCAGCCGACTGTCGCTCGAATTATTGGCTTAACGCGGTCATTTGCGACAGTCGTGAGCAGCGCGATACCTTGCTCAAAGCCACCAATGAGAAGGGCGTGATGACTCGTCCGATTTGGGCTCTGATGAATCACTTGCCGATTTACGCCCACTGCCGCAAAGGTGATCTGACCCAAGCTGAATGGCTTGAGGCGCGTGTCGTCAACTTGCCGAGCAGTGTTTTGCCATTGGACAACGTTAGATGAAGCAGATCGGTATTTTTGGTACGTCGGGCATGGCCAGGGAAGCTGGCGATATCGCTTGGGCGCTTGGGTATGAGCCGGTCTATGTGGCAAGAGACCAAGCCGAATTGGATGCATACTCATTCTCTGGTCAGGTAATGCTCGAATGCGATATCGATACTTATCTGGATCTGGGCTACGTGATTGGCATCGGGGATAGTAGTATCCGCCAACGCATTGCGCAGCGCTATGCCGAGCGCTTGAATTTTGTCAATCTTATCCACCCGAGTGCCTCCTTTGGGAGGGGGCAGCGCGAACTGATCGAATCCAGACGGGGAGTTATCGTTTGTGCCGGGGTGCGCTTCACCAATAATATTCAGGTAGGAGATTTTTGCATCTTCAATCTGAATTCAACTATCAGTCACGACGTTGTGATCGATGACTGTGTTTATGTGGCGCCTGGTGCACACGTCACTGGCAATGTTCATATTGGAACCCGTTCCTGGATCGGGACTGGTGTTGCGATAAATCAGGGGAATGAAAGTATGAAGCGTCAGATCGGTGCAGATACGGTCATTGGCTCTGGTGCTGTTGTCGTGAAGGATTGTGAACCGAATGCGGTATATATCGGCGTCCCCGCCAGGAGAATCAAATGAGCACATTGATCATTGCTGAGGCAGGTGTAAACCATAACGGCGACATGGAACTTGCAAAAAAATTAATTGTTGCTGCTGCCGCCGCCGGGGCTGATCTTGTCAAGTTTCAAACCTTTAAAGCATCAAATCTTGTTTCCGCATCAGCCCCAAAAGCTGAATATCAGAAGAAGACGACAGCGAGTAGCGAGAGTCAGCTTGAGATGATTCAAAAGCTTGAGCTGTCGAGAGAAGACCATGCTGTTCTGATTGAAGAGTGCCGTGCGCACGGAATTGGCTTCTTTTCGACCGCCTTTGATTTCCAGAGCTTTGATTTGCTCATGGAACTTGGGTGTCTTGAGCAAATAAAAATACCATCCGGAGAACTGACAAATCTACCATTGCTGCGCTATATGTCCCGCGTCGGCAAGCCTCTGATGTTGTCAACTGGGATGGCAAATCTTGGCGAAATCGAAGCCGCGATTGAGGCTGTAGTGGAGGCCGGCACGCCCCGGCACTTGATTACGGTCCTCCACTGCACGACGGAATATCCGACCCCAATGGAAGATGTGAACCTGCGTGCGATGGTTTCAATGAAGCAGGCGTTTGGGGTGAATACAGGTTACTCGGATCATACTCCAGGCATTGAAATTCCAATTGCTGCTGTTGCGTTGGGTGCAACCGTCATCGAAAAGCACTTCACGTTAGATCGTAATTTGCCTGGTCCTGACCACAAGGCCAGCCTGGAGCCGCATGAACTCAAGGCGATGGTCGACGGCATTCGTAATATTGAGAGAGCGCTTGGCGATGGTGTCAAACGTCCCAGCGTCAGTGAGCTGAAAAACAAGCCTATCGCGCGCAAGTCGCTGGTCGCAATTCGTCCGATTCGTGCAGGGGATACTTTTAGCTCGGACAACATGGGCGCTAAACGTCCGGGTACGGGTTTGTCTCCAATGCGCTGGGATGAGGTGATTGGCCGTACTGCGATCAAAGATTTCGCCGTTGACGAGTTAATTACGCTATGAGCCGAAAAATCTGTGTCATCACCGGTACACGGGCAGAATTCGGCTTGTTGCGCTGGCTTATGCAAGAAGTACAAAACGATCCAGTTTTAGAGCTGCAGGTGATTGCTACTGGCATGCACCTCTCGCCTGAATTCGGTCTGACTTATCGTGAGGTCGAGCAGGCTGGGTTCTCGATTGATGCCAAGGTAGAGATGCTGCTGAGTGCGGATACTGCTACCGCTGTGACCAAATCCATGGGTCTTGGTTTGATTGGTTTTGCCGATGCCTATGCGCGCTTGGCGCCAGACCTGATTGTCGTGTTGGGCGACCGATTCGAAATTCTTGCTGCCGCTTCCGCGGCTTTGATTGCTGGTATTCCGGTAGCACATTTGCACGGTGGAGAAACAACTGAAGGAGCTTTTGATGAAGCCATTCGCCACTCCATCACGAAGATGTCGCACCTCCATTTCGTTGCTGCGGATGAATATCGGAGGCGGGTGATACAGCTCGGTGAGCAGCCCGAACGTGTATTTTTGGTCGGTGGGCTGGGAATTGATGCGATCAAGCGCACTACTCTGCTCGAACGCGAAGCATTGGAGGCTTCGCTGGACTTCAAGCTGGGCAGTAAAAACCTGCTCATTACCTTTCATCCGGTTACCTTGGAAGGAGCCAGCTCGCAACAGCAGATGGCCGAGCTTCTTACTGCCTTGGGCAATTTGACTGAAACCAATCTAATTTTTACTATGCCGAATGCCGATACTGGCGGCAGAGAATTGGCAGCGATGGTGGATGCCTTTGTTGCATCTCACAGCAATGCGCGTGTGTACGCCTCGCTTGGTCAGTTGCGCTACCTGTCATGCATGCAGTATGTGGATGGCGTAGTTGGAAATTCGTCGAGTGGACTGGCCGAGGCACCTAGCATGGGCGTTGGTACTATCAATATTGGTGATCGGCAAAAAGGGAGACTGGCTGCCAGCAGCGTTATAGACTGTGCTCCAAGCGCCGACAGCATAAGTGAAGCACTTGCGAAGTTGTACGATCCTGAGTTTCGATCGATGTTGGGGCAAACTGTCAACCCTTACGGTAATGGAGGCGCTAGCAAGAAAATCGTCAAGGTCTTGAGCACGTGTCCCATCGATAATCTGTTAAAAAAGTCGTTTTACGACATCCCGAATGACACCAGAAATTGGAATTAAAAAATGATTTGCATCTGCAACTGGAGAAAGTTTTGATGGAATTAGAGAATAAAAAAATTGCTGTGGTCGGTCTTGGTTATGTTGGTCTGCCACTGGCTGTTGAATTCGGAAAAATAAAGCCAGTTTTAGGCTTCGATATCAATGATGCCCGTATTGCGGAATTACGTTCTGGCAAAGATAGTACGCTGGAAGTGACCCCGCAAGAGCTGCTGTCTGCAAATCGTTTGGAGTTTAGCAGCGACCGTAGCAAGCTTGCTGATTGTGGCGTTTTTATTGTTACCGTGCCGACTCCGATTGATACTGCCAATCGCCCTGATTTGACGCCGATTATCAAGGCTAGCGAAACAGTCGGCAAAGCAATGAAGGCGGGCGCTATCGTCATTTACGAATCGACAGTTTACCCTGGTTGTACCGAGGAGGTCTGCGTGCCCATCCTGGAAAAAGAATCAGGCCTGAAATTCAACGAAGGCTTCTTCTGCGGTTATAGCCCCGAGCGTATCAACCCGGGCGATAAGGTTAACACTCTGACTACTATCAGGAAGGTCACTAGCGGCAGTACGCCCGAAGTGGCTGAGGCTGTCGACGCGCTGTATCGGGACATCATCAAGGCGGGCACATGGAAGGCCAGCAGTCTGAAGGTGGCTGAAGCTGCAAAAGTGATTGAGAATAGCCAGCGCGACTTGAACATCGCTTTTGTTAATGAGTTGTCCGTTATCTTCGACCGCTTAGGCATCGACACCACGGAGGTACTCGAGGCAGCTGGTACAAAATGGAATTTCTTGCCATTCCGTCCGGGGATGGTAGGTGGACACTGCATTGGGGTAGATCCTTATTACCTGACACACAAGGCAGAGCAGGCAGGTTATCTTCCTCAGGTCATTCTGGCAGGACGACGTATTAATGACAATATGGCACGCTATGCAGCTCGAAATATCATCAGGTTGATGTTGAAGAATGGTATCGACGTTGCTAACAGCACTGTCGGCGTGATGGGCATTACTTTTAAGGAAAACTGTCCGGATATACGTAACAGCAAGATCGCTGACTTAGTCAAAGAACTCTCTCATTGGGGCGTAAAGGTCGTGGTGACAGACCCTTGGGCCAATGCCGATGAGGTGGAGCATGAATATGGCATCAAGCTTGGCACGATTGACGATCAAGACAAGGTGGATTCGTTAATTGTAGCAGTGGGGCATGAAGAATTTAAGGCCATGCAGCCTGAGGTATTGCGTTCGTTTTGCAAATCAGAAAAGCAACCGATCTTAGGTGACCTCAAGAGTCTGTTTGATCGTGAAGCATGCGCCAAGGCTGGCTTTAAAGTCTTCCGTTTTTAACATGAAGAATTGGCAAAATACACTTATAGCACCGTCACTCTCATTGCGGGAAGCGCTGCAGACAATTAACGACGTCGGCTGCCAAATGGCACTGGTAGTGGATGGCGAGCGTCGCTTGTTGGGCACGCTGAGTGACGGCGATGCCCGCCGCGCTTTGTTACGTGGGGTAACGCTCGACACGCCAGTATCGGAAGCTATGCACGTGACGCCGACGGTGGTACGCAACCACGAAGATCGGGAGACGCGTTTAGGTCTGATGAAGCTTCATGGCTTTCACCAGTTGCCTATCGTTGATAGCGATGGGCACATCGTCGGGCTGGAGACGGTTGATGACTACCTGAATGTGCCTACCCGTGAAGAGTCTGTGGTCATCATGGCTGGCGGCTTGGGTAGCCGGCTGAAGGAATTGACGCGGGAAACACCCAAGCCAATGCTGAACGTTGGCTCTCGCCCGATTCTGGAGACTATCGTCCGTTCATTCTCCGAACAAGGTTTCCGCCGCTTTTACCTTGCAGTGAACTATAAAGCAGAACAAATCGAAGCGCACTTCGGTGACGGTTCCAGATTCGGAATCGAAGTGCATTATCTGCGTGAGCAACAGCGTATGGGCACAGCTGGTGCATTGAGTTTGCTTCCGGCAGAGATCGATCATCCAATTGTGGTGACCAATGCAGATTTGTTAACTAAAGCGAACTATGCTGCGATGATTGAGGATCATCTGGCAACCCGTGCTGATGCAACGATGGGTGTACGTAAATACGAGATGCAGGTGCCCTTTGGTGTAGTTCAGGAAAAAGAGGGGCGTATTTCCAGTGTTATTGAGAAACCCGTTCACCAGTTTATGGTGAGTGCTGGCATGTACGTGTTGTCGCCATCAGCGCTAAAGTTGGTTCCACGGGATCAGTTTTTCGATATGCCGACACTCTTCGATGCGATTACGGAGAAGGGCCTTTATGCCCGCTCCCATCATGTGGATGGCTACTGGCTCGATATTGGTCAACCGTCGGATTTTGAACGAGCAAATCATGACTTCCACGAGGTGTTCAGATGATTGGTACGCGCAAAGTACTTGCGTTAATCCCTGCACGCGGTGGATCAAAAGGCATACCAGGGAAGAATATCGTAGACTTAGCGGGAAAGCCGTTAATCTCCTGGACTATAGAGGCTGCTAAAGCGTGCCCTCGCATTGACACTATTGTACTATCTAGTGACGATCCGACCATTGCAGAAGTGGCTGCGCGTTTCGGATGTACCGTTCCATTTACAAGACCACAGGAGCTAGCAACAGATGAGTCGTCAAGCATGGATGTTGTGTATCATGCTTTGGAGCAGTTGCCAGATTTTGATGTTGTTGTACTGCTTCAGCCGACATCACCATTGCGGACTGCTGCTGACATTGAAGCATGTCTGAATCTTATGCAAAGTGCACCAGCAGTTGTAAGTGTTCGGCCCTCAGAAGACCATCCATACTTGACTTTCGAGATTAACGATGAAGGTACCCTTGCTCCATATGCAAAACCATCGGCTGATCAGTCTCTGAGACGTCAGGATCTTCCCGGTGCTTGGTGCTTGAATGGCGCGATTTATGCCGCAGACACCAAGTGGCTTAGGGAACAACGAAGCTTCATTTCTCCAGGAACTGTCGCTTACCAGATGCCATCTGAGCGTTCTATTGATATTGATACTCCGGCAGATCTTCGCCTCGCCGGTCAGTTGTTGCAACTTTTACACAAAAACTGAATTTTTAAGGAAAGCAAATGAAAATTGGCCCGCACCCTAGTACCGACCTTAGTCGTTTTACCAAGTCAGAAAATGAGCTTGATGTTCTGTACGGACTACCTCGCGAAGTTGCATTTTGTAAAATGTGCAACATGTCAAATCAGCAGCCAATGTCGAGCAATGAATATGCGCATGGTAAGAGTTCGACGAAAACTACCCTAAGTTTTGATGAGGAAGGTGTCTGTCACGCCTGCCGTTTCAATATACTTAAAGAAGATGGCGAGATCGATTGGGATGAGCGTGAGAGAGAACTTATCGAACTGTGCAATAAGTATCGCAAGAGCGATGGTAGCTACGACTGTATCGTCGGTGGCAGTGGTGGTAAAGACAGTGCGATGCAGTCTCACTTACTGAAGTATAAGTACGGCATGAACCCGCTGACGGTGACATGGTCTCCACACTTGTACACCGACATCGGCTGGAAGAACTTCCAACAGTGGCTGCACGTCGGCGGTTTCGATAACTACCTGTTCACTCCAAATGGCAAGATCCACCGGTTGCTTACCCGTAACGCCACGATCAACCTGCTGCATCCGTTCCAACCTTTTATCTTG
The DNA here is from genome assembly GCF_014284235.1 of Cognatundibacterium curvum. GTDB lineage: Bacteria > Pseudomonadota > Gammaproteobacteria > Burkholderiales > Burkholderiaceae_D > Undibacterium > Undibacterium curvum. Next base: position 346,637 of record NZ_JACOGD010000005.1, read on the forward strand.
GGTCAGAAGACATTCGTAGCGAAAATGGCTGCGCAGTTCAACATTCCACTGATTTTCTACGGTGAGATGCCTGGTGAATACGGTGAGAAAATATCTCACAAGACTTCCAGTTATGCTAAGGGCACCGAGGCTGCGGAAAGCGAAGGTTTCTCTTTGGATTACCTGCACGGCAAGGATATTCGCGATGTTTTGCTTGGAGGCAAAGCAATTGGTGAATACCTCGATGAGGGTGTGGCGATGGCTGATCTAAAGAGTTACTTGCCAATGGATCCAGACGTTTTGCACCGTAAGGGCATAGACTTTAAATACTTGGGATATTACAAGAAATGGGTGCCGCAAGAGGCTTATTACTACGCTGTAGAAAATACCGGTTTTGAGGCCAATCCTTTGCGCACTGAAGGCACTTATTCTAAGTACAACAGTCTTGACGATAAAGTGGATGGTTTCTTCTACTTCACCCGTTGGATCAAGTTTGGTGTCGGCCGTGCGATGATGGATTCGGCACAGGAGATCCGCAACCATCACATCGACAAAGAAGAGGCCATGGCCCTGATGCGCCGTTACGAAGGTGAATACCCTGCTCGGTACGAAAAGGAATTTCTTGACTACATCAGCATGTCGCGAGATGAATTTTTGGCGCTGTGCGATCGTTTCCGTTCCCCGCATCTTTGGATGGTAAAAGATGGTGAGTGGTGCCTGCGCCGTACGCCATGGGACGATATGGGGTCCGCTGTATGATGCCCACGCGGCTAATTCCACGCCTCGATGTAAAGGGGAAAAACCTCATCAAAGGTATTCACCTTGAAGGGCTTCGTGTGATTGGTGATCCACAGGCTTTTGCACGCAAGTACTACGAAGATGGGGCAGATGAACTGTTATACGTAGACGTCGTCGCCAGCCTTTACGGACGCAACAGCCTGCATGACATCGTACGCCGTACTGCACAGGATGTTTTTGTGCCACTCACGGTTACGGGAGGCTTGCGCTCCGTGGATGATGTGCGCGAAATGCTGCGCGCTGGAGCCGATAAGGTCGGCATCAACACTGCAGCCACCAAGCGTCCCGAACTTATCCGTGAAGTGGCGCGAAAGTTCGGCTCACAGTGTATGGTGCTGTCGATCGAAGCCAAGCGTACATCCGCAGGTAAGTGGGAGGCATTCACTGACAACGGTCGCGAACCCACGGGGCTCGACGTTGTCGAGTGGGCGCAGCGTGGTGTAGAACTCGGTGCTGGCGAAATTCTCCTGACTTCAGTGGACCACGAAGGTACCCGCGAAGGTTTTGATACTGACCTGATTGCTGCAGTGGCGTCTGTTGTTCCCGTGCCGGTAATTGCCAGTGGTGGTATGGGGCAGCCTCATGACATAGCAAATGCTGTTCGTGATGGCCACGCTAGTGCCATTGCAATGGCCGATATCTTGCATTATGGCCGCGCTACGCTGGCTGACATCCGAGCAGCCGCTCGTGATGCAAATTTAGACGTAAGAAATCCATGAGCAATACTGTTACCCTAATTGATTACGGCCTAGGCAATTTGCTGAGCGTAGCTCGTGCCTTTGAGCATTGTGGAGCCAAGGTCGTGTTGTCGCACGACCCCTCTGAAATAGAACGTGCCGAGCGCCTGGTGCTTCCTGGTGTTGGTGCATTTGCCGATGGCATGCATGAACTACGCGAACGTGGACTTGTGGATCCTATCCGGCGTTACGCTGAGTCTGACCGGCCACTGCTGGGCATCTGTTTAGGAATGCAGATGCTGGTCACAACCAGCGAGGAGTTCGGCGAGCATAAGGGGCTTGATCTGATTCCTGGCCGTGCGCGGGCGATTCCGCAAATGGCTACCAACGGAGTAGCGCTTAAGATTCCCCATATCGGTTGGAGCGCGTTGCATCGCCCGGAACACGCTGACTGGCAAGGCAGCCTGCTTGTCGACACAGCGCCAGGAAGCTCGGTCTACTTGGTTCACTCGTTTGCTGTCGAAACCGATGACCAGAGCCATCTGCTTTCATATTGTAATTATGGTGGGCACAGTATAGCCGCTACAATCCAGCGTGGCGCAGTGGTTGGTTGCCAGTTTCATCCTGAAAAGAGTGGCCCTGAGGGTCTGCGAATGCTCGCAGCCTTCATGCGCAGCTGAAGGGCACTTTTCGATGTTGTTGCAGTTACTCCGTTCTGGAGCGGTATATGGCCTCGCTAACGTAATGGCTGCAGGTGTGCCATTCATGTTGCTCCCGGTGCTCACGCGCGCACTTTCACCGACCGAGTATGGTGAGGTTGTGTCGTTCTTTATGGTGGTTTCGGTTGCTACTGCGATGGCTGGTCTGAGTCTCCATGGCGCCGTTGGCGTGCGTTGGCTTGATTCCAGCAAAGGCGACCCCCATGGTTACACACGGACCGCCATGATGCTCGTGATTTTCACGACGTTACTTGCGACCGGCCTCGCCGCATTGCTCGGGCCGGTAGTAGGCATCAATCTGAGCGCTGCAACATGTGGAATGGCTGCTGTCTTGGCAGGCTGCATGGCATTGCAGGGAATGCGCTTCGCTGTATGGCAAAGCTGCAATCAAGCTTTCCCTGCTGCCGCGCTGCAGGTAGTTTCAGCATTACTGGGTGTGGCATTCTCCCTGGCAGCTGTGCTGCTGTTCGGTTGGGGTAGCATTGGCCGGATCGGAGGCGCCATAGTTGCAGGACTTGCTATCGCATGTTTCAGCGTCCTGTCGCTGTCCCGCCTTGTCGGAAGCAGTAAGCCAAGTTTCGCATCGGCAGCGGCCCTGTTGCGATTCGGTGTGCCGCTTATACCACATGCTATGGCAGGAGCCTTGCTGGGTAGCCTCGACCGCTTTGCGGTATCGGCGCAACTGGGCACCGAAACGCTCGGAGTGTATGGCGCAGCCTCGCAACTTGGGCTAGTAATCAACGTACTCGCTGACGCAGTAACCAAGGCGTTTACCCCTCAGATGTATCGCATGCTGGCTCGTAACACTGCGCGGGATCGTCTGAGAGTAGTGGCCTTGAGCTATTTGAGTGTACCCGCTTGGTTGCTGATGGCACTCGCGCTCTGGGCCATGTTGTTGGTCGGCGGCGGGGTTTTGTTGGGTGCGAAGTATTTGGCTGCGATTGACCTTACGATCTGGTTCTTACTTGGTGGAGCGCTAACTGGCGCATATTTGAATGTGGCTGGCCTCTTTTTCTTTACCAGTAAAACGGAATGGATCAGTGTGGCGACACTAACTGCATGTGGAATCACGGCGGTTTTGGCGCCTTGCGCTGTTGCGAACTATGGAGTGCTGGGCGCTGCATTGTCTTATTGCGCAAGTCAGGCCACGCTGCTATTAGCAGTTTGGCTATTGTCAGTGCGCGTTAAGCCCATGCCTTGGCAACGTCCGGTTCTTGCACTGCGTGTCTTGGCCCGCTCTTGGAGAGCACGATGATGTGGCGATTACTATCCAATTTACTTTTGCGTCTACGAATGTTCTTCTGGGGCATCGTATATCGAGGCTATCGGCAGCAGTACTGCATTGCGCCGAGCTTCCGGTTCAATGGTGCAGGAATCCAATTCTATGGTTCTGGTCGCATAGAACTGGGAGAGGGAAGTTATGTTGGCGAGCTTTGCAGCTTGCAGGCGACTTCTGGCGAGACCATTCGCATCGGCGCGAAATGCAGTATCTCGCATAATGTCCGGGTCTACACTTCCACAGTACAAGCGGATGCTGATTTCAGGAAAGGCCCTGGCCCAAGTTTGGCCGGTTCAGTATTGATAGGCGATGGCGTTTGGATTGGTGCCAACACCTACATTGGTCCAGGAGTGACAGTTGGTGATAATGCAGTGATCGGTGCTAACTCTGTAGTAACGAGATCAATACCTTCATCAGAAATTTGGGGTGGCGTTCCTGCGCACTTCATTCGCGTTAAGCGAGGAAACGCATGACTACGCACTCTGTACGGAGCCTCGCCCTGAGCGACCTTTTGGTTATTGAGGACGACTCGGCATTATTGGAGTTTTGTTGTAGTGCAACTGGTTTGCCACTTTGGCCGCAAATTCGAGTAATGGTGTTTCGCATGATGATGTCTGACTTACTCTACGGCGTACGTCTAACTGGCACTTCGAACGCTCCGAAGTCGATGACACGCTCTGCGAGCACTATGCTGCGTTCGCTTCTCAACAATTCACGACAGTTGGCCAGCAAAGGCGGGCGCGCTAACATCTGTATCACGGCCGAAGGCGTTGCCGATCAGATGGTGGGGGGGAGGTGGTTCAATCGCCTGACTGACCATTTTGTAGCGGCTAGACCGGCAGATACGCTGGTGCTGGCTGATCATTTCGAATGGCGTTGGCCATTTCCACGGCATCACGGTCGCATGATCATGCATGCGCCATGGCAGGCTATGAACGCTGTTCGAGGAAAAATGGGTGTCCAAGCCGTTCATTACAAGCAAGCGAAAGATCTGGTACAACTTATCAGTGATCGTGCACAAATACATATGGGTTGGGAGCTGGATGCAGAGCGCCGAAAGGCATTGACCAGTACGCTCGCACGTAAGGCTGCATCTATGCCGTGGCAGTATGGTGCCTATACTAGGTTGTTGGAACGCGTTCGTCCGAAACTGCTGATGGTGGGGGCAGGATGTTATGGTCCGGCCGCGAGTCTGATTGCAGCAGCTAAGTCTTTGGATATTTGTACCGCGGAGTACCAGCATGGGGCCGTTTCGTCAGGCCATGATGCATATAACTTCGCACCTGCTATTCAAAATAGTGCCATCTACAAACGTACTCTCCCCGATCATTTTTTGGGTTATGGAAAGTGGTGGAATGATCAAATCAATGCTCCTGTCCAAAAGTGGGCCGTCGGCAACCCACATCGAAGTGCACGAATTGATGGGCTTGGGGTTCAAAAAGAAGCTCAGACAGATTTGTTGATTTTGAGTGATGGAATTGAATTTAATTTATACCTAGATTTGGCACGCAGCTTGCGAAGCCATGCCGAGGCGATGAACCTGAAGGTTGTGCTCCGTCCGCACCCGCTTGAGAGAACTCGCGCATTGCAGATGAGTAAGACGGAGAGTGCTGGATTCCAGATTGATACAAATGCTGATATTTATCAGTCACTCAAGACTGCCCATACCGTGGTGAGCGAGGTATCTACCGGTCTGTTCGAAGCTGTTGGGATTGTGGAGAGAATATTGATCTGGGATACACCAAAATCCCGCTTCGGATACCCAAGCCATCCCTTTGAGACGTTTGATTCAGTTGATGCATTGTTGCAGAAGTTAACGTATCTGGACGTTGGCATCCGCGAAGAAAGATTTGATGTCGAACATATCTGGGTCGGAAATTGGAAGAAAAATTTTGATAATTTTCTTATCAGTCAAGGGCTTTCCTGATGGATAAATTGAATATTTTTTTTAAAATAAAAAAAAGCAATTTTTCATTGGCTGTGCTACTGCTTGCGTTTTGCATGCTAGGTTTGGTCTTTTTATATTTGGTTGGAAATGCTCAGCTGGAGGAGACGTTTCCGCCACTCCAGTTCTTTGCAGATTCAAACACTTATATTAAGACCTTCCGCGGCGAGGATGATAACGGGGCGATAATTAGGGTAGATGGAAACTATCTAGGGCCGCTGCTGGTATTAAATGTTTTTCAAGGGAATAACTATTTAATATTACTTTTCAATGTGTGCGTCTTTGCCGTGTCAGTTATCGAAATTGCGAGGAAGTTAAAGCTTAATTCATTACACCTCGGAATATTTTTACTGCTTAGTCCGCTCACAGTATCGAGTCTTCTTGCAGTAAACAAGGAAATTTTTCTGTTCCCGTTTTTGGCCTTGGCTTTGAACGCGTATTTGAGGAAATCCCTTTTTTTTGCCTTGATTGCATTTTGCTTTTGCTTGTTGGTGAGATGGCAACTTGGGATTTTTTACATGGTGTTGATGCTAATTATCAGGTGGCGTCACATGATTTCTAGCAGAGTAAAGTTGTTACTTGCGATGCTAGTAGTAATTTCGGTCGTGTATCTTGCAGTCCAGCCCATCATTGAGCCAATACTGTTATACGTGCAGTTATCGAATGAGAATTATGAGGACGGTGGTAGTGGGTTATTTGAGCGTGTTCTAGAAATACAGAATAGTGGTTTTTATTTTTTGATATTCCCGCTCAAAGCCTTTCACTTATTGTTTGGGATGGGGTTTAAGGTTGATAAAATATTAAATCCTGCGGAGCTGTATAACGATTTATTTGTAGCAGGGCATTGCGCTGTAACATTTATGATTTTTTTGATACTTTTTTTAAAAAGAAAAATATCCATCAACTCTGACTTGCTTTTTGTTGCCGTGATATTTCTGGTGTTTTTTTGCGTTACGCCGATTTTTGCGCCTAGGTATCTTTACTTTGTTTTCGTTCTTGGCGTGCTTGAATTACTAGGAGCTCCTGCCAATCTGGCGGAGTTGCAAACTCGGCGCCGATCTAGGTGATTTTCATATGGAACTAGCGGAAAACTCTCTAGCCTGACAAAATCTATTATCAATATAATCTGTCTCTATAATGTCTAAAATCTACATTCATCCTTCAGCTGTCGTAGATGCTGGTGCACGGCTTGGTGACTTTACGTCTGTTTGGCACTTTTCCCATGTGGAATCTCATGCAGTTGTTGGCGAAAACTGCAATCTCGGACAAAACGTCTATGTCGGTAACAATGCCGTAGTTGGTAACGGATGCAGACTGGGCAACTCTGTTTCAGTATTTTCCCATGTCGAATTGGGCGACTTCGTCTTCTGCGCGCCATTCATGGTGTTCACACACATTTCCTTTCCGCGTGCGGCGGTCAATCGGCGCGAAAGCTTTGTTAAAACGATTGTGAAGACAGGGGTGACGCTAGGTGCTAATTCCACAGTTGTACCTGGCGTGACGATTGGTATGGGGGCGTTCCTTGCTGCAGGCTCCACGCTCACGAAAGACTGCAAGGATTGGGCTATGATGCTCGGTTCCCCCGCGCGTCAAATTGGATGGGCAAGTGCTTACGGTGAGAAAATTCCATTGCCATTGACTGGCGAAGGCGAGTGGAAATGCCCACACACCGGTGATACTTATGTACTCGAAGACTCTACGCTGGTGCGTACCCCTGGTCACACGGATATTCTGCAATATCGTCCTGGTGTCAAACTTGAACGAATGAAGAGCGTGGACTGATATGAGGGTTTTGTATATCGACGGTGTTGGTCCCTTTGGCGGGGCCTCACGCAGCTTATTCGAGGCTGTGCGTGCATTGAGAAACGATGGGGTAAAGCCGTACTTCGTGGTAGCGAACGGAACGGCGCTCGATTTTTATGGTCAGGTAGCGGAGGAGCTGATCGCTACGCGTGGCTTGACTCGCTTCGACAATACGCATTACAGCCACTACCGCGGGGTGCGATGGCTGGTCTTACTAAGGGAGCTTTTTCACCTGCCATACACACTGTTCGCAATTCGAAAGGCGCATCGGAAATGGCAAGGGAAGATCGACCTCATCCACGTTAATGAGGTAACAGAAATTATTCCTGGTTTGTTTGCCAAGCGACTATTCAAGGTTCCCATGGTGGTTCATGTTCGTTCTCCGCAATGGGCAAATTTGCAGTCCTGGCGTTCACGTTGGATTTATGGAAAGCTTAAGAGTTCGGCCAGTGCTGTGATCGCGATCAATGAGACTACGCGAGCCACGATGCCCGCCGAATTGGAAGTAGATGTTATCCAAAACTCTTTTACACCGAAAAGAGCATCTAATCCAGATCCAGTCATGTTGGCCAAGCTGGAAAAGCTTCGACATGGCTCCCTGAAGGTCGGTTTCGTCGGCAATGTCCAGGTTTCGAAGGGAATACTTGAGCTCGTCGAGGCCGCGAAGTTACTGAAAGAGCAGGGCGCCGACGTTGAGTTTGTGATTGTCGGTGGTCACACGCGCGTTGACAAAGGTCTTAAAGGTTGGGTGCTTAGCAAAGCTGGCCTTGTACAGGATGTAGTGGAGGAGCTGGAACGACGCATCAAGCAATATGGGTTGGAGAACTCTTTCCACCTGCTTGGCGCGACAGGCGATATCCAATGCGTCTATGAACGCCTGGATGTCATTACATTTCCGTCCCACTTTGATGCACCTGGACGCCCGGTCTTCGAAGCCGCTTTCTCTGCAGTTCCTAGTATCGTTTGTGTTAGCAAGCCGTTGGCCGATACCTTGATCCATAACGAGACCGGCCTAGCCATTCCCGCCCGAGACCCTGTGGCGTTGTCTTTAGCAATCAAGCATTTCGAGACCGATCGGGAGGAAGTCAAGCGCATGGGAAGCCAAGCCCAAAAGCTTGCAATCGATAACTTTGAGCCAACGCGCAATGCTTCCCGCTTACATGATATTTATAAGCGCGTTTGCCGTTCCATTTAATAAAAAATTCATCGGGATTCTCTGATATGGGCTTAGCGAAAATAACTGACCGTCAATACCAAATATGCAGTCGCTGCATCATGGATACAACCGATCCTAATATCGGTTTTGACGATCAAGGATGTTGCGACTACTGTAATAACTATGATGGCATGATCAAGCCAAATTGGGATACAGGTGTAACTGGCGGACGTCAACTGGAACAAATGGCAGATGCGATCCGCCTGGCTGGCAAAGGCAAGGACTTCGACTGCATCATTGGCCTGAGTGGCGGACTTGATAGTTCTTACGTCGCCTATGTAGCCAAAGAAAAGATGGGCCTGCGCCCGTTGCTGTTCCATGTGGATGCAGGATGGAATACCGATCAGGCGGTAGGCAATATCGAGAAATTAGTCGATGGCCTGGGGCTGGATCTCTACACTGACGTGGTGAACTGGGAGTCTGTCAAGCGGATGCAGGTAGCCTTCATGCGCGCAGGCATTCCTGACCAGGATCTGGTACAGGATGCTGCTTTCTTCTCTGGCTTGTATAGGTTCGCACGCAAGTACAAGATCAAGCACATCATCACTGGCTCCAATTTCTCGACCGAATGCTGCCGTGAGCCAGAAGAATGGGGGGGCTACCTGGGGATTGACAAGACCTTGTTTGGCGATATCTGGAAGCAGGGGGGCGACGGCAAGCCGAATGATGAATTCCCTCTGGTGGACATCCTGGTCTACAAGCTGTGGTACCAGAAAGTATTAGGAATGAAAGTGTATCACCCGCTGAACCTGGTACCTTACGTTAAGAAGGATGCTGAGGATGAGCTGGAAAAACGTTTCGGTTGGCAGCGCTTCCAGCACAAGCATCATGAGTCGCGCTTCACTCGCTTTTACGAGGATTATTGGTTGCCACGGCGCTTTGGTTATGAAAAGCGGCGCGCTCATTTCTCCAGCCTGATCATGACGGGACAAATGACGCGTGACGAAGCAATGGATCGTATCTCCCGTCCGGAAATGGATGAGCATTTCCTGAAGCAAGAGTTCGAGTATGTGGCCCACAAGTTGGGTTTGACGGTGGATGAGTTGCAGCAGTTGTTTGAGATGCCTAAAAAGACTTTCCGCGATTACAAAAACAAGCGCGATTTGATTGGAATGGGTGCTAATTTCATGCGCAAGCTGGGATTGGAAAAGAGGTATTTCCGATGATTTGCATCGTTGATTACGGTGTGGGCAACATCCAGGCTTTTCTGAATCTGTTCAAGCGTCTTGGTGTTGATGCCCGGCGGGCTGACACTCCGGATGGTTTGTCTGATGCTGTACGACTGGTATTGCCTGGTGTCGGGCATTTTGACCATGCCATGGAGCGGCTCAATAATTCAGGCATGCGTCCCAAACTCGAAGAATTAGTCTTGGGGGCGCAAGTGCCGGTGGTGGGCATTTGTGTGGGTATGCAGATGTTGGCACAAGGCTCGGACGAAGGGGAGTTGCCTGGTTTGAACTGGGTGCCAGGGCGGGTGCGCGCTTTTGCAAACCAGCCCCAAAGTGCCAATTTGCCGATGCCGCACATGGGTTGGAACGAGCTGCAGCCGAGTGCACATAGCAAGCTGTTCTCAAAGGGGTTTGAAGAGAACCCACAATTCTATTTCCTGCACTCTTACTATTTTGACGCAGAAGACAAGCAGGACGTGGCGGCCACTGCGAGCTACGGTCTGGACTTTGATGCGGTTGTGTCACGCGGGCATATTCATGGTGTGCAGTGCCACCCTGAAAAAAGCCATCATTGGGGTGAACAACTCTTGAAAAATTTTGTGGAGTTATAACAAAATGTTGCGTCCTAGAATTATTCCTTGTTTGCTGGTGCACCAAGGGGGCTTGGTTAAGACCCAGGGCTTCAAGGACCCGAAATATGTGGGTGATCCCATCAATGCTGTCAGGATTTTTAACGAGAAAGAATCCGATGAGTTGATGGTGCTCGACATTGATGCCACAGTCAACAAAGTAGAGCCCGACTTTGCTTTGATCGCCAAGCTGGCTGCCGAATGTCGCATGCCACTTTGCTACGGCGGCGGCGTGACCACTGCAGCGCAGGCGGCACGCATTATTGATATGGGTGTTGAGAAGGTGGCGGTTAGCGCTGCTGCCATCACCAATCCTGCGTTGTTGACGGAGATGGCAGCAGCAGTGGGACGACAGTCAGTCGTCGCTGTGGTGGATGTGCGCAAGCGTACCGGATTGTTCGCCAAAGGGTATGAGGTGTGCACCCATAACGGCAAGGTAAGCCACAAACTGGATCCAATCGCGTTGGCCAAGCAGTTGCAAGATGCCGGTGCTGGCGAAATCGTGGTGAATTCGGTCGATAGGGATGGTCAGATGCAAGGTTATGACCTGGAGCTGGCTGCGCAATTCAAGCAGGCCTTGAAGGTGCCTGTGACCTTTTTGGGAGGCGCCGGATCACTCGATCATTTAGGCGAACTGGTCTCCAGATTGGGTGTTGTAGGAGCTGCCGCAGGCAGTCTGTTCGTTTTCAAAGGTAAATATCGTGCGGTATTGATTAACTACCCCACGCCCGAGCAAAAGAAACTGCTCTGTCACGAAGCACTAAAGAGATAAATAATGAACGTATTCCAAGACAAGGTGTTACTGATCACTGGCGGAACCGGCTCGTTTGGCAATGCCGTTCTGCGCCGTTTCCTGAATTCTGATTTGCGCGAAATTCGCATCCTGAGCCGCGATGAAAAGAAGCAGGATGACATGCGCAAGAAGTACAACAGCCCCAAGCTGAAATTCTACATTGGCGATGTGCGCGACCCGCAGTCAGTGATGAATGCTGTGCGGGGAGTGGACTATATCTACCACGCTGCAGCGCTGAAGCAGGTGCCATCCTGCGAATTCCACCCGCTTGAAGCAGTCAAGACCAATGTGATGGGCACGGAGAATGTGCTGGAGGCCGCTATCCAATGCGGCGTCAAGCGGGTAGTGTGTTTGAGCACGGATAAGGCCGTATACCCCATCAACGCAATGGGTATCAGCAAAGCGATGATGGAAAAGGTGGCTGTCGCCAAGTCCCGTTCGAGCTGCAGCACCGTGATCAATGTGACGCGCTATGGCAATGTGATGGCTTCGCGCGGCTCGGTGATCCCGTTGTTTGTAGACCAGATTCGATCGGGGCAGCCTATCACTATCACCGATCCGAGCATGACGCGCTTTATGATGACGCTGGACGACGCTGTGGATCTGGTGCTATACGCCTTTGAGCATGGCCAGCCTGGTGAGATTTTCGTGCAGAAGGCTCCAGCGGCCACAATCGAGGTATTGACCCAGGCGCTGACTGACCTGTTGGGGAAACCAGAGCACACTGTACGCGTGATCGGCACCCGCCATGGCGAAAAGCTTTACGAGGCTTTACTTAGCCGGGAAGAAATGGCGGCCGCTGAAGACCTGGGCGGCTATTATCGCGTGCCGCCGGATTTGCGCGATCTGAACTACGGCAAATTTGTCGAGCAGGGTGAAGTCCGGATTTCTGAAGCTACCGATTACAACTCGCACAACACGACACGCCTGGATGTGGCTGGTATGCAGGCTCTGCTGTTGAAGCTTCGTTTCATGCAAGCGATTGTACGTGGTGAACACGTCGAGCTGGAGGAATAAACCTTGAAAGTATTGGTTACAGGTGCCAATGGTTTCATTGGCAAAAATCTGGTGTTACGCTTGCGCGAACAGGCCGGTACAGAGGTGCTGACTTTTGCACGCGGAGATACCGATGCCATGTTACAGGCAGCTCTGGCGCAGGCCGATGCCATTATTCATTTGGCCGGTGAAAACCGCCCAGCATCACCCGATGCGTTTGAAACAGTCAATGCAGGCTTGACGCGGCAAATTTGCGAGGGTCTGCGTGCTGCGGGACGTTCGACTCCTTTGCTGCTCGCTTCGTCAGCTCAGGCCGCGCTGGATAATCTCTATGGCCGCAGCAAGCTGGGTGCAGAGCAGGCCGTGGAACAGTTAGCTGCAGATCACGGCAACCCGGTGGCGATCTATCGTTTGCCTGGCGTTTTTGGCAAATGGTGCAAGCCCAACTACAATTCTGTAGTGGCGACTTTTTGCCACAACAAGGCAAATGATCTGCCGGTGCAGATCAACGATGTCAACGCACGTATTCGTCTGGTTTATGTCGATGATGTGATCAATGCCTTCTGGACTTTGTTAGCGTCACCCTGGACGGGTGTGGTGCGCCCGGAAGTCGTGCCTGAATACAGCATCACCTTGGGCGAGCTGTCCGAGCAGATTGATGCCTTTAAAAACTGCAGGAGCACGCTGATATCCGAGCGTGTGGGCACTGGTCTGACGCGAGCTCTGTATGCTACATATGTAAGCTATCTGCCCAAGGACAAGTTTGCCTATGATGTGCCGGCTTATGGCGACTCTCGTGGCGTATTTGTAGAAATGCTTAAGACGCCGGATGCAGGGCAGTTTTCCTTTTTTACCGCGCACCCTGGCATAACCCGGGGAGGGCATTATCACCATACCAAGACAGAGAAGTTTTTGGTCATCAAGGGCAAGGCCAGGTTTGGTTTCCGGCACATGCTGACCGACGAGGTGTATCACCTTGAAACCGAAGGAGCCAAACCTCAGGTCGTGGAGACAGTACCCGGTTGGACACACGACATTACCAACGTGGGCGATGATGAAATGGTGGTCATGCTCTGGGCAAATGAAATTTTTGATCGTGCCAATCCTGACACGATCGCTAGCAAAGTTTGATGATGAAAAAACTTAAAGTCATGTCGGTCGTGGGTACACGACCAGAAATTATCCGCCTTTCACGTGTGTTAGCTGCGCTGGATCAGCATTGCGATCATATCTTGGTGCACACAGGGCAGAACTATGATTACGAATTAAATCAGGTTTTTTTCGATGACCTTTCAGTTCGCAAACCTGATTACTTTCTGAACAGCGCAGAGGGAAGTACTGGGGCAGCAAATACGATAGGTAACTTAATTACTGCGGTAGATCATGTATTGGCCGAAGTCAAACCAGATGCCATGCTCGTGCTTGGAGACACCAATAGTTGCCTTTCCGTGATCCCGGCAAAACGACGTAAGGTTCCTATTTTCCATATGGAAGCTGGAAATCGTTGTTTTGATTTGCGTGTCCCGGAGGAGACCAATCGTCGTATTGTAGATCACACATCGGACATCAATCTGACCTACAGCACAATTGCACGCGATTACCTGCTGCGCGAAGGTCTGCCACCAGATCAAGTCATTAAGACAGGTAGCCCGATGTATGAGGTGTTAAATCATTACATGCCACAAATTCAGGCGTCTGATGCGTTGAAGCGCTTAGGATTGACGGAGACTCAGTATTTTGTCGTGAGTGCTCATCGTGAAGAAAACATTGAGTCAGACCGGAGTTTTTCTAAACTGGTGCAAGTACTAAATGGCGTCGCTGAAGATTATAAGCTTCCCGTCGTAGTGTCCACGCATCCGCGTACTCAAAAACGAGTGGATGCGACAGGATCGACGTTCCATCCAAATGTGCGCCTCTTGAAGCCGCTTGGTTTCCATGACTATGTGAACTTGCAAATGCATGCTAAGGCCGTATTGTCTGATAGTGGCACCATCAATGAAGAGTCTTCAATTTTAAATTTCCCTGCGTTGAATCTGAGAGAAGCGCACGAGCGTCCAGAGGGAATGGAAGAAGCTGCTGTAATGATGGTTGGATTGGAGCTTGAGCGAGTTCGACAGGGTTTAGCAATTTTGCAAACTCAGACTCAGGGTAAGGAGCGTACTTTGCGTTTGGTGGCTGACTATAGCATGCCAAATGTGAGCGATAAGGTCGTTCGTATCATCCATAGCTATACAGACTACGTAAAACGGGTTGTCTGGAAACAGTATTAATAGGTAGAGGATTTATGCGCATTGTTTTAATCGCAGATACTTTTCCTCCATTGCGAAACTCCGGAGCGGTACAACTCCGAGATCTGTCAAGAGAGTTTGTACGTCAAGGACATGAGCTCACCGTATTGTTGCCGGCTGCCGATATCGATGATTCTTGGGTAATCGAGAGAATTGATGGAGTTCAGGTAGTGCGTCTGAAAGCCCCCAAAACGAAAGACATTAATTATGTCAGTCGTACCATTGGGGAGTTTCTCATGCCGTATGCGATGCGCAGAAATCTTAGCAAGAGTCCTCTTGCTGCTCAAAAATGGGATGGGGTAGTCTGGTATGCCCCATCTATTTTTCACGGTCCTCTTGCGAACAGTTTGAAAAAAAGAAGTAGTTGTAAAGGCTACCTTATCATTCGTGATATTTTCCCAGAATGGGCTGTAGACATGGGCCTGATGGGACGTGGTTTACCCTATCAATTTTTCAATTCTATCGCGCAGTACCAGTACTCAGTAGCTGATGTCATTGGAGTGCAGACTCCCGGAAACCGTTCCTATTTCGATAGTTGGTTGAAAAAGAGTGATGGCAAACTCGAGGTGTTGCAGAATTGGCTAGGCAAGCCTGCAGCAGATAAGTGTGTTATTCGTCTCAATGAAACATCTCTCGCTGGACGTAAGGTGTTTGTCTATGCGGGAAACATGGGCGTAGCGCAGGGGATGGATATCGTTCTGCAACTGGCAGAGAAAATGCTTGTCCGGCCAGATGTGGGGTTTGTGCTTGTTGGCAGGGGGAGTGAAGTACAGCGATTAAAAACCTATGCCCAAGAACGAAGCCTTTCAAACGTATTGTTTTTTGACGAAATCGATCCCGATCAGATTCCGGATTTATATGCCCAATGCAGTGTAGGCATTGTTGCATTAGATCCGAGACATAAATCACATAATATTCCGGGTAAATTTTTGACTTATATGCAGAGCGGGCTTCCTGTTTTGGCGAACGTCAATGCGGGGAATGATCTGTCTACACTGATTCTCAATGAAAAGGTTGGCCAGGTTTGTGAAAGTAATCAAGTCAATGATTTGCTTGAATTGGCGAATACCTTGCTTGAGCAAATTCACTCAGACCCAAATTTATCGAGCCGTTGCATTAATCTTTTTGACCGAGAATTTTCGGTGAAAAGTTCCGTTCAGCAAATTATCAAAGCTCTCTCTCACGAATAAAGGCATTTGAAATTAATTGCGTTTGAATCGCTTGACATCATTTAGTGGTGTCGGGCGATTTTGTTTTTTATGAGCCTACACAGGTGTGTGTAGTCTTAGTTCTTTGTGGCCCCGTAACGGAATGGCAAGGCTATTTATGCGTAGATGCAAAGAGAAAAGCCACTTAACAGATTGTTCCGTTAAGCGGCTTATATCTTGGTGGCCCGGGGCGGAATCGAACCACCGACACAAGGATTTTCAATCCTCTGCTCTACCGACTGAGCTACCAGGCCAAGAAACAAGAATTATAGAGATCGAAGCCCGCTTTGGCAAGGGGGGGAGGGTGAAAATACTTGTTTTCTGCGCCAATTGTTCTTGATCTGGCGCATCGGAAGGGGCGGGAGCGCTGCCGTATAATGGCTGACTTGTTGAAGACAAAAGAAAAGGTCACGCTATGGCTCAGGTACATCATTGTGATATTTGCATCGTTGGTAATGGCGCGGTAGGGAAGGCGGCGGCACTGGGGCTGGCGCAAGCGGGTTTGACGGTTCGGGTCTTGTGTGAGTCGGCGGCACCGGCTGTGGCGTCGGCCGATTGGGATGTGCGCGTGTTCGCACTGAACCACGTGGCCTATGATTTATTGGATCAGTTAAAAGTCTGGGGTGCGCTCGATCATAGCCGGGTGGCTGCGGTGACAGGCATGCAGGTCAAGGATGGTGCGGAACAGCGCGATGGCCAGCTGGGTTTTGATGCCTATAGTGCGCGCACCCAGGAGTTAGCCTGGATCGTGGAGAACCGCAATCTGAATCTCGCGCTCGATAGCGCACTGCGCTTTGCGCAAAACCTGCAGCTGCATGTGGGCCAGGCGCAGCAATTGCATGTGGATGCGCAGGCGGCCAGGCTGACGCTGGCGGATGGCGATGTCATTGAAACGAAGCTGATCATTGGTGCTGACGGTGCGCAGTCCTGGGTGCGTGGACAATGTGATATCGGCATGGACTATCGCTCCTACGGACAAAAGGGTGTCGTCACGAATTTCGAATGCAGCAAGCCGCATCACGGGGTGGCACATCAATGGTTTATTGAAGATCAGGGTATTATTGCGCTGCTGCCGCTGCCCGGGCAGCGCGTGTCGCTGGTTTGGTCTGCGCCGGATGCCTTGGCTGACCGCCTGGTGCGCGAGCCTTTATCCGGTCTGGTGTCTGCGCTCGAACATTACTGTCTGGAGACGCATGGGCATTTGACGCCTGTGCTGCCTGAGGATATCAAAGCCTTTCCTTTGCGCCTGATGCGTCCGCACAGCCTGATCGCTGAGCGGGTTGCGCTGATTGGCGATGCCGCACATGTGGTGCATCCGCTGGCTGGACATGGTATGAATCTGGGCTTTGGTGATGTGGCCGATTTGCTGCGTCTGGTGAAACAGCGTGATGAATTCCGCGATTGTGGTGATGCGCGTTTATTAGAAGCCTACCGCCGTGCGCGGAAACAGGATGTCTTATTAATGCAGGTGACGACCGATGGTTTGTCGCGTTTGTTTGGCTCGGATCTGGGGCCAGCGCGCCTGGTGCGGAATCTGGGAATGAACTTACTGGACCGTTTGCCACTCATAAAGAACAAATTAATTTCTCATGCGATGGGGCGCTAAGCCTCACGCTTCATGGCGATGGCCGAAGGAAAAAAGTAATGAAGCTGAAGTTCGTGGCAATCGCCGCAGTAAGTCTGTTATCCGGTCTGGTCTCTATGCAGGTAGCGGCGCAGACGCCGCAGGAAACCGCCGTTAAAAAATTGGTTGAGCCGCGTCTGGGCGAGGGTGTGAAAGTCGATTCCGTGACTAAGACTCCTTATTCCGGGCTGTTTGAAGTCCGGGTTGGCAGCGACGTGATTTATACCGATGAAAAAGCGCAGTTTCTATTCGTCGGCAATGTGATCGATGCCAAGTCAGGCACCAATTACACACGCGCCAGAACCGAAGAGCTGAGTAAGATTAAATTCTCCGATCTGCCGCTGGAGCTGGCACTGAAGATGGTGAAAGGCGATGGCAAGCGCGTCATCGCCGTGTTTGAAGATCCGAATTGCGGTTACTGCAAACAATTCCGTAAAACCCTGGCAGGTATGGACAATATTACGGTTTATACCTTCATGTATAACATCCTGTCGGATGATTCCACCGCCAAATCCAAAAACATCTGGTGCGCTTCTGACCGCAATAAAGCCTGGGATGACTGGATGATCAGTGGTAAAACCGCATCGACCGCACCGGCGAATTGCATCACTCCCCATGACAAAGTATTGGCACTGGGGCAGAAACTGCGTGTGACTGGAACCCCGGCGATTTTCTTTAGCGATGGCACCCGCATTCCGGGCGCGGTCAACGCCAAAGGCCTGGAAGAAAAGTTCGCCAGCATTGCCGGTGGCAAGGCCAACTAATGGCTGAGTCCGCAGCCTGGACTGGCATCTTGCTGGCAGCCGGGCGCGGACGTCGTTTTGACCCGGGTGGGCAGCAATCCAAATTGCTGATGCCCTGGGGAGAGTACAGCTCGGTTGCTGTGGCTTGTGCCACACGCCTGTTACAGGCTTTTCCACTAACTATCGCTGTCTTGCGACCTGATCAGCAGGAATTGCAGCGGCAACTGGCGGATGCCGGTTGTGCAATTGTGTTGACTGAACAAGCCGATCTTGGCATGGCCCATAGCCTGCGTGCTGCCTTGCTGCAGACTCAGCACAGTGCTGGCTGGCTGGTGGCATTGGCCGATATGCCCTGTGTTAAAGCCGGGAGTTTCCAAGCTATCCGGCGCGCCGCCTTAGCCGGGCATCAGATCGTGGTGCCCGAATACCAGGGGCAGCGCGGAAATCCGGTGGCATTTGCTGCCTCCTGTCTGCCTGAATTACTGCAATTGCAGGGTGATCAGGGTGCGCGGGGTCTGTTGAATTCGGCGCTGGTACATCGGCTGGCATTGGATGATGCCGGGATTTGCCAGGATATCGACACGCCCGATGACTGGCATCATTTGCGCCGCAATGGGGATATCTGAGCGCTATACGCCCGATTTTCACGCTTTTTTCTGCAAAACTGTGACTTTCTGCACAGTGTCAGTGCTGTTCCAACTATAGATGTATATCTAACTTGAGTATTTCCTCTTAGAATATCGTTTTCCTGAATTTGATAGGAAAATTTTCATGCGACGAAGTTGCTCGTAAGCAGTATTTTCAAAATATTGCTATGCTGACCAGCTTCATCGCGAGACTTGGTGGCGTACGGCTAAATTTTATGAATAATCTCAATCAAAAACTGGTAATACGACTGGGCTTTGCTGGCCTGATTCCGTTTATTTTGCTGACGGTACTGTGCTGGATCGTGCATCCGGACTGGCTGGGGTATTTCATCAAAGCGCAGCTGGCCTATGGCATCGTGATTTTGTCTTTCCTGGGTGGTTTGCATTGGGGCGTTACGCTGATGGCCCAGGGTAAGGACGACGAAGAAACCCGGCGGGCAATGATCTGGGGCGTCATCCCCACGCTGATTGCCTGGTGTTCTCTGAGTAATATGCTGTTCGGTTTTGTGGTGCAGGTAGTCGGCTTCATTGCGGCCTATAAAATCGATAAAAAACTGTATCAGAGTTATGCGGTACCAGCCTGGTTTATCGATCTGCGTTTGCAACTGACTCGCGTCGTCGTGGGTGCGCAGATATTCACTTTTATCGCCGCCAACGTACGTAGCTGAACGCCAAAACCAGAGTCTGCTCTGGTTTTGTTTTATTCAGGACTGACGCATATCCCCCGGCGATGTACAGGCTCACACTCAGCAGTGCCTGTCTTTAACGCCATGTCTGACAGGGGCAGGTTTCAGTCCGCTATTATTTAATTTGATTTCACTTCATTTCAGAAAGATCGTTGAGCATGGCAAAAACGACGACAGTACAGGGACGCGCTGCACGGCAGACAACTGCCGGTATTCATTACAGTATTATTCCTAAAGACTTGGCCGGTCACTTGTTTCAGGTGACACTGGAGATCGCTCAGCCCGCCGCAGACGGACAGATAGTGAGTCTGCCAGTCTGGATACCAGGCAGTTATATGGTGCGTGAGTTTGCGCGCAATATCGTGCAGATCAAGGCCAGCGCGGCAGGCAAAAAAATCGGCCTGAAAAAACTGAATAAACATAGCTGGCAGGCGGCCCCTTGCAAAGGCGCACTGAGCATCAGCTACGAAGTTTATGCCTGGGACTTGTCGGTGCGCGCCGCGCATTTAGATCAGAGTCACGCATTCTTCAATGGCACCAGCGTTTTCCTGGCCGTGCATGGTCAGGAAAATAGCCAGCATGTGGTCGATATCCAGCGCGCGGCAGATCCTGCCTGCAAGAGCTGGCGTGTCGCGACTTCATTGCCTGAGCTGAAAGCCAAACGCTATGGCTTTGGTACTTATGTCGCGCGTGATTACGATGAGCTGATCGATCATCCGGTTGAGATGGGCGACTTCGCTCTCGCCAGTTTCGAAGCTTGTGGCGTGCCGCATGACTTTGTGGTGACGGGTAAGGTGCCGAATATGGACATGGACCGCATGGTGTCCGATGTGAAGAAAATCTGCGAGAGCCAGATTGCGCTGTTCGAGCCACGCACGAAAAAAGCACCGATGGATCGCTATGTGTTCATGACCATGGTAGTCGGCGAAGGCTATGGTGGACTCGAGCATCGTGCCTCAACTGCATTGATCTGTAACCGCAACGATATCCCGCTCAAACATCAGAGTGAAATGAGCGAGGGCTACAAGGGCTTTCTGGGCCTGTGCAGCCATGAGTATTTCCATACCTGGAATGTCAAACGCATTAAACCTGCGGTCTTCGCCAGCTATGACCTGAGCCAGGAAAACTACACCAGTCTGTTGTGGCTGTTTGAAGGCTTCACCAGCTATTACGATGATCTGATGCTGGTGCGTGCCGGCGTGATCGATGAAGCCGCCTATCTGAAGCTGCTGGCAAAAACCGTGAATATGGTGTTGCGTGGCAGCGGACGCCTGAAGCAAAGCGTGGCCGAATCCAGCTTTGATGCCTGGACTAAGTACTACCGCCAGGATGAAAATTCACCGAACGCGATCGTCAGCTATTACACCAAGGGTTCGCTGGTGGCGCTCGGGCTGGACCTGAGCATACGTCAGCAGACGGCTGGCAAAAAGTCGCTGGATGATGTGATGCGCGCCTTGTGGCAGCAATTTGGCCGAGACTTTTATGCGCGTATGCCATCCGGTGAACAGCGTGGCCTGGGTGAGCAGGAAATTGCAGCCATCATCGAAAAGACGACCGGTGTTGATGTCCGTCTCTTCCTGGATAAGCATGTGTTCGGTACCGAAGATGTACCACTGAGCAGCTTGTATGCGGACTTCGGCGTTGTTGTTGATGGCGGTGTCGCGAGTCAGAAAGCCAGCCTCGGCGTCAAAGTGGCACGCGATGGCAACGACTGCAAACTTGCCAATGCCTTTGAAGGACGTGCCGCGCATCAGGCTGGTTTGTCTGCGCATGATGTGCTGATCGCGATCAATGGTTTGCGTGTCACCGCAGCGGATGCGGCAGATGGTCTGAGCAGCGCAGTGGGCCGCTATCGTATCGGTGAAACGGTAGAAATCCATGCGTTCCGGCGTGATGAATTGTTGGTGGTGAAAGCGAAATTGCAGGCCGACGATGTACCGGCTCAGCAATTCCGGCTGGCCGACAAAGCAGCTGCGCTGGTGACCGCGCGTCCTACATATCGTAAGCCTGGTAAACGTTAAGCAGCGTATTCTGCCTCAGGAAACTGAGTAAAAAAAACCGTCTTCAGTGTTTGCTGAAGACGGTTTTTTTATTAGATGTCCCAGTATTGGTGCGGGTCTTGAGCCAAAAACAGGCTGTGAGCCGCACAGAATCTCAGACTTTAATATCAGACTTTTCTTCTGATGCCCTTCCTGATCGCTCAGCGCATCTCTCAGAAAAACAGTTTTTCCAATTCCGCACCGGGTTCAGCGGCACGCATAAATGCCTCGCCGACCAGGAAGCTATGTACCTCAGCAGCACGCATGCGGGTCACATCATCACGATTCAGTATGCCGGACTCGGTCACTACCAGCTTATCCGGGGTAATCGCAGGCAGCAGCCCCAGCGTGGTGTCGAGCGTGACATCGAAAGTGCGCAGGTTGCGGTTATTAATGCCGAGCAGCGGCGTCTTGAGTGTCAGTGCGATATCCAGTTCAGCGCGGTCATGCACTTCAACCAGCACATCCATGCCCAGCTCCAGCGCGCAGGCTTCCAGATCCGCCATCAGACCATGATCCAGCGCGGCCACGATCAGCAAAATACAATCGGCACCCCATTGTCGCGCCTGATACACCTGATAGTGATCGATAATGAAATCCTTGCGCAGAGCCGGAATCGCACACGCTGCGCGTGCTTGTTGCAGGTAGGCGGGGGCACCCTGGAAAAACTTTTCATCGGTCAGCACAGACAGGCAAGCCGCACCGTGATGCGCATAGCATTGCGCAATCGCGGCAGGTTCAAAATCTGCACGCAATACCCCTTTTGACGGGGAAGCTTTTTTGATTTCTGCAATCACGGCAGCATGACCGGCTGCGATTTTCTGGCGCATGGCGCGCTCGAAGCCGCGAATCGCTGCGCGGCTTTCGGCATCGGATTCCACCTCATCACGCAGGCTGATCAGCGATTGATAGCGGCGTGCTGCGGCCACTTCATCCTGTTTGACGTCCAGTATTTGACGAAGAATATCTGACATAATTATTGTCCGAGTTGTTGGGTGACTTGCACAAACTGATCGAGCTTGGCGCGTGCGGCACCGGAGGCAATGGCTTGCTGTGCTTTTTTGACGCCATCAGCAATCGAGTCCGCCAAGCCCGCGCCGTATAAGGCGGTACCGGCATTGAGTGCCACGATATCGCGCGCCGGGCCATCGACGTTGTGCATGACTTCCATGATTTTTTCACGTGACTCCGCAGCGCCATCGACTTTCAGATTGCGGTTAGAGACCATCTGCAGACCAAAGTCTTCCGGATGTATATCGTATTCGCGGATTTCCCCATTGATCAGTTCGCCCACCATGGTCGGCGCACCCAGCGAGACTTCATCCATATTGTCACGCCCCCACACTACCAGCGCATGCTGCGCGCCAAGACGCTGCAGCACACGTACCTGTATCCCGACCAGATCCGGGTGGAACACGCCCATCAGTATATTCGGGGCACCGGCCGGATTGGTCAGCGGCCCGAGGATATTGAAAATAGTGCGCACGCCCAGTTCTTTGCGTACCGGCGCTGCATGCTTCATGGCGCCATGGTGGTTAGGCGCAAACATAAAACCTATGCCAGTCTGTGCAATCGACTGAGCGATTTGTTCCGGCGTCAGATTGATGTTCGCGCCCAGTGATTCCAGTACATCGGCGCTGCCGGAGGAAGAGGACACGCTGCGTCCGCCATGTTTGGCGACCCGTGCGCCAGCCGCTGCGGTCACGAACATGGAAGCGGTTGAGATATTAAAGGTATGTGCGCCATCACCGCCGGTGCCGACGATATCAATCATATTCTGGGTATTCGCGAGTGGCACCTTGGTCGAAAACTCGCGCATCACCTGCGCTGCGGCAGTGATCTCGCCTATGCTTTCTTTTTTCACGCGCAGCCCCATGGTCAGCGCAGTGATCATCACCGGCGACAGTTCGCCACCCATCAGCTTGCGGAATAAGTACAGCATTTCATCGTGAAAAATTTCACGGTGTTCGATCAGGCGTGTCAGTGCTTCCTGTTGGGTGATGGTCATGATGCAGTTCCAGTCAAAAAGTTTTTCAGCAAGGCGTGGCCATGTTCAGACAAGATGGATTCAGGATGAAACTGCACACCCTGCAAATTAAATTCCTTGTGTCTGACCGCCATGATTTCTCCGTCATCGGTCCAGGCCGTCACTTCCAGACAGTCCGGCAAAGACGCGCGCTCTATCGCGAGCGAGTGATAGCGAATAATGGTGTAAGGGCTGGGTAAATCTTTGAACACACCAACGCCGGTATGGGCAATCACCGAAGTCTTGCCATGCATGACTTGCTTGGCACGGATGATATTGCCGCCAAAAGCCGCACCTATACTTTGATGCCCCAGACAGACACCCAGAATCGGGATCTGTCCGGCAAAGCGATGAATGACAGGAATCGAAATCCCGGCTTCGGCCGGTGTGCAGGGGCCAGGTGAGATACAAATATGATCCGGTTGCAGTTCTTCTATCTGCTCCAGCGTAATCTCATCATTGCGATAAGTACGCACATCCTCACCCAGCTCAGCAAAATACTGCACCAGGTTGTAAGTAAATGAATCGTAGTTGTCGATCATCAGTAACATAATTAAAACCTCTCAACACAAAATTAAAGTCTCTCAACACCGAGAGCCAGAGCACAGCAGAGGATCACAGAGAAAATCGCTTAATGCCATCTTTTAAAACCGGCACCATAAAGTTGATCAGTAATCCAGTCCTTATCCCTGACAGTCTCAGATAAGTCAGCATTTGTGCATGGTGTACAGGCATTATTTTGTCTACCGCTTTTAGCTCCAGAATCAGGCTGCCTTCAATTACCAGATCCAGTCTGTATGCGGCTTCTACCCGTACACCTTTGTAATCAATATCTAAAGCCATCTGTCTTGCAAACTGCAATCCTCGTAAAGACAGCTCGTGGCAAAGGCATTTTTCATATGCAGATTCCAGTAAGCCCGCGCCCAGTGTGCGATGTACCTCAATCGCAGCACCGATGACCTGTTCACTCAGTGTATCTCTGAGTCTCTCGGTGTCTCGGTGTTGAGCGTTTTTGCCAGTTTCCAATTCAGATATCTCCATCCAATCCGTCTTGCACTTGTTCTGCGGCGCGTAATACAGCGCGTGCCTTGTTTTCGGTTTCCTGCCATTCCAGTTCCGGCACGGAATCCGCCACCACACCGGCTGCTGCCTGCACATACAGCATGCCGTCTTTCAGTACGCCAGTGCGGATTGCGATTGCCAGATCCATTTCGCCGCCAAACGACAGGTAGCCGCAGGCGCCGCCATAGATGCCGCGTTTGACTGGTTCCAGTTCATCGATCAGTTCCATCGCTCTGACTTTAGGCGCACCGGACAAGGTGCCAGCCGGGAAGGTCGCTTTCAATACATCGAGGTTGCTGAGTTCAGCTTGCAATATGCCTTCCACATTCGAGACAATGTGCTGCACGTGGGAGTATTTTTCGATCACCATCTGATCGGTCACCTTGACCGTACCGGTTTGCGCAATACGACCGATGTCATTGCGCGCCAGATCAATCAGCATCACGTGTTCAGCGATTTCTTTAGGATCGGCCAGCAGTTCGGTGGCCAGTTCTGCATCGCGTTCCGGCGTGGCACCACGTGGTCGGGTACCGGCCAGCGGACGGATGGTGACTTTTTTCTGACCATCATTCAGGGTTTCATTGCGCACCAGGATTTCCGGTGAAGCGCCTATGATCTGCATGTCGCCAAAATTATAGAAATACATATAGGGCGAAGGATTCAGCGAGCGCAAGGCGCGGTACAGCGACAGTGGCGAATCCACATATGGCTTTTTAATGCGCTGACCGACCTGAACTTGCATCAGGTCGCCGGCCATGATGTATTCCTTGGCTTTTTCTACTGCTTTTAAATAATCTTCTTTGGCAAAGTCGCGGATGGAATCAGTACGTACCGAAGCCGAGGTCACTGGCGCATCCACGCTGCGTCTCAACATGGCACGCAAATCCTTCAGACGCTGGCGCGCTTTGGACCAGGCTTCCGGCTGACTGGTATCGGCGTACACGATCAGATACAGCTTGCCAGACACATTGTCGATCACGGCCAGTTCTTCGGTCAGCAGTAACTGAATTTCTGGCAGACCCAGATCATCTTTCGGCGCTTTTCCTGCCAGACGTTTTTCCACATGGCGTACAGCGTCATAGCCAAAATAGCCGGCCAGACCGCCGCAAAAACGTGGCAGACCGGGACGGGTCGCGACTTTGAAGCGACTCTGGAATTCGGCGATAAAGCTTAAGGGATTTTGCTGATGGGTTTCGACCACTTTGCCATGTTGCAGTACTTCGATTTTTTCACCAAAGCTGCGTACCAGGGTGGTGGCTGGCAGGCCGATGAAGGAGTAGCGTCCGAAGCGCTCGCCACCCATCACCGATTCCAGCAGAAAGGTATTTTTACCAGCCTGCTGGCTTTGTGCCAGTTTCAGATACAGCGTGAGCGGGGTTTCCAGATCAGCGAATGCTTCCGCAATCATTGGAATACGGTTGTAGCCTTGCGCGGCCAGCGATTTGAATTCGAGTTCGGTCATGGTTTTCTCTCAGCCGCCCGCAGCAGCGCCATAGGCGACCATAGCGAGACACATGGGGTGTGTGGACGGATAAAAACAGATTGATATAACAAACAAGAAGATGTGCGGAGGATGTGCACAGCCACTCGCGGCATTCAGTGGATTAACAGAATTGCCAGCGTCGCCATAGCCAGGCCTCAAAGGCACCTGGTGTCATGAATGGACGTTTGTTATCAGGAAACATTCGTGATTGGAATGATGATTTTAAGTGGTTGTTGATGTCGTCAGCAGTTTTGCTGCTGATAACAGGGTTTCGACTATACCATCACTTTCAATATTTTGTACAGGTTCGCCGTGGTTGTAACCATACGGCACGGTCAATACCGGGCAACCCGCAGCGCGCGCGGCGATTGCATCATTGCTGGAGTCGCCAATCGCCACCACCTGCGCTGGTGCCAGCCCGAACTGCTGGCAGGTCGATAGCAGCGGCAAAGGATGCGGTTTTTTGTGGGCAAAAGAGTCACCGCCGTAAGTCAGGGAAAAATACGGTGCCAGCCCCTTCATTTGCAGCAAAGCCTGAGCAAATGCGATGGGTTTATTGGTCACGCATGCAAGCTTCAAACCCAGCGCCTGCATGGTTTGCAAGCCACTTACCACATCGGGATACAGCTCACTGTGCAGGCCATTGATTTGCGCATAGTGATGCTGGTAGCCAGCCAGCGCCGCATCAAAGTGCTGCTGCACGCCAGCCTCATTGAAATCTTTCGCCAGCACCTGACGGATCAGATGTTCAGACCCTTTGCCGACCATGCGCTTGATTTCTGTCAGCGTCAGCGCGGCCAGTCCGAAATCGTCGCGCATACGGTTCACCGCCAGCAGAAAGTCTGGTGCGGTATCTACCATGGTGCCATCCAGGTCAATAATTACGGCACGGATATCAGCAAACATAATCAGTGATGTTTCAATGAGGAGAGGGGGAAATGGGCGACTGGGCTGGGCAATAAGTAACCCAGCCAGCCCGGTCTGCATGGCTAAGCAGCCAGTCTACCTGTCGCCTTGTTTTTGCGCGAGCTTATGCGACCTGAGCCAGCTCGCCACGCATCGCATCAATGACTGCCTTGTAATCCGGCTTACCAAAGATGGCTGAACCCGCCACAAAGGTATCCGCGCCAGCCGCCGCAATTTCACGGATATTGTCGATTTTGACGCCACCATCGACTTGCAGCAGGATATCGCGACCAGACTCATCGATCATTTTGCGTACTGCGGCGATTTTCTTCAGCGTGTGCGGGATGAAAGACTGACCACCAAAGCCCGGATTCACCGACATCAGCAAGATCAGATCCAGCTTATCCATCACGTGTTCCAGCACATGTAGCGGTGTTGCCGGATTCAGCACCAGACCTGCCTTGCAGCCATGATCGCGTATCAGTTGCAGGCTGCGGTCTATGTGCTCAGAGCCTTCCGGATGAAAGCTGATCAGATTCGCACCGGCCTTGGCAAAGTCAGGAATGATGCGGTCTACCGGTTTGACCATCAGATGGACGTCAATCGGCACCTGTACGTGCGGGCGTATCGCTTCGCAGACCAATGGGCCTATCGTCAGGTTGGGCACGTAATGGTTATCCATCACGTCAAAATGGATCATGTCGGCACCGGCAGCGACGACGTTTCTGACTTCCTCACCGAGGCGGGCGAAGTCAGCGGATAAAATACTGGGAGCAATGCGATAGGTGGTCATGGTGTGGTCCGGCAAAAAAAGATGCGATATTTTACCCCGCAACCACGTGCTTTAACGTCGAATCCTACTAAACCGTCTAAGCTCTGGCACAATGTCTGTTTGATATAGGACTGACGAAAAACCACTCCAGCAGCGCTATGGCTTCTTGTCGTACTAAGCGTACTGCCTGCGTCGCCATGCCTTGCCGGGGCAATTTTGCGTAAGTCCTAAGAGTATGTGCAAGTTATTACAAGCTAGAAAAGGTCCATATGTCTGCTTACCAGATGCGCGTCTCCGTGGTGACGCAATATATAGAAGAACAATCCGAGCCGGATAAGGCACATTTTGTGTTCGCTTATACCATTAGCATTACCAATAGCGGCGAAGTGGCTGCACAAGTGATATCGCGTCACTGGATCATTAATGATGCGAATAATCATATCGAGGAAGTTAAGGGCCTGGGCGTGGTCGGCCATCAGCCCTTCCTGCCACCGGGGCAAAGTTTTGAGTACACCAGCGGCTGCATTTTGAAAACGCCGCAGGGCAGTATGAAGGGGTGCTACTTTTGTGTGGCAGAAGACGGCACCCGTTTTGAAGTGGAGATTCCGGAATTTGTCTTGTCTTTACCGAGAACCTTGCACTGAGCAGACATGAAGTTAGCTGGCGCTGTTCTCAGTGTCTTCAGGTTTGGTTGGCTGCTTATGCCGGGTTGGTCGCTGCGGACGACCCGAAAACATGGTCCACCATACGATAAAGATCAAGATGCCCAATGCAATTGCAGCCTCTAATAACAATAGCCACATAATAGTTGTCCTCTGTTTGCAGAAATATCGTTGTATGTTGAGTGCACAGTTTCAGGCAGCGTAGTTATGCTGCCGCAGATGCTGAGCTAATAGTAACGCTTACATAAATACCGCTTAGTTTTAATTTTATCCTTATACCTATACTCAGGAGATCACATGGAATTCGAATGCATACTCGTTGAAACCAAAGAAAAGGTGGGTCTGATCACTTTGCATCGCCCTAAGGCGCTGAATGCATTGAATGATCAGTTGATGAATGAACTCGGCCAGGCGCTGAAATCCTTTGATCAGAATGAAGCGGTGCAATGCATCGTCATCACCGGCAGTGAAAAAGCCTTTGCCGCAGGTGCCGATATCGCAGCCATGGCAAATTACAGCTTCATGGATACCTATAAAGAAGACTACATCACACGCAACTGGGAAACCATACGCCAGATCCGTAAGCCGGTAATCGCTGCCGTGGCGGGTTATGCTTTGGGCGGCGGTTGCGAACTGGCGATGATGTGTGACTTTATTATCGCGGCGGACAATGCCAAATTTGGCCAGCCTGAAATCAAACTTGGTACCTTGCCTGGCGCCGGCGGTACTCAGCGTCTGCCGCGTGCCATCTCCAAATCCAAAGCAATGGATATGTGCCTGACCGCGCGCATGATGGATGCGGAAGAGGCGGAACGTGCGGGCCTGGTTTCCCGTATCGTGCCGGTGGATCAGTTACTGGAAGAGGCGCTGACTGCAGCAAACACCATCGCCGCGATGTCCCTGCCAGTCATCATGATGATTAAAGAGTCGGTGAACCGTGCATATGAAACCACCTTGTCGGAAGGTGTGCATTTCGAGCGTCGCTTATTCCAGGCTAGTTTTGGGACTGAAGATCAGAAAGAGGGCATGAAGGCCTTCATGGAAAAACGTCCGGCTGCATTTAAAAATAAGTAACCAATATAAATTATTTGAACGAAGGGCTTGCAAAGAGTCATCGAGTCCTTCATAATCTCGTTTCTCTGCTGCTGACGAACAAAACGATTCGAAGCAAACGCCGCAAGGCAAGCAGGAAAAGAATTCAATATTCTGTGATCTTTAACAATTAACAGTCAATAAATGTGAGCACTTGATGAAAGCGCACCGCTTGGTTTTAAACCTAGCGGCAAGCTTAAAAAATATCAAATGCTTCACAAGAAATAAAACAAGACGATTTTCAGAGTTGGTAACAATTCAGAGAATCGAACTGTCAGTATTTTGAGTGAGCGACAGACAGAAATGTCTTTAAACAGAGATTAAACTGAAGAGTTTGATCCTGGCTCAGATTGAACGCTGGCGGCATGCCTTACACATGCAAGTCGAACGGCAGC
>NZ_JACOGD010000006.1:0-33110 GCF_014284235.1 Cognatundibacterium curvum
TCTGTCTGTCGCTCACTCAAAATACTGACAGTTCAATTCTCTGAATTGTTACCAACTCTGAAAATCGTCTTGTTTTATTTCTTGTGAAGCATTTGATATTTTTTAAGCTTGCCGCTCAGTTAAAAACCAAGCGGTGCGCTTTCATCAAGTGCTCACATTTATTGACTGTTAATTGTTAAAGATCACAGAATATTGAATTCTTTTCCTGCCTGCCTTGCGGCGTTTGCTTTGAATCGTTTTGTTCGTCAGCAGCAGAGAAACGAGATTATGAAGCTTAGCCCGCTTTGTGTCAACACCCTTCGATGAATTATGCTGAAATCCCTTAAAAGCAGGTTTTGAGTGTCTCGTCTTTGTTGAAATAGCAGGTGAGAACAGGCCTTGTGTTTAATGCAGCATGTCAGCCTGGATAGTTATCCTGTCCTTGTGATTCGAGATGGTCTGCAGTTCGTATCATCGTAGTAATGATGCGTTCAAATGCGGGACCCGTTTCTATCAGCCTTGCCTGACTACGACTGAATTGTTGCAGCAGATATTTCTGCTCTGCGATAACAGGTTCGCTCACGCCGGAAACACTGAGTACCAAAGCGCATGCATGCGGGTCGATCCAATGCAGACAGGCACGTCGGGCATTGCCCTCGTACTGTATTTCCAATGGCGTACCGGAAACCAGTTTATCCAGTATAGCCCTGGGATCAAATGACTTGCCCGGCTTTAAGGCGAGCGGAATTGCTGCAGCATCCGTGTTGTGTACTTCTGATTCCAGATAACGCACCGCTAAATCAATTTCTCCGGTTACTGCACTCAGGAAAGGACGGATCACTGCATACTCTCCGCTCAGGTCTCCTTCACTACATAGCAGCGGTATATGCCGGAGTAAGAGCGCAAACCGGTTCTGCAATTCCACCTGACTCAGTACCGTTCCACCTGTCGTCACCGTATTCAGGGCTTTTTGATGCGCATCGTTCAACCAGCCATACAGTGCATTTTGCTTAAAATTGTTCCAGTTAAGCAAATCCAACCCCTGCTGCAGACAACTCTTCAGTTCTGGCAATTTATCAGTCAGTAGTTGCCGATCCTCAATACTGGGTTTGGGCTGGATACTCCAGATGACATCCGGCACGAAGGCACAGAAGCGCTGCATTTGACTCTCACTCTGCCGCGCTGCCAGCAAAATTGCTCTTGCCCACTCCAGTTCCAGGAAATTTTTGAATTGCTGTGCAAGCGAAGTATCTGCCAATGGCCGCGAAATCAATA
Source organism: Cognatundibacterium curvum (assembly GCF_014284235.1). Lineage (GTDB taxonomy): Bacteria > Pseudomonadota > Gammaproteobacteria > Burkholderiales > Burkholderiaceae_D > Undibacterium > Undibacterium curvum. The sequence goes on from NZ_JACOGD010000006.1 coordinate 1,255, forward strand.
AAGAAAGCCGGTTCTGCTCCTGATAACGCAGCTGCGCTTCTTCTACCGACTTAACTGCCCGCCGGATCGCCTTATCCTGAACGCGCAATTCTTTCTCAACATAGATGTCGAAACGCGTATGAATTCTTTCGAATAAGCCCGGCACTTCACAATCATGTCGCGCCAGCGTCTTAAAGATTTTCGCAATTTCTGCTTCGAATTCACGTTCAGTGGCACGATGGGCAGTGACTGCCAGCATCACGCTCGAGATGCGGCTCAGCAGCAATCTGGCGGGATGCCGCGGTGCGAGCACGAAACTGCTATCCATCAAGGCTAATTGCAGGTAGAGGAATTGCAATCTGGCAAAGCTCTGCTTCAGTTCCGGTGTAATCAGCGTATCGGCAAACACACTCTCAAACAGCATGCTGACCACATCGATCATCATTTGCTGCTCAGGTTTATCGGTCAACGCACGCAAACTACGACGTTGCTCAACAAGTAAATTTCGCAGATCGCCGCGCGCATTACGCAATTCTGTCTGTTCTGTCACCCACTGTTTATGCATCTTGCCCAGCAGCTTCAGCAATACCGACTGGCTGGCAAAACGTTCCGATGCCAACATACCGGAACCGGCTGCTTCAGACTGCAATTCTTTCAGCAAAGGAAGGAGTGCAGCCGGAAAGCTCAAATCCTGGGCATTGTTGCTGGTGGCGCACTGGTTCAAGAACTGGGTATAACCTGATCCCTCAGGAAAGCGGCCGTCATCTTTACCGAAAATTCGTCGTAATACATCACCCAGTGCGAACTTGTCTGACTTCCAACTGAACTCACTGTCATTTAACTGTCCCTCATGATTCAGTTCTGCGCAAGCGGCACGTCCACGCTGCAGGCTGATAAAGTCCTTGAGACTGGGAACGGACGACATCGTCATTGCAGGAAAACCTGAAGCTGCGGCAACCACCGCTGCCCGGCCATAATGCGATGCCGAATTCGCAAATGCAGAATGTCCGAACTTCCCGGCGGGTGTATTCGATCCATCAGGGGCTTTATTCAGTCTCACTATCAGCTTGGCTTCCACGCCTTGTCGCGCCAAATCCGCATTCACTTGTTGATAAATATCAGAGATACTGCGGCCCAATGCTTCGCTAAGATGTATCACCATCAGATTTGCGATGTCAGCCTCAAAGCGCATACTCTCAATGGCCTGCTCTATACAGCGCGCAAAAATATAGGGACGGAAGGGATTTTCGCGTTCGCGTATATCTTCCTGACCAAACAAAGTGGAAATACGCAGATTCAGCTCATTTAACTGCTGATCTGCCTGATTACGTAACAAGGTAGTGATACTGTTGAAACGCAGCGTTTCTTCGAAGCGCATGGAATCCAGCAAAGACAAGGAATCTGCCTGCTGGGTCAGGATATTACTGGCTGGACGGAAATGTGCATAACTGGTTTCCAGACCCCGATCAAGCAACATACGCAAAAAGAACAACATTTTTTCCAGGATAGCCTGCCGCTTTTCCTGCAAGTAATAGCGCGTTTGAAAAACGGTTGCCTGCTCGACTGCAGACGAGCTGGAGCTGGCTTTAGCAAACAAAGCCTCTATCGCGTGTGGAATCAGATTTTCTATGGCAGCCTGAAAAGACTGTTCCAATACCTGTCGAGACGCAGCCAATACTTCGCGCGGCACCATACATTTCCCAATGCAAAATTGTTATTGAGAACAATATACCGAACAAGCTTAGGAATTAGCAAATTTTGCTGAGATAACTGTATGTTCCAGACTTCTCTGGCCGCAAAGCCGGGCCAGGGAGAAACCGCCGTCCGTAAGCTGACTGCTTGCGGACGACGGAGATGAAGAGAATCAGGCCGCTTTCTTTTTACGAACGGCTGTTTTTTTGACTGCGGCTGGCGCATCGGTCTCCGCCGCCACTGCTTTCGCCTTGGCTGTTTTTGCAGGCGCTTTAGCTTTGCGCTCTTCAAATTCAAAACCTATTTTGCCATCTTTAGCGCGCACCAAAAACGCCTTAAACGGACGACGGGTGCGCTGGGAAATGAAGCCAGGTAATAAATCGGTTTTTCCATCCACCAGCAATTTCACCATCTGTTCCGGCAAAATTTCCTGTTGCAGGATAATCCGGCCACTGCGGAAATCGCAGGCCTTAGGCTTAGCCACGGTTTTTTCACAAACATAAGCCAGACCCATTTCATACACACCACTGGCGCATTTAGGGCAAGGTCCCAAAGCGGTCTGCTGGGAAAAATCAACGCCTTCCGCATCCTCGTCATCATCCTGATTCTGACCAAAGTCGAATTCCAGCTTCAGATTATTGTGCTCGGTATCAGGAACGATTTTCAAAATCGCGGCAAAAGGTCTGCCCATTTTTGAGCGGAAGCCTTGTAAAGGTCCGATTTCTCGCTTAGCCAGCAGCTCTTCCACTTCAGCGACTTCAAACTGACGGCTACCCGGTACTTTGCTCATAGAGAAGCTACATTGGGTGCAGGCAAAGCGACGGTAATTCTCTTTGACGACGCCACCACAATGCGGACACGGGGTGTGCAGGGTCGCATAGTCACCGGGTATGGTGTCGTTGTCATATTCTTTGGCACGCTTGACGATGATTTGGGTCATCTGGGCAATTTCGCGCATGAATTCATCACGGCTGATTTTGCCTTTTTCCATTTGTGACAGCTTATATTCCCATTCACCGGTCAGCTCTGGCGACGTCAGCTCATCCACCCCTAAACCACGCAGCAAGGTCATCAATTGAAATGCCTTGGCCGTCGGCATCAGTTCGCGGCCTTCACGCAGCAAGTATTTTTCAGTGAGTAAACCTTCGATAATTGCTGCGCGGGTGGCTGGCGTACCCAGCCCTTTACCTGCCATCGCCTCACGTAATTCACCGTCATCGACCAGCTTACCTGCACCTTCCATCGCAGACAGTAAAGTCGCTTCTGAATAACGGGCTGGCGGCTTAGTGAACAGGCCGTGTGCCTGGACTTCTTCGGTAATGACTTTCTCACCTTTAGCCACCGGCACTAACGTGCCTTTGCCATCGCCGTCTTTTTCTTCCAGCGCTTCCTTGCCATAAATCGCCAGCCAGCCCGCCTGGGTCATCACCTTGCCTTCAGTTTTGAACTGATGGCCGGAAACTTCAGTAATGCGGGTCGTGACCTGGAATTCAGCCGCCGGGAAGAACACCGCCATAAAACGGCGTGTGACTAAGTCATACAATTTCTGTTCAGGCTCAGACAGATTTTTCGGCGCCTGGCCAGTCGGAATAATCGCAAAGTGATCACTGATCTTGCTATTATCAAAAATCCGCTTGTTCGGCTTGATCCAGCTATTCTTCAAAATCTGTGCCGCGAACTGCTGGTAATTATGATTTTCTGAAATATTTTCCAGTATCTGCTTCGTGGTTGGCAGATAGTCTTCCGGCAAATGACGGGAATCGGTACGCGGATAGGTTAAGACCTTATGCTTTTCGTACAAAGCTTGCGCCAGCCCCAAGGTATTTTTTGCAGAGAAACCGAATTTGGCATTCGCTTCACGTTGCAGGCTGGTCAGATCAAACAAAGCCGGTGCCATCTGGGTTGCCGGTTTGGATTCTTCACTGACATTACCCTGGCGACCACGGCATGCGGCGACAATAGACTCGGCTGCTGCTTTACTCCATAAGCGCTCGGCTTTCTTTTCCGTGTCATGCTCGTCTTTTTTGAAATTCGGATCAAGCCAGCGGCCTTCGTAAATCCCGGCGGCGCAGACAAATTCCGCACGTACTTCCCAAAAATCACGGGAAACGAATTTCTTAATTTTTTCTTCGCGTTCTACCACGATGGACAGCGTTGGCGTCTGCACACGACCGACCGTAGTCAGATAAAAGCCGCCTTCTTTAGAATTAAAGGCTGTCATCGCACGGGTACCATTGATACCAATGAGCCAGTCAGACTCGGAACGGCAGCGCGCTGCATCTGCCAGCGGCAACATGTCGGCATCACTGCGCAGCTTGTGGAAACCGTCGCGTATCGCGGTTGGTGTCATCGATTGCAGCCATAAGCGCTGCACTGGCTGTTTAGCCTTGGCATGCTGAGCGATCAGACGAAAAATCAACTCCCCTTCGCGGCCCGCGTCACAGGCGTTGATGAGTTGACTGACATCTTTACGCTTAATCAGCTTGGTCAGCACTTTCAGGCGCGACTCGGTTTTTGCAATCGGGTTGAGTGCGAAATGTGGCGGTATCATCGGCAAATGGGTGAAGCTCCATTTACCGCGTTTAACATCGTATTCTTCCGGAACCGTAATTTCCAGCAAATGACCGACCGCCGACGACAACACATAATCATCAGACTCAAAAAAGTCATCATGCTTGGTAAATCCTCCCAAAGCTTTCGCTATGTCAGCGGCGACAGAAGGTTTTTCGGCAATGATGAGCGTTTTTGTCATTTCGGAATTCTCGGATGGTTTGGTACTACAAATGTCGAATTTGCAACATTTATTGCAAAATAAGCGTAAGACTAACCTAAATTAGCGCGCAATAATAATCGGAGCTGGCAAGAAACCGCAATGCAGACCAGATTTTTGCGGGAAATCTTTCGTAAAAGAAAGGATTAATGTAAAAGCCGGGGTTCGTTGTCGTCATCTGACAACAATAACTCGTCAAACATTAACATGTCGGGCTCTGCGCCCTGACTCCACAGCATCATCAGCACGATAATGCGCAGCTTTTCCAAAGGCAGGGGAGACTCGTTCACTGCCAGCGCGCGCTCAATCACAATTTCACGCTGATGGAAACTCAATAAGCCTGCAGATTCCAGAAACTGTATAAAACCTATCGCCTGCGGACCCAGCACGTGCATTTCAGATTGCGCATAAATGCGGAAACCAGTTGATGTCTGTACCGGCATCTGTGCTTTATCAGAGGTGGTGGCGAGCCCGGTCAGCCAGTCTATCGCTTCAGAAATTTCATCTTCAGGAAAACCAACTGCAGAGAGTTTTTTGACCAGCGCCGCCGTATCGGGGCAAGCTTCGGGCCGATAATACGTTTCGTAGAGGTATACAAGAATATCAAACATGCGCCTACTGTATCCGTTGCTTTGCTCTGGCACAAGTCCCCGTGCACAGATTATATGTATCAAGTCAGCACTGCCCAGCGCGCAGCGCCAGCTTACTTCCAAAAAATTAACACAAACGCCTGACCAGCCCACCAGGCAAAGTCTCGACCATTCCGGATAATTCCAACTCCAGTAACTGCGCTTGCAAACTGGCCAAATCCATTCCTGTCCTTGCCCCCAGCTCGTCCAGCGGCACCGGGTCGTAGGCAAGCTGCTGTAGCAGTGCGCTGACTGGCTCCAAATCGCATGACGCTGGATTCAACACGGACGCAGCCCCTGAGGCAAATGATGCAGGCACAGCCGCATCGAACCAGGCCAGCTCTTCCAGAATGTCTTGCGCGGACTCCACCAGTTTCGCCCCCTGTTTAATCAACTGATGGCAGCCTTTGGCGAGCGGAGAATGTATCGAGCCGGGGATCGCAAAGACTTCCCGCCCCTGCTCCGCCGCCAGCCGCGCCGTGATCAGTGAACCCGATTGGGCGGCGGCTTCCACCACCAGTACTCCTGCCGCCAAACCAGAGATGAGTCGGTTGCGGCGTGGAAAATTCCCGGCGATGGCAGGCGTTCCAAGTGAGTATTCACTAATAATACAGCCTTTATCCGCTATGGCTTTTTCTAAATTCTTATGGCGGGCAGGGTAGATGATATCGACACCGGTACCGACTACCGCAATGGTGGACCCGCAATATGCTAAGGCCGCCTCATGCGCTGCGGCGTCGATGCCGGCCGCCATGCCGGAACTGATACAAATCCCGGCCTGTGAAAGATGCTCAGCAAACCAGCCAGCATTGCGCACTCCCTGCACACTGGCGTTGCGACTGCCCACCACACCCAGGCTGCGTGCGGATAACAGGTCGATACGGCCTTTCACATACAGCAGCAGCGGAGGATCAGGGATTTCCAGCAAAGTCGCCGGATAAGCAGCATCCGCGAGTGTAATCAGGTGATGGGAAGGGTTCTGTAGCCAGGTATCGGTTTGCTCCGCAAGACGTAACAAGGAAGCTGAGGCCGGTGCCAGCAATGCCTCTGCCAACCTGGGGGGGACGATAGCAGTCAGCTGTGTTGTGCTGGCTGCAAAAATTTGTGAAGGTAAGCCAAATGCTGCCAGCAAGCGTCGTGCTGTTTCCGGCCCGACGCCCTTGGTATGTTGCAAACGTAACCAGTAAAACCAGTCTGGCAACAAAACTCCTCCATTATGCTTACTGCGGAGACTGCGCGATATCTCCTACTTTCACAAAGTCTGTGACTTGCATCACCAGACCATAAGAAATCGTATCAAACACGCGGAAAATAAATACATGACCGTACTGCTCATCAGGTAGTTTGATGAGGCGATTACCATCAGTACGATCCTTCACTGTCGCCCCATAACGCTGCAATGACAACACGGTTCCCAGATCGATCCCATGTTCCCGGCCACGGTTAATCGTCACAATCTGGTTTTGCCCTGCGACCGACACACCGCCATACACACTGACTATCCTTGCCTTGATCTCATCATAGGGCGGATGCGGCACATAACTCAGAATAGGCGTTGGCGGAATCGGCAATAAGCGGTCGCCGACCGACATTTCCTCTTTCGAGTTTACTACGGTAAAGGTGTGCACATCACCATTCTCGTCACCTTCCCGGTCCAGCTTGACCGTTCCGACGAATGCGGCTTCATAACCGATGATATTCCCGCTTTCAGGATCTTTCAACGGAGTGCCGGGACGAAATACCTGGAATGAGGTCCCCCCCTCCAGATCACCCCGTACGTAGGCTTTTTCATTCTGACCCAGATTCACACGGCTTTCCGGAGCCGCCACGATACGCGGGGTACGTTCCAGCGTGTTCACGTCCACCACCATAGGCTGGGATAAAAATGGTTCAATTGCCGATGCCGGGATAGAGCGGATCGCATTTGCGCCCAAACCCTGCACACGCGCACGTGGCGATAATTTAACGGTAGCCACACCACCAACCATACCTTCACCCGATGCATTTGCCAGACGTAAACGCTGGTTGACGCGATCAAAATACACGATCTGTCCAGGATAGATCCAGTGCGGGTTACGGATATCTTCTTTGTTCATGCCCCATACTTGCGGCCAGCACCATGGATTTTGCAAAAAACGCGAAGAAATACCCCACAGCGTATCGCCGTTGACGACCACATGTTTGTCGGGCGCATCCGGCAGAAAGCTACATTTACTCTTGGCAGCGACGGCCTGAGCCTGTGCAATCGTCGCATCAGCCGGAGCCGCGTGAGAGACAGCGGAGACCAGAGGAAGGCCTGCAACGAGGAAGGCGGCGATTGTGCTAAACTTTTTCATGAACATTATCCGATGCAAAATGCTGCAATCCGCAAACTGGCGAGTAGGCACTAGCTTGCAAAACTTGCCAAATTGAATCAAATTCTGCCCATAAATCCTTGAACTAGCAAGAAAAACCGCGTAAACCTGTTTCCGGCTTGTTGCGAAAAATCTTATGTCTATACTAAATATTTTGTGTTATCCCGACCCACGTCTGCATACCGTGGCGAAACCTGTCACGGTATTCGATGACAAGCTGAAACAATTCATTGCCGACATGGCTGAGACCATGTACGACGCACCCGGTGTTGGCCTGGCCGCATCACAGGTAAATGTGCATGAACAAGTCGTCGTCATTGATGTTTCTGAGTCAAATGACCAGTTACAGGTGTTTATTAACCCTGAAATCACCTGGTCCAGCGAAGAAAAGCGTGTCTATGACGAAGGTTGTCTGTCCGTTCCTGGCATCTATGATGGCGTCGAGCGCCCGGCAGAAGTTAAGGTGAAGGCACTCGATGGCGACGGAAAACCGTTTGAAATTCATTGCAAAGACTTGCTAGCAGTCTGTATTCAACACGAAATGGACCACTTAAAAGGCAAGGTTTTTGTTGAATATTTGTCCCCGCTAAAACGTAACCGTATTAAAACAAAGTTACAAAAAGAAGAGCGCGAAAAACAACGGAATCAGGCTGGTCGTCGATGAAAGTCATTTTTGCAGGTACGCCTGAGTTCGCGGCAAGCGCGCTGGCAGCCATACACGCAGCAGGTTTTGATATCCCGCTGGTACTGACTCAACCTGACCGTCCGGCCGGACGAGGCATGCAATTGCAGGCCTCTGCCGTCAAACAATTTGCTCTCAGTCACAATTTGCCAGTGGCCCAGCCAGTCTCGCTGAAACTGGATGGAAAATTTCCGGAGGTGGCGCAAAGTGCCCATGAATTACTGCGCACTACCCCGCACGATGTCATGGTGGTTGCGGCCTATGGCCTGATCCTGCCGGTATCTGTACTCAGCATTCCACGCTTAGGATGTCTGAATATTCATGGCTCCCTGTTACCGCGTTGGCGCGGTGCAGCACCAATACACCGCGCCATCGAAGCAGGTGATGCCGAGACCGGCATCACGATCATGCAGATGGAAGCTGGCCTGGACACAGGTCCTATGCTGCTGAAACAAAGTATGCCAATACTGGACAGCGACACCACTGGCAGCCTGCATGACAAACTCGCCGCACTCGGTGCACAAATGATCGTCGATGCCTTACATGCCTTACAGCAAAATGGTCTGACTGCGACCGTTCAGCCTGAGGAAGGCGTCAACTATGCGGCCAAAATCAGTAAGGAAGAAGCAGCGCTGAACTTTACCCTGCCAGCCACTGAGCTGGCGCGTAAAATCCGTGCTTTTACCCCCTTTCCTGGCACCCATGCGCAATGCGCGGACCAGACCATCAAAATCTTCGCTGCCAGGGTCTTGCCGCATCAGGGCAATCTGGCACCGGGCAGCATACTGAGCGCCCATCCCCAGCAAGGTATCGTTGTCGCTTGTGGCAAGGACGCATTGCAACTGACCGAATTGCAAAAACCTGGCGGCAAACGCTTACCTGCTCAGGAATTTTTGCAGGGATTTCAATTTCCGGCTGACGCCAGCTTTTCCTGATTGTTCCTGAGGCGGTGCCGCAGCCCTGCGGCACCCACTGCACTGTTTGCAAATGCAGCAAAAAAACGACATTCCTGATCAGAAATGTCGTACCAGACCCCGAGTTCCCCCCAAAATTTTTGTTTATCTCTTAGTCGACTGCAAATTCTTTCGCTGAGGATACTAGTTGTTGTATTCTTCAAGGCGGATTCAGCGTCTGCACGCTATGCAGGGCTACGCCACTGTTTTCAGTTTCTCAGGAGTAAAGGTAAGCGGATGAAGAAATTTGTTCCCGTTGCTGTCGCAGCAATGCTGCTGGCGGGTTGTGCAAGCTCCAAATTCAGCAGCTATACGGAAGCAGGCACGACAAAAAATATGGATAGTCAAACCAGCGCGTCTAACTGGTTACTGATCGCCAAGGACGTGGCTGATCAAATCAAGCTGGGTACCGATAAAATCGGCGCGCCGGTATTTGTTACACCACCAGCCAGTCCCAGTAAGTTTGCTCAGGCTTTTTATGCTCAAGTTGTAACATCGCTGGTCAATCAGGGTGTGACTGTGCGTAAATTTAATGATGGCACGGCTCAAATTATTGATATCGACACTCAGTTAGTGCGTTTTGTCCCTGAAAAACAGGTCAACCGACGCTTTCTCGGTCTGACTTCGGCTTCAGGCAATGAAGTACAGCCTAACTATGAAGTTATCGTCACGACTTCGCTGGTGAAAAATTCACAATTTGTCGCGCGCCGCACAGATGCATATCCTGTCAATGAACACGATGCGTCTTTATACAACAAAGATACGGAATTCAAATTTAAAGTTATCGGGGGCTAATAATGATGAAAAAAATCGCACTTGCTGTCGGTTGCGGCTTAGTACTGAGCGCATGCTCGAATATGAACCTGCTGGGCAACCAGTCCGCCAGCTCTTCCACAGCACTGTCCTGGAAAGAAGCGGAAACCAATGAATTTATCCCAACCAACCAGAAAGCGGCAGCAGCACTGATCGCAGCAGCTGGTCCGGCTCTGGATAAATCACGACCGCTAATCGTGGCAACACTGGCCAACATCAACGCACTGGAAGAATCATCTCCGTTCGGCCGTATCGTCGCTGAACAGGTATCCGGCCAGTTTTCACGTTCCGGCTACCAGATGGTAGAGATGAAATTCCGCGATAAAGTATTCATCAAACAAAACGTCGGTGAATTACTGCTGACCCGCGAAATCAAAGAAGTCGCGACCAACCACAGCGCACAGGCGGTCATCGTCGGTACTTATGCTGAGAGTGAAAAAATGGTGTTCGTGAATCTGAAACTGATACGTCCGGGCGACAATATCGTGCTGAGCACCTACGACTATGCGGTTCCTATGGATCGCACCGTCAAATCCCTGTTAGGCCGCCGCTGATACGACGCGCTGCGCAAGGATGAAAGCCCGTCATGTGATGGTGGGCTTTTTTATGTCGCCGCCAACAGCAGGCTATCAGGGCAGCACTGCTGAACGGGCCGCCTCGCTGATGGCGAGTACCGCCGGATGGGTGATCTTACGCTGGATAGAAATCGCGTAAAACTGTTCCTGAATTTCAGGCGTTTGCCCTATCAACTCCACGTCATACTGACGCATCACTCTGTCCATGATCACCGTTGGCGCAGCAAACACCCCGGCGCCAGCCTGACCAAAGGCACTCATGAGCGCACTGTCATCAAATTCCCCTGTCACCTTAGGGTGCAATTGTTGCTGATCCAGCCATTGCAGCAAACGGCCGCGTAAGGCCGCATCTTCGCCGGGTAACAAAAATGGTGCACCATCCAGTAAAGCCGGAAAACTGTCCGGCAGGCTGGCGCGCAACGCAGCTGTCGCAAAAAAACTGATCCCGGATTCAGCCAGCAAATGGCTGTAACCGCGTACATTGGCGGTCACCGGCATAGGACTGTCCGACAACACCACATCCAGCTTATGCATCGCCAGTTCCGCTAACAGCAATTCCAGCTTGCCCTCGCGGCAGTTAATGCGCAAGGTCTGCGGCAGACTCATGGCTGGTTCCAACAATTGGTAGGCCACTGTCTTGGGTACCGCATCGGACACCCCGACCCGCAGCTGCACGGTACGCGCAGTCGGTCTGTGATGCAGCACTTCTTCCAACTCACGGCCCAAGGCGAAGATATCTTCTGCATAGCTGAATACCAGACGCCCCGCCTCGGTCAGCTCCAGGTTACGACCTTGCTTGCGAAATAAGGCTTCCCCCTGCATTTCTTCAAACAGCGCGAGCTGGCCGCTGATAGTTTGCGGCGTCAAATGCAGTTGTTCACTGGCGCGCGCGATGCTGCCGGATTTCGCCACCATCCAAAAGTAATGCAAGTGTTTGTAGTTTAAAGCTGGCATAAACAAGCAGGCTGAGACGAACAAGAAGGAAGCAAAAATCTAAGCTTGCACTGTGCAGATAGATTCAGCACGCGTAAAACATCGATTTTTACGAAGTATTTATCAATTATATTCGACTTTTCTTTCAATTTGCTTGCAACTAGACTGCAGCTACCTTCTGTTGGGAAGGGGAAGTCCTGTTCTTGGGAATATGTATGAGACTTCAACATTTCAGGAGAAAAGCATGAAAATCTTGAGCCGTTCGACTGCACGTGATGTGCAATCTGTCGACTATACCGATACCACCGCGAGTGACAGCCATAAGGTATTACGCAATACCTATATGCTGCTGTCGATGACACTGCTGTTTTCCGCGCTGACCGCAGGGCTCAGTGTGGCATTTGCAATACCGGGGCCGGGTATCATCATCACCCTGGTCGCCTATTTCGGCCTGCTGTTTGTGGTGACTAAATTACGTAACAGTGGCTGGGGTATTGCTGCTGTATTTGCGCTGACTGGCTTCCTGGGTTACACCCTGGGACCTATACTGAGTGTCTATCTGAAGATGCCAGGCGGCTCTTCCATTGTGATGACGGCCATGGGTCTGACCGGTCTGATTTTCATGGGTCTGTCCGCTTACGTGCTGGTCAGCAAGCGTGATTTCAGCTTCATGGGCGGCTTCCTGATGGCGGGCATGATCGTGGCACTGGTCGCGAGTCTGGGTGCGATTTTCTTCCAGATTCCAGCTTTGTCTCTGGCGATTTCCGGTGTGATGGTGCTGCTGATGTCAGGCATGATCCTGTTTGAAACCAGCAATATCATCCGTGGTGGTGAAACTAACTACATCATGGCAACCGTCAGCCTGTACATCACTATTTTCAACTTATTCACCAGCCTGTTGCAGTTGCTGGGATTTATGGAAAAAGAGTAAGCCATGATACATTCCGTCGCACAGCCCTGGATGTGGGCAGTATTTATCGTTTTTGTGTTAGCTATGTTAGCCGTCGACGTGTTTGCGCTGGGCGGCTCCAAGGCACATAAAGTCAGCGTCCGGGAAGCGGCGGGATGGTCCATCGTCTGGGTGGCACTGGCACTGGCCTTCGATTTCGGTCTGTGGATATATCTGAGCGAAACCGTGGGCCGTGAGCTGGCAACCGTCAAGGCGATGGAATTTTTGACCGGCTATGTGATAGAAAAATCTCTGTCGGTCGACAATGTCTTCGTGTTCCTGATGATCTTCGCGCATTTCAACGTACCACCGCAATATCAGCGTAAAGTCTTGCTGTACGGCGTACTGGGCGCAATCATCATGCGCATCATCATGGTACTGGCGGGCAGCTGGGTCGTAACACAGTTTTCCTGGGTACTGTATCTGTTTGGCGTATTCCTGCTGATTACCGGTTTCCGTATGCTGGTCAGCGTTGAACAGGAACCGGATATAGAAGCTAATCCGGTACTGCGCCTGGCGAAAAAAATACTGCCTTTTACCAAAGAATTTCATGGTGAAAAATTCAGCATCAAAGAAAACGGCAAACGCGTTTTCACGCCCTTGCTGCTGGTCTTGATACTGATAGAAATTTCAGATGTAATTTTTGCGGTGGATTCGATTCCGGCGATTTTTGCAGTGACGACCGATCCCTTCATCGTATTCACCTCGAATATCTTTGCCATCATGGGACTGCGTGCTTTGTACTTCCTGCTGGCAGATATGGCGGATCGCTTCCACCTGTTGAAATTCGGCCTGGCTTTTGTGCTGATGTTCGTCGGTATCAAGATGCTCATCGTCGAATGGATGCATGTACCGACCGGTGTCTCTTTAATGGTCATCGGCACCATTCTGGGCGGCTCTATCATCGCCAGCCTGTTTGTGACGCGCCATAAAAAACACAACTAAGTTCTGCCCATCCACGCTCGCCGCACACTGGCGGGCGTGGCACCTGATTCGCTTTAGATTCCATGTAGATTCCCTTTTGGCATATCTCTCTGTTGAGGATATGCCTTTTTTTTACGCTTATTTTCTGTTTATTTTTCACTGACAGACAGCACAGATGGTCGCGCCCGCAGCAGCGAAATTATGTGAACTGCTTGCAAACAGTCTGTGGTTTTTTGCATAAAGATCATAAGCATCTGCCCAAAATGTATAAACAAAATCCTGCAAACACCGGGCCTGACGGGTCCAAGCCATTGATTTGACGTATAATTTCTCCTCAGCGCCGATTTGAGATTCAGATTGCGGGCGCATAATAAATGCTGCTAAAAGGACCCGACCCGATCCGCATGCATGCATCAGCCGATCGGGTTTTTTATTATCAGGACGCAGAGCGTAGCAGTCTGGATGACTGACTGACAATGGCGATCAAACGCCGAGCAGCTCCCGCCTCCTTGTTGAACGAGTAAACATCATGACTACAACTGTGCCTGTCTCTGCTACCGAAACCCGCTTGCGCACCCTGCTGCAACAACGCATCCTGATCCTGGATGGCGCGATGGGCACCATGATCCAGCGTTACAAACTGACCGAAGCCGATTACCGTGGCGAGCGTTTTCAACACTTCACCGGCCCCGAAGGCGTGCGCGAATTATTCGTCAAAGGGAATAATGAATTACTGTCGCTGACCCGTCCCGATGTGATCGCTGAAATCCATGAACAATACCTGGCGGCCGGTGCGGATCTGATTGAAACCAATACCTTCGGTGCGACTACAGTTGCGCAGGACGACTACCATATGGCGCATCTGGCCTATGAGATGAACGTGGCATCGGCCAGAATTGCACGCGCCGCCTGCGATAAGTACTCGACCCCGGACAAGCCACGCTTTGTCGCGGGCGCACTGGGACCAACGCCTAAGACCGCCTCCATCTCACCCGATGTGAATGATCCGGCGGCGCGTAATGTCACGTTTGACCAACTGGTCACGGCTTATCACGAACAGGTGCGTGGCCTGATTGAAGGCGGCGCTGATGTGCTGCTGGTCGAAACCATCTTCGATACGCTCAACTGTAAAGCGGCGCTGTTCGCTATCGATCAGTATTTCGAGGAAAGCGGTCAGCGTCTGCCTATCATGATTTCCGGTACCGTCACCGATGCCTCCGGCCGTATCCTGTCGGGACAAACGGTACCCGCTTTCTGGAATTCGGTACGCCATGCCAAACCGCTCACCATCGGCCTGAACTGTGCACTCGGTGCCACGCTGATGCGTCCGTATGCTGAAGAATTATCCAAAATCGCCGATACCTTTGTCTGTATTTATCCGAATGCGGGTTTGCCTAACCCCATGAGCGACACTGGCTTTGATGAACTGCCGGCGGATACCTCGGCCCTGCTCAAAGAATTCGCCGAAGCCGGCTTCATCAACATCGCCGGTGGCTGCTGCGGCACCACACCAGCGCATATCAAGGCCATCGCCGATCTGCTGCAAACCCAGGCGCCGCGCCAGTTACCGCAGATCGCGCCAGCCATGCGCCTGTCCGGGCTGGAGCCTTTCACCATCGATGAACAAAGCCTGTTCGTCAATGTCGGTGAGCGTACTAACGTCACCGGCTCCAAGGCTTTTGCGCGTCTGATCCTCAACGAGCAATACGATGAAGCGCTGGCGGTTGCGCGTCAGCAGGTAGAAAACGGTGCGCAAATCATCGACATCAATATGGATGAAGCGATGCTTGATTCGCTGGCAGCGATGACACGCTTCCTGAATCTGATCGCCTCGGAACCCGATATTGCGCGCGTCCCTATCATGATCGACTCCTCCAAATGGTCGGTGATCGAAGCGGGTCTGAAATGCGTGCAGGGTAAGGCGATTGTGAACTCGATCTCCATGAAAGAAGGCGAAGCCGAATTCCTGCGTCAGGCCACCCTGTGCAAACGCTATGGTGCAGCGGTGATCGTGATGGCATTCGACGAAACCGGTCAGGCCGATACCTATGCGCGTAAAACGGAAATCTGCGAACGCGCTTACCGTCTGCTGGTCGATCAGATTCAGTTCGATCCTCAGGATATTATTTTTGATCCGAATATCTTTGCGGTCGCGACCGGTATCGAAGAACACAATAACTACGCAGTAGACTTTATCGAAGCGACGCGCTGGATACATCAGAATCTGCCGGGTGCCAAAATCAGCGGCGGCGTATCGAATGTGAGCTTCTCTTTCCGTGGCAATGATCCGGCACGCGAAGCCATCCATACCGTGTTCCTGTATCACGCGATTCAGGCTGGCATGACTATGGGCATAGTGAATGCGGGCATGATAGGGGTGTATAGCGAGCTCGATCCCGAACTGCGCGAACGGGTCGAGGACGTCGTGCTGAACCGGTGCGATGATGCGACCGAGCGCATGATCGAATTCGCCGCCACCCTCAAAGCTGGTGGCAAAAAAGAAGAAGCGACGCTGGAATGGCGCAATGACCCGGTTGAAAAACGCCTGGCCCACGCGCTGGTACACGGCATCACACAATGGATAGTGGAAGACACCGAACTGGCGCGCCAGCAATTTGAGCGCCCTATCCAGGTCATCGAAGGACCGCTGATGGATGGCATGAACATCGTCGGAGATCTGTTCGGACAAGGCAAAATGTTCTTGCCGCAGGTGGTCAAATCGGCGCGTGTGATGAAGCAGGCTGTGGCGCATCTGGTGCCCTTCATCGAAGAAGAAAAGAAACGCAGCGGCGATCACAAACCGAAGGGCAAAATCGTGATTGCCACCGTCAAAGGCGACGTGCATGACATCGGTAAAAACATCGTGACCGTGGTCCTGCAATGTAATAACTTTGAAGTCGTGAACATGGGCGTGATGGTGCCCTGCTCAGAAATCCTGGCCAAAGCCAAAGCGGAAAATGCCGACATCATCGGCTTGTCCGGTCTGATCACGCCATCGCTGGAAGAAATGGCCTATGTCGCCAAAGAGATGCAACGCGATCCGCATTTCCGTATGATGAAAATCCCGCTGCTGATCGGCGGCGCCACCACCAGCCGCGCGCATACTGCGGTCAAGATAGCGCCGAATTATGAAGGTCCGGTGGTCTATGTACCGGATGCCTCGCGCTCTGTATCGGTTGCGCAGTCGCTGCTGACACCGGAAAGCCGCGAGCAATACATTGCTGAACTTGGCAGCGATTACGAACGTATCCGGATTCAGCATGCGAATAAAAAAGCCACACCTATGCTGACGCTGGAACAGGCACGTGCCAATAAGATGCGGGTTTCATTCAGCGGCGCAGAAGCACCGGTGAAACCGAAATTCATCGGCCGCCGTGTATTTAAAAATGTCGATCTGGCCACCATCGCTAACTACATAGACTGGGGTCCGTTCTTCCAGACCTGGGATCTGGCCGGGCCTTTCCCAGCCATCCTGAGCGATGAAATCGTCGGCGATGCCGCGACCAAAGTGTATGCCGAAGGTCAGGCTATGCTGAAAAAAATCATCGAAGGCCGCTGGCTCACTGCCAATGGCATCGTCTCACTGCTGCCAGCCAACAGCGTGAATGAAGACGATATAGAAATCTATACCGATGACAGCCGCAGCGAAGTCGCGTTCACCTATTACGGCGTGCGCCAGCAAACTGAAAAACCGGTGGTCGATGGCCCCGATGGACAAAAAATCCAGCGCCCGAATCAATGTCTGGCCGACTTCATTGCGCCTAAAGCCAGCGGTATCGCAGACTACATAGGGATGTTCGCCGTGACCGCGGGTCTGGGTATAGAAAAACACGAAAAACGCTTTGAAGATGCGCATGACGACTACAGCAGCATCATGCTGAAATCGCTGGCAGACCGTCTGGCTGAAGCCTTTGCCGAGTATCTGCATGAGCGTGTGCGTACCGATTTGTGGGGTTATGCAGCCAACGAGCAACTGAGCAATGAAGAGCTGATACGCGAAAATTATCGCGGCATCCGCCCTGCTCCCGGCTATCCGGCCTGCCCGGAACACACCGTGAAAACCGAGATGTTTGCACAAATGCAGTGTCAGGATATCGAGATGTATGTGACCGAATCCTGGGCCATGATCCCTGGCGCTGCGGTATCCGGTTTCTACTTCGCGCATCCTGATTCCAAATACTTCAGCGTCGGCAAAATCGGTGATGACCAGGTCAGCGACATGGCCAGCCGCCGTGGCGTTGCCAAGCCAGATGTAGAACGCTGGCTGGCACCGAATCTGTAAACGAGTGTTCAGTGCCTGCGGCCCAGCAGTATATGCAGGCACAGGATTCCGGGTAATAACAGGCCCGGAATCCAATGCAACACTGACCAGACCGGTCGCAGCTGTTCGCTGGCGAGATAATACAATCCATAACCGGAAATTTGTAGCCAACACAAGAACAGCAACATCGTCCAGCCACTGTAACGATTGTGCCTGCCTAAATGCGCTCGCCTTATGTGCTGGAACAACATACTACCAATCAGGAACACCACAGGAATGATCAATGCCCCGTGGAGCTGCATACTCCAGTGTTCGGCGGGATGTATACTTTCTCCAAATTCACCCACAGTGCGCAAGAAAAAATGGGCGATCAGCCATATCAGTCCGCTTACGGTCAGGCCAGCAAACAATACATACAGACTGCGCCTGTGCCAGTTTTCCAGACGATATCTGGGCTGTGGCGAAGCGCGTGAAGAACGATGAGGATGCAGAGTGTGTTTGTTTGTACGCATGAGCAGCAATCTTGTTGGCAGTCAGGACGGCAGAATAATCGCCCTTGCTCTCCATAAATCAAGGCAGGCGTCTGCCTGATTCCCGGTAGTGGCAATCAGTTTAGTTAAAGCGTCGGCGATCATACATTGATCAGCAATGACACTATAGCTTTTCCCGCTACTTATTTGATTGCCGTTACGTCCATCGATCAGTGCGGAGGCTATTCCAGTGTCTGCCGCCGGGTCTGTGCTCCCGCAGCGCTGAGAAAAATAACTGGCCGAAGTTGCCATGCATTGTTGACTCAGGGTCAGTGACATCGCCATATGGCTTGGTGCTTGAGGATCACGGATGAAAACCGTCTGCTCACCAATGACGCCTAAATCACCCCCGGCATTGATACAAGCCCGGTCTACTGCAAAGTTTTTTAATACCTTGATTGCCTGATCCACCGCATAACCTTTAGCGATCCCGCCCACATCCAGCCAGTCGTCGCTTAGCTTCTCAATGCACAGTTCATCGACAAAACGAAAGGCCTGCTGATCCGGGACATATTGTGGCACCCTGGTATGTGAAGGCAGCATGCTGAGGCAGGCCAATCTGCTCGCCACACGCAGATCAAAAATTCCGCCTGTTTGTTGTTGCAACAGCGTGGCCGCCTGAAGCACCTGAGCCGTATGAGGATTTAAATGAAGACAGGCACCGGGCGTGGCCCGGTTAAATGCATAGATATCACTACCGTCGCTATGGTAGCTCATGCATGTGTGAATTTGCGCGATCACCTGAAATGCTGCCTGTATAGCTGCAGACCAGTCCGGCGATACTTCCGTTGGCGCATCCCAAATCGCTACTTCTACCAGCGTGCCCAACCAGGGCTGAGCTCGCCGTATCATTTTTTATAAAGCACCTGAACAATAGCAGCAATACGGCGCACACCGTCGGTGACATGCGAACAAGACAAAGTAGCGCCACTGATATTGGCGATGCCATCGCCTATTTGCATACCTGCGCCAGCGCTTTTACCGACAAATTGTTTCCGCCAGTTGGCGTTGCGGATTTCAAAACCATGACTTTCACGATACGCCATGATCTCTACCTGACGCACCATGCCGTCTGCTTGCAATCCTACTGCATAGGAAATCAGTTCAAACTTGCCAATGACGTCATCAAAGAAAATATACCCTAATAATTTATCATCTTTGTAGGCTTGGACAACACGCCAGGAAACCGAGCGGGCTGGCACAGCTGCCAGCTTCTCGACCTGCTTCATTTGATCCAGCGTTAACTGCACAGGCTGTGCCTTGAAAAGCGTCGCTTCCGGAAAAATGACTTGTTGCGCCTGCTCCGGACTCAGGTATTGGGTTGCCAGTGCATGACTGCTGGCAGTTGCCAGCAGTACCAGAGAAAGAGGAGCAAGCTGATTCATGATTAAAAATAAAAGTGGGTTGCCAATGCCAATTGCGCTGGCATGCCGGCCTCAGAATGCATAGCCGACGCCGAGATTATAGCGGTCGCGGCTATTATCCAGACGGAACTTCTGATAATCGGTTTTTAAAACGACGCCTTCACCAATTCTAAAGCTCAGACCCAGTGTCATCACTTTCTCGTCGTCAGTCGGCAAGACACCTAATCCTAAAGGTACGGGGGCGTATGATTTTGCCGTATTAAACTGTTCATAGCGCACAAATGGAGTCAGGCTGTAATTGCTGTCTTTCCATGCCAGATAGGCCGCTTGTACATACCACCCGGTAAAGGTGGATGGCACAGGATTGGGATTACCGACAAATGTCAGATTCAAGTCAGTAGTGTTGCTGATTGTACCGCGCGCATACAAAGCACTTAAGTCCAATGGGCCCGGATTATATCTGCCATGCAGTTCCCACAGCGTGACACGGGCGTCATTCGCTGCAAACGCTGTTGTACCATGACCCGCTTTTCCTGAGAATGCTGAAGCACCCACTAACAATCCTGGTACACCACGCCAGTTCAGTGCAGCATGCAGGCTCAAGTCTTTCGATTTCGCATTTTGGCCCTCCTGATGAATCGCACCTAACGGCGACTCACGGCCATCAGCGGAAGTAGCGTCCCACTTCGTCAAATTAAATCCTGTTGTCAGGCCCAGGTCCCAGCTCAGACCATTTAAGTGCGAACCAGACACCCCCAAACCGGCTTCACGCCAGGTGGTCGGGATAATCGCGGTTTCAACAAAGTTGCGATGCACGCCATAGAAAGCAGTCGGCTCATGGCTGGTATTCATGAAACCTGCCGGTATCAGAAACAAGCCTGCCTTTGCGGATATGCCAGGCTTAAGCTCATGTTCCACATACAATTGTTCAACGGCTGCTTCACCGTCATCGCCTTTAGATGCAATTGCATGTTCCCATTCGAATTCGGCGACCATTTTGGTTTTACTGTCAAAGCGGTGCGTAACACCGATAACGGCCCGTTTAACATCCGTCTGCGCCTGTTCACTGGCATTACGTGGACGCGAGTATGCCACTTCACCATAACCACTGATTACGGTCTTGGTCAGTTCTTTTCTTAACTCCTGAATCTGCGCATCAACATTACCGGAAGCCGGTAAGGCTGCTGCCGCTGCTGACTGATTCACTGCCAGCGGTGCGTCTGTACCCTGCTCAGTTTTTTTACGACTGGCTGCCAGTTCAGCCTTGATCGCTTCCAGCTCAGCAGCCAGCTTTTCTATTTTCTGTAACAGCTCTGCTTCACCGGCATAAGCCGGAGCAATACAGGCGGAAGAGATGAGTGCGCCACAAATGGCCTGGGTCAAGCTATTTTTTTTCATTATCGTCTTTCAATTTGGAATTTTTTACCTGCAGCGATCAGGGCTTATACCCGTCAGTCAACGTCGACAGGAATTTCAGTACATCCTCGACTTCGTCTGCTGTTAATGCGGCAGCCATACCGCGCTGTCTGTTGTAGGGGACTTCTTTTGTATTGACGTTTGCAAGGTAATCCGGCGGCAGATCATTAAATTTCCATACCGTACCGTCTACCATGACCGGGAACCACTCTTCAGGGTTGGTGTCACGGCGTACATAAAAATTAACGGCATCGCGTAAGCTATGCATCTGTCCGTTATGAAAAAATACCTTTCGGGTCGCCACATTACGTAAAGTCGGTACTTTAAAAGCGCCACATAATTCGGACCGGTTTTTTAAATCCTGGCGATCCGGACCACACAAACCAAAGTCAAAATATGTCGGATCTGCGGTGGCAGGAATGCTACGGTTACGCGGAACGCCCAGATTGTCATAGGAATAATCGGTAAACACGGGCAGACTGCCATCACTCCCCTTCGCACTGGTATGGCACGCAGCGCAGTTCCCTTTTTGCGGGTTATTAAAAAGCGCTAAGCCACGTAGTTCTGCATCACTGAGCTTTACCTTGCCTGCCAGGAATTGATCGTATTTCGAATCATAGGGATGGAAATCCGCATCCTCTTTCTGGTATTGCTGCAAAGCGAACAGTAAGCGCTCAAATGCCGCATTCGTATTGTCAAAAATCCCTGCGCCAAATGCAGCTTTGAATTCATTAACGTATGCGCTGCGTTTTAATTTTTCAACCACACTTGCACGATCTGTATTGGCCATTTCATGAGCGGCCAGCAGCGGTGTCTCTGCCTGGGATGCCAGAGTATTGGCGCTTCCGTCATGGGTAAATCCCCCTTTTGCTTTGCCGTCTTTGTCGAAACCAAAAGCAGGTGTCAAGTGTAAGTAGCGCAAAGAAGGAACCGCGCGGAAGCCGGGCACGGTCATATCGCTGCCACCTAATTGCACAGAGAGATCATTCGTTTGAGCGTAAGCGTTCTCTGGAAGATGGCAAGTTGCACACGACATTTTCCCTGAGGCAGATAAGCTGGTGTCCTTGAAAATCTTTTCGCCGACCAGCGCTGCGGCACTTATCTGCTGTGCTGGTTCAGCCGATGAATTCTGGCTGCCAGAACCACCACCACAAGCAGACAACAAACCGAGTATCCCCAAAGATAAGCATCTGACTAAATAACTACGAGAAACATGCACCGCCTTGGCTGGCGCATTTCTATTCAAAAAAAACATACAAATTCCGGTGAGGATTGTCTGTGTGAGCAAAGACAATAGTGAAGGTCGAGGCAAACATTTTGCGTACAAATGAGGGAATGTGAGGCGTACTGGCTGTGCACCAATTTCCTATTTTTCTTATTAGCAAGGAGTTCCTACAGTCTCAAAAAAAGACAAATGAGAATGATTTGTATTATAACTCCACTCAATTTCTGAATTCAATCCTTGTAACTCAGAAACAACATCAAGCACAGATTTTGTCTGCTCACGGGTCTTTAAGCCCAGACGGCATAGTCTGTTTTGTTCAAATGCTTGCGTCTGGAACACTCAGATTTGTTCCTGCGTAATCGCCCAAGCCTGGCCGGCTCTGGGATAATGCTGCAACATTTCATTTATCCGTAATTAGTCTCACCTCATTTAAGGTCCGTCATGACGAAAATCGCTGCCACCTCCCGCACCAGAAAAACTGCCAAGCCTGCAGCGCCAGTGTTAACTGCGCCGGAACCAGTGCAGGCAAAAAGCCTGAAGCGCAAACAATTCGCCAGCACCGGTGATGTGCATATCTTGGGCGACGTCACCATTACCACCCAGCTGATCGTCGGCGGTGACTTGCTGATCGATGGTGACCTGATTGCTGAAGAAGTTTTTTGCCTCGGCAAACTGACCGTGACCGGCGACGTGCAGGTGCAGTCCTTATACGTTGGCCATACGCTGGACGTAGGCGGACATATCGATGTGGAATTCCTCATCAAAACCGGCTGCAGCGCCGAATGGATGGCACGCGTATTAGAGCTGGACCAGCGCAAACTGGCTGAAGGCCAGAACTTCATTGATCTGCTGGTGCATCCGGCGATTGCTGCGCGCCAGGCACATCACGATGTGTTCGGCGGCTTTGGCGATATTCAATGCCTGGGCTATCTGTCCTGTGCCGATCTGGATTGCCACGGCAACCTGCAACTGGATGAAGATCTGGAAGCCTCAGAAGTACAGTTCGTCGGTGGCCATCTGGCCGCAGCCAGCATCCATGTGGCAGGCGATTGCAACTGCCAGGGCGAAGTATTCAGCGAAACCCATATCGAAGTCGAAGGCAGCCTGTTCGCTGGCGAAATCATCAGCCAGGGCAATATCGAAGCGGGTGCAATCGGCAGTCAGGGCGATATCACGGCCTGGGGCAGCATACGCGCCAAAGGTGAAATCAGCGCCTTGTTTGGTGAAATCCATGCGGGCCGCTGGATCGCGACGGCAGCGACTTTGTATGCTGCAAAATACATCAAGGCCGGAGAATCAGTAGTCGGCGAAAAAGGCATCAGCTGCGGCAAAGACTATGGCATCTTCGCGGGCTCCGTACTGCCACGCTCAGCCTGGACCACGCAGGGCATGATTTCTGCGGCGACCAAGCCACGCCTGATTTTGTCGGGTGAATTTGTCGAAGGCAAAAAACTGCGCCATATCGACGCGCTGGAAAAAAAACGTAATAAAGAACTGGACTGGGAAATCAGCCGCCGCGTAAAACGCGAGATGCTGGCGGAGTAAGCAAGACGCAATCCGACACGGCTGCATACCGTGTCACCGGTTGGTATCGCGGGCAGCCCGCGATACCATTCGAACAGACTGGCTGCTTATCCAAGTGCACGTAACACCGCTTGCGGCTCTTTTGCCACAACGTGCAGCATGATTAGAAAAACTATGGCGTACTTTTTAGTTTTTCAGCAATGTTGTTGTAGTCACCTTCTAACCAACACGTGTTAAATCCACACCGATTAACCAAAATTTGTGGATAGTGATCAACACTAATATATTCCTTAAGTCTACTTCTCCTTTCCTCAACATCAATTGTGTAATAGATTGAGAAAGTACCCTCGTCCTCCCGAAAAGTTGTACCCTCAACAACACAGGTGATAGTCCAGAAACCATTTCCGAAGGTTACTAAACTTCCGATATTCGGCACACTTGGCATATCAGATTTTTTTTTGAAACAAGCCTACGTTTTCGTCTTGTATTTTTATTAGTACGTAATGATTTATGTCCATGATTAAGTATGTTCATAGCGTATGAGATCACCAGCATCTCAAAGTGAAAGTTTTGGTTGATTTAAGCTGAGCGGTATTACGAAAATACCCTTTCTTTGGCACAGTCTCAAGAGCGCACTTTCAATAATGCCAGCTCAAATTACTTTTGATTCTCCGATTTTTCTGATTATTAACAATACCCATTCTCCACCCCCACCCAACAAAACCAAGTCAAAACGTAAATAACTTTTCTTTTTTTCTTTACGCACGTAAGGATATCTGTCAAATTTCATCCTTTACCGGAACTTTTCCTGCGGCGGCGGGTCTGGAAACCGGGTTCTGACATGATCTCAGGATGGGCAAGTGTGTGGTGTTGTTGCCGTCCTGCATAATTAAGAGCAGAGTACAGCGTGCTGCATTGGCGTACTGCATTGGCGTCTGTCGCGCTGCCCCACCGCAATCGGCTGGCCTCAGGATGGGGCCGGGCTGTTGACCACTGACGGAGAAAAAGTTGAAACAATCGTATGCATGGAGTCTGGCATTGGCCGGACTGACTTTGGCCAGCAGCCCGCTGGTCCAGGCGGATGAAGGACAATGGCAGCCGCATCAGTTGCCGCAATTAAAGGCAGAGCTGAAGCGCATTGGTATTGCCATTCCGGCTGAAAAACTGGCGGATTTGTCCAAACATCCGATGACAGCGATCGTTTCGCTGGGTGGTTGCTCAGCGTCGTTTGTCTCGCCAACCGGTCTGGTGGTGACCAATCATCACTGCGCGTATGGCGCGGTACAGCGCAATTCCAGCGCAGAAAAAAACTATATCGCCAATGGCTTCCTGGCGAAGTCACGCGCTGAGGAATTACCGGCTGGTCCGGATTCGCGCATGTATATCACCGACAAGGTGGAGAATGTGACGGAGCAGATCATGCGCGGCATCACGCCATCCATGAGCGGCAAGCAAAGACATGAGCATGTGGAAAACCGCATCAAGAACCTGATCGCGGAATGCGAACAGGCGGATGGAAAAAACCAGGCCTACCGCTGCTCTATCCCTAGTTTTCACCGTGGGCTGGAGTACTACCGTATCCGTCAGATGATGATACGTGATGTGCGTCTGGTGTATGCACCATCAGACAAGATAGGCAATTACGGCGGTGAGGTGGATAACTTTGAATGGCCACGCCACACCGGCGACTATGCCTTCCTGCGTGCCTATGTAGGCAAGGATGGCCGCCCGGCTGATCCATCGCCCGACAATGTGCCATATCAGTCTAAAGATTTTCTGACCGTGTCAGCTCAGGGTCTGAAAAATGGTGATCCTATCCTGCTGGCGGGCTATCCTGGCCTCACCAGCCGTTACAAGCTGCCGGAAGAAATCCGTTATGCGCGCGATGTCAGCTATCCGGCCCGCGCATTTGAATCGCGTTCCGATATTTCTGTGATCGAGGCGGCTACGGCAGGCAATGCCGAAGGAAAAGTACGCTATGCGAGCGTGGTCAAGGGCATACAGAATCGCTTGAAAAAAACCGAGGGTTTGATGGCTGGTTTTGCACGTAAAGATATCGCTGCCATCAAGGATGCACAGGATGCAGAATTCCGCAGCTGGGTAGCGCAGCATTATGCCGATAAAGACTTCCTGAAAGATCTGGATGCGGTGATCGCCAGCGATATGGCACTGACCGAAGAAGAGTTTGCCTATAGCGTGGCCAGCAACAGCGACTTGCTGAAAAGCGCACGCACGCTGTACCGTCTGGCACTGGAAAACCAAAAGCCGGATGCGGAACGCAAGGCCGGCTTCCAGCAGCGTGACCTGCCTTTCATCACAGCGCGTCTGAGCCGTCTGGAGCAATCCTATCTGCCAAATGTAGATCAGGCCCGCTTCACGGCTGGCTTACAACGCTATAACAAACTGGCTGCCAAAACCCATCCGCAGGGACTGGATGTATTGCTGCCTTTGCCGGAATCGGTGTCTGCGTTTTATCCTCTCACTGAACTGGGTGATACCGCAAAACGCCTGGCCTGGATCAAGAAAGACGTGGCGGAATTCCGCGCTTCCCAGGATGCCTTTATCCATCTGGCCGTCAAATTGCATGACATCGGCATGCAACTCGAAGATCGTCGTCAGGAAGTCGATGGCAATCTGGAGCGTGTGATTCCAAAGTATATGCAGGCTGTGATCGCGTGGAAGCAATCCCAGGGTAAGCCGGTGTATCCGGATGCGAACTCCACGCTGCGTGTGACTTACGGCACCGTGGCGCCGTACAGCCCGCGCGATGGCGTGACCAAAGGCCCGTTCACGACCGTGGAAGGGATCGCTGAAAAACACACAGGCAAAACGCCTTTCATCGCACCGGACAATTTGCTGGCAGCGATTAAAGACAAGCGTTACGGTGTGTATAAAGACCCGGTGCTGGGTACGGTACCGGTGAATTTCCTGTCGAGTGCGGATACCACCGGTGGCAATTCCGGTTCTGCGGTGCTGAACAAAAACGGCGAGCTGATCGGTCTGAATTTCGATTCCACGTATGAATCGATCACCAAGGACTGGTACTTCGACAGCGCCATCACCCGCGCCATCCATGTCGATATCCGCTACATGCTGTGGGTCATGCAGGAAGTTGATCATGCCGACAATCTGCTCAAGGAAATGCGTATCCGCTATCCGGCAAAATAAGTCGTTCGGTCTGCAAAAGACTTGAGAAGATTTGAGAAGATGTGAAAGAGCGTGGTTCCTGTGCAAACAGGGGCCACGTTTTTTTGTACAGACTATACTGAAAAGCTGCAGTCAAAAACCAATGTCCGCATCCGTATTGGGCTGCAGCCCGAAAAACGGCTGCGCGCCTTATTCCATGCGGACTGTTGTTTTGTATGATGCACCAATCAGCGCAACAATCAGTTCAACAATCAACGCAACATGCAGACTGGCCAGCCTGCTCAGCCAGCAGCGGCAGCAATCTTGCTGAGGCTAAGCAGGCCGACATCGCCTACAATACGGCTTCCGGCGGGCGGTTTGCCTGCTCACTTCTGTAAAGCCACACCATGTCTGATACCCTCTCTTTTTCCTCCCTCCCCTTAGCGCCCGCGTTGCTGGACAATCTGGCCAGTCTTGGCTACCAGCAGATGACGCCGATTCAGGCTGCCAGTCTGCCCATCATCCTGCAGCAACGCGATCTGATTGCGCAAGCCAAAACCGGCAGCGGTAAAACCGCCGCATTCGGACTGGGGATACTGGCGAAACTGAATCCCACTTACTTTGCGGTACAGGGACTGGTGATTTGCCCGACACGCGAGCTGGCCGACCAGGTCGCCAATGAATTACGCCGCCTCGCGCGCCGTATCGAGAACGTCAAAATCGTGACCCTGTGCGGCGGCACACCGATGCGTCCGCAAATGGCTTCTTTGGAATTTGGTGCCCACATCGTGGTTGGCACACCGGGCCGCCTGATCGATCACATCAGCCGTGGCAGCCTGCAACTGAATGCAGTGCAAACCCTGGTCCTGGATGAGGCTGACCGCATGGTGGATATGGGCTTCTACGATGATATTTACGAAATCGTCGGCGCCTGTTCGCCGCGCCGTCAAACCCTGCTGTTTTCTGCCACCTATCCCGATGATATCCGCGCCGCCAGCGAACAATTGCTGCGTGATCCGGAAGAGATACAGATCGAGGCGCAGCACAGCAGCAATCAAATCGAACAGCATTTTTTCCATGTCAGTCAGGAAGGCCGCAATCAGGCGGTCGCACGCCTGTTACTGCATTACCAGCCCAGCTCCAGCATTGCGTTCTGTAATACCAAAATCCATTGCCGCGAACTCACAGAAGAATTGAATGCCCAGGGCATCAGCGCACTGGCGCTGCATGGCGACATGGAACAACGTGACCGTGATGAAGTGCTGATACGCTTTGCCAATCAAAGCTGCTCGGTGCTGGTAGCGACCGATGTGGCGGCACGCGGACTGGATATTCAAAATCTGGGCGCCGTCATCAATGTCGATATTTCCAAAGACAGCGAAGTGCACATCCACCGCATAGGACGTACCGGACGCGCCGGAGAGCAAGGACTGGCGCTGAGTCTGGCCACCTCAGGTGAAAAAAAATGGGTCAGGCTGATCGAGGAATACTCGGGTGTCAGCGCGCAATGGCTGGAACTGGACAGCCTCAGCGATGCGACTGAGAGTCTGCTGCAGGCACCGATGATGACGATCTGCATTCAGGGCGGCAAGAAAGACAAGCTGCGTCCCGGTGATCTCTTAGGTGCCTTGTGTGCGGATCTGGGCTTGCAAAAAGCTCAGGTCGGTAAAATCAATGTGTCTGAATTCGTGACCTATGTAGCGATAGAACGCGCCATCGCCCACGACACGCTGCAGCGTTTATCACGCAGCCAGATCAAGGGCCGTCAATTCAAAATGCGCATGATAGACTAAGGCGAAGAGGCAGACTCAGCTGGGGCATGGACGCGGGCCCGGAACGGCGGCAACTGCTGCGCGGACATCCCCATCTTCTGCTGTAACAGTGCATGGTATTCGGCCTCGCTGTCTATGCTATGCACGCTGCGTTTGCCATGCTGCGTCACGATCATTTTCTGATCGGCGATACTGATGCGGCCGTCTGCAGTCGGCAAGGAGCAGATGGTCTTTTGCGTGAAATGTGAGTTTGGCGAAGTCTGCTGATAAGCGAACATGGGCAGGAAATCCTCGAGCTGAAACGCCTGAGTCTGAAAGCGGTACTGTGGCGTGGCGGCATGTCCGGCTTTTTGCTGCAGCAGTATCCAGTCAGCGCCATCGGCCTCGCAGCGATACGTGACACCCAGCTCCTGATTCCCCGCGCCAGCTAATAGTAAAGGCAGGCGAAAGCTGTCGCCAAATCCTACATCCGCGATCCAGCATTGCGCCTCCAGCTGCACGGCCAGCAGCATGTGATCAAACTCCGGCCCATAGGCTTTGCCATTCCATACCCGTGCCGACCAGAAGCGGGTCTGAAAACCCAGGCTCTGTAATAACCAGGAAAATGCCAGATTCAGTTCGTAGCAAAAGCCACCGCGCCGGCGCAACAGAATTTTATCCAGCAAGGCATCCTGCTCCAGGCTGATGGGCAGACCGGCACGGATGTCCAGATTTTCAAATGGAATCTGCATCAGATGCGCCAAATGCAGCGTGCGCAAACCCTGCAGATCGGGCGGTGGTGCCTGATCCAGCTGCAGACGTTGCAAATACAAACTGGTGTGATACGGACTTAACATCGTCACTCCCATCATGAGGGTCTGATTTTTTGATATCGATGCGCGCTCGCTGATCGCTGATACGCCTCAGGACTGACCGATAAAACCAACGCGGCGAAAACGCAGTGCGGACCAGTCTTCATCAAAAGCGACCTGACGCACGGTATCCCAGCCCGCCGCCCGCAGGCTGTCCCAGCCATGATCCCGGCTCAGCTCACCCGCATACAAAGCTGAACTCTTTTTAGGATAGACCATCCACAGTAGCGCATCGCCTTCTGCCTGCGGCAGGATAGCGTTCAAAGTCTGCTCCAGACGCTGCCGGGTCGCTGCGAATACGATGAAAAACCGCGCAGGCTGCAGCGCTTCCACTTGCAATATGCAGGGATGGGCGACAGGTATATCCAGCAGCGCCAGCTGACCCGCATCCGCATGCAGAATCACAGTCGGCACCTGCTGTTTCCAGTTGAGTTTTTTCAGCAGCATATGCATGCTTGTCCTTGTTTGCGAACGATGTCAGCACTACAGTGCCATAGCACCAAAAAAAACACCAGCCCGTGAGCTGGTGTTTTTATTGGCTTTGCTAGCTCAGAACCCGAGTCGGAAATCCACCCGGAAGCTGTTGGCTCTATAGGTGTGGGCACCCATCGATCCCAGCCAGCTGAAGTTGGTCGTTATGCCACGGCGCGATTTCACATTCAGTCCCAGACCAACAGACTGTATGTCTTCCGGCAAACCGACTACCAGTACATTGTAGTTGGTGCTGCCGGCACCCAGATCCGTGTAGTACATAGACTGGTTCATTTCGCCGCTGGTACGGTGACGCCATTGCAGTTTCAGCGATGGTGTGATCTGGCCAAAGTCCAGGTAGAAATCTTTGGCGAAGTTCAGACCACCGGTAAATGCCGTCGTCACACTGCTGGTCTTATTCAGTGTCAGTGCCAGCACGCTGCCGCGTTCTGTGTACGCATCCAGTTTGGTATGCAATACATCGAAACGTCCGAATGGCTGAATATGCAAATCTTTATCGACCTTCATATCACGGGTCAGCGTCAGCGACATGAAACTGACCTGTCCGGTACGCTCACCAGCCAACAACTGACTATTCTCACCATCCCAGCGGTGATTATCGTAATTGACCTTACCGATACCACCCATGCCATCGATAAACCATTCCTTCTCTGGTTTATACGTTCCGTACAACATACCCGACCATTGCTTGGATTTACTTTCACTGCCAAAGTTATCCATGGTGGCCTTATCACGGGCATAGCCAACGGACAGACCAACGATCAGTTTAGGATTCCACATCATGTCCATACCGATAGTCAGACCCGAGCTGGAGAACTTGGTACGGCTGCCATCAGCGGCATCGATACCACCAAAGTCGATGTTCCCCGCAGTCCACATGCCGACTGGTTTACCTGCAATCTGGAACCACTCGTCATTCTTAGGCGCTTCTTCTTCCTCGCTGTCCATCAGTTTATGCGCTGCTTCATCTTTGGCAAACGGTGCCCTGGCCTGACGTACATCAGCCGGATTGAGGCGATACAGATCGTTGCCGAAGCTGTCTTTATTAGCAGTCAGGTTTTCCGAGATCTTGTTGGCCGCCATGCGGAACATCTCCAGACCTGGTGCATTAAAGCTGATACCAAAACGGTTCTTGATCGAAAAGTCATGGTGCAGAACCTGAACGTGGCTGTAAATATTCGTCATCTGTGCCTGAGTGAAGCGCTGACTGATATTCGATGCCGCGACCGCCGTGTTTTTCACCACTGGATCAACCGCCGGATCGGGACGCTTACCGACCGTCACCGTAATGGCTACACTATTGCCTGGTGCAGTGACTGCATCACCCGAATACACCGCAGTGATGGTATGAACACCAACGGCCAGGTTTTTCGCGACCAGTACGGCTGAACCATTCGTCAACGTGACCGTTGCCAGGTTCACCGTTCCATCCATAAAGCTGATGGTACCGGTAGAAGCTGCCGGTGTAACCGCTGCCGTCAGTGTGACTGGCACCCCATCCAGTACCTGAGACTGCGTAGTGCCTATCGTTACGCTGGCTGCAGTCAGATTCTGAATCTGTATCGTGATGCTGGCCGAGACCGTACTGAAATTCGCGTCGCCCTCTTTGGTCGCAGTCACCACACAGTTACCTGCTGTGCTGCCAGCCGAGAGAACATTGCCAGACAAACTGCAGGCACCGGAGCTGACCGCGAAACTGATCGCACCGTTGCCAGAACCACCGGAAGCAGTCAGCGTCGCTTTACCTGTGACTTTAAAAATCGCCATTTTGTCAGCAGTCAGCGTGAGTGCAGCTTGCGCATTTTTACCCACCGTCAGGCTATAACTGGCCACAGCCTGCGCATTGATGCCGGTCACTGCCGCTTGGGTTGCAGTGATCACCACACTGCCTGCGGCAACTGGTGTGACTTTACCTGTTGCATCAACCGTCGCTACAGCCGCATTGCTGCTGCTATAGCTGATCGCACCGTAGCTGCCACCGCTCAGGGTCGATGTCACGGCATTGTTCAGGCTATTGCCTAAAGTGATTTGCAGCGGACCTG
>NZ_JACOGD010000006.1:33206-364912 GCF_014284235.1 Cognatundibacterium curvum
TGCGCATTGATGCCAGTTACTGCGGCTTGCGTTGCAGTGATCACCACGCTGCCTGCGGCTACCGGTGTTACTTTGCCTGTTGCATCAACCGTCGCTACAGCCGCATTGCTGCTGCTATAGCTGATCGCACCGTAGCTGCCACCGCTCAGGGTCGATGTCACGGCATTGTTCAGGCTATTGCCTAAAGTGATTTGCAGCGGACCTGCTTGTGTGAAGCTCAGCACTGGAACTGGCAAGGCATTCACGGTCAGGCTGTAAGTCTGAGTAGCCTGCGCATTGATGCCAGTTACTGCGGCTTGCGTTGCAGTGATCACCACGCTGCCTGCGGCTACCGGTGTTACTTTGCCTGTTGCATCAACCGTCGCTACAGCCGCATTGCTGCTGCTATAGCTGATCGCGCCGTAGCTGCCACCGCTCAAAGTCGATGTCACGGCATTGTTCAGGCTATTGCCTAAAGTGATTTGCAACGGACCTGCTTGTGTGAAGCTCAGCACTGGAACTGGCAAGGCATTCACGGTCAGGCTGTAAGTCTGAGTAGCCTGCGCATTGATGCCGGTCACTGCAGCTTGCGTCGCGGTGATCACCACGCTGCCTGCGGCAACTGGTGTCACTTTACCTGTTGCGTCAACCGTCGCTACAGCCGCATTGCTGCTGCTATAGCTGATCGCGCCGTAGCTGCCGCCGCTCAAAGTCGATGTCACGGCATTGTTCAGGCTATTGCCTAAAGTGATTTGCAACGGACCTGCTTGTGTGAAGCTCAGCACTGGAACTGGCAAGGCATTCACGGTCAGGCTGTAAGTCTGAGTAGCCTGCGCATTGATGCCAGTTACTGCGGCTTGCGTTGCAGTGATCACCACGCTGCCTGCGGCTACCGGTGTCACTTTGCCTGTTGCATCAACCGTCGCTACAGCCGCATTGCTGCTGCTATAGCTGATCGCGCCGTAGCTGCCACCGCTCAAAGTCGATGTCACCGCATTGTTCAGGCTATTGCCTAAAGTGATTTGCAACGGACCGGCCTGAGTGAAGCTCAGCACTGGAACTGGCAAGGCATTCACGGTCAGGCTGTAAGTCTGAGTAGCCTGCGCATTAATGCCGGTCACTGCCGCTTGGGTTGCAGTGATCACCACGCTGCCTGCGGCTACCGGTGTTACTTTGCCAGTTGCGTCAACCGTCGCTACAGCCGCATTGCTGCTGCTATAGCTGATCGCGCCGTAGCTGCCGCCGCTCAAAGTCGATGTCACGGCATTGTTCAGGCTATTGCCTAAAGTGATTTGCAACGGACCAGCCTGAGTGAAGCTCAAGACGGGGACTGGTGTTGCACCTACTGAGAACGAACGGCTAACCTGGCTTGCAGCTGTGTAGCTTGTATTACCACTCTGATCTGCAGTAATCGTACATGTACCCGCTGCGATCAGATTGACGCTGGAGCCGGTCACGGTACAAACCGGCAAAGTCACAGAGCTAAAGCTGACTGGCAAACCGGAACTGGCCGTTGCCGCCATATTCACCACACCGCCCACGACGCCATTGGCTGGCGCAGTGAAGCTGATCGTCTGGCTCGCTTTAGGTGTGATCGCACCGGATGCAGCCGATGCACTGCTGCTACCTGCGCTATTGCTTGCTTTAACCGTAAAGGTGTATGCGGTACCGTTAGTCAGACCGGTGACGCTAATTGGACTCGCTGTACCGGTGAACGTCGCGCCAGTCTCTACCACGGTAACGGTGTAGCCTGTGATTGATGCACCACCATTGGCTGCCGGGGCTGTGAAGCTGACGCTGGCAGATCCGTTGCCGGCTGTGGCACTGACACTGGTCGGTGCACCCGGGACCACGGCAGCAACCGCGAAGGTTTGCTGTACCTGAGTCGCTGCACTGTACGTGCCGTCACCTGCCTGATTTGCATTGATCGTACAGTTGCCTGTCGTCAGGAATGTTAAGGTACTGCCGGAGATAGTACACACGCCTGTCGTTGCACTAGTGAAGACCACGCTCAGACTGGAACTCGCTGTCGCGCTCAGGGTCGCGGTCGTACCAAAGTTCTGGCTGCCCGGATTCGCAAACGTGATGGTTTGTGCCTGTTTCGGCGTCACTGCTGTCGATGCACCTGAACTGACACTGGTACCCTTGCTGTTTGTCGCTTTAACAGTGAATGTATAAGCAGTACCGTTAGTTAAGCCCGTAACATTAATCGGGCTAGATGTACCACTGGCTGTCGCACCACCCGGACTGGCTGTCACGGTATAACCAGTAATGGCTGCACCACCATCCGAAGCCGGCGCAGAAAACGCAACGCTTGCCGATCCGCTACCCGGCGTTGCTGTCACGCTGGTCGGTGCATCCGGTGCAGTCTGAACAATAAATGTGATTGGCGCGGAAAACGCTCCGTCACCGTTCGCATTGTGTGCCCTAACAATGACCGAGTACTGCACACCCTTCGGATAACTGCTACGGAAGGCGGAGGATACCGTGCCTGTTCTGTTAATAACCGTAGGACCAACTGCAGGTCCGGAATTTTGTACAGTCGGATAAACACCAACAAAGTAATAATCGATTGGCGAACCACCATTAGAAGCCGGATCTGTCACGCTGATTGTCACCCCCCCGTTGGCATCTGCTGTCGCTACCACATTAGCAGGGATGCCAGGAACGGTTGAGGCTACCGTGAAACTTTGCGTCACCTGCGGCGCCGCACTGGTCGCGGCGTCACCTGCCTGATTTGCATTGATCGTACAGTTGCCTGTCGTCAGGACAGTTAAGGTATTGCCGGAGATAGTACACACGCCTGTCGTTGCACTGGTGAAGGCCACGCTCAGACCGGAACTCGCTGTCGCGCTCAGTGTCGCGGTCGTACCAAGGTTCTGGCTGCCCGGGTTATTAAAGGTGATCGTTTGTGTAGCTTTCGGAGTCACCGCTGTCGATGCGGTCGATGCTGTACCGGTACCTGCGCTGTTCGTCGCTTTGACGGTAAAGGTATACGCCGTACCGTTAGTCAGACCAGTCACGCTGATAGGACTTGCTGCGCCACTGAAGGTCGTTCCAGTTTCAACCACCGTCACGGTATAGCCGGTGATCGCCGCACCGCCATTCGATGCCGGTGCGCTAAAGCTCACGCTGGCTGTAGTATTACCTGCTGTGGCACTGACACTGGTCGGTGCACCCGGGACCACGGCAGTAATCGCAAAAGTTTGCTGTACCTGCGCCGCAGCGTTGTAACTGCCATTACCCGCCTGATTGGCGTTAATCGTACAGTTGCCGGTGGCAACCAGGCTCAGTGTACTGCCGCTGACTGTACACACGGCAGGCGTAGCGCTGCTGAAGGCGACACTCAGACCAGAGCTGGCGCTCGCCGTCAAGGTCGGCGTCGTGCCAAAGTTCTGGCTGCCGGGATTATTAAAGCTAATGGTCTGTACGGATTGTGGTGTGACCGCAGTCGTTGCACTGGATGCCGTGCCACTACCTGCGCTATTGGTCGCTTTGACGGTAAAGGTATACGCCGTACCGTTAGTCAGACCGGTCACGCTGATTGGACTTGCTGCGCCGCTGAAGGTCGTGCCGCCCGGACTCACTGTCACGGTATAGCCAGTGATGGCTGCGCCACCAGTGAAGGCCGGGGCGGTGAAGCTGACCGTCGCGGAGGTATTGCCTGCCGTCGCACTGGCAGCTGTCGGTACGCCTGGTGCGACAGCCGCAACCGCAAAGCTCTGTTGTACCTGCGCCGCAGCGCCGTAAGTGGCGTCACCTGCCTGATTGGCATTGATGCTACAAACCCCTGTTGTCACGAAAGTAAGCGTGCTGCCACTGACAGTACACACGCCGGTGGTGGCGCTGGTAAAAGTCACCGGCAAAGTCGAGCTGGCGGTTGCAGTCAGCGTTGGCGAGGTACCAAAGTTCTGGCTGCCTGGACTATTAAAAGTAATGCTCTGTGTCGCTTTCGGGGTCACCGCTGTCGATGCACTGGATGCTGTACCAGTACCTGCGCTATTAGTCGCTGTCACGGTAAAGGTATACGCCGTACCGTTAGTCAGACCGGTCACGCTGATTGGACTTGCTGCACCACTGAAGGTCGCGCCGCCCGGACTCACTGTCACGGTATAGCCGGTAATCGCTGCACCACCATTCGAGGCCGGTGCCGTAAAGCTCACGCTGGCTGTGGTATTACCTGCTGTTGCGCTCACGCCGCTTGGTGCGCCCGGTACCGTTTTTGGTGTCACCGCTGTTGAGGCGGTCGATGCCGTGCCAGTTCCTGCTGCATTATTCGCGGTTACAGTAAATGTATACGCGGTACCGTTATTCAGACCCGTCACATTGATCGGGCTGGACGTGCCGGTTGCTGTTGCGCCGCCAGGGCTGGCTGTGACGGTATAGCCGGTGATCGCTGCACCACCATTGGAGGCCGGTGCGCTAAAGCTGACTGCTGCCGATGCATCACCCGCTGTTGCGCTCACGCCGCTCGGTGCACCCGGTACGGTGTTGGGTGTGACTGCGGTCGTTGCACTGGATGCCGTGCCACTACCTGCGCTATTGGTCGCTTTGACGGTAAAGGTATACGCCGTACCGTTAGTCAGACCGGTCACGCTGATTGGACTTGCTGCGCCGCTGAAGGTCGTGCCGCCCGGACTCACTGTCACGGTATAGCCAGTGATGGCTGCGCCACCAGTGAAGGCCGGGGCGGTGAAGCTGACCGTCGCGGAGGTATTGCCTGCCGTCGCACTGGCAGCTGTCGGTACGCCTGGTACGACAGCCGCAACCGCAAAGCTCTGTTGTACCTGCGCCGCAGCGCCGTAAGTGGCGTCACCGGCCTGATTGGCATTGATGCTACAAACCCCTGTTGTCACGAAAGTCAGCGTGCTGCCACTGACAGTACACACGCCGGTGGTAGCGCTGGAAAAAGTCACCGGCAAAGTCGAGCTGGCGGTTGCAGTCAGCGTTGGCGTGCTACCAAAGTTCTGGCTGCCTGGACTATTAAAAGTAATGCTCTGTGTCGCTTTCGGAGTCACCGCTGTCGATGCGGTCGATGCTGTACCTGTACCTGCGCTGTTAGTCGCTTTGACGGTAAAGGTATACGCCGTACCGTTAGTCAGACCAGTCACGCTGATCGGACTTGCTGCGCCGCTGAAGGTCGCGCCAGTTTCAACCACCGTCACGGTATAGCCAGTGATCGCCGCACCACCATTCGAGGCCGGGGCCGTAAAGCTCACGCTGGCTGTGGTATTACCCGCTGTTGCCGTTGGCGCAGCCGGTGCACCCGGTACGACGGCGTTGACAGTAAAGCTTTGCTGTACCTGAGTTGCGGCTGCGAAGACGCTATTACCTGCCTGATTCGCATTGATCGTACAGGTACCTGCTGTCACGAAAGTCAATGTGCTGCCGCTGACAGTACACACGCCAGTGGTGGCGCTGCTGAAACTAACCGGTAAAAACGAGCTGGCTGTGGCGCTCAGTGTTGGTGTCGTACCAAAATTCTGGCTGCCTGGATTATTGAAAGTAATAGTCTGTACTGCCTTCGGTGTGACGGCCGTTGATGCGGCAGACGCCGTCCCGGTACCTGCGCTATTGGTCGCTTTGACGGTAAAGGTATAGGCCGTACCGTTAGTCAGTCCCGTCACATTGATAGGACTGCTGGCACCATTGAAGGTCGCTCCAGTCTCAACTACGGTTACGGTATAGCCGGTGATCGCTGAACCGCCATTCGAAGCAGGTGCACTGAAGCTCACGCTGGCAGTACCATTCCCCGCGGTCGCGGTTGGTGCAGCAGGCGCACCCGGTACGACGGCGTTGACAGTAAAGCTTTGCTGTACCTGCGTCGCGGCATTGTAACTGCCGTCGCCAGCCTGATTCGCATTGATGGTACAGGTACCCGCTGTCACGAAAGTCAAAGTGCTGCCGCTGACGGTACACACGCCAGTAGTGGCGCTGCTGAAAGTGACCGGCAAAGTCGAACTGGCGCTCGCGCTCAGCGTCGGCGTTGTACCGAAAGTCTTGGCACCGGGGTTATTAAAGGTAATGGTCTGGTTAGATTTCGGTGCAGACACGATCACTGTCACCGTAAAAGCACCGGTCCAGTTGCCACCCACATACTTATAGTAAGTAAACGTTTGATTGGTGGTCACATTCCCAATGGTGAATTCCAGGATATCGACATTTAGGTCTTCCTGATTCAGATATAAACTCGATCCGTTGCTGATAAGAGTTTGGTAGGGATCGTACGTGCCACTCACCGTAGAAATCCCCCGCCTGTTATTAGCATAGGTGCTATCAAGCGGATCGCAATTTGAATACTCGTTATTGTCGAACGGACGTTTATAGGTTGTCGCAGCACCCGATCCTGACTGAACCACCCCCGGATCGTTAGCGATATTGAATGTAATGCTACAAGCCGCCGCGGCATCGTTCACCGCCATCAGATTAAATAAAATCACCATCATGCATAAACACAAACAATGTGAAAATGACTTGAATAAGTGGACGGATCTGCGCAGGAGCTGACTCATAATCGGGTATCTCTCTATGACCAAAATAAGGGGAGACCTGGGACAAGAATTGGTACTGGCCAAAAGTTATGCCTTTAAGTAACTTTTAATTGTCCATTGGAAAATGCGATTTCACAATTTTTGACAATGCATATTATCCCTTGGTTTGGCAATGCTTCTGCGCTTAGCCAGGCAAAAATATTTCTTATTTACATGTTAAACACTTATCGTCTATGCAAAATACAGGAAAACACTGTGAATCCCGCACATCACGCTGACATGTCGAATTTTATTTTTTTGGGAAATGTTGTTTATTTGAACGTTTAGCAATCTGCGATTGACGCCACCCGTTTTTTTTTGAATGATCTCATTCAGAAATTGCAAATTTAAATATTTTTTACATTTGGGGGTCGATGTGGAGCCATTTATCGGAGAAATCAAACTCTGTCCATTCAAATTTGTCCCCAAAGGTTGGGCTTTATGTGATGGCTCACTGTTGCCAATCAACCAAAATTTAGCTTTATATGCATTACTGGGAATGACATACGGCGGTGAAGCCAACGTTAATTTTGCCTTGCCTGATCTGCGTGGAAGGACGCCGGTGCACAGGAGTAATACTAACCCTCAGTATCTGCTTGGCGCCAAGCTGGGTAGCGAGAGCGTGACATTGACTGCAAAGCAGGTGCCATCGCACAGTCATGTACTGAATGTGAGTAATGCAGCCGGAACCCAAATGATCCTAGGTTCAGGTACCAACATACTGGCAGCGGAGACAGGCGCTCGAAACAATACGGAGGTGACGCCTATCTATGCCAAAGCCGAGAATCTCATTCCGATGGCAGCAACGATGTGCAAACCCCAGGGTGATGGCAAAGCACACGATAATATGCAGCAATCCCTGGTATTAAATTACATCATTGCTATCGAGGGATTTTTCCCACCAAGAGAATAAGGAGCACAATATGGCTGATTCATTTTTGGGTGAAATTCGTATTTTTGCTGGAAATTATGCGCCTATCGATTGGGCGATTTGTGATGGAAGCAAGTTAAGTATTAGTGGCAATCAAGCCTTATTTAGCCTGATCGGCACGACTTTTGGCGGAGACGGTGTGACCGATTTTCAGATACCTGACCTCCGGTCCAGACTGCCTATAGGCATGGGAACCGGACCCGGACTCACTGCACGTGTGCTGGGACAGACCGTGGGTGCTGACACGGTGACTCTCACCGAGGCTCAGATGCCGGTACATACGCATACCATTTTCGGATCTGCCAACCCTGCGACTGACATCACACCAGGCAAGGACAGCACCTTGGGCAATACTAAAACCAATGCGCTGTTTTACTTTAAGCCCGATACAACATCGGCTGAAAATACCTTTGCCAGCGGCATGATGTCTACCAGCTGGGGTGGTTCGCAGGCTCACAACAATACCATGCCTAGCCTTGCACTGACTTACATCATTTCTTTGAATGGTGTTTACCCAACGCCAAATTAACTCTAAAGGCTTTTTATTATGGCTGATCCATTTCTTGGCGAGATCCGGGCATTCGGCTTCTCTTTTGCACCTCAGGACTGGGCGTATTGCTTTGGAAACACTATCTCCATCATGCAAAATCAAGCTTTGTACACCGTATTG
The DNA here is from genome assembly GCF_014284235.1 of Cognatundibacterium curvum. GTDB lineage: Bacteria > Pseudomonadota > Gammaproteobacteria > Burkholderiales > Burkholderiaceae_D > Undibacterium > Undibacterium curvum. The sequence goes on from NZ_JACOGD010000006.1 coordinate 41,317, forward strand.
CGTACGCAATATGGTGGGGATGGTAAAACTACGTTTAATTTGCCGAATTTGAGCGGCCTAGCGATACGCGGCCTGCAGGGTGATTTTGTCAACAAACCATCGGGCAGTGAAACCGTAGCACTAAGTTCCATGCAGGTTCCACCACACACCCATACCCTGACGGGCGTGAATGGCAGGGCTTCAGAAACCAAAGCAGCAGGTAATTTACCAGGTCAGTTCACCAAACCGACCAATGTCTACACGGTGGCCAGTGCCGATAAACTGACCCTGCCGACTACACTGGTTTCACCGTTTGAGGGAGGTACTGATCCCCACGAAAACCGTCAGCCTTTACTGGTACTGAATTTCTGTATCTGCTTGTATGGCGTTTACCCACTGCGACCATGACATGGCAAACTTGCTGATCTGGACAGACCAGCTTTTTTCTTCTTAAAAAAATGACTTTCTCCACTGAACTTTTCCGCCCCCATATAGGCAGCTACTTCGATATTTATTTTGATAATCAGCAGCAGCTCCGGCTGCTACTGCAGAGTGTCGATGATCATGGTCGTTCAGGGCAAGGCTATTATTCTTTTTCCCTGATGTTTTTTTGTGACGGAGAATATCAGTTAGTTCAAGATACCTACCCCCTACAACATCCTGTGCTGGGTGAGTTAAACATTTTTTTAGTTCCGATCGCACGCAAGGATCAGGGCATCTGTTATCAGGCCAGTTTCACCCTGAAAGTGGGCTAACCCGTGATACCACTGTTGAATCCCGATTTACAGCTGCGTTCCGTCAGCGATGCTGATCAGTCCTTTTTATTGGCACTGTATGGCTCGGTACGCGAACCTGAACTGGCGCAGACTGACTGGAGCACAGACCAGAAAAAAGCTTTTCTACAGAGTCAGTTCGCTGCACAATCCCAGGCTTACGCGCAATACAACAATAGCGATTTTTATATCGTCTGTTACCAGGGTCAGGACATTGGACGGCTATACCTGCAATACCGGTCCGATGCGGTGTCCATTGTGGATATCTCACTCATGAGCGACTATCGTTCGCAAGGTCTGGGCGGCAGTCTGCTGGCTTCTGTGATTGCGCTGGCAAATACCCGCCATCTGCCAGTGCAGATTCATGTGGAAAAATTCAATCCCGCGCTGAGCTTGTATCAAAGACTAGGCTTCCGTGCCATCAAGGACAAAGAAGTGTATCTGCAACTGGAACGGGCGGCAGACATCACTGAATATTTGTAATAAGATACACACAAGCCTCCGCCGCAAAAACCTGATGACATACGCTGTGCCAAACGTATGACAAGAAGGCATTCAGCGGCGAGGTACATTTTGCGTCCTTTCCGTATCAGATAACTCACTTAAAAAACTTATTGGAGTCCCTATGCAATTAGCTGGCAGCGAACATTCTTTCGGCGGCTCGCGTGAGCGCTTTATCGCGAAAGTATTTAATCATCTGGGCGGTGCTATCCTGGCCTTTACGGCGGTGGAAGTTCTGATTTTCAGCTCAGGCCTGTCGGTAGCGATTAACCAGGCCATGCGTGCACTGCCCTGGATCGCCATCATGGGTGCATTTATTCTGATCAGCTGGCTGGCCTCACGCGCAGCGCATCAGGTAGAAAGTCTGGCGGCACAATATGCAGCGCTGGGCGTGTTTATTGTGGCGGAAGCGATTATTTTCGTGCCGCTGCTGACCATCGCCAATCAGGTTGCACCAGGTGCGATTTCGAATGCAGGTCTGATCACGGTATTGGCCACGCTGGGTCTGGTCGGTATCGCTTATGTGTCCCGTAAAGATTTTTCTTTCCTGGGCAGCATATTGAAATGGGGTGGTCTGCTGGCACTGGTGACTATCCTGTGCGGCGCGATTTTCGGTTTTGAACTGGGTATGTTCTTCAGTATCGCGATGATCGGTCTGGCAGGTGGCGCGATTCTGTATGACGCATCCAACATCATTCATCATTATCCGGAAGACCGCTATGTCGGTGCGGCACTGGAATTGTTCGCGTCGGTGGCAATGATGTTCTGGTACGTACTGCGCCTGTTCCTGCGCCGTTAAGACGGTTTTATTCGCACCAAACAAGCCGCTGTCAGTCGCTGACAGTGGCTTTTTTATGTCAGGCTGTCCGGACCGCCAAACCATTTACGTAATTGCTCCCCGGCGCGCTGCTTCACTTCGTCATTGATGTAATAACCAACGGTGACCAGCGCTGCAGCCAGTACCCCCAGATCGTCGGTATAACCAACGCCGGGCAAGACATCAGGAATTGCGTCCAGTGGTGAAATAAAATAAGCCAGCGCACCGAAAATCGCGGTTTTGGCCCACACCGGGGTATCCGGCCTTTGCGCGGCGTAGTACAGGCACAGCGCTTTTTCCACTACCTCACGTCCTGCCTTGCTGGCAAAAGCGCGTAGCTTGGCCCAGAAACCGGCGTCGCTATAGGATTCAGCAGCTTTCATCGTGCACCTCGCTTATTCAAACTATAGTTTAGGACTGACGCAAAATTGTCCCGGCAAGGCTAAAAACCCTTTGGTGCTGTGGAAAACATCGCTGGTAAGCGATGTCCGTTTCGCCAGCAGGCAACATGTTGCCTGAAACCCTGGCTACACCTTGGCGACGCAGGCAGTACGCTTAGTACAAGGTGTGCAACTTGGAGCCATAACACAGCTGGGGCGGTTTTGCGTCAGTCCTATCAGTGGATAAGCCTATCATATATCAACAGGATCAATTTCCAGACTCCATTTGACGCGGCTCTTCCAGCTGCGTAACTCCGTAATCCAGAGCCGGGCAAATGCCTGTAATGCCGGGCGCGAGGCGGATTCGATCAATAACTGGGCGCGGTCACGATTCGCCACGCGTGTCATGGTCATAGGAATAGGATCATTGATGGTGATCATGGGATGCGGCATACAGGCGGCCGCCTGTTGCAGAAAGTCCAGCGCAGTTTGTAATTCACGCGCTTCCGCCCTCAGCAGCGCCTGGTACATATACGGCGGCAATTGCGCCTGTTCGCGCTCGGCCAGCATATCGGCCGCGAAATGGCGGTAATTGTGCGCCATCAGCGCGTGATACAGCGGATGATCAGGATAACGGGTCTGGACATAGACTTCAGACGCATTACCACCTTCGGCCTGAGCGCGGCGTCCGGCGCGGCCTGCGACCTGCATCAATTGTGCAAACAAGCGTTCGCTGGCACGGTAATCCTGAGAAAACAGGGCCGCATCCGGATTCAGTGCCGCTACCAGCGTCAGGCGCTGGAAATCATGGCCTTTGGCGACCATCTGGGTGCCGATCAGAATATCGACTTCACCTTCATGTACCCGTTCAAACGCGGCGGCGGCACTGCCTTTGAGGCGGGTAGAGTCGGCATCGATGCGGAATACCCGTGCCTCGGGGAACATGGCGGCCAGGGTTTCTTCCAGCCTTTGGGTACCGCGTCCCAGTGGTTGCAGATCGATATTGCCGCAAGTCGGACAAGCACGCGGTATGCGCTGCTCCAGACCGCAATGGTGGCAACGCAAGCGATGATCGCCTTTGTGCATGACCAGATTGGCGGTGCAGCGCGTGCACTGGCTGATCCAGCCACAGGCATCGCAGGACAACACCGGCGCATAGCCGCGCCGGTTCAGGAACAGCAAGGATTGCTCGCCCTTCTCCAGCCTGAGCCGGATGGCGGCGATCAGACGCTGGCTCAGGCCCTCGCTGGGTTTTTCTTTTTCCAGATTGATGATTTTAACGATGGGCAAGACAGCATCCTGTACCGCACGCTGACTGAGCTCCGACAACTGATAACGCCCATGCTGAACCGCATGCCAGCTTTCCAGCGAAGGGGTGGCCGAGCCCAGCAATACCGGTATCTGGCGCTGACGTGCACGCCAGACAGCGAGGTCGCGCGCCGAGTAGCGTAAGCCTTCCTGCTGTTTATACGAGGGGTCATGCTCTTCATCGACGATCAGCAACTGCAGATCTGGCAGCGAGGCAAAAATCGCCAGCCGGGTTCCCAGGATAATCCGCGCAGCACCAGTGTGTGCGGATAACCAGTGTAGCAGGCGCTCACCCTCAGCCAGACCGCTATGCAGCGTGGCCAGCATCAGGCCCGGAAAACGATGGCGGATATGGGTTTCAAACTGGGGGGTCAGATTGATTTCCGGAACCAGAATCAAGACCTGGGCGGTGGCCGACTGCGCCAGGATACGTGCGGCGGCCTGCAGATAGACTTCGGTTTTGCCACTGCCGGTGACGCCAAACAATAAGCGGGGCACAAAGCCCTGGCCCTCGGTCACAGCCGCCACTGCCGCAGCCTGTTCTGCATTCAGGCTGGCTTCCTGCTGCGCGACTGGTGCTGAAGCTGGGGCGGCAGTCAGTTTGCTGAGCTTTTTAAGTGCGCGATCCAGGGCGACGGTTTTGATCGCTTTCAGATTCTTGGGCAGCGAGGGTAACACTACCTCACCCAGCGGGCGTTGGTAATACTCTGCGGCAAAACGGGCTAAGGCCAGCCACTCCTCACCCAGCGGCGGCAACTGCGGCCGCACGGCCAGCACATCGCGGATTTTTTCGGCTGGCACCGTGGTTTCCTGCAGTATCTGCAGCACGATACCGGTGATTTGCTGGCTGCCAAACGGAATCAGCACCAGACTGCCGACGACTGGAACCGGCAACAAGGCGCCCGCCTCATCACGCAAGGAAAAACGATAATCAAAGAAACTGTCAAGCGGTGTATCGATCGCAACCCGCAAAAAGACTGGTGCCAACAAGCTCATTCCCGTGGTCCGGCCACGCTAAGTATTGGTTTCATAAGCAGTTTTTGAGATATCCACAATTTCTGTGGACAACTTTGTGGAGAAAGCCCTATTGACAAAGCCTGAGACCAGTAACGGCGCGGGTTTCCAGCCAGTCGGCGCTCAGCAAGTCAATATTTTACCTGTTTAAAATCAATGACTTACAAATTTTTGCAAATTAAAACAAAAATATTTCGGGCTTTTTTTACTGTGCCCAGATTTTGTGCATAAGTAAGTAAGGTGAAATGAAAAATTGCAAACAGATGAGCGCGTCTGATCTGCATTTCCAGCCCATTCTGACCTGAAAAGCGCATGAAATATACGTTTTGCAACGCAACATGACGCATGAAGGCGCTTGTCGGGCACAACGCTGTTGCTGAGCGCTTTAACACTGTATATGCAAGACAGCCAGCGCCCCGTTACGGTGCGGCGCTGGCATGGGCACATCAACCCGCCTGACGCTGGCTGCGGCTGTAACTGTGGACCGTCTCGACCAGTACGCTGACCGCTTCCGGTGGTGTGAACTGGGAAATACCATGGCCCAGATTAAACACATGACCCTGACCTGCGGCTGGCTTGCCGTAAGCGTCCAGCGTGGCGATCACCTGGGCCTTGATTTGTTCCGGCTCTGCAAACAACACGGCAGGGTCCAGATTGCCTTGCAAGGCGACCTGATGGCCGACCCGCGCACGCGCCTGACCCAGGTTCACGGTCCAGTCCAGGCCGACCGCATCCGCGCCGATAGCAGCGATCTGTTCCAGCCATAAACCACCACCTTTGGTGAACACGATGGCAGGAATGCGCTGACCGTTTTTCTCTTTTTGTAATTGCTGAATGATGTCCTGCATGTATTTGAGCGAAAACGCATGGTATTCCGCATCCGCCAGCGCACCACCCCAGCTATCGAAGATCATCACGGCCTGGGCACCGGCATCAATCTGTGCATTCAGATAGCTGGCGACCGCATCAGCATTGGTTTTCAGGATATGGTGCATCAGGTCAGGACGCTGATACATCATTTTCTTCACGGTATGGAATTCACGCGAGCCCTGCCCCTCAACCATATAGCAAGCCAGGGTCCACGGGCTACCGGAAAAACCGATCAGCGGTACCCGGCCATTGAGTGCATGGCGAATCTGAGTCACCGCATCAAACACATACTGCAGGCTGCCCGCTTCAGGCACGCGCAAGGCCAGCACATCTTTTTCATCAGCCAGACGACGTTCAAACTTCGGTCCTTCGCCTTCTTCAAAATACAGACCCAGGCCCATCGCATCCGGGACGGTCAGGATGTCAGAAAACAGGATGGCGGCATCCAGTGGATAACGATCTATCGGCTGTAAGGTGACTTCGGTCGCGAAATCCGGATTTTTTGCCAGCCCCATGAACGAACCAGCCCCTTTACGGGTCGCGCGGTATTCAGGCAAATAGCGACCCGCCTGACGCATCAGCCACAGCGGCGTGTACTCGGTTTCCTGACGCAACAAGGCTTTGAGGAAAGTGTCATTTTTTAAAGGGGCAAAGGATGTGGACATGTCAGCTTTCTAAGAGGCAGTTTCTTTTATGATCAGAACAGGCAGCATTATCGCTTAAGCTGCCGTGATCAGCATCTGATCTCGCGCAAGACTGGCGCGTCAGACAGAAACGGATAAGACAGTAGCTGTGGATAACTTTGTGGACAGCTTTTACTTATTTGAGGTTTACTTCGATTTTATCACCACAGTTAACAAATAATTCGCATAACTATATGATTTCATTGACTTTATTTGTGTTAACTAATTTTGCAAATTTAAATTGCTTAAAATTTGTGCTTGACAGACTGTGCATAAGTAACATTCATGCAGGCAAATTTTTGTGTTTCCCTACATAAATTGTGAGTAATTGCTCCGCCCACAAAGCCGCCCCCATCGCAGATGGATGATAGCCATCTGACGCCATACAGCGCTTATCGCGCATGACAGGCATGGCAACGTGACAAAGTTGTGACGTGCCAGCAACAAGATCAGCCACGGCCCTATCCAGGCTTGCCGCCTTATAGCCGAGTACCTGGCGTAAAGGCGTAGGCAGCGCCGGAAATTCTGCCAGCTTAGGCACACCGGAGATCAGGATCTGTGCTGCTGGCCAGCGCGTCTGTATTTGCTGCAGTAAAGCCGCCATCTGACGCCGATACCTTGCCACCGTTGCAAATGCGGTGCTGTCATTCACCCCGAAGCTTAGCAAAATGATGTCCACCGTTTCCGTCTGTGACGCTGATAGCTGCTGCAACCAGCCGGAAGCCGCCGCCAGCCTGGCGCCATTTTCAGCCAGCACCTGCCAATGCACCTGACAGGCTTGTTGCTGCGCGAGCAATGCCGCAAAACGGGCACACAGGCTGTCTTCGTAATGAGCGACACCTACGCCTGCCATCGGCGATTCACCGATGCCTAAGACCCGCAAACTGCGGCTGGCATCGCGCTGCCCGGCCAGTCCAAACGGCTGGCCTGCAGCTATCGGCAGACGCGGCGTGATACGGCGGGTACGCCTGCCCTGCCACCATAGCAAGGGGAATAGAACGCCGGCCAGCAATTCTGGTGCATAGTCGCGCAATGCCAAGATTTACACTACCTTCAGTTTGCTGAATTCGGGATTGCCTGGTGGGAAGCTCAATTGCAGACTTTCCAGTCTTTCCTGCACGATGCTGGCGATCACCAGATTACGCTGGGTCTTAGAGTCAGATGGAATCACATACCAGGGCGCATAAGGCGTATCGGTCGCTTTGAGTGCGCGCTCGTAGGCATCCTGATACGCATCCCAATGCGCACGTTCGGCCAGATCCTGAGGGTCAAATTTCCAGTGCTTGGCCGGGTCCGCCAGCCTTTCCTGCAGACGCGACTTCTGTTCGTCTTTCGAGATATGCAGAAAGAACTTCAGGATGATGGTGCCGGTCTCGCTCAGCATGCGTTCAAAATCGCGGATATGGGCGTAACGCTGTTCACATTCTGCCGGAGTAATCCATTCATGCACGCGTGCGATCAGCACTTCTTCATAATGGCTGCGGTTAAAGATCACCATTTCGCCCTTGGCCGGGACTTCCTGATGCACGCGCCACAGATAATCATGGTCTTTCTCGGCATTACTCGGCGCTTTAAACGCGACGGTGCGCGCGCCGAGCGGGTTGACCTGCCCGAATACGGCTTTGACGGTACCGTCTTTGCCAGAGGTATCCATGCCTTGCAGGATAATCAGGAGTTTCGGTGCATGCGCTGCGACAAAGATTTCTTGCAGATCAGAGATTTTCTCACCGATACGCAGGGTCTGTAACTTATCCACCGCCTTGGCATCGGGCTGGCCAGCGGCGGCGGCACCGATTAACTTGCGGTTGGCGTCACTGTCTTTGAGTTTGAAAGCTTCAGGCAAATGGAATAATTCGGCAATGCTCATGCACAGATCTCCTGATCAGGTGGGTTAAAGCTGGGAAAAACGCTTGCGGTGTTCAATTTTCAGACACAAATCCATCACCACCAGCAAACCTGCTGCGCGTGCGGTGGCTGCCGCCTGAGGATGAATGATGCCGGATTGCATCCACAGGCAGCGCGCAGCTATCTGTATCGCTTGCTGCGCGAGTTCTGGCATATAGCTGGCCTGCCGGAAGCAATCGACGATATCTATCGTATGTGCCTGCCCTGCCGTGAGCAAATCGGGATACACCAGTTCACCGAGCAAAGTTTGTCCGGCCAAACCGGGATTCACCGGCACGATGCGATAGCCATGTTGCTGCATATACGCAGCCACCTGATGGCTGGGGCGCTCAGGATTGGCGGAAAAGCCAGGCACAGCAATCGTACGGCTGTGCGCTAAGCAAGCTGTAATTGCATCACTGCTGGTCGTATCGGTAGGCATCTGTGCTCCCGGAAAAATAAAAAGGCAGCCTGAGCTGCCTTTTTACTGTAGTACTTTCGTCGCCAGGACTGCTGCGGACGAATTAACGTTTCTGACGCAATTTTTGAATCGCTGCCAATTGGGCGATCGCCGATGCCAGTTCCGCCTGTGCTTGCGCATAGTCGATTTTGGAATCACGATTAACCAAAGCCTGCTCAGCCAGTTTCTTGGCTTCACTTGCTTTCGCTTCGTCCAGATCGTGCCCGCGAATCGCGGTATCAGCCAGAACAGTCACGCCGTCCGGTTGCACTTCGAGGATACCGCCAGCAACGAAGACGAATTCGTCTTCAGCCTGACCAGCAACCTTGATGCGCACCGCACCCGGTTTGATACGGGTAATCAGCGGAGTATGTTTTGGATAAATACCCAATTCACCAGCCTCACCTGGCAACGCGACGAATTCGGCTTCACCAGAAAAGATAGACTCTTCTGCAGAAACCACGTCAACGTGAATAGTGTGTGCCATGTCGGACCCTTTGTGTACGCTTGAAAAAGCTGTGCTGCGGTGCTTCACACCGCAGCGCTAGCGCTTAAAAATTAAGCAGCCAGTTTTTTCGCTTTTTCGATTGCTTCGTCGATAGTACCTACCATGTAGAACGCTTGTTCTGGCAGGTGATCGAGTTCACCGGAAGCGATCATTTTGAAGCCCTTGATCGTGTCTTTCAGTGAAACGTATTTGCCTGGTGCGCCAGTAAATACTTCAGCAACGTGGAAAGGCTGAGACAGGAAACGTTGCATTTTACGTGCGCGTGCAACGATCAGTTTGTCTTCAGGTGCCAGTTCGTCCATACCCAGAATCGCGATAATGTCACGCAATTCTTTGTAGCGTTGCAGCGTACCCTGAACAGCGCGTGCTGTTTCGTAGTGCTCTTGACCCACAACTTGTGGATCCAGCTGACGGGATGTGGAATCCAGTGGATCAACCGCTGGGTAAATACCCAGGGAAGCGATGTCACGGGACAGAACAACGGTGGAATCCAAGTGAGCGAAGGTTGTCGCTGGGGATGGATCGGTCAAGTCATCCGCTGGAACATACACGGCCTGGATCGAAGTAATCGAACCGGTTTTTGTGGATGTAATACGTTCTTGCAGACGGCCCATTTCTTCCGCCAGCGTAGGCTGATAACCCACCGCGGAAGGCATACGACCCAGCAGCGCGGATACTTCAGTACCGGCCAGTGTGTAACGGTAGATGTTATCCACAAAGAACAGAACGTCTTTACCTTCGTCGCGGAAGCCTTCAGCGATAGTCAGACCTGTCAACGCAACGCGCAGACGGTTACCTGGCGGTTCATTCATCTGACCGTACACCATCGCAACTTTGGAGTTTTCCGGGTTTTCCAGATCAACCACTTTTGCGTCAGCCATTTCGTGATAGAAGTCATTACCTTCACGAGTACGCTCACCAACACCGGCAAACACGGACAAGCCGCTGTGTGCTTTAGCGATGTTGTTAATCAGTTCCATCATGTTAACGGTTTTACCCACACCCGCACCACCGAACAGACCGACCTTACCACCTTTAGCGAATGGGCAAACCAGATCAATAACTTTGATACCGGTTTCCAGCAATTCCTGGGATGGAGACAGTTCGTCGTAAGCAGGTGCTTTACGGTGTATCGATGCTGTCTGCTCGTGGCTGACCGGACCGCATTCATCGATAGGGTTACCCAACACGTCCATAATACGACCCAGCGTTGCTTTGCCGGTTGGTACCATGATAGGTTTGCCTGTGTTAGTGATAGTCATGCCACGACGCAGACCGTCAGAAGTACCCAGAGCAATGGTACGGACGATACCGTCACCCAATTGCTGCTGAACTTCCAGCGTCAGCTCGGAGCCTTCCATTTTCAAGGCGTCATAAATCTTAGGCATCGCGTCACGTGGGAATTCAACGTCCACCACAGCGCCGATACACTGAACGATTTTGCCATTAGCCATGTTCGTTCCTTCAATAATTTTAAATTTCGTTTAGACCGCTGCCGCACCGGCGACGATCTCGGAGAGCTCTTTGGTAATCGCAGCCTGACGGGTTTTGTTATAAACCAGTTTCAGTTCGCCGATTACATTACCTGCGTTATCACTTGCCGACTTCATCGCCACCATACGTGCCGATTGTTCAGACGCCATGTTTTCAGCCACTGCCTGATAAATCAGTGCTTCTACATAACGGATCAGCAATTCATCAATCACGGTATTCGCATCTGGTTCGTAGATGTAATCCCAGGAATGGGAAGACTTATCTGCGACCATTTTGTCGGTTGTCAGAGGCAGTAACTGCTCAAACACCGGTTCTTGCTTCATCGTGTTGATAAACTTGGTATAACTCAGGTAAACCGCGTCGAGTTTGCCTTCCTGATAGGCGTCCAGTAACACTTTTACCGGGCCAATCAACTTATCGAGGTGCGGAGTGTCGCCCAGCTGGATAGCGTGGGAAACGACCGGAGCACCGATACGATTCAGGAAGCCGAGACCTTTATTACCAATTGCAACTGCTTCTACTTTTGAACCCTTACCTTCGAGTTCACGCAATTTGTTGGTGACCAGACGTAAAACGTTGGTATTCAAGCCACCGCACAAACCTTTATCTGTTGTTACAACGATCAGACCAACTTTCTTGGCCTGATCCTGTTGAACCATGAAAGGATGCGTGTACTCTGGGTTGGCCTGTGACAAGTTAGCAGCGATATTACGAATCTTTTCACTGTAAGGGCGGGCTGCACGCATCCGGTCCTGCGCTTTACGCATTTTGGATGCGGCGACCATTTCCATCGCCTTAGTGATTTTCTTCGTATTTTCTACGCTTTTAATCTTGCCACGTATCTCTTTGCCTGCAGCCATGAGTATTGACTCCTTCTAGCTACAGTAAATTAATAGGCGCCGGATTTTTTGAAATCAGCAATTGCGGCAGCCATGGCAGCTTCGCCATCTTTGTCCAGTTGCTTGGTTTCTTCGATCTTCTGCAACAATGCAGCGTGGCTGGTTTTCATGAAGTTGTGTACGCCAGCTTCAAATGCCAGAACGCTCTTCACAGGTACGTCATCCAGGTAACCCTTGTTGACTGCGAACAGAGTCACGGCCATCAGGGAAATCGACAGCGGTGCGTACTGAGCTTGTTTCAGCAATTCAGTTACACGTGCACCACGGTCCAGCTGCTTACGGGTTGCTTCGTCCAGATCGGAAGCAAACTGCGCAAACGCTGCCAGTTCACGATACTGCGCCAAGTCGGTACGGATACCGCCGGACAGGTTTTTGATAACCTTAGTCTGGGCTGCACCACCAACACGGGAAACCGAGATACCAGCGTTAATCGCTGGACGGATACCGGCGTTGAACAGGGAAGTTTCCAGGAAGATCTGACCGTCAGTAATCGAAATCACGTTAGTCGGAACGAAAGCGGAAACGTCACCAGCCTGAGTTTCGATAATTGGCAATGCAGTCAGGGAACCTGTTTTACCTTTAACTTCACCATTGGTGAATGCTTCAACGTAGTCAGGGTTCACGCGTGCAGCACGTTCCAACAGACGGGAGTGCAAATAGAACACGTCACCTGGGTAAGCTTCACGGCCTGGTGGGCGGCGCAGCAGCAGGGAAACCTGACGGTAAGCAACCGCTTGTTTGGACAGATCGTCATACACGATCAGTGCATCTTCACCGCGGTCACGGAAGTATTCACCCATCGCGCAACCGGAGTAAGCGGAAACGTATTGCATCGCTGCGGATTCAGACGCAGTCGCTGCAACAACGATGGTGTATTCCATTGCGCCGTGGGCTTCGAGAGCGCGCACTACGTTTTTAACGGAAGAAGCTTTTTGACCGATCGCGACATAGATACATGTCACGCCCTGGCCTTTTTGATTGATGATGGAGTCGATCGCAACGGCTGTTTTACCAGTTTGACGATCGCCAATGATCAATTCACGCTGACCACGACCAACCGGTACCATGGAGTCGATAGACTTCAGACCAGTTTGCAGTGGCTGGGAAACGGATTGACGTGCAATAACGCCTGGCGCAATCTTTTCGATAGGCGCAGTCAGTTTTGCATTGATAGGACCTTTACCATCGATAGGCTGACCCAGCGCGTTAACAACGCGGCCGCGCAGTTCAGGACCGATAGGTACTTCCAGAATACGACCGGTACATTTGACTGTGTCGCCTTCGGAGATGTGTTCGTAGTCACCGAGAATAACGGCACCAACGGAATCACGTTCCAGGTTCAACGCCAGACCGAAAGTATTGCCTGGGAATTCCAGCATCTCACCTTGCATCGCGTCAGACAGACCGTGGATGCGGCAGATACCGTCGGTAACGGAGATAACCGTACCTTGATTACGAATCTCAGCGGAATCGCCAAGGCCTTGAATCCGGCTCTTGATCAGCTCGCTGATTTCAGATGGGTTGAGTTGCATACTAACTCCTAATATTTGTTACGTTCTTACGCGGTCAGGGCGGCGTGCATTTTCTGCAGCTTCGCGCGAACCGACGTATCCAGCACCTGGTCACCAACCACGATACGTACACCACCGATCAGAGCCGGATCGACTTTGACGCTAGGGTGCAGTTTGCGGCCAAATTTCTTTTCCAATGTTGCAGCTAAGTCAGCTAACTGTGCTTCAGACATATCAAAAGCGCTGGTCACTTCAGCATCTGCCGCACCTTCGTGGGCGTTTTTCAATGCTTGAAATTGGAAAGCGATTTCTGGCAGCAGAGTCAGACGATCATAGTCAGCGAGTGTCGCGATAAAATTTTTCGCTTCAGCTGTCACTGGGGATTTGAGCGCAGACAGAAAAATCTCAGCTTTTTGCGAAGCCGAGACTTTAGGGTTGTGTGCAAGAGCTTGTACATCGGGATGCGCGCCAGCTTGTGCCATTTCGGAAACCAGGTCCGACCAGGCGGACAGGTTACCGGTTTGGGCAACACGGAACAGCGCTTCAGCGTAAGGACGAGCGATCGTTGCGAGTTCGGCCATGATTACAGCTCGGTTTTCAGTTGATTCAACAGATCTGCGTGAGCGGATGCATTGACTTCACGTTTCAGGATTTGCTCAGCACCTTTGACTGCCAGAGTGGCAACCTGGTCGCGCAATTCTTCGCGTGCTTTGGTCACTTGATTTTCTGCGTCAGCTTGTGCAGCAGCAAGAATGCGTGCAGCTTCAGCGGCGGCTGTGTTTTTAGCGTCTTCAACGATCTGCGCAGCACGTTTCTCTGCGTTGATGATCTGTTTCTGACCTTCATCACGAGCACTTGCCAATTCAGCTTGTACGCGCTTTTCAGCAGCTTGCATTTCTGCACGGCCACGGTCGGCAGCTGCCAGTCCGTCTGCGATTTTCTTCGCACGCTCATCGAGCGCGTTCATCAGTGGCGGCCACACAAACTTCATGGTGAACAAGGCCAAGATGAAGAAAACCCCACACTGAACAAACAATGTTGCGTTTAAGTTCACGGTAATTCCTTATCTAAATGGATCAAGCCGAAAGCAAATGCTTCCGGCAGTAGAAGGAAAAACTGATTATTTGAATGGGTTTGCGAACGCGAACAACATAGCGATACCAACACCGATCAGGAACGCAGCGTCGATCAGACCAGCCAACAGGAACATCTTAGTTTGCAATGTGTTCATCAATTCTGGTTGACGAGCAGATGCTTCCAGGTATTTACCACCCATGATAGCGATACCGATACAAGCACCGATCGCGCCCAAGCCGATGATCAAACCGCAAGCCAAAGCAACAAAAGACAAATCAGTCATGATATTTCCTTAAAATTAAAAAATGAAACTAAGATTAAAAAACAAAAAACGAAGAACCTAAAACCAAACTTAAAACTAAACCTGCTCTTACTACGTATTCCAACCTGTCTTACTTAGTGAGCGTCATGTGCCTGGCCGATATACACCAGAGTCAGCATCATGAAAATAAACGCTTGCAGGAACACGATCAGAATATGGAAGATGGCCCAGATCGAACCAGCGATAGTATGACCAATCACACCAAATGGTGTTGCCATCGCGCCCAGCAGAGCGATCAACAGGAATAACAATTCGCCGGCAAACATGTTACCAAACAGTCGCATGCCCAGAGATACCGTTTTTGCTGCGAATTCGATCACTTGCAGGATCAGGTTAAACGGCGCCATCTTGATACCGAAAGGTGCGGACACCAGTTCGTGCAGGAAACCACCCAAACCTTTGATCTTAACGCTGTAATACAGCATCAGCAAGAGCACACCGAAAGAAATACCGATAGTGCCGTTCAGATCGGCAGTCGGCACCACGCGGTGATGCGGGAAAATGTGTTCTACGCCGAAGAATGCGAACAAAGCGGAGAACATATCCACAGGCAGGAAATCCAGAGAGTTCATCAGCGCGACCCAGACAAATACGGTCAGTGCCAGCGGAGCGATGAAGCTGCGGTCACCGTGAACGATGCCTTTGGATTGTTCTTCCACCATTTCAACCAGGATTTCTACTGCTGCCTGGAAGCGGCCCGGTACGCCGGAAGTCGCTTTTCGTGCTGCCAGCCACAAAACCAGGCTGCCGACCACGCCACAGAATATGGACCAGAATATGGTGTCCATATTGAAAATCGAGAAATCAACAATACTTGCTTGATGCTTGGTCGAAAAATGTCCTAAGTGATGGACAATATATTCTGACGCTGTCGGGGCGTGCTCAGTTGCGCTCATGGTCTTTGTCTAAATAGTAAAATGAAATAACTTTTCAGTACCACAATGAAGGCGATCAAAAATGCCGGCCAGTTAACATCGCGGTACCAATATACAAATGCGCCCATCAGCGCAAGTGTCAAAAAAATCTTTATAAATTCACCGACAAAGAAAGTTGCCGGGTTAGCGCCGCCGGGTTTTTTCGTGCCGATGAACAGGCGTAAAGCAAAAAAAGCATTCGGCAGTGCACAGCATAATCCGCCAGCCAGCGCGGACAATACCAGAGTAACCTTGCCGGAAATTCCGGCCAGCAAAGCCACGATGAAAGCTGTTGCGAGTTGCAACAGAACGATACGTGCCATGCTTTCCTCACATATTGACCATTGATTGTTGATATCGGCCCAGCCGTTACAAAATTTTCTCTGGCAGGCTAAATTCTCGTCAATCAAAACCACGGAATTATACGTGTATGTGCTTAGCAGCGTCAAACGTTTGATTCTGCGCCCTAAAAGCGGGCATAGCCAGCTTACAACTCCCTTCCCCAACACGCGTTTGCTACGTAAAACCCAATAAACATGCGGCTTTCCAGCGATCTGCCAGACGTATTTGCGGATGCTGCATAGCTGTGGATGAGCGCCTATTTCCCCTAAAAACTGCACGGTTTTGTCGCATGTGATCAACGGTTTTCATTTCTTATAGCCAACAAAATTGCTCCATTTACTAGCAAAAACTCACAAATAAGAAGTTGTCTGTAATTTTCATAAGAGTTTTGCTGACATGATGAATGGAGGCATTTTTAATGATTTTTGCCGCAACTGGAGCTCAGCTGAGATACGCCATGTTTCACGTTAAACATGCAGCCTCTGGACTAAATCAAAAAAAAATACATTCGAAACTTAAACGGGCCAAAAAAATAACAAAATTACATTGTTAACATAAATATAATATTTGCAATATCCTGAGTTTGAATCAGTAAAGTGATGGTGTCACCAGGCATGTCAGATAATTCGCGTTTCACGTGGAACGCTAAACACAGCAATGCATCTGGCAACGGCTTCAGGCAGTGAACAAATCCAAAGATATCAACAAGACCTGGAAAAATCACTTTTGATAAATCGGGTGGCAGGAACAGGAATAGCCAGCAAATCGGGCGGCTGAAAAAACGCATGCTGTGCAAACAGAGAAAATCGCTGCAGCAAAAAACGTTACACGTGAAACATGGGGTTCGCACAATGGCCGCGGCGAAGTTGTGCTCAACTTCGCCGGGTAAAAAAAAACCGCCAACCTCAGGGTCAGCGGCTTTTGATGAACATGCAGTGTTCTGTAGAAAAGAACGCCGCAGCAGGAAGCCTGCTTAATTACGGATTTTTAAGATCACACCATCAAGCGAATCAAGGTCAGCAAAATCGATGATCATTTGGCCCTTACCTTTACTCCCCATTTTTAAGGTCACCTGGGTCGCCAGCAAATCGGACAATTCTTCTTCCAGACGTGTGATATCACGCGACTTCTCGGCTTTTTCACGTGGACGTGCGCCCGCATGTTCAGCCGTGGTTTTCGCGACCAGTTTTTCTGCTTCACGTACGGACATACGTTTCGCGACGATCTGGTTGGCTAACTGTATCTGAGTGGCTGCGTCGGTCACCAGCAAAGTCCGAGCATGGCCCATGTCGATATCACCCGCCATCAGCATAGTCTGCACCGGTTTAGCCAGGTTCATCAGGCGTAACAGATTGGTGACTGCACTGCGTGAGCGGCCAACCGCATGGGCAGCCTGCTCGTGAGTGAAAGAAAAATCGGTGATCAGACGGTGTATACCCTGGGCTTCTTCCAGTGGATTGAGGTCTTCGCGCTGTATGTTTTCGATCAATGCCATGGCTGCAGCAGCCTGATCATCGACGTCTTTCACCAGTACCGGCACCTCGTCCAGACCGGCCATTTGCGAGGCGCGGAAGCGGCGTTCACCGGCAATAATTTCATAGCGTGTCACGCCATTTTGCTGGCCTACCGGGCGCACCAGGATAGGCTGCATCAGGCCCTGCGCCTTGATCGACGCGGCTAATTCTGCCAGTGCACCTTCATCCATACGGGTACGTGGCTGGTATTTACCGGCCTGCATCTGGCTCACGGGCAGGCTGCTGGGCGCATCTGCGACGTTCGGCACGGCTTCTGCGAAATCGCTGGCACCGCCTAATAATGCTTCCAGGCCACGGCCCAGTCCTTTAGGTTTTTTCATTGCATTCATGGCTTACTTTTCTAATTGCTTAATTCTCTCGACCATCTCCGCGCCAAACGCGATATAGGCTTGCGCCCCTTTGGAGGAAGGGTCAAATACCACGCCGGGCATGCCATACGAAGGTGCCTCGGCCAGACGGACATTGCGTGGAATAACGGTCTTGAAGACCTTGTCACCAAAGTGTTGTTCCAGCTGGTCAGATACTTGCTGCGACAGGGTCATGCGCGGGTCAAACATGACTCTTAACAAGCCCACGATTTTGAGGTCGGGATTGAGATTGGCAGAGACTTTTTTGATGGTGTTGGCGAGGTCAGACAGGCCTTCCAGTGCATAGTATTCGCACTGCATAGGGATGATCACACCGTGTGCGGCACACAGGCCATTCAGGGTCAACATGGACAGCGCAGGCGGGCAATCGATCAGCACGAAGTCGTATTCGGCGCTGACCTGAGCAATCGCATCGCGCAGGCGCTTGTCACGGTTTTCCAGCTCGACCATTTCCACTTCAGCACCGGCGAGTTCGCGGTTAGCTGGCAAGACGTCGAATTTGCCGGACTCTGAACGCTGGCGCGCGGTCGCGATGTCGGACATTCCTAACAATACTTCATACACCGAAGCAGTCAGTTTTGCCTTGTTAATTCCAGCCCCCATGGTCGCATTGCCCTGAGGGTCGAGATCGACCAGCAGCACGCGCTGATCCAGTTTTGCCAGACCCGCAGCCAGATTGACGGTAGTAGTAGTTTTACCCACGCCACCTTTTTGATTCGCGACACAAAAGATTTTTGCCATAGAGGATTTCCGTGCTTTATTTGTGTGAGTGATTTACGTGAAATTGTTGTCTGCGCCGTTTTAAACCGGTTCAGCACGCCGTACAAAAACCAGATGACGCTCTGCATTTAATCCCGGTACCTGCAGCGGCTGCACGCCTGTGACGGCCCAGCCAGCTGGCAGACGTTCGATTTCCTGGGCAGGTGCGACACCTTTCATGGCGATAAATTGCCCGCCTTCAGCCAGTAAATGACCTGACCAGTTGATGAAATTACAGAGCTCAGAAAAGGCGCGGGAAGTGATTACATCAAATTTTTCTGTGACTTCCAGCTGCTCTACCCGGCCGGTAAAGACGGTGACATTGCTGAGTCCAAGTTCGGCTTTGGCCTGGCTCAGGAAGGCGGTTTTTTTGCTGACCGTGTCTATCATGGAGATACGTGTCTGAGGATAAGCAATCGCCAGCATCATGCCTGGCAAACCACCACCGGCACCTACGTCCAGCACATTGCGCGCATCCACAAATGCAGGTGCGGCTGACAGCGAATCCAGCAAATGCTGCTTCACCATTTCCTGCGGATCACGGATTGCAGTCAGGTTGTACACCGCATTCCACTTCGACAGCAGGGCCAGATAAGCCAGCATCTGATCGATCTGGGCCTCATTCAGTGCCAGCCCCATTTCCTGCACGCCAGCGCTTAAACTGACCTTGAGTGCCTTGGTATCCAAGATTGCCATTACGCGTCTCCTGCGGCCGTTTGGACGCTTTCCTGAGCATGTTCCGCTGCGGGGACTGCTGCCATAAACTCTTTAAATCCTTTTTTCTTCAGATGCACCAGTAACAGCGAAATCGCGGCGGGTGTCACGCCGGAAATCCGGCCGCACTGGCCCAGCGTTTCAGGCTGATGCTTATTCAGCTTCTGCCGTACTTCTATCGACAGCCCGCTGACCTCCATGTAGTCAAACGCCTTAGGCATTTTCAGGTTTTCATAGTGGGCATGACGCTCGACTTCTTTCGCCTGGCGGTCGATATAACCCGCATACTTGACCTGGATTTCCACCTGTTCGCGTACCGCCGGATCAGCAATTGCCGGGCCAGCCAGGTCTTGCTGCTCGACGCCGCGCAAGCTCATCAAACTTTCATAATTGACTTGCGGACGACGCAATAAATCGGCCAGCGAGTATTCACGCTCCAGCGCTTTACCCAGCACGCGCTCTGCTTCTGCAGCAGCCAGAATACGCGGATTGACCCAGGTGGTACGCAGTCTTTCCATTTCACGTGCAACCTGTTCGCGCTTGTTCTCAAATGCCTGCCACTGTGCGTCGCTGACGCAACCTAGCTGACGCCCGATCTCGGTCAGGCGCATATCGGCATTATCTTCACGCAGACTGAGGCGGAATTCAGCACGGCTGGTGAACATGCGATACGGCTCCTGCACACCCTTGGTGATCAGATCGTCTACCAATACGCCCAGATAGGCTTCGTCACGGCGCGGCACCCAAGCTTCCCTTCCCTGAGTTTGCAAAGCGGCATTCAGGCCAGCCAGCATACCTTGCGCTGCAGCCTCTTCATAACCGGTAGTGCCATTGATCTGACCTGCAAAGAACAAGCCCTCAATTTGACGGGTTTCCAGCGAAGACTTCAAGCCACGTGGATCAAAGTAATCGTATTCAATCGCATAACCCGGACGCAGGATGTAGGCATTTTCCATGCCGCGCATAGAACGCACGAGGTCCAGCTGCACGTCGAAAGGCAGGCTGGTCGAGATACCGTTAGGGTAGAACTCATTGGTGGTCAGGCCTTCCGGCTCCAGGAAAATCTGATGCGATTCCTTGCTGGCGAAGCGGTGTATCTTGTCTTCGATAGACGGGCAGTAACGCGGACCGACGCCCTCGATCACGCCGGTGTACATAGGGCTTCGGTCGAGTCCGGCACGGATGATGTCGTGGGTTTGTTCATTGGTATGGGTGATCCAGCATGGCACCTGCTTAGGATGCATGGCGGTTGTTCCCATGTAAGAAAATACCGGTACCGGATCCAGATCACCAGGCTGTTCCTGCATCACTGAGAAGTCGATACTGCGGCCATCGATGCGTGGCGGCGTGCCAGTTTTCAGACGCCCTTGCGGCAAAGCCAGCTCTTTCAGACGGGCTGACAGCGACACCGCAGGCGGGTCACCGGCACGGCCAGCGGCGTAATTATTCAGCCCCACATGGATCTTGCCATCGAGAAAAGTCCCTGCGGTCAGCACCACGGCGCGGGCACGGAAGCGTATACCGACCTGGGTCACCGCACCAACCACGCGATTGCCTTCCACCAGCAAGTCATCCACTGCCTGCTGGAACAACCACAGATTCGGCTGATTCTCAAGACGGCTGCGTATCGCTTGTTTGTATAAAATCCGGTCTGCCTGAGCACGGGTTGCGCGCACCGCTGGCCCCTTAGAGGAGTTCAGGATGCGGAACTGTATGCCAGCCTCATCGGTTGCAATCGCCATTGCACCACCCATGGCATCAACCTCTTTGACCAGATGACCCTTGCCTATCCCACCGATGGAAGGATTGCAGGACATCTGACCCAGGGTCTCGATGTTGTGGGTCAATAACAGCGTGGACTGCCCCATACGCGCGGCGGCGAGGGCAGCTTCAGTGCCGGCGTGACCACCACCGACAACAATCACATCGAATTCTTTAGGATAAAACATGGCTAGCTTCTGACAAACAAGGACACGGAGAGTCAGGATTATAGTTTGTTTTCGCGCAGCGCCCTCACCTTCTGCATCCCGGATAAAAAAATAAGCCTGATGTTTCACGTGAAACATCAGGCTTACCTCAAGTACAAACTCAAAAAATGGGCTTTGGAATTTTGTGTTTTACATCACAATCGAATCAAGCAAGTTCGAAACAGCGATGCCATGTTTCACGTGAAACATACCAATCAACGTAAAAATCCGTCATAAGTCGTCTTGCATATCAACGCCACGACCACCACCAAAAACACCTTTCTGACAAATCCGGCACCATGCCGTATCGCCATCTGGCTACCTAATACCGACCCGACTATCTGGCATACCGCCATCAAACCACCGAGTAACCACAACACATGCCCGCTGAATCCAAACCAGGATAAGGCTGCCGCATTACACGCAACATTGAGTACCTTGGCCACCACCGATGCGCGCAGAAAATCGTAGCCAAAAAAACGTACAAACAGGAACATAAAAAAGCTGCCTGTACCGGGGCCAAAAAAGCCATCATAAAAACCAATGCCAGCAGCTACCAGCATCGCCAGCCAGACTTCCTTGCTGCCCGAAAACAAGGGCTTATCCTGAGTGCCGAATTCTTTCTTCATAAAGGTATAGACCGCGACCGCTGCCAAAATAAAAGGCAGAGCCTTACGCAACTGGGTAGGCGGGATATGGGTGACCAGATAGGCACCGAAAAAAGAAAAGGCAAAAGCAGTCAGTGCAGCCGGTACCAGCATGCCCCAGCGCACACTGACTTTTTGCATATAGTTGCGTGCAGCAACCGCTGTGCCCCAAATGCTGGCTAACTTATTGGTTCCCAGCAAAGTCGCCGGTGCTGTGCCCGGCATCATGGAAAATAAAGCCGGTACCTGAACCAAACCACCACCGCCGACTATCGCATCGACAAACCCGGCAAAAAATGCCGCCGCACTTAAGAGCATCCAATCAAACATGAAATTTATTAACCTTCATCGAAAAGCCGCCAGTCTCTGGCAAGCTGGCAAACATACAGGCAAATTGCAAGACTGCCGAGTCTAACAAGCAATCTGCTGTTCATGTGACACAGAGCTGACTAATTTGACCGTAACAGGAGTCGCTATGCAGAATTTCCGTTTTCAGACCGTTCCCCTGATCATTAACGAAACCGGTGCGCTGGCCCGGCTAGGTGAGTTCATACAGCAAGAATTTCCAGCTTGCCGACGCCTGTTCATCGTGAGCGATGCTGGCTTAGTCAGCAGCGGTATCTTACAAGCTGGCTTGGACAACCTAGATCAACTCGGACTGCTGTATCAGTTGTACGCAGGTGTGGTGCCTGATCCACCGGAAGCGGTGGTATTGCTTGCAGCACAACAAGCACGCGAATTTGGCAGCGATCTGGTCATAGGCATGGGTGGCGGCAGTGCAATGGATGTGGCCAAGCTGATTGCCGTTTTATGCGGCAATGATCAGGCACTCAGCACCATGTACGGCATCAATCAAATCCGTGGCAAGCGCCTGCCCTTGGTACAAATTCCGACCACCGCCGGTACCGGCTCTGAAGTCACTAATATCTCTATCGTGACCACCGGTGAGACCACCAAGATGGGTGTAGTCGCGCCCCAGTTATTTGCTGACCTTGCGATACTTGATGCTAGTCTGACAACTGGATTACCGGTCGCCACCACCGCCGCCACCGGCATCGATGCCATGGTGCATGCAATTGAAGCCTATACCACGCGTCATAAAAAGAACCCAGTATCGGATATGCTGGCGCGCCAGGCACTGAAACTGCTGTTTAATCACATAGACCGTGCCTGCAGTCATGGCACTGATCTGGCAGCGCGCCAAGCCATGCTGCTGGGCGCTATGATGGCCGGGCAGGCCTTTGCCAATGCGCCTTGTGCCGCGGTTCATGCGCTGGCCTACCCGATTGGCGGCCGCTTCCACGTGCCGCATGGTTTATCGAATTCTCTGGTCTTGCCCACGGTCTTGCGCTTCAATCTGCCCGCCGCCGCGGAACAATATGCCGAGCTGGCTGAGATCCTGGCCCCCGATGCGACAGGCAGTGCCGAAGCGCGCGCCAATGCCATGATCAATGCACTCGCAGATCTGGCACTGCGCACCGGCATCCCGACCCGGCTGCGTCAGGTCGGCATCCGTGAAACAGACCTGGAGCAACTGGCCAGCGACGCGATGCAACAGACCCGCCTGCTCGGCAATAATCCGCGGGAAGTCAGCTGGCAGGATGCATATGAGATTTATGCGGCGGTTTTGTAGTTCGGCCCACGGTCAGAACGCAGCGCCTGTGGATGAGGGCCAGCTTATCCACAGGCAGAACTAAGCAAAAACACTGGCAATGAGGTCTGCTGCGGGCAAAGCAGCAGCACATTCGCCATAGCAATGTTAAACAGCCTAAAACAGCCGCAGAGGCACTTTGGCTTAGATTGCCTCACCAAGTGAGGCTTTGCTGAGAAAAACGCTCAAAAGCCCGCATAACAGCCCTGACATGGAATACATATGCGGGCCTGACTGTGTCAGGATTTCTTCTGGGCCAGCACATGAGCCACAATCGCGTTTGCGTGCCCATGCCCCATCTGGTATTCGGTTTTCAGCACTTGTACCAGCTCCATATGCCTGAGCGGAATTCTGGCTTCAACCAGCGCGATCCAGTGAGCAATCGGCTGGCCATACTTCTTTTCGATAGAAGGGAAATAGGATGCAGGTCCCTGCACCTTCTCTGCCTTATCTGCTGCATTCATAGACCACTCCTCAATGAGTCTGAGACTGAGACTGAAGCTGAAACTGAAGCTCAGGATTTTCTGACCGAAGTGCGTAGCAAAGCGGCCAGCTCACCCACGATACCGCGCCGGAATAAAAGCACACAGATAATGAAGATCAGACCGGTCACGATGGTGACTGAATCGCCGAGGCCACGGAACCAGTCGATCTGGGTCAGATCCGCCAGCGCATTGCCGAGATCACCGAGTTTATTTTCCAGCGCGATGATCAATATCGCACCGACCACAGGGCCAACCAGTGTGCCCATACCACCGACCAGCGTCATCAACACCACCAGACCCGACATGGTCCAGTGCACATCGGTCAGGGTTTCAAAGCCCAGTACCAGCGTCTTGGTCGCGCCCGCCAGACCAGCCAGCGCAGCCGACAGCACGAAGGCCAGCAGCTTGTACTTATCCACGTCGTAACCGAGTGACACCGCGCGTGCCTCGTTCTCTTTGACTGCTTTGAGTACAGTGCCAAACGGAGAGTGAATAATGCGCACGATCAGTGCAAAGCCAGCGACACAAATCGCCAGTACCAGATAGTACAAATGCAGATCAGAACTCAGATCAATCAGACCCAGCAATTTACCGCGTGGCACACCTTGCAAACCATCTTCACCACCGGTGAACTTCGCTTGTAAAAACACGAAGTACAACATCTGCGCCAAAGCCAGCGTGATCATCGTGAAATATATCCCCTGGCGCCGTATCGCCAGCAAACCCATCAGCCAGCCTGTCAGCACAGCAAAGGCCACACCCAGCAACAAGCCCAGCTCGGTCGGTAAGCCGGCATCGCGCAAGGCCCAGCCGGCCACATAACCGGCACCGCCGAAAAATGCTGCGTGCCCGAATGAATTCAGGCCGGTAAAACCGATCAGCAAGTTAAACGCGCAGGCAAACAAGCCGAAGCACAGTAACTTCATCAGGAACACCGGATACGCGAAAAACGGGATGATTAGCAAAGCCAGAACAGCCAGGCCGTAAGCAATTTTTTTATTCATAAAGTCACGCTCATTTTCTTCAGGCTATTGTTACTGTCGTCACTGTCTTCGCTGTCGTCTATCAATCAGGTATGCAGTCAGCAGCTTCATTCTTTTCCGAACAAACCGGCTGGCCGCAGCATGAGTACGATCGCCATCACAATAAACACCACGGTGGCCGACAATTCCGGATAAAACACCCGCGTCAGTCCCTCTATCACGCCCAATCCCAGACCGGTCAGGATAGAGCCCAGTATCGATCCCATGCCACCGATCACAACCACCGCAAACACGGTGATGATCAGATTGGAACCCATCAGCGGCGAAACCTGGATTACCGGTGCCGCCAGCACACCGGCAAACGCGGCCAGCGCGACGCCAAAGCCATAGGTCAGCGTGACCATCAGCGGCACATTGATACCAAAGGCTTCAACCAGCTTGGGATTTTCTGTACCGGCGCGCAAATAAGCGCCAAGCCGGGTTTTTTCAATCACAAACCAGGTCAGGAAACATACCAGCAGCGAGGCGACAACCACCCAGGCACGATAGTTAGGCAAAATCATGAAACCCAGATTCGTCGCGCCGGACAAGGCCTCGGGCACCGCATACGGCTGACCGGACACGCCATACACGGAGCGGAATATCCCTTCCAGCATCAGCGTCACACCGAAAGTCAGCAACAAGCCATACAAGTGATCGAGCCGGTACAGCCAGCGCAACATGCTGCGCTCGATCACAATGCCGATCACACCCACCACCAGCGGCGCCAGGATCAGCATCATCCAGTAATTCAATCCCAGATATTCCAGCCCCATCCAGGCCAGAAATGCGCCCATCATATACATGGCGCCATGCGCAAAATTAATCACATTCAGCAAACCGAAAATGACAGCCAGTCCCAGCGATAACATCGCATAAAACGAGCCATTCACCAGCCCTAACAACAGCTGGCTCATCATCGCTTGCAGCGGTATGCCCAAAATTTCCATAGCATGCTCAGAAAAATTCCCGTACGCGGGAAGGTTCAGATCCGACAGATCAGTACGGGCCTGCCACCTCAGGATGACAGGCCCACTTACCACAGCACTCAGCTTAAGACTGGTTTATTTCCACAGTGCGCACTTGGATTCAGCCTTGGTGGTGAAAGCCTGTTCACCCGGTATGGTCTGTACCACTTTGTAGTAATCCCAAGGCTCTTTCGATTCGGACTGGGCTTTCACCTGCATCAGGAACATGTCCTTGATCACGCTGCCATCGGCACGCAGATAACCATCTTTGATGTAGAAGTCATTGAACTTCATGCTGCGCAGCTTAGCCATGACTTTTTCCGGATCATCCGTGCCGGCAGCTTTGACCGCATTCAGATACTGCATGGTGGCGGAGTAATCTGCGGCTTGCAGACTGGATGGCATCTTCTTCATTTTTTCGAAATAACGGCGCGCCCAGGTGCGCGCTTCCGGCGTTTGATTCCAGTACCAGCTATCCGTCAGATACATGCCATTGGTCGCATTCAGACCCAGCGAATGAATATCGTTAATGAACATCAGCAAACCGGCCAGCTTCATGGTTTTGGTCACGCCGAATTCATTAGCCGCTTTAATCGCATTGATGGTGTCACCACCTGCATTCGCCAGACCCAGTATCTGTGCTTTAGAGGCCTGGGCCTGCAGCAGGAAGGACGAGAAATCCGAGGCCGATAAAGGATGGCGCACTGCGCCCGCAACCGTGCCACCGCTGGCTTTCACAACCTTGGTAGTATCGCCTTCCAGCGCAGCACCAAACGCATAATCAGCGGTCAGGAAATACCAGCTCTTACCACCTTGTTTCACGACTGCAGCGCCAGTCCCTTTGGCCAGCGAGACGGTATCGTAAGCATAGTGCACGGTGTACGGTGTGCACTCTTCATTGGTCAATGCAGCAGTACCGGCACCGACAGAAATGAAAGGACGTTTTTTTTCAGCCGCGACTTTGGCCATCGCCAGTGCGGTTCCGGAATTGGTGCCGCCTAACAGCATATCGACGCCGTCACGGTCTAACCATTCGCGTGCCTTGCTGCCAGCAATATCGGCTTTATTCTGATGATCGGCTGTGACTAACTCGATTTTTTTCCCCAGCACACTGCCGCCAAAATCGGCAATTGCCATCCGTATCGCTTCTGAGCCACCTTTGCCGTCGATGTCGGAATACACGCCGGACAAGTCAGTGATAAAACCTATCTTGACCACATCGCCCGAAACCTGGGCGCTGGCAGCGCCGGAAAAGGCGCTGCAGGCAGCTGCTACAGCCAGACTGACGATACTGATTTTTGCTTTCATGTCTCACTCCTATCGTTGTTATCAAACCGGTCTGTGAACGACCGGCCAGGGATACCGCTACGGTTCAGCTACAAGCAATTCATTCAAACTCAGACACCTAATAACTCATTGAGCACAGCCATTTTTTCCTGCAATTGCGCCGCCGCGAAATGCTCGACTACCTGGCCATGCTCCATCACATAAAACCGGTCTGCCAATGGTGCAGCAAAACGGAAATTCTGCTCCACCATGACGATGGTGTAGCCGCGTGCCTTAAGCATCAGTATCATGCGCGCCAGTGCTTGCACGATCACCGGTGCCAGGCCTTCAGAAATCTCATCCAGCAGCAATAAGCGTGCGCCAGTGCGCAGAATGCGCGCGACCGCCAGCATCTGCTGTTCGCCACCGGATAAACGCGTGCCCTGACTGTTTTTACGTTCCGCCAGATTCGGGAACATGGCGTAGATTTCATCCACGGACATGCCCTGACTGTCACTTGCCACCTGTGGCGGCAACAACAGATTTTCTTCTGTGGATAAGGAGGAAAAAATACCGCGCTCTTCGGGGCAATAACCGACCCCGAGATGCGCGATTTTGTAAGTCGGCAAAGCGATCGCTTCCTTGCCATAAATCTGTACCGAACCCTGACGACGTCCGGTCAGACCCATGATGGCGCGCATGGTGGTGGTACGTCCGGCGCCATTGCGTCCCAGGATAGTGACGACCTCACCGGCATGTACTTCCAGATTCACTTTGTGCAGGATATGAGATTCGCCATACCAGGCTTGCAAGTCCTGGATTTTCAGTGCGCAAACTGGCTGCTGGCTCATGCGTGGGCCCCTTCCAGTTCAGCACTGCTGCTGCCCATATAGGCTTCCATCACGCGCGCATCGCTGGACACGGTGGCATAATCGCCTTCGGCCAGTATCGCGCCGCGCTGCAAGACAGAAATCCGGTCGCAAATGCCGGACACAACGCTCATATTGTGCTCCACCATCAGGATAGTGCGGCCCTGCGCCACGCGGCGTATCAGCTCAGTCACACGGTGCACATCTTCATGCCCCATGCCCTGGGTAGGCTCATCCAGCAGCATCAATTCCGGCTCCATCGCCAGCGTAGTGGCGATCTCCAGTGCTCGCTTGCGACCATACGGTAAATCCACCGTCATGGTATCGGCAAACTGCGTCAGATCGACCTGTGCCAGCAACTCCATCGCACGCTCATTGAGGCGCGCCAGCTGGCGGTCGCTCTGCCAGAAATGAAAGGAATTGCCCAGCGTGCGCTGTAAGCCGATACGCACATTTTCCAGCACACTCATATGTGGAAACACGGCAGAAATCTGGAAGGAACGGATGATGCCCTGACGCGCAATCTGGGCCGGTTGCGCCGCCGTGATATCGCGGCCGTTAAACAGGATCTGGCCCGAAGTCGGGATCAGGAATTTGGTGAGTAAATTAAAACAGGTGGTCTTACCGGCACCGTTAGGGCCGATCAGTGCATGGATATGTCCACGCGCTACCTGCAAGTCGACCTGGTTCACGGCAGTGAAGCCTTTGAACTCTTTGGTCAGGCGCTTTGTCTCCAGGATGACATCGGTCATCTCGTCTCCTTGTCTGTCTGTCAGAACGGCAGAGACGGTCGTCGCAACACAGAACTGCTGTGCAGCCACCCTGTCTCCTGTCCATCCTGCACTGTTC
The DNA here is from genome assembly GCF_014284235.1 of Cognatundibacterium curvum. Lineage (GTDB taxonomy): Bacteria > Pseudomonadota > Gammaproteobacteria > Burkholderiales > Burkholderiaceae_D > Undibacterium > Undibacterium curvum. The sequence goes on from NZ_JACOGD010000006.1 coordinate 70,153, forward strand.
TGATCTGCGCTGTCTGACGACAAGCAAACCTGCTCTGTGCTGACAAAACCGCTGTACGTGCAGCGGCATTTTTTTATGCATCGCATCCGATGCGGATCACGCTGATAAAGCTAAAAATACTGAGTTTGCGGATGCTGGGCATCTCTGTTTTTTTAAGCGGCCAGACTAAAAGGCTACCCGATAGTACGCAGCATAAGCGGCATACAACAATACAGTAAAACTACTGTACGTAGTTTTACTGTTTCATTTTTTTCGTCTTTTTCTTAAGCCGCATTCTGAACCATAAACTGCGCTGCTTTTTCAGCGATCATCAGCGTCGGTGAATTGGTATTTCCTGAAGTAATAGTCGGCATCACCGATGCATCGGCAATGCGCAATCCACTCACACCAAATACGCGCAACTGACTGTCGACCACCGCGCTGACATCGCTGGCCTGTCCCATTTTGCAAGTGCCTGCCGGATGAAAAATAGTAGTGCCTATTTGCCCGGCCGCGTGCATCAGTTCTTCGTCAGAACAAAGGTCCGCACCAGGCTTGACTTCCAGCGGCAAATACTTCTGCAAGGCAGGCGCAGCAACGATCTTGCGGGTCAGTCTGAGCGCTGCCGCAGCTACCTGTCGGTCATAGTCCGTGCTCAGGTAATTAGGACGAATATCCGGTGCCGCGCTGAAGTCTGGACTCAGTATGCGTACCGAGCCGCGCGATTGTGGGCGCAGGTGGCAAACGCTGGCAGTGAAGGCTGGAAAATCATGCAGCGGATCGCCAAATTTATCCAGCGATAAAGGCTGCACATGGTATTGCAGATCGGGTGTGAGCAAGCCAGCATCTGAGCGCGCAAAAACGCCCAGCTGCGACGGCGCCATCGACATAGGTCCGGTCTGACGCAACAGATATTCCAGACCTATACGCGCCTTGCCCCACCAATTGGCTGCCATGGTATTGAGCGACTTCGCACCCTGAATGCGATACACCGAACGTAGCTGTAAATGGTCTTGTAAATTGTGACCGACACCGGGCAACACATGCTGCACAGCGACCCCGGCTTGTTGCAACATGCTGGCTTCACCTATCCCCGATAACTGCAGAATCGCCGGGCTGCCGATAGCACCGGCGGCCAGCACAGTTTCACGCTGTGCAGTCGCGCTCCATTCCTGACCGCCGCCGACAAATTCTACGCCAGTGCAGCGCCATGCCTGATCCTGCTTTGTTTGTGGCTGCAGCTGCAGCTTGCGCACCTGGCAACCCGTCATGATAGTCAGGTTAGGGCGACGGGCAGCGGGCTTCAAAAACGCCTTGGCACTGTTCCAGCGTATGCCACGTTTTTGATTCACTTCGAAATAAGCACTACCTTCGTTATTGCCGCGATTGAAGTCCTCGGTTTTTGGTATTCCGCTTTGCTCGGCCGCATCGCGAAATGCATCCAGAATTTCCCAGGACAAGCGTTGTTGTTCTACCCGCCATTCACCGCCGCTGCCATGAAATGTGCTGACCCCGGCATGGTGATCTTCACTCTTCTTAAACAAGGGCAGCACCTGATCCCAACGCCAGCTCGCATCGCCGCTGAGTTGTGCCCATTCGTCGTAATCACGGGCCTGACCACGCATGTAAATCATGCCGTTAATCGATGAACAGCCGCCCAGCACTTTACCGCGCGGATAAATCAGACGGCGGCCATGCAGCCCGGCTTCCGCCGCAGTCTGATACATCCAGTCAGTGCGTGGATTATTGATGCAATACAGATAGCCGACCGGGATATGTATCCACAGATAATCGTCTCGGCCACCGGCCTCAATCAGCAAGACCTGGTGCTCAGGATTTTCAGATAAGCGATTAGCCAGCGCACAACCGGCCGTACCGGCGCCTATCACAATGTAATCATAGTGTCCTGCTGTCTGCATCGCTCTTATCCTTTCATGATGCTGCCTGCACTTCGTTCATTAACACCTGCATCAGTTCCGCCACATGCATGGCGCGGCTGCGCGACACGCCCTGCCCACACCAGAGCGACATCATGTCCGGCTGTTGCTGCTGGGCGGCCGCACTGCGGATCGCACCGGTCAGGGCATTCTGGATCGGATAGGCTGGCACCTGATCGGCGACATTGGCCATGATCTGCATGAAACGGTTATCCAGTCCGCGTGCCAGCCGTCCTGAAAAGGCACGGGTCTGACGTGTACTGTCGCCTTTGGCTTTGAGCAGCATCTCTTTGTACAACGCAGACACACCGGATTCATGGCAACACAAAAAAGCCGTGCCCATCTGTACCCATTGCGCCCCCGCCGCCAGCGCAGCGGCAATGCCGGCACCGTCCATGATGCCGCCCGCCACGATTAAAGGCGTTTGTATCAGCGGACGACAGGCAGCCAGCAACTCCATCACGCCCAGCCGCGCATCTTGCTGCGCACCGATAAAGGTACCGCGATGGCCCCCCGCTTCCGTGCCTTGCAAACAAATCGCATCCGCGCCCATGGCTTGCCAGACGATGGCTTCCGCCACATTGGTGGCGGTACCGATCACGCGGATACCGGCAGCTTGCAAGCGCTGCAGCTGCGCGCCATGCAAGACATCAAAGGTAAAACTGGCAACCGCAGGACGCGCCGTAATCAGCGCATCGAGCTGGGCGTCGAAATCCTCACACCAGCGGGTGGGTGTCGGCAGATTTTCCATCCCCAGTTCAGCACAGACTGGCTGCAACAAGACCTTGGCCGCTTCCAGCGCTGCGAAATCAATTTGCGGACGCGGTTGCACAAACAGATTGATGGCAAACGGCTTATCGGTCAGACGACGGATATGCTCAGCTTGCTCAATAATCGCCAGCGGCGCCAGCAAAGGCGCGGCCAGCGAACCCAGGCCACCGGCCTGAGATACGGCTGCCACCAGCTCTGGGGTGGTAGCGCCACCCGCCATCGGCGCCTGAATAATCGGTAAAGGAAAAAGCTGCTGCATGGAAGGCATAAGGTCTCCTGATTATTTTTTTCGGTTTGGACTGGACTGAGAAAAAGATGACACAACGCAATGAATTGTATGCGCAATTTCATCTTTTACCGCATTTAAAATCCTGACCTGTGAGCAAACCGAAACATCTCCCTTATGTGCCTTATTTCGCAACCGGCATCGTGAACTCTGCACCTTTGCCTATGCTTTCCGGCCAGCGCTGCATGATGGATTTATAGCGTGTATAAAAGCGTATTCCCTCTTCGCCATACGCATGCATGTCACCAAACAGAGAACGCTTCCAGCCACCAAAAGAATGCCAGGCCATAGGCACAGGAATCGGCACATTAATACCGACCATGCCGACCTGAATGCGGCGAGAAAATTCGCGTGCTGTATTGCCATCAGCGGTAAATAAAGAAACTCCGTTTCCAAATTCATGGCGATTAATCAAAGCCACTGCACTGGCGAAATCAGGCACCCGCATCACGCACAAAACCGGACCAAAAATTTCTTCACGGTGTATGCGCATGCCTTCCTGCACATGATCGAATAAGCTGCCACCAAGGAAGTAGCCGCCTTCATGACCCGGCACGTTGTACTGACGGCCATCCACCAGTAATGCAGCGCCTGCCGCCACGCCCTCATCGATATAGCCTATGATTTTTTCCTTGTGAGCTGCACTGACCACCGGACCCATTTCTGCATCGGCTTCCATGCCATTTTTGATTTTCAATGCCTGTACCCGTGGTACCAAAGCCTCGACCAGCGCATCGGCAATATCACCGACAGCAACTGCGACTGAAATCGCCATGCAGCGCTCGCCAGCAGAGCCATAGGCTGCGCCCATCAGCGCATCAACCGCCTGCTCCAGATTCGCATCCGGCATCACCACTAAGTGATTTTTTGCACCGCCGAGCGCCTGTACGCGCTTACCCAGGCGTGTGCCTTCCGTGAAAATATATTCTGCAATCGGGGTCGAGCCGACGAAGGAAATCGCCGCGACATCAGGATGCTGCAACAACGCATCAACCGCCAGCTTATCGCCCTGTACCACGTTAAAAACACCATCCGGCAAACCAGCCTGACGGAATAATTCAGCGATGAACAGTGAACAGGAAGGATCGCGTTCAGAAGGCTTGAGTATGAAAGGATTTCCAGTCGCAATCGCGAGTGGCGCCATCCACATCGGCACCATGAATGGAAAATTAAATGGCGTAATCCCCGCCGTGACACCCAGCGGCTGGCGCAGGTTGTAATTGTCGATGCCGCCACCGATATTGTCGGAAAACCGGGTCTTGAGCAAAGCCGGAATACCGCAGGCGAATTCCACAATTTCTATACCACGCGTGACTTCCCCCATCGCATCCGACAAGACCTTGCCATGCTCGCGCGTGATCATGGCGGCGATGGTCTGGTGATGCTGTTCCAGCAGTTCCTTAAACTTAAACATCACACGTGCGCGCTTCAGCGGCGCGGTCTCTGCCCAGCCCGGTGCGGCAGCACTGGCGGCGGCTACTGCACGCTGCACTTCATCCACGCTGGCCAAAGCGACCTGCGCCACCACCTGACCGGTAGCGGGATTAGTCACATCCTGACGACGACCACTGGCGGACTCCAAGATCTGTCCATCCATAAAATGTTGAATGACGCTGCTCATCTCTTAGTTATCCTGAGTTAATGATTGTGATTGCATGAATTAGGTGTGAACGCTGGCACTGGCATCCAATGACGCTGTCGCTTGCCGTACTCTGCGTTACCCCGGTTCTGAAACGATTACCGCGTAGCCTAAACATATCGCGTGTGGAAATCTAATGAGTTATTATCAAGCACAATATAAGACTTTCTTATAATTGCTTTTTCACCACTTACTCCAGCCAGGTAACGATCATGGATTTCACCCAGCTACGCGCTTTTGTGATGGTCGCGCGCGAAGGCAATCTGACCCGTGCAGCTGAACGTCTGCACCTGACCCAACCTGCAGTCAGTCTGCAACTGAAAGCACTGCAAGAAAATCTGAGCCTGCAATTATTCAGCCGCAGTGCGGGCGGGATGGTATTGACCAATGATGGCGCGAAACTGCTGCCTTATGCGGAACGGGTACTGGCTGCGACTGCAGAATTCCGGCAGGCGTTTGCCTCCCTGCATTCCACCATCTCGGGCGAGCTGGCGATAGGCACAATTCTTGATCCGGAATTTACCCGACTGGGCTTGTTTCTGAAGCGCTTGATGGAGACTTATCCACAACTGTCCACCAAACTGCGTCAGGGCATGTCGGGCTCGGTATTGCAACAAGTGCGGCAAGGCGATCTGGATGTGGGCTTTTATCTGGGCCAGGTGCCGCAGGATGCGAAAAATCCCTTACACAGTATCAGCCTGACCCCGTTCACCTACCGCGTGGTCGCGCCCAGCGGCTGGCAAAGCCGGGTGCATGGTAAATCCTGGGAACAGTTAGCGCAGTTACCGTGGATCTGGACGCCACCGGAATCGGCGCACCACCGCTTACTGACACCGATATTTGCGGCCTGTGGACAACAACCGCGTCAGGTCGCGCTGGTCGATCAGGAACCCTCCATGCTGGATCTGGTGAAATCCGGCGTCGGTCTGAGCCTGATCCGCGATTCGATCGCGATCCGCGAAGCCCATGCGCATGGCCTGGTGATCGCGGATGCCGTCAGCGTCAACAGCGAACTCAGCTTCGTCTGCAGCGCAAAACGGCAACATGAAGCGATGATCGCGGCCAGCTTTACGCTGATCGGACAATGCTGGCAGTTAGAGAGCTAAGCATGCTTAACATCAGGAAAACCGCACATGGCAGCAAAAAGAGCGATGTTCCTCAAACATAAGCTTGTTCTAAGGATTTTTTTTCCACTACAATAGCAGACTGCCAACTGTCAGGCGCCATTCCCAGGCGCAGACAGACAACATGCAACAGTCCGGCGTGGCCGCACAGGCGCGAACGTCGCAGTAAAACAAGAAAGTCTAACGTGTTGAAATTTCCGGTACTTGCTGCACTTCCCTTACTTTGTGCACTGTCTGTCCAGTCTGCTGATGCGCAGACACCCAGCATACGGCTCTACATCCAGGAATTCGCACCTTTCACCCATACAGATGCTAAAACCGGCGAAATCCGTGGCTATGTGACGGAAAAAGTACAGGAAATCATGAGGCGCGCGGGTGAAAATCCCAGTCTGACCAGCACCTCGCTGGCACGTGGTCTGTATGCGGCGCAAAATGAAGAAAATGCCTGTCTGTTTGCATTCCGCCGCACGCCGGAAAGGGAAAAGTATTTCCAATGGGTAGGTCCACTGACCACCGATCACTGGGTCTTGTACGGCAGGAAAAATGACAGCCGTGTGCTGAAGCGTTTTGAAGATGCGAAACCGTATGCGATAGGTTCCTACAAAAATGCAGCAACCGGACTGCAACTGGCCGAGCAGGGGTATAACATATTGTTTGCGGGTCAGGACGAAGACAATCCGCGCTTGCTGCTCAACAACCGTATCGATTATTGGATAGTCTCGGAATTGCATGGTATGTATATCGCCCAGCAACAAGGCTATGCTGGTGATATCGTCAAGTCTGCACGGTATAAGCATATCGAGCTCAATATGCTGTGCCATTTGTCTATGGATAAACAACGCATAGAATTGTTTAACAAGCTCAACAAAGAACTCGATAATGACGGCACCACCGATAAAATCCTGCGTAAATATGGAATCCGCTAATGGCACGTAGTACTAAAGCAAGTCACGCCGTACAAAGGCTGAAAGAACGCAGTCAGGACGCAACGTACTCCATGGTCAGCATGGCCGACGGCCGTTTTTTTCTGACCCGCAAAGATGCCGATGGTAAAACCGTCACTGCCAGCGAAGCGCTGGAAATGGATGCCTTCGTCGCCTGCGTCAATGCGATCATGAAAGCACCCGCCAAAAAAGCCAGTAAGCTGGATCTCGCGTTCGAAGAAAAAATCCGCCAGGCGAAATCCTGAACCTTTATTATTCCTGTCTCATTGTTATTGTTCACTATAAGGAAAACCCATGCGATCCAGATTGTTAGCCGCTTTACTTAGTCTGTTGGCCATCAGCGCCTTACCGGCGCAGGCACAAACCAGCACCAGCGCAGAAGAAAGCAGCATTATCAACAACGGTTTACAAAAACTGGATGTGAAAACCGGCAGCGGTAAAGAACTGCAGTCAGGCAATATCGCGGTGGTGCACTACACCGGCTGGATTTATGACTCCTTCGCGCCCAGAGAACGCGGCCCCCAGTTTGACAGCTCGGTAGGACGTGGCGTGTTCAGTTTCCCGGTCGGAACCGGTAAAGTCATCAAAGGCTGGGATCAGGGCGTGGTTGGCATGAAGGTAGGTGGTAAACGTACCCTGATCGTGCCCTCAGAAATGGCCTATGGCGCACGCGGTGCTGGCGCTATGATACCGCCTCATTCGACACTGATTTTTGATATTGAATTGCTGGATGTGCGGTAAATCCTGGCGAGAAAAAACGACGCCCCGCTCATTTGAACGGGGCGTTTTTACATCCAAATCAGGTTCGCACCAATTTAGCGTATCTTGCGTATCAGGTGATAGCCACGGTCTGCGACGTACAGGCTGCTGCCATCCGTTGCGACACCGAAAGGATAATAGAAACGTGCCGCTGCACCGCTGCCATCCGCACTGCCTAAACTGCCCGCAGTACCCGCCAGGGTGCTCACTGCACCAGTCGCGATCACGATCTTGCGCAGGGTATGATTGTCTGAGTCGGACACAAACAAATTCGTGCCATCCGTCGCAATTCCTATTGGTGATTTGAAGCTGGCCGCAGCACCTGTGCCATTGCTATTACCAACCATGCCAGGCTTGCCCGCCAACGTCGTCACCTCAGTTGTCGCCAGCGCGATTTTACGGATAGTCTGATTTGCAGAGTCTGTCACATACAAGCTGGACTTATCTGTCGTGATGCCCCAGGGTTTATTGAACAATGCAGCCACACCATAGCCATCATTGCTACCTGATAAACCCGCTCTACCAACCAGTGTCGTCACTTCACCGGTCGCAATCACGATCTTACGTATCGTATGGCTTCCCAAATCTGTCACGTACAGGTTCACACCGTCACCGGTAATACCCCAGGGATTATTAAATAGCGCCGCGCTACCGTTACCATCGGTATTACCAGGAGTACCCGCCTTACCTGCCAGGGTCGTCACGGCACCCGTTGCAACCACTATCTTGCGTACTGTTGTGTCACTCGTTACATACAAATTCGTGCCATCGGTATAGAGACCCCTAGGGTAGCTAAACCGGGCTGCTGCACCGATACCATCATTAGTGCCTGAGCCACCGAAGCTGCCTGGTGTACCTGCCAGCGTGCTGACCGCACCAGTGGAAATCACGACTTTACGTATCGTGCCACTGAACATATCGGATACATACACATTGCTGCCATCAGTCGCAATTCCAACCGGATTATCAAAACCCGCTGCCACACCTATGCCATCCAGAGTGCCGCCAACGCCGTTACCGGCCAGTGTAGTAACGACACCCGCGATATCAGTCACGCAATTGACCGCCACATTACTGATATTCGCCACGATATTGCTACCGGTTCCATTGGAAACCGTACAGGTTTGCGCAACAGGTTGGGTTGCGACCGTGACTGCATAACTTGCGTTTTGATTTAACTTACCAGCAAAAGTGAACGCTGCATTCGCGCTCACAGTCAGGCTGTCTCCTGCATTGTTTTGTAACACCACTTGTTTTCCGGCTGCCAGTCCAGACACCGTACCACCAATAGAAAAACTTGCAGTCGCCGCGCCACCACTATTGCCGCTGCTGCCATCAGTGCCTCCGCCACCACCGCCGCAAGCACTGAGTAAAGCCGCAATCGTCAGCATGGTCGCGCCATTGAATTTTTTAAACATTTTTTCCCTTTTATTTTTTCCTGAATACAGGCTGATAAGTTACTTGAGTTTGGCGCCATTGCTAAGAATAGCGATCAACAGGCGACCCGGTTCTGCAAGCTTTGCGTTCAAAACCTGATAATTATATGATTTTCAAGATTAGCGGAATACCCTGTTTCAACGCAAAAACAAGGATTCCGTATACGGATACCCGCCCTTTAAGCGCAGCAAGAAACAGTGAACCGGGTGGGATCAGATATGGAGGAGCTTGTTGCGACATCTATGTCCGGCATTCAACGCAAAAAAGTGCGGTCAACTATTCTGCAACTTTATCCAACACAGTATCGTAGGTATAGACCACATAAAAAAAGAATGAGATTGCACTCACCGTCAGCAAGGTGCCGATAAAAAATATGGGTTGCAGACCTTCGGGAAAAATATAGGTATACCAACCAACCAGACTGGTGGCTACCATCGCCGCGAATGCATAATTCATTAAGCGACGCGAACGCCGCACATGGGCCCAGGCGAAAAACAACAGTACCAGCAGCGATAGTCCAAAAAGTATCAGTCCAGACACGAATGCCTCCTGTTTCATTATTTTGTGTACTGATGCCAAGTTGTTACCAGATTTAGTAACAAATCGCCTGAGTGCCTGTACATCAGTCCAGCATATTTAGTATGTTAATAAAATAACATAAATTTAAACAGTTGCTGTTTTTGTTACAAAAATTATTTCATAAAATGAAAAAATGGTTGCGCAAAAGCATCGCATCAAATTTGCCTTTACAAAACCATGGGCAGTAAGCTGACTGCGTAAAGTATGAATGACTGGGAAAAAAACCTGCAAGGCGTAAGATAGTTGTATGCTGGGTTTCTGTCCTGAGCGATCGTGGCTTTGCCCCCTGCGAATCTGGCGCTGACCAAGCAGGCGTATCATCAGCAGCAGCAAAGTAATGCACAAACTTATCCACATGGGGTAGTGAGACTATTACCCACTCAGACAAGGAGACGGCGATGCGTATTATCCGTGGTTTGTTCCTCAGTATTTTGGTCCTCATTTTGCTGGCGCTGACGTTTGCCTGGATGCAGCCAGACCGCTATACCGTCACACGCAGCATACAAATTCAAGCCACACCGGAACAGATTTATCCCTATCTGGCAGCGCCTAAAGCCTGGAAAGACTGGTCAGTCTGGAATCAGCGCGATCCTGCCATGCAAATCCAGTATTCTGGTCCGGCCAGCGGCACCGGGGCGGTATGGCAGTGGCAAAGCCGGACTCAGGGCAACGGCAGTATGCGCTTTACCGAAGCGCAGCCCGCACGGCTGCTGCGTTATGAGCTGCAATTCGAGGGCATGGGCCCGCCTTCTACCGGGTCACTGTTACTCGAAGCACAAACAGGAGGAAGCAAGCTGACCTGGGAAATGCAAGGCAATAATCAGGGACAGTTACTGATGAAGCTATTTACCCCGTTTATGGATAGAATGCTGGGTCCGGATTTCGCGGCTGGTTTGGCAAACCTGAAAAAACACGTGGAACAAAAGTGATATAGCGCGCCGCGCGCTTCGCTGTCCTGTTATGAACGGCACAACTTTTCCACACGGATGTCCCATTTGATTAACCCTGTTTGCGACCCCCACATGAAATTGAAGTTCGCCCTGCTATTGGCTTTTCCTCTGCTGTTATCCACAGCCAGCGCAGCACAGCCGGCCTCTGCTCCGGCAACCCCCGCCACCTCCACCAGCGTGTTTGTGGTAGCACCTGAAGATTTGCCTAAGCCGGGCTCTGCGGTCGCCATCGATACCCCGCAAATGCCTGAACCGGAACCTGCCAAACCATCGCGTCCTGTGACGGCAAAAGATGTCTGGGGTGGCCCGGTTCCTTTGTCGGGCATCCTGTGGATATTGGTGGCATCGATGCCGGTACTGGCTTCCTCCTATTTCGCTTACCAGTTATATCTGTTCATACAACGTCGTCGTCGCCGTCTGAGTACTCGCCACGCAGATACCTGAAGCTGATCTTAAAACTTCACCAAATTGTCATTTAGCTGTCACTAAGCTGTCACCTCTGCCTCCTAAAGTGTTTTTCACCAACAAGACAGAGGGAGACCAGTATGTCCAGCAAAGCCTTGATCGACAGCGCCGTTTTCAATTCCACCACTGCCGGCAGCAAAGGTCTGGCTGACCGGCTGTTTGCACATTGGTTCAGTCGCCTGGTCTACGCCCAGATCTGGGAAGACCCACAAGCCGACCTTGCTGCACTGCAACTGGCGCCTGGCGCCAATATCCTCACTATTTCTTCCGGTGGCTGTAATGCACTGGCTTATTTGTCAGCGGAACCGGCAGCGGTGCATGCAGTCGATCTGAATGCTGCGCATCTGGCGATGCTGGACATCAAACAAAAAGCCATCAAACATTTGCCTGACTATGATGCAGTCCTGCAGTTCCTGGGCGCTGCTAACCACAGTGATAACATCAAACGCTATCAACGTCATATCCGCCACCATTTACACGAAGACGCCAGCGAATTCTGGGAAAGCCGTTCCCTGAGCGGCAAACCACGCTACCACTACTTTACCCAACAAGCCTATCAACATGGCTTACTTGGTGAATTCATCGGCTTTGCGCATTTCTTTGTGCGTATGATGGGTGGTGATTTGCGCAAAATGCTGGAAGCGAAAACTCTGCAGGAACAGTCTGTATTATTTGAACGTCATATCGCACCGGTATTTGAAACCCGTCTGTTCCAATGGATAGCACGGCAACCGGTCGCCCTGTACAGCCTGGGTATTCCACCTTCGCAGTTTGAAGAATTGAAGCGCGATGCCAGTCAGGGTCTGCATGCACTGTTCAAGGAAAGAATGCGCCATCTGGCTTGCGACTTTCCGCTGCAGGAAAACTGTTTCGCACAGCAAGCCTTTGGCCGCCGCTACGATACGACACAGCAAGCCGGATTACCGATGTATCTGCAGCGCAGCCATTTTGATGCACTGCGTCGCAATATCGACCGTTTGCATCCGCATCACACCACACTGACAGATTTCCTGCGCCAGCAACCACGCGCTTCCATGCATGCCTATGTGTTTCTGGACGCACAGGACTGGATGGACCAACAGCAACTGAGTGCTTTGTGGCAGGAAGTCAGCCGCACAGCGGCTCCAGGCGCCAAAGTAATTTTCCGTACCGGTGGTTCGACCTCGCCGCTGGAACGCCAATTACCTGCCGACATACTGGCGCAATGGCATACCGATCCTGCACACAACCGCGCACTGTATGCGACTGACCGCTCCGCAATTTACGGCGGCATGCACCTTTATACAAAAATCTGAATCAGTACAGATCACCTTGACTACCCATTTACCACCACGCATGGTGGCTGACACCCTATGGCTGATGACCGCACGTTCACGCGGCGCCAGTCATTGGGTGGAAAACAGCCATTGCACCATAGAACAGCTGGATATAGACGGACATCCGGTTCCGGTGAGCCATCTGACTAAAAGTCAGTGGCAGGAAAGCTATGTCAGCAGCCTGCGCTCCGCCTGGTTACGCTACCCCCATCAGGAAGCTAAGCGCCATTTAACAGCAGGCCAGCTGGCGCTGTATCAGGCCGCCTCTTGCTTAATTCTAGGCCCGATATCCTTACTGATGCGCGCCGCCAGGCTGGATCAGGCTGCTATCCTGGCAAATCATCTGATCTCCACCAACCTGTATCCGCCATGGTTGCAAACCTCTATGCCCGAAGTTTTATGGCAGGCGCAACAACATTATCCGGATCGCCCTATCGTATTGCGAAATTTATGCCCGGCAGTACATCCCGAGCTGTTTGAGCAACTCAGGCAACAAGGCTGGCAAATGATCCCAGCGCGCCAGGTCTATTTATGTGATCCGGCCGATCCGGCGGTATGGCAACACAATCACGTGCGTAAAGATGCCCGCTTGCTCGCTGATCAGGAAGTCGAACTGGTCGCCGCCAGCGCCTTACAACGTGAAGATATTCCAGCTTTGAGACGGCTATTCCGTCAGTTGTTTATCGAAAAACATTCCTGTCTGAATCCGGATTTCAGTGATGATTTCTTTGAATTTTGCCTGGAAACGCAATTTCTGGATTGCTATGCACTACGCTGGCAAGGCAAATGGGTAGGAATTCTGGGGGTGTATGCGCAACCGGAGAGCGGATGGATGACGACTCCACTCATAGGTTATGACACCCAGTTACCTAAAGAATTAGGAATTTACCGTCGTTTAATGGCTTTATTACTGAAATTAGCCAAAGATAAGCAAATGAAGCTGCATTACAGTTCAGGTGCAGCCCAGTTCAAACTAGCCCGTGGCGGACAGCCAGCGCTTGAATATACTGCAGTCTACAGCCAGCATTTGCCGGTACTAAATAAGCTCAGTCTGAACCTGTTCAGCCGTTTATTACAACGCTGCGCCCCTGGCATTCTGTCTTATGCCGATAAACAAAAACCTGGCTAATCCCCCTTTTCAAACCGCAGGATCTTTCAAATGTTCAGTCCTGCGGTTTGTCAGGCTGATACAAAAACCAAAGAAAACCATCACCAAATGCTGGGGCTCATGCCAGGTCCTGGCAGTGCTGCCGGATGTCACCAGAGTAAAAATTGAAATAGAAACCAGCAAAAATGCACACTTTTTCAGCGCAATTCTCTGTGCATAACTGCGCTTATATCCCCAATACAGTTTGGGGAAAACCAAAACTCTGCTGAAAAAAAATTTTTTTATCCCAAATCTGTCCTTTTCCTATACAAGCTTTATCAGTCCACATATACAGTCGCTAAGTGCTTGACTATGTGGGTAAAAACAGACTTATCCACATTTATCAGCTGCGTTAACAACTATTACTATATATATATAAATTAAAGACTCTATTTATACGCCGCAAACCAAAAACGCGGCCTGAATGAAAAACCCTGAGGGATAAACCGTGTCGCTAATCCAAGCAAATTTGAAAATATCCAAATAAGGTAAAAGCGCGTTTCTGACTAAAGTTGTTCAAGCAACTCAAGCATGGAAGTTGTTGATGAAGAAAAATTAAAATCCATGTCAGCGTTTTTAATGAATTCTTGAATGATTTTTTTAAATAAAAATTGCACAGCTTTTATTGCAAACCCGTTTTTCTCAAAGATTGATGATTGCAGGCTAAAAAGGAAGCACTGCGATAGCGGCTAGCAAGTGGAAAAGTCACTTTTTTTCCGCTACAGACTGCATAAATGTCCATTTGCTAGCTAGAAATGTGGCTAAAAACGACTTTTTGAAAATATTTTTTGTGGATAAGTCTACTTATATCCACTGCATAGAATGTGCGAATAGTGGTTTTCATTTGAAGAGCGACTTTTTTTACAGAATTTGTCCGCTTTCTATACAGACTTTCTGCACTTGTTTATCAATGCGCTAAAGTTTTGATTCTGTGGATGTTTACTTAGTTATCCACAGACAAGACAGGCTGTTAACAACTATCACTATTTTTATTTAAAGTTATTCATATTAAAGCTATCCACACGCCAAATTCCAGCTTTCCCCTTTTTCAAAAAAATCCTTTAGAATCCGACACTTATTCGAATTCAAAGGCGGGTTATGAAAATCTGGACAGCTAGTGCGTTAAGCTTTTTGCTGGTGAGTGGTTTTGCCTGCGCAGAAAAACCGACTGAGCAATCGGTGAAAGAATTTTTGGAGGTGTCCAAAGGTAAAGAAACTTTTCAACAGATAGAAAAGCAACTAGACACCGTACTGGATAACTTCAACCGTGAAGCAGATTCAGGAAAATCTGCCGACCTGCAAAAACAAAAAGCAGTAGAAAAATTTAAAGCAAAAGTATTGAGTATTCGTAACGAAGCGATGAATTGGGACAAACTCGAATCCATGTTTATCGGAATTTACCAGGACAGCCTGAGCCAGGAAGAAATTGATGGTTTGATACAATTTTACCGTTCTCCGGTTGGACAGGCATCTTTAACAAAAATGCCACAAATTATGCTGAAAACGAATCAACAAATACAGGTAACGCTCCTTCCGATGATGGATAAAATCAAATTAGCCAGACAAGATTTGAAAGAAGAATTCGAAAAAATTGATAAGAAGAAAAAATAAGTGTTCTCGATTTTGTGAGAACGAAAGAAATTGGGACAAAGGCTTACACTTCATTAATCGTTTTCAATAAGCGTGTACTGAGTTGTCTGTTGTGGGTAAGCCTAAACTTATCTACGGGGATGGCGGTAGGAAGCAAGATTCCTGATTGTTACTTACGTAAAAAATACAAAAAATAAACTTCTTTAGACTCGGAAATTGAAGGCAGTTGCTCAGGTTTTCGTGTGTATAACTGACTCAATATCCACATTGACCAGTGCGCTACGCTGATACCTGGTAGTGCAAAACCTGCTCAATTTGTAAAAAAAATGCTGGCTGGCATATCGTCAGCGCAAAATAGATGCACTTCATTCCTGAAAAATGAAATGAAAATCGCAGCAGATAAGGTTTATCTGTCGTGATATCTCTGAAAATTCTGCATTGGAGCGTCTATGTATCAACAATTACGTGCACCGGAACGTTTATTCCGGCTTGGTCAATGGGTAGTCGCATTCTTATTTGCCTTTTTTCTCATCAAAGTCGGTGCCAGTCTGATCGCTGATCTGCCCTTGTTATCCACAGGTCCGCAGCAAAGTGATTTTTTAGATCAGCGCAGCGCGCAGCAAGTACAACAGCAAATATTGCCCTTGGAACAAAGTATTGCCGAATTGCAAAAATATGCTGAATTAAGTCAGGAGCGCTTACTCCGTAGTCAGGATGAGTACAGTAAGGATAAGCAAAGTTTTGATAACTGGCGTGCTGCACGCGGCAGCACTGAGCAGGCGGAAAATAATCCCGAGGTGATCAGCCGGGTCAGAAAACTGGATGAACAACTCAAAAAGCAAACTGCTATTTCCTCCGAACTACAACAATGGCAAAAGAAAATCGAAGCACAACGTGATCGTTTGCAACCCTTACAGCAACAGCTCAACGCGCTCAATAATCAGGCCAATCAGGCTTATGAGCAGGCGCTGTATCACTCCTCCTTAAAAGCATTCGCAATACGCTTATTGTTTGTCGCGCCTTTATTGATTGCTGCTATCTGGTTATTTCGCCGCCATCGCAATAGTCAGCACTGGCCCTTCGCCTGGGGCTTTATCTTTTTTGCCTTATTCGCCTTCTTTTTTGAGCTGGTTCCCTATCTGCCCAGCTTTGGCGGCTATATCCGCTATGGGGTTGGCGCTTTACTGACCTTTCTCGGCGGAAAAGCCTTAATGCACGCGCTGCAGCAGTACCTGGAAAGAAAGCATCAGGAACAGACTGCGCCACAGGAAGAACGCAAGCAGGAGATCCGCTACGAAAAGGCGCTGGAGTCTATGGCCAAAGGACAATGCCCGGGTTGTGAACGAGGCATGCCGGGCATAGAAGGAGCAGTCTTGAACTATTGCATGCATTGTGGCCTGAAAACGCATGAAGTCTGTAGTCAATGCGGTTTGCGACATAATGCGTTTTTCCCCTATTGTCCTGCATGTGGATCGGCTGCTGCTGCCCATCCCAGAGCCGCAACTGTTACGCAGGAAAGTAAAAATCAGGCATGATTTCAGGAATTATTGACTATGCTGCAGTAGGTACTGTTGTGCTAAACCCAGAAAGGAAATCGAATGAAACAGCCACTGCTCTTGATATTGGGCTTTGCAGTGAACATCTTGTACCCTTTGCAGGCCTCTGCCTGTGATTTTGTACCGGGTAAATATCAACAGATTACCGAGTCCGAATTATCCGTTTCTCTGGAGTTAAACAAAAATGCACAGTTCGTGCTGACTCAGGAACGCTGGTTAGCCGGAGCACACCAGCTACGTGAAACGCATATTTATCGTGGAACCTGGAAATGTGATCATGCGCAGCTGGAATTGCATTATTCAGCACAGACAGTGCAGGGAATCTGGGCTGAAGAAGACCTCAGTCATTACGGCAAAGTCAAATCGGCCAGGTCTTTACATTTTGCAGTACAGAAAACAGAAGACAAAATATTTAATGGAGCGAGCTTTTGGCCGCAATCGGTCATCCTTAGTTTCAAATCCTGAAAAAAACGCCAGCTTAAATGCTGGCGTTTTGTTTTGCGATGAGATTTTCAGTGAAATTTTTCAAGGATTAGTAGATGAGGTTCGCTCCGGAACGACAAATTCACCGATGAGAACTTTATCTTTTTGCTTGTCCAGCCTGACGGTGATGTATTGATCTTGCTGACCGGGCAGACCGAACTTTGTCGACAAACGCAGCATCAGGGTAATCGCACCAGCGATCAGTTGCTGATTATGTCCAAAGAACTGAGTCTCCACGCGGTAAGTACCGGGTTTGGCGATCTTCAGTGAGAATTCTTCTGGACCATAGCCGCCGGTGAAATCACGCGACAAACTGCCACCCTGATAACTGAGTGGATGGCCGTAATAGGTTTTTTCCCCGTTCGGGTCGGTCACCCACAAATCGATATCGGTATTGTCAGCATCCCAGCTCAGGACCGCACGTATATCCAGCGGAAGATTACGCAACAAACGTTTATCCAGGCGCGAGGTATCCAGCGTTTGCTGGCCTGACTGAGCCAGAATGGCATTGAGTTCGGCCAATGCAATCAGTTCTATATCTGCAAAGCGTTCATGCCATGGCCGGCTCACGACTTGCCACAACTGATCGATCGCAGCCTGAGGCTGGCCAGCCGCTGCCAGAGCCAGTCCTAAATCGCGGTAGGATTGCGGCTCGTTTGGGCTTAAGCGTAATACGGTTTGCAAGACAGGAACCGCCAGTTCTGGCCGTTTCGCCTGTACGAGCCGGTAAGCCAGCAAACGTAGCACCTGACGGTTTTCCAGCTGCATTTCAGCCAGATTAGACAGCACACGCAGACTCAGATCAGTTTGACCACGTTCCATGAACAGATCCGCCGCATCCAGAAAAAATGCACTGCTATTTTGATAGCTGGGTTTTTCATCCAGATAGATGCGATACATATCGGCCACGGGTGCCGCCTGCAAACGACGGTAATAGGCCGCATCAGGTTCCCATTTTTTCAGTTGTATCGCTGCTTCCGTGCCGGACCCGGCCGTAGTCGGGGCGAGTGATTTCGCCGCGACTACGCTGACTTCCGGTGGCGGGGTAAAACTCATGGCTACCGGTGCCGGTGCTGCCAGTACGCGTGGCATCGCAATACCGCGCTCAGCGGCAGCGGGTGCCAGGCCGGTGGCAGCGATGGGAAGCGGTTTAGGCAATACAGGCTTATCCTTAGGAAAATCTTTTTCCCACCATGCTATTTTCTTTTCAAATCTGGTTCTGATCAGGTCCAGCTGGTCGGCTTGATCCTTGAGTTGCGCAGAGGTTTTTTGAGCCAGCAATTTGTCGTAACTGGCGCGTAATTCATCCGGTGGAGTGATTTCGTAACGCACATAGTCGGCCACGGTATCAAGCACGATGAGTGAGGTTTCTGCGGTAGGGATATTGAATTGCTGACCCAGCCGGCGTATTGCAGCACGCTGGGTCGCGCTATCCTGCATCAGTTGTGCCAATTGCAGTTCACCCCAACGCCGTGCCGCGATACCGGCGTTGGCCGCATTGGCTGCCGAGTCCAGCTTGACGACGCTGCTGCGTCGTTTGCCATCAGGCTGCTGCCACTCTAATCGTAAGTCTGCTTGTGGCGAGGACAGGATACCGGCAATACGCCAGCGTCCCTGCTCAGGATAGACCGATGCGGTGACGATCTGTGTGGCCGCATTGCTGACTATGTTATGCAAGCGTAAAGCCTGCGTGTTTAAGGCGAGTGCGGCTTGCGGCGTTGTGACTTGCTGTAAGTCCAGCACTTGCGCTCCGCTGCTTTCTGCAATGCCGCGTAATGCAGGCAAATCGCAGGTTTGACTGGCCACAATGCTATACACGGGAATGCGGGCTGAGCCCAGTACCTGGCGCAGACTGTCTTTGCCCCAGTTCATGATACCGTCGCTGAATAACAAAGCGAGCTGACTACCATCCTTTATGGTATATGCGGCGGCATTGCTGGCGCCGTCATACACTACTTGTTGTAGGGCGGAACGCAGACCATCCCACTGACCACCGCGCACCTGGAACTGTAGTGCGCTTTCCGCCTGGTCACGCAGTAATTTCAATTCCACATCGACATCACCCAACTGACGCAAATACTGATCCAGCAATGCGAATTCTTTTTCATGCTGGCGCTGGGCCCCGGAGCCGGAGGCATCCCACAGGATAAGAATTTTTTTAGGAGCGGGACGCGGGCTATTCAATGGCGCCACCGGGACTTCAGCGTAGAAATACTGCTGGTTTTGAAAGCTTGTATAGCTGCTTACAGCTTCGTTCTTTGCCGGGATCAGCAATTCCAGCAATCCGTTTTGCGGATGCACATCCTTTGCCTGCCAGCTGATCACGCTTTGGCTGTTTTCATCCAGTTTATGTACATCGTTTTGCATGCTGCGTAACTGAATTTGGCGCGCACCAATTCCTTCTATCTGTATGTGCGCATCCAGTTTTCCAGCCAGCATACCGAACTGTAAAGGGGCCCGGAATAGATACTGACCGGTTTGATTCGCTATCAGAGTCTGGTCTATTTGCAGCTGTACGGTACGCTTGCCTTTTGCCGGTAAAGGATAGATACGTAAGCGGTATTGATTTCCGCGAGTGACCTCCAGTAAGGCAGGATCTACCCGGGTACGGCTGATATCTTCAAATACTTGTTGACCCCGGTCTTTTTCCACCACGACAGCCTGCCGCAATTTGCCATCGAAATCCAATGCAAAGCCACTGACAGATTGACCATGAGCAAGTGGGAACTCTAACTGTCCTTCCAGCGCTCTTTCATTTGGGTTGTAGAAACTCAGTTCGATGACACTGCGTGCCTGACTGCCGCTGATTTGCGTTTTCAGACTGACCTGCTCCAGTCTGACAGGAATTTTTGCTTCAGGTATTCGCAAGACCGGAGGAACTGGCAGGATGCGGTTTGTATCAGGTGGCAGTGTATTGGTCTGGGCGGCTAGCTGTGAGGAAAATAAGCCTGCCAGTAACAGCATGCTCAGGCGGATGGTCGGCTGGGTCATGATTATTATCCTTTATGAAAGTACCTTACTGTAACGGTAAATTCAGCTGCCGCGCTGACAAAGCGCGTGAGATATTTTCCAAACAGTGCAGACCCGTCCGCATTCAGGCAAAGTCTGTCCGCCCAAGTAAGGAGGAAGAATTATTTTCTATTTGAAGAAATCAAAGCTGATCCTGAGCTGGGATAGCAGAAAGCAGATTTTCAAATGCTGTCCGGAAATACAATTCATAACTATCCTGTTCCACGTAACCAAGATGCGGCGTGGCAAGCACATTATCTCTGTGCAGCAAAGGATGATGCGGCGTGATGGGTTCACTTTCAAATACGTCGATCGCAGCGAAGCCAGGGCGGCCACTGTCTAAGGCCAGACTCAGCGCATCGGTCTGTACTAATTCGGCCCGGCTGGTGTTAACGAACAGCGCGTCGGCCTTCATTTGCTGTAAATCATCCAGAGTGACAATGCCACGTGTTGCTTCATTCAGGCGTAAATGCAAACTGATCACATCACAGTCACGAAAAAACTGTTCCCGGCTGTCCGCAGCCTGAAAGCCATCAGCGCGTGCCTTGTCGCGACTTGCTTCTCTGCCCCAGACCATAACCTGCATACCGAAAGCTTGTGCGTAAGACGCGATACGTTGCCCGATTTTTCCATAGCCCCAGATGCCCAGCGTCCGTTTTTTGAGTACGCGTCCCAGGCCATTGTGTTCAGCACGTAAAGAAGAGGTTTGCCAGCAGCCTTGTTGTAACAGCGACGCATAAGAATACAGCCGGCGTGATGCCATCATGATCATGGCCCAGGTCAGCTCGGCCGGTGCGGTCGGATCACCGATGCCCTCCACAACGCGTATCCCCAGTTCTTCTGCGGCCTCCAGGTCGATATTGCCTGAGACTTTGCCCGTCTGAGAAATGATGCGCAGATTCGGCAACTTTTGCAGCAAGGCACGGCTCAAATGGGTACGCTCCCGTATCAGCACCAGTGCTTCAAATGGCGCCAGTCGTATCGCTAATTGTCCAATTCCCACTGCGCTATTGTGAAAAACTTTCACTTCATGCCCATTGAGTAAAGAAAAACAAGGCAGTTGACGTACCGCATCCTGATAGTCATCAAGTATCGCGATTTTCATTTGGGACTCCTGTTTGTATAGAAGGTAAGCACAGAATCAACATAGGATCAGAGACCGATGAAAGAGTTTCGGACTGACACAAAACTGCCCCAGCGGCGTTATGGCTCCTTGTCGTACACTGTGTACTGCCTGCGTCGCCATGCCTTGCCGGAACAATTTTGCGTCAGTCCTTACTTTCATATTTAGTGTTACTATGATAATAATTTTGACGCAAAATTCGCCCCAAAGCGTAGGCGGGTGTACAATAGCCGGCTAAGTAGCTTTTTGATTCTGACGCCCGCTTAACAGTTGGCGCTAGCTGGGGTCCGGACTATCCGCCGGACCACCTATTATCCGACAGAACCGCCGCTATGGTGTTTGCTTCGCTTGAGCTGGGACCTGATCCACTGTGCTCGCGGGCTACAAATGTCAACGACGATCCTGCCGTGCCGCTACACCGGTTTTTTTATTGAAATGGCATTGGAGGTAGTATGAATCAACCCATCATGAAGGGCGTTGCTGAAATCAACGCACCTGCACATGTAAAACATCAGAAACTGATTAGCTGGATTGCTGAAATTGCAGCACTGACTAAGCCAGATAATATTTACTGGTGCGATGGATCCCAGGAAGAATACGATCGTCTGTGTGCACAGATGGTTGCTGCCGGTACCATGAAAAAACTCAGTCAGGAAAAACGTCCGAACAGCTATCTGGCTTGTTCCGATCCGACTGACGTTGCGCGTGTAGAAGACCGTACCTACATTTGCTCCGCCAAAAAAGAAGACGCAGGTCCGACCAATAACTGGATGGACCCGGCTGAGATGCGCGCCACCCTGAATCCGCTGTTCGATGGCTGCATGAAAGGCCGTACCATGTACGTCGTGCCTTTCTCTATGGGCCCGCTGGGTTCCCCGATTGCACATATCGGTGTTGAATTGTCTGATTCCCCTTATGTTGCAGTCAATATGCGCATCATGACCCGTATGGGCAAAGCGGTGTACGACGTACTGGGTAGCGAGGGTGATTTCGTTCCTTGCGTACACACAGTCGGCAAGCCACTGGCAGCGGGCGAGCAGGATGTGGCCTGGCCTTGCAACGATACCAAATACATCGTGCATTACCCGGAAACCCGCGAAATCTGGTCCTTTGGTTCCGGTTACGGTGGCAATGCGCTGCTGGGTAAAAAATGCTTTGCGCTGCGTATCGCTTCCACCATGGGCCGTGATCAGGGCTGGCTGGCAGAACACATGCTGATTCTGGGCGTGGAATCTCCTGAAGGTAAAAAACACTATGTCGCAGCAGCCTTCCCGTCTGCCTGCGGTAAAACCAATTTTGCAATGCTGATTCCGGCGATCAAAGGCTGGAAAGTTACCACTATCGGTGACGATATTGCATGGATCAAACCAGGTGCTGATGGCCGCTTGTATGCGATCAACCCGGAAGCCGGGTATTTCGGTGTGGCGCCGGGTACGAATACCGCGACTAACTCGAATTGCATGGCATCTCTGACTGCCAACACGATTTTCACGAATGTCGGTTACACCGATGATGGTGATGTATGGTGGGAAGGCATGAGCAAAGAAGCGCCAGCGCATCTGATCGACTGGCAAGGTAAGGACTGGACGCCTGAAATCGCTAAAGAAACCGGCCGTAAAGCCGCACATCCGAATGCGCGCTTCACTGTTGCAGCAACTCAGAATCCTGTGATTGACGCAGCCTGGGATGATCCGGCTGGTGTACCGATTTCTGCCTTTATTTTCGGCGGCCGTCGTTCTACCACCGTTCCGCTCGTTACTGAGGCACGTAACTGGGTAGAAGGTGTCTACATGGCAGCGACCATGGGTTCGGAAACCACTGCTGCGGCCGCTGGTCAGCAAGGCGTGGTGCGTCGTGATCCGTTTGCGATGTTGCCGTTCATGGGTTACAACATGAGTGACTACTTCCAGCACTGGCTGAATATGGGTCAGAAAATTGAACAACTGGGTGCAAAGCAACCAGCTATTTTCTGCGTCAACTGGTTCCGTACTGATGCGAATGGCAAGTTTGTCTGGCCTGGTTTTGGCGACAATATGCGCGTACTGAAATGGATGCTGGAGCGTATTGAAGGTCAGGCCGGCGGTCAGGACAATATCTTCGGTACCAGCCCTAGCTATAGCGATCTGACCTGGGATGGCCTGGACTTCTCGCAAGAGCAGTTCGATACCATTACATCGATCGATACAGCAGCCTGGGAAGCGGAACTGAATCTGCACACAGAATTGTTTGAAAAACTGGCATATCACTTGCCAGCTGAACTGGAAGCCACCCGCGCTTCCCTCAAACAACGTCTGTCTGCCTGATCAGACTGCAATGTAGTCCGACGCCAGCCGGACTGATAAAAAACGCGATCTGAGTATCGCGTTTTTTTATTGGGATGCGCAACAAAAAGCCGCCTGCAATCAGGCGGCTTATGACACAGCGGGGGGATACGTGGTGCGATCAGCGATTTAGTTCGGGGTCGCTAAGGAATGATGGTGCTCAGTAGTCCTGGTGACGTGACATGCTTAGCTTGCGTATAAGCGTGCGTATCAACGGCAGGCTCAGATAAGTCAATGGAAACGCAATCGGCCAGCTGGTCAGCCAGGCTTCCATCCAATGCCGCATCAGTTCAGGCTGCTGGGTATTCCAACACAGCTGCAGAATGCCAGTCACAAAAAAAGTGACAAAACCGGTACTGAGCAGGCTGGGTAACATCGAGGCCAGGCTGCGAGACCCGGCAACAGTACGGACTTGCCGGGTTGGCTGAGATCTAATTGTCTCGGCATATAAGGACGTAGTGACCTTATTGAGCGTGGAAATTTGCTGCATTGCAAAACTACTACAAAATTGGATTTATGCGCGGCCAGCCATCGCCCGCAACTCAGCCGCCATGGCTGGTGAACAGGCATCCGCGTCACGCGCAATACGGTTCAGTGTCATCGCTGTACGCAAAGTACGGCGCGCGGTACGTTCTTCACGCGATAATTTAGGAAAAATACTGAGCCAGACTGCGCGCAGCAAACCAGACAATATAGGACGAAAAACGAGCAACATCGTGGTCAAAATACCCAAACCCAGCAAAGGGCGGGCAGCTGCAGCCAGACCGCTGATCGCAAATTGTGCGACTGGCAAGGCACTGCTGGCTGGAAATGCAATATTTAGAAACATCATGATAGAAAACCGGATTAGACGATTACAATGCAGGCATAATATTGCAATGCAACATAAACTTCCAATTCCGATTTCCAATAATTACTATATTGTTTGTGAATAGTTGCTCTCAACACCATAAAAAAACAGGAGACATTCCAGCATGAACTTTTTGACTCTGGATCTGAATTTATTGCGTGTGTTCGATGCGGTTATGATCGAGCAAAATCTCACAAGAGCGGCAGATAAACTTGCCATGACGCAACCTGCGGTCTCGAATGCATTGAAGCGCTTGCGTCATTCCCTCAACGACGAACTCTTGATACGAACTGCTTATGGTGTTAAACCAACGCCGCGTGCAGAAGCCTTGTGGCCAACCATACGCCAGGCATTATCGACGCTGGAAGCAGCGATCGCGCCGGGTAGTTTTGATGTGTCGCAGGCCGCCGTGACCTTTCGTATGGCGATGGCTGATGCGACTGCTGCACTCTGGATGCCGACCTTGGTCGGTGCCATACAGACTGAAGCGCCGGGAATCAATGTCCGCATGGTGCCGTTGACCACCCGTGAGCCGCGGCCCATGTTGTTACGTGGCGATATAGACATTGCCGTGGGCTTTTTTCCTGGGGTAGTCGCTCAGCTGACGGGGGGCCAGGCCGCCGGTAACAGCGCCATCCGGCATGAACGCCTGTATAGCGGCCATTATGTGTGTGTGATGCGCAAAGACCATCCTCTGGCCGGATCTAAGCTAACTATCGACGATTATTGTTCCGCCAATCATTTGTTGGTCAGTTTTTCTGGCCGCGCACATGGTCTGGTGGATGAAGTGCTGACCCGTTATGGCAGAGAGCGCCGCATCTTATTGACGATTAATCAGTTTTTTACTGCTGGCCGGGTGGTCGCCCATTCCGACTTGCTGACGGTATTACCGCGCCATTTAATTTCAGCAACTGGGATGACCGATGCGCTGATCTGGAAAGAGTTGCCGTTTGAGACGCCGGAAGTCCATGTGGATATGTTGTGGCATGAACGCGATGGCCGCAATCCGGCGCATAAATGGCTACGGGATAATTTGATTAATATGACCCATTCTAATTTGGTTCCGGAATTAGAGCAGGATGTAAGCCATGAATAGCGATGGTGAGTACTAACAAATAATTATATTTAGCCTTATTGTCCTGATCTTTTACACAATATATAAACAGCATATCAACAAGATATTCAGTGTTTATACATGGCTTATACATAAGTTATACCGGGTTTATACAGATGTTTTCCATGGTTTATGCACGCACTTATCCACAGTCTGGCAAGCGCGAAATCGCATAAAAAATCCTGTTTGTTCACATCCTGAGCTCTAAGCCATAGCAGCGCTAAGTTCTGATTGCTGTTTCGCTTTACAATCTCAGTCTTGCTGATACAGACGGACAAAACATATGTTTACAGGGATAGTTCAGGGCGTGGCCCAGATTGCCACGATTGAAGATAAACCGGGCTTGCGGACTTTGCGCATCGCCTTTCCCGCAGGTTTTGACAGCAATCTGCAAATTGGTGCCAGTGTTGCTGTCGATGGTGTATGCCTGACTGTGACGGAACTGCATGCAGATGCGGCCGATTTTGATGTGATGCAGCAAAGCCTGAATATCACCACCCTTGGATCTTATCCACAGGGCGCGCATGTGAATGTAGAACGTGCAGCCAAAGACGGTGCTGAAATCGGTGGTCATCCATTATCCGGTCATGTCGATTTCACTGCTCACATCGCGGCCATCCGTGAGTTAGAAAATAACTACGTGATACGGATCGCCGTTCCGCCTCAGTGGCTACGCTATATTTTTGCCAAAGGCTATATCGCGATCAATGGCGCCAGTCTGACCATTGCTGAAGTGAATCGCGATGAGAGCTGGTTCGAAGTCTGGCTGATCCCTGAAACCTTACGCATGACGGTATTTGCTGAAAAAGCGCCGGGTGCCGCGTTAAATATAGAAATTGAGCGCACTACTCAGGTCATCGTTGATACGGTGCGTAACATGTTGGGCGAGACGCTGGGCCCATTGCTGCCAGCGTTAGAGGCAGTGCTGGCGCAGCAGGGATTGTCTGCGGAAGCACTGCGTTCCACATTACGCTGATATGGTGTGCCGATGGCGTGTGCCGGTCGTGTCAGACCGGCTCCGTCAGTCCGGCCTCTTTTAATATCTCATGTGCGGAGCGGAATGCATCGATCGCGAGTGGCATGCCGCAATACACACTCGCGTGCAGCAACACTTCCTGAATTTCCTTCAAACTCGCGCCATTGTTCAGTGCGCCCCGTACATGGCCCTTGATTTCATGTGAGCGCCCCATCGCAGTCAGCATGCCCAGCGTGATCAGGCTACGTGTTTTTAATTCCAATCCATCGCGACACCAGACTGTGCCCCAGGCGTTTCTGTTAACAAATTCTTGTAGCGGTGCTGTGAAGTTGTCCAGATCTTTGCTGGCTTTTTCGACAAATTCTTTTCCCATCACTTGCTGGCGTATGCTTAAGCCATCTTGAGTTTGCGGATCCATCTTATCTCCATGCGGTTTAATCAGAGCATCATGCTGAAAGTGTAAATGATTTCCTGAGACCATAATCTCTAAAAAAGCGTCGCAGAATTCCCGTGCAGATTGGTGTTACAGCGTTTGGACACCATCATCACCTCAATGCGTTGCTATTGTTAAAAATGTTCTCCGGGAAATAAAAAGCTTTAGCTTGAAGATACTATACGTACTAGAATGAATTGAAACTCCCATACCTGCGTGCAATTTTTCCTCATTTTCAGCAGGATAACCGCTGGTAGCTACCTAGTCTCAGGATTGCGCATGATGTCATTTCTTAAATCCGATACACCGGACTTACCTCCCTGGAGGGTTTTACTTGTTGATGATGAACCTGACGTTCATGATGTAACTAAGCTGACATTGAACCGTTTTCGCCTGGACGGACGCGCTATACAATTTTTGCATGCTTACAGTGGTCAGCAAGCGAAAGCTATTTTGCAGTCTGAACCCGATATTGCACTGGTCTTTCTGGATGTGGTGATGGAAACGGAAAATGCCGGCCTGGAAGTCGCCCGCTGGATGCGTAAGGATTTGCAAAATCAGATCACGCGTATCGTATTACGCACTGGTCAGCCCGGACAGGCTCCCGAGGAGAGTGTCATCGTTGATTATGATATTAATGATTACAAGGAAAAAACCGAACTCGACCGGAAAAAATTATTTACCACCACTTTTGCAGCCTTACGCGCTTACCGCGACATCATGACGGTAGAAGAGGCGCGCCGTTATCAGGCCAGTTACCGCGCTGGCTTGGAACGGGTCATCGAAGCCTCTGCTCATATTTTTCGCCAACGTAATCTGACTGATTTTGCCAATGGTTTGCTACAGCAAGTCGTGGCATTACTGCGACTCGAAAAAAGTATATTGCTTAGGGTAAAGGGCGCCAGTGCTATCCATGGTGAAGACCGCTATGAAATTTTGGCCCGCATCGGTGAGCTGGATCTGGAGCATGAAATGTTCAGCCCAGCCATGGTGGCGAAGCTGGATGAAACCTGCGTGAATAAAATATCCCGATTGTATGGGGATACCTTTGTCGGGTATTTTCCTAACAATAGTGGAAAAACTTCCTTGCTGGTGTTGCAGGGGGTAAACGATGTGACAGAGATGGATACGCAGTTACTGGAAGTATTTTCATCCGGGGTGGCAATCGCTTTCGATAATATCCTGCTCAACCAGGAAATTACCGATACACAGGGCGAACTGATCATGCGCCTGGGTGATGTGGTCGAATCACGGTCTCATGAGGCAGGTAACCATGTGCGCCGTATGGCCGAAATCTGTTACCTGATTGCGATGGAATCCGGCATGGATGCCGACGAGGCTGCAATACTGAAGCAGGCAGCCCCTATGCATGACATAGGAAAAATTGCGACACCCGATGCGATTTTGCTTAAACCTGGCAAACTGGATAAGGATGAATGGGAAACCATGAAGAAACATCCTGAAGTCGGTATGTCTATCCTGCAAGGCTCTCAGCGCCCTATTTTGCGAGCTTCAGCGATCATCGCGCACCAGCATCATGAGCGTTACGACGGCAGCGGATATCCTCAGGGCTTACAGCAGGAAGAGATCCATCCTTATGCACGTATCGTCGCGGTGGCGGATGTGTTTGATGCCTTAATCCAGAAACGGGTATATAAGCCTGCCTGGCCTGTGCCCGAAGTACTGGCTCATCTGGAATCCGTTGCTGGCTCTCACCTGGATCCGCATTATGTGTCGATTCTGGTGGCAAATGTGGATAAGGCCTTAGATATCAACAGCAGATTTCCAGACTAAGGTTTGCTCGCCCGTGCGATAAACGCCAGTTTAGCTGTTGAGCGTCTTGTCAGTGGATGACTGATGGCGTAAAGGAATACAGATTTCATAGCGCAATCCCATTCCGGCACCACTGCTGGCACGGATTTGCCCACCCAAGCGTACAGTGACCAGGTTATACACAATGTGTGTGCCTAGTCCGCTGCCACCCTGACCACGCTTAGTCGTATAAAACGGTTCAAACAAATGTCTGAGTTCCTCACTGGCGACACCTTTACCATTGTCTTCAAACAGCAGTATCAGCGTGTCCCCGTCTTGTGTCGCACAAATAGTGATGCGGCCATCTTCACGCTGTTCCAGTCCATGCACCAGGGAATTGACAAACAGGTTCGTGATAATTTGCGAAATAGCACCCGGAAAGCTGTGCAGGCGGATATCGTCTGCACAGCTTAGCTGAACGCTGACTGTATTCCCCCTGAGTTTAGGTTGCAGTGCTTGCAGGGTCTCTTCGAGATAGCTGCGCAGATTAAACTCACGCAGCATTTCATGTGACTGATCTACCGCCACTTGTTTGAAGCTGCGCACCAGGGTGGCTCCACGCTGGCTGTTGGTGGTGAGTATGCGTAAGGACTGATCACAGATGTCAAGAAATTCGGCCAGCTCTTGCTGACTCAATTGTCCTGAAGTGAAATGTTTGCGCAGTATTGCGACCTCCTCCACCAAATGGCTGGTCGCTGTGACACAAATGCCTAACGGCGTATTGATTTCATGGGCTACGCCTGCAACCAGACGCCCTAAAGAAGCGAGTTTTTCCTGATTGATCAATTCTGACTGTGCCGATGTCAGCGCTTTCAGCGTCTGGCTGAGTTCGAAATTCTTATTCTCCAGTTCATGTTTGGCCCTTTGTATGTCTTCCGCTGCCTGCATACGTAACAGACCGGCGGCAACATGGCTGGCGATGAAGCTCAGCAATTCCAGATCCGCATTGGTATAAGTCAGTTCGGGACGATAACTCTGGACGATCATCACCCCAAACAATTGTTCATCTGCCAGTAAAGGCGCGCCCATCCAGCTGTATGAATCCAAATTACCCAGCACTTCTATCGTGCCTTCAGAAATCAATTGTTCGAGTTCAGGCCGATTTATCAGTAGCGCCTGGCGTTTTTGCACCACATACGAGGTGATCCCTTTCCCTAACGGGAAGCGGGTACCGGTCGCATTGCTATCAATCTCGTCTGCAAAATAAACGATACTGAATTCCTGAGTCTCTGCATGAAAAAATGCGACCATAAAATTCGGCGCCTGCATCAGTTCACTCATGATTTCATGCAAACGAGAAAATCTTCGTTCCTGGTGCGATGCCAGGATCGACAATTCCGCGATCTGATACAAGGCTCTTTGCAGATTTTCAGCCTTACGCCGTATTTCGATTTCCTTTTTGAGCAACTGGGTCCGGTCGCGCACAGCCTGCTCAAGTTTGTCAAAGCTGAACAGGCGTTCCAAAGCGATTGACACATGAGCCGCAATCATACCGAATAAGGCTTGATCCTCATCTGAAAACAGGTGGTCGGCGTTATAGCTTTGTATAACCATGGCACCCAGCACATGGCCCTGGTGACTCATTAAGGGATGGCCCAGCCAATGCTCGGAGCGCGTGCCACTGCCCCAATCGCGGGCGGCATCCTGCTCCGCGGTCATAGACAAAGATGTGCGGTGCAATATTACCCAGGCGGTCGGTGACTCAGAAGGGTCTTGCAGTGGAAAAGTCTGATCGGGATCGAGTGGCGCATCGACTTCATCAACTTCATACACATAGCGAACGCTGTGTGTTTTATCGTCATACAGTGCGACATAAAAATTGGCCGCATACATGATGCGGCCTATAGCTTGATGCACATTGCGCAGAAAGCCGACCAGCTCGTTACAAGAGGCTGACAAGTGGCTGATTTCCAGCACCACCTGCTGTACCGCCTCCAGTCGCTGCAGCCGTGCCTTCATGGCCAGACTGACTATTTAATTGGCAGGCAACTGGTGTTTTTGACTTCTTCCATGACCGCATAGGTATGCGTTTCACGGACGCCACTCAGTTGTAATAAGGATTTGCCCAGGAAATCGCGGTAGGCGTTCATGTCTTTAACACGTGCTTTGACCAGGTAATCAAAGCCACCGGCGACCATATGACATTCAAGTACTTCAGGTATCGCCTGTACACCGCGCCGGAACGCATCAAACACATCCGGTGTGGTGCGGTCTAATACCACCTCGATAAAAACCAGTAAGGCAACATCGAGCAAGTGGGGATTTAATTGCGCCGTGTAACCAAGGATATAACCCGACTCTTGCAGCTTACGCACACGCTCAAGGCAAGCCGCCGGGGACAGATTGACGCGGGTCGCCAATTCAACATTACTGATACGGCCATCATTTTGTAATTCGGCCAGAATTCTTTTACTGATTTTGTCTAGCATAAGAAGTCAAAAAAAACGGATTAATAAAATTCGGGATTATTTTCTCATGAAATAGAAAATTTTGATATATCCAAGTATTTCCAGAATTAATAATCAGGGAGCATCTATACAATGAAATCATATTCGTTCTCATTCATCCTATATGATCGCCACTCATTTGCCTGATTCATCTGCCCCGTTTTCTGCCTTGCAAGCGGAACTGTTACCTAGCCAGAGTACCCTCAGAACAGCCATCACCGCGGCTTATCGTCGTGATGAAACTGAGGCTGTTGAATGGCTGTTATCACAGATTAATCCACAGTCCAGTTTACAACAAAACGTTGCGAAACTGGCACACAAGCTGGTTAGTTCCGTGCGTACCCAGCGTACCAGAGCCTCGGGCGTGGATGCCTTGATGCATGAGTTCTCTCTGTCTTCTGAGGAAGGTGTTGCGCTGATGTGTCTGGCTGAGGCTTTACTGCGGATTCCTGATCATCAGACTGCCGATCGTCTGATTGCAGACAAGATCAGCAAGGGTGATTGGGCTAAGCATCTGGGTGAGTCGCCTTCTTTGTTCGTGAATGCCGCGACCTGGGGTCTGCTGATTACCGGCAAACTGGTCAGCACCAATAGTGAAACCGGACTCGGTGCCGCGCTGACCCGTTTGATCGCAAAAGGAGGCGAGCCGCTGATACGCAAAGGAGTAGACCTTGCGATGCGTATGCTGGGCAATCAGTTTGTGACTGGACAAACGATAGAAGAAGCACTGAAGAACAGTCAGGACAATGAGAAACGTGGTTACCGTTATTCCTACGACATGCTGGGTGAAGCAGCGCTGACTGCCAAAGATGCGGCGTATTATTATCAGGCTTATGAAACGGCGATCCATGCGATTGGTAAGGCTTCCGCCGGACGTGGTATCAAAAATGGCCCAGGTATTTCGGTCAAATTATCGGCACTGCATCCGCGCTACTCACGGGCTCAGCGCGCCCGTACGCTGGATGAGTTGCTGCCATTGCTGAAGAAATTACTGCTGCTGGCGAAACAATACAATATAGGCCTGAACATCGATGCGGAAGAGACAGATCGTCTCGAATTGTCACTCGACCTGATGGAAGCGCTGGCATTTGATCCGGATCTGAAAGGTTTTGAAGGTATAGGTTTCGTGGTACAGGGCTACCAGAAACGCTGTCCGTTTGTGATTGATTATCTGGTTGATCTGGCACGCCGCAGTGGCAGTAAATTCATGATACGTCTGGTGAAAGGCGCTTATTGGGATGCAGAAATCAAACGTGCCCAGGTCGATGGCTTATCTGGCTATCCTGTCTACACCCGTAAGGTTTACACCGATTTGTCTTACCTGACTTGTGCGCAAAAACTGCTGGCAGCGACCGATGTGATTTACCCACAATTCGCTACCCATAATGCACTGACCCTGTCGACGATATACACCTGGGCGCAACAGGCAGGTGTGACTGATTACGAATTCCAGTGTCTGCATGGGATGGGTGAAACTCTGTACGATCAGGTGGTGGGTAAAGATAATCTGGATAAACCTTGTCGTATTTATGCACCGGTCGGTTCACACCAGACCTTGCTGGCCTATTTAGTGCGCCGCTTATTGGAAAACGGCGCGAACTCTTCTTTCGTGAACCAGATCGTCGATGAAAGTGTGTCGATCGATACGCTGATTGCGGACCCGATTGCTATTTCGCGCGAACTGGGCGGACAGCCACATAAAGGTATCGCCTTGCCGCGTGATCTGTTTGGCAAAGAACGTAAAAATTCTGCCGGACTGGATTTTTCCAACGAGAACACATTGCAGGAAGTCAGTGCACATTTTGAACAAAGCGTGCATCAGACGCAGATCGCAGGTCCTTTGCTGGCGGTGGACAGCAGTGCCAGCAGCAGCCGGCCCGTCCTCAATCCGGCTAATCTGAAGGATCAGGTCGGTTCTGTGGTTGAAGCAAATAGTAGTGATGTACAGCATGCCTTACATGCCGCCCATGCCTACGCGCTGGACTGGCAAACGACGGCACCCTCGGTACGTGCAGCAGCGCTGCATCGCGCGGCGGATTTACTGGAACAACAGACCCTGGATTTCATGGCGCTCGCGATCCGTGAGGCGGGTAAGTCCTTGCCGAACGCGGTGGCTGAAGTGCGTGAGGCAGTGGATTTCCTGCGTTACTATGCGGCGCAGACCGAGTCTCAGCCACAAGCCTATGCACTGGGGCCGGTAGTATGTATCAGCCCTTGGAATTTCCCGTTAGCGATCTTCATCGGCGAGGTCAGTGCAGCTTTGGCGGCTGGTAACGTCGTGCTGGCAAAACCGGCTGAACAGACACCATTGATCGCTTACCGTGCAGTGCAGTTAATGCACGAAGCAGGTATACCGCGTGCTGCTTTGCAATTCCTGCCTGGTACTGGCGAAGTGGTTGGTGCTGAGCTGGTGGCGGATCACCGCGTCCGTGGTGTGATTTTTACCGGCTCCACCGAAGTCGCGCAGATTATCAACCGTACCCTGGCTAAGCGTGCCGTTGCGGAAGGTATCGATATTCCGCTTATTGCTGAAACCGGCGGTCAGAATGCCATGATCGTCGACAGCAGTGCTTTGCCTGAACAAGTGGTGAACGATGTCCTGTCATCTGCTTTCGACAGTGCTGGTCAGCGTTGTTCCGCTTTGCGGGTACTGTGTCTGCAGGAAGATATCGCTGACAAAACCATAGAAATGCTGCATGGCGCGATGCAGGAATTGCGCATTGGTCAGACCGACAGACTGGCAACGGATATCGGTCCGGTGATAGATGCTGAAGCGCAGAAAAATCTGCAGATGCATATCGATCAGATGCGTCATAAAGCGAAATCTTTCTATACGCTGAATTTAAAAAATTCCTGTGCGGACGGTACTTTCGTCGCACCTACTGTACTCGAAATTGCTGATTTGTCCGATTTGAAAAAAGAAGTATTCGGGCCAGTTTTGCATGTATTGCGTTTCCAGCGCGATCAGCTTGGCAATCTGATCGATCAGATTAATGGCACTGGTTTTGGTTTGACGCTGGGCGTACATTCCCGCATCGATGAAACCATACAATTTATCGTTGAGCGCGCACACGTCGGTAACATCTACATCAACCGTAATATTGTCGGTGCGGTAGTTGGTGTACAACCGTTTGGTGGTGAAGGAAAATCCGGTACTGGTCCGAAAGCAGGCGGTCCGCTCTACCTCAAGCGCCTGCAACGTCAGGCGCCGGCCGGTATTGCCGGTCATACCGTATTTGAGCGTCAGGTACCGGCCAGCCTCAGTGCTTTCCTGGTGTGGGCCAAAGCACAGAGTCTGAAGGTCGCGGATCTGGGTGAGCAATACGCACATCACAGTCCTTACAAAGTCACGATGTTATTGCCAGGACCAACTGGTGAGCGCAATACTCTGTCCTTTGCACCGCGCGGTGAAATTTTCTGTGCTGCGACCAGCACTGAGGCTTTGCTGAACCAGATCGCTGCGACGCTGGCAACCGGCAATACACCTGTCATGCCAGCTGCCTCAGTTAAGTTATTGCCAGCCCATTTCCCGGCTGAACTGCAGGCATTGATAAAAACTCAGGATGCAGAGCAAACGGCTGCGCAGATTGCTCTGATAGAAGGTGGCATGCTGCATGATTACAAAACCCGCTTTGCCACACTGGATGGAGCGATCGTGTCAGTGATAGAAACAGGTGAGCATAGCGAAATTCCGCTGTGGCGTCTGGTGGCAGAACGCGCACTGTGCGTCAACACGACTGCAGCCGGCGGCAATGCAAGTCTGATGGCGATGGCGAGTTAAGCTCACTCAGAATACCAGTGGAAAATCGCGTAAGCTGAAGTCTGCTGTTTGTCTTATCCTGTCCCCGGCTGTTTTCAGCCGGGGATTTTTTATTAGGGCCTGATGAAAAATGAAGTGGCAGAAGTGTTGTCATTGATTGAAAACGATAGTTACACATTGCCATAGAGCCATGATTGTCGTGGAATAATCAGCGCGTTTTTATCATCAGGAAGGACAGCATGAAAATCACGCACCGCCTGCTAACGACCGCAGCGCTTATTCTGGCTATCTCAGCCTGTACCACTGCACCAGCGCCAGTGAGCAATCCCGCCCCGCCCGCTGTGTTACCAGTCGCTCAGTTAGAACGTGGGGTGCAAATTGTGTTGCCCGACACGGTCTTATTTGAAACCGGTAAAGCAGAAATTCACAGTGGACAGGCGCAAGCCTATCTGGAACGTATCGCTTATCTGCTGATCACGAAAACAGAAAAAACGGTGTCGGTTGAGGGTCATACCGATAATGTGGGCAATGCGGCGTATAACCAGAAACTGTCTGAACA
Source organism: Cognatundibacterium curvum (assembly GCF_014284235.1). Classification (GTDB taxonomy): domain Bacteria; phylum Pseudomonadota; class Gammaproteobacteria; order Burkholderiales; family Burkholderiaceae_D; genus Undibacterium; species Undibacterium curvum. The sequence continues at coordinate 105,519 of NZ_JACOGD010000006.1, forward strand.
GCGTGCACTTGCAGTCAAAAAGGTCTTGCTAGATTTAAAGGTGCCGGAACAGCGCATCACTACTGTCGGCTATTCCTATCAGCAACCGGTGGCATCCAACACGACAGAAGACGGACGTAAGTTTAACCGCCGTACCGAACTCATTGTATTGGACGAGAAACTGGAAAACATAACGCGCGGCGAAGCACCGAATACCTTCGAAGCCGCGTTCAGCCGCCTGAAAGGCTTGATAGAGCAAGGCCTGTTGCAAGCACCGGAAAAATAGGAAAGCAGCGATGAATCCACAGATGAAACGGCGACTAATGCTGGCAATGGGTGCGGGCTTACCTTTGCTCAGTCATGCGGCACAAAAGAATGCCGGTATAGTTCAGGCGGCCGCACGTCCCCCGAAACTGGGACTGGCATTAGGTGGTGGATCTGCGCGTGGCTTTGCGCATATTGGCGTGATTCAGGCCCTGGAAAAACATAAAATCCGACCGGATCTGGTGGTTGGCACCAGCGCAGGCAGTATTATCGGGGCATTTTATGCTGCCGGTTTTAGCGGGACGCAAATGGAAGAGGTCGCAATGAAAATCCGCGATTTTGAAATCGCCGATATTTCTGCTGGCTCCAGGCGTGGCATGGTGGTCGGTAATGCCTTGCAAAATCTGGTCAATCAGTATCTGCAAAATAAACCGATAGAAAGCTTTGCGACGCCATTTTACGCGGTAGCGACCAATCTGGTGAGTGGCAAGCTGCACTTATTCCGCAGTGGGAATGCAGGTTTTGCTGTGCGTGCTTCTTGCAGCATGCCGGGCGTATTCATACCGGCGCGGCTAGGATCTGAAGAATTTGTCGATGGTGGCCTGATCAGTCCTTTACCTGTAGTGGAGGCAAAAAAACTGGGCGCTGACTATGTGATTGCAGTCGATGTCAGCGCCTCTGCTGAGAATGTGAACTTGCACGGCATGTTTGAATTGCTGATGCAGTCATTTGACATCATGGGGCAGTCATTGATACGGATGGAATCAGAAAAAGCAGATATCGTCATTCATCCTGACCTCAGAAAATTTTCCAGTACCGATTTTCAGTTAAGACGGGAATTGATCGCCGCGGGCTATCAGGCTGGTTTACAGGCAATACCACAAATTAAGGCGGCGCTCACTAAAGACTGATTGGTGTTTGTCAGGTTTACGTGGCAGGATACGACTAAGTTCAGATATTTACTGAGGCTTACTATGTCTATCACCGTCTTTCACCACATCATCAGCAACAGCCTGCGCAGTGTAGCGCTTGCTGTCATGCTGCTCCTGTCCGCGCAGGCCAGCGCCAAAGATTTGCAAATTGCTCAGTTCCAGCTACAGGAGAGCTCGGGTCAGCGTATCGACAGCACTCAGTTTGCAGGAAAAACGGTACTGGTCAGTTTTTTCACATCCGGCTGCAATCTCTGTGCACGCGATTTTCGCTTAATGCGTGAATTTTATGTTGGCAATGCAAAGCGGAATTTTGTACAGCTAGGGATTAGCCTGGATCAGAATCGTCAGGATTTCGATACCTATCAACAGCTGGTCAAACTGGCGGTTCCGGCCGATCAGCGTTTTCCTGTGTACTGGCGTAATGCGCCGGGCCACAAGGATAATTTTGGTGTGATACAAAGTCAGCCTACTCACTTTGTGATTAACGCCAAAGGACAGATCGTCTGGAAACGCGAAGGTTCGTTTCAGGCCGAAGACTGGGATAATTTATGGGAAACGCTGGGCAATTGATGCGTTTCGCAGCAATCGCCTACAGTTCTATCGGCAGGCTCCAGCTGCCGGGAATCACATCGTGCCGCACGATAGCGCGCATTTGATGGCGTCTGGCGAGACTGTCCGGACTCCAGGTACTGTCCCAGCCTGGTGGATAACTGAGTTCAAACACCTGCTCTGTCTGGCGCGCCCGCATCGGTATCACTGGCAAGAAATAAGGCAATGGGGCGGCCGGTGTATCTGCACCCAGACTATAGGCATAACCCGGTAATAAGGCATCACAGACGCTGGAGAACCAGGCTGTATGATCTTCATCCCTGCCCAGCGCCTGCGCCAGTCCGGCCGGATCAAAGCGGGCCAGTGCAGCGATCAGCTCGGCTGTGCTGGCACCGGGTACATCTCCCCAGCCCATGACAGGATTAAAAATATAATCCGCACCGGAACCATACCAACCTTCGCGTAAAGGGCGTTGCATCCAGTTGCGGCTGCCTGTGAATAAGTGCCAGCGCCAGTGCAAGCCGGAAGCTTTTGGCCAGCTGTACAGATAAAGGCGTTGATAACCAGCCTGATGTAACTCCCTGACCATGGCCATCAGACGCGCATGTGGCATACGCTCCGGTGGATCACGCCGGAACAGGATAGGCTCGCCATCCGCAAACTGTACTTCATCGCTGGATAAATTCAGGTCTATCACTCTTTTCTCATCGCCAAAGCGAGCGCTGACCCAGCCAGTCAGCAAGTTGACGGCTGTCAGTACGCCAAAACCACGATGGCGTTGAAAAATAACAGTGCCTGGTGCAATAACTTTCATCAGTCAGACTTTCCTAACAAGCGTTGCAGTTTAGCAGCTTTCGGTGCATGCGTTGGCAGGCTACAATGGCTGCATTACATCAACTCCTCTGAACCGAGAATATGACCTTACGCATCTTAGCCACCGGTGGCACCTTCGATAAACACTATGATGAAATTGCTGGAAAACTCAGCTTTTCTGCCAGCCATTTGCCTGAAGTGCTACAACGCGCGCGCCTGACCGTGCCGGTTGAGCTGGAAGTCTGCATGCTGATGGATTCACTCGACATGGATGACAGCCATCGCCAGACTATTTTGTCCGCCTGTCAGAACGCGACTGAAAATGCGATCGTGATTATTCACGGTACCGATACCATGCGCGAAACCGCTGAAGTGCTGGGCGCAGCAAATCTGGGAAAAACCATTGTGTTCACCGGCGCCATGATTCCTTACGAAATCGCTAATTCTGACGCCTTCTTCAACCTGGGCTTTGCCTGTGCTGCCGCGCAATTGCTACCGCCTGGCGTGCATGTTGCGATGAACGGTAAAGTCTTTCCATGGAATGATGTACAAAAAAACCGTAGCGCCGGCGTGTTTGTGAACAAATAAATGGTGCTTGCGGTGCCGTGCTGGCACCGCAGCTTTGCCTCCGATTTCAGGACTAGTATGAAACTGCTCAACACCTTAATTGCGTCCGCCCTGCTCAGCATATCGGCATTGGCGAGCGCTGCTGACACCCGTTTTGACAGCTTTTATTTTTTTCAGCCGGAATCGGTATTACAGGAAAAAGGGGTGAATGTAGACAGTCTGGGCCGCTATACGCGTGCAGTGCAGACACAAATTTACAAATCACTCAAAAACGTCAAATTACCAGCCAGTTCAGGCTATCTGGTGATTGCCATCCGTTCCGATGAAGAAGTCGCGACCTGGCTGGATATGAAGCCTGTCGTGCATGAATACTACGATAACCAGATTTATGAAGTTGTCAAAAATCTGCAACCACCCAAAATAAATAAAGGTATTTTGGTATTCGCCATCAAGATGGCCATTGATACACCAGTACATACAAAAAAATCTGTCCCGAATCCACCTGGCTGGGACGACGCACGTAAAAAACTGGCTGATCCCAACAGCATTGAACATCTGGTATTGTCACTCTGGCCGGAGTGAACTGCAGGCGCAGCCTAGCCTGTGTCTGCAAACTACGTACTTCATCGCTGGCAAATGAGGGACAGATAAACTCTGACGTTCAGCCGTAGACAACAAATGATGTACAGCCATAGCCGTAACGTTACGGGTTCATGCCTGTCACCTTCCATCAGATGGTGATTTAGTTCTGTCTGCCAGGTTCACGCTAAATACAGACTGATTTTTGTGTCCATACGTATAAATATTGCTATTAAGTATGATTTGATTTTTTGTTTTGCTTGACCTATGTTCAAAGTAAGGATGAAGATGTAGTACAGCATCGCTGAGCTTGTTTTCAACCATATATCTCGCTGTTTTCCTTCACCAGGAGCAGAACATGGCACAGTCATTTCGCTTACTCACGTTGCAGCTCAGGTCTGTTTTGCAGCATACAGCACGATGGGGACGGCAGCAGGGCTTGCTTGCATTTGTGCTCGCATTATGGGCTGCACAGGTGATGGCACTGCCTGCTAATCCGGCTGAACTGACGATTTACACAGAGGACTGGCCACCAATCAGTTTTAAGAGTGGAGACAAGCTCGATGGCATGGCGGTGGAACTGGTGCAAGCGCTGCAAAAAAGAATTGGCAGTAATGCGGCTATACAACTAGTTCCCTGGAATCGTGGTTATAAGGCCTTGCTGGAAGATCCAAATGTCTTGCTATTCACAGTAGGGCGTTCCGAAGAGCGTGAAAAAATTATGACACTGGTAGGCCCGCTGGCCATATCCCGTACCGTGTTGTACACCCGTAAGGGGAATGCCGCACGGCTATTAGGCCTGGGTGATGACTTGTACCAGGTTGCGGTCGGTGCTTACCGTGGCAGTATTTTTGCTGATGCTGCGATGAAAAAAGGATTTCAAACACTGGATCTGGCTGCAACGCCGCAGGTAGTGGCAAAAATGCTCATGATGGGACGGTTTGACTTATGGGCTGACGGTAACGTGGTAGTTCCCAGTGTCCTCAAAGACATCGGTTATACGATACAAGATGTCGAGCGCGTGATGGTGCTGGACAGTCTTGAACTCTATCTGGCATTTTCGCCAAAAACCCCATTAAGTACGATTAAAATCTGGGAAGAAGGCTTAAGACAGATGAAAAAAGATGGTAGTTTTCAGAAAATTCATCAGAAGTGGTTGCCTGGTGAAACGCCACCGATCGAAACCCTGAGACTGGGTTTGACCGGAAATTAAAAGGAATTTAGTCTGCGCTGAATACTGCGTCTGATCAGCCTTGCTTTTCTGGCAGCTTTAGCAAGGTCCAGGATGCCAGCTGGCTATATCACTTATTTCAGATTTACCATAAAATGGAAACATAAATTCCAAATATATCTGAATTAATCCATTTTGGCTGGTCAAACAAAGATTTCCTGAAACCTGAGATCTATTCTTAATTAAATTCCTAAATCAGTAAATTTTTTGAAAAATATTCCGTAATTGTTATGGAAGCAGGGACATTTTTCTTTTGTAAGTGTACAGGGAACAGAGGATGAGAGACGGCTGGAAATTAATTATCAGTGAAAAATTATCGCGCTTTTTTCTTCTCCTTAAATTTGGAATTTTACTAGCAACCATCCTTCCCTTACTCAGTATCGGGATCAGTAGTTATCGACAATATCAGTTGTCTATGCAGCGGCAAGAGTTGCTGATGATTTATCTCAAAGCACTGGCGACGATGGAAGCGATTTCCGCCGAGCGTGGGCCATCCAATCTTCTGATTTCACAAGCGCCTTTTCATGCATCACCGGATCAGGTTTTACTGGAACAAAGCAGAAAAAAAACAGATACGCTGATACAGGAATTGTATGATCAGATTAACTTGTCATCGCACCCAACCAAACCACGCTTACTGGGTTATTTAGGAAAGACTCACAGACAGTTGCAAGTGGCGCGCAAGGGGATAGATTTTTTCCGCGAACCTCAGAATGGGCAACCTGAGCATATTAATGGCTTAATCGAAGAAATGTTTAATGCGATGCCACCGATACAGTCTGCGGTTTACCTGTTAGCAGAGAACCTGATACAGAGTGCGCCTGAAGCGGCGTTGTTGACGATACAAATGGCCTTGACGGCTGAGCTAAGGGATAACGCAGGCAAGCTGGGTTCTTTGCTGATGCCTGCGCTCATTACCGGTAAGGATCTGGATACTCCAAATCTGGCCCGCATTAATGAGACCCAGGGACGTATCCAGCAGATTCGTGAACAGACCAGACGTCTGACTCAACTCCTTGGTCAATATGAACAGATTACCCAGTCCACTGAACAGATGGAGCAGATATATTTTCAGGCTGGACTGAAGCAATATCACGAGTTGGTGAAGCAAATACAGTCGCACCAGGAACATGTGAACGCGAAATCTTTCACCACCGGCTATGTGCAGGCGATGCAGGCTATTGAGCAATTTAGTGATGAATTTCAAAAACTGGCAAACTCTTTAGCAAAGGACAAAGAAAAGGAAACTTTGTTATCTTTATGCTGGACCGTATTGTTCATTATCGCCTTATTCAGCGTCTCCTTATTTTTACTATTTTTCTTGCAAAGAAGGATAGTTAACCCGATTGAACAGGCCAGAACTTTGTTAGCGGAAGCGGTTTCCGGGCATCCTCAATCCAGACAAGTCGTCTACCCTTATCAGGATGAAATCGGCGAATTATTTTCAGCGATACAGATCGCTAATCGTCAGCATCAGGAACGTAATCAGTTACTTACTGAACGTAGTCAGTTAATCAGTCAGCTGCAAAAAGAAAAAGAAGTTTATCAGTCGATATTGGATAACACGCGCGATGTAATCTGGTTATTCGATCTGACAACAAAAAAATTCCTGTTTGTGAGTCCATCGATACAAACTATCCAAGGTTGGGAAGTGGAAGAGGCAATGCAGGCCAACTTTTATCAGCGCGTTGAATTCGTTGAATTTTTTGCTGCGCTGAATGTAGTGCTGGCCGAGCATATTTCAGCCGGGGTCAGGCAGGAAACCACGATACGGGTGCCAGTCATAGAAGTGGAAATGCCACATAAAAACGGTGACATGATACCGATAGAAATTTCGGGTTCCATCCTGATTGGCAAAGATGGCAGTACCCGTTTTCTCGGAATTAGCCGTGATATTTCTTCACGTAAAAAAAGTGAAAATCTGATTAAAAAGATGGCCTTCTTTGACAAGCTCACAGAATTGCCAAACAGACGCTATTTCGATGAAAAAATCGAGAGTATGTTGCTCAAAGCTGAACAGGAGCATACTTTACTGGGCCTGGTGTTTATTGATCTCGATGATTTTAAACCGGTCAACGACCGCTACGGGCACGAAGTCGGTGACGAGTTATTGAAAGCAGTTGCCGGGCGTTTGCAGGCCTGTGTGCGTCAGAACGACGTTGCAGCTCGTCTGGGAGGTGATGAGTTTGTCGTGATCATGCCGGATTTACAGGATGAACAAGCTGCGCAAATTCTGGGTGAACGTTTGCGCGAAAGTATCTACCAGGCCTTTTCTCTGAGCACAGCTGGTCAGCTGAAGATATCCTGTTCGGTCGGTATCGCACTCTATCCTAATCATGGAAAAACAGTTGCAGAGATTATCCGCCACAGCGATATCGCCATGTATGCAGCTAAGCGCGCAGGGCGTAACCGGATACATTTTTTTTCGTCAGATATTAACGCTGATATGAATCACGATTAACCTGGTCATCACTGCGTATCAACTAACCGTTATTGAGCACCAGATATCAGCCACAAAATCCCGGCATAAAAATGCGTGCCCTCCAGTCAGGGACGCGTGCGGTCACTTGCAAACTTAAACCGGACATGGACGTCAGTCCTGCCGCAATTTCCGGCTTTCTGCATTTGTCCTGCAGAAATGAGCAGAATCGCTTATGCTTTTGTGCAATCGTATTCCAGCACGGCGGGTTAGTGTGCGGATCAATTGTTTACTTTTTTTAGGGAGTCTGTATGTCTGTTCACCAAGCTGCGATTTTGGATGCTTTGCCGGCACATGCCACTTACCTGAGTTTTGATTTGCAGGAAGATACGGATGCCAGTGCGGTCAAAGCCGCGTTAAAGCAATTACAGACACTGGTTGATGGTAAGCGTATCGTAGTGGGCGTCGGTATGACGCTGGCTCAGGCACTCAGGGTAGAGATTCCGGGCCTGCTCGAGTTCACCGGTATCGCAAACAGCAAAGTCGTTCTGCCGGCCACCCCTGCTGCACTATGGTTGTGGCTGCGTGAAAGTGATCGTGGTGAACTGCTGCATCAGCAACAGCGTGTGGTACAGGCCCTCGGTCCCATTTTTCAGTTACAACAGGAAGTCAGTGCGTTTAAATATGGCAGTGGCCGCGATCTGACTGGCTATGAAGATGGTACTGAAAACCCGCAACAAGATGATGCTGTGCGCGCGGCGATTGCGCCGGACGGGGGAAGTTACGTCGCGGTCCAGCAATGGGAGCATCAGTTTGCGCGCTTTCATGCCTATACGGAGACAGAGCAGGATCAGATGATAGGCCGCCGCCGTTCCGACAATGAAGAGCTGGAGGATGCGCCAGAGTCTGCTCATGTCAAGCGAACCGCCCAGGAAGACTTTACGCCTGAAGCCTTTGTCATGCGCCGTTCTATGCCTTGGTCAGAAGGTGCGCGTGGTGGCTTGTATTTTGTCGCATTTGCGACTTCGTTTGCGCCATTTGAGGTACAACTGACACGTATGAGTGGTGCCGAAGATGGTGTGACGGATGACTTATTCCGTTTCAGCCAGCCTTTGACTACGGCTTATTTTTGGTGCCCGCCGCTGCAAGATGGCCGCCTGTCACTGGCCTGGTGTGAGTAATTGCCACGGCGCGGTACAGAAATGATATGCGGCTCAGGCCGACGCGCCTGTATATCTGTGTTCCTGCTGGCTGACCAGCATCATAAAGTCATCTAATGGCAAGGGTTTGGAAAAAAGATAGCCCTGGAAGGCATGGCAGTGATGCGCCAGCAGGAACTTGTGTTGGGCTTCGGTTTCCACCCCTTCCGCAATCACATGCAAACCCAGATTGACGCCAAGTGAAATGATGGTACGAACGATGGTGGCATCATTTTCATCTTCACTCAAATCACGTACAAAGGATTGATCTATTTTAAGCTGGTTTAAGGGCAGCCTTTGCAGATACGCGAGTGAAGAGTAACCGGTACCAAAATCGTCCATAGAAAAGCGGATACCGGATTTTCCGAGCTGCGACATTTTTTCGGTGGTAGCGTCAACGTTATCCAGGATGGTGCTTTCTGTGAGTTCGATTTTAAGATGAGCAGGATTGATCGCATGACGTCTGACCATATCCGTCACTTGCTCGACAAAGTCGCTCTGCTGGAATTGTTTAGCGCTGACATTCACAGCCAGGCTCAGATGGGCGGTAGCGGCATTCTGTTCCCATCGTTTGAGCTGGGCACAGGCTGTTTCCAGCACCCAGTTGCCGATTGCGATAATGAGGCCGGTCTCTTCCGCTAAGGGGATGAATTCGGCTGGAGAAATATAGCCACGATCGGGATGGTGCCAGCGTAGCAGGGCTTCCGCACCGATCAGCTTTCTGTCGGCATTGACCTGACATTGATAATGTAATTCAAACTGCTGCTGACTCAAAGCTATCCGTAAATTGGATTCCATCATCATGCGTACAACCAGGATGGCCTGCATCGCAGGGTCAAAGAACCTGACCGCATTACGGCCGGCTGTTTTTGCTTCATACATGGCGGTATCCGCGCGCTTGAACAAATCCTTGACGGTGGTATCACTGCCGCTGAACATGCAGACGCCTATGCTGCTTGAGCCATGGTGTTCAAAGTCCGCAATCTGATAGGGTTCGCTCAGGATCTGGCGGATTTTTTCTGCAATTTTGTCGGTCTGGCGCATGGCTTCATCACGCTGCTCACTAAGTTCTTCCAGCACCACCACAAATTCATCTCCCCCCAGACGGGCCACAGTATCACTCTCACGCACACAACTGCTGAGCCGGCGCGAAGTTTCGACCAGCAGCAAGTCTCCCGCATCGTGGCCTCGGGTGTCGTTGAGCGTCTTGAAATTATCCAGATCGATGAACAGGATGGCACTGTGGCTTTGATTGCGCTGGCTGACTGAGATCAGATGCGTCAGTCTGTCCATCAGTAGCCGGCGATTAGGAAGTTGCGTCAGAGAGTCATAGAAAGCGAGATTGCGGATTTCTGCTTCATAGCCTTTGTTGCGGCTGATATCGGTAAATGAGCCTATATAATTGGTCAGCTTGCCCTGTTCATCCAGTATCGCGGTTAAGGTGATCAACATAGGATAGACCGAGCCATCCTTGCGGATATTCCATAATTCTCCATGCCAGAAATGCAGCTCATCGAGGGTGGTCTGGATTTTTTTGAAAAAAGCCAGGTTTTGGCTTGTAGTCACATGCCGGGGTGGGAATTGACCTTGCAGGTCCGTTGTCTCAAAACCGGAGATACGGGTAAAGGCCTGATTGATTTTCAAAATCCGCCATTTCGCATCAGTAACGAAAATGCCTTCCTGAGATTCGAAAGTACAAGCTGCAATCCTGAGTTCACTTTCTGCCTGTTTGCGTTCCGTCACATCAGTAATAAAGCAATGCCAGAGTATGCTGCCGGTGTCATCTTCTTTTTCCGGCAAGCTATCGATATACAGCCAGCGCACGCTGCCATCGCGCCGGTAGTATCGGAATTCATCTTGCCAAGGTGCCATCTGTTGCATGGCATTTTGGAATTTATGTATTCCTTGCGCTCGGTCAAACGGATCTACCCGCTGAAAAATCTGTGCAGCATCTGATCTCACTTCATCGTGTTCCAGCTCCAGCAGTGAGCTGATTGCTGCGCTGGCAAAGGGAATGCTGGTACTGTTATCGGGATGTATGCGATATTGCAGTATCAGTCCTGGCAGACGCGACGCAATTTTATGCATGCGTTCATAGGCTTCGGCCACATCTTTGCCAGCCCGCGCGTGTTCCGCCTGTAATGCAGTGGTGGTGAGTGTAATCAGTGACAGAATGCAGATATAGCCCCAGAGCGTGAACAGACTGCCAGCACCGTCATGGCCGAAGGGGGCAAGATTCTGTGAAGCTGACCAGGCCGCAAACAGGGCTGCAATCAGGTTCGCCATGGCGGCAACGCAGATATTGAGCCTCAACGCTGGCCATATCATCAGAAATGCGGTCACGAATTTCAAAGGGAGCCGGTTATATTCGGATAAAAATATGAACCAGTTGGTGGTACAGAACAGCACAAAAAACAGGCTCACTTCTTTCCATTGTTCACCCAGTTGCTGAAAATTCCGCCGTGACAAATTCCACAATAAGGGCGCTATCAGTAAAGTTCCAGCCAGGTCGCCAGCCCACCAGGTCAGCCAGGAAATCAGCGGCGGTGCCTGATCGAGGCTGATATTGAGCCATAGCATGCCTAGTGTGGAAGACAGGCCATTGCCAGCCAGGATAGCGACGGTGAAACCCGCCACATCACGACGGCGTGAAAAGTGCGGATCAAAGTTTTGCTGACTCAGCATCCAGCAGCATAAGCCGGGGCCCACAGTACTGCAGGTGCTCAGGATGACGGAAGTGGAAAAAGCTTGTCCGAACTGCAGATTGAGTAACATTGCACCCAGGAAACAGGCGGAAATCATGGGTCTGCCAAAACGCTGTATTGAAAAAACGGCGATACCGCTTGGCAGCCAGATCAGACTGAGGGCCAGTGTTTGATTGGGTATGGTCAGGGCCAATTGGCCTGACAAAAAATACAAGCCTATCATCATCGCGCTCAGTAGCCACTGTGCACGCGATGTACCTGAAAAAATGCCACGCAAATTCAATGCAGAAGACATAAATGTGAGGACTGTTTGAGCCTGATCATTATGCGTCAAACCCTGCAGCGTCTTCCCAAATTTTACTGTTTATTGCAAAAATATAAGGCATTATGTGTGTTTTTTTGTCACGTCGGGTGACACTGCCATCCGACGTGACACTGAGGCCGGCCTTAATAGACCCAGAGCTTGTCTGCCGGCAATTGCAACCAGTATTTACCCGGTTCCAGCTTAGTCGATGAGAAAGCGCGGATTCCGTGTTCTGCATGACCGAACAGGCATTCCCATTTATCCCCCAGATACATGCAGGTGCTGAGTTCATGCTCTATGCTATTGTCGCAAGCTGTGGTGCTGATTTTGACTTTTTCCAGACGGATAATGGCCGTCGCATCTGCTGCGACCTGTTTACCGCGCAGTGTCGCCTTGAGTGTGTGGCCATTGGCTTGTACCGTCGCGTAGTCGCCATGCCGCTCGATGACTTTGACCGCCAATTTATTATTGCTGCCCATGAATTCTGCGGTGAACAAGGTATCCGGTGTTTCATACATGCTTTGCGGCGTGCCTTGTTGTTCAATTACGCCGTTATTCAACAGCAGGATGCGGTCAGAGATTGCCATCGCTTCGCCCTGATCATGGGTCACCATCAGCGCCGACAAACGCAAGCGTACGATCAGTTCGCGCAGGAAGGCACGTGCTTCTTCACGCAGTTTGGCGTCCAGGTTCGACAGGGGTTCATCCAGCAAGATAACCGGTGGGTTGTACACCAGCGCACGCGCTATTGCCACGCGTTGCTGCTGACCGCCGGATAACTGATGAGGAAAGCGTTCGCCCAGATGTCCCAGACCGAGCTGACCCAATACCTCTTTGACTTTGACCGCGATGTCGCTGCTATTCATTTTGCGCAGCTTGAGACCATAGGCGACATTTTCCGATACCGTTTTATGCGGCCACAAGGCATAAGACTGAAACACCAGACCCAGATTCCTTTGTTCCGCCGGGACTTCCAGCCCCTGTGCACCATCGAATATCGCGCGCTCACCCAGATGGATAGTGCCGGTTTTCGGCGATTCCAGACCCGCCACAGCGCGCAGTAATGTGGTCTTACCTGAGCCGGAAGGCCCCAGCAAGGCAACCACTTCACCGCGTTGCAAGTCCATAGAAACCCCCTTCAGGATGGGGTTGGCTGTGGCACCGGAACCGTATTCCAGCGTGAGATTTTTTACACTTAAGTCAGACATGATAGTTTTCCAATTAATGTTCAATACGGGCTATAGCAGCAAGCTCAGGATGGTTATTGGCGTGCATCAGTGATTCAGCTTCACACCGAAACGCAGTGCCAGACCCAGGCCAATGGCAACCAGCGTGATATTGATAAAGGACAGCGCAGCGACCAGATCAACCGAGCCACCCGCCCACAGGGAAACAATTAAGGCACCAATGACTTCCGTACCCGGCGACAGCAGATACACACCGGTGGAATATTCACGTTCAAAAATCAGGAAGATCATCAGCCAGGCACCGAGCAGACCGTATTTCACTAAGGGTAAAGTGACATCGCGCGTGACTTGTCCGCGTTGGGCACCGACGGCGCGCGCTGCTTCTTCCAGCTCAGGTCCAACCTGCAGTAAGGCACTGGAAATCAGACGCAGGCCATAGGCCATCCAGACGATGGTATACGCCAGCCAGACTGAGAATATGGTCGAGCGCAGCGCCCGCAATTGCGGAATCAGATTGTCGATCAGCCAGCTTGCCAGCGCATTATCCATGCCCTTCAGCCCACCTTCCAGCCAGCTTGGAACGAACAGGAATACCCACAGAAAGGCCAGACCGGCCAGTAAGCCCGGTACCGCACGCGGCACCAGCACACTGTAATCCAGCAGACGGGTGATGCTGTCCGGTTTGCGATGCATGGCCAGTGCCACACCGGCATAACAAATCACCGCCAGCGCACCACCGATAATCCCGATCAGTACGGTATTGAGGATGCCGCGCATCAGTGAGGGTTGTTCCAGAATGTCACGGAAATGCTGCAGCGTGAGTACATCTGCCAGTGCCACGCCCTCACCCCAGTACGACACAAACGCACGCAGTACGATGCCAGACAAAGGAATGATGACGGTGAAAATCAGCCAGGCTGCCAGCAAGCCAAACGCCAGCCATTTCCATGGTCCCAGCGGCAGCGGCTTCTGACGCGAACCCTTACCTTTGATCGACACATATTTATTGGCCGACTTCAGTAACCAGCGCTGCAGCATGACCAGCGGCATCGTGACTGCCACCAGACAAACTGCCACCGCAGCCATCAAATGGTAGGAAGGTGTACCGAGTTTATTGGTCAGCTTATACAGGTAAGTGGCCAGCACCAGATGGCCCTCAGGATCACCTAACACCAGCACCAGGCCGAATACTTCAAAGCCTAAGAAAAACACCAGCACTGCAGCAAAGGACAAGGCTGGCATGATCATAGGCAGTGACACATCCAGCGCGACCCGGAACGGTGAGGCGCCAGTGACACGCGCCGCCTCTTCCACATCGGAACCCAGGCTTTTCAGCGCTGACGAAGAGTACAGATAGACGTGCGGTACATGGGTCAGACCAGCAATCAGCACGATGCTGAAAAAGGAATAGATATTCCAGGGTTCAACGCCAGTCAGCTGGCGCAGCCAGACGGTATAAAAGCCGACCGGGCCCATCGCCACCACATAGCCAAAGGCCATCACCATCGGTGACACAAAAATAGGAATCAGCAGCAGCGGTTCTATCCACTGGCGGCCAGGCAGATCGGTGCGCGTCATCAGGAAGGCCAGCATGCCACCCAGTGGTACCGCGATGACCGCCAGTCCGGTCGCCAGGATCAGGCCATTGATGAAGGCTTGTTTAAAATCCGGATCATCCAGAATAAAGCGATAGGAATCCAGACCCAGTTCTTTGACCGGCGCAAAAAACGGTGCATTCAGAAAGCTCTGGAAAAAGATCAGGGAAAGTGGTGTGAAAATCGCCAGGATGGTCAGTGTCACCACCAGACCACGTGGCCAGTTAAAACGCGACCACCAGCGCGGCGCAGGAAGGCTCAGGGTGCTCATAATTCGCCCAAAAAAGTCAGTCAGGAAGGCAGCAGAAATATGCTGATATCAGCGGGTAAGTTGGGCGCGCCAGCGCAGTATAGCCAACGCGCCACTTACCGGCTTATTTTTTACCGGCAGTTTCTTTCCACTGTTTGAGGAAGGCCAGGCGTTTGGCCTGATCCAGATATTGCAGCAGCATAGGATTGACCGGCAGCGGTTTTAAACCCGGACCGATCAGCTTGGCCAGTTCGGAAGACGTGGTTTCGCCTTTCACGTCGGCGCGGATCGCATACAGTTTGGCTTCGTTGGCGATCATGGTCTGACCGCGTTTGGACAGTGTGTAATCCAGCCACAGCTTGGCCGAATTCGGATGCTTGGCCGCTTTGCTGATGAACATCACACGTGACAAGACCAGCGTGTAATCCTTAGGAATCTGTACGCCGATAGACGGATCTTTAGCAGCGCGTACCAGCGCATAGGAACCCAGAATGTTATAGCCGAGCAGATTCTCACCCGAGGAGATTCTTTCCAGCATGGTGCCAGTTGAAGACTGCACACGTACACTCACATTCCCGAAGGCTTTGGCCAGGTCCCAGAATGCCTGATTTTCGCGGCTGTCCTGGGTGATAAA
The DNA here is from genome assembly GCF_014284235.1 of Cognatundibacterium curvum. Classification (GTDB taxonomy): domain Bacteria; phylum Pseudomonadota; class Gammaproteobacteria; order Burkholderiales; family Burkholderiaceae_D; genus Undibacterium; species Undibacterium curvum. The sequence goes on from NZ_JACOGD010000006.1 coordinate 120,726, forward strand.
CATAAAACCGACGCCGGATTTTTCGATGTCATAGGTCGTGACTTTGTTTTTGAATTTGTCGGCTTTGGTGGTCAGCAGCTTGGCAAATTCGGCATGGGTTTTCGGTACTTCATCGGCACTGACCAGACGCTTGTTATAGACAAAAACAGCAGGTTCAAAGGTGGTGCCGTAAGCCGCATTATTCCAGATCGCCCATTGTGGGATATTGCTCAGCTCAGGGGATGCATATTGCATGCCGTAGCCATCGGATACCAGCTTAGTCTGCAGGTCCATCGCAGATGACCACATCAGATCAGCACTGTTACCACCGGCCGCCATTTCAGAAATATAGCGGTTATAGACTTCGGTGGAATTCATATCGTTGTATTCGACCTGCACATCCGGATACATGCTGCGGAAGTCCTTGATCATAGGCTCAACCGCCTTGGTGTCGGTAGCACTATAGATGACCAGCTTGCCTTCTTTTTTAGCAGCATCAACAATCTTGCTGTAGTCCGCCGGATAGCCTGCAGGCGCCTGTGCCATGGCTGTGCTGAATGCCAGAGCGGCGACGGTGCCCAGTACCAGTGATGTGGATTTCATGTGCTTATCTCCTGTATGTTTTATTGGTATAACGTTTGCTGCCGATGTAATCTGTACTACCTGTACTGCCATTTTTGTTGTGCTGGTTTCCTGCGTTCTGTTTGCTATTGGATTTAACGTATCATGCCGAATTCATGCGCCTGTGAGCGGTAACGGATTACTGCCTGTTCTATGTAATCGCTGAGCTGTTTTCCTGTCATGGAAAAGGGATAGAGACCAGCGGCTTTACGTTGTTCAGCAAAACCGTTACTGCTCATGAGCCGTTCAAAGGTCTGTACCCATTGCTGATATTCGCGATCACTGGTTTGTGGCCCCATGTAGACACCACGGATAATCGGCCAGGTGACGTCGAAGCCCTGCTCTCTGGCGGTAGGGATGTTTTCCAGCACACCGGGCAGACGTGCGTCGGACAACACGGCCAGTACGCGGATATCGCCATCTTTGGCATGCAGCGCGGCTTCCGACACATCGCCGGAAACGACTTGCACATGATTCGCCATCAATGCGGTAAAGGACTCACCCCCACCTTCAAAGGCCACCAGTTTCAGGGCTTTCGGATCAATGCCAGCCAGCCGCCCTATCTGCGCCATTTTCAGCCAGTCCTGGCTGCCTACCGTGCCGCCTGCTGCAATCGCAAAATTGGCTGGGCGCTTGCGCATGGCTTCCATCAGCTCACGCAGGGTTTTGTAGGGGGAGTCGCGGCGTACCGCGATCATGCCGTAATCTGTACCAATCGCAGCTACCCAGCGCACTTGTGAGGTATCGGCCTTACCGAATTTACCTTCCGCGATATTCAGCAGTGAGCCACCGGAAAACGCGACCAGTGTATTGCTGGTGGTCAGACGCTGACTGAGTACCGAGGTCCAGGCCACCGCGCCGACACCGCCCGGCAGATAGCTGAGCTGTACCTTGCCTGGTGTGAGCGATTTTTGTATCAGTTTACAGGTCAGGTCCATGCCACCGCCAGGCTTGGCCGGTACCACGCAGCGGCTGTCGGCCTCAGGTATATTGGTCGCGGCCATGCCTGTTCCCGCCATCCATAGCGGGCTGCATAACAACAGGGCGAGGCGCAGCGGCAATTTCATCGTTTATCCTTATTTCAGCCAGACACGGCGGCTGATGGCACAAATCATAGCGGCGGATTACTTTCAGTCCGCTTTCAGCATAGTGGATGTCACGCGCTTTTGATACATGCGCTGCAGTATGCATCAGAGTATGCGCAGGTTTACTCTGCGCTGGCTTTCAATTCGCTTACAGCCCGCAATATCCCGGTCTTAGGTATAGCTGCTGTTTCATTCCTGCAAAAAATCCGTCTCAGTACCAAGCGATAGTCGATTTTGTACGCGTTTTATGCGATTCTTCGCGCAAGGTGGTGCCTGAATCTGGCCTGCCTGAGGATTGGAGCCGGGAGACAGGCTCTGCAGATCATTACAGGATCGCTCACAAGCCATCTGTCTGGTGCTGGCGGCAGAGCGGGCTTTATGCGGTCCTGCAGATAAAAATATTATGCGTATTCTGTTAGTTGAAGATCATCAGGAATTGTCGCACTGGCTGGCCAAGGCCTTGCGTGATGCGCGTCTGACGGTAGAGGTGGCTCATGACGGCGCCGATGCCGATGCCTTGTTGCATACCCAGGAATATGCGCTGGTGATACTGGATTTAAGTTTACCCAGAATGGATGGGCTGGATGTGCTTAAGCGCATGCGCGCGCGCGGCAGCAAGACACCGGTGCTGATCCTGACCGCACGCGGTGGCTTGCAGGACAGAGTGCAGGGGCTGAATCTGGGGGCGGATGATTATCTGCCCAAACCTTTTGAGCTGGCTGAACTGGAGGCGCGCGTAAAAGCCTTATTGCGCCGCGCACAGGGTAACGAGGCGGTGGTGCTGCAATGTGGTGAACTGAGTTTCGACACGGTGATCCGTCAGTTCTTTTATGCGCAGGCACCGATGTCGCTGACGCCGCGTGAATACGCGGTGCTGGAAGTGCTGATGACGCGGCCCGGACAGGCTGTGCCCAAGGATAAACTGTTTGATCAGGTGTTCGCGCTGGACGACGATGCGAATCTGGATGCGATAGAAATTTACATACACCGTCTGCGCAAGAAGCTCGATAACGTCAGTCAGGGCAAAGTCGGCATCGTTACGCTGCGCGGTATAGGCTACTTACTGGAATCGCGCTGATGCAGAACCAGGACCAGCTCGGCAGTCTGCGTGGTCAGTTCCTGCGCTGGTTACTGATACCGCTGGTCATCCTGGTGGCACTGAACGCGTTCTCGGTTTATAACAATGCGCTTGATGCGGCTGATCTGGCCTATGACCGCTCGCTGCTGTCGTCAGCGCGTGCACTGGGTGAGCGTATCGCGATTGTGGACGGTAAGGTGACGGTCGACGTGCCCTATGTGGCTTTAGACAGTTTCGAGACCGACACGCTGGGACGCCTGTATTACCGGGTATCCGGCATCCATGGAGAATACATCTCCGGTTATGAAGATTTACCGGGCTTACCCAAAAACGTTGCGCGCTCCGATATTTATCCGGCGCTGGTCCATTTTTTCCATGCCCAATATCAGGGCCAGCCTATACGCATCGCGGCCTTGCATCAGCCTGTGTATGACGACAGGATGCGTGGCATCGCGCTGGTGGAAGTGGCTGAAACGCTGGATGCCAGACGTGGCATGTCGCGCAAGATTCTGCTCGATACCTTGCTGCGCCAGGCGTTGCTGGTGATTGCGGTGGCGCTCTTGGTCTGGCTGGCGCTGCGTTTTGTTTTGCATCCCTTGCTGCAGCTCAGCTACCACTTGGCGGAACGGGAGCCGACCGATTTGTCGGATTTCAGTCCGCTGATCGTGCACAAGGAGATACGGCCGCTGGTGCTGGCCATGAATGGCTATATGGCGCGGCTGGATCAGCTGATTTCGGGGCAGAAGCGCTTTATCGCCGATGCCTCCCATCAGTTACGCACACCGCTGACCGTATTGAAAACCCAGGCCGAACTGGCTTTGCGTGAAGATGATCCGGTTGCCATGCGCCAGATCGTGCAAAGCATCGCCCAGACTACCGATACCACAGTGTATCTGGCCAACCGTCTGTTGACGCTGGCACGTACCGGGCATGGGGTCGCCGAAATGGAAATGACAGAACTGAGTCTGACGCAACTGGCGCGCGAGGTATGTCTGGAACTGGCCTTGAGTGCGGTGCGCAAGCAAATCGATCTGGCACTGGAAGCCGATACTGAAGTCAGATTGCGCGGTCACGCCTTGCTGCTGCATGAGATGCTGACCAATCTGATCGACAATGCGATTACCTATACCCCGGCTGGCGGGCAGATTGTGGTCCGTGTGCTGCCCAGAGACAGTAGTGTGCTGCTGGAAGTGCAGGATAATGGTCCCGGCTTGTCCGATGCGGATAAAGAAAAAGTATTTCAGCCGTTTTATCGTGCCCTCAGCAGCAGTGCCGCGCACCCGGGCGGTACCGGTCTGGGCATGAGTATCGTCAGTGATGTCGTGCAGCTGCATCAGGGCAGGATTACGCTGGAAGATGCGCAGCAGCGCGCAGACAGCACAAACCCAACACCGGGTGGAACAGGTTTGCTGGTGCGGGTGCAATTGTCTTGCCTGGTATAAGCTAGCGGCGCATACTCGGCGAAGTATCCACCGGATGATTGCAGCAAGTATGGCGGGTAGTTAATCGGCACTTAACCAGTCTATTGGAAATATTTTTCTTAGTACATTGATGAGCGATTATTCCCTGCTTCCAGAAGACCAGTTACGGCGCCAGCTGTTACGCTGCGGTCTGGCCGTGGCTGGAAGTCTGGCCGCCGCGCCGCTGATGGCACAAACCCGTCTCACCTTGTATATCCGTGAGAACCGCAACGAAGCGGGCCAGATGCTGCCTTTACGCGAAGAGATACGGCGTTTGCTCGACCTGTTTGAACAGCGGCTGGCACTGCAGTTCGACATTGAGCGTTATCCGTATACACGGCTTTACGAAAAGACCCGCAATCACGAAGGCATCGCCTTTGGTGTCAGCGCCGGGCGCAGTCATCCAAATCTGATTCTGTCCGAGCCTTTTCTGAGTAACCAGGTCTGGCTGGTGGTGCGTAGCGATGCGGTATTTCCTTTTCGTGGCATAGAAGATTTACGCGGCAAAACCGTCGGCGTGGTGCGTGGTTCCGGCTATGGCGATGAGTTCGAAGCACAGCGTAACAAGCTGTTCAAAGTGGAAGAAGATGTGAGTTCACATACGGCGCGTTTGCGTAAGCTGATCAACCATCGTATGGATGTGATGTTGTTCGGCGACTTTCACACGCGCGCCGAGGAAGTCAGTCAGTTTTTACATCAGATGATCGCCGCCGAAAAATCCTCAGGCTTATCGCCAGGCGAGGATTTCGTGGTACTGGACAAGCCCTTGCTGATCGACGAATTATGCTTTGCGGCCAGTCCCAAATATGAAGACTGGATACACCGCATCAATACCGTGATCCAGACTACACGCCGCAATGGCGAACTGAACCGCGCTATTTTCCCGCCCCGTAAAGCAAATTGAATCACTGATTATCATTGGCAAACAAGTTCATTCGTTGAATGCGTAATACTGGGCTACTCACATAAATCTTTTACTTCTATCGAAAATGATTGATGGAGACTCATCACTAGTTGGTGAAAATCAGGACTAGAACCTGGGACGCTAATTATTAAACCCCAATTCATCCATAAGACCAAACAGGTGTCTTCCAGCCCACGTGGTAAATCCCAGTCGTCATCGCTAACTAGTACGAAACGCTTTACTTGTCGTAAGTCGATAGTCGAAATATGTGCCGTATTTTCTATTTCTAAGTAGAAAGAATGAAGACTTAATATCCATGGGATGGATGGCGTACTTCGCATCCCATTAAATGCATGAGAAAGAAAATAGCCGCTCAAAATAAGTGGCAGCCCCGCGCTACCTAACACCGTATATATCAGGAAATTCCAATTATGGTAAAGGTAGGATGCGAACAGGATAGCCAGTGTAACTAATAACAGAATCAAGAATGGCGACCATATGTGGAGCGTCTGAAACAGAGCAAACCGTGTTGATGAAATTCTTTTTTTCATAGCGACTCTACAAAAAAATTTTTCATGGCAATAAAAAATATGGGGATACGCTGATCCCCATATTTTTCTTTAAGCCACCATGTGCTGTCGCTGTCTTTGCGGCGTCGCTTTGCCTTTTTCCTGATTGGCTTGCTGGCCTTTATGGCTGCTGCCTTGCTGATGCTGGGCGCTGCCGGCGTAGTCGCTGGCCAGCAAGGTTTTGCAGTCGGCCGCTGACATGCCTTGCAACTGCAGCCATTGACCAACTAAGGCGGCCAGGCGGTCGAGTGCGATTCTGTGGGTGGCATCGGTATTGGCAAATATCCAGTCCGAAAACGCCATGAAGCGCGCAAACGGGTCGTCCGCCAGCATTACCGGCAGCGTGTTGGCAAAGCGTCCGGAATTGGCCACCATATCCCAATAACGCGCAAAGCGCACCAGTCGCTGCATATCGGTAAAAGGCACATCCTGGTTCGCCAGGATGGTGTAAGGTGGTTGCGGATCAAAGCGCAGCTGGTAGGCCTCGGTGTGGCGGATGATAGGTGTGCCGCGCAGGCGTTTCAGAATGCCAAATTGTATTTCATGCGGTTTAAGCGACACCAGATGATTAAAGCCCTGCGCAAAACTGTCCATGGTTTCACCGGGCAGACCGGCAATCAGATCGACGTGCAAATGTGCATGCGACTGGGTGGTCAGCCAGCGTATATTGTCGGCAGCTTTGTCATTGTTTTGTTTACGGCTGATCAGAGCTTGCACCGTCGGGTTAAAGCTTTGGATACCGATTTCAAATTGCAGTGTACCGTCCGGGAATTTCTGTATGCCTTCTTTGAGTGCATCCGGCAAATGGTCAGGCACCACTTCGAAGTGAGCAAACACAGGATCATGCGGCGCCGCTTCCAGTTTATCGAGGAAGAACTGCATGATTTTCAGGCTGGTTTTGATATTCAGATTGAAGGTGCGGTCAACGAATTTGAATAAGCGCGCACCGCGCTGATACAGACTTTCCATTTCCGCCAGAAATGCATCGATATCAAATGGCCAGGCGGTTTTGTCGAGCGCCGACAGACAGAATTCGCATTTGAACGGGCAGCCGCGCGATGCCTCAACGTACAGGGTACGGTGACGGATATCCTGATCGGTGTATAACTGATAGGGCAGCTTGATTTCATTCATCGGTGGCTGTTTGCCAGCATGCACTTTCATCAGCGGTTGTGGACCATTGAGGATTTGTGCACACAATTCCGGAAAACTGATATCGCCCCAGCCGGTGATCACATAGTCGGCCAGCCGTATGATTTCCTGGTCGCCGGTTTCATGCGAAACCTCGGGCCCACCTAACACAATCACGACTTCCGGTGCGACCCGTTTTAACACCGCGACGATTTGGGTGATTTCCACCACGTTCCAGATATACACGCCAAAACCGACGATCAGCTTTTCGCCTTCCTGGCGATAGCCCAGGATTTTTTCCACCACATCGGTACTGCGCGCACCGATTACAAATTCATGCAGCTGGGTTTGCGCCTGCAACTCTCCCATATTGGCAAGCAGGTAACGCAATCCTAATGAAGCATGGGCGTAACGGGCATTGAGCGTTGTGAGCAGAATAGTCATGGAAAGAACAAAGAAGCAGGAAATAAGGCGCTATTGTACGCGTTGCGTGCCCGGCTCAGGAAAATGCAGGCAGAAAAGCGCAGCTGTATCGGTTCAGCATAGCAAGGCAAACTAAGAAAAAAGGGAATGCCGGATCGGTATGTCACTGCCGCATCGGAAACGTGAGCGTATGCGGCAGGATCAGTCTGGTACAGCGGCAGTTATCCGGCGTGGACTGCCTGGTGGGCGAATAGCCCGTAGTGTGAGGCGATAAAACAATATAGCTAAAATGCATCAGCCAGCGCGAACAGCAGGCGGCAAGCTGAATAATAAAGCGGGTATTACGGTTTACATCAATATATTGCGCTGCAACAAATTCTTACATCTGTGTTGCAATCAGTCAGCTAATGCGGCTGTCAGGATAGCGATAGTAGCGATGATTTGGGTCAAAATAATCAGGCTGATCATGATATTTCCTTGTGTGGTTGAATGATGTAGCCATGATAGTCATCCGCATCGCAAGAATCCAATGACTTATTCAGATATCAAGTTATGTTATTTATGAATGTCATTAAGATTTCATATTTCTCATTAGTATTTATTGCATTGCACAATTTTTAGAAAAAAAGGCGTCTCCACTAAAGCCGGGACGCCCTGAGCTGAAGATGTGAAGCGCTTAACCGGGCATCAGAACTCTTCCCATTGTCCGTCGTCGGATTTGCCGGAAGGCGTGGATGCACGTGAGACAGTGGCGCTATGGCCGATGGCTGCCTGCTTCACTTTGGCTGGTGCCATGGCTGCGGGGCGGACTGGTCTCGCAGCCGCTGACCTGGGTTTGTCCGCAACGCCGCTCATGCCATTGACCTTGAACACACTGACCACTTCGGACAGGCTGGCCGCCTGATCCTGCAGTGAGGCCGCCGCTGCCGCAGCCTGCTCCACCAGCGCTGCATTTTGTTGCGTGGTTTCATCCATCTGGGTGATCGCGATATTGATCTGATCTATGCCCGATGTTTGCTCCTGACTCGCAGCGCTGATTTCAGTGACCACATCAGTCACACGGCGTACACTGCTGACCACTTCCTGGATAGTGGCACCGGCTTCACCGACTAGTTGCGTGCCGCGCTCAACCTTGCCGACCGAGTCATCAATCAAGACTTTGATTTCCTTAGCTGCACTCGCACTGCGCTGGGCCAGATTGCGCACTTCCGCAGCGACCACTGCAAAGCCCCGGCCCTGTTCACCGGCTCTTGCTGCCTCTACGGCAGCATTCAGCGCCAGGATATTGGTCTGAAATGCGATGCCATCAATCACACCGATAATGTCGACAATCTTACGGGCAGACTCATTGATCCCATTCATGGTATCGACCACCTGGGCCACCACATCGCCACCCTTCATGGCGATTTCTGAAGCTGAGACCGCGAGTTGATTCGCTTGCCGCGCATTATCCGCATTCTGACGCACAGTGCTGGTCAGTTCTTCCATTGAGGACGCGGTTTCTTCCAGCGAACCGGCTTGCTGTTCTGTGCGCGAGGACAGATCCATATTGCCCGTTGCAATCTCAGTTGAAGCAGAGGCGATATTATCGGTGCTGGAACGTACCTGCGACACGATATTGAGCAGACTGGTATTCATTTCTTTGAGTGCCTGCAAGACTTTACCGGCCTCGTCCTGGCTGTGTACTTCGATCTGACTGGTCAGGTCGCCACTGGAAACAGTTTGCGCTACCTGAACAGCATAGCTCAGGGATGCGACGGTTTTACGTATCAATGACAGGCCAAATACCAGTACCAGAATTACGCCAACTAAGGTGATCAGCGCTGAAAGCCAGGTAGCTGAATTCACTGTAGCCGACGCTTCTTGTGCTGCCTTGTTTCCCAAATCAGCATTAAAGGCTTTATGTTCATCCAGCGTATCAGCCATTTTGGCTGGAATGGCTTGATTACCCAAGATGAAATCCCTGGCTTCATCGCGTTTACCTTCTGAAGATAAGGCTAATGCCTTTGTGCGCAGATTGGCGAATTCTTCATAGGATTTTTTGGATTGTTCCAACAAAGCCCGGTCTTTTTCATCGGTTAAATCTTCTTTTTCGTACTTGGCAAATGCGTCTAAGACCTTTTGATGTGCTTCACTAATCGACTTTTGCAACGCAGTTTTACGCTCTGGATCATCGACTGTAATGTGCTGCCACATCTGAACCCGGGTCTGTGCAGCAAAGCGAAACGCATTACCGATGTCGAGCAGGCTGGGTACTGTATTGACATTGGTGAAGTTGGTCACTGTGTAAACTTTATTGATCTGCATAATCCCTAGCCCGGAAACTGAGATCAGAACTAAGAAAAAAATACCGATTAACAGATAAAGGCGCTTGGCGATGCTCATTGTTGTCTCCTGATGCATAGATGCCGCTGGGCGGCTAGTGCGTATTGAGGCTAGAGAGGTTGAGTCCCATGTCGGTCGAGGTCATAAAGCGTTCTATATCCATCAGTATCAACATACGGTCTTCCAGCGGTGCCAGACCGATGAGGAAATCTGCATCAATCGACGAACCCATTTCCGGCGCTGGCCGTATCTGATCCTGGGTCAGGGTAATGACATCCGACACGCTGTCGACCGCCATGCCCAGAGTTTGGCCCTGGATCGTGATAATGATGACGACGGTGAACTGGTCGTAGACGGGTGAGCCCAGTGAAAATTTCATGCGCATATCGATGATGGGCACAATCACGCCGCGCAGATTCATCACGCCCTTCATGAAGTCGGGTGCATTTGCGATTCGCGTCACTGCTTCGTAACCGCGCAACTCTTGCACTCTTTGGATATCAATGCCGTACTCCTCATTTCCTAAGGTGAAGGAAAGGAACTCAAGACATGGGTTGGCGGTGTGCTCACCATTCTGCGACGAGGTCGCTGCAAGCATCGGGCTACTGTTGGCATACTCTTGTAACACAGTGTATCTCCTGTATAAAAGCAGCATCCGGAAAAATACTTGGGTCAGGTAATACTAGTGCAGAATTCAAGTAATTTCTATCTGGTAATGTTTATTTTGCGTAATGTCACAAAATTCAGAAAACGCCTGCTGTGCCAGGCCAAACAGTCAGACCAGGCTGTGCTGTCTGCGCCCCTGGGCAACATTCAGCGCGTATTTTTGCAGCTTCACTCCCGTCTTTTTACACTTCGTCGCAATGTGCTCGCAGCTTGACAGTGCTTCTTCTACAGTACACACATCAACCAACCACTGAAGGAGAAATAAAATGAAATCCACGATCAAAAACAGCCTGATTCTGAGTATCGCTTTGTGTGCCGGTGTCGCTGCTGTGAGCCAGGCATTTACTGCTGAAACCCGCAGCACACAAGCTGAAATCCAGACTGTCAGCATCGTTGCCAAGCGCATGACAGAGCAGGAGAAAATCGCTTTCGATACTGAAAGTGCTGAAGTCCAACAAGTGATTGTCGCAGCGCGTCGTATGAATGCGGAAGAAAAATTTGCTTATGATCAGCAGTTTTCTGTGAACCAGAAACTGGCACAAAAGAGTATGAATGGTAAAGCGATCTGAGCAGAAATACGCATGCAGAAATTTAATGACATGATGCGCTTATACGCTCTACAAGACAGTACCAATCCCATCGCCAGAATCAGTTAGGGCTGAGTTGTTAAAACAAAGTAATTCGTCGTGTTGAATCAGCGGAGAACGGCGTATTTTGCTTTAATAACTTGGCTTCAATTACTTTATTTGAAGAGAAAAATAAATCGCTTTAAAAATAAGGAAACACAGATATCTTAAATTGCCAAGAAATGTCAGCCGATGTCCATTGCTGATTGCAAGCCTGTACAGCAAGCAAGTAATTGCGGCATTTGCTCGAACATCGCTTCTACCTCTGCAGTCGCTACGACTTCTGCACGTTGCAGCAAATAGAGCTGTGTTATTTGCAGCGCTTGCCACAAGCAATGACTGAGTGCATAGTCATCCGGTGCATGGTTTTCATTTGTATCGGCGTGCAATACAGCATCCAATACGGTGTCAGGAAAATGCCATTGGCGGCCCACATGCACCGATAGTAACAAGGCTTGTTCCATCAGATTTTGTTGAAAACGCGCAGAGGCCGGTAACTGCCGCGTTACGCCGGTCTGGTCTATGGTGCGTAAGGCGATAATCAAACCGACATGGCGTAATAGTCCGGCCAGGAAAGCGGTGAATTCATCAAGTCCGCGTTGTAATGCAAGCAGCCGGCAGGCTTGTGCTGTTTTTTCTGTGTATTCCCAAATCAGCGGTGCCAGTGCATTCGTCAGATGGCCGCTTTGTGCCTGTATCAAAGGCCGGAACGCATTGCGAGCGATCAGCATGCGCAGCCCATTTAAACCCAGCAGTTGTACTGCTTTATCCAGACTGTTTATTTTTTGCGAACCCTGGTAACAAGAGCTATTCACCTCTGCCATGAGTTCTGCGACCAGTACAACATCTTTCGCAATTTGCTGCGCCAGATCACCGGCCGTGATGTTTTCATCACGCAGGCTCTTCAAGAGTTGCGGCAGTACGCTGGGAACGCGCGGTATCAGTTGAGAACCAGATAATTCACTGTGTAACACACGGTCCAGTGCAGCCAGTACGGCACGCTCAGTGTAGGGACTGGGCGCGCCCAGATGTGGACCCAGCATCCACTGGTTGAATTGCGCCAGCTGACGCGCCGGTAATTGCCATTGCAGGCTCAGATCAGGGCTGGACGCTGCGGGTTCAGGTGCAGCAGCAGTGGTCGGGGCTGGCGCGGCAAGCACAGCGGTAGCAGCGCCATCCTGAGTTTGTAAGCCAAATAATCGCAATAACAAAGCTTTCACTGAGTTGTCCGGTTGGCAGTGGGGATAATGCATCTTAGCTGATAAGTCTGTGAATTTACAAACTGTCATTCAGCGTGCAAGTCTGTTCCTGACGGTCATACCTGGAAGGCTCAGCGAATTTCGCAACGCGGATTACTGGCAAGCGGCCGATATACCAGCGCTGCAGGATGCACGCGTAACTGACAGCTTTGCTGATAGAGCGCGCTATGTAGCTGGCTCAGCAGAGTCGCTTGCTGCGCATCCTGCCCCAGATGCCAGAACATGGCTCCGGCCAGACCCTGATGGCGCAGGTAGGCGACCTTGGCCTGTACCGCGCGCGCATCGTCAGCACTCACAAAAATATGCTGTTGCGGATGCCAGAGCCAGCTGGCATGGCTGATCTCTGAATACTGTGGCTGATACCCATAGCTACCCGCCAGCATGGCTTGCAGATCGGCATACGCAGGCAGACGTGGGTCACCGCGCTGTACGCAGCTTGGGCAACCGGTCAGCAAGCTGACGTCACCTTGATAATGATCGCCAGCTGGTGTCACAAAACGCTGATGCAAGCCCTGCTTGTCAGCACCGACCTGAAACAAGGCGCGCCCGTAAAACGGAAAACCCAGTACCAGCTTATGCGCTGGTACACCGGCCACCAGATATTGCTGAACTGCGGCATCTACCGTCAGTGCAAAACGCGCCGGAAAGTCCTGCTCCAGCTGCGCTGCAGTCAGGCTGGGTGCAGCCAGTGCGCTTATGGGATTGTCATACAGCGCCTCACCGGGTTCGCCAAACAAATGCGCCTGATGATTGCTGAGTTTTTCCCAACTGCCATTCAAATCGTAAGTCATGAGGTTGATGTAATCGACACTGGCCGCAATTGCCGGCCAGGCCGCATAGGTACGCGCCATATTGAAGGCACCACCGGCGGCAGCGATGGTCAGCTGATAAGGGCGCGCACGATGGCGACCAGCCTGGTTCAGCGCCTGCCGGAATTCACGTAATAAGTCGGTAAACGCGGCGGCATCCTGTGCGCGTGGATATTCCCAATCAATATCCACACCATCGAAACGGTAACGCTGCATCAGGCTGACGCAAGAGCGTATCAGCTTGCTGCGCGCGTCCGGCGTGGCGGCTGCCTGGCGGTAGCGTTCCACGTCAGTGCTGTCATCATTGGTATGGGTCCAGCCACCGAGTGAATACAGGATGCGCAAGCCGGGCTGATGCCGCTTCAACGCTTGCAACTGGGTCAGTGCGCGCGCTGCCTGGCGTGCATTGGTACCAGCTTCAAAATCGCATTCGCCTTTGGCATTGATATCCATAAACGCAAAATTGATATGGGTCAGCTGGCGAGCCACATCGGGCTGGATATCGCTGGCGCGCAGGCTGCCGTTTTGCTGACCGGCGAGCTGTTCTTTTTCGAGTAAAAAATAGCCGATCACCACCGGCGAGCCGCTGCCAGCTTGCGTGCTTGCTGCGGGGCTGAGCGGCTGTGCTGCAGCATCATCAACGTTGTACAAAGCACAGCTCAACAGGGTGACCAGTAAGGACTGGCGGCGTAGGAAAGACAGGATATTCATACGCTCAGGATGCAAGTTGGGGCGCATCTGGTCAACAGGTTTTTCCGGCTCAGGCAGCAGCATGCATTCCGGCGCTGCTGCGCACTATGACGGTCTGGCAAACGCAGCGCGTGTCAGCATGAACTGGTATGGCATACTGTGCGCCTTGTATCATCAAGCAGATCTTCACACCGATCACCACACAGAAAGCATAGAGAACCGTATGAGTACCGAAGAACGTTTAATCGACCTGGAAATCCGCCTGTCGCGGCAAGATGATCTGGTCGATACCCTCAATACCCAGGTCTATCGTCAGCAAAAAAAGATCGATGAACTGGAAGCCCTATGCACAGCGATGGCCAAGCGCCTGCGCGAACTGGCCGTAACGGCAGCGCAGCGGCAGCCGGTCCTGGATGAACGGCCACCGCATTACTGATTAGGGCCTGTTAAGGCTTAATTTCCCGGTGCATAGTTGATCGGGGTGAATGCATACGCCTTGTTCTCAGCGCGTACATAGCCCAGACCAGGGAAAGACAAATGCGCAGCGCCGATCAGGTCACCCGATTTGGCTGCCTGCGCATAGGCCAGTTTGCGTTGGGCCGCAGCGGCCTTGCTGTCGCTGTCAAACTGTATGGTGACGGCCGGGTTAGCAAACTGCACCGCCGCCACATGCATCAGATCGCCCCACAACACCAGATTCTGGCCTTTGCTGCTGATGGTGTAGATGGTATGACCCGCAGTGTGGCCGTGCGTGGCCGTGGCTTTGATGCCGGGCTGCAGTTCGGTATTGCCTTCAAAGGCCTTGAATTTGCCAGCCTTGATATAGGGATTGATGGAAGCCATCGCGCCCTGGAAAAAGCCTTTGCTGTCCTGAGGTGCTTTATCCAGATTGGCCTGGCTCAGCCAAAAGTCCACGTCATGCTGATCCGCGCGCACTACCGCGTTTGGAAACACCATGCTTTCACCCTGCATCAGACCGCCGACATGATCCGGATGCATATGGGTGATGTAGATTTCATCGACCTGTTCCGGGCTGTAGCCAGCGGCTTTCAGATTGGCCTGCAATTTACCCAGGGTAGGGCCAAACAGACTGCCGGCACCGGTGTCGATCAGGATCAGCTTACTGCCGGTATTGATCAGATAGCCGTTGACCGAGGTTTCCAGTGGGCTGTGCTGATGCGACTTATGTAAGGCCTTGCTGACTTTTTCCGGGCTGGTATTGGTCAGCAATTTATCGACCGGCAAAGCCACTGTGCCATCGGATAAGGCAGTGACTTCGAATTCACCGACCATGGTGCGGTAATAGCCGGGGGCGGCGGTTTTGACTTGCGGTGCAGCGGCATAACTTTGACTTGCAGGCAGTGCCAATGCGGTCAGAATAGCAAATAAGCTGGTACTAAGTTGACGGGATACTGACATTCTTCATCCTTCCGAAAACGTGGTTTTCAAAACGCAGCCCTGCCGGATGGGTGGGCTTGCGGTGTTAACAGGCTTCGGAATTATGCCTAAGATGCAGAAAGTCTGCCGGCGTTACCCGGTTTGGCGTCTCAGTGCAGCAGCGATTGCAGCAATGACTGGGTTTCAGTGTTAGTTTGCTGCAGTATGTCACGCAGACTATGCTGATTCAGCGAGCAGTCTGTGCTGTTACGCGCCGCCTCTATCTGTTCTGGCAGGCGCGGATCTATCGGTGATGGGACCGGGCTCAGGTCATTGGCTGCGATTAAAATTTCGCCCAGGCTGGCCGGTGGCAGCGCACGTGCGCCATACCACAGTACTTCGATGGCAGATTGCACGCGTTTAGGCACCATCAGTTGATGCAGTACTGCGCGGCCTATGAAAATTTCAGGGGATTCATCGAGTTCATGTTCAGGCGTGCAGTGTGTATCTTCCAGCAAAGCCGGAAACTCTTCAGCGCGAGACAGCAGATAGAAACCGCCTACTTCATGCACGATACCGGTAAACATCGCCGTTTCCGGATCGGACAGGGTGACATGTTTGGCCAGACAATATGACAGCGCGCCGACATGCGCGCTGTGCAGCCACAGGCTTTCCATTTTGTGCCGGATCACGGGCTCGGTAATCTGATGGCTGATCTGGCGCATGATGACTGCCGCGACAACCGAGCGTAAGGTGCTGAACCCCAAAATCGAGACGGCAGTACGGATATTGGTCACGCCGCCGCCAAAGCGGCTGTAGGCAACGGAATTGGCGATCGCTACTACACGGGCCGCCATCAGCGGTTCTTTCATGATCAGGCGTGCTGCTGCCTCTATACCGCACTCAGGATCGTCGAGTGCCTGCTGGATGTGCAGACTGGCTTGTACGTGGGTAGGGAACACCAGTTCCCCGCGTTGGGTCTCGGCGACGATATGATGTAATGCTTGGGACTTATTCATGTTCTTTCAACAGGCTCAGGCAGATGTTTCCAGCGTGGCTAAGTCATAGGTGCGTGCTTGTTTGTCACACCTATGCTGAGTGACTGTCTACTGGTGGCTACGCGCGTGGCGTTGGCTTAATCCTTATGAAATCCTAATACTTTCACTAATTTACCGGCCGCACCGGAGACCAGACCTGACTGTGCTTCTGGTCCCGCTGCGCTGACGCGGTGCACCCCTGGAGCTTGCATGGCTGGCCGTGCTCCATGAGATTGATCCAGTTTAAACGCTGAAACCACGCGCGCCAGGTTGCCGGCTTGTTCTTCCATACTTTCGGCAGCAGCAGCGGCTTGTTCAACCAGGGCTGCATTTTGCTGTGTCATTTCATCCATTTGTGTGATGGCGCGATTGACTTCCTCTATGCCCGCGCTTTGCTCCTGACCTGCGGCCGTGATTTCTGCCATGATGTCTGCCACATGGCGTACCGACGTGACGATTTCATTCATGGTTTGTCCAGCCGCATCCACCAGCTTACCGCCGGCATCGACTTTCTCGACCGAGTCTCCGATCAGGGTTTTAATTTCTTTCGCTGCACTTGCGCTGCGTTGTGCAAGATTGCGGACTTCGGAAGCAACAACGGCAAAACCTCTGCCCTGTTCTCCGGCCCGCGCAGCTTCTACGGCTGCATTTAAAGCGAGGATATTGGTTTGGAAGGCAATTCCATCAATCACACTGATGATGTCGACTATTTTACGCGAACTTTCCTTGATGGAGTTCATGGTATCGACGACTTTCCCTACCTCTGCACCCCCCTTGATAGCAAATTGAGAAGCCGAAGTCACCAGAGTGTTTGCCTGTTTTGCATTATCTGCGTTGTGACGCACGGTGGCCGTGATCTGTTCCATGGAACTGGCGGTTTCTTCCAGTGCGCCAGCCTGAGTTTCGGTACGTGATGACAGATCGGCATTGCCGGTAGAAATTTCACCCGAGGCCGTTGCAATGGCATCGGTACCTTGCCGCACTTCGCTGACGATACGGAATAAATTGTCATTCATATCTTTTAAGGCGTTCAGCAATTCGCTGATTTCATCGCTGCCTTCCGCCATTTGATGATGTGACAATTCCCCGGCCGCGACTTGTTGTGCGATCAGCACTGCTTCCTGTAAAGGTGTGGTGATACTGCGCGTCATGAACAAAGAAAAAGCCGCTCCCAGCAAGACGATCACGCCGCCGAAAATGAACAGCATCAGTGTCAGCCGTTTATCGCTGGCTTCAGCTGCCTGACCCAGCGCGTCCGCCGCCTGGTCCTGAATTTCGACCAGGCGATTGATTTCCAGCAGGGACTTTTGCTGCAGCGGGTCGATCTGGGTAGCGATCACTTTGACCGCTTCTTCGCCATTGAAAGAGAGCAGCATTTTGAAGGCTTCTTTGGTCGGTGCATCGACCTGGGTATCGAGATCCGTGACGGCTTGCAGTAGTTTTTTTTCATCTGCGGTGACACCGAGCGCCAGGAATTTGTCGCGTGCTTCCAGGAAGCGGGTATGCTGATTTTTGACCAGCACTTTTTGTTTTTCGAGCTCACCCAGATCGCTTTGCAGACCAATATTACGGATCGCTATACCACCTTCCAGTAAGGCCGTTTTCATGCTTGCCGCCAGATTGGTCTTGGCTTTGGAGGACGCCAGCCCAACCGACATTTGCTGACGGTTGCGCGAACTCAGGACGTTATCGACCACCAGTATCAGGATCAGGCTGGCGAGAATGACACCGAAGCCGATAGCGAGCCGGGTACCGATGCGCAAATGACGTAAATTCATACTGACTCCTGGTAAAGGTGATCCCGATTCCCGTCTCCAGCCAGCAATGCACACAGCGCATCTTGGTCCGGTGTAATGTTTCCATACTATGCCATAAGAAGCTTGATGCAATAACGCAATTGTTGCGCAAGGTTAACGCTTCGTGCTGCAAACATGAGCGCGTGTTCAGACTTTGGTATCGCAGCGATGGCGCCAGGCCGATGGGCTGCAGTCATAGCTGCGGCGGAACAGACGGCGGAATGCACTGCTGTCCTGATAACCGATGCGCAGCGCGATTTCATCCAGACTCAGATCGGTTTGTTGCAACAGGCGGCGTGCCACTTCCAGCTTCAGCATCTGTGCATACTTGCCGGGCGTGGTATTGAGCAGTTGCGAGAAACGACGGATCACGGTTCTTTCACTGACGGCCAGATGCTGCGCCAGTGCCGCCAGGCTGAATGGCTGCCTCTGATGTCGGGTGAGCCACAGGCGGGCGCGCTGTATCAGTGCGTCTTCCGGTACATTGTCGACCGGATAATGCTGCTGCGTCTGCACATAGGGCAGTTGCGACTGACGTTGCGCATCGATCAGCAAAGTGCTGGCCAGCTGTGCCGCCAGTTCTGCACCGCCAAACTGCAGTATCAGATGATGCGCCAGTTGCAGATAGGCGGTGGCGGCACCGGTGGTCAGCAGGCCCTCATCACTGACCAGCATGTCAGCGACCTGCAGCGTGGTATCCGGAAATTCCTGATGAAACTGGTGTTCCAGCCACCAAGGCACGGTCGCTTTACGCTGATTTAGCAAACCGGCATCCGCCAGTACAAAGGCGGCACTGCAGTGCGCCGCAATCAGACAGGATTCGGCATGGCGTTCACGCAGCAAGCTATGCAGTGGCTGCAGTTGTTGGCGCGCGCTGCGGAAAGCGCGCATGCCATTGCCGACAAACAGCCCCGGCAGCAACACCAGATCAGGCTGCGGTCCAATGCCTATACGGCCATCACAGTTTAGCCGTAAGCCGGAAGAGCTTTGAACGGCCTGTCCATCCATTGAATGCAGCGACCAGCTGAACAGCGCCTCGCGCGGAGTTGTATGGCCAGCCTGAGCCATGGCATTGGCGATATGTAACAGGTCTGCCATGCCGGTGACGGCAGAGCCCATGCATTGCGGATAGACCCAGAATTCGATGTGTGTCGTCATAGGCTGCCTTTTTGTGTGATTTTGTGGCGGTTTGAGCGCGATAAAAGTCAATACTGACACTTCAAACGGATACACACAATGTTTACAATGCGCTTCAGGCATTTTCGCCTGCTACCACCCAAGGAATCAGCATGTCCGCTCAAGTCACCCTGTCCTCTGAACAATTGAATCAAATCGGCGCGCCCTATCTGCCCGGTCATCTGGGCATACGGATTTTGTCGGTTAGCCCGGGCGCAGTCAGCGCAGAGCTGGATGTGGTGCCGCATCTGATGGCGCCGAATGGCTTTTTGCACGCTGGCAGCGTGGTGACGCTGGCTGATACCGCCTGTGGCTATGGCTGTATGGCGACTTTGCCGGAAGGCGCGACCAGCTTTACTACGATAGAACTGAAATCGAATCACCTGGGCACAGCGCGTAGCGGCCGTATTCAGGTCAGCGCCAAAGCCACGCATCTGGGACGCACGACCCAGTTGTGGGATGCCGAGGTCAGTTACGAAGGAAAAGTCATTGCCTTGTTCCGCTGTACTCAGATGATTTTGTATCCTAGGGCCAGTTAACATTTAAATTGCGTGATTAAAATGTGAAGCGACCGTAATCCAGGTAAATAAGCGGAGACCTGGCCAGTCTGTATGTCGTGACGGCGAAAGTTGCAGCAGACTTACGACGAATTAATAGTTTGAAAACGCCAGCCGGGGGCTTGCTCTATTACAATGAGGATTTACGCAGCGACGCGGGCTACCCATGCCACAGGCGCAGTCTGCGTATATCCTGTAACGTGATTTGCAACCTCCCCGGAGCCAGCGTGAACCCTAACTTTCGTCTCGCCAGTATTGCCTTATCGACTCTCAGCGCACTGGCACTGTGTGCCTGTGGTGGTGGCAGTAGCAGTAGTTCCGCTGCGGCGGATAACAGCGCTGTCAGCGTGACTGTGCCGGTGCCGGCCACCGTGTCTGTCGGTGATCCTTTGACTTTCACCGGCAAAGCGGCCAGCAACGCCGGTGCCATCAGCAAGCTGTACTGGCAAATCGAAACCCTGACCCTGGGTGCCGACTCAGTCACGGGGGTCAGTAATGCTGATTGTAAAACAGTGACCACAGACAGCAGTGGCACCAACTGCGTGCTTAGCCTCACGCCACCGGCTAAACTGAGTTCAGATGTGACGTATAAGCTTAGCTTTTTCGCGGTTGATGCTAAGGGCAATCAGAGCAATAGCTTTACCACGCTCAAAGTTTTACAGTCCGCTTCTATTACTAATAATCCCAGCGTCAAAGTCGGTGCTGATGCCACTGTTACTTCAGGGGATAAAGTCAGCCTGAGCTGTACCGGCAGCGGTGGCACCCCAGCCAGCAGCGGCAATGCCTATGCCTATCAATGGGTGGTCAGCGATGCAGCCGGACTGACGCTGAGTCTGACCAATCCTGCCACGGCAGCGGCCAGCTTTGTCGCGCCGTTGGTGACTCAGAGCACCATCATCAAACTGCAATGCCGCGTCACCGACGACAAACAGCGTACCGGCACAGCCACACAGAGCATCACGATTAATCCCGTTGTTAAACCCACCGTGGTTCCGATCTCCACCAGTGGCGGTAATGTACAGCCGGGTGCCAGCGCGAGCCTGGATGGCAGTAAATCCACCATGTACGATGTCAATGGTAAGGAAGTGACTGGCCAGGCCATGTATTTCCTGTGGCAGTACAAATCCGGACCAGCTGGCGCTACCCCGCTGACCATTTACAATGCGGGCTCCAGCGTTGCCAGTGTGGTGTTTCCGGCCGTAGTGACGGCCCCGACTTCATACACCTTCACGCTGAATGTATCGACCGCGCCGATTGCCGCCGATGGCAGTTCGGCCGATCCGGTCAAACAACGCGATGTGGCTTTCTTTGTGAGTGCCCTGCCCGCCATCAGTGTGACTTCCTACAATCTGGTGCAGTCTGTGAACAGCGGCGCCAGTGTGCAGCTGAAAGCAGAAACACCGTCTAATACCAATTCAACAGTGCCGATTTATTTTGGCTGGACCCAGATCAGTGGCCCGGCAGTGGCGCTGGCTGGTTCCGGATCGCAGATCGCTGGCTTTTTTGCGCCGGCCGTGACCGCGCCGACGACATTGCAATTCCGTGTCTCAGCCGGTTATTACCCGGTCACAGTGGCGAATCCTGGCACAGCCAGTGCGGATCTGATCGTGCAGGTGTTGCCGAATTAAGTAGTCAGGACTGACGCAAAACCGCCCCAGCTGTGTTATGGCTCCTTGTCGTGCACTGCGTACTGCCTGCGTCGCCAGGCCTTGCCGGGACAATTTTGCGTCAGTCCTTGTCGTAAAAAGCACTCGATAAAAAAGAGCGGGCAGCGTAAAGGCTGCCCGCTCTTTTTTTAGCTGCAGCGATCAGGACTGACGCGACAGACGGCGGATTTTATCGCGCTGATGCTGGCGCGACAGTGTTTTGGTGGCGACAAAAATCTCGCGCATGAAATAGATAAAACTACCGATCAGCGAAAAAATCCCACCGACGAATAAAGCTGCAATCCACTTGTCCAGCGCCAGTCCGGTCGCATCGCCGGTGAACAACAAGGCAATCACCAGACAGACCAGCAAGCCGGTGGTGGTGCTCAGGGTAATCGCGCGGTTAATCAAATGTGAGCGCTGGTATAACTCTTCGAGCTCGGTTTCCAGATCTTCTGCATGGTCAGGATTTTTTTGCAGTAATTCTTCCACTACCCTGGCCCGGTCGATGATGCGCGCCAGGCGGCTGGTCAGCACGCCCAGCTTGGTGCCCACACCGGTCAGCAGGAACACCGGCGCAATCGCCAGCTGAATAATATGGCTGACATCACCAAGTTGCAGATTGATCATAAACACCTATCCTTTCTTTCTTGTATAGTGCCTGCCTAGGGCCTGTTAACACTTAAATTACATCTCGCAATTTAAATGTTAACAGGCCATAGACCGCAGTTTGTAATTTGAGCTGCATCTTAACGCAATTCAGGAGAAATGGATGTCCGTTCCATCCCGTATGCCCGTCATGTTTATCGGTCATGGCAGCCCGATGAATGCGCTCGAGCACAATCGTTTTACCGCCAGCTGGCAAGCCTTAGGCCAGCGCTTTCCGGCACCGCGTGCCATCCTGATGATTTCTGCGCACTGGATGACCCAGGGGCTGGCGCTGACTGCGATGGCAGAACCGCGTACTATCCATGATTTTGGTGGCTTCCCGGCTGAGTTATTCGCGGCCCGCTATCCGGCACCGGGTGACCCCTTGCTGGCGCAGCAGATCGCTGAACAGTTAGCCCCTTTTGTCCGGCCAGCGGCGGTAACGCTGGATCAGGAATGGGGACTGGATCATGGTGCCTGGTCGGTGCTGCTGCCCATGTATCCGGCCGCACAAATCCCGGTGCTGCAACTGAGTCTGGATATGACACAGCCTGCAGCCTGGCATTTCGCACTCGGCAAACAACTGGCTGCTTTGCGTGATCAGGGCATACTGCTGATGGGTAGCGGTAATGTGGTACACAACCTGCGCCGGCTGGTGATGCAGGATGCCGGCTATGACTGGGCGCAGCAATTCGAAAACACGGTAGAGCAGGCAATATTGCGGCGTGACTGGGATGCATTGATCCATTACGAACAGCATGGCAATCCGGCCTTGTGGTCGATACCGACCAGCGAGCATTACCTGCCTTTGCTCAGCATACTCGGTGCCATTGCTGACGATGATGCGCTGGAGATCGTCAATCAGGGCGTTACGATGGGCGCGATCAGCATGTTGTCGCTGATCGCTGTTACTGCAAAGGCAGACTGAGCCGGACTTCCAGCCCCTGGGGCGACAGATTGCGTAATTGCAGCGTGCCCTGATGTTGCTGCGCGATGTTCTGGGCGATGGTCATGCCCAGACCGGTACCGCCGGAATCGCGTGAGCGTGAAGTCTCCAGCCGGAAGAACGGTTCAAACACCTGCTGTTGGTATGCTTCCGGTATGCCGGGACCGCCATCACGGATCAGCACATGTACCGTATGCTGGTCCTGCAGCTGGCTGTGTTCCAGACTGACCTCAGCGAAATGACCGTATTTCACTGCATTGTCGATCAGATTGGTCAGGCAACGGCGTAAAGCCTGCGGCCTGGCCTGCACGATATAACCGGGCTGGCCGCTGAAGCGTACATCCTGTCCGGCATCCACTGCATCGGTGCACACACTGTCTAACAAGGAGTGCAGATCCAGTAAACTGCGTTGTTCCTGGCTATCCATACTGCGTGCCAGATCCAGACCTTCGCGTATCATCATCTGCATTGCTGACAAATCACCGATCAGGCGGTCTTTTAAATCCGCATCCTGCACTTTTTCCAAGCGCAAGCGTAAGCGAGTGAGCGGGGTTTGCAAATCATGGGTGATCGCGGCCAGCATATGGGTGCGCTGCGCAATGTGTTGTCGTATCTGTGCCTGCATCGCATTAAACGCTTGCGTCGCTTGCCGGATTTCGCTGCTGCCCTGCTCATCCAGCGCGGGGCGATTGATATCCCGCCCCAGTGCACTGGCAGCCGCCGCCATTTGCTGTAAAGGGCGCATCGTCATACGCGCGATCAGATAAGCCAAAACACCGATACTGATAATCAGGATAATCAGATACTGAATAAAGTCTTGCCGTACCGGTGGTGGCGGGGTACGCGGCGGCATCACCACCAGCTTCAGGGTAGTGCCGTCATTGAGTGTGATGCCCAGCGCTTCACATTGCAGGCGGCGTTTTTGTTTGTCGCGTAAATCGTAGGGACAGGATTCGTCGGAGGCCTCGGCCAGCGAGTACACTGCAAAGTTCTTCCCCAGCCTTTCACTGACCGCGCGTGCGTATTCTGTGCGCGGCAAGCCGGTGTTGCTGGTGCTGGTCAGCTTGGTGACCTGCAAACCCAGCCGTGGTGCAGTCGCCAGAAACTGGGCGCGGTTTTGGGTAGGCAGCACATCCAGCGCACGGACCAATTGTTCGACCCGGTCGATCGTATGGGTTTCGCGGAACTGGCTCAGGGTTTTTTCACGCTCGCCCAGCGCCAGCCAGCTGGTCAGGCCAGCTGTCACTGTCACGCCTAGCAGGAGCAGGGCAAATACCCGCCCCCACATCGACGCCAGGATATTCATGCATATTCCGTGCTGACCGTCATCGCCAGCACATAGCCGCCATTCCTGACAGTTTTGATGATTTGTGGCGAGCGCGCATCTTCACGCAGCTTTTGACGCAGACGGCTGATCTGAATATCAATAGAACGGTCAAACGGATCGGCATCGCGGCCATGCGTCATGTTCAGTAACTGATCGCGGTTCATGACCCGGTTGGGATGCTCGAGGAAAATGCTCAGCATCTTGAATTCGGCGCCCGATAAGGAAATCACCGTGCCTTCCGGGCTTAGCAAATGACGCGCTGTGGTATCCAGTGTCCATTCACCGAATATATATTTGCGTGGCCCCTGCTCGTCAGGCTGATGCTGGGTGTGAACACGCCGCAATACACTGCGTATACGTGCCAGCAATTCACGTGGCTCAAAGGGTTTAGGCAGATAATCATCCGCACCCATTTCCAGCCCGATAATCCGGTCCAGCGGCTCACTACGTGCAGTCAGCATTATCACTGGTAAATTGGATTTGCCGCGCAGGGTACGGCATAAGGTCAGGCCATCATCACCCGGTAAATTCAGGTCCAGCACGAGCAGCTCAAAGTGTTGCTCGGCCAGTGCTGCCCACATACCTTTACCATCAGCGACCATGGTCGCCTGGTAGCCGTTATCGTTCAGGTAATCCGCTAACAGGCTGCGGATGTCGTGATCGTCATCGACGATTAAAATTTTTTGTCTGGTATCCATAGGCATGATTATGCAGGGCTGGTGTGCTGCTATTGTAGGCGGTTTTGTATCGTCTTGTTATCATACGCGTTGAAATACATACTGTGAAACAGTGCCTCATTGCGTGTATCCGTGTACCCTTTGCCACCTGTTACACGGGGATACAAAGCCAGCCTAAATTGAAACTCTGGCCTAAAAAAAAACAGGCAATATGCGTCCCATGCAATTCAGTCATAAACCGGAATTGCTGAATAATTGGAACCCACACCAGAAAGCCAGCCTAAGCCAGTGTTTTTCGGTGTCTGCTCAGAGAGAGATCATGAAAAGCATACAAACCGTAATTCAGAGCGTTTTGCTCACCTCCGGCATCGTATTGTCAGCCGCCGCCAGCGCACAATCTGTGCCACCCCAGCCGCCGCCACCTCCGCCGCATGGCGCACACGGGCAAGAAGGCGCTCCTGGCCATCACGCGATGGATATGGCGAAATGGCAGGAAAAAATGAAGGAAAGAATGGCGAAGCGTCAGGCTGAATTGAGAGATTTACTGAAGCTCACACCGGCGCAGGAACCTGCCTGGAAAACCTTCGTTCAGAGCATGGAACCCAAGGGCATGACCTTGCCGCAAGATCCCAAAGAGATGGATAAACTCAGTACGCCGGAACGCATGGAGCGTTCGCTGGAGCGCATGAAAGAGCATCAGGCCAGTTTGCAAAACCGTTTGGCCGCTTTGAAAAATTTTTATGGCAGCCTGACACCGGAACAGCAAAAGCTGTTTGATGAAAATCATCGTCGCATCAAAAAAGACATGCAAGACCGCATGGCAAAAGAGATGCAGCGTAAAGACGGACCACCACCCATGTCGCGTCCATAAGCAAAAAAAATAAAAAAAACGGGCTGTTCAGCCCGTTTTTTTTACACGGCACAAACCGCGCAGTACCTAAATTACATTGGAGTGGTCTATGCTGATCTGGCCTGCTGTTGAGCCACCCAGGTGATCAGATCATCTTCCAGCATGGGGCGACCGATGAAAAAACCTTGTCCTTCGTGGCAGCCCATCGCTTTCAGTTTGTCCCAATGTTGCTGTGTTTCTATTCCTTCAGCAATCACCGCCAGACCAAGTTTCCGGCCCAGCTGAGTAATCAGTTCCGCTATCCTGGGGCCGCCCGGGGTATCAATCTGGGTCACAAAAGCACGATCGATTTTAAGCCGGTCTACTGGCAGCTTGTCCAGATAACTCAGTGAGGAAAATCCGGTACCGAAATCATCAATCGCAATCTGTATGCCCATTTCTTTGAGCGCATGTAAATGCTGTTCAAAGATAGCCGTACCGTCGACGGTCACAGATTCCGTGATTTCCAGTTCCAGATGATGTGGATTCAGGCCGCTGTCATCCAGTGCCTTTTTCACGTTCAGGATGAAATCTTCCTGACGGAACTGCACTACTGACACATTGACTGCGATGCGTGCCGGTGCGATGCCGGCTTTTTGCAGTCTGACCATGTAAAAGCAGGCGGTGCGTAATACCCAGGCGCCCAGACTGACGATCAGGCCGGAATATTCGGCGAGCGGAATAAAGTCGACCGGCGGTATCATTTCACCCTCATCGGTGCGCCAGCGTATCAACGCTTCCATACCGATGAAGCGGCCGCTTTCCAGCTCGATTTGTGGCTGATACATCAGGAACAGCCGTTCAGAGTCAAATGCACGGTGCAGGTTCTGCATCAGCGTGGCACGTTCGCGTATCTCTATGCCCATTTTGCGGGTAAATACCGTAAAGCTGCCACGTTGCATGGTTTTGCTGCGCTTTAAGGCGATGCTTGCATCCTTGAGCGCCTCGGCACCATCACCCTCATAGCCATCCAGCGCCACCATGCCAATAGAGCAGGACACAGCATGCGCAGTTTCATTGATCAGGTAAGGTGTACTGAACAGTTGCTTCAGTTGTTCAGGCAACAGCTGATCTTCATTGCCAAGCAGACCAAATACATCGCCGGAAATCCGCGCAATAAAGACTTCTTCACCGAGTGCTTTACCGAGTCGGTCCGCCACAGCCTGTAATAACAAGTCGCCATAATGATGGCCGAGTACGTCATTGATTTCAGCGAAATCATCGATGTCGATCAATGCCACCATTTGCGGTGCCGTCTGTACATGACGGCTGCTGTCGATCTGGCCAATAAAGCGTAAGCGGTTAGGCAGGCTCAGTAACTGATCGCGGTAGGCATGATTTTTAAGCTGATTCACCAGCGTCAGATTATCCAGACAGACGCCCAGATTCGAGCAAAAGACTTCCAGCAGATTACGGTTAATTTCGCTGAGTGCAAACGGCAAGTCAATATAGGCTGCGAGCGGGCGGTTGCCGCGTCCGGCAAAATACAGCGTCATATTTCTTTCGCTGAATAAGGGTTCTCTGTGTATCAGGACATGTTTAAGTGCATCACGTATTTCAGGATTGCGGATATCATCAATCGCACAATTCATGAGCTTGCTGTACTGACCTGCTGACGCGATGACATTGAATTGCTGACTGGGATTATCGTCGCAGGCATCGCCCTGCGCGCACAGCACACCTTCCGGCGGTACCCCACAGAGTGCCGCAATCTGGGTGATGACACCGGCGGCAAAGGCTTGTATGCCATGATCGAAGGTGAAGGAGGCACTCGATTCTATGATCTGGTGCAAACCCTTGCGGCTGGTGTCGATGGTCCGTATCTGTTCATAGGAGCGTATCGCAGCTGTCAGCGAGGTCAGCAATTTTTTGCGGGTCAGCTCGCTTTTGGTTTTGTAGTCATTGATGTCAAAGTCGCGGATCGCGTCTTCTTCCGGCGCATAGCCTGGCTGTCCGGTACGCAGGATGATACGGGTATCGTGCCATTTGAGTTCGTCGCGGATATAGCTGACCAGCTCCAGACCCGCATGTTCGGTTTCCATCACCACATCGAGCAGGATGACAGCAATATCGGACTGGGTGGAAAAAACGCGGCGGGTTTCGTCTTTGGAGTAAGTGTGAATGAATTCCAGAGGCCGGTTCAGTATCTGTGCATGTTGTAAGGCAAAGCAGGTCGTTTTGTGGACATCGTCATCGTCGTCCACAATGGCGATTTTCCAGCTGCGCCCTGCTTGGGATGGCGGCACCAGGTCGCCGCTATCTTCTTCAATAAATAGTGCATCATCATCCAGGTCAGACATGTCGACTCCATTCAGGAAGCCCACAGGATCAGGCCGCGGGCATGGTACAACATCATTTCTGCTTTACTGCACTTGCTGCCACTATCCGTACTACCGCTACTTCATATCACTTTTACAGCTCAGTATAACCTAGCTACCTTCAGGTAATGTGGCATTTATGCAAATCTTCGTGCTGCATCCAGCGCTAATCCGGCACCGATGCTGCCGAACAAATCGCCTTCTACGCTGCGCGCATGCGGCACCACGGCGCTGATTTGCTGGCGTAAACCGCGCACACCGCTGGAACCCCCGGTGAAAAACACGGTATCGACTTGCTCCGGACGTATGCCCGCCATCGTGATGACCTGACCGACAGTCGCGGCAATCTGGCTGCCCAGACTGTGTACCGATTGCTGGAAGCTGGCCTGGTCCAGCTCCAATACACAAGACTGATCCGCCTGCTTGCTGCGCAAACGGTCCAGCTCCAGCCGTATCTGGTCCTGGTCAGATAACATGATCTTGGCGCTTTCCGCCTGTATCGCCAGCCAGTGGCCATCACGGTAGTCGACCAGATTGAGCAGGCGTTCGAACGCTGCTTTGGTGGCTGGCTCGCGGATATCGCGGTAGACGTCTTGCAATTCGCGCCAGATTTTTTGGGTATAGACCAGATTGATGGTGTGCCAGGTCGCCAGATTGAAGTAATAGCCGGAAGGGATATCACTGGCATTACCCAATCGTCCGCCCAGACCCAGCAGTGGCATCAGATGCGCCAGGCTCAGATATTTATCGAAATCGGTACCACCCAGATGGACACCGGCATTGGCCAGAATGTCATCGCGCCGGTCGCTCAGATGCGCGCGTTGCGGCGACAGCCGGACCAGAGAAAAGTCTGAGGTACCACCGCCTATATCGGCAATCAGGACCAGCTGCTCGCGGTCTATGCGCGATTCATAATCAAATGCGGCCGCAATCGGCTCGAACTGAAAGTGGATGTCTTTAAAGCCGGCCGCGCGCGCGATCTGCTCCAGCGTATCCTGTGCCAGCTGGTCAGCTGCCGGATTATCGTCGATAAAGTGTACCGGACGACCCAGTACCACCTGGCTGAAGCTTTGGCCAGCGCTGCGCTCGGCACGCTGTTTTAATTCAGCGATGAACTGGCCCAGCAGATTGCGGAAGGCTACCGACTTCCCCTGTACTTCAGTCTGACCATCCATCAGGGAGGTGCCGAGCAGGCTTTTCATTGAGCGCATCAGCCGGCCTTCGGTACCGGCCAGATAGCTGGCCAGCGCAGCGCGACCATATTGAATCTGATCTTCTTCGGCATCGAAAAACACCACCGAAGGCAAGGTGACTTTATCTTCTTCCAGCGTCAGCATTGCGGCCTGACTGGCTTGCAGCCAGCCTACCGTTGAATTCGAGGTACCAAAATCTACACCACAAGCTTGCGACATGAAAAACATCCTGAAAAAACGAAAACGCCGTCAGGGAAAAGCCTGGCGGCGTGGAAAATTAAGATTCGGGGGTGACTGGCGGTGCATTGGTACGCACCACCAGCAATTGATCAATCCGGTAATGGTCGATATCAACCACTTCAAATTTGTACGCGCCTACCATCACGAAATCAGTCCGTTTCGGAATTTTTTTCAGCATCGTCATCATGAAGCCCGCAATAGTCTCATAGCTGCCCTGTTCCGGCAAGCTGTCGATATCCAGTGCACGGCATACATCCTC
Organism: Cognatundibacterium curvum; assembly: GCF_014284235.1. Taxonomy (GTDB): domain Bacteria; phylum Pseudomonadota; class Gammaproteobacteria; order Burkholderiales; family Burkholderiaceae_D; genus Undibacterium; species Undibacterium curvum. The sequence continues at coordinate 150,437 of NZ_JACOGD010000006.1, forward strand.
GATGGTGGTGGCGCCATCAATGAGCCAGGAGTGACTGTCGCGCTGGACAATCTGATCTTCCAGGAAAGGATGAACCAGGTTGCCCATCAGGGTACTCAGCACATCATTGAGCGTGATCACTCCCACCACCAGCGCATATTCATTGAGGATCACAGCAAAATCTTCGCGCGTGCCTTTGAATTGCTCCAGCATCTCAGACAAGGTCAGCGAATCCGGCACCGCCAGCGCGGTGCGCAGCGATAATTCCTGTACCTTAGTGAAGGGTTGATTGGTCAGCACGCGTTTCAGTATGTCTTTGGATTCCACATAACCGACCACATTGTCGATATGACCGTCACACACCAGAAATTTGGTATGCGGATGTTCTGCGATTTTCTGGCGTATCACCACATCGCTGTCCTGTAGCGTAAAAAACACAATACTGTCGCGTTGTGACATGGCCGAAGGCACGGTGCGGCTTTCCAGTTCGAATACATTGCCTATCATATGGTGCTCACGCGCTTGCAGCACCCCGGCTTCCGCACCCGCGTCCACCATGGCATAGATTTCATCCGGCGTGATTTGTTCATCACGCTCGGTCGGCAAATTCAGGATATTAAAAATCAGATTGGACAAGCCATTGAAGACCCAGACCAGTGGCTTGAATAAGCGGACTGACAGCATCATCGGTGTCACGATCAGGACTGCGACCCGCTCAGGCGCAATCATCGCGAGTTTTTTCGGAATCAGGTCGGCAAACAGAATAAATACCGAGGTCACGAATAAGAAGGAAGTCAGAAAACTGGCGGTATTGACCCAGCTATCATTGCCAAACACCGAATGAAATATCGTTTCAAGATAAGGCGTCAGCGCCTGTTCACCCAGAATACCACCCAGTATTGCGACGCCATTTAAACCGATTTGAACCACGGTAAAGAAATGGCCGGGCTCCTGTTGTAACTGTAAGACCTTACTGGCGCGTTGTTCACCTTCCGCTTCCAGCACCTGTAATTTTCCCTTGCGGGCGGCAGCCAGCGAGATCTCGGACATGGAAAAAAACGCACTGATCACCACCAACAGGGCAATCACCAGAAAATGATCGAATAATGCCATTCTGACTCCTTATAAACTATGCTGCTATAGCATCAGCTGTTGCATCAGCCATTGCATCATATACTATCGTGTTGTCATTATGACCGACGCAACAGCGTCGTTGCCAGCATGCTGGCTACTGGCCTGAGCTGCCTGAGCACCCCCAATTTGCGCTAAATTTGCTTTTTCTTACCTTATATTGCCTTATTTTTCCTTTTTTTCGCCCGCCTGGCACGGGTATTTTCTGAAAGCTTTCTGCATGACTTCACCTACTGCACAGGATAGCGGGGCCCTGGCACCGAATGTCCGTTTTGTATTGCTGACTGTATTTCTGGATATTCTGGGGATAGGTCTGATCATCCCGGTGTTGCCAGCGCTGGTGGCCACATTTCATTTGCCGGCGGATCAGCAGGCTTACTGGTATGGACTGATCGTGGCGGCGTATGGCCTGATGCAGTTTTTCTTTGCGCCGCTGATCGGTGCCCTGAGTGATCGCTACGGGCGGCGTCCGATATTGCTGACCTGCGTATTCGGACTGGGCCTGAATTTTTTACTGATGCCACTGGCCGCCAATGTGAGCTGGTTGCTGCTGATCCGTGCGCTGGGCGGCGTCACTGCGGGCAATTTGTCGGTGGCCAGTGCCTATATCGCCGATGTCTCCACGCCGGAAAACCGCAGTAAGGCGCTAGGGAAAATCGGCGCCATGTTCGGACTGGGCTTTATCTGTGGCCCGGTCATCGGCGGGGTGCTGGGCGAAATTGACGTGCACTATCCTTTCTTCCTGGCCGCAGCGGTATCGATGGGCAATGTGTTGTACGGTTACCTGGCTTTGCCGGAATCGCTGCCGCAGACCCAGCGCAAGCCGTTCACATTCAAGTCCGCCAATCCTTTTTCTGGCTTGCTGGGCCTCGCTCATCTGCGTGATGTCGGTGGCCTGATCTGGGTCTATGCGTTGTTCAATTTTGCCCAGTTCACGCTGCAAACCACCTGGGTATTATCGACTCAGTTGCGCTTTGGCTGGACGCCGCTGCAAAATGGGTTGTCGCTGTTTATGGTCGGCGTCTCCGCTGTGCTCATGCAGGGCGTGTTACTGGGTGCCTATATCAAGCGGGTCGGCGATGAAAAAGCGGTACAGTACGGCTTGATGTCTTCTTGTGTGGCGTTGACCCTGTACGGGCTGGCGACCGAAGGCTGGATGATGTATGTGCTGATACTGTGTAATTTGCTCGCGTTTGCTGCCGGTCCGGCCTTGCAGGCGATTTTTTCCAGGGCGGTGGATGCCGGTTCCCAAGGCATGGCGATGGGTTCATTAAGCTCCCTGGCCAGCGTGATGAGTGTCACGGCTACGCTGGCAGGCAATAACCTGCTGGGCTATGTCAGCCATGCGCCTAAACACAGCTGGACACTGGGTGCACCGTTTTTCATGGCGGCAGCGGTACAACTGCTGGCCTTGTTGCTGGCAAGCCGCTATCTGCGCCGTAAGCGCGCCTTAGCGAATGCGTAAAAGGTGATTTCGCTGTTGAGGCCTGTGCTGTGTGAGCGAAGAAAAGGGTAGAATTCAAATAATCTTTTGACAAAAATATGCAGGCTGGCCAGAATGAGCAGCCTGTTTTTGTCTTTGTGAACAAGATGCCCATCAAGTCTGATTTCCCCCGGCTGTGCCAGCGGAGTTTGCTGCTCTGTTTCTTATTGCCCGGTTTGCTGACTGCATGCTCCAGTCCTTATTCCCGTTTGCATTACCAGTCAGAGTGTTCCGCTGCGTTTGCTCAGCAAGCGATCAACTGGAGTTTTATCAATCAGGTGCATGGTGCTAAACGAAAATGGCTGATCGACCCCAGCGGCATACAGACGCAGGATGAGGCGATCCGGGTAGCAAGCACACTCGCACCCCTGTTTTTGCTGGATAGCTACGCGATCAAGCCGGAACCGGTTTCCGGTTATTACGCGGCTTCGGCATACAGAACTTTGTTTACTGCCAAAGGCGCGGCGACACCGTTTCGTGCCGGACCGTTTCCGGGTGGTGACACGAAGATGCAGCGTAGCGGGTTCAGTCGTGCTTATGACTGGCAGTTTGTGAGTCCGAATGCACTCCATGTCTCGCTCGATTTTTTCGACAAAGACGCGCAACAGATACACACGGATCGCATCATTCTGCTTGGCAGGGATAGTTTGTGGCAGTTTGACGGCTATGCCGATACCGGGCGCACTACCCGGCCGTATCAGGCACGTAGCAGTTATTGCAGCTTATGAGGTGAGAGCGCGGCAGCGTTTAGCCACCAATATAAAAAAAGCGGATCAACTGATCCGCTTTTTTGTTGGTACAGCTAGGGCCTGTTAATGCACGTTCATCTGCTGAGGATGACGGTCGTGCATCGCTTCGTAGTCGGTATCAGCGACCGGAGATGGCGCATCCAGTTCCGCGTTTAAGGTTTGCATATTCACATCATTGCCCCACTTGCCGACCACGATGGTTGCGACACCGTTACCGATCAGATTGGTCAGTGCACGGGCTTCCGACATGAAGCGATCGATGCCAAGGATCAGTGCCAGGCCTGCCACCGGTATGCCGCCAACTGCCGACAAAGTCGCTGCCAGTACGATAAAGCCACTGCCTGTGATACCTGCTGCGCCTTTAGAAGTCAGCAGCAATACTGCCAGCAAGGTCAACTGCTGGGTCAGTGACATTGGTGTGTCCGTCGCCTGTGCAATAAATACCGCAGCCATGGTCAGATAAATCGAAGTGCCATCCAGGTTAAACGAATAACCGGTAGGGATCACCAGACCAACGACAGATTTTTTCACGCCCAGTTTCTCCAGCTTGGCGATGATGCCTGGCAGTGCAGATTCAGACGAAGAAGTGCCGAGTACGATCAGCAATTCTTCTTTGATGTACTTGATGAATTTCCAGATGCTGAAGCCATGCACGGCTGCGATGGTGCCGAGTACCACAAAAATAAACAGCAGGCAGGTCACATAGAAGCTCGCCATCAGACTCGCCAGCGACAGCAGCGAGGCGATGCCGAACTTACCTATCGTGAATGCCATCGCACCGAAAGCACCGATAGGAGCGACTTTCATGATGTAGCCGATGATCACGAACAGCACATGCGAGAACTTTTCTATGCAATCAAAAATCAGGGTGCCACGACCACCGAAACGGTGCAGTGCGAAACCAAAGAATACGGAAATCAACAGTACCTGCAGGATTTCGCCTTTGGCAAACGCATCGACAAAAGTCGTCGGGATCAGCGCCATCAGGAATTCCACCGTGGTCTGCATCTTGCCAGGTGCCGTGTAGGCCGCGATTTCCTTGGTGTTGAGGCTGTGCGGGTCGATATGCATGCCTGCGCCGGGTTGCCATAAATTGACGACCACCAGACCCACAATCAGGGCTAAGGTACTCACAACTTCAAAATAGAGCAATGCCATACCGCCAGTCTTGCCGACTTTTTTCATGTCTTCCATACCGGCGATACCCACCACCACGGTACAGAAAATGATAGGCGCGATCATCATCTTGATCAGCTTGATGAACGCGTCACCCAGCGGCTTTAAAGAAGCGCCGGTTTCAGGATAATAGTGACCAACCAACACACCGATCACGATGGCTGAGATCACCTGAAAATACAGGGATTTATAAATAGGTTGCGATTGCATGACTAGTCTCCGGATTGGGAATCGTTTTTTGTCAGCCTGGCGGCGGACGACGGATATGCGGGTCACCGTCTTTTCACGATTATCGAAAACTGGATGTCGCTTGCCTATTGTGTGTATCCACACTGTGCGCTGTGGGTATTACTTAGCAGTTCAGAATTGCTCCCTGAATTGGTGCAATTCCCTTGTATCTTTGTAAAAAACGAGCTCAGGCGACCGCTTTACGCGGTTTTTGATGCGCAACGATTGCACCCAGGCTGCGCATGGCGGCATCCAGCTCTTCGGAATAATGGGTGCCGCAATTAATCCGCAGAAAATGATCAAAGCGGTTGGAATTGGAGTACAGCAGGCCGGGTGAAATCAGGATGCCTTGCTCCAGTGCGGCGTCGAATACTGCCTGCGACGAACAGTAGGCCGGCATTTCTACCCAGATCGATACGCCGCCATCGGGCATGCTGAAGCGGGTACCTTCCGGAAAATAGCGCGCGATGGCCTCGGCCATTTTTTCACGCTGCTGTCTGAGTGTCACACGCAATTTACGCAAGTGGCGGTCATAATGCGTCGATTGCAAAAAGGCTGCCGCTACTTTTTGTGACAACTCTTCGTTATAGCGGGTCTGTGCGTATTTGAACATGTCGACCCTGGCTTGCCAGCGTCCAGCCAGCATCCAGCCTATGCGCAGGCCGGGTGCCATGATTTTATGCAGCGAAGCGCAGTAAATGACGTTGCCGCTTTTATCCCAGTGCTTGCAGGCAGTCGGGATATTATCGGCATTACATAAGGCGCTGTAAGAGTCATCTTCGATCAACGGAATGTGCTGTGCCTCGCATAAGCTGACCAGCCTTTGCTTATGCGTATCCGGCATGATGCTGCCCAACGGATTTTGCAAATGCGGCACCACTACCACTGCTTTGATATTGTCATAAGTCTGCATCGCCAATTCCAGCGCTTCGATAGAAATCCCGGTATGCGGACTGGTCGGGATTTCTAAAGCTTTCATGCCCAGGCTTTCCAGCACCTGTAGCAGGCCGTAAAAAGTCGGCGATTCAACCGCAATCACATCACCGGCATGCGCGACGGCACGCAGTGCCAGATTCAGTGCCTCGATACAGCCATGCGTGATCACCACTTCATCGGCACGCGTGCTGATGCCGACGTCCAGCGCACGTTTGGCCAGCGCAGCGCGCAGTTCGCGGTTGCCGCCCGGTGAAATTGCCTTGGTCAACAGATACGGATGCTGGCGCAGGATGCTGTTGGTCAGCTGACGTAATTGCTGATGCGGATACAGCTCCGGTGCACCGGTGGCGCGTGCCAGATTCACTTTCACCTGACGCTGACCTTGCGCAATGATGGCTGACACCCGTTCATGGATGCCGACAAACTGAGCCGGATCGATGCGCTTGACCGGCCTGGGTTCCGCTGCCGGCGCCAGGTTCATGCGGCGCGGCTGCCGTACGAAATAGCCTGAGCGTGGCCGCGCTTCCAGCCAGCCTTGCGCTTCCAGATAACGGCACATTTGCAATGCCGTCGACAGACTGATGTGATGCAGCTGCATCAGCTTACGCACTGAGGGCATGCGTTCACCACAAGCCAGGGTGCCGGCCTGGATCGCGCTCAGATAATGGTCGGCCAGCTGGCGGTAAAGGATGGGTGTGGACATGCTGAATTCTTTAAAAGCGCAAATAAATGGTAAACGTCGCAAATTGCCGTGTCTGCCCGATGCGGTACTGACCCTGGCATCATCAGGCTTAGTCTGGCGCAGGCAAAGATACAGTTTGCGCTGATTCCGACAATAACAGAAGGAAAAATCACAAATTGCTGCGATACAGTTTCTGCTTCTCTGTGCCTGTTATGGTTTGTCGCTCAGGCTTAAGCTGTTCTCACCATGCTCAGTCAGGCTAGAGGCCAGGAAGGATGAATACAATGCACATCGAATTGCAGAACACACAGTGCTGGTACGGCTATCTGGAAAAAGGGAGCTGCGTCAGGCTGCACAGTGGCCGTGCGCTGCTACGCAATCTGAGCGCGGAAATCAGCGGCTTGCCGCAGACCCTGATGCTGGAGCAGGGGCAGCCACAGGTGTTGGCTCAGTCTGGCTGGATGCTCATTGCGGCGCAAACGGCATTGACTTGTACTTGTGTGCCGCCGCCAGAACACTCTTTGCTGCAATTTGTCAGGGACAGGCTGGCCGATACCGGATTATTGCGCTTTATCCGAAAAACTCTTTCATCAGGAAGTTTTCCAGCTCGGCGCTATCCTGAGGACGGGCCGACAGGGTGATAACTCTGCCCAGTCGGCGTGATTCCCAGCTGAAGTCGCCCTGATAATGGCTGCGTATCAGCTCTATCATGCGTCTGACCATGGCCAGCTCGACGTTACCACCTAGCCCCGCATCGACTTCGATGACCTGCTTCCAGCTGCTGCTGGAATTCGGACGCCAGCCACGGAAAGAGAAAGTGCCGACCCGCGTGCTCTTACTCAGTATCTGGAACACGCCATTGGTCCCATCGCGGCCAGCGGCCTGCTGCATACTGCGTCGCACATTGGCTTCTGCCACTTCCTGTGGCGACATGCCGCGACCATTGCTGGAGGAGGAACTTTCCTGCGGCGTATTGTCTTGCTGCGCCTGACGTTTGGCACGTACCGCATTGAGCATAGACATCATGTCTTCAGCAGGTGCCGCCTGCGCCACGGGTGGCGGGGTTTGCGCAATCGGGGCCGGGGCTTCCACCGGTGGCACAGGGCTGGGCAGATTCGGTGTCTGTCTGGTCTTGGGGATGGTAACCGGCGGCTTGGCTTTGGGCTCAGATTTCTTAGGCGCAGCCTGTTTGGCCTGCACCACTTTATCCATGATCAGCACCATCGGTGTATTGGAGGCAGCGTTATCACCCTGCTTTTTCTTTTTTTCCAACTGCATGTGCAGCAGAAAATACAGTAACACCGCGTGCATCAGCACCACTAACAGCAGACCTGTCATGCTGGCCGGACGAAAGCGGATATGCAGATGCACTTCGCCGGGTTCTGCAATTTCATTTTCAGGTGCTTCTATACTGAACTTCATGGATAGCCGGATTTCATGCACGAATCATAGAGCTCGCAAGCATACAACAAACTTTACTTGTTTCTGTAACAAAGATGCTGGTCCTGACAGATGCGGCTCTTCGTCCTGTCAGAAGAAAGTGTAACAAAACATGACATTTGTTTCGGTGACAAACTTCGTGTTCCCCTATGAAAACAGAATAAGTTCAAACTGAATATGTCAGATTTGTGCAGAATTGCACCGATGGGCAATAGGAAAGCCTCTTTCTTTCTACTAAGATAGATACACTCATTAATCAGGATGTACCCAAAATCGTTCCGCCAGCCGTACGGCCTCTTGTCATATCCGTGCCATGCTTTGCTGGAATAATTTTGCCTGAATTCTCATATTGAAAAAAGGTAGCGCCATGCCAGATGAAGTGGTCGATATATCAGCAATGCCCGAAATACGTGTTGCATCGCCAGCAGAGGGAAAGCTTGAAATAGCCAGCACCTCCAATTTACCTGTAATTGCTGCCACAGCGGCTGCCAGTCTGGCACTGAGTGCCTGTGGTGGCGGTGGAGGGACAGGCAGCAGTGACAGCGGCGGTAGTGGCAGCACGCCGCCGGTTACTCCACCTAAAGCTTTGACTGAAGCTGAAGCCGCCCGCTTCCTGGCTCAGGCCGCAGTGGGGATTACACGCACCCAGATCGCCAGAGTGCAGGCTGTTGGTTATGCCGCATGGATCGATGAGCAAATCGCGCTGGCGCCTTCCACCAGCCGCTGGGACTGGCTCAAAGCCAAGGGGTTTGATGCCGCCACCAATATTTTTACCCAAAACGGTTTTGACGGCGCGGTCTGGGGCAAGCTGATTTCTGCACCGGACACTCTGCGTCAGCGCGTCACCCAGGCATTGTCCGAAATTATCGTGGTGGGCATTGATGGACTGGTTGGCGCAGGCTGGCAGCCATTTTCAGCTGCCGCCTATCTCGATATGCTGGAAGTGAACAGCTTTGGTAATTTCCGCACTTTGCTGGAAGCGGTGTCTACCAGTCCGGCGATGGGACAGTATCTGACTTTCCGTGGCAATACCAAATTCAATGCCAAAACCGGCGCGCTGCCGGACGAAAATTATGCACGTGAAATCATGCAGCTGTTCACCATAGGACTGGTGCAGCTGAATCTGGATGGCACGCCTAAACTCGGCAGTAACGGTGCGCAGCAGGAAACATATACATTGGATGATATTTCCGGTCTGGCCAAAGTATTTACCGGCTGGGATTTTGATCTGAGTACCAGCAAAACCGATACGCCGGATTTTGCCAAACGCCCGATGACGCAGGTCGCGGCCAGACATGAGACTGGCGAGAAGAAATTCCTGGGCAGTACCATCGCGGCCGGAATGGATGGGGTACAAAGCCTGAAAGCGGCATTGGACACTATTTTTGCGCATCCTAATGTCGCCCCTTTTATCAGCAAACAATTAATTCAGCGCCTGGTCACCAGCAATCCATCGCCGGCCTACGTGACGCGGGTGGCGACTATCTTCAACAACGATGGCAAAAATGTGAAGGGCAACCTGGCCGCGGTGGTGAAAGCGATACTGCTGGACGATGAAGCACGTAATGCTAATAACCTCAGCAATGCGCAATTTGGCAAGGTGCGTGAGCCTATTTTCCGTTTCCTGGCCTGGGCCAGAGCATTTAATCTGCGTACCGTCAGTGACCTTTGGAATGTAGGCAATACCAGTGATCCGGCCAGCCGCCTCGGTCAAAGCCCTATGCGTTCGGGGTCGGTATTTAATTTTTTCCGGCCAGGTTATGTGCCGCCCAATAGTCCGGTTGGTAATGCCTCGCTGGTTGCTCCTGAGCTGCAAATCACCAATGAATCCACGGTGATTGGTTATGTGAATTTCATGCAGCGTATGGTATCGCAAACCAATACTGACCTGGTTGCCGATTACAGTAGTCTGCTCAAACTGGTCAGTGATCCCGCTGGCCTGGTCAAAGAACTTAATCTGGTGCTGGCTGCCGGTCAGCTGAGTGATGCTACTGTTAGTACGATCGTATCGGCTATCGGTGGGATGGCGAGTGAAACCGATGCCCAGAAAAACAACCGGATTTATGCGGCGTTAACCCTGGTGCTGGCAGCGCCGGAATTTATAGTTATTAAATAAGCAGATTGATGCAAAACCGCCCTGGTGGCGGGCAGGCTGTCATCGCAATACATGTCCTGTTCGCCTGACGCTGCCACGCGCATTTTGTATCAGTCCTGACTAGGAAAAATCATGACGAAACCGACAACGATGAATGCTTCGCGCCGTTCATTTATGCAACGTGCTTCCGCCCTGTCTGTAGCTGGTGTGGCAACGCCGTGGGCATTGAATCTGGCTGCCTTGTCTGAAGCATCGGCTGCTACCGCGAGCGATTACAAAGCCATCGTCTGTGTCTTCCTGTATGGCGGCAATGACTATGGTAATACCTTAGTTCCTTACGACACCAGTGGATATAACGCTTATCAGGCATTGCGTCCTACACTGGCATTTGCGCGTGATGCGCTGACCCCGACGGCGCTGAAACCCGTGGCGGATCCGAAAGACAGTGCAGGCTTCAGCCATCAATATGCGCTGGCACCGGGACTGGCGCCTTTATTGCCGGTGTTTAATGCAGGAAAATTGGGTGTGGTGCTGAATGTGGGTACGCTGATACAGCCAACTACTAAGCTGCAATACACCAATAAAAGCGTATTGTTACCGCCTAAGCTGTTTTCACATAATGACCAGCAATCGGTGTGGCAATCCTCATCCGCCGAAGGCGCACGTTCCGGCTGGGGTGGTCGCATGGGTGATCTGTTCCAATCCAGTAATGCTGTTTCCACATTTACTTGCGTTAATGTATCTGGTAATGCGGTGTACTTGTCGGGTAATACGGCAGTTCAGTATCAGGTATCGACTAATGGCTCAGTTCCCCTGTCTGCTTTACAGTCACCGCTGTTTGGCTCTGCTGCGTGCTCAACTGCTTTGCGCAATCTGATCACGCAAAGTCGCCCGCATTTATTGGAAAACGAATACAACCGGGTAACTAACCGCGCGATTGATGCCAATGCCAGCCTGAGTGCTGCACTGGCATCGGCACCGGTACTGAAAACAGTATTCCCGGCTAAAAACAGTCTGGGTGACCAGTTGAAGCTGGTGAGTAAAATGATTTCGACCGCATCCACACTGGGTGCGAAGCGCCAGGTGTTTTTCGTCTCTATAGGCGGTTTCGATACCCATGATGGTTTGGTTGATAAACATCCGGCACTGATGGCGCAGGTGGCCGATGCGATGGCCGCGTTTTACAACGCCACCGTTGAGCTGGGTGTAGAGAACCAGGTCACGACTTTTACCGCTTCGGATTTTGGCCGTACTTTAAGTGGCAATAATGATGGTTCTGATCACGGCTGGGGCAGTATGCATTTCGTGATGGGCGGGGCGGTGAATGGTCAGCGTTTTTACGGAACCGCTCCGGTGATTGCGTCTAATGGACCGGACGACGTGGGACAAGGCCGCTTATTACCGACGACCTCGGTCGATCAGTATGCTGCCACGCTGGGTAAATGGCTGGGGGTATCGGACAGTGATTTGCTGATGTTGCTGCCTAATCTGGCCAACTACAACGTCAGCAGCCGCAATCTGGGCTTCGTGTAAACCAGACGGACGTCAGTCCGTTCAGTTTGAAGTAACAGGCTGGTTTCAGACCCAGCCTGCCCAGCCACAGAGCGCACCGGCTGCCAGCAGCCACAGTAAATGCAGCCGTGTGCGCCAGACGATCACAGCGGACAGCGCGGTGATCAGCCACAGCGGCCAGTCATGCTGCACATCATGGTGGGCACTGCCCATAATCCAGCCTGTCGCTATCAGTAAACCGATTACCACCGGTGCCATACCGAGTTTGAAACTCCGTACCGCCAGCAAGTCCCGATTGGCATGACCCCAGCGAGCCGCCACATAAGTCAGTGTGGCGCTTGGTAGCAGGATGCCGCTCATCGTGACCAGCACACCAAGCAAACCGGCCCACATGCTGCCGGTATTCAGACCCACATGCCAGCCCATCAGTGCTACAAACAAGACATTCGGTCCCGGTGCCGCCTGTGCAATCGCGACCGAGGCGTTAAACTGTGCGTCGCTGAGCCAGCCCTGCTGATCCACCAGATAGCGGTGCATATCGGGTAAGGTCGATACCGCGCCGCCTATCGACAGCAGCGACAACATCAGATAGTGACCGAGCAGATTGAACCAGTCTTGCCAGTCCAGTTGCAACATCAGTATAGGTGCGCCGTTACTCATGGCTTCTTCATGATGTGATAGACCCAGAACCAGCAGGTACCGCCAAGTACCAGCAACACATAAAACAGAGGAATGCGTATCCAGGCCACACTGACAAAGCACAGTGCTGCCATGCTGATGGCTTTCGCTCTGCCTATAGGGTGCAGTCTGAGAGCTGAACTTAATTTCAGGCCGGTTGCAATAATCAGACCGGCAGTTACTGCACTCATGCCACGTAATGCGCCGACGACTTGCGGGTTTTGCGCAAAATGGGAATAGACGATGGCGAGGCCTAAAACAATGATCATCGGCACAGTCAGCATACCGGCCAGTGCGGCCAGCGCGCCAGGCAGTCCGAAGTAACGGCTGCCTATCATCATCGACAGGTTCATCACATTCGGACCGGGCATAATCTGCGCGACTGCCCAGTCCTCCACAAATTCTTCCGGCGTCAGCCAGCGCTTACGTTCGACGATTTCTCTCTGCACCACAGCCAGCACGCCGCCAAAACCTTGCAGCGCGAGCCAGGTAAAAGAAAAGAACAGGTCTGCCAGCGAGGCAGGACGCGGTGTTTCAGAAGTGAGGGCTGGATCAGACATGGGAGTACCTGTAAGTGTTGCCCTATATTAGCAGAGCTTAGGTTTCAGTCTGCTTGCGAATACCGCGGTGGGCGCGGATACGTGCCCGCCATTCACCCAGCACCGTCAGCGCTTCCTGAAATTCGCGCTCGATCAGATCGGCTTCTGAGTCGGTGATCACGCCATCGAGTAAGGCAGTCGAGACAGCTTCCGCCACATCGCCAACCCGGCTCATCACGCGGCACACGGTCTGCGACAAGTCATCATCGCTGACTGCGCTGGGCTCAGGCACAACGAAGGCGGCCAGACCATGGCGCCCCAATAGAGCGTGCAAGGGAAGATGTGACTCTTTGACACCAGCGGTATGGCAGTGTTCTATAATGACCGACAGCTCTTCGAAAGACGGGTAGTGTGATTCTATGCCCGGAGCGAGCTTATTGCGCAGCACATTAACCGACATTCCCATGCGCGCAGCGAGGGCCTCTAAGCCACCAGGATAAGCGCGAGCCACTTTATACAGCGCGTCATGCTGGTTCATGTCCGAATATTTGCGGGTCATGGTGAATCCTTTATTTTATTACCGATGAACTTGTTGATCATGCTCACTATCATGCGTTGCAGACAGTGATACGGGATTGTACAGATTCGTTAGTAACTTCTCCACATACGAAAGACCATGAATTCATACCGACAAAAGATTTTGGTCGTCATGTTGGCAGCACTGCTGCCGCTGACCAGCATAGCGGCATCCTCCAGTGGACGATCAGGCGGCTCTTCTTCTGGCATGCGTGGTGGTTTTTCGTCTCAAAAACAAACTGTGAATAAGGCTCCTGCGCGTCAGACCAATTCTTCTTTTGGCAGTTTCAGCCAGAAGAAAGAGACAGCCAACGCCCCTGCCAGCAATTCCCGCTCAGCCATGCAGCGCGATATGGATACCAGCCAGGCGCGTAGCAATGCATTGAAGAATATGGATGCGCGTGAGGCAGCGTCACGTCAGGCCAGCAATGCGCCCGACTATCGCTACAACAATAATCAGAACAACTCTGCCGCCCCGGCGTATGGCAATGCCGGCACAAATAACAATGCCTTTGGTAACAGCGCCCGTCAGCCTGGCTATGCGTATGGTTCACCACAGAATCAACCGGCGCAGTCTCAGCAAGCGCAGCAACCGGTCTACTCCCAGCAGTCACCCGGAATGCAAAGAAATAATTCCGGCCTGATGACCGGTGCGGTCGCCGGCATGGTACTGGGCAGCGTGATGAGTCATGGTCACGCCAATGGGAATCCTCAGCCTGCAGCTAACCGTAGCAATCAACAGATTTTTGAACCGCTGCCGGATGCAGGCACGGCTTCGCCTGCAGCGCAGACTGATAACAGTATCAGCGTGCCTGAGGTCGCCTCAGCGCCTGCAGCGCAGCCATCCGCCCGTCCTGCTGCTGTAACGCCGCAACCAAGAGAGGATGCTGGCATGGGCGCCGGTGGTGTATTGGTGATCCTGCTGTTGCTGGGTATTTGCGCCTGGGCCGGGCGTCGTATCTGGCTCAAGATGAATGAAAACAAGCAGGCTAAATCTGCTCACTACAGCTTAGGAAAGGGTTAAGTCATGGCATGGAGAGACGCCTATCAATATCTGGGTAAGATGTTCCAGTCTTCCGGCAAGCCGGATTCAGCCGGACAGCAGCATGAAGAACAGAATCGTCAGGATGCCGGTCTGCCGCTGGCTGCGCGCATAGGCAGCATCGTCCATCTGCAGCAGACGCCGCTGATCCGGGCCCAGGCCATGGGTTCCCTGATCAGTCTGCCTGATGCCGATGAAGACCGTATCGTCGCGATCAGCCGCGTACAGTTTGCGATGCAGGGCAATGTCTATCGCTACTACTTGTCCACCAGCGAAGAAGGGATAGAAAAATTCATTGAGCTGTATTGCGCCAATGAACAGGAAATCACCGAGCTGCGGTATTGCAGCCGACTGACCCGCCTGATACCGGAAAGCACGGAAGACCAGCAAGCCTATACCGGCGAACTTGGCTATGGCCTGGGTGACCGTAGCTATACCCTGTGGCGTGCGCAATTGCAGGATATGGGCTGGAGTGCAGCCGATCTCGATACCGTATTCGCCGATCAGGAAAGCATCAGCTATGAACGTGAAGCCGGTGACGCCGGTTTGGATTTCGTCGCGCCTTACCGCGGCAAAGAAACCCGTATCGACGATGCGCAGGGGCAGCATGGTTTGCAGCAGGATATCGTGTTCATGCCCTATGGCCGCGTATTGCCAGCCGATCAGCAAGTGCATGAGCAATTGCTGATCTCCACAGAGATGATACGTTCTGTGAATGGCGACCGTCAGCAAAGAGGGATTTATGTTGATTTCACGATAGCGCTTGCGATAGAACCCGAGCGTTTGTCGATTCAGTAGCACCCTGCATACACAGGTTAATTTTTACCCTCAGGGCTGACGCAATAATGGCAGTGTGCGTACAGCCCTCACTCTCTGAAAGGAAGTAACATGAGCAATTTAAATGGCTGGGGTTTAACCGCACGTCTGATTTCCAAACATTTTGGTGCACTGGGCGACCGGGTTTCCGAAGCCATCGCGAATTTCGATCCTGAAACCGCAACCGAAGCTGACCGCGACCGTCTGGCCGTCACCCTGCGTGAAACCGCGCAGAAGCTTGCTTCGGCACGTTCTGCTTTTGATAAAGAGCATGGCGACGTGGTGCGTCTGCGTGAATTGATCGCGAATGATGAAAAGGCCGCACTGACGCTGGCGGAACGCCTGGCTGCGGGTAAAATTTCAGAAGCCACCGTAACTTTATTCTGTGACGAGCTGGAAGCGAATAAGGCGCGTCTGCCTGTCGAAATCCAGGAAGAAGCCGATGCCCGTGAATACATGGACGAATTACAAAAAATCGTCGATGCATTGTCTAAGCAACTGGCTGATTTTGATGCGGCTGCCAAAAAAGCGCTGCAGGAACTGGCTGCAGCCAAGGCACAGAAAGACTTACAGCAATTGCGTATGGAAAGACAGGAACAATTGTCCAGCCTGAGCAGTATGCAAACGCACTCCACCGCACTCAATGCCCTGACCCGCCGCGCGCAGTCAGTCAGTAATGAGGCCGCTGGTCTGCGCATCGTGGCTGACATCGCACAAAAACCGCTGGATCAGGCGGCAGAAATCAATGCGATCCGCCAGTCGGTTGCGCAGGCGGATACATCTGGTGAAACCGCGCTACAGCGCCTGCAACGTTTATCTGGCGCCAAACCAGCGGACGCAGCTTAAGCCTTTTACGCGGAGGCTGAACGCAGGCTGAGCGCGTGTAAATAACGATCTGCCTCACTGGCTTCGCTGATCACCAGGGCGAAGTCAGTGACGGTGCGTGCTGCACGTTCCAACAATTGAATATCCGCTTCGTGTTGACGCGCGACATGCGGATCTTCCAGAAACAGGATGCGGCGTATTTTGCGCTCCAACACCAGCTCTGCCAGCTGCGCATCGCCACCTAAGGGGCCTGAACGATACGGATGTACCCAGGCGGCTGCCTCAGTTGCTTTGAGCCGGCTGGCGGTCTGATTCAGTAAGCCGCCCGTGGTGCCGGTCGCATAGCGGCAGGCAAAGCGGTCCAGTACGGCAAAATGTTTTTCCGCCAGTGTCAGCATCGCTGGTTTGAGCGCATCATGCGCAATTAGCGCTATTCCTTCCTGCTCGAGTTGAAAGCGTGCATCTAAGGCCGGGTCGGCCACTTTACCCAGCAAGCAGGCTTGCAGTTCCAGCCATTCCTGGGCACTGGCCAGTGTCGATAAAAAGGGCTTCTGATGGATCACGCACTGGCGTTTTAGTGCGACAGCTTCCGGAAATACTGAGGAAGGATCGACGGGATCGATCAGATAGATAACAGCATCTACGGCACGCAGCGGATCTTCATCCACCACACGCGACACCAGCTTCATCAGCCCGCCTTCGCGACCATACGGAAAACGTTCTATAGCTGGACACAGCGCGTCCAGACCATGTTTGCAGATCGCGTCCAGCGTGCGGCCAACGACCACGAATTCTATGTTCAGAAAGGCGATCGCTGCCTGAGAACCAGAAAGCAATTGCACCAGAGCTGATAGTGGATCGTCCTGATGGGAACGGTTAGCGATCAGGCCAACCCGGCGTTTGGGCAATGCAGCCGCAGAGTGAAGAACTTGCACACGGAACTCCGTAACAGTCTGTAGAGGAAGCATGCAGTGTAGCTTGAGAATTGCAACATTTGTGGCAACTGCCTACAATTCGTTACTGAAAGCAAGTACAGAGATATATGATTCTTCAAGGAAATGCGTACACTTTGCACACCATGTCAAAACGGGGTAGGCCAGCATGAAAAAAATGCGCCATCTTTTATTGTGCCTTTCGATATTGCTCGCCTGTACCAGTGCGATGAGTGATGACGAGTTTGAGGACGACGAAAGTCTGCTTCAGCGTTGGGCATTGCTGGGTGATATGCAGGCGCAAAATACGCTGGGTTTGTTGTACCTGAATGGTGACCTGGGTTTTCAAAGTATAGAGGATGCCAAACTTTGGCTGAGCAGGGCGGCTTTGCAGGGACATCCGGGTGCGCAGACGAATCTGGGTTTGCTGTATCTGACCGGTGAGGGTAACGAGCGCGACGAAAGTAAAGCGCTGGAATTTCTGAACATGGCCGCACGCCAGCAGTTTTCTTCCGCCCAGATGGTGATGGGTTTTCTGTATGAAAATGGACACGGTGTCGCGCAGAATTACCAACAGGCAGCGGCTTGGTATGAGGCTGCAGCAGGCCAGGGTAACAGCAGTGCGCAATACCACCTGGCGATGATGTATCGCGATGGCCGGGGCGTGCAACGGAATGATGTCAAAGCAGCTTACTGGTTCCGGCAAGCCGCAGATCGTGGCATGTCATCGGCTCGCTTTCAGTTAGGCATGTTGTATCTGTATGGCCAGGGCGTGGAAAAAAGTATGCTGACCGGCTATCAGCATGTGCTGTCTGCCAGCTTGCAGATAGGCTTAAAGTCTATAGATAGCCGCGATCTGGTCAGCAGTGCATTGACCGCTGAGCAAATTGCCGATATTCAGGAAGAAACCCGCAACTGGCAGATCAAGCCCTGATCTGATAAAAACAAACGCTCAAATTCACTGGCACTGACGGCGGGCGAACACAGAAAGCCCTGGTATTCGTCACATAGCAAATGTTCGAGTAAACAGCGTTGCTGTTCGGTTTCCACACCCTCTGCGATCACTTGTTTTTGCAATGCGTGCGCAAGATGCACAATCGCTGTGACGATGGCGACGTCGCTGTCATCTTCAGGTAAATCATCCACAAATGAGCGGTCGATTTTTAGCTTGTGGATAGGGAAGCGTTTCAGATAGCTGAGACTGGAATAGCCGGTACCGAAATCATCGATCGACAAGCGTACACCTAACTGGGACAAGGCCTCCAGTTTGCGCAGGGTTTCATCCGCATCACGTATCAGCACGGATTCGGTCAGCTCCAGCTCGATGTACTCTGGCGCTACCTCATATTCTTTCAGCGTCTGCGCCACGCTGCTGACAAAATTAGCCTGTTGAAATTGCAGTGCTGAGACATTAAACGCCATGCATATGCGATGGCCAGCACGTTGCCATTGCGCAGCCTGCGAAATAGCCTCGCGCATCACCCAGTGACCGATAGGTACGATGGCTCCGGACTCTTCCGCAATCGGAATAAATTGTGCAGGGCTGATCTCACCCAGTTCTTCGTCATGCCAGCGTATCAGTGCTTCTGCGCCAAAAATCTGCCCGGTTTTTAAATGCACTTGTGGCTGGTAATGTAAGCGGAATTCCTGCTTCTCCAGAGCCTGGCGCATGGCATGATCGAGTTTCATGCGTGACAGCAGGCCGATATTCATTTTCTTTTGATAAAAACGAAAATCCGAGCGGCCACGCTCTTTGACGTGATACATCGCGCTGTCGGCATTCTTAATCAGGTCCGCCATATTGGTGCCATCGCCCGGAAACAGCGCAATGCCAATACTTGAAGTAACGGTGAAGCTCATGCCGTCTAACAGTATCGGGACGGTCAGTTCTTCCAGCACGCGGCGCGCACAGATTTCGGCACCCTCAGCATTGGCTTCATGCAGCAATAGCACGAATTCATCACCACCCAGGCGCGCAGCAGTGTCGACCTGACGTATGCAATGCTTAAGGCGTTCCGTCACTTCCAGTAAAACGCGGTCACCGAAAGGATGACCGAGTGAGTCATTAATCTGCTTGAAGTGATCAAGATCCAGAAATAGTAAGGCGAAGGTTCCGTTTTTACGGCTGGCAATCGTGATCGATTGTTTGATACGCTCGGCCAGCAATACGCGGTTTGGCAAGCCGGTCAGCGCATCCGTAAACGCGAGTTCTTCGATACGCTGTTTCGCCAGATGGGTTTCGGTGCGGTCTTTAAAAAAACCGATGTAATGGATAGTTTTACCAAACTGATCCTGCACCCTGACCAGAGTGATCATGCACAGATAGGCATGACCATTTTTGCGGCGATTCCATAATTCACCTTCCCAGAATCCCGCCAGTTCCAGTTTTTGCAGGATCTGGTCGATCAGATCTGCATTACTTTCCGACGCAAAAAACTCACGCGGCGTTTTGCCGCGCATTTCATCTTCATGGTAACTGCTCAGACGTTCAAAACTGGGGTTGGTGGTGATGATGCGCTGATCGGCATCGGTAATAAAGATGGCATCGGTACTGGATTCAAACACCTTGGCCGCCAGCTGTAGACGGGCTTCGTCTTCCAGTTTCTGAGTAATGTCACGATAGGAAAAAACCCTGCCTATTGGTCTGCCTCTTGCATACTGTGGCAAGGTTACCCGCTCCAGGATTTTTCCGGACCGCAGTACCAGCACATCGGTTGCCTCCATCAACGGAGAACGGGCAATCGTACCCAGACGCTCAGTGTAATGCTCGGCATCGATCATGCATTTATCCATCCATGCATAGATCGCCGCATCATCGCGCTGCGTCATCAGTTTATCGGGCAAACCCCATAGTTCAGCAAACAAATGATTGTAGCTGCGGATACCGCCTTCCATGTCGGTCACCAGTATGCCGTCTGCTGTTGATTCCAGCGTGGCGCGCAATTCAGCGATCAGTTTTTCCAGTTCAGTTTCGACCTGGCGCTGATCAGAGTGATCGCAGATAGCGACCACATACACGGAGCTATCCATGCCGATTTTGACCAGACTGACCCGACGCTCAACCTGTACCACGCTGTTATCGGCCCTGCGTAACAGCGTTTCCGAGTAAATACTGTCGGATAAACCAGCTGCCACATCTTCCCAAAAAAACACATCTTCCGGTGCGGCAGCAATATCGATCACTGAGTTGCCGTGTAAGCTGTGTTCAGGCAATTGCAATATCTGATGTATCTGGCGATTGGCCGCGATGATTTTTAATGCTATCGGATCGACCAGGATCACTGCTTCCAGCATGCCCTCTATCAGTGCCTGAAGTTGATGTGGCTTCATGTGCTTTCTCCCAGCGTTGTGCCGGCCTCCAGCCCACGCTCAAAGAAATAGCAAAGACGTTTGCGTGGCGACAGATAGTCGTAAGCAGCTTTCGGAAGTTGCACAGGTTTCAGGCTGCGATGTATGCCCAGCTGCTTTTCATGCTCCAGATTAATGACAAGTGCGTCTTCGCGCGGCACACGGCTGTCATGGATAATGACTTTGGGCTTGATAGGACGACTGGAATTGACCGATACCACCATGGCATAGCGGTCATCGGTCAGTTGTACCACCGAGCCTGGAGGATAGATACCCATCATACGGATAAAAGCCGTCAGCGTGGCCGCATCAAAGCGTGCCTTACCTTGAGTGAAAATTTGTGACAGGGCTTCATGGGGGGTAACGGCAAGTGCAGGATTGGATGGGTTGCACAGATTATCGTAATGATTGACCAGTGCTACGATGCGGGCCAAAGGCGAAATTTTATCGCCGCTCACCCGGCTAGGGTAACCGCTGCCATCGATAAACTCATGATGCTGGGCGATCAGTAACATGGCAGATGGTGTCAGCGCCATCTTACGCGCCAGTGCCACGCTATGGCTCACATGCTCATGGAAAAGCAGTTTTTCCGCATGGTTGAAATGTTCGTCCATCCAGCGCAGACGGTCAGGTAAATTGACTTTACCGATATCGTGCAGCAGTGCCCCCAAGCCCAGCTGCAGCATGTCGGCTTTGCTGAGTTGCATGGTTTTTCCCAGCAATAGGGAAATCACAGTCACATTAATTGCGTGCAGTGAGGTTTTTTCACCGGCTTTTTCTGACAGTAAACGAATCGCAGCTTCGTCTTCACTCAGCACTTCACCCAGGAAATCCTGAATTAATTTTTCCGTCAATTCTTTGGCCAGCTCAGGTTGCGCATGTACCTGGTCGTTCACTTGCCGCAAGGTCTGGGCAGCATGGTTGAATTGTTTTTCACAGACTTGCAAACTGGCTGCCTGGCAGGCCAGTAATTCGCGGCGTAGTCTGGCACTCCGGCTTTGCTCGGATTCCTGAGCAACCGGGGCTACGCTGTCACTGGCAACCGCAATTGGTTCTGGTGCTGGCAGACAACTTTTATCAGGCGCATAGCGTACCTGATCCAGGCCGAGTGAACGTATAGTATTGATTTGTTCCTGATTACTGATTTTAAAATTACTCACAGGAAATGGATGATCCATCCACCCCATATCCAGGTAGATAAACATCCCGATTCTGAGCTGGGATACATCAATAAACTGGGTCTGAATATCAGTCATGGTTCCCGCTGTACTCATCATGTTGTAAGGCGGCATTCTTCTATTGAGAAAATGCTAAAGAGTCTGAGCGCCCTATGGTACATCAAAGTTTGGCAGCAATTAGTACATTGCCATGCATAATTGGTGTTCAGCAAGGAATATTATTGTTTTTTTAGCTTATGCGCGTTTTAAGCGCACGAGTGTCTTAAGGAAGACGCACAAATGACTTTGCTGCTTGATTTATTCTTCACGCCGGCTGCGGAATGCCAGCCATCCGGCGATCAGCGTGAAGCTGATGACGATCGCGACTACGATCCAGAAGCCAAATTCATGTTGCGCCAGTGGAATACCGCCCACATTCATGCCTAGCAGACCGGCGATGATATTGATAGGTAAAGCCAGCACCGTTACGATAGTCAATACGAACAGTGACCGGTTATTTTGTTCATTGACACTGGCCGCCAGTTCTTCTTGCAGCAGTTTAATTCTTTCCTGCAAAGAAGCCATGTCGCTGAGTACCATGGCGAATTCTTCTGTCGATTGCCGTAACTCCTGAATATCGCTTTCGGCAACCCAGGCTGGCGGTTTTTGCAGCAGACGGAATAAGGCCGCGGGTTCTGGCGCTAACAGCCTTTGCAGGCGCACTAATACGCGGCGTATCCCACCCAGATTGGCTCGCTTATGATTCAGACGCTCAGCCAGTAAATGGTCTTCGATTTCATCGACTTTACGAATCACGGTACGGACGATACCGATCAGTACATCGGCCTGGTCGCGCAGCAGATGGATCAGTAAATCCGTTGGCGAATGAAAACGCTCACCATGGTTCACCGCATGGCGCAATCGATCCACGGCTTTGAGTGAGGTGCGGCGGGTACTGATCATCATGCCCTGATTCAGACATACCCACAGCGTGGCAATATCTGAGGCTTCGTAGGAAAAATCATGCACCACATCATTCACCACGGCGATCAGATGCTGATCTGCATGCTCGATCCGGGTTGAGCGTGAGCCTTCATGCAGGGTTTCAAAAAATTCTTCAGGCGCATCGGCGTGTTCATGCAGCCATTTTTCTGTCGACACATTACTGAGGTTGAAATGCAGCCAGATAAAGCTGCCGTCATCCGCCAGCTGGCGTTGTTGCAGCCAGTGAGCCGCTTCTTCGCTGGAAATGGCTTTACCCGCCTGATCGGCACCGAACAAATAGCCGCAAATTAAACCGGTCGCGTCCGAGCCATAAGAGAGGTGTTCCAAAGCCATATCCAATTCCCAGCAGAAATGATCGTTATGTCAGTATTGTAAGGGCTTTATTATGCGTATTGTGCATGTTACGCATACTGCGTACTGCAGCACGCGCAAATTGCGAGAGCAATCAGTTATTCCCGGCGTAAAAAAACAGCAGCTTTGCAGCTGCTGTTTTTTTAAACATGCTTAAACGTACTTAAGCATTCATTGATGCTTTTGTTTCCGTATTAGTCCTCGGAGCTGCCCAGGAAGTTATACACAGCTGCACCGATGACGGCTCCCACCAGGGGTGCTACCCAGAACAGCCACAATTGTTCTACTGCCCAGCCGCCTGCAAATAAGGCAACGCCGGTACTGCGTGCCGGATTGACTGAGGTATTCGTCACAGGAATGCTGATCAGATGTATCAGTGTCAGACACAGGCCGATGGCGATAGGTGCAAAACCTTTCGGTGCGCGCGCATCGGTGGCACCCATAATTACCAGCAGGAACATGGCAGTCATCACTACTTCTGTGACCAGCGCAGCAACCATCGAATAGCCACCAGGCGAATGTTCAGCATAGCCGTTCAGTGCAAAGCCAGCGCTGATATCAAAGCCAGGCTTGCCGCTGGCGATCAGCAACAGCACACCACCAGCCAGCAAGCCACCGGCGACCTGAGCAACAATGTAAGGTAACAATTGCTTGCCAGGGAAGCGTCCGCCTACCCACAAACCCACAGATACCGCGGGATTCAAATGGCAGCCTGAAATATGGCCGATTGCAAACGCCATCGTCAGCACGGTCAGACCAAATGCCAAAGAGACCCCGTGCAAACCTATGCCCACGCCGGGAATAGCAGCTGCCAGCACTGCGCTGCCACAGCCACCGAGCACCAACCAGAAAGTGCCGAAAAATTCTGCTGCATATCGTTTCATGTCGATTCTCCTGTCAATTAAGTTCTTGGTGACACTCAGTCGTTCACCAGTTCCTGCATGCTAGGGCAGCAATCCTGTTAGTGGCTGTTAATTTTTGTCAAAAATGAAATGATTAAATAACATTTAACAATTATTTAACGAAAAATTGCCTTAGGGAATTGAATTACAACCTGGCATCATAAAACACCTGATGGCTGGCGCTTCGCTCTCCGCTGATAGTGCTGTATTTATTCAGACTCGGGTGGGTAGTACCGGTCGTGTAATTTGACCAGATCAACTCCAGATCACAAGAACTGACCAATGCGGTATTCGCATTATTGTTATTGGCCGCTACGCTGCGCGCATTCAGCACGCGGTCCAGATCCAGGGTATCAATGCGATAGGCGTCGGGTTCCAGTTTGAACGACAAATCAGATTGCTCGTTGAAACTGCTGCCATCGTAGCGCGTACATTTCATGGCGACGCGGACAGACGTGTTACCTTGCATGTTGCGGCTGAACTGTACCCGCAGCTTGCCTGCACTGCGTGCCAGGGTCACAGGGCCAGCAGGATTCACGATGCTGAATACCGCTGGCAGTGTGACCATATTCGGATAGGCGGTACCACCCCTGATGAAATTCACAGTAACGACAGGTTGTACACTCGCATCCGGGATTTGTGCGCTGTAGCGGGAACGCAGCTCATCAGCGGCACTGAGCGGCACCGTCTGGCCATTGGCGCTGGCGCTGAGCTGGTCATTGCCGCTGGTGCGAACCACGGTCACGATATTGGCACTTTGTCCCAGGCGTCCACTAATCTGCACCACGCCATTGCTCTGTGTAACGACAAAGCGCGTGGAAATATCCTGCAAGGCCAGATCCGCTGAATCTTTGCAATTAAATAATCCGCAGAGAAGCCCAGTACTGATGTCATTTGCAACTTCGTCACCAGCGCTACCGCCACCGCAGGCGCTCAGTATCAGCAGCATGCCCGCGGCACTGCTTTGTTTCAGTAAGGATGTGGGGTTTGTCTTGCGCATTGCAGTCTCCTGATGGAATTGAGGACTGTATCTGCATCACCGTAGGCAGAAGCTGGCAATCACTTTTCGGGATGAACGGATGAGCCCTGATTGTTTTCTGTTGATCAGGATAGACACCTATTTTCTCAGCAGGCTGCGTTTTAAGGCCTTGCTGTGTTCAATGTGTCAATCCTGTTAATTTCAATAATAACAAAAAAATATCAGTTTATGTGTTTGTCCGGCAAGAATTTTATGACTCAGCTAGGCAATGCATCGAGCCGGCCGGCCTCTGCCAGTTCACGTATCACTTTGACGGTATCAATATCTGCGTCCTGATAAGCCGATTTACGGTAGTTGTTGTACATCCTGCTTTCCTGGTCTTCCGCTTCCGGCATGCCGTCGTCATAGGTAAAACGCAGGAACAGGCGTTGTTCTTGCGGTTCTTCGATTTGCATACGCAGTGTGGAAGGCGTGATTTCACCTTGTGCCGGTACCGCGTAATGCACATGTTGCTGATGCTCGAAAGTCACGGTATCGCGCACTTCCAGCGCACCGTATTTCAGTGTGCGTTGCATGCTGACTTCGGTGCGTTCTGCGATCAGCGCTTCATCCAGATAAGGAACAAACATTTTTGGCGCTTCGGCGCGCAATATCAGTCCGCGCCACAATTGTTCGCGCGTGATGAAGTAAGCGAGGGGGTTGAGCAGATCGTTGATTTCGATCAGATGTTCAAATTTCATGGGTTGCCCTTTCAAGTTGGGCATAGTTTACCGGAGTTTGCGCTGCTGTACCTTGCGCTGTGCCTGAAGCCAGGCACAGCGTATCGCTTCAGGGCACTGTACAAATTCTTATGCAAACTGTGATGCAAACCCTGGTTCAGCCTGCAGTGCGGTTTTTTCGGCCCTGAATTAACTCATCACCGGAACCGAAATCCACTGGCGATTGCGCCGCCATCCAGGCAAACACCGCAAACGCAGCGCAGGACTGGCGTATGCGTACAGGTTCGATTTTATCGAAGGTATCGTCGGCCGTATGATGCACATCGAAGTAATCATCAGCCTGCATATCCAGACTGAAGCTGGCTGCACCGGCTTCGCGCAGCACGCCCATATCCGGTCCCGGATGGGCCTGATTGCCACCGGCGCTGACGCCCAGTCCAGTCAGTACTTGCTGCATCTGGCCGACCACCACCAGTGCAGCAGGGACGACATCGGAACGCAGTGTTTTGACTGGTCCCTGACCCGAATCGGCTTCCGAGGCAGCCTGGATGCGGCTGATCTCATGGCGATGCGCGGCATGGTAAGCGCGGCCGCCGATCAGGCCCTGCTCTTCATTGGCATATAGCACCACGCGTATGCTGCGGCGTGGACGCAACTGATGACGGCGTAAAAACTCCGCCGCACCCAGCGTGATGGCGCAGCCTGCACCATCATCGACTGCGCCGGTACCCAGATCCCAGGAATCCAGGTGTCCACCGATCAGCACATAGTCATCCGGCTGTTCGCTGCCGCGCAATTCACCGATCACGTTATACGAAGTGAAGTTGCCCTCCATCGCAGTCTGTATGCGCAAATCCAGCCGCACCGGCTCGCCACGCTTCAGCATGCGTACTAACAGATCGGCATCCGGATTCGAGATCGCGGCGGCCGCGATGCGTGGTGCATCTTCATCGTAATGCATCACGCCGGTATGCGGCAGCCGGTGGCTGTCGGTGCCGACTGAGCGTATCACCAGAGCCAACGCACCTTTGCGCGCTGCTTCCGACGCACCGCGCGAACGGCCCGCAGCAACCTCGCCATAGTCTGTCGATTTCTTCAATTTGTGGTCGATGAACACGATCTTGCCGCGCACCTTGGCAGCATCAGTATTTTTTAAGTCTTGCAGGCTGGCGACGTGTACGATGTCGGCCTGCACCCCGCCAGCCGGGGTCGATACGCTGTGGCCCAGTGCAGTGACCTGTAAGCGGTGTGGGTAGGGGCTGATGACACTGGCTTGTTCCGACAGCCGCTGCCAGACCGGATACTGCACCGGCTCTTTCCAGACTTTGTCCAAGCCCAGCGCACGCATTTTTGCTTCGGCCCAGGCCACTGCACGCAGATCGGCTTCGCTGCCAGCCAGGCGTGCACCAACTTCGGTAGTCAGGCTCTCCAGAATTTCATAGCTGCGGTTATCGCTGAGTGCATGCTCGCGTATCCATGCTGCAGTTTGCATCTCTGCTTCGCTGAGTCTGGCTGGAACAGCATTGGCTGTGGATTCCGTCGCTCTTAGCAGCGGACTGGCGCTGATACCGCCCAGCATACTGAGCAGACCTGCGATCACACGGCGACGGCCGGCCTGATATTGCTGATTCATGTCATTCCCCCTTTGTTGCCACCAGTTGCGTGGCTGTTTTTTGTATTGTCTGGCTGATTGAGCGCTCTTGCGCAGCTTAGTAGCGGAATTTCGATAAGAGTTCCCGCTCTGGGCTAGAATACGTCGCTCAACCAGAAGAGCGAGTTATGTCACACGGATTAAATGCCCCCCAGCGCAATGCAGTCAACTACATGGACGGCCCATGTCTGGTGCTGGCCGGAGCCGGCTCCGGCAAGACCCGCGTGATTACCCAAAAAATCGTGAACCTGATTGAATTACACGGTTACGACCCAAAACACATCGCTGCGCTGACCTTTACCAACAAGGCCGCGCTGGAAATGCAGGAAAGGATAGGCAAACTGCTGGCAGAGCCACGCCAGGCGCGGCAATTGACGGTATCCACCTTTCACTCGCTGGGTGTCAAAATCCTGCGTCAGGAAGCGCAGGCGCTGGGTTTGAAAGACCGCTTTTCGATTATGGACAGCGATGACTGCTTTTCACTGGTACAGGATTTGGCGATCACCACCGATAAGCAATTGATACGCCGCATCCAGACCGCCATGTCGCTCTGGAAAAATGCGCTGATCACGCCTGAGCTGGCGCTGCAGCAGGCCAAAGACGAGGATGAAGCAACGGCGGCGCGGATTTACGCCAGCTATGTCGCCACCCTGTCGGCCTATCAGGCAGTGGATTTTGATGACCTGATACGCTTGCCAGTCGAGCTGTTCCGCCACAATGAAGCGGTGCGCGATAAATGGCAGCGCCGCCTGCGCTATTTGCTGGTGGATGAATACCAGGATACCAATACCTGCCAGTACGAACTGGTCAAACTGCTGGTGACAGGCATAGGTAAGAAGCCCATGTTTACTGCGGTGGGGGACGATGATCAGGCGATTTACGCCTGGCGCGGTGCCACCATAGAAAACCTGAAAACCCTGCAAGTCGATTTTCCGAATCTGGAAATCATCAAGCTGGAACAAAACTACCGTTCCACCACCCGCATTCTGCAGGCTGCCAATGCGGTGATCGGCAATAATCCCAAACTGTTTGAAAAATCCCTGTGGTCAGAACATGGCTTAGGCGATCCCATCAAAGTGCTGGGCATGGCCGATGATGAACAAGAAGCTGAGCAGGTTGCGATCATGCTGTCGGCGCACCGTTTCGAGCGGCGCGCCAAATTTTCTGATTACGCGATTCTGTATCGTGGCAACCATCAGGCGCGTGTGATTGAACAGGCTTTGCGACGCGAACGTATTCCTTACACCATCTCCGGTGGTCAGAGTTTTTTCGACCGCGCTGAAATTAAGGACATCATTGCTTATCTGCGTCTGATCGCGAATGAAGACGATGATCCTGCCTTCATCCGCGCTATCACGACGCCTAAGCGTGGCGTCGGTCAGGCCACGCTGGAAGTGCTGGGCGCGTTTGCCGGACAATGGCAGTGCTCGCTGTTTAATGCCGTGTTCAAAGGTGGCATAGAAGCGAAACTGACCGATCGCCAGTTGCGTCCGCTGCGCGAATTCTGCACCTTCATCAATCAGGTCGAGGCCCATGCCCATCGCGAAGGCCATGCCGAGCAATTGCTGGATGACCTGATGAAAGAAATTAATTACGAAGCCTATCTGTACGACAGCTTCGATGACCGCGCCGCGCAAAACAAGTGGCAGAACGTACTCGACTTTACCCAGTGGCTGAAAACCAAGGGCAGTGGCGGTAAAGACGGCACCGACGATCACCGTAGTCTGCTTGACCTGACCCAGATGGTCGCGCTCATGAGTATGATGGAAGGCAAAGACGAAGAACCGGACGCGGTGCGCATGTCCACCCTGCATGCCTCCAAGGGACTGGAATATCCGCATGTGTTTCTGGTCGGTGTGGAAGAAGGCATACTGCCGCATAAAGGCGATAGCGACGCACCGATAGAAACCCTGGCGGCGCGCATAGAAGAAGAGCGCAGGCTGATGTATGTCGGCATCACACGCGCCCAGCGCAGTCTGCATGTGACCTGGTGCAAAAAGCGCAAACGTGCCGGTGCGCCGGTACATTGTGATCCTTCACGCTTTATCAAAGAAATGAAACTGGATGAGGGCGATGCCCCACCCAAAGAAGACGAGATACTCACGCCTAAAGAAAGACTGGCGAATCTCAAAGCCTTGCTCAGCCAGCCCAAGGATACGAATCCGCTGTAAGCAGCAGCAATTGAACCATACACTCAAACAGATAAAACCATGATCCCAACCCTTCCATTACTGCGTCGCTTATCACAAGGTCTGGCTGCCGTCTGTGGCAGCCTGCTGATCGCTGGCAGTGTGCTGGCTGAAGGCGCCAGCCGCACACCGGAAAGCCCGGCCAAGGGCGTGTTATGGGAAGTCGTTCAAGGTGGGCAAACCGCCTATCTGTTTGGCTCGGTACATCTGGCTAAAAAAAGCTTTTATCCTTTTCCCGAAGCGGTGCAGCAAGCCTATCAGCAAGCGGATACCCTGGCCGTGGAAGTCGATAGCAGTGATGCCCAGGCCAATCTGAAAGCTATGCCTTTGCTGATGTACAGCGGTGGCGACAAACTGGAAAACCATCTGCAAAAATCGACTTGGGAAGACTTGCGTAAAACCGTAGGCGCCGCCTCGGCTCAGTTCCAGCCACTGAAGCCCGCCATCGTTGCGACTGGCCTGATGATGGGTGTGTTTTCTCAACTCGGCTATGACCCGCGTCTGGGCGTGGATTTGCATTTCATCGAGCGCGCCAAAAAAGACAAGAAAACCGTAGTCGAACTGGAGAGCATGGAATTTCAGGCGCAGGTACTCGGCGGACTCAGCGATGAAGAAGGCGATGCCATGCTGGCACAAACCCTGAGCGCCATGAAAAACGGCGAAGCCTTACGCGATACTCAGTTCATGATCGATGCCTGGAAGCGCGGCGACGCCGAGACCCTGGCCAGCATCATGGAAGACATCGCGAATAAAGACGAAGGCTCACGCAAAACCATGAAGGCCTTGCTCGACGACAGAAACCTGCCCATGGTCGAAAAAATCCTGAGCATGATGGACAACGGAAAACGCCTGTTCATCGTAGTCGGCGCCGGCCACCTGTCCGGCAAAAACAGCCTGACCGATTTACTGCGGCAACGTGGGGTGCAGGTGAGGCAGATTAAGTAAACCGCCACTCGAATTTACCGCAAAGTCTGATTTTTTCATCGTGGTCGGTATAGATGCCTAAGCTGAGATCCTCAGGCATGGAATCAGTGAGGATACCCTTTAGCGCGTACACCGCATTATGCGCGCGCCTTGCGTTGGCGGTTGTGATCGCTCTCACTTGTTTTAGATTGAAAATAAGAAGCTAACATACCAATCACTTTTTATTTTTCCTTCGTCCCTCATAGAACTGTCGCATTTTTTGGTCTGTCTCAGAGTGGTCTAACTGCCAGAGCCCCAGTGGTCCATGCACCAGGTCAAAATGGTGAACCGAGCCTTCATCAAATTGGGCCCAGTATTCTTTTCTGCCCGCGTAATCAATCGTCGGCGGTCCAGAGGACAGGGGTTCCAGTGACGCTTTTTTCTCAAGCCGATATGCGAACGATTGGAAGCCAGTGTCAGAAAGAAGTTGATCTATTCTCTTGATGGCTGGAACGTAAGCCAGACAGAGCGCTATGCTTACCAGCAACGATAAGGTCAGAGATTCTTTCACCGGAACTTTGGCTCTTGCGAGCAAGCGGTAAACTGGAAATACACAAAGCATGAGTGCCGGTAAGCCTAAAATCGGGAACCCAAATTGCATTGAGGCGGTCGCCAGCAATTTGTATTTGTTAAGAGCTATTCCATCAACAAGTGCAAATGTCAGCAGCAGGAAAAACGCTAAAACAACAGTCAGCGAGACGGGGTTTTTCTCTAATGCGAATTCTGATCTGGCGTTGTCGGGTAAACGAAATTCTGTGTCTATTCTCAGGCACATATCCGCTGTCGCCTCGCTCGACTGTAAGGCATTAGAAGCGGCATCTGCGGAAAGCATCAGTTTGTCTTCATCTGATCCAATCGCTATCCATGCTAAGCTCGAACTGGCAGGCCACTTCTTGCCTATCCAGCGTAGTCTCAGATTCTCTTTCGGATAGGTTTTGTCCAGGCATTCACCCGAAGGGAATTCTGCGATCAGGCGAACCTGATCCTGCAAGTTGACTAATACGCCCCTGGCTTCGAATTCAATCAAGGTATGCGATTTTGAGAAATGCGACGCTCTTGCGACGTAGACGCGATACCAGTTATTGAAGCCTTCACGTACTAAAGAATCGACAAGTCGATCTTGCGCCTGTTTAGTGAGCTTTGCTTTTCTTACACTGATCCAGTGCTTCAGAAAGAGCGGCGTAATCAGTATCAGCGCGAATATTCCATGATCAAAGCTGAAGTCGGAGATGTTCATAGGCGGCTGTGATGTTCAGAGTTGGGCTGGTGCAGAATGTTGACATGGCGAAATCGCGAACTCGAGAACTCGAGAACTCGCCGTTCAACTGCGCTGGTGCGCAGGTCAAACAACATCATGGCGCTCAGACCGGCTGCCATGTCAGGAATCTGACTTTTCATAGTGAATAATCGCTTTAGCGCACCATAAAGTGGCTAAGGTAGCGATTACTGGACCGGCCACTGCAATAAGCTCGAAACCAAGCGTCAGTGTCACCGACTTTGGCAATGAAACTGCCAGCAATATACCGCTAGGAAGCGAAATAAGTGTGCCAAAGAAAAGGATGGTTCGGCTTAGTAAGCGCCTTCGCGGCCTGACCGCACCGTCACAGAAAGGGCATAGTGGCTGTGACAGAACAGGCGGAGACCAAGCTACTCCAGCCCGCAGTACTTTTCTGCGTACATCCACAAAATTGAGAGACCTCTGACAGTGCGGGCAGCAAGACATCAAGAATCCTGACTTGATTTACCAAGACAAAACTGACATTAGCATAATGATGCTTGTAGCACAACAAAACGCCTGTCGTTTCCACTGCCGCATAGATCAAATGTTTGTATGCAGGCTCTTACTTCATGCACTTGTCTGATTCTGTGCGTCCTGAACAACGCACAGTTTGTTGATGTTTAAGCGCTTGCTTTTTTGGGGAATTCTTTTAAGTAGCCAACGAGGATGCCGACGGTGATCAGGATGGCGCCTGTGCCTGCTGAGATGGCGTACCAAAGGATGGATGGTTCAGGCGGATTGACTGTGGTATTGGTGGCTGCAATCACTGCGACCAGATTGGTGAATTCATGATTGTTGTACATATTGCCCAATGCCGGCAACGCGACCAGCAATACACCAAAGCTCAACAGGGAAATAGCAAACTTCATCTCTATGGTTACTCCAGAAAAACCGGCTAAGGCGGATACGAATTAAGCTGGCAACATTAACATAATGATGCAAATGATGCAATTACATTCACCTCATCATCATTCCTGAACTGACGGGAATTTGTATGGTCAGTCTTGTAGTTTGCCACTGCGATGTGATTAAGAAACTTGTCTGCACCAGGAAAATTACCTGGCGTTTCATAGCAAAAGGCCGCATGCGCAGCTAAGCGTATCGCCACAAAAAATTTTTAAATACAATAACGAAGTTTCCGTATTGGATGCTGTTGGTAAGGCCTCACACAATTTTGCAGTGGATGAGTTCATCCTCATCAAATCCATACACAGCACAAAGCCGGTGATAGCCATCAGCGATGATGACCTTGGCATTCACTTCATCTCTGACCAACAGTAAAGGTGACAGGCTGTCGCCTTTTCTGATCTTTTTTCTGTCTTTTTCTACATGCGAATTACTGATACCGAGCAAAGATAATTGTGAGGCTCTGAAAATATCTTTAGCTTTGAATTTGACGATGGCGGCATCTCTCAGTTTCGCAACCAATTCACTGACTTTGTCCTCTGCGTAGATAATGCTGAGATAAGACTCTGCAGCCGGATAATCATGTTCTTCCACCTCGCTGAGCCACTGGATTTGCACAGTATTCTGGGATTTGGGCATAAAAGTTCTCCGTAATAGCAGGTGGTCAGTACGCCTGAAGCATTACCGCACTGTGCTGGCAAGTACATCACAGACATAGTCAGGTGAGTTAAAGCGGGTGTGCAGGCCCTTGCCATTCGTGGCTGCGGCCCGCACGTCATGCTGAATCTTAGTGCAGGCTTACTTCACGATGCCGCAAGCGACGCGTGCACCGCCACCGCCCAATGGTGCCGGATGATCAGAATGGTTGTCACCACCGGCATGTACCATGATTGAGCGCCCGGCCAGATCGGCAAGTTTCAGGCGTGGCGCCAGCACTGGCTGCGTTGCATTGCCAGCGGCATCGACGAATAGTGGTGGCAGATCGCCCAAATGCCCATCGCCCCAAGGCTCACCATGCTTATTGCTGCCTGCCGGGTCCAGATGGCCACCGGCGCCGAGTGCAGGAACCAGCTTGCCGTCTTTTTCTTTGGTGTCGCAGTTAGGATTTTGATGGATATGAAAACCATGCAGGCCAGGTGCGAGTCCACGCAATGCAGGTGTCAGCACCAGTCCGTATTTGGTATCGACCGCAGAGATACTGCCTATGGCGGCACCTGCTCCTTTTTCATCGACGATATTCAGGCTGATATCCGTACTCGCGTTGACGCTGGCAGCAGCGACTGAAAGTAAGGCGATCAGCGACAGTTGTAATTTCATGTTGAGTCTCCGTTGATGTCACTACAAAAAAATCTGGGGGAAGCCAGACGTCATGGACACTATCCTGAGTATCATGAAATCTGGCGGCAGCATGTATGATAGTGAAGTAGTTGAAACTGTGCAGTGTACACCTGCAACAACGGGAAACCTGTCTGATCCTGGCCCAAGAGATGGTGCCACGGTTAGCAGCGCCAGTTCAGCCTTACCCCAAGCATGCCGCCATCCATTACAATCTGCGTCCCGGTGGCACATCTGAGTCCGCCGGGTATGCTTAGTCTCTCAACGACCGCGCGCCGGTCATACTTGCAAAGTAGATGGAATGAAAACGGAAGTGAAGCGCTATCCTGACCTGCCCTGGGTCGTGCTGGAAGATATCCATGAGGCGGAAGCCTGGCTGGATTTGTATAACCGTGAGCTGCAGCAGCTGATACCAGCGCAACAGCATTCGCAGGGGCAGGGAGTATGTTTTACTTTACTGCATGGTGGTGAGCTGTATTTGCATACCAATAGCGATGGCGATATCCTGCTCGATGTGTTGCCTGAAGCGGCCTGGGCGGTGCCGGTACTGAGTGCGATCACTGGCGTGCAGCCGCCACGCGGACAGGTCTGGCTGATTGCAGCGGAACATCTGCTGCCTTTAGTGCTGGGCTTGAATAGTCTGATAGCAAGCACCCGTCTGGTATTACAGCATGATTTTGGCATCCGCCGTCAGGCCTGAGCAGGACTGACTAAGCTTGAGCACAGCTGAACCTCGGCTGAACACGCCTCACTGGCTGAACATTTTCTGGAATGCTTCGCTTTGTTTGAGTTTGATCAGGGCTGCATCCAGTTTGTGTAAGCGGCCCTGATTGATGTCATTGCGTATCGCAAAATGGATATCCACACTGGAGATGGCTTTGGGCTGGACGCAGAACAATTTGCCTGACTGGCTGGCCTGACCTTGAATTTCTGAGAAATACTGCTGATTGATAGTCAGTTCCAATGGAGAAGGATTCAGGTAACTGTAGTGAAAAAAACCATCCATCCGGCCTTGTAGCAATTTCGTCATACGCCCTGAGAGACGGCTGGTATCCTGCTCGACCTGAAACAGTTTGCCCATTTGTTGGTCCACCGCTTCACCATAGCTGGTGCCGCGTACTACACCGATGCGCTTATTTTCTAAATCCGGCAGTTTTTCGTAGCGAAAGTTACTTTGACAGCGAGTGATCAGGTATACCCGCTCGGTGTAGACCACCTGGGAAAAGTCCAGTTTGCTACGCCTTTCGGCCGTCGGAGAAATTCCAAATATCATACCTTCGCCCTGATAAGCTTTCTCCAGCGCGCGTTTCCAGGGATAGCGTTGCACGATCAGCTGTACCTGCATTTCCTTACTCAGACTGCGAAACAGCTGGATATTTTGCTCGGAAAGCGGAATAACTTTGCCATACGCGTCGGTTTCTTCGCTGACCAGCAAAGTCAGAAATTCCGCAGGACTTCCGGCCCGGCTGATCTGGGATGTCAGAGCAAGGCTGCAGACCAGGCTCCAGTACAAGAGGCGGCGCAATGCCGGAATATTTCTGAAAATAGACATCATCAACAGTAGGCAAGAGTTTGACTGTCCACACCAGGCCGGCTACCAGTATGGAAAAAGTCAGCTTTTTGCATCTTAGCTGACTTTTTTCTGTGAATTCAGATTTCTTACTCTACTTTTGACAGTATGTTGCATATCACCGATGCCAGACCGCTCACTAAGCGTGTCTGTATGGCATCACATTTGTCGCTGTAAGCTTTGCTCAGTCCAGCACGCCGCTTCTGTCAATTTTGACCTGACGCGAGCCACCGGCTTTCTTCACGTTGACCACAGCCTGGCTGGGACCGGTCACTTGCACACGTGCGGTTTCCAGCAGCAACGCTTCCGCCTCGAGGTCACCGGAGCCACTGATTTGTGCGCGCAGGGATTTGGCTTTGCCCTGCAGATTGACTTTGCCGGCACCGCGCATGGTCAGATCGATCTGGGCGTCAGACGAAAAATCCGCTTCGAGGTCGCCGGAGCCGCTGAGCTCTGCTTGTAATGTTTGTTGCACGCCACCCACACGGATATTGGCCGGGCCTTGATTGATCAGATGCATACTGCCGGTTTTCAGCTGGTCGATATCCACGTCACCAGAGCCTTTGAGTACCATTTTTAAGTCATCGACTTCGCCACGCAGACGCAATTCGCCTGAGCCGTGTAATTGCAACTCGGCATTTTTACTGCGTAAACCAGAGATTTCGACATCGCCGGAGCCGGAGTGCTCCAGTTGCAGCCCGTTGACTGGGCCACGTAATTCGACGTTGCCTGAACCCGAATGGCTGAGCTTGACCGGCACGCTTTGCAAGTCGCTGACGTGCAGATCGCCGCTGCTGCTATGGCGCGCATTGAATTCACCCGCGACGGTTGCCAGACTGACCGAACCCGAGCCATTCAGATCGAGTTCAGTCGCCCCGGCGCGTAGCATTTCCAGCTGCAGATCGCCGCTGCCGGCTGAAGTGATTTTCAGCTTGCCGGTTTTACCGGACACCTTCACATCGCCCGAGCCATGGTGTTCCAGCGTGAATTGCTCGTTATTGAGTGAACGTACTTCGATGTCGCCCGAACCGGATTGCAGCAGACTCAGCAATACCGGGGTACTGACTGAAACGGTTCCTGGCCGGTTGGTCCAGCTCATGCGGTAAGACTTGCTCTTGGTGCGGATGATCAGACGCTTATTTTCCACGACCGCGATAATTTCAGGTACCAGTTTTTCATCGCCCGTGATCTCGACTGGGCTCTTCTGACCCTGAGTGATCACAACATCAAAAAAACTCTCGTTTTCTACGCTGTCGAAATCGGCGACTTCTACGCGTTGCGTGGTGGTTTTTCCATTCGCTTTGATGTCAACGCCATTCACTTTGACTTCGCAGGCGCTCAGCGCCAGAACGAACAGACTACTCAGGGTCAGGGTTTTGAGCATGATAGATATTGAGAAATGATCAATGAGTCGCCAGTGTAGTCGGGTTCGCCAGATTTTCGCAGTGGCTTTGCGACAGATTGCGTAAATCGCAGTGTCAGCGGCAAAATGGTATGGTCATCTTTATTCGGACCCAGCTTGGGTATTCTGAAATCTGGCGCCATAATGTGTATACTGTGCTCACATTTTCCTACCCTGATTTTCTATGCCGACCAGACGCCAACTGCTCAAACAAAGCCTGATCCTGACAGCTGCCGGCCTGACCGTGAACCGTGTCTTTGCTGCCGATGCCCCCATTGAAAAAAGCAGTGCTCTGGAACCTCCGCCAGATCTGTTTGATGCTCAGACCCTGGACCTGGATTTCTGGGTTAAACCACGTACGATAGACTTTATCCGGCCTGCATCGGGCGAACGCAGTCGTCTGCTGTACTGGAAAGATGGCGAAATGCTGGATTCCGCTTATCAGGAGTTGTGCCATATCCTGCGTGATGTTCACGGAAAAAAAACTGCACCTATCGATCCGAAACTGCTGGAAACCCTGTGGGCTACCCAGGCTTATGTCGCCCGGTTTGGCCTGACCCGGCCGCTGGAAATCCTGTCCGGCTACCGCACCCCGGAATCGAATAAGCACCTGATCGAACAAGGTGTGCCGGCCGCACGTAAATCCTTACATATGGACGGTAAGGCCGCCGATATCCGGATTGGCAATTTGCATGAAGAGGTATTGGGCGGTCTGGTCAAAAGCTTCCGTCAGGGCGGTGTCGGTTTCTATTACCGGGCCAGCGCCAATGGTGGCTGGATACATGCAGATACCGGCTTGCAGCGTACCTGGAAAGGCTGAACAGCCGCGGCGGATTTTGTTGCTGTTATCCGTCACAATGTGAACATTGTTAATATTTTCTACGCAGCACTTGTTTCTAAATTGAAATTTAGTAAGCTTTGTACATACACGCTGACTAATCGAAAGGTGAAAACGTGCGCAAACCCTGTCTGTGCCTGATCGCGACATGGGCCATGTCTGTCATGACGATGGTTCAGGTGCAAGCACAGACGCAGGCACAGGCACAGGCACAGGCACAGGCACAGGCACAGTCCCCTGTCCCGGCCATGACGCAGCTCACGCTGGTGACTGAGGATTACCCGCCCTTCAACATGCAGCAGAGTGGCAGCACGGATATTTCAGGAATTGCAACGGACAAAGTGCGGCAACTGATGCAACGTGCCGGAGAAAAATACAGTTTACGTTTATTGCCCTGGTCGCGTGCTTATCAGATGGGACAGCGTGATCCTGATACTTGCGTATTCTCTACCACCCGCACCGCTGAACGCGAAGCCTTGTTTAAATGGGTAGGCCCGCTGGTCAAAAATAACTGGACGATTTTCGCGCGCGCTGACGATACCCGCCATCCAAAGACGCTGGAAGAACTGCGTACTTATACGCTGGGTGGTTATCGCAATGATGCGGTAGCTGAATATCTGGCCACCCGCTCTTACAAAGTTGATCTGGCCAGTTATGACACCGATAATCCGCGTAAATTACTGTACCGGCGCTTTGATTACTGGGCTACCGGTGAGTTGGTGGGACTATCTATTCTGAAACAGCAGGGACTGCTTCAGCAAATCGTCCCCTTATTCCAGTTTAATCAGACCGAGATGTATCTGGCCTGCCATCCTGGCATGGCGCAGGAAAAGGTAGATCATTTCAATCAGATACTGAAAGAAATGGACCGCGACGGCAGCAATGCGACGATAGAGAAAAAATATAAATAGAACGCTGTCTTAACCAGTCCCGGAATGATGCAATCGCGGTGCCGCACCGAAGCTGAGGCCTGACTGTCACTGATTCAGTCACGCACTCAATCCAGAAGCCAGCCACTTATTTGGTGGCAGCCGTGTTGCCGGCTTTTGCCGCATCGGCCGTCATCACTACGCTCCAGCTCTCAGGCTGCACATATTTTTTTGCTATCTGGTTGATGTGTTCCAGTGTCAGTGCCTGTATTGACGCTTCCAAACGC
Organism: Cognatundibacterium curvum; assembly: GCF_014284235.1. Taxonomy (GTDB): domain Bacteria; phylum Pseudomonadota; class Gammaproteobacteria; order Burkholderiales; family Burkholderiaceae_D; genus Undibacterium; species Undibacterium curvum. Next base: position 189,006 of record NZ_JACOGD010000006.1, read on the forward strand.
TGAAATATGCGCAGATCCTGGCCTTCATGCAGGGCTGCATTCCACATATCAGCCAGTTGCTGATTATTTTGCCGGTGCTGTGCATCAGCGCGTGCGATATTCAGCTTCGCCTTTTTCAGCTCCGCTTCCAGAAAACCTTTTTGCTGGACATTCTGCAGCACTTCAGTGACTGCCTGCCGCAGTTTCAGCAAGTTTTCCGGTGCACTGCTGGCGACTATATCCCAGCGTGCATAGGGATCAGTCTGGTCTGCAGAAAATTGTGACTGCACGCTGTAACTCCAGCCCTCCTGCTGACGCAGTCTTTGCATCAGACGGGATTCCAGTCCGGCTTGCCCGAGTAAATAGTTGATCACCACCAGTGCCGGGAAATCCGGATGTGCTTTTCCGACCGGCAGATAGCGGCGACCATAAAAATAGGCACTGCTCTCACCCGGCGTATCGATGTTGGCTGTCATCGCAGGGCGCTCCGGCGCTTGCTGATGAATTTCGGCATAAGGCGATTTACTTTCCCATCCACTGAATTCCGGCGTCAGGCTGGCCAGCACATCTTGCGGTTCAAAATCGCCGACGATCACCAGATGACCGCTGCTGGCGCCGTAAAAATTTTTATGAAATTCAAAGAAGTCAGACATCCTGATCGCATTCATTTCAGAGATACTCTGCTGGCTGGTTTCCAGCCGGCGCGGATCACTGGTCGGGTAAGTGTTGAAGTGCTGGGCATAGCGGTCTTCTATTTTGCGTAGGGGTGTTTTCCGTTCGAGATCCAGCGAGACGCGATGTCTGGAAACGATGTCCATGGCTTGTCCAAAGCTGGGTTGCTTCAGATTCAGCATCATCAGACTCAGTGCTTCGCGCAAATCGCTTCTGGTGGTGGAAAAATGCCTGACGCTGCCTTGCATATGCAAACGCGCACGTTCTGCTTCCAGGCTTTCTTTACCGTATTGACCAGCGCCGTTAAGCAAAGCCTGATCGGTAAAATATTCCAGCCATTTTTTTTCATGCATGGATTGCAGCGTGCCCCAGTGCAGACGTAAATCTACTGTCACGACTTGCCCACGGCTGGGTTTGGGCAGTAGCACGACCTCGATATTCCCTATCTTGATGCGCTGAGATTGCGCCATCAGATTATCGTAAGACGCATCAAAGCCGCTGACCGGTGCGTATTCATCCACATGTTTGAATTGCTTCAGGATGTCATTCACATCTGGCGCTGCGGGTATCTCCACCGGCTGGTTTGGCTCAGCGTACAGCAGGCCGGAAATGCGGTTATTTTTTTTCAGATATTTTTTGGCAGCCGCCTGCACCTGTTCGGCTGTCAGCGCAGCGATTCTGGCTTTCTCAACAAAAAACATGCGCCAGTCACCCAGTGCAATATATTCGGACAGACGTATCGCCAGCGCTTCCGGATCATCCAGTGTATGGGTATAGGTAGCGGCAAATTGCGCTTTGAAGAAACGCAGATCCTGCTCACTCATCAGGCGTTGCGGAAACTGATCTATGGCTTTTTGCATCAGTTTGCTTTGATCTTCAATTTGCTTCGCTGATTGTTGGCGTGTCATGAAATAAATCAGACCACTGTCACGCATACCCGGACTCAGGCTGTACATACTGTGCGATAAGCGGTGTACCGATTGATCGGCATCGCGCTGTTCGCGTTCAGACGACAGTACGGTCGCCGCAAATTTAATTGCCGCAAAATCCGGGTGCAGCGCGGAAGGAACATGGTAAGCCTCGATTGCCGCGCTGAAATTCGCAGGCTTACGCACGATGACGCTACGTTCGCCCAGCGAACCCGGCTCTACCGTTGCGATCAGCGGCAGTGACTGCGTCGGTTTCGGTATGTTGCCAAAGTATTTTTGAACACTGCTTAATACCTGCTCAGGTTGGAATTGTCCTGCCACCAGCAAGACTGCATTGTCCGGGCGGTAGTAACGCTGGTAAAACTGTTCCAGCTCACCGGTTCGCGCCGCATTCAGATCACTGCGTTCGCCGATCGCGATATGGCCATAGCCATGCCAGTCAAATGCGACCGACTTCACCTGATGCATCAGGCTGTTATACGGATTTCCTTCGCGTAGTTCCAGCTCGTTTTTGACTATCGTGACTTCGCGCCGCAGTTCATCTGCGCTAAAGCGCACATTGCGCATACGGTCGGCTTCCATTGCCAGCATCCAGTCCAGCTCTGTCTCTGAAGCAGGAATGATTTCAAAAAAATTGGTACGGTCATCGGTGGTAGTTCCATTCCAGCGGCCACCGCGCCGGCTGATTTCCTCAGCGATTTTTGGGAATTGCTGGCTGCTTTTGTACAGCATATGTTCGAGCAAATGTGCATAACCCGATTGCCCCGCGTTCTCGTGGCGGGAGCCGACCAGATAAGTCATATTGATCGTGACGGTATTTTTACTACTGTCCGGCATCAGCAATACCCGTAAGCCATTCGGCAGGCGGTATTCGGAAATACCTTCTGCGCTGGCGATCAGCGGCGGGTTGCTGGCAGCCTGCGCTGGTGTGACTGGCGCGGCCAGGGTGTAGCATGTGAACAGTGCAATCAGGAGTGTGCGCATCATGGTTTGAGGACAGAGGTAAAACACAAGTAAGATAAGATGGCTGTTGCCGGTACCAACATGCAGCTTTAGCAGCTTTAGCAGCTTTATCCGGGCAATAAAAAATCAGGCACCGCTTGCAGCTGGTGCCTGACAGTTGCGCATACCTAAGTAAAACCAGGCAAGCGAATTGACTTCATCACTTGGCTGGTACGGCAGCAGCCTGCGCAGCTTTTGCCTTTACTTCATCAGCCGCGATAAAGGTGCTCATGCGGGCTGGGTTGACGTATTGACGGAAGGCTGCATTGACTTGTTCCAGCGTCAAATTTTTGATTTTGTCATCCATCGCCTGCGACCATGCCCAGTTGCGTTTGAGTTCAAGGTGATTGGTCCACCCTGCTGTCAATGCGCCGTCTGTGGTGCGGCCTTGTGCGCGTTGCTGCAGCATGCCGGATTTCGCTTTCGCCAGTTCTTCGGCAGTGAAACCATCTTTCAGGGCACGCTTCAGTTCCTCTTGTATCGCTATTTCCAGCTTCTCCAGATTCTGTGGCGCTGCTGTAGCAGAGATCGCGAAACTGCCAACCGGGTCGATTTCACCGACCGATAAGCTGGAACCACCACCATAGGACAGACCATCTTTCTGACGGATGCGCTCCATGATGCGTGAATTCATACCGGCGCCTCCGAAGATGTAGTTCGCTACGCGCAGGGCTGGATAATCGGCGTCATCTTCGCGCATAGCTATCGTCATGGCGCTCGAGTAAACCCCGTTTTCTTTATCCGGTGTATGGAAGGTTTTGCGAACGACAGCCGGATCATTCCGCTTGCTGACCATGCGGGTGTAGGGCGCTTTGCTGTTCCAGCCATTGAAGGCTTTGGCAATTGCGGCTTTGGCTGCCGCTACATCCATGTCACCGACAATTGCGATCTCGCCTTTAGATGCACCGTAAAAGTCTGCGTGATAGGCTTTGATATCTGCCAGTTTGACGGCGCGGATGTCAGCCAGACTTTCATCCAGTGTTTTCGCGGCACGGAAGTCACCTTTCGGATAACTGTTGAAATGCTGGCTTAATTCGCGGTTCACGATAGAACCGGGTTCATTGCGTGAGGCTTCCAGTCCGACGATGGCGCGGTCCCGCAACTGGATAAATTCACTTTCTGGGAAATTCGCTTCTCGTAACACGTGCGAGACCAGTTCTAATGCGGCTGGCAGATGTTCTTTCGTGGTCTGGAAGGAGTACAGGCCGCCGCTCATTTTCAACTTAGACATTTCATCTGCCAGCTGGGCGCGGCTGTATTTGCTGGTGCCGGTCATCAGCAGGCTGCCAGCCAGACTGGAGACGGTGCTCTTACCGAACAGGCTCTTTTCATCACCCCAGTGCAGATTCAGCGAGACATTGACGGCTTCACCACGGTTTTTCTTAGGCAGTAAAGCGACTTGCAGATTACCGATCTGGGTGATTTCTGTGCGCTTATCGATATTCGCCGGTGCCGGATCGAAGGCTTCACCACTCAGCACCGAGGCTTTGGGTTTGAAGTCTTTCATCACCTCCGCCATGCTGGGCGCAGCCGGGATATCAGCGCGTTGTGGCGTATCTTCCGGAATGAACATACCGACTGTACGGTTGTCACGCACCAGGTAGCGTTTGGCGACTTCATTCACCTGTTCCGGTGTGATGGCATCGACCTCATCGCGGTCTTTGAATAAGTAACGCCAGTCACCCATCGCAATATATTCTGACATGCTGATACCGATGGACTCGTGATTGTTCAGCATCTTCTCGAAAAAATTATGCGTATCGCGTTTGATGCGGTCGATTTCTTCCTTGGTGGGTGGCGTCTTTTTGAAGTCTTCTATTGCAGCTAACAAGGCATCGCGCGCGGCATCCACCGATTCGCCCTTTTTCACTACTGCGCCGATGATGGACAAACCAGGATCAACCTGACCGACTGCATTCGAAAATACCTGCACCACTTTGCCGGTTTCCACCAGTTGCTTATGCAAACGGCCATGCGGTGCGCTGGTCAGCACGCTACCGGCAAAGCTCAGCGCATCGCGGTCAGGATGCAGGCCGGACGGTACTTTGTAGCCTATCATGACAAACTGCACATCGCCTTTGCGGCGTACGATCACATTGCGTTCGCCATCCTGGGTTGGCTCTACGGTCCACAGTTGTGGTAGGCTGCGTTTAGGTTTAGGGATTTTGCTGAAGGCGCCATCTATCCATTGCAAGACTTTTGCGGTGTCGAATTTACCTGCGACCAGCAAGACTGCGTTATCTGGCTGGTAGTACTGACGATAAAAAGCCTGCAGGTTTTCAATTTTGACGTTTTCTATATCGCTGCGGTTGCCGATGGTGGAGTTGCCATAGTTGTGCCAGTCATAGGCCACGCTTTGCATGCGCTTCATCAGTACGCTGCCCGGAGAGTTTTCACCGCGTTCATATTCATTGCGCACGACTGTCATTTCAGTATCGAGGTCTTTTTTCGCAATGAAGGAATTGACCATACGGTCGGCTTCCATGTCCAGCGCCCATTTCAGATTGTCGTCATTGGCCTGGAATAACTCGTAGTAATTGGTGCGGTCGAGTGAGGTGGTGCCATTCATGCGCATGCCGCGCTTATTGAACTCTTCGGGGATTTTAGGATTGCCCGGCGTGCCTTTGAATAACAGATGTTCGAGCAAATGCGCCATACCGGTTTCACCATAGTTTTCATGGCGTGAACCAACCAGGTAAGTCATATTGACGGTGACAGTAGGTTTGCTGGCATCCGGCATCAGCAACACGCGCAAACCATTCGGTAAACGGTATTCTGTGATGCCCTCTACGCTGGTGACCTGACTGACGCCCTTAGGCAGGCTATCAGCCAGCAATAACGGCGCAGTGAACAGCAAAGCGCCACCCAGTACCAATGAACGCAATACGGGTTTGAGTGACAGAGTTGTCGCGGTATTTGACATAATTTTTCCTATCATTTCAGGATAACGCCCGCAGCGGATTTCGCTGTGGATCATGGTGGGTTCCGCCGTGCTTTCAGCACCGCAGATGTGTTTTCATCCGGTCAGTATTCGCATTGCAACAGCTGGCTGCCGCTCCAATGCGCGCCGGGTGCAAGGTGTATAGGCTGGCTGATGGCAGCCGCTTCGACGCATACCATTTTTTGTTCGCCTCCGAATTCAAAGTCCGGCAGTTTGACCGCGGCATCGGGTCCCGGGTTCCATACGACGGCATCGCTAAATCCCTGCTGCCGGATTTCCAGCCGCTGATGGGGCTGTTCCAGGTGCAGTAATTCTGGCACATCACGGTAAATACGGTCGGTTTCGCCATTGATCTGCACATACGCATCCTGCTCTAAGCAATTATCCTGAGCCAACACGCTGTCACGATAGCTGCAATTCTGCAAACCAAGCAGGCGCGCCTGACTCACATCACTGACAGCCAGATAGGTATGCAGTGCCGAGGTAAAGTGAAAAGCTGTGTCACCGCTATTGTGCACAGTCAGTGTCACCTGCAATTGCCGGGCCAGTACCTGCACCCGCAGAGTGGCTTGAAATACATAAGGCCAGATTGTCAGACGGGCGATGTTTTCCTTCAGGTGGAATTCCACCACTGCGGCACCATCTTCTTGCAGAAATGGCGTATCCGCCTGCCACAGTGCGGTACGCGCAAAGCCATGTTTGGGCAGACTGCCCAGACTGGCAAACTGGGGAAAGATCACAGGAATGCCACCGCGGATCGCCACGCCTTCTTTGAATTCCGTTTTCTGACTCAGGAATAGCTGCTCGCTGCCTTGTGCCGGTATCCACGAACAGACATGGGCACCGAGGGGACTGATTTTCGCCGTTGCACCATCGGCTGCGCGGAGATGAATGAATTCCATACGTGAAGATTTCAGCAAAGAGAATTAATAATAATTTTATATTCTATGTCAGCTTTACCACATCCTGCATGAACGATTACGGTCCACACAACAATTTCGGGTAGTATCGCCAGCAAGTGATGGTGTTTGGAGCTGAGGATTCAACATCCTGTGCTTAAAACATCTGCATATCAGCCTGGCTTTGCTGGCGGCGCTATCCGCCTTCTTCAGTATTGCAGGCATCGCTCTGCATCATTCCGCAACCTGGTAAAGAAAGAGTTGAAACGATGAGACTTTCCCGACTAAGCCTGATGTTGGCCACTTTGCTGGCGACCCACAGCAGTTTTGCTGAGATACCGGCCACCCTGGAGCAGCAGCAAAGTGCGCTGCGCAGTGGCAAGCTGAGTGCGACCGAACTGCTGCAGTATTACGAGCAGCAGATTGCAGCGCGCAATCCGGCGACCGGCGCGGTGCAAGCGCTGGATCCGCAGGCTAAGCAAGTTGCAGCACGTATCGATCAGCAAAAAAAATACAAAGGTGCACTGACCGGCCTGCCTTTGCTGTTGAAAGACAATATCGATGCGCAAGGCATGATCACCACAGCCGGCTCAATCGCACTGGCTGAAAATCTGGTGCAGAAAGATGCACCGCTGGTAGCCAGATTACGCGCTGCCGGTGCGGTGATCGTCGGTAAAACGAACCTGAGCGAATGGGCCAATCTGCGTTCGTCCAAATCCACCAGCGGCTGGAGCAGCGCCGGTGCGCAGGTGCGTAATCCGTATGACCTGAGTCGCAGCCCTTGTGGTTCCAGCTCAGGTTCAGGCGCAGCGGTGGCGGCACGCATGATACCGGCTGCGATCGGTACCGAGACCGATGGTTCCATCGTCTGCCCCGCTTCTGTGAATGGCCTGGTCGGTTTGAAGCCTACCGTCGGGCTGGTCAGCCGCACCGGTATTGTGCCTATCAGTCATACCCAGGACACGGCGGGGCCGATGACACTCAGTGTCAAAGATGCGGCGCTGTTGCTGAATGTGATGGCGGGCAGCGATCCGGCCGATCCGGCCACGCTGGAAGCCGATAAACGGCGCAGTAAGGATTATGCCAAAGGCCTGAGCCGCAATGGGCTGCAGGGGCGCAGGCTGGGCCTGGTCAGGCAACTGGCCGACGGCTACGATGCCGAAACCAAAGCCTTATTTCAACGTTCACTGGCTATCTTAAAAGCCGCAGGCGCGACCGTGGTGGAAGTTGACTTGCCGGGGCTGGAAGAGCTCGATAAAGATGAGCTCACCGTATTGCTGTATGACTTTAAAGCGGATCTGAATCACTATCTGGCAGCGACCCCGGCCACGGTGAAGCACAGGCAGATGGCGGATGTGATCGCGTTCAATCAGGCGCAGGCCGAACGGGTGATGCCTTATTTTGCTCAGGATTTGATGGAACAAGCCCAGGCTACCAGCGGTTTGCAAGACCCGGTTTACCTGGCGGCGGCTGCGCGTGTCCGGCAAAAGGCAGGAATACAAGGTATCGATGCGACCATGAGACGGCATGGTCTGGATGCACTGATCGCACCGACGACTGGCACCGCCTGGCCTATCGATTACAAAGCGGGTGATGTGATTGAGGGCAGTGCCAGTACACCGGCAGCGGTTGCGGGTTATCCGCATCTGACGGTACCAATGGGGCTGGTACGTGGCTTGCCAGTCGGCCTCTCGTTTTTCGGGCATGCCTGGGGCGAAGCCAGATTGCTGCAGTTAGGCTATGCATTTGAAAAAGCACGTCCTGCCTTGCCTGCGCCGCAGTTAGCGCGCTGAGCTCAAAACGCTGACCAGCAGCACCGGGCGCAAGATGGCCGCGCCCGGTGTGCTGAGCGCTGGTGCTGCCGCTCAGAATCAGGCTATGTTTTTCAAACCATCGCGTATCATCGCAGCGGCTTTTTCCCCTATCATCATCGCTGGCGCATTGGTATTGCCACCGATCAGAGTCGGCATGATGGATGCGTCCACCACCCGCAAGCCTTGCAAACCGATGACTTGCAATTGCGGATTCACCACCGCCATCGCATCGACGCCCATCTTGCAGGTGCCGACCGGGTGATACACGGTATCGGCGGTTTGGCGTATGACGGCGCGAATTTCATCATCGCTGTGCACCCCGGCAGTCTGGAAGTCGCTGTCGCGCAGGCTGGCCAGAGCCGGTGCATCCATGATGCGCCGGGTCAGGCGAAAGCCTTTGACCATGTTGTCCATGTCCTCAGGATGTTCCAGGAAACGCGGATTAATCAGCGGTGCCGCCAGCGGGTCCGGACTCGCGAGCCTGACATCGCCGATACTCTTAGGCCTGAGCAGGCACATATGGCAGGAATAGCCATGTCCCAGATGTAGCTTACGTGCATGGTCGTCCAGCATGGCGATCACAAAATGCAATTGGATGTCCGGCATGCTGAGTGTGGGCTCGGTTTTAAGGAAGGCGCCGCCCTCGGCGCCATTGGAGGACAGGATGCCGCGCCGCTCACGCTGATAGCGCAGCAGTTCTTTGCCCATGCGCAGCGTGCCAGCCGCAGAAATGCCAAGCAGATCCAGGCTCTTGGCGCGGTATTTGAACACAAAGTCCGGATGATCCTGCAGATTCTGGCCTACCCCTGGTAAGTGCTGAAGCACGGGAATGCCCATCGCTTGTAACTGCGCTGCATCGCCGATGCCGGACAGCATCAGCAATTGCGGGGTCTGGAAAGCACCGGCCGCCAGCAGGATTTCGCGTCTGGCGCGCAGGGTTTTGCGGATCCCGCCCTGCAGATATTCAATAGCACAGGCACGCTTACCCTCGAACAGGATGCGGGTCACCTGACAGCCAGTTTCTACCTGCAGATTCGCGCGTTTGTCCTGATGTGGACGCAGATAGGCACGTGCCGCGGTCCAGCGCTCCCCATCACCCTGAGTGACCTGATAAATGCCTACCCCTTCCTGTTCGCTGCCGTTGAAGTCGGGATTCAGACGGAAACCAGCCTGTTGTCCCGCCTGCAGAAAATGCTGCTGAAACGGATTATCACTGCGTAATTCGCTGACCCGCAAGGGACCGGACTGACCATGCAGCGGCAGACCATGGGTTTCATTGCATTCTGAATGCATAAAATACGGCAGTACATCCTGATATGACCAGCCGGTATTACCAAGTGACGCCCAATGATCGTAATCCTGCTGATGACCACGGATATAGACCATGGCATTGAGCCCGGATGAGCCACCCAGCATCTTGCCGCGCGGCTGATAGCCACGTCTGCCATTCAGGCCAGGTTGTGGCACGGTTTCGAAGGCCCAGTTATTGAGCCGCGTCGGCAGCATCGCCACCACCCCGGCCGGGGTATTGACGACCCAGCTGTCACCGGCGCCACCCGCTTCCAGCACGGTTACTTGCAGCTGCGGGTCTTCGCTCAGCCGTCCGGCCACGGCGCAGCCGCCCGATCCGCCGCCGACTACGATGTAATCAGTTTCAGTTTGCATACGGTCTCCTGTCGTTTTTTTGTTTTTTCGCCGCCCGGCGTTGCCGAAAACTGGCAAGCGGTGTACGTTGTGGCATAGTAGAACGCACGTTCGTTTCCGGTAAGGACAAATCCTGCCAACCCCTCATCCGCACCGTATTTCTATGCCATCTGTTGTTGCGCCACCACTGCTCTCTGTGAATGATGCTGTGTTTCCGCTGCATCCGCTCAGCGGCGTGCTGAGCCTGGCACGGGAACAGCAATGGCAGTGGTCAGCACCTTTGCTGGCGCTGGAATCGCAGTCAGGAAGTCAGGTCCAACCCAGACTCAGCTATGTGCAGGCGCGCGAAGCTTTGCTGCTCGCTAAGCATCAGTTGGGCAATCAGCTCGGTGTCTTGTCGGGGGCGCGCAAAGCCTTGCCGCAACTGAGTTATCTGGCGGCAGGCATGGCGGCACAAGACAGTCTGGCTGATGCCTTGCAATTTGGTCTCGATTTCCAGCTGATCGCTGGCGCAATGGTGCATCTGACTCTGGAGCAGCGCTCCGAAGATATTGCCTTAGTCGCCTGCGCCTTATTCGAGGATGCGGAACTGGAAGACGTGCTGGCCATCGATCATCTGGCCACTGCAGTCAATGCCGCACGTCAGCTGTGTCCGCGGCCGTTTGAATTAAACAGTGCAGAATTCCGCCTTAGTGACGATGGCAACCGCTCCGTGTATGAGGCATTTTTTCAGTGCCCTGTGCGCTTTGGTGCAGACAGTAATCAGGTGATTTTTGACGTGCACCAGTTACAACAGGAATTATTCAGGTCTGACCCGTTGCAGGTTGCACTGGCCCGTTCAGCCTGTGAGCAGGAATTACAGGCGCTGGGTGTGCTGGGACAACAAAGCCTGCTGCAAAAATTACTGGCGCTGCCCTGTGCGAATCATGGTATTGCGCAGGCGGCGCAGGCTTTGCAACTGAGTCCGCGCAGCTTGCACCGCTTGCTGGCCAGAGAGGGTATTTCGTATTCCGCACAAAGCGACAGGCAGCGTATTACGCGTGCCAAGAGCCTGCTGCAGCAAGGCATGGATCTGGAAGACATTGCGGCCCAGCTTGATTATTCAGACAGTCGCAGCCTGCGCCGCGCATTTCAAAGGCATACCGGTCTGAGCCCGGCCGCCTATCGTTCAGGGAAACACCGGTAAATTAAACCAGAATGTAGTACCGCTGCCAGCCTGGCTGCTGAAATGAATTTGACCACCCATGCCTTCCACCAGCGCTTTGGTAATGGCTAATCCCAGACCGGTACCGCCCTGTTGACGGGTATTGGTGCCATCTGCCTGTGTGAAAGGCTCAAACAAATGTGCCTGAAATTCGGTTGGGATACCGGGGCCACGGTCACTGACAGCAATATGGTAATCCCGTTCTTGTCTGGAGATTCTGACCACCACGCTCTCGCCTTCGGGCGAGAACTTCGCTGCATTCGAAATCAGATTCGCCATCACTTGCATTAGCCTGTCGTAGTCGCCCAGACTGGTGGCACACAGTACTTCCTGCTCAAGAATCAGACCCACCTGCAGCGAGCTGGTATAGGCCGCATTTGACTCAATTGCGCTGTGCAGCAAGGCCATTAAATCGACAGGCTCAGATTTGATCGGCATTTTCCCATTGCTGAGTTTGTCCATGTCGAGGATGTCATTGACCAGCTTGATGAGGCGCTTGCTATTGTTGTGTGCGATTCTCACCAGTTGCCGCGCCGGATCGCTGAGTTCACCTGCTACGCCGGATTCCAGCAGACTCAGCGAGCCACGGATAGAAGTCAGTGGCGTGCGCAGCTCATGGCTGACCACAGAAATAAATTCGGTTTTAAGTTGATTGATGCGTAGACGGTCGCTGATGTCCATTGCAAAACCGACCCACTCGCGCTTGGAGTTTTCCAGATGATTAATCCCGACTAATACCGGTACAGTATGGCCGTCTGCATGTCTGAGCATGATCTCAAATGGCGCTGTGGTGCCAGTTTCACTCAATTCGTTGTAAGCCAGTTTACACAAATACTGGTCACTTTCAGACAGTAATTGTTTCCAAATATAAGGCTCACCCAGTAAATGATCCCGCTGATAACCACATAGCTGGCAAAAAACGTGATTCACGTCGATCAGGTAACGGCTTTGATTGCCCTGTACGATGCCGATCAGACTGGAATTCATCAAACGTTTCAGACGGCTCTCACTGTCACGCAAGGCATTCAGGGTCTCGCGCTGTCCGGTGATGTCTTCTATCATCCAGACCGCGCCTTTCTGGTAATTTTCAGTTGGCAGAGCACGCCCGGCCAGCCGGGCGATAAATGGCTTTCCATCCATGCGCCGCATCTTCCATTCCAGCTCTACCGGTTCATCCGCGAGTAAAGGCGCTTTCACGGTTTCTTTGAAGGCCAGATAATCTTCAGGAGTCAGGAATAAAAAACTGGTCAGTGCGCCTATCATCGCTTGTGCATTCGGGAAGCGGCACAGCGCAGCTAACACATGATTGGCTCTGACGATCAGATCATTGCTGACAAACATGATGCCAACCGGCGCGTTCGCAATCAGAATTTCCAGCTCACGCGCTAACTCTTTGTAGCGATTTTTGCTGGCGTTGAGCAAATCCTGATTCAGTTTGATTTGCTCTTCGGTCTGCTTGCGGTCCGTGATGTCGATATGTGTGCCCACGATGCGCACCGCACGATGATTGCTATCCCATTCAACAACGGCGCCGACAGACATCATCCAGCGCCATTGTCCTGCCTTGTTTTTTTGCCGGAATTCAGCATGGTAATCGCCTTCAGCCTGCTGCGAAAAATGGCGCTGATAAGCTTGCTTGAGCCCGGCGACATCGTCGGGATGGATGCCTTCGGTCCAGAAATATTCCCAAAAACTGTCAGGATCGGGGAAGTCTTCATTGGTGTAGCCCAACATTTGCAGATATTCAGGACTAAAGCTGCCCAGGCCGGTTTGCAGATTGATATCGTACAAACCCTGATTTGAAGATTTCATGACCAGCCTACGCTGCTGCTCCGCCGCCTGCAGTTTTTGCTCGGTTTGCTTACGCTCAGTCTGATCGCTGACAAAGCCATGCCAGAGTACGCTGCCATCTGGCAGGCGTTCCGGGGTGGCATCACCCACCACCCAGCATTCCCTGCCTTCCGGCGTGGTAATACGATACTCATGTTTCCATACCGTCAGCCTGGCTGCTGACTCACGTATGCCCAGTATCAAGGCAGGCAAATCGTCTGGATGTACTTTGGAAAACAGGATGGCACCATCAACGCTGAGCTGCTTAGCGTTGACGCCGAACAGGGTCTCGACCGAGGCGCTGACATAAGGAAAAAAGAAGCGACTTTCTGAGCAGCGCTGAAACTGGAAAAACATACCAGGCAGACAGCGCGAGAAATTGTTGAGTAAAGTATGACTGCGCTGCAGATGTGCCGTGCTGACGGCATCTGGTTCGGCTGGCGTTGCATTGATGATGGGTTGGCTACCGGTCATACCTACGCTCGCGAAACGTCATCTGGAAGCAGCGTCAGGCGGATCCTGACGCTGTGAGACTCGCCTGTTCAGGCTGAATTACTGGTGCTGCGTAACGATTTGATTGAAGAAATCATACACGCCTTGTTCACTCATACGGCGTGCATTTGATAATTCACCACCTTTAGAGGCAAACAATACGGTGTTGTCTGGCTTTAATACGACGGCTGCCGGAATGCCTTTTTTGGTCGGATTGCCATAGGTTTCTATCAGTTCCTTATTTTTGTCGAACTGACCCACATTCACTTTGACTACCACGAATTTCTTAGCAATCAGATCTGCGCTTTGGCCATGCATGGACTTGTCCAGTTCCAGACAGTCTTTACACCAGTTTGCACCAAAAATAACAAGCACATTTTTTTTACTGGCTTGCGCCTGCTTCAGTGCGGCGCCTACTGCAGCTGGTGCATCAGCAGTCTCATCATAAGGAGCATTGCCAGTTGCCTGAGCGCTGTGCAGTGACATACCAAGTATCAGCGCAGAAATGAGTGTGAGGATTTTTTTCATAAATTGGATTCCTGTAATGCTGGCGGTACCAGCTAAATGACAGCAGAAGAATAGCGCGTTCCTGGGCAGCAGGAATGTGGTATTTCAAACTGAGATGTAAAACTATGCCGCAAAATAGAAATAGTTGCATGGGCGATAAACATTTTCTGCGAAAAAAGCTTATTTTTACAAAATAATGCTGGATATATATACAGTTTAATTGTGCTTGGCAGCTACAATAGACAGCTTGCTTATCTCCACGATCAAACAGTTGGTGTTGTGTTGAAGAAAATTATTCATTGCGATTGTGATTGCTTTTACGCTGCCATCGAAATGCGTGATGACAGTTCCTTGCGCGGAAAGCCGCTTGCTGTGGGCGGGCGTCCCGATCAGCGTGGTGTGGTGGCGACTTGTAATTACGAGGCAAGGCGTTACGGTGTGCGCTCAGCCATGCCCATGTCGCAGGCAGTACGACGCTGTCCTGAGCTGGTGATCCTGCCGCCTGCAATGGAAAAATACCGGATTGCATCACGCCAGATACTTGCCATTTACCGTGACTATACCGATCTGGTTGAACCACTTTCATTGGATGAAGCCTATCTGGATGTGAGTGCTTCCTCTCATCATCAGGGCAGCGCAACAAGGATAGCGATGGCGATCCGGGCCCGGGTCGCAAGCGAAGTCGGCATCATCGCGTCGGCAGGCGTGGCCCCAAATAAGTTCCTGGCCAAAATTGCCAGCGACTGGAATAAACCCGATGGTTTGTTCGTGATTTTGCCGCATCAGGTGCCGGATTTTGTGGCAGCTTTGCCTGTAGCACGCTTATTCGGGGTTGGCAAGGTGACGTCTGCCAGGTTGCACCAGCTAGGCATACAGACTTGCGCTGATTTACTGAGCTGGTCTTTGCCTGATTTGTTGCAGCATTTCGGCAAATTGGGTCGTAGCCTGTATTTTCTGGCACGTGGCGTGGACGAAAGAGAGGTTATCGTCAGCAGCGAACGCAAGTCCGTGAGTGTGGAAGAAACCTATGTGCAGGATTTACCCAGTGCGGAAGCTTGTCTTGCTGAGTTACCCGCTTTGCTCGGTGATTTGCAGCGGCGCGCCAGTGCATGCAATGCTTTGCCGCACATTCACAAACTCTACGTCAAATTGCGCTTCTCTGATTTCCGCATCACCACGGTAGAGTGTGTGGCCCGCGAGTTGGATGCCGACTTGTTCCGGCAACTGCTACAGACCGGTTTTCAACGCCGCCAGTTGCCTGTACGTTTGCTGGGTGTCGGTGTGCGTTTACATGAGCAACAGTCACACGAATCAGTACAGTTAGAACTTTGCTTGTGACTTACTGATTTCCCATACCGATTCACTGGCCGATAGCTGTAGCTGCTGAAAATATTGAGTTTCCATCTTTTTGACCTGAAGTTTTTCCAGCCCGGCATTAAAAGCCTTCTGCTTTGCCTGTCCTTTGGCATTGCGCTGAAAACAGATATGCATAGAAAACTGGGTCAGTTCCTTAGGGTGAAACACGATATTTTGCTTTTCTGGCCCAAGGCTGTGATCACTGATCAGCAGACTCTTATAGACCCACTTATCAATCACGATCACATCTACCCGTTTTGCCAGTAACTTACGCAGGTTGCTGATATCAGATGGTGCGCTATCAACCAATAGTTGTTTCTGTCTGACCATAGCGTCGAATACTTCGCCGTTGGCATATTCATGGACGGTACCGATTTTATATTTCTTCAGATCTTTTAAATTTTCCCAGTCGAAATGTGTGTCGCTCAGACTGGCAAATCCTATAATGCTATTACCCAGACTGCCTGAAAAGTAGCAGTCTTTTTCTCTTTCTTTGAGATAGAAAGCCGGAAAATAGCCATCGAATTGCTCACTATTGAGTCCATCCTGTACAGCGCGGCTCCAGGGGAAATAGCTGATTTCTGTGCGCAATCCCGCAGTTTGTGCGGCTGTTCTGACGATACTGGCGGTCATGCCATCGCCAGGCAGTGTTTTCGTCACATACGGCGACCATTCCAGCGAGGTCAGGCGCAATGCATCCTGCTGCGCACAGGCTGGTGGGCTGCTAAGTAACGCAGCACAATACAGACTTAGAAGAGGAGGGATGATTCGTGTAAACATTTCTGCCTCGCAAGAGAATGCAGGGCAGTTTAGCGCATGTATTTGATTCTGAGTCTTTCCATCAGGCCAGATTGTTGCACTTTTTCAAATGACTGTCTGATTCTTTGCACTAATACCGGATCAGAGTCCTTTTGCATGGCGAGGTAATACTGGTGCTTATTGTCCAGTAACAGCACACTCTCCAGTTCATCCGGATGTCGGCCTAAGCTTTTCATCAGATAGGCTGCGCTCCAGTCCTGAGAGACGATCAGATCGACCCGGCCGAGCAACAGCTTTTTCATATTTGAGTCGACTGTTGGGGCGTAATCGATATGCTTGTCCTCAATCGCATAATTCTTGATCAGCTCTTTGCTGGATGCCATTTCTCTGACCAGGCCTAACTTATAGGTCCGCATATCGTCAGGATTCCGGATCTGAATGTCTTTGCGACTTTTTAATTTATACAAATGTATTTGTCGCGGACTGACCGGACCTATCCATACAAACTCTTGTTCTCTCTCTTTTGTACGGGTCATGGAAAATATCAGCGTATTTGCCTGGGTCTGAGCAAGTTGATAGGCGCGGGCCCAGGGCAAAACCTGTATCGGGGCTTGCAGATTGGCGTTACGCAGAATTGCATTGACGATTTCCGTGCTGTAACCCGTGACAACTCCATGCTCTTCATAACTTAGCGGGGGCAGATGCTCGGTGACGATAGTCAATTCAGCAGTTTGTGCATGACAAGACACGCCAAGCAGCGCAATAAGCAAGAAACGAGATATCAGCGATGTAGTGAAAAAAATACCCATGGGCTGATTGTAAATGCTGGACATGAAACTGGCGTGACAGCTTTACAAACAATTGCAAGGTATTACAACACTGCCCGTGCAATTCAGAGCGGACGCATTGATTAGGGACTGCCAGGCGGGAGGAATGATGGCGCGCCAGACACGAATCGAACGTGCGACCCCAGCCTTCGGAGGGCTGTACTCTATCCAACTGAGCTACTGGCGCGGGGATAATTTACTGCAAGCGCGGTATTTTACCCTAATTTACCCACAGTCCAAGGACCGCAAGGAATAAATTGTCGATTAGCACATAAAATTGACACGTTTCTTGTTTCTGCTCAGATGGTGTGCGTTCCCAACCCTAATCTTTGGCTCTATAATCGTTCGCTTTCAGGCTGCCGGTCTGGTCTTGCTGGCAAGCTTCCCTACACCCATTTTGCAACGAGGAAATCATGAGCGACGCGCACGACGAACACGAATCAGCGATTAAAACACCTAAACAACTGATCCTTGCTGTGCTGGCCGGATTCCTGGTGCCGATTATTGTGATTGTCCTGTTGGTAAAATTTGTATCGAGTGACAAACAAACCGGCGCAGGCTCGAATGCACAAAGTCCGGAAGCTATTGCTACCCGGATTCATCCAGTGGCTGATGAAGGCTACACCTTTAAAGATGTGAGTGGTCCTAAGCAATTGCAATCTGGCGAAGCCGTCTACAAAATGGTGTGTGCTGCCTGCCACGATAGCGGCGCGGCAGGTGCTCCAAAATTTGGCGATGCCGGCGCATGGGGCCCGCGTATTGCACAAGGATATGACAAGGTCATAGAGCACGCTATAGGCGGTCTGCGCGCCATGCCGGCAAAAGGCGGTAATCCCGACCTCGATGATGTTGAAGTCGCACGCGCTGTTGTGCATCTTGCCAATGCGGGTGGTGCCAAGTTTAAAGAGCCAGAAGTCAAAGCTGCTGCCGCATCGGCTGAGGCGAGTGCTAAATGAGCGATTAATTGCTGATTCAGCGAAACAAAAAACCTCCGCTTGCGGAGGTTTTTTTTTGCGACCGCTTGTAACTGTCGCATGTAATCTGTGTTCAATACCTGGAAATAGCGCGAGCTACTAAGATCTTCTCCCTAGTCGAAATCAAGTGCGGAAATGAGACAAAATTTTGTCAACACGCCAAATTTTCTTTAAGCCAATAAAAATTTTTTCTTGCCCAGAAAAAGTGAGATTTTTGACATTGAGGTGCGAAGTCTGCACGGAATTGGTGAAAACAAAAAACCTATGTAGAAATAAGTCCCTTGATTTTTAGTGACTATCCGAAGTTAGGGAAAACATTATTTTGAATTTTCTGGTTTTTTATAGAATTAAGTACAGTTTTCTCAAAAAACATAGCTTTGGGGAAATTAAATATTGCGACGCACAAAAAAAGCTCATACTTTTTTGCTATGAACATATGCTGTTCTTTTCAATGTTGTTTTTAAGGGAAAGCTGTCCAAGGAGCAATTGACACTCACTCAGACAAAATGGTTCTATGGCACATAATATTTTTTGGCAAATTAATTTACATCGATGAGTTTTCTACGAAAACCTGATTTGCATGTGAATACAAAAATCAAACCCCCAGGGTGAAAAACAGATTTGTCAGAAGTATTGTGAGGTGTTGAACAGCTGCATGCCTCTGTATGACCACGAACCGTAGCAATGACTACAAAAATTAATCGGGGCATGCAGAACACGCAACTAAACAAGCTGCATAGAACCAGTTTCAAAATTGTTTCGATGTTGCATTTTGTTGAATTGGATACTTAGGAACTCATATGTCAAAGAAAAATCTTGTGTTGAAAAAAACACTGGTAGCGCGCGCTCTGACACTGGCTTTTGGTGTTGGTGTCGTCTCATTCGCCTATACGCCAGACGTTATGGCGCAGTCGAATGCAACAGCAACAATCTACGGTGTGGTCAAGGCTGGATCCGCTACCTCAGTAGTTTTGCGTAATCTGGAGACTGGTTTAACCCGTACAGCGAATGTTGATGCAACTGGACGTTTTCAGGCAACCGCATTGCCAGCAGGTAAATACAGTGCTGATCTGATGAATGGGACTGCAAAAGTCCGTAGCGTTCAGCTTGACGCATTGGCAGGACAGGGTACAGAAGCGGTTTTCGCTGAAGTTCAGTCCGTCGAAGTGTCTGCACGCCGTACCCGTATTGATGTATCGAGCTCTACGAATGGCGCAACATTTACAGCGAAAGAACTGGCTAAGCTGCCAGTCGCGACAAATGTTGATGCGATTATTCAATTGGCTCCAAACACAACACGTGCGGATTCCCGTTATGCGGGTGGCGCCAGCTTTGGTGGTGGTGGTGCGTCTGAGAACGCCTACTACGTCAATGGCTTCCCAGTAACGAATCCTTTGACCCAGTTAGGCGCTTCTGAGCTGCCATTTGGTGCAATTGGTCAGGCACAAGTATTGACCGGTGGTTTTGGTGCAGAGTTTGGCCGTTCAATTGGCGGTGTCGTCAATATTACGACTAAAAGTGGTACCAATAACTGGGAAGCAGGCGTAAGTACAAGTATTACTCCTAACGCACTCCGTTCTAAGCCCTTAGATATTTATTACGAAAAGACAGGTGCAGCGGTCAATAGCGGTACTGATGGAATCTTGTATATTCGTCGTGAAGATAATACTTCCACAGAGAAAACCCTTGGTGCTTATGTTGGTGGTCCTATCATCCAAGACAAATTGTTTATGTTTGTTGCCGCTGAGCAAATAAAAACAGACCGTGGATTAGTCACCCGTACAACTGCTGCAGATCCTGCTGCGACTGGTAAATGGGGCTGGGGTGACATGGCAGACACGACACAGCGCTATCTGGCTAAATTTGACTGGAATCTGACAGATGATCACCGCTTAGAGCTGACTTTGCTCGGTGATGAGTCTAAGAGCGATCAGAAACTCTATGGCTATGACTATAAAACCCGTGCAATTGGCAGCACACTGAATTCTTCTGAACATTATACAAACGTACCAAATGTGACACCTGGCGGCGCAAATGTTCAGATATTCAAATATACCGGCAATATCACCAATGATCTGACTGTGACTGCAATGTACGGTCAGAGCAAGGCGAAACATGCAAACACCTTTGATGGCTATGATGTTTACGATCTGAAAAATACCGTTCCTCAGATTCAATATGCCAGCCCTTCTGCCAGCCCATGTAATCTTGGACTGGCGTGTACGAATAATCAGGCGCTCGATGGGACTATTCTGGCAAAAGGTGCTGAGGATACAGTCAAATCATTCCGTTTCGACGTTGAGTACAAACTGGGACAACACACCTTGCGTGCTGGTTTGGACGATAACAAATTATCTTCAACCAATGCGGGTGATATCACGGCTGGTGGTACCTTGTGGCGTTACTTTAAAACAAGTACACCAAATACACCAATCAGTTTGCCAGGTAAGAAAGTTGCAGTTGCGTCCGGTGGTGGCTTCGGTGTCAACGGCTACTATGTACGCCAGCAAATTTTCAACACAGCGACAAATGCGTATTCCGATCAGTCTGCACAGTATATTGAAGATCGCTATCAAATTACTAAGGATTTGTTGATTACCGCTGGTTTGCGTAATGAGCAATTCAATAATAAAAATGGTGATAATCAAACCTTCCTTGAAATGAAGAATCAGATTGCTCCGCGCCTTGCTGCTGCGTGGGATGTCAACGGTGATGCTTCTATGAAGGTATTTGGTAGCTTAGGACGTTATCATTTGCAAATCCCAACACATCTGGCAGTTCGTGGGGCCAGCCGTTCTACATATACTCGCCAGGCATTTACATACACAGGCGTTGATAAAAACGGTGCACCAACCGGCTTAACGCCATTGACAGATGCATTCTCATCCAACAATGAATATGGCCAGGCAAAAGACGTTAATGTGGTATCCGCATTAAATATGAAGCCTACTTATCAGGATGAAATTACTCTGGGTTTTGAGCGTGCTTATTCCCCAAGCTTGAATTTCGGTGCGAAGGCAACTTACCGTATACTGCGCGCTACGATTGATGACTTGTGCGATCAACGACCATTCGATGCCTGGGCGACACGTAACAAAGTCAACACAGATAACTGGGGTGGATTTGGTTGTGCGTCCTTTAATCCTGGTGAAGACAATGACTTTATGGTTGATTTCTCCGGAACAGGCAAAAACTATACTAAAGTTCACTTAAGAGCTGATGAATTAGGTTTTGAAAAGGCTGCCCGCACCTATACAGCACTGGACTTGTTTGTTGAACACCCATACCGCAACGGTTGGTACGGTAAGGTTGCATATACATGGTCTCGTAGTAAGGGTAATACCGAAGGTCAGACCAAATCTGATAATGCGCAGACAGATGTGGCCGCAACGTCTACCTGGGATACACCTGAGCTGATGCAATACGCGAACGGATTGTTACCGAATGATCGTACCCACTCTTTGAAGGCATATGGTTTCTATGATCTGACGCCTGAGTGGACCGTTGGTGCAAACTTCCTTGCAGCATCTGGCCGTCCGAAAAACTGCTTTGGTAATCATCCTACAATTGATCCAAACTATGACTATGGTTCCGTCTATTTCTACTGCAATGGTAAACCAGCACCGCGTGGTACAAACGGTAACTTGCCATGGGATATACGCCTGGATATGAACCTGGCTTACAAACCACAGCAGATCAAAGGTTTGGCGTTTAAGGTCGATGTTTTCAACTTCCTCAATAAACAAACCATACAAACCATTGAAGAAACTTATAATTCTGGCAATGATGTCAACCCTACTTATGGCCGTGTAATTAGTTACACTGCACCACGTAGCGTTAAACTGTCAGTTGAGTACAACCACAAGTTTTAATTTTTATTAATCTGTAGAAATAGCTACAGGCCAAATAAAAATAATGATGTTTTTGAACCCACCATGCTTAGCATGGTGGGTTTTTTTTTGAAAAAAATATTTAAAATTTAGATGAAAATTGATTTGGATGGATAAACTTGTATGCAAGGGACTAATTTAGATAGTATTGAATTCTGGTACTCTTCATTAACAAAATTTGGCGTATCTAATATTGGTCAAGTATTTATTAAAAATAAATACAATTACACCCCAGATATATAGCTAAAAGTTAAAGATATCCGCTCATTCAGTATGAGCCAGAGCGTTGTTTTTTTGCGAAAATTCTCCTAATGCAGCATTGACACCCACTAATGCAAGATGTTCTTATTGCGACTCTGATTTACTTCCCATAGCAATATATAAATGTTGCCAATAGGAATTTAATTTAGTGTTGTCAGTCCATGGCAATACTCAGAAACATAATAAAAGAACATTTGATCGCCAGTCTTTCTGAGTGGTGAGCTAAACCTTGTAAGTGTCTTAATGGAGGAATCCCATGTTAGTTGAGAAAAAAATATCCCGTGCAGTCAGGGTGATATGTGCAAGTGGTCTGGTGATGGGCGCAGGTCTGATGGCTCAGGCTGCGTACGCTGACGATGCTGTTCAGCGTGTTGAAATCACTGGTTCGTCGATTAAACGTATAGCCAAAGAAGGTGCGTTGCCGGTGCAAACACTGAGCAATGCTGAAATTCAAAAAACCGGTGCAAAAAACGTGGAAGACCTGGTTCAGGGTCTGCCTGCTATGCAAGGTTTTACCGCATCTTCCGAGTCAGTTAACGGTGGCGGTGGCGGTGTACAAAATGCATCTATTCACAGTATTGGTGCAGGTTACACACTCGTTCTGCTGAATGGTCGTCGCATCGCTTCTTATGGTTCTGGCAGTGCTGTGAATTTGTCCAGCATCCCAATTACTGCTGTTGAACGCGTTGAAGTTTTGACAGACGGTGCTTCCGCGCTGTATGGCTCCGATGCGATCGCCGGCGTGGTTAACTTTATTCTGAAGAAAAATCAGACTGATGCAATCATCGAAGCGACTTTCAATAAGCCACAACAAAATGGTGGCTCCAGCAGCAACTTCTCGATTTCCAAAGGTTTTGGTAATTTGGAATCGGACCGTTTTAATGTCCTGGTTTCGTATGCGCACGATGAGCAAAAAGAATTGAACGCCAGTCAGCGTGAATTTGCAAAATCCGGCCTGCAGCAGTTCACCGAAGGCGGCAAGCGTTATTCCCTGTATCAACTGGCTGTGAACACCTCGCCTGCGTCAGTGACCTTGTCGAAAAAAGATCAGACTACCCTGACTTTCTCACCTAACTATTTGCGTGATGGTAAATGTGCGCCGAATACATCGTATATCGGTACTGCGACTGATAAATCCTGCTGGTTTGACTACGCTGCGACGGTGATGTTGTTGCCTGAGTCCAAACGTGACAGTCTGTTTGGTTCCTTAAATTACAAGATCAATGATGATACAAGCTTCTTCGCCGAGGCTGTCGCATCACGCTTCTCATTGACTGGCCGCTTCGCTCCACCAGCTCAGGTTATCGGTTTGTCTTTAACTGACCCGGCCTATTTAAAAAATGTGGCACCTTACCTGGCGACCTTGGGTGTCAATCCGGCAGACGTAGCAAAAGCACAGATGAATTTGCGTCTGGTTGATGCCGGCGGTCGTGCCAATGAGTATAAAACTGATGCCAAGCATATCGCCATGGGTGTCAATGGCGTGCTTAAAGGCTATGACTACACAGTGTCGTATGTACACTCTGAAAACAAGCAGTCAACCGAATATGCTGGCGGTTTTATGAGTCGCAATAAGTACCTGGCGATCAAAAACGCCGGTGGCTTTGATCCGTTTGCACCTGCTGGTTCTGCCCAGGCGGCACTGGCTCCAGCAATTCTGCATGAAAATCAGGATAAAACGACAGTCAAGCTGGATGTGCTGAGCGTACGTGGTTCCGGTGAAATTTTTAATGCACCAGGCGGTATGGCACAACTGGGTGTTGGTGCTGATTTGTCCAAACAAAGCTATGCATTTGATCCAAGTGCGATTGCTCAAGGACCTAATCCACAGCAACCTAACTTCACAGATACACCATTCGGCAGTGCACCAGGTGCCTTGCCAGTAGATGCATCCCGTAAGAACTGGGGTACTTTCGCAGAGTTGCTGGTTCCGGTTTTTAAAAATCTGGATGTCACTGCAGCGGTTCGTTATGACAGCTATGATGCAGTAAAAAATGGCAAAGTATTTGACCTGAACAGCAAATTAATCGGTGCTGAAACTCAAGGTAATGAAAATGCCAAGGCAACCTACAAACTCTCCGCTGTTCTTCGTCCAACTGACAAAATACTGTTGCGTGGTTCCTATGGCACTGGTTTCAAAGTTGCTGATATGGAGCAAATCACTAAGCCAGTGTCAGACTTTGGTGTGACTTCCGGTAAATACAACTGCCCGGTAAAAGCACCTGATCCACGTGCTGCTGACTGTAAAGGTAACACCCAGTATGACTTGCTGGCTGGTGGTAACGCTTTGAAAGGCGACAATGGTCTGAAGCCGGAAGAGTCTAAACAATGGACACTGGGTTTCCGTCTGGAGCCAACTGCTTCCTTGTCCGTTGGTTTGGATCTGTGGAATGTACAGATCAAAAACCAGATTGATAAACTGCCAGAAACATACCCGTTTGCGAATCCTGCTAAGTACAACAACTTGTTCTCTACTGTATTTGACGCGGGTCAGGGCCAAAATAAACTGGCCACTTTGCTGCCTTACTACAATCTGGCTGATGCGAATTATCGCGGTATCGACTGGGATAACTCCTTCAAGACAGCAACACCACTGGGCGCTCTGACCATTAACTGGACAGGTACTTATATGCTGAATGCTGACTTCCAGGTGCCAGGCACCGAAGTAGAGAATTCAGTTGGTCGTTTTGACTCCAGAAACAATGTGGTATTCCGCGTGATTACCCGTGTTGCTGCAAGTCTGAAACAGTCTGATATGTTCACCCACACAGTTGCGATGAACTATCGTTCTGGCTACCACGATCAAGTAGTGACTACTGACGACGGTACAGTGAAAGCTGTGAATGCAGATGGTACACTCGGTGACTATGTTGATATGAAACGTGACGTCAGCTCGTACATGACGTTTGACTGGCAAACACGTGCTCAGGTTAACAAGGCACTGGCAGTAACTGTCGGTATCAAAAACCTGTTTAACGTAGATCCGCCATTCTCAGTACGTACTGCTGGTGGTGGTAACCAGATAGGCTTTGATGGACGTTATGCCAGCCCATTGGGTCGTCAGATCTATGTAACTGGTAATTACCGCTTCTGATGCGTCGGCACTGTCGTTTGACAGTGCCGGGATAAACGTATCGGTGGCAGCAATATTGGGGTGGGAAATTCTTACCCCAATATTGTGTAAACAAAGAAAAACCCCGGCTATTAACCGGGGTTTTTCTTTGGCAAACTGGAATGAAAACGGCACCGACAAGTTAAGGCACTGCTGATGCCAGTTCCCCCGCAATATAAGTCCGCTCCACAACGCGGTCATCTCCCAGCATGGCAAGTACAAATAATTGTTCTTCGAGCGAGTTCAGATGCGCGCTGCGGCGTGCCAGCAATGGAGTCGCTTGCGGATTCAGCACGATGAAATCAGCCTCTTTGCCAGCTGCAAAATTACCGATCAGATGATCCAGTTGCATGGCTTTTGCACCACCTAAAGTAGCCAGATAAAACATTTGGCTGGCTGGCAGATAGCGTCCGCCCATGCGCGCGACTTTGTATAACTCATTCATCGTTTGCAGCATAGAAAACGAAGTGCCGCCGCCAACGTCGGTCGCGACCGACAGCTGGACTTTGGCGGCATTGGCCGCATCAAAATCAAATAAGCCGCTACCCAGGAACAGATTCGAAGTCGGGCATAAAGAGATGGCTGAACCGGTTTCTGCCATACGCGCACGGTCGGTATCATCGAGCCAGATACAGTGTGCATACATGGCGCGTTCACGCATCAGGCCGAACTGATCGTAGATATCCAGGTAGCTGCGCGCATTGGGAAATAGCGATCTGGCCCAGGCACATTCATCTTTGTTTTCAGCGACATGGGTCTGGATGAAAGTGTCGCGGTATTGTTGGGCTAACTCCCCGGCTAATCCGAGTTGCTGGGTGGTAGAGGTAGGTGCAAAACGCGGTGTGATCGCATACAGCTGGCGGCCCTTGCCATGCCAGCGTTGTATTAGCGTTTCCGTATCCCGTGCGCCGCTTTCTGCGGTATCGCGTAAAAATTCCGGGCAATGTCTGTCCATCAGGACTTTACCAGTCACCATGCGCATATTACGCGCAGCGCTTTCGGTAAAGAATGCGTCTACCGATTCCTTATGCACGGTGCTGTACACCATGGCGGTCGTGGTGCCGCAGGCGCTGAGCTGATCCAGGAAAAATCGTGCTACTTCACTGGCATGTTCACCATCCTGAAATTGTCGTTCGGTTGGAAAGGTATATTGTTCCAGCCACGGTAGTAAGCCCGGTGCCGGTGAGGCAATCATATCCGTTTGCGGATAATGCACATGGCTGTCGATAAAGCCAGGCATGATAATGCGGCCAGGCAGATGCTGAACTTCAACACCGGCCGGTATCTGTGCTTGCAACTGGGTGTAATCACCCGCAACGACCACCCGTCCTTCACTGATCAGCAGCAGGCCATCGGTATGCCATTGCAAGGCATCCGGGTGGTACTGGGGATCGGCGCTGAAGTGCAGGATACTGGCGCGCAGGGCGAGTGTGGCTGTCATGATGTTTTCTGTGAGTTGATGGATTGCACCGCGCGCAGTATCGCTTCCGGTGTGGCGGGTGCGGTCAGCGCTACGCTGATTTTTGTATCCGGATTCAGGCTGGCGATCGCATCGCGCAGCGCAAAGAACACGGAAAACGCCAGTAACAAGGGCGGTTCACCGACGGCTTTGGAGCGATGGATGCTGTCAGCACGGTTAGCTTGATTGAATAATTTTACGCGGAAATCTTCAGGGCAATCCGAGATGGCCGGAATTTTATAGGTCGATGGTGCATGTGTGGTCAGCTTACCTTGCGCATTCCACACCAGTTCTTCGCTGGTCAGCCAACCCATGCCCTGTATGAAGGCGCCTTCTACCTGACCTATATCCAGCGCCGGATTCAGTGAGTTACCTGCATCATATAAGGCATCGGCACGTAACAGCTTCCACTCACCGCTCAGGGTGTCGACCAGCACTTCGGACACCGCTGCGCCATAGGCGAAATACTGGAAAGGGCTGCCTTTCATGGCCTTGCCATCCCAGTGTAAGCCCGGCGTCGCATAAAAGCCGTCAGACCATAGCTGCACCCGCGCCAGATAGGCTTTTTGTACCAGCTCGCTGAAAGCCATATTCCATGAACCTATGCTCACCTGGCCTGCGGCAAAACTTGCGTGTTCCGCATTGAGGCCAGATAAGCCAGCGGCAAATGCGGCCAGCCGATCACGTATCTGGCTGGCTGCATGTTGCGCCGCCTTACCGTTCAGATCCGCGCCGGTAGAGGCTGCGGTAGCTGAGGTGTTAGCGATTTTAGAGGTGTCGGTAGCACTCACGCGCACCTGTGCCAGCGGAATACCCAGCTCATGGGCTACCACTTGCGCGACCTTAGTGTTAACCCCTTGTCCCATCTCGGTACCACCATGATTCACCAATACTGAACCATCCAGATACACGTGAACCAGCGCCCCGGCCTGATTCAGATGCGTGACATTAAATGCGATACCGAACTTATGCGGTGTCAGCGCGAGTCCTTTTTTCAAGACAGGACTGCTGGCATTGTAGGCGGCAATCGCACGGCGGCGCTGTTGGTATTCACTGCTAAGTTCTAACTCTGCGACTAATTCGTGGATCACATTGTCAGCCACGGTTTGACCGTAATGCGTGATATTGCGCTCGCCACTGTCAGGACGGTCGTAGAAATTCTGGCGTCTGACTTCCAGCGCATCTTTACACAGATAGCGCGCGATATCATCCATGATGTATTCAATCAGGATAGCGCCTTGTGGTCCGCCAAAACCACGGAAAGCAGTATTTGACTGGGTATTGGTTTTTGCGCACATGGCGCGGATATCGACATCGGATAAATAATAAGCATTATCCAGATGGCAGACCGCACGGGTGGCTACCGGACCTGACAAATCAGCTGAAAAGCCAGCACGCGAAATCATGGCAACACGGATTCCCGTTAAACGTCCGTTGTCGTCGAAACCAGCTTCATAGTCGTAGTGGAACTCGTGTCGCTTACCGGTCACCATCATGTCATCATCACGGTCGGCACGCAGCTTGACCGGACGTTGCAGCAGCCAGGCACTTAGTGCTGCTGCGCCTGCCCACAAGGCAGACTGGGATTCTTTGCCGCCGAAGCCGCCACCCATGCGACGGCATTCCACCTGCACACTGTGTGAAGGAATATGCAGTGCATGCGCGACGACATGTTGCATTTCACTTGGATGCTGGGTAGAGCAATACACATGCATGCCCTGCGCTTCTTTAGGAATGGCGTAGGCAATTTGGCCTTCAAGGTAAAACTGTTCCTGACCGCCGACCTGCCACTGACCTTGTAAGCGATGCTTAGCTTGCAGCAAAGCCTGTTCCGCATCGCCGCGTTGCAATGCCATAGGTGGCAACACATAGCTGCCAGCTGCGTGTGCTGCACGCGGATCGAGGACTGCAGGCAAAGCTTCTACTTTGAATTGGGCTAAGCGCGCTGCGCTGCGCGCCTGCTGATGGCTGTTGGCGACCACCACAAACACCGGTTGTCCCAGATATTCGACTACATCCTGTGCCAGTATAGGGTCGTCTTTGAGGATAGGGCCACACTGGTTATCTCCCGGAAAATCGCTGGCGGTGAATACCGCCACCACACCCGGTGCCGCACGTACTGCCTCCAGATTCAGTTCCAGCAGTCTGGCATGCGCATACGGTGACAAGCCCAGTGCAGCATGCAGGGTACCGTGCAATTCCGGTATATCGTCGGTATAGCTGGCCTGCCCGCATACATGCAGATGAGCCGATTCATGTGGATGAGAGATGCCAACTTCAGTCCAATTGAGCGCGCTGGATTTCATACTTGCTCCGTCTGGTCAGCGACCGCAAAAACATTCGTAGGAGTAGCCGGTGACGCCAGTCCGGCGCGGGTTTCCAGCCAAAAGCGTTTCAGCAGATTCTGTGCGGTCAGCAAACGGTATTCAGCACTCGCACGCATATCTGATAAGGGTTGATAGTCGTTCGCCAGCGCCGTTATTGCAGCCTGCAAATGGGCTTCATCCCAGGGCTGTCCTTCCAGCGCCAGTTCAGCCTGCGTCGCGCGCTTAGGTGTGGCAGCCATGCCACCGTAGGCGATGCGGACTTGCTGTAGTTTGTTGTCCACTAAGCGTGTGGAAAATGCGGCACATACCGCAGAGATGTCCTGGTCATAGCGTTTAGCCAGTTTATAGGTACGGAACAGTCTTGGCGATTGTGGCGGCAACTCAGGCAAAGGTATCCGGATCGCACTGACGATCTCATCGGCACGCAGGTCTTTTTTCTGATATGCCAGATAAAAGTCTTCCAGTGCCAGGTGCCGCTGACCGGACAGGCTGCTCAAAACGATTTGCGCACCCAATGCAATCAGCCAAGGCATAGAGTCTCCTATCGGCGAGCCATTGGCCACATTGCCGCCCAGCGTACCCGCATGCCGTATCGGCAGTGAAGCAAAGCGCTGCGCCAATTCGCCAAGTTCATTGGGGTAATACTTGCAAAGGTGTTGATAAGCCCGATCCAGCGTCACAGCGGCACCGATTTCCAGTATTTCGCTTTGCTCACTGATGGATTGTAACTCCCGGACTTTTCCGAGCGAGATCAGATGCGGTAAAGCGCGGAATTGTTTGGTCACCCAAAGGCCAATATCCGTACCGCCAGCAAGCAACACGGCACCAGGATGTGCTGCTCTTAATTCCAATAATTCTTGTAAGGTCTGAGGTGCATCAAAACGCTGATCCGCATGTTCTACGCGCAGACTATCTTCTCGCTTTAGCAAACCCAGTTGTTGTGCCAGCGCCTGACTATTGAATTTGACGCGCGGCAGCTGCTCCATGCGGTGGGCAGCAGCTATGATGGGCCGGTAGCCGGTGCAGCGGCACAAATTGCCAGACAGCGCGATGTTGATGGTGTTGCGGTTCAGTGGCGTATGACTTTCCTCACGTTGCAGATACAAATCCCATAAGGACATCACAAAGCCTGGCGTGCAAAATCCGCATTGAGAAGCGTGACATTCGACCAGTGCCTGCTGTACCGGGTGCAGTTGCTGCGCTTGCTGAACATCTTCAACGGTGAACACCGCTTTGCCATCAATCGCTGGCAGGAATTGCAAACAAGCGTTAACAGACTTCATTTCAACCTTGCCATCAAGTAACTCCCCTACTACAACGGTACAGGCACCACAATCGCCTTCCGCGCATCCTTCTTTTGTTCCTGTGCAATGCAGATCTTCGCGCAGGTGCTGTAACAGAGTGCGGGTTGGTGACACCTGCGTCACTTCACGGACTTGTTGTTGAAACAGATAACGAATCGGCGCAGACATGCTGTCTCCATGGAAAATTGTTGTGAAAGTGCTGCTTAGTGTCAGACTTTTTATATGAAGTACAGGTTAGCATTTTCATCAACCTGGATTCATATCAATTAGATGATGCGCGTTATCAGAAGCCAAATGCTTGCAGGTAATTTGCCATCTAAGCTGTACCTAAAGCAAAGAAAATTCAGGCTTTTTGCAGATGGCAGCATATAAATCATTTGCACAAAAATAGTGCAATCGCCAGGCGAGTATGAAATCAGATTTTCTATTGTCAGTGCTGCATAAAAAGCGCTGATTTACTTTGATAAAACTCCAAAAAAGCGATTGCCACATGGCAAAATTAAAGTATATTTGTTACATATTCCCTGAATAGTGTTTTTTTGTCGGAAGTTTGCAGTGGTCTAAGCCAGTGTGAACGAAAAAAATCAGTGGTTTTGCTTCCTGGTCCTGCTGTGCAGTATTTCAGTTTTCATGGCGGGATTTTGTTCTTGTTTTAACTTTTTCATACCAGTTACGTACATGAATTTTTCAAATATGACCGTTAGCAAGCGTCTGGGGTTAGGTTTCGCTCTGGTATTAGCTTTCCTTATTGCCGTTACTATCGTCGGCATTACCCAGATGTCCAGAATTCAGGGCCGACTGGAAAAAATCGTCAATGTCAGCAATGTAGAAACCCGTCTGGCCTTAGATATGCGTGCGATTGTGTATGATCGCATGGTGTCTTTGCGGAATCTGACGCTGTTAAACGATGCTGCAGATATGGAAAAAGATCTGTCAAAAATCGCTGAACAGACTAAGAAATACGCAGATGCCAATGACAAGCTGTTCAAGCTGATAGAAACCGAAGGCAGCTCTACCCCAGAGAAAAAAACACTGCTCGACAAATTAAAAGAAAAAGAAGCAGCGGCTGCTTCCTTACCTGCCAAGGCACAGGAATTAGGCCTGGCAAATAATCCTGAAGTTGCAACCATTACGCTGATCAAAAAAGTACGTCCGGTACAGCAAGCCTGGTTAGATTCCCTCGATGAATTGGTCACATTGGAAGATAAGATCAATAATGAAGTGGCAGATGAAGCCAAGTCCGCATTTAGTTCTGCAACGCGCTGGATGCTGTTATTGGGTGCACTTGCCACGGTAGGTGGTATTGCGGCTGCCATTTTCATCAGCCGCAGCCTGCTCAAACAACTTGGCGGTGAGCCTGATTATGCAGCGCAGATCGCTGGTCAGATTGCAGCCGGTGAACTGACAGCGCCGATAGACATCAGCCAGGGTGATGACGACAGCCTGGTGGTTGAAATGAAAAAAATGCGTGACAGTCTGGTGCATATCGTGGCTCAGGTACGTTCAGGTACAGATACTATCGCCACAGCATCCAGCGAAATCGCAACCGGTAATCTGGATCTGTCTTCCCGTACTGAGCAGCAAGCCAGTTCGCTGGAAAAAACTACGTCTTCTATGCGTGAACTGACCTCGACAGTGAAACAGAATGCAGACAATGCTCGTGAGGCAAATCAGCTTGCAGCTTCTGCTTCGGAAGTTGCGCGTCAGGGTGGTGTCGTGGTGGCACAAGTGGTTGACACCATGGGCTCCATTAATGAGTCGTCCAAGAAAATCGTCGACATCATCAGTGTGATTGATGGTATTGCGTTCCAGACCAATATTCTGGCCTTGAATGCAGCGGTAGAAGCGGCACGTGCGGGTGAACAGGGTCGTGGCTTTGCGGTAGTTGCTGCCGAGGTCCGTAACCTGGCACAACGCAGTGCGGCAGCGGCCAAGGAAATCAAAACCCTGATCGATACCTCGGTTGAGAAAGTTGAAGTCGGTACTAAACTGGTAGGACAAGCCGGTGTGACGATCGATCAGGTGGTCAGCAGTGTTAAACATGTGACCGACATCATTGCCGAAATTACGGCGGCAAGTCAGGAACAAAGCGTGGGTATTGAGCAGGTCAATCATGCCATCATCGAGATGGACGGCGTGACCCAGCAAAATGCTGCGTTGGTAGAACAAGCGGCGGCGGCGGCCCAGAGTCTGCAGGATCAGGCGGCAGAACTGGCGAAAGTGGTCAGTGTATTTAAACTGGATGCTAATGAAGGCTATTCGTCCTATCAGACAGCAGCGGCGCCGGTTCATACACCGCAAGCCCGTCGTGTAGAGCCAGTCAGCGTGAAACCTAAGGCAAAGCCAGCTACTGTGCGGTCGCTGCCGGCGGCGAAACCTGTATCTAAGAAAGCAGCTGCTGATGATGATTGGGAAGAGTTTTAACTGAGTTAGCGCCCGCTGGCGCTGTTGGCGGGACAGTCACAACAATTCCTGTTTATTTTTACCAGAAATGAAAAGAAACGATATGATGAAATCTCTGCGCTCCTCCCTCTTTCCTGCCATGTTGCTGGTGGCAGCATCCCATGCGATGGCTGCAGACACTGCACCTGTGATGGACAGCAAATCCTGCGAGCCACCAAAATATCCTAAGGCTGCTCTGATCAACGAGGAAACCGGCACGGTTACCATGGGTTTTCTGGTTGGTACAGATGGTAAAGTGGTCGATTCCAAAGTCGAAAAATCCAGCGGCTCTAAGAGCCTGGATAAAGCAGCGCTGACGGCATTGGCTCAGTGCAAATTCAAACCTGGTACTAAGGATGGTAAAGCGGATCAGGCCTGGGCTAAGGTGGATTTCGTCTGGAAGCTGGAATAAGTGATTAAGTAGTTCAATAAAAAAGAGCGCCTCGGCGCTCTTTTTTATTGACGGGGCAAACTTCTGCCCCGGTTATGTCTTATTTCAAACCACGGCGTAACAGCAGCGGTTCTATCTTGGGATCACGTCCGCGGAACTGACGGAAAGACTCCATAGGATCAATACTGCCACCGCGTGACAGCAATTGCTGACGGAACCAGTCGCCGTTTTTACGGTTCAGACCACCCTGTTCGTGGAACCATTCCACCGTGTCCGCATCCAGCACTTCACTCCACAGATAGGCGTAGTAGCCAGCCGAATAGCCACCACCGAAAATATGCGAGAAATACGTGGTGCGGTAACGCGGTGGTACCGGTGCAAAATCGACACCCATGTCTTTTAAGGCAGCCTGCTCAAACGCGATTGCATCAGCAGGGATTTGCGCCGGCGTCAGCTGATGCCAGCGTTGATCCAGTAAAGAAGCGGCGATGTACTCCGTTGTGGTGTAACCCTGATTGAATTTTTTACTGGCCGCGACTTTGTCCAGCAAAGTCTGAGGAATCGGCGCGCCAGTCTGGTAGTGTTTTGCATAATTTTTCAGCACTTCAGGCCAGGTCGCCCACATTTCATTGACCTGGGATGGATATTCCACAAAGTCGCGCGGCACATTGGTACCGGAGAAGCGTGGATACTTTACGTTAGAGAACAAGCCATGCAGCGCGTGGCCGAATTCATGGAAGGCGGTCTTAACTTCATCCACAGTCAGCAGTGTTGGTTCGCCCGCTGGCGGCTGAGGAATATTCAGATGATTTGCGATCACTGGCTTCTTGCCGAACAAATGCGATTGTTCGACATAGGAATTCATCCAGGCACCGCCGCGTTTACTGTCACGCGCATACATATCGGCAAGGAACAGCGCCATCGGCTTACCATCGGCATCAAAAATTTCATAAACGCGTACGCTAGGATGGTAGACCGGTAAGTCTTTGCGTTCTTTGAAAGTAATGCCATACAGCTTGGTCGCCGCAAAGAATACGCCTTTTTCCAATACCTGATTCAGCTCAAAATAAGGACGTAACTGACCGTCATCAAATGCGTATTTTTCTTTACGCAATTGTTCGGTGTAATAGGCCCAGTCCCAGGCTGCGAGTTGAAAGCCACCTTGCTTGGCATCGATCAGCTTCTGTAATTCTGCGGCTTCTGCCTTGGCATTCGCCACAGCTGCCGGTGCCAGGCCGCTCAGCATCTTGTTGACTGCTGTGCTGGTCTTGGCGGTTTCGTCTTCCAGTCCATAATCAGCATAGTGCGTATAGCCCAGCAATTGCGCGCGTTCTGCACGCAGACGTGCCAGTTCGATGGCGATCTTGCGATTGTCACTCTCACCGCCATGGCTGCCGCGATTGACTGAGGCTTCATGCAGGCGTTGACGGATTTCGCGTTTTTCCAGGCTGGCAATTGCTGGTTGTCCAGTGGTGTTCATCAAAGGAATCAGGAATTTACCATCCATGCCCTTGGCTTTGGCGGCGGCAGCAGCGATCTGGATTTCCGCATCCGATAAACCGGCCAGATCTTCTTTATGTTCCAGTACCAGCGCCGAGGAATTGGTTTCCTTTAAGACGTTCTGGCTGAATTGATTACCCAGCGTCGCCAGTTGTGCATTCAGGGCTTTCAGCTTTTCTTTTTGAGTTGCATCCAGTTTCGCGCCGGCACGTACAAAATCGGTGTAGTAACGGTCCAGCAAGCGTGAGGATTCGGCATCGAGTTTCAATTGATCACGTACTTTAACGATTTGCTCGATACGTGCAAACAGCTTGTCATTCAGCGAAATCAAATCCTGATGCGCAGATAATTTCGGCGCCATCTCGCTGGATAAGGCTTCCAGCACCGGATTGGTATGGGTTGCGGTCAGATTGAAGAAGATCGTGCTGACGCGGTTCAGGGTTTGGCCTGAGCGCTCCAGTGCCACGATGGTGTTTTCAAAGCTGGGTTTGGCGCGGTTGTTCGCAATCGCCGCGATTTCTTTTTCGTGTGCACGGATAGCGCTGGCAAAGGCCGGTGCAAAGTGTTCATTGCGGATTTTATTAAATGCCGGTAATTCATATGCCAGGGTACTGGCGGCTAACAAAGGATTGTACGCGGCACGGGCTATCGATGCTGGTTTGTTGCTGGCGGTCTGGGTAGGCGCTGTTTCATCTGCATAGCTGGTCTGGATAGTCAGCGCAGAGCACAACAGCATGAGCAGGGTTTTGTTCATGACTGGATATGAGGAAAAAAGAATAAGGGATCAGAGCATAGCATCAGACCGCAGCTACGGAAAAAAATTCCGCGTTGGTGGATACTGGCTGTGATGTTTGCGCGGTCAGCGCGGGAAACCGGAAGAGGTAGTTCAGATCAAACCTGCTGCCACGTCTACGGGCAGCGGTGAACGGTGACGCAGTGTGTGCTTAGCGGCCCCAGCGCCAGCGCGGTGGCTCACCTTTCAGCCAGCAAACCGCGATCAGTACCAGGCTGGCTGCGGCGATGCCAAGCAGCGATACCAGCTGGCCATAGACCGGTTGCACCAGAATGGTATTGAGCAGTATTGCAAGCAGGTAGAACGCCAGTACCGCCCAGCCGTGCCAGCTGTTGGGGATGCTCCAGCCCCAGCCGTAGGTCTTCGCCGGAAACCAGTAGTTGTTATCTTTTGTTTTCATCGCCTCAGCTGTAAAGCTTATTTAAAGTGAATAGGATAGCAATTCAGCATAGCACAAAGCGGTTCGCCAGCTCGAAAACAAAGGAGGTTTGCCAGTAGCCGAGCAGACATAGTCCCAGCACCAGTGCTAGCAGCAGGAGCAACAGCAGACGGCGAATTTTGGACCATTCAGGCATGGGCCAGACTTTCGCGTTTGAGTGCAGCTTCATTGATAGGCAGGTTGACCAG
Organism: Cognatundibacterium curvum; assembly: GCF_014284235.1. Classification (GTDB taxonomy): domain Bacteria; phylum Pseudomonadota; class Gammaproteobacteria; order Burkholderiales; family Burkholderiaceae_D; genus Undibacterium; species Undibacterium curvum. The sequence continues at coordinate 224,941 of NZ_JACOGD010000006.1, forward strand.
CGCAGCAAAGATGCCCAGCATCAGCGCGATCCCCCAGACGATGTTGTAATTGCCGTTCAGTGTGTACAGATAGCCACCCAGCCAGACCCCCAGGAAGCTGCCGACCTGATGCGAAAAAAAGACAAAGCCGGACAGCATAGACAAATATTTGACGCCGAAAATACTGGCGACTACGCCATTCGTCAGCGGCACGGTGGACAGCCACAAGAAACCCATGGCGGCGGCAAAGATATACACAGAATAGGTCGACAGCGGCGCCAGTAAAAACAAGGCAATCACGATGCTGCGGCTCAGATAAATCGAGGACAGCAAATAGCGCTTAGGAAATAAGCCACCCAGTTTGCCCGCATAGTAAGAGCCGAAAATATTAAATAAGCCGATTAATGCCAGTGCCGATACCGCTACATTCGGGTCCATGATGCCACGGTCCTTCAGATAGGCCGGCATATGCACACCGATAAAGACGACTTGAAAACCGCACACAAAATAGCCCGCCACCAACAACTGGAAAGGGCGGTAATACAGCGCTTCGCGTATCGCTTGCCGTATGCTTTGTTGCGGCCCTTCACTGGCTACTGGCGCCGGATCGCGTAAACGCCAGGCCATAGGAATCATCAGCAACAGCAATACAGCAGACAGGATAAAAAAGGCGCTTTGCCAGCTGGTGTGGTGGATCAGCTGCTGCTCGACCGGCATCATGGCGAACTGACCGAAGGAGCTGGCCGCGGAAGAGATGCCGAAGGCCCAGGAACGTTTTTCCAGCGGTGCGGTACGTCCTATGATGCCACTGACCGCACCGAATGCGGTACAGGCCAGCGCTAAGCCAAGCAAGACGCCGGAGCCTGCAATAAACAGCCAGGCCTGATCTATGGTCGCCATCCAGAGTAGCCCGGCCGCATAACAGAGTGCGCCGAAAATCACGACCCGATGCGTGCCAAACTTGTCAATCGCGATGCCCGCCAGTGGCCCAAAAGCGCCCCACAGCAGGTTTTGTACCGCCAGTGCCATGGAATAGGTCTCGCGGGTCCAGCCATGCGCCTGCGAAATCGGTTGTAGCCAGAAACCAAAGCCATGGCGGATACCCATCGCCAGGGTCAGTACGACGCCGGAAGCGATGAGGATAGTTTTGAGATCGGGAGCCTGTTGCTGAGCCATACGCTGCTTTCTGAAAATGCGCTTAGAAAGTCCGGAGTCTAACGTAAAGTCAGGCTGGCGGTGGACTGGCAGCTTTACCGTGACGGAACCGGCGTCGGCGCCTGCAAGGGCAGACGCAGGCAGAAACGGGTCCCATGTCCAGGCGTACTGCTGACTTCTATGCTGCCGCCCATGATGGTGGTGACCAGATTGTGTACGATACTGAGTCCCAGCCCGCTGCCGCCTTGCCCAAGTTTGGTGGTGAAAAAAGGATCAAAGATGCGGCGCAGATCTGCGGCTGGAATACCCGCACCATCGTCGGTGAACAGCAGTTCAACCTGACTGAGACTGAGCATCCTGGCGCAGATAGTCATTTGCCCGGCGCTGCGACCGCTAAATCCATGCAACATCGCATTGTTGATCAGATTGGTCAATATCTGACCCAAAGGACCGGGATAGCTGTCCAGCACGATGTCTTTGGGTATTTCCAGCGTCAGATGATGGCCTTGTTTGAGTATCGAATTTTGCAGAGTACGGGCGACTTCCTGTGCGGTCTGCGCCAGATGGAATTGTCGTCTTTGCTGGCTGGTCTGATCGGCGCTGACTTGCTTAAAACTGGTGACCAGTTCACTCGCATTGTGCAGATTGCGCATCAATAATTCGCAGGCCTCGCTGAGTCCTTGCGTGAAATGCTGAAGATCTGAACGCTTCAGATGGCTGGACTCTAACTGCACTTGAAAGCGCTGGGTTTCTTCCTGCAAGGTACTGGCCGTCAGCATGCTGTTGCCGATAGGCGTATTGAGTTCATGGGCGACCCCGGCCACCAGTGAACCCAGTGCCGCCAGCTTATCCTGAGACACCAGGATTTTCTGGGCCTGGGCCAGTTGCTGGTAGGTGTCGGCATTGTCGATGGCAATCGCGGTATAGGCGCTCAGGGTTTTCGCCATATCCAGATGGATGGGTTGAAATGCATGGGTCTGGGTGCTCTGTATCGCAATGACGCCGCTGATCTTTCCTTTTAAAATCAGTGGCACATAGATATGCGAGGCTGGCACGAATAAAGGTTGTCCCTCAGCGTAAGACTTTTTATCGGTCAGACGTTCCAGCCCGGCGGCGCCTATATAGGCTGGATACTCTTCAAAAATATTATTGATGAAAATTTCTTTACGTTCCCGTACGCAGTAAGACGCCAGCAAATCAGGATCATTCACATCACGGAAATAAGCGCGCATAGCTTCGCCGCGCAGTATATTTCCTGGAAATTCGATGAGCTGTTTATCTGCATGATAAATGCCGATCGCAAATACCTCAGCGCCGATCAGGGAATGCAGATGTTGGTAGACCACGCTCATAATGGTGTTGTGATCGAGGCTGGAGGTAATCTCACGTCCGATTTCACTGAGCTTTTGCACCAATTGCTGGGCCTGGCGCAGCTCTTCAGTTTGCAGTCGCAATTCATAAGTGCGGTGCATCACATGCTGATTCAATTCCCGCTGCAATTTTTGAAAATCATCTTCGACGATTTTTTGTTGCATCAGACCGCACAGTTGACTTGCCAGTTGCTGTTCAGCGCTATCCCAATCGCATCCTTCCGCACGCGCAAACAAGGCGGCACCTATGCGATTTCCATGCGCAGTCAGTGGCACCACCAGCAGCATGGGGGTGGCTAAGTCAGCGCAAATCGCGCTCCATTCCGAAGTAAGACGCGCGTTGTCCGCCTGGTCTAATTGCAGCGTGCCGTTTGCTAGTGACAGCAGATGAGTGAGTTCAGGAAAGTCAGCTGCTTCGATAACGGGGCATCGTTCTGCCTCAGCATGTTGTCGGGCGCGGCATATAAAATGGCCACTCGCATTGTCTTGTATCCATGCTGCGCAATAGCCGGTGTCTAGCAAGTCAGTTGCCATCGCCAGCAATTGTTGCATGGCGCTGGAGAGTCCGGCTTCGCTTTGCATGATGCGGCCCAGACTTTGCATGAGACTGCTCATCCTGTTAACCCATTCGTATTTACTTGTCCGAAAATGGCGAGTACAAAGCCGCCATGGCGCGTATAAATGCAATATCAACGCTCAGCAGAAGTGACTGAAGAGGGCAAGCCTGATCCTGATTACTGAGCAGCTCTGGATACTCATCTTAGTGCAGAAAGCGCAAATTGTCGCATTCTAAGCAGAGATCTGTGCCTGCCCGTTGCTCGTGCTCTGCATACTGAGCTGTTAATTCACAGATAAGAAAACCATGAACACTGTACAACATGAATTCCCTGGCCTGAGCAGCATTGATCAGGGGCAGTGCTACCAGGCGGTATTGGCTAAGGACAGCCGTTTTGACGGCGTGTTTTTTACCGGTGTCACCAGTACCGGGATTTACTGTCGCCCCATCTGCAGTGTGAAACCACCCAAGGCCAGCTCCTGCCAGTTTTATCACAGCGCCGCTGCGGCCGAGGCCGCTGGTTTCCGACCTTGCCTGCGCTGTCGGCCTGAACTGGCCCCGTATGCGATACAGCAGAATCTGGCGTATGCGATCTGGCAAAAAATTGCCGATGGCGCGCTCAATGATCAGACGCTGGACGCATTTGCGGCAGAGGTGGGTTTGTCCTCGCGCCAGATCCGCCGTTTGTTATTACAGCAGTTTGGCGTAACGCCGGTCGAGCTGGCCCAGACCCAGCGTCTGCTGTTTGCCAAAAAGCTGTTACAGGAGACCCAGCTGCCTATGGCAGAAATCGCCTATGCGGCAGGCTTTGGCAGTGTCAGACGCTTCAATGCCTTATTCTCGGAACGCTATCAACTCGCACCCGGCGCGATCCGGCGCAGCCATTTACCGCCACAGGCCGCGATTACGCTCAGGCTGGCTTACCGTCCACCCTATGCCTGGCCGGCCATGATACGTTATCTGGCGGGCCGCGCCATGCCCGGGCTGGAAGCGGTGCAGACTGTAGGTGATCAGCAAGTCTATGTGCGCAGCATCAGGCTGGATGGCCATAGCGGGTGGCTGAAAGTCAGCTGCCAGCCGCACAAAGCGCAGCTGCAGCTGGAAATTGCACCGGCGCTGAGTCCGGTATTGCTGACCCTGATCAGCCGCGTTCGCGAACAATTTGATCTCGATGCGAGTCCACTCAGTATTCAGGCCCATCTTGAGGCTGATCTTGCGCTGAAACCGGTATTACAGGCCGTTCCGGGATTACGGGTGCCGGGTTGTTTTGATGCGTTTGAACTGGCCCTAAGGGCCGTATTGGGGCAACAAGTCAGCGTGGCTGGAGCCACCACTATTTCCGGTCGGTTGGTACGCGCTTTGGGAGAGCCGGCAGACACGCCATTCAGCGCGGTGACGCATCATTTCCCTACCCCGCAGCGCGTGCTGCAAGCCAGTGTTTCCGAGCTGGCCAGCCTGGGTATGCCCGCTAAACGCGCCGCGACTTTGCAAGAAATCGCAGGCTTTGCGCTGGCGCAAGGGCTGCACAAAAAACCAGCAGACAGTCTGGCTGGATTCGTCGCTGCGATCACCGCTTTACCCGGCATCGGTGCCTGGACTGCGCACTATATCGCGATGCGTGCCATGCGTTTTCCGGATGCGTTTCCGGCCGGGGATCTGGGCTTGCAAAAAGCCGCTGCCCGCCTCGCCGGTCAGCCGGATGGGCGTTACACCGAAGCGCAATTGCTGCAGCAAGCCGCAGCCTGGTCACCCTGGCGTGCTTATGGAGCGCTGTTACTGTGGCATTCCTTGTCGCAGACTTAGCATTTGTCCCTATTTTTCCAATACAGAACGGAGTCACAGCGCATGCACTATTTGTACACCGACAGCCCAACCGGCACGCTGTTACTGGCGGCCAGCGCGCAAGGCCTGAGTGGCGTGTATTTTCCTGAGCACCGGCACTTCAAAGGCATCGCAGGATGGCAAGCAGCGCCTGAGCATCCGCTATTGCTGGCAGCGGCAGAGCAGCTCGCTGGATATTTTTCAGGCCAGCGTCAGCACTTCGATCTGCCTTTGGATTTGAGTGCAGGTACCGTATTTCAACAGGCAGTCTGGCGTCAGTTAGCCCGGATTCCGTATGGTCAGACCCTGAGTTATGGCCAGCTGGCGCAGCAATTGGGGAATCCCGCTGCGGTGCGCGCGGTAGGGGCGGCGAATGGCAAAAATCCCTTGTCCATCATCCTGCCCTGCCATCGCGTGATCGCTGGCAATGGCGCCTTGACCGGATATGCCGGTGGCTTAAAAAATAAGCAGTATTTGCTGAATTTTGAGGCAAATATGCGACAGCTTAAACCCAGTGTTTTTGGTGGTTTTCAAGCCTGAAATGGCTGGAAACCCGCATGAAAATTAGATGTTGTTATTGTGGAAAATAATATCATTTAACTCATTTTGGTGCGATGCACAAAAAATGCTTGACCTGTGAAACAGCAGGTGTAGAATTGCAGTTGTTGCGGTGCACCATTCAATTTGATTTTCATGGACGGCGCTGCCAATTTTGATATCCTTTCCTGGAGAAAACCATGACAACTACACCTGAACAATTCATCGCTGCAACTAAAGCTAACCTCGAAGCGCAATTCGCGTCTTTGACTGCATTGAACAAAAAAGCTTTCGAAGGTCTGGAGCAATTAGTCGCATTGAACGTCAATGCAGCGAAAGCCAGCCTGGAAGAAGGCACAGCGACAGCAAAACAACTGATCTCTGCCAAAGATCCACAAGAATTTTTCACACTGAGCAGCGCGCAAGTACAGCCATCCGCAGAAAAAGCACTGGCTTACGGTCGTCACCTGGCCAGCATCACTACAGCAACTCAGCAAGAATTCACTAAGGCAGTGGAAGCGCACATCGCTGAAACTAACACTAAAGTGATCACACTGATCGATGAAGTGACTAAGAATGCACCAGCTGGCTCCGAGCAAGCTGTGACAGCCCTGAAATCTGTGGTCGGTAACATCAATGCAGGCTACGAGCAGTTGACTAAAACAACCAAGCATGCTGTACAGACTTTGGAAGAAAATCTGAACAAAGCAACGCAGCAATTTACACAAGCTGCAGAAAAAGCAACCGCTAAGAAGAAGTAATTATTCTTTGCTGGTTTGTTTCAAAAAGCTCCCGTCTCCCCCGGGAGCTTTTTTTACGCCTGTCGAATGCACACGCCGCTGTGACAAATATCCGCTGATAGGTGTAAGCTAGCAAATAGTTCTTTTTGCAATGCAAAAAATCAGGTACTCAAGCCGCATTCTGAGCCTGACCAGGTGTGATCCTTACATCATTTCTTTCTTCCCATTGATAGGAGATCTTTATGCAAGACGTCGTTATTGTGGCTGCTGGCCGTACCGCTGTTGGTAAGTTTGGCGGTACGCTGGCAAAAATTCCTGCTGCCGAACTTGGTGCTATCGTGATCAAAGGCTTGCTGGCGAAAACTGGTCTGAACGGCGCGCTGGTCAATGAAGTTTTACTAGGCCAGGTACTGACGGCAGGCGTAGGTCAGAATGCAGCACGTCAGGCCGTGATCAAAGCGGGTTTGCCGGATGCGGTGCCAGCCATGACGATCAACAAAGTTTGTGGCAGTGGTCTGAAAGCCACTCACCTGGCGGCGCAGGCGATTAAAGCTGGTGATGCCGACATCATCATCGCTGGCGGCCAGGAAAACATGAGTGCTTCGCCGCATGTGCTGGCCGGTTCGCGCGATGGTTTCCGTATGGGTGATGCCAAGCTGGTCGATACCATGATCGTTGATGGTTTGTGGGATGTCTACAATCAGTACCACATGGGTGTGACTGCAGAAAACGTGGCGAAGAAATATGAAATCAGCCGCGAAGAACAGGATCAGTTCGCGCTGGCTTCACAAAACAAGGCAGAAGCCGCGCAAAAGGCGGGCAAATTCGTCGACGAAATCATCCCGGTTGAAATCGTGAGCAAAAAAGGCACGGTGGTGTTCGATACCGATGAATTCATCAAACACGGTACCACAATCGAATCTTTATCGGCACTGCGTCCAGCCTTCGATAAAAACGGCAGTGTCACAGCCGGTAATGCATCGGGTCTGAATGATGGTGCGGCTGCAGTGATCATGATGTCGGCCAGCAAAGCTGCAGAACTGGGCTTGCCGGTACTGGCACGTATCAAAGCCTATTCATCCGCCGGTATTGATCCGACTATCATGGGCATGGGCCCGGTACCAGCGGCCAAACTGTGTCTGCAAAAAGCTGGCTGGACGCATGAAGAAGTCGACCTGATGGAAATCAATGAAGCCTTTGCGGCGCAGGCGATTGGTGTGAATAAGGAAATGGGCTGGGACACCAGCAAGATCAATGTGAACGGCGGCGCAATCGCGATCGGCCATCCTATCGGCGCTTCCGGTTGCCGTATCCTGGTCAGCCTGATCCACGAAATGATACGCCGTGATGCCAAGAAGGGTCTGGCCAGCCTGTGTATCGGTGGTGGTATGGGTGTGGCACTCGCGATCGAGCGTGACTGATACGCTGTCATCTGTCTGTACATAAAAAAACCGCTGTATGTTACAGCGGTTTTTTTTCACCAGGGCTGATGGCCGGCCTGGCCATCAGCCTGTGTATTAATGAATGCCGTGCATTTTCTTCGCCATCCATTTATTCAGCAGCATCAGCACGATACCTGCAGCAATCGGGATGATCGTGAAGATCAGGAAGAAGGTCGACATCGAATAGGTATTCGAGATTTCATCGATGTAGCTACCAGTAGAGCCGGCTATCTTATTCGCGATCGCAGTGTTGAGGAACCAGATACCGAACATCAGACCCAGCAGACGTTGTGGTGCCAGCTTACTGATGTAGGACAGGCCAACCGGCGAAATGCATAATTCACCCATAGTATGGAAGAAGTAAGCAGCGATCAGGAAAATCATGCTGACCGACGCGGTCTTCGCGCCAACCGGAATGCTGGATGCACCATAGGACAAAGCAGCAAAGCCCAGGCCCAGCAAAATCAGGCCAGTACCGAATTTAATCGGACCGCTAGGATTCCAGTGTTTTTCCCACATCTTAGTGAACATCGGTGCCAGTATCACCAGGAAGAAAGAGTTCAACACACCGAACCAGGTGGCAGGGATATTCGATTTATCCATAGAGAACTCACGGCCCAGCATCCAGATCACCAGTGCCCAGATCGCGCTGATACAGATTACCAGCAGGATGTTAGACCACAGATAGCGTTTTGCCGTGCCAGCGAATAATTTGATCAGCAACCAGCTCAGGATCGCGGTTGGGATCACCGTCATCAGACTGTTGACGATCTTGAAGATCATGCCACTGGTGCCAACCAGTTCACGGTCGGTATAGTCAGCCGCAAAAATCGTCATGGAACCACCAGCCTGCTCAAACGCAAACCAGAAGAAAATCGTGAAGAAAGAGAACACGCAGATCGCTTTGATGCGGTCAACCACCACATGGGTAGGCGGCTCTTCCTGAGGCACGACTTCTTTTTCAGCTTTCTGTGCTTTAGACAGACCGATATCGCCAAAGATGCCCTGACCCAGATAGAACTGTATCGCACCCAATATCATGAAGGCGCCAGCCAGACCGAAGCCGTATGACCAGGAGATTTTTTCACCGATATAACCGCACAGGGAAATACCAAAGAATGCACCGGCATTCACACCCATGTAAAACAGGGTATAACCACCATCACGGCCGCTTTCATTGTCCTTGTTATAGAGCTGACCAACAATCGCGGAAATATTCGGTTTAAACAAACCGGTACCAGCCACCACCAGCGATAAGCCCAGATAGAACATAGTCGGCGTATCAAATAACAGCGAAGCATGACCTGCCGCGATGATAAAACCACCCAGTACTACGGCACGACGGCTGCCGAGGAATTTATCGGCGATATAGCCACCCAGTATCGGTGTCAGGTAGACCAGACCGGTGTACCAGCCGTATAGCGCGGTCGCATCTGCGCGGGTCCAGCCCCAGCCGCCTTTTGCGGTTTCCGTGACCAGAAACAGCACCAGCAGCGCACGCATGCCGTAGTAAGAGAAACGTTCCCACATCTCTGTGAAAAACAGGACAAATAAGCTGTCGGGGTGCCCTAAGATGGTGTGCGCCCCAGGGTTTTGAATTGTGTTCAAACTGCTCTCCGGTTTTGGTTTTTTGTTAGACAAGTTCATCAGCAAAATTTTTTTCATTACTGATATCAGAATGATGTGAATTGAGTCAATTCGGCGCGTAGCTTACCACGATGAAAAACTCATAAAGAAAGACATATGTTGCAACGCAGCAAAAACAGTGCCAACCCGGCCTGAAACAAGTTTGCAAGCAAGCTTGCATGGATGCAATGTAAGTATTTACTATCGATATATTTGTTTTATAGATTGGTGATTAAAAAAACAGCCTGAAATCTCTGTTGACATTTCAGGCTGTTTTCTGGCTGTTGCAAGTGTGCTGCAAAGTTTGTGGCGTGGATGCGAAAACCGCCCTTAACGCAGAATTTTTTGCGCCGGATGCACAGTTTTTGTGTGGCCTGCCTCGGTTTTGAACACCGTCAGCGCTTGCCATAACTTATGCGCTTCGTCCTTGAGCGAATCTGCGGCTGCTGCGGATTCTTCCACTAACGCCGCATTTTGCTGGGTAGACTGGTCCATCAGATTTATTTCGCCGTTAATGCGCGCAATGCCAGCACTTTGCTCAGACGAGGCGGTGGAGATTTCACGCATGATGGAAGTCAGCCCCTCTACCGCCGTCAGCATGGTGCGCATGGTGGCTCCGGCCTGGTCGACCGCCTCGGTGCCGTGATCCACCTTGGTCATGGAGTTTTCAATCAGGGTCTTGATTTCGCGTGAAGCCTGCGCGCTGCGCTGTGCTAGGTTTCTGACCTCGGTCGCCACCACGGCAAAGCCACGGCCCTGTTCACCGGCGCGGGCTGCTTCTACCGCTGCATTCAGTGCCAGAATATTGGTCTGGAATGCAATAGCCTCGATGGTGGTGATGATGTCCGCCATTTTTTTGGATTCGGCCGCGATGTCGTTCATGCTGATGACCACTTTGTCGACCTCGGCACTGCCGCGTTGCGCGGTACCCGCTGCTTCCACACTGAGCTGGCGGGCGCGTTCTGCATGAGCGGCATTGTTTTGTACGGTTTCGTGCATGTGCTCGACGCTGCTGGCCGTCTCTGCCAGCGATGCGGCCTGGCTTTCTGTGCGTTGGGACAAATCCAGATTGCCTTTGGCGATTTCACCCGAGGCATCCGACACAAATTCGCTGCTGACCCGGATCTCGGTCACGATGCCGCGCAATTGCTCTTGCATCTGATGCAGCGCGTACAGCATGCTGTGCTGATCGCCGCGTTGTAAGCTGACCTGGGTAGTCAGATCCCCTTCGGCCACCCGGCGTGCAATTTCAACTGCAGTGTCCGGCTCGCCACCGAGCGGGCGGATGATGAGCTTATTCACCACATACAGCAACATCGCCGACACCACGGCCACGCTGATCAGGCCAATCAGGATGGACAGATTGCGCAGCTTTCTGACTTCGGCCAGGATTTTATCTTCCGGCACGCTGATCGCAAATGACCACGGCGTGTTGCTGGCACCGATACGGACCGGCACGAAAATGCGTGTCATGCTGGTGTCCAGCGCCGCATCATACAGCGTGTCTTCCCAGGATTTACCTGCCTGCACGGCAGCGATCAGCCCGGACGGAGCAACTTTGCTGTCCATAGTCTTACCAAGCAGCGCAGGATTGGCATCGCCTATGTACACCGCCTTATTCGACAGCAGGCTGGCTTGTCCGGTTTCATAAGGACGGATTTTACTGATGCTGTCCTGGAAGCCCGCGACCGGCAAATCCACGGTCACGGCACCGGCCAGTTTGCCATTGCTCATTACAGGGACCGTCACGGTCGTCATGAACACATCTTTACCGGCGATCTTATACATATAGGGTTCGAGCAGCACTTCGGTGCCGGATTTTTTGGCCAGCAGATAGTAGTCACCCGCGCCTTCTTTCTCGTAATCGGTCAGGGCTTCCACCTGTATGCTGCCGCTGCCACGGTTCCAGTAAGGCAGATAACGGCCAGTCTGGTCATGGCCGGGCTTGCCGGCGAATTCAGCATCCTTGCCATCAAACGCATTCGGCTCCCAGATCGTGCCGACGCCGGTAAATTCAGGATTGGCCGCTAATACACTCTTGAGCAACTGATCGGCCGCCTCGCGGCTGGGATTGCCCGCCGCTTTCATGCTGCTGAGTCCGGCTGCCAGGTTTCTGGCTGCGTACAGCGCCACATTGATTTTTTCTGCCACCAGATTGGCATTCGAAATCGCGAGCTGGCGTGCATATGCAGCAGAAGCCTGCGATTGCATCTGGCTGGCCTGATAGCTAAGCAGGCTGATGGTGACGGTAAAGCCGATAATGACCATGGCCAGCACGGCCAGTAGCATTCTTGCGCGTAAGCCGAGTGAACTGGCTGAAAATAAGTTTTGTTTTTTCATACTCTACAAGTCCTGGTTGCCCGATCTGGGTGCGTGTAGTGGCACCTGCGTGTTTTTTATATTTGAATGTTGGCAGCTTGCCAGAGATAAGCGGGGAATGGGGAGCTTAAAGGCAATTTTTGCTGATTGGTAACAATTTATTTAAGGAAATTTAAAACTCAGTGTGGTGTAGCAGGCACAAATTCTTATCCAAACGGAACCCTTTTCCCTGTACGTGCTCTAACAGGCCCTGGGCCACATACTCAGACCTTGCAAAAACTGTGCAAAAGTAATGCTAAAAAATTGCACAACTCCACCCTTACCGGTCCTGACAATGCACAGGCTGAGTTTTTTTTAAAATTTTGGAGACATATGATGAAGTGGAAAAACCTCGCCCTGGCGGCCAGTCTGCTATGCGGCCTGGTCAGCCATAGTCAGGCGCTGACAGCAGATCAGGTGAAAAGCTTTACTTTACCGAATGGCATGAAATTCCTGGTACTGGAAAGCCATACGATACCGAATGCGAATATGTACACCTACTGGAAAGTCGGTTCTCGCAATGAGGTGCCCGGCATTACCGGTTTATCCCACTTTTTTGAACACATGATGTTCAATGGCTCGAAAAAATTCGGCCCTAAGCAATTCGACCGCACCATGGAAGCTGCGGGCGGTGCTAACAATGCGTATACCAATAACGATCTGACGGTGTACCAGGACTGGTTTCCGGCGACCGCGTTGCCAGTGATTTTTGATTTGGAAAGCGACCGTATCGCGAATTTGTCCATCGATCCGAAAATGGTAGAAAGCGAGCGCGGCGTGGTGCTGTCGGAACGCAGCACCGGTCTGGAAAACTCGAATCTGCGTTCGCTCTGGGGCGCGGTATATGCGACGGCTTTCCATGCGCATCCCTATGCGATACCGACCATAGGCCATGAATCCGATATCAAGGCCTGGACCCAGACCGATCTGGAAAACTACTTCAAAACCTATTACTCACCGAATAATGCGGTTGCCGTGATCGTCGGTGCAGTCAAGGCCGATGAAGTCAAACGTCTGGCCGAACAGTATTTTGCCAAAGCACCGCAACGCGCCTTGCCACCGGTGGTACGCACCGTGGAGCCTGAGCAAAAAGGCGAGCGCCGGGTGTTTGTACGCAAGGAATCCGCGACCACGCCGAATCTGATGGTGTCGTACAAAGTACCGCCTGCCAATAATCCCGATTACTACGCCTTGCAAGTGCTGAACAGCATACTGACCGAGGGCAAAACCTCACGTTTGTATCAGGCGCTGGTCGATAAGCGGCTCGCGACTCAGGTCGGTGCCGATTACGGTAAGGCTTTTGATCCTGGTTTGTTTAACTTCTTTGCGGTCGCCGCCAATCAGGTGCCAGCCGCCAAAGTAGAAGCCGCCCTGCTGGCAGAAATCGACAAACTGATACGTGAAGGCGTGAGCGAAGAAGAAGTGCAGAAGGTGAAAAACCAGAAGCTGCTGAATTTTTACCGTGCGCAGGAAACCATCAACGGCAAAGCGGCCCAGATCGGTGACTATGAAGTGTATTTCGGTGACTATAAAAAACTGTTCGATGCGCCTGAGGCCTATCGTCGCCTGCGCGCAGCGGATATACAAAGAGTCGCTGCCACTTATTTTAAAAAATCTCAACGCACCGTTGGTGTGCTGGCCGCCAGCGAGGAGTAAGCCATGAATCAAGCCATAAACCAAGCATTCCGTCTGATACAACAAAGCGCCTTAGTCGCGGCCACCGTCACCACCCTGGCGGCTTCCGCGCAGGCCGCAGAATTTCAGTTACCGGCTTTTGAAACAGTCCGTTTATCGAATGGCTTAAGCATCTATATGATGGAAAGGCATGAAGTGCCGCTGGTCGCGGTGCGCGCCGTAGTGCGGGCTGGTGCCACTGTGGACGGTCCAGCCGCTGGTCTGGCTAACCTGACTGGTGACGCTTTGCTGCTGGGTTCGCGCGCTTACAGCAAACAACAGATCGATCAGAGTTTCGATTTCCGTGGTGCGCGTTTATCCAGCGGTACGTCTGCCGATGGCACGGTGCTGTATGCAGATTTTTCGAAAGACGATATCCAGACCTTGCTGCCCATCATGGCAGACGCCTTGCAAAACCCGCTGTTTGACGCGGACGAATTTGGCAAACTGCGCGCCCGTACCGTGGATGGTCTGAAGCAGGCCAAGGAAAGTCCGCGTAATGTTGTGCAGCCCTATTTCTACAGCATGTTGTTTGGCCAGGGTGCCTATGCCAATCCGGTCTCCGGTACCGTCAGCAGCGTGAGTGCGCTGGAAACCAAAGATGTACAGGGTTTTCATCAGCGTTACTTCCGTCCGGATAATGCCGCACTGGTCGTGGTCGGTGACTTCAAACCCAGCGTCATGCGCGCCCAGCTGGAAAAACTGTTTGGTAACTGGAAATCAGCCGGACCCATGCCAGCCCGTGTGGACACTGGCAAAGTCAGCGCCGATAAGTCACGCGTCTGGCTGGTGAATAAAGCCGATGCAGCCGAAACCACCTTCATGTTTGGCGGTGCCGGTATCGCGAGAAATGATGCGGATTATGTGCCGCTGCAAGTCATCAACACCATCCTGGGCGGGCGTTTCACGTCTTGGCTGAATGATGAATTGCGCGTCAATTCCGGCCTGACCTATGGTGCGAACAGCAGCTTCCAGACCTTGGCGCAGGCCGGTGTATTCGGTGTTTCCAGCTTCACGGCGACGGCCAAAACCGAGGCAGCGCTGGCACTGGCCCACAAAACGTATCAGCGTTTGTGGGATAAGGGCATCGATGCGGCCACGCTGGAATCGGCCAAAGCCTATGTCAAAGGCCAGTTCCCGCCGCGCTATGAAACCAATCAGCAACTGGCGGGTTTTTTGAGCGATATGTATGTGTCACAGATTAATCGTAGTCAGATTGATCACTTTATGCGCGATGTCGATGGATTGACGCCGGAAAAAGCGAAACAATTGGTGGACAAACATTTTCCACGCGATAAACTGCAAATGCTGTTAATCGGCAAAGCCGAGGCAATTCGTCCTGTCGCCGCGCAATATGGTGAGGTGACTGAACTGGACATCAAAGCGGATGGATTTAAGCCAGCCGCCAGGTAATTCTCAGCACTCAGCCCGGTTTCACCGGGCTCCGGCCTGACAAAACCGCTCTGTTATTGACTTGCAGGGCGGTTTTGTTTCATCTGTCAGACCGGATGTGAACCGTCTTTTTGTGAGCTTATGCATTTGAAAAACATGAATTCAGCGCCACTGCGCCCCGTGATGAGCGCACTGGCTTTGCTGCTCTGCCTGACGCAGCCAGCGTCAATGGTACAAGCCGCCAATGCCAATGGCGCTGCGCGCACCAGTCAGAACGAGAATGGCTACCACTTACCGGCCCCGGAATTACAGGCGATTGTGGATGCGCCACGCGGGCCGCTGTTCAAGCTGGGACCGCAGCGCAAAACTGCCTTGATGGTGCATTTGCCGGGTCTGCCTGGCATCGCCGATGTGGCGCAGCCTGAGCTCAAGCTGGCTGGCCTGCGCATCAATCCGCGCACCCGTGCTGCCAGCCATTTTGATTTTGGCACCAGTTTAAGCCTGCTCGATGTCGCCACCGGTAAAAGCCGCGAAGTCAGTGGCCTGCCAGCCAAAGTACGCATCGCAGAAACCCTGTGGTCACCGGATGAACAATGGGTCGCTTTCAGCCGCTGGGTCGATGATGGCGTGGAATTGTGGCTGCTCGATGTGCGCAGAGCGCAGGCACGGCGTCTGATGGCGGATAAGCTCAATGCTGTTACCAGTGCCGGTTTTTCCTGGACGGGTTCAGATGAATTGTTTGTCAGATTAGTACCGCAAAATCAAAAGCCGCTACCCCCGCCATCCATCGTGCCTGCGGGCCCAAATATGGTGGAAAGCCGCGCCGGTAAAGGGGCACAGAACCGCACTTATCCCGACATGTTGAAAACGCCAGCGGATTCAGACATGCTGGACTGGCAGTTACAGACCCAGCTCGGTTTTGTCAGCATTAAAGGCGAAGTCAGGCGCATCGGTCCGGTCATGACGCTGTCTAAGGCCAATGTCTCACCCGATGGCAGCCTGATTCTGACCACGCAGTTGCGCCGCCCGTATTCCACCATGTTACCTATGGACAGATTTGGTCAGCTGATCGAATTGTGGGATGACGAGGGACGCAAGGTGCGTACCGTGGCCGAGCGGCCTATGCGTGAGCGCATCCCTTCCGGTAATGATGCGGTGCAGGCCGGGCCACGTGATTTTTCCTGGCGCACCGATAAACCGGCCAGCCTGACCTGGCTGGAAGCACAAGGTGGTGGCGACCCTGAATCCCATACCAAGGTACATGATGTCTTCATGCAGCAAGCCGCACCATTTGATCATCCGCCACAAAAGCTGATGGAACTGGGCTGGCGTTTTTCCAGCGTTCAGTGGGGCAATGACAATCTGGCGCTGGTCACAGAAAACTGGAGCAAGACGCGAGATACCCGTACCTGGCGCATCCGTCCCGGTGTCGCGGACAGCAAACCTGAGCTGGTGTTCAGCCGCAAGACCGAAGATCAGTATGCCAATCCGGGTAATCCTGTGATGACGACCAATGAGATGGGGCGTCAGGTATTGCGCATCACGGCCGATGGCAGGTCCATATTCCTGACCGGTACCGGTGCCAGTACGGAAGGCGACCGCCCTTTCCTGGACCGGCTGGATCTGGTCAGCCGCCAGACCACGCGTTTATTCCGTTCACATCCGCCGTTTTACGAAGAAGTGGTCGGCATACTCAATGACAAGGGCAGTCAGATCATCCTGAGCCGCGAGTCGAATGAAGAGCGGCCCAACTATTATGCCGATGACCTGGGTGATCATGTGCCGCGCCGCGCGCTGACCAGCTTCGCCCATCCTTACCCGCAACTCAAGGGCGTGAAAAAGCAGCAGATTCGTTATGAACGCGAAGATGGTGTGGAACTGACGGCCAATCTGTATCTGCCACCGGGTTATGAGCCTAAACGCGATGGACCGCGTCCCACCCTGATCTGGGCCTATCCGCGTGAATTCAAAACCGCAGAAGCAGCGAGTCAGGTCACCGGTTCGCCGCATCGTTTCAACCGGATTTCCTATAACGGCCCGCATGTGATGCTGGCCCGTGGTTATGTGGTGGTCGATGGTCCCGGCATGCCGATTATCGGTGAAGGAAAAAAAGAGCCGAATGACAGTTATCTGGAGCAGCTGAAGATGAATGCCGAAGCGGTCATCGATGAAGTGGTTAAGCTGGGCGTGACTGACCGCAACCGCATCGCGATTGGCGGCCACAGTTATGGCGCTTTCATGACTGCCAATCTGCTCGCGCATACCCGCTTGTTCCGCGCCGGGATTGCGCGTTCCGGTGCGTACAACCGCACGCTGACGCCATTTGGTTTCCAGTCGGAAGACAGGAATTTCTGGACTGCGAAGAAAACCTATCTGGAGATGTCGCCATTTAATTTTGCGAACCAGGTCAAGGACCCTATCCTGTTCATTCATGGCGAGCAGGACAATAATAGCGGCACCTTCCCTATGCAGAGTGAGCGTATGTTCCAGGCCTTACAGGGCTTGGGTATCGCCTCGCGGCTGGTGATGCTGCCCAATGAAAGTCACAGCTACCGCGCGCGCGAGTCGATACTGCATATGCTGTGGGAGCAGGATCGCTGGCTGGACATGTATGTGAAAAATGCCAAAGGCGAAGCTGGCGGCAAAGACTGAGATACAACTGAGCCGGACAGATACTTCATCCACGCAGCTCAGCACCTCATTAACAAGTCAACGGGGAGGCTCAGGCCTCCCCTTGTTTTTTTGCACCCATGTAAAGTTTTGCATTAAGATGCCTACTGGCTTGCATTACTTTTGCACCACTTAGGTGTGCTGCAGCCCGCCTCATCCTGACACCGATTTCACCAATAAGGCCACGCTATGCTCAAAGCCGTCATTTTAGATGCCAATGCGGTTGCCCGTAATTTACTGACTTCCGTACTCAATAATGGCGGGCATGAAGTGGTGGGCGACGCCAATCTGGCACCTGCCAGTCTGGCACGCGTGATCCGTCTGAAACCGCAAATCGTTTGTATCGATATCGGTGAAACCAATGAAGAAGGGCTGGCGATCATCGACCAGTTGCGCCGCGACTTGCCTAAGGCGCTGTTATTCCTGGTCTCGGCCAAAATTGATGCGACTATTCTGCAGGCCGCACAACAACGCGGGGTACATGGCTTCATCGTCAAACCATTTAACTCGGTGGCGGTACTGACTTCTATCCGCAATATCATTTTGCGTATCGCCAAACAGCAAAGAGCGGCAGCGCAGCCACCCGCCGATACGCAGGACACCGCAGCATTGGATAATTCCTCTGCACCGGATGCGGTTTAATCCCCGCAAACCGGAATTTCATCCGGCTGGTCTGTATTTCGTCGCAGGCTGACGCGGCACTCTGGCCAGCTTGTACACTGAGCCTCGTTCTTATATGCCGTAGCCGGAGTCCCCATGTCTAGCCAAGCCCATCTCAAGCGCCCTGTTGAGGCGGATTCCCCTTTACCCGCAGAGGTCGCGGTCAGAACCGATACCTGGCTTAACCGGGCACGTAACTATCCGGTGTTTTCGCGCACCTGGTTTTATTACCGCAGTCTGGCCTGGTCGGTACCGGTCGGGATTATTGCTCTGTTCAGTTGCGTCATTGCGTATTTGTCTGGCGTCAGCCTGGCGGATATCGTCGCCAAAGCAATCCCGGCCACGCTGACTTTTACGATGCTGCATTTGCTGGGACCAGGCCTCGCTGTGCTGATACGGCAGCGTCATTTTACTTCGCGCAAAGAGTCGGTCTTGATTGTGCTGGCGCTGCTGACCGGTGCCTTGATCAGTTGGGGGGCTTTGTACGGTAGTAAATACAGCGTCAAGCTGGCTGTGTATGGCGACCCGCATCATGTAAGCAAAAAAGCGATGGACGACAAAGCTAAAAAAGCAGCGGGTACGGCAACCGTGCATAGTGAGCCTCAGGCCAGCAGTGCCTCCCAGTCTGACATTGCAGAAGATAAGGTTGGTCCTGAAATCGATAAAGTCAGCGAACAAGTCATAGAAGGCCTGGCCTATGGCTTTGTAGTCATCGGCTTGTTGTATTTGGCTGGTGGCTTTGATCTGTGGCTTTACTTCCGCCAGAAGAAACGTTTGAAAGAAGTTCAACAGCAGCGTGAATTGCAGCGTGCGCAGGAAGCCAGGCGCGAAGCCGAATTACGCCTGTCGGTACTGGTGGCACAGGTCGAACCGCATTTTCTGTTCAACACCCTGGCCGGTGTGCGTTCCGCCATCAACACCGAACCGGCGCGCGCCGTCAGCATCGTTGATCACCTGGTCGATTATTTGCGCGCTACTATCCCACAAATGCGCGATGATGGCGCCTCGGTACAGGGACGCTTGAAAAAACAATTTGATGCAGCCCGCGCTTATCTGAGCCTGATGCAAGCCCGCATCCCGCGCCTGAGTTTCAGTGTGTATTCTGAAGTGGAGGACGCTGCGCTGCCGCCGCTATTGCTGATTTCTTTGGTAGAAAACGCGATCAAACACGGCGTCGAGCCTAAGATCGGCCCGGCCCATATTGCCATCACTGCAGGTCGTATCGAACAACATGAGCAATCCTTTTTGCAGATACGGGTGGCCGATGACGGGGTCGGTTTTGGCGGCAGCAGTTCCGGCTCCGGCATTGGTCTGACCAATATCCATCAACGCCTGCATTCCATGTATGGCGCTGCTGCCAGCCTGGAACTGAAAGCACGTGCTGAGGGCGGTGTACTGGCAGTGATCACGCTGCCTTATGAGCCATAAGCACGACACGATGGAGGTATGTTTTTCTGAATTTTCCTGAATTGATTCTGCATAAAAATACTAAAGACTAGAGACAACATGATCACAGCTATTATCGCCGACGACGAAGACTTACCCCGTAAAGACCTCAGACGCATGCTGCAGGAACACTGGCCCGAGCTCAGCATCGTGGCCGAGTGTGAGCATGGTGCCGATGCACTGGAAGCGATTCATACCCATCATCCTGATATCGCATTTCTCGACATCCGCATGCCAGGCATGACCGGACTGGATGTCGCGCATGCGACCAAAGGTCAATGCCACGCAGTGTTCACCACCGCCTATGATCAATATGCGCTCGATGCGTTTGCAGCGGGTGCGATTGATTATCTGCTCAAACCTATCGCTGCACAGCGTCTGAACGAGGCCATCACCCGGCTCAAAGAACGCATGAAAGCAGCCCAGCCAGCACCTGATCTGACCCAGCTGATGTCAGAACTGGATAAGCGCATCCGCGGCAACCAGCCCGAGCGCATACGCTGGATCAGTGCCAGTGTGGGCGATACCATAAAAATGTTCGCGGTCGATAAAATTCTGTTTTTTACTTCCGATGAAAAATACACCCGCGTGGTGAGTCAGCAGGATGAGGCGCATGTGCGCAAGCCGCTCAAAGAATTGATGGAAGGCTTAGATCCAGACGTGTTCTGGCAAATCCATCGCGGCACAGTGGTCCGCGCTGATGCAATTGCACGCGCCCACAGAGATGAAATGGGACGCTATTCCGTGGAGCTACATGGCAGTGCGGAGAAGTTGAAGGTGAGTCAGGCGTATGCCTGGCGTTTCAAACCCATGTAGTCCGGACTGACGAAAAACCGCCCCGGCTGCGTTGTTGGCGCCTTGCCAGGGCCTGTTAACCTTTAAATTGCACACGCAATTTAAATGCTAACAGGCCCTAAAGTACTGTCTGCGGCGCCACGCCTTGCCGGGACGGCTTAGCGTCAGTCCAGGTAAAAACTTCCCCGCTGAGTTGTGGTGTATGGCCAATATCCAGTCCGGATTTAGCCAGCATAAACCGGCCAGATTTGTTAAGCTGCTACGCTTTGTCAGGCGCCCGGCCTGAATTCTGAGGAGTTTGCATGCGTAGCAGTGACCTGATCCGACTTTTGACCCTGGCCGCCATCTGGGGGGCCTCTTTTCTGTTTATGCGTGTGATTGCACCGGTACTGGGTGCACTTTGGACCGCGGAATTACGGGTCGCAATCGCAGGACTGGCGCTGAGTGGCTGGATGCTGCTGACAGGGAAGCCGCAGAACTGGCGTCAGAACTGGAAATCGTTTCTGGTGCTGGGTGCGATCAATTCTGCGTTGCCGTTTGCCATGTATGCGTATGCGGCCCAGCATATGCCGGCCGGATACTCCGCCATCATGAATGCCACCACACCCTTATGGGGCGCAGTGATGGGCGCATTATTCCTGAGCGAAGCCTTCACCTTGCGTAAGCTGGCTGGCTTGCTGGTCGGTGTGCTGGGTGTGGCCTTGCTGGTGAAACTGGGACCGGTAGTCTGGAGCACAGAGCTGATGCTGGCGCTGCTGGCCTGTTCAGGCTCGACGGTGTGTTATGCACTGGCTGGCGTCTACACCAAAAAATTATCGGTGAATGTGAATCCCTTGCTGATGGCGACCGCTTCCCAACTGGGTGCGGCTTTCGTGCTGCTGCCTTTTCTGCCACTGGTACCAGTGCAGGGCGAGATCACCACGACCGTGATGGCGCTGGCAGTGGCCTTGGCGCTGCTGTGCAGTGCGGTTGCCTATCTGCTCTACTTCCGCCTGATACAGGATATCGGCCCGACTAAGGCACTCACCGTCACCTTTCTGATTCCCTTGTTTGCACTGTTATGGGGTGCGATTTTCCTGGGTGAGCACCTGACCTGGAGCATGGCCGCAGGTTGCGCTGGCGTGGTGCTGGCGACCTGGCTGGTGGTATCAGGACCGCGTAAGTAGTTTTTCCCAGTAGCCTACATCATGCCATTGCCCGAATTTCTGACCGACTTCAGAAAAACGGGCAACCTGGTGCATGCCCATTTTTTCATGCAATGCGATGCTGGCCGGATTGGGTAAAGCGATCCCTGCGATCACATTGTGTATGCCCAACTGCTGCAACTGGGCGAATAAGGCCTGATATAAGGCCGAGCCCAGACCTTGACCTGCTGACTCGCGTGCCGCATAGACGGATATTTCGACTGAATGACGGTAAGCTGGCCTGGTGCGCCAGGGCGTGGCATAAGCATAGGCGCTGAGTTTGCCTTGTTGTTCCCACACCAGCCAGGGCAGTCCGGCATCCAGCACCGTCTGTATGCGCAGTGCCATTTGTTCATGGCTGACTGCAGTTTCTTCAAAACTGATGCAGCTTTCCAGTACATACGGGTTATAGATTGCACAGATTGCGGCCGCATCAGCAGCCAGAGCGGGACGTAGCATTGCATACTCCATTCAGGGTTGACCTGCTCAGACCCTGCAAGGATCAGGCCAGCTGAGCAGTAATGGGCAGAATGGAACCAATTGTAAGTCTGTCCATCCAAGTGGCTCAACCATCAAACAGTCGCTGACCTTCATCCATGTCCAAACTCATCACCACCCTGCAGGCTGCCAGATACGGCAGCCTGTTTTGTCTGTCACTGTTCAGTCTTGCTGCGCAGGCGCAGCAGCTGCCACAAGTGCAGGAAGCCCCTCTGCGCGCCCATCTGGCCTTGTTATCGTCTGACCTGTTTGAAGGCCGGGGCACGGGCCAGCGTGGCGGTGATCTGACCGTCGCGTATCTGGAAGCACAGGCACAGGCGCTGGGCTTATTGCCTGCGAATGGAACGTCTTACCGCCAGCCGGTACGCATCAGCGGCGTCAAAGCGCTGCCTGCGAAAAGCACAGTCCATCTGGAACTGGCTGGAAAAAGCCTGCCTATGCAATTTGCCGATGACTGGGTCTGGTGGACGGGTAATGCCCAGACCCAGCAAAGCTTTGATCATGAATTGCTGTTTGTCGGCTACGGTATCAGCGCACCCGAAGAGCAATGGGATGATTACAAAGGTGTCGATTGTCGCGGCAAAATTCTGGTGATGCTGGTCAATGAGCCGCGTCCTACCGAAGCTGAGCCTAAGCGCTTTGGTGGAGCTGCACTCACCTATTACGGTCGCTGGAATTACAAGTTTGAGGAGGCCAGACGACATGGTGCGGCAGGTGTGCTCCTGATCCATACCGATGCCAGTGCCAGTTATGGCTGGTCGGTGGTCAAAAATGGTGGCAGTGCCGAACATTTTCAGTTGCAGGGCGCTGATACTGGCGTCGGACTGCAAGCCTGGATTACCGATGCGCTGGCCCAGCAGTTATTTACCGGTGCCGGACTGAATCTTGATAAGTTGCGTGAGGCTGCCGAAAAAACGGATTTCCGGCCAGTGCGTCTGCCCGCCGCCAAACTGAAAGGCGAAGCGCGTTCTGCTTTGCGTCAGCTGGAACAATACAATGTCGCCGGTATTGTGCCCGGCACCGATCCACGCCTGAAGCAGGAAGTGGTGATTTACAGTGCACACTGGGATCACCTCGGTAAGCAGGAAACTAAGCAAGACGGAAACGGCGATGTGATCTATAACGGCGCAATTGACAATGGCTCAGGCACCGCGGGTTTGCTGGCGATGGCCAAAGCGGCGGTGGCGCAACCGGCGCGGCGCAGCCAGATGTTCTTATGGGTCGCAGCGGAAGAACAGGGCTTGCTCGGCAGCTCTGCTTATGCGGCACAGCCATTATGGCCTTTGCGTAAAACCGCAGCTGCCTTGAATATCGATGTGATGAATTTTGTCGGTGTCACACGTGACATGGGGCTGGCTGGCAGTGAACGCAGTGAACTGCAACAGCATGCACTCAAGGTTGCGCGCGATATGCAGTTACAGGCCAGTCCGGAAGCGCCGGATACTGCCGGTGGCTATTTCCGCAGCGATCATTTCAGCTTTGCAAAAGCCGGTGTTCCTGCGTTTTCAGTCAGTCGTGGCCGTGACTTTATCCACCATCCGCAAGAATCTTCTGAGAAGGCCCGCGCCTATGGCAAGCGCTATCACCAGAGCACGGATAAATATGATCCGGCCTGGGATTTGTCGGGCATGGTGCAACAGGCGCAATTCACCCTGCAACTGGGTTATGAAATCGCGAACAGCGCCAAAATGCCAGCCTGGAAAGCCGGTGACCCATTTGCCCAGCCACGTCAAATCGAGCCTGCTCCCTGAAGCGGAATAAGCAAAAAAAAAGCTGCGGACTTCTGGTCCGCAGCTTATAAAAATGCTGGAGGATACTTAGGAATAGACCCCAGCATGAGGTGAACAGGTACCTACAACAACAGCTTAAGTCAGCAGAAGTGATTGACCTTCTGCTGACTAATTCATATCAGGCCGATTTGACCGCCTTGCTTCTAAAAAGTTGCGTCAATTTTAGCAAACCGCGCCAAATCATGCGCACACCAAACAAAGTCAGCACTGCTTCCACCATGGTCATGGCGATCGCTACTGAGGAATGGAAGCGTTCGCTACGCTGACGGATTTTCCGGCTCATGCCATCTTTCGCAATTTCTATACTGTCGTAGAAGGTAGGAACGACTAACAGAGTGAGCAAGGTGGACGTGATGGTGCCGCCGATAATCGCAATCGCCAGCGGGCGGTAGAATTCACCACCCTCACCTAAGCCCAGCGCCACTGGCAGCATGCCAGCGATCAGCGCAAAGGTCGTCATCAGAATAGGACGCAGACGTACCCGTCCGGCTTGCATCAGCGCTGCTTCACGTTCCATGCCTTCGGATTCAAATTTGCGTGCGGCATCCAGCAACAGAATCGCGTTTTTAGCGACCAGACCCATGAGCATAATGACGCCGATCAGACTCATCAGATTGATGGTGCTACGCGTGATCAGCAAGGCCAGCACCACGCCGATCAGCGACAGTGGCAGCGATAACATGACACCCAAAGGTGCACTGAAAGAGCCGAACTGCATCACCAGGATCAGGTACATCAGGCCGATGCCGGACAAGACCGCGATACCCATGGCACCGAACACTTCTTCCTGATCCTGACCGGCACCACCGACCGACAAGCCATAGCCAGCCGGGAAGTTCATGGACTCAGCCAGTTTCTTGGCGTCGGCAATCACTTCACCATTCGAGCGGCCCTGCGCATTGGCTGATACCGTGATAGTGCGTTTGCCATTCGCATGTTCTATGCTGGAAGGTCCCTTACCCATGGTGATGGTGGCGATCTGATCGAGCGGTACCATCTGGCTGCTGCCTGCTACCGCGATAGGCAGACGTTCGATATTTTCTTTACTGACGCGGTCATCCGGATGCAAACGTACCGCGACGTCACGTGTTTCTCCGGTCGGATCGACCCAGTCACCGACTTCGATACCGGCAAAGGCGACGCGCAAGGTCTGGGCGGCATCATTGGACGAAATGCCCATAGAATTTGCCAGGCCACGGTTGAGTTCAATTTTCAGTTCTTTCTTCGGATCTTGCTCAGACAAACCGATATCGACCGCACCTGGCACATCGCGCAGTTTTTCCATATACAGACTGGTGATTTCCAACAGCTTGCGTGAATCCGGGCCGGTAAATTCCATTTGTACCGGCTTTTGCGCGCCATTGTTCAGATCATCCTGCACCGTATATTCAGCACCGACCAGCGTGCGGATTTTCTCACGTAATTCGGTGGCGATTTCCTTAGCGCTGCGTTTGCGTTCGGTACTTTTGCCTATGTCTACATAAATCCGGCCACCTGCCGGTGTGATGTTGCTGTTGGTGTCTTTGGTCTCAGGTAAGCTGCGCGCGATGGCTGCGGCTCTTTCCATTTTCAGCTTCGCATATTCCAGCGAAGACGAGGCTGGCGTGCGCACCGAGATCATCAGATTGCCGGAATCGGTCGCCGGTAAAAAGCTGGTGCCACCGAATTTTGCCTGCAATGCCATCGCCGCCACCAGGCTCAATACGGCAATGGCTGCCATAGAACGACGATGATGCAGCGCCCAGGCAATCACATGACCATAGCGGTCGGATTGATGGTCAAACCAGTCATTGAAGCGGGCCAGCAGCTTGCTTAAGCCTTTTTTCGGCGCAGTATGATGGTCGGCCGGATCACCCCAGTAGGCGGACAACATCGGGTCCAGCGTAAAGGATATCCCCAGACTGACCAGCACCGAGCATGTCACAGTCAGCGCAAACGGGCGGAACCATTCGCCAGGCATACCCGGCATGAAAGCGACCGGAATAAACACCGCGATGATAGAGAAGGTAGTCGCTGCCACTGCCAGGCCGATTTCTGCCGTACCCTGCAAGGCGGCGGTTCTGCGGTCTGATCCCATTTGCATATGGCGCACGATGTTTTCCCGCACCACAATCGCATCATCAATCAAGACACCAATCGCCAGTGACAGACCCAGCAGCGTCATGAAGTTCAGCGTAAAACCGCACAGCCAGACCGCGATAAACGCAGCAATCACCGAGGTTGGCAGACTCAATGCTGTGATCAGGGTAGAGCGCCAGGAATTCAGAAAGGCATACACGACAAAGATAGTCAGCCCTGCACCCAGAACCAGCGATTCGATCACATTATTCAGGCTGCGTTGCGCATCTTTGCCGCCGTCACGCGTGATGTCGAGCTTGGTGCCCGGATGCGTGGTTTCGTATTCCTTATTAGTTTTTTCCAGAAATTCACGCACCGCTTTCGCAACGCTGACTGTACTGGCTTCACGTGATTTACTGACCTGGATACCGACATTCGGTTTGCCGCTGCGTATGCTCAGGCTGTTCAGATCAGCGAAGTTATCTTCTATCGTGGCCACCTGCGCCAGGCGTACTACCTGCTCACCATTGCGTTTAATGACAACTTGCTGAAACTCTTCCGGTGTTTCAATACGGCCGACCAGACGTATGCTTTCTTCATCCAGTTTGCCACGGATTTTACCGACTGGCGCATTGGTGTTTTGCATGCGCAGTGCGTTGACCACTTCACCGACTGAGACATTGTATTCACGCAGTTTTTCTGCGCGCAGCAAGACCGACAGTTCGCGTTTCAAGGAGCCGCTTACAGTGACGGTCGACACGCCGGGCAAGCCACGCAGTTTATCTGCCAGGCTGTCTTCCGCCAGGCGTGAAATCTCGGCATGGCTGAGCCTGGTGGACGAAAGCGCGATATTCACTATCGGTTGCGCCGACGGGTCCCAGCGCTGGATGATGGGCTCACGCATTTCGGTCGGCATTTTGAAGCGCACATTGGAAATCACATTGCGGACTTCATCGGTGGCTTCGATCATGTTCTTTTTGAATTCAAACATGATGTCAAAACGGGCCATACCTTCATTTGAGCTGGAATACACTTCCTTGACGCCGGAAATACTCATCATCGACTTTTCCAGACGATTGACGATTTCACGCTCTACCGTGTCCGGTGAGGCGCCCGGATAAGGCATCACCACCGACAGACCTGGCACTTCCACATCGGGATTCTGATTGACGCGCAGCTTGCTCAAGGCCAGCAAGCCCAAAGCCATCAGCGCAATGATCATCACGATAGTCGCGATGGGGCGTTTAATACTGAAGTCAGATAAAAACATGATCAGTGGCTCCCGGCTGCAGTTGTGTTCGCTGTGGCTGCAGTAGTGCCTGTGTTACCTGCAGGCGTTGCTGCCGCCAGCTCGACTGCCTGTCCGTCTTTGAGTGCTGAGCTCGGGTTACGCATGACGACATCGCCGACAGCTAAGCCATTGCGGATTTCGATATTGCCGGTACGCTGGTCGCGTTTGCCCATGGCCAGATTCACCTTGCTCAGATTTTTACCGGAGACGCGCCAGGCATAAGCCGTATCACCCGCTTTCACCACCGCAGATTCCGGCAGCGTCAGCGCATTGATGGTGGTGGCTTCGATATTGCCTTCTGCATACAGCCCGGATACCTTAGGCTGGTTTTTGTCAGCGAATGCGACCAGCACCTCAACCTGACGTGTCACGTCATTGGCGGCGGGATCCAGGCGCGTGACTTTGCCGCGGAATTCCTGCTGATAGCCATTGATGCGGAAGCTGACTGTCTGTCCGGTCTGCACCTGAGCGATTTTATCGGTCGACACTTTGCCGGCAAAACGCATACTGGTCGGGTCGATGACTTTGACTAATTCCTTACCCGGTGTCGCGGTATCGCCTGCGGAGACTTTACGTTCGCTGACGACGCCATCGAACGGCGCGCGTACCACGGTGCGCTGCAATTGCTGACGTGCGCTGGCTGCTCTGGCCTTGGCTGCGGATAATTCGCTGCGTGCCGCATTCACACGTACTTCTGCATCATCCAATGCCTGCAATGAGGTCATGCCGGAAGCGCGCAAAGTTTTCAGCCGCTGCAAAGCGCGCTCTGACTGATCGAGTGCCAGCGAGGCACTGCGGGCCGAGTCTTCGGCTGAATTCAGATTGTCACGGATAGAGGTTTCATCCAGTTTAACCAGCACGTCGCCACGCTTGACGATGTCGCCGTTTTCTTTCAATACCTGCAGTACGATGGCCTGCACTTCGGCGCGTAAGTCTGCTTTGCGTTCAGGCTGGATAGAGCCAGTGATGACTGGCCCTGAGGCGAGCGCATTGCTTTCGACTTTCAATACATCTTCCGGCGCGATGGTCAGCTTGGGAGCCGGTTTTTCATTCTTAGCACTGGCGGAGGACGAGGCACTTGCTGCGCTTGCTGTCGTTGAGGCCGATGCAGAGGCAGA
Organism: Cognatundibacterium curvum; assembly: GCF_014284235.1. Lineage (GTDB taxonomy): Bacteria > Pseudomonadota > Gammaproteobacteria > Burkholderiales > Burkholderiaceae_D > Undibacterium > Undibacterium curvum. Next base: position 253,101 of record NZ_JACOGD010000006.1, read on the forward strand.
GCCTTTTTCGTTTTCTTTTTGGCTGCTACAGGCTGCCAGCGCAGAGGCGATGGCAATAACTAGAAGGGTTTGACGTAACATGATCGCTCGCAGGTAGGGGAATCGGGAAAACCGGGATGCTGCAGTATTCCGAAAGGGTAGCGCTAAGACAAGACGAAAAGGTTTAAGTTGCAGTTTCAATAGGATGAAATGCAAGAAATAAGGAATGAGTTGCAGCGAGGGGCGTTTGAGTTGATGCAGGCAGCTTGCAGGGTTTGTTACCTGGCTACGTGGAGAGTGTTAAATCATGGCGGGAGCTGACCCAGGCTCAGGCAGGCTGCCGGGATTTCATGACATAAGCCAGCAGTCCGGCGCAGGCATCGTCGATATAGTCGAGTACAGTTTCAAAACCCTGAGCGCCGCCGTAATAGGGGTCTGGAACTTCCTGGGCTGCGACATGCTCGGCAAATTTCATCAGCAATTCCAGCTTATGCTGGTAACGCGCCGGGCAAGCGGCTTGCAATAAGGACATATTGTGCTGATCCATTGCAAGTAGCAGGTCAAATTTTTCAAAATCTTCGGCTTTGACCTGACGCGCACGTTGCCGCGATAAATCAAAACCCCGCTTCATCGCGTAATCGCGCGCGCGCGGGTCCGGTGCTTCGCCTGAATGATACGCATGGGTGCCAGCGGAATCGATATGCAACTGAGGCGCCATGCCAGCTTGCTCCGCTTTGGCACGGAATACGGCTTCTGCCGTCGGGGAGCGGCAGATATTTCCCATGCAGATAAACAAGATGGCGCGGACAGGTGCTTGATTCATTATTAAATCCAGGCAACTTTCAGAGTGGCAATTTAATGGCGTGGGGTAATTTTACGCTTGAAGCTGGGAAATTCTTTCGATTAAGACGAGATAAATTGTCAACAATATATAAATATAGGGCTTACGCAAAATTGTCCCAACAAGGCATGGCGACGCAGGCAGTACGCAGTGTACGACAAGGAGCCATGACGCCGCTGGGGCGGTTTTGCGTAAGTCCTAAAATGTAGGGCTTACGCAAAATGACCTGAGAAGTAAGCTGACCAGGTAAGCGGTCTCGAGACGGATAGCTGAATAGTGCACTCAGTCTGCGCTGAGCGAAATTGAGCGGACGGCCTTCATCTGGGGACAGCCCCACCGTATAGCGGGGACTGCTTGAAATGGCTGCTTAAGACTGCAGCAAGATCGCCACACTGCATGCGCTGGCTGCAAACCAGATCAGTGAACGCAAAGTCGCCTGATTGGCAAGATAGGCCGCGATATACAGTATGCGGCATAAGATGAAACCGCCCGCGAGCATATCTATCTGTGCCTGGTCCGCATGTGCCTGCTGAGCTAATACCACGGCGGCGATAAACAGTGGCAGCGCTTCCCAGCCATTTTGTTGGGCCGCATTCGCTCGTTGCTGCCAGCCTTGCAGGCGTTCGGTCCAGGCGCGCGGATGGCGGTTGTTGTAACGCAGTTCGCGTTGATCTGTGCGTGCAGAAGCGCCCTTTGCCAGACCAATAGTGGCTATCGGTAACAGACAGGCAGCCAGTATGCACCAGTTCGCAAGTGTCATGATTTCTCCTTAATTGAAGCCTCAATCATATAGCGATCATCGCACTTCGCAAACCATGCAGCGCACAGACGCAGCTGAGCAAAAAAATTATTGAAGTACATGGCTGTCAACCATACTTCACTAAGTGCCGTTGTATCAGCACGTAGCGAGGGCTACGAAACCCAACACTGAATTCTGAACAAGGACGCACTATGAATATGCTCAATAAGTTGACACTCGCTCTGATCGCTACTGCGTTAACAGCCGGTACAGCGTTTGCTCAGAAACCAGCCGCTGCTGCGGCATCGGTCAAATCCAGCGCACCGGCAGCGAGCGTCGCAGCTGCCCCGGCTTCGGTTACAAGCCCGTCCGCTGCAGTGCCAACTAAAGCAGTGAAGTCGGAAAAATCCAGTGCCTCTGCATCAGCCGCATCAGCAGTCAAGACCAATAAAATTGAAGCTGATCCGGTCAAAAAAGTTGATCCGGTAAAGCCAAAAAAAGCGGAAGAAGTGAAAGAAGATTTAAAAAAATAAGGAATCATTGATACGATAAAAAACGGCGTCTTTATGACGCCGTTTTTTATTTTTATTTTCTATTTTTTCGTCGAATTAAAAAAATTGAGAGAAGAAAAAATTATTTTTGTTTTTTTACATTCGTACACAAATTTTGTGTCAACAGACTGCAAACAGGCTGCGTTATTAGCTTACGTAGACACACTACGCTGACAAACAACTCAACGCTGTACAACACTCATAGGAACAGATCATGAACAAATTTATCGCCGCTATCATCGCTTCCAGTTTCGCAATGGGTACTGCATTTGCACAGACACCTGCAAAACCAGTAGAGGCAGCTAAAGCAGCAGTCGCCACGACCGCGACGAATGCGACAAATGTTGCGAGCGCTCAGGCAGCAGCTGCAGCCAGTACAGTGAAGGCTGCAGTCACACCAGCACCTGCGCCTGCACCTAAAGTAGAAATGAAAACTGAAGCGAAACCGGCAGCCGCTGCTGCACCAGTAGCTGAAGCCAAGCCAGCGGTTGAGAAAAAAGCTAAGCATCGTAAACATGCTAAGAAAGCGAAAACTGAAGCTGCAGGCGCTGAAGCAAAACCAGCTTCTGCCATGAAATAAGGCGTTGCAGCAGAGCGGCCAGGTACCGTTTAACTAGCTAGAAAAAAAGCACAGATTATTTCTGTGCTTTTTTTGTTTTTAAAAATCCGATAAGTCGGAAATTAATTGGAAATACAGTTTCCGTTAAATGGATTAAAAAACGGAAAAACGGGAAAATAAAAATATTTCCTAAATTATTGTCAACGCATCGTTACTTTTCCACGTTATTAGCTTACGTAGCAACACTACGCAAAACAAATCAACGCAACACCGGATAACACGCTTAGGAGCAGACCATGAACAAATTTATCGCCGCTATCATCGCTTCCAGTTTCGCAATGGGTACTGCGTTTGCCCAGACGCCTGCAAAATCAGTTGAAGCCGCAAAAACTGCAGTCGCAAATACCGCAACCAATGCAGCAGGTGCTGCAAATACTCAGACAGCTGCGGCAGCAAGTACGGTGAAAGCTGCCGTGACACCTGCGGCCGCAGCGGCACCGAAAGCAGAAGTAAAGACAGAAGCGAAACCGGCCGCAGCGCCTGCCGCTGAAAGCAAGCCAGCTGAAGAGAAGAAAACCAAACATCGTAAGCATGCAAAGAAAGCGAAAACCGAAGCTGCAGGCACTGATGCAAAACCAGCTTCAACCATGAAATAAGGCGCCTCAGCGCAGTAGCTAGGTAGCGCTTAACTAGCCAGGAAAAGCAAAAAAGCACAGATTATTTCTGTGCTTTTTTGCTTTGCAGGGTAAAAAAATCGACGATTTATTTTTAAAAAATAAAATAATTAGGAAACATCATTTCCGAAAAATGAATTAACACTATGAATTCAAAAAAATAAAAATATTTTCAAAAATCCTGTCAACGCATACTGTGCTGATCACGTTTTTAGCTTACGTAGCAACACTACGCAAAACAAATTAACCTGACAATTTTTGAACAAGGACTCATCATGACTAAGTTAATCGCCGCTCTGATCGCTACAACTTTCGCAATGGGTACAGCGTTCGCCCAGACACCGGCAGCGCCTGCTTCCGCCTCCGCGAAAGCCAGTGCACCAGCTTCTGCTGCAGCCGCTGCATCGGTAGCTGCACCTGCCAGCAAAGTAAAAGCGCCAGTTGCTGACATCAAGGCCAGTGCTTCCGTTGCTGCAGAAACCAAACCAGTGACCGAAGCAGCACCAAAAGCTGAACATGCAAAAACCGAGCATGCCAAGACTGAACATATGAAAAAAGAGCACGTTAAAAAAGAACACGCTAAGACAGATGCAAAAACAGACGTTAAAACTGAAGTTAAACCTGAAGTGAAAGCAGAAGCTGCGAAGGCTGCCTCTGCGAAATAAGCAGACTCCGCAATAAAAAAACGGCGCCCGGTGCGCCGTTTTTTTATGGGCAGACCGAAATTAGCAGAGCAAGTTGTGGTTAAATGTGACACTTCCGGTGTAACCATCCTTGACGTCAATCTGATCTATGAAAAGAGTCCTGCTCAGCTTAGTTGGTCTGATTTTTTCTATGTCCTCCCATGCCTTAGATCTGCGCGTCGCAGTATGGGATGGTGCTGCGCCATTTATGATTAAGACGGAGCAGGGCTGGCGTGGGATTTGTGTCGATATTTATAAAGCGATGGAGACGCTTGATCCCCAGCTGCGCTTTGTGATCGATGAAGAGCCCATGCCTTTGCGTCGGATTGAATATGAACTGCAGGCTGGCCGGCGCGATCTGATATGTGGCGCACGTAAGACGCCGGCACGTGAAGCGGGCGGTATGCAGTTTCTGAAAACTGGTTTTTATACCAGTGGCTATCGGCTGGCAGTGCGCAGTGATGACGATGTGCAGGTCAGCAGTTGGGACGACGTGAAAAAGCTGGGCAATCAGGGCGTCGTATTGATTATGCAGGGACATGGCGAGATTGAACGTTTGCAGCAGTTAGGTGTACAGCTTGATAGCGGAACGCCTTCGGCGGAGCAGAATCTGATCAAACTCGAAGCCGGGCGCGCGCGGTTTTTCTACCATCGCGATATATTTTTCAAATCCAGCAGCTTTAACCCCAAAGACCATCCTAAAGTCCGCTTGTTGCCGACCGTGTTTGACCCCAGCCCCGCTTACATCGCCGCTGGAAAAATGCTGAGTAAGGACGTGCTCATTCAGCTTGATACCGTGTTTAACCGTCTGATGCGATCCGGTGAACTGGCGCGTATAGTACGGCAATACGGGCTGGAATAAATCAGCGTAATGATTTCAGCTGGGATCAGCCTCTGGTATCGTTCCTGCTCAAACGCCATAAGTCCCGCCCGCCTGCTTTCAGACGCTGCATAACACCCTCTGCTTCCAATTGTTCCAGCGCTTGCCGGGTCAGGAGCATACTCTCCACTTCGCCCTGCCAGTCTATCCACCAGCTGTATATGCCTTCTGTCGAATCGCAAGCGTCCGCATGTGTTGTTACATAATGGAGTATGGCTGTACGGATGCGGGTAATGCGTTGCTTATCTATCTGGCTTGTGTCCATCGGCTTTCCTTCAAAATTCAACGTTCATACATGTAGATGACGCGCGGACAGGGATGATTGGCAGATGGTTTCGGGCACCAGTAAGAGACCGTCACCGACCAGCGTTGGCATGACAGTTCGATCAGCTCGGGCCGGTCGCCCATTCCCATGTTGCAGACAGATTGCAGTGCCTTATCCACCGACATACCCTGAAAATACCCATAGCCCGCCACTTTACGCAGCGTATCCACTGCCTTTTGCGGGTCGACGCTGCCTGGCCGTATTACCACATCGCGTTGCGCCAAGCGCACCACGGTTTCCATTTCAGCCGGACTGCATTGCCAGCGTTGGCCATCCCGGGCGCATTGGGCGACATAATATAGTGGCTGGCCACTAAGTTGCTTGTGCGGACGACAGCGTACTTCGGCGAACTGTGCCGGGCTGCGCGCATCAAAGGCGCGCCCGTCCGCATCTGCCAATGCCAGACCATACTGAGCGCCGCAAGCCAGTTGTTCTATCTGCAGTCTGTCCTGGCGACTTAGTGCGACACTGAAGGTGCCATCCTGCGCTGCGCTGGCTGGAAACGTAGTCGCGACCAGCATGGCCACAATCACCACAGCCAGAGCAGACGTTTTATACAAGCGCTGCCGTTTAAGCCAGGAAGCGCTTTGCTGACTTTGCCGCATATTAATCTCCTGTACTGAACTGAGCTGCCGTGCACATCACCAGTTTGCTCCTATGCTGAATCTGAGCTGGTGATTCTTAAACCAGAGCGACGCAGCACGGTTTGCCTTGATCCCGTATTTCGTCGATAAATAGATGCGGCGATTGAGCTGATAACGTAAGCCCAGTTCAGAATCTGACAGCAGATCGACCGGAAAACCTACGGGGAAAATATTTTCGGTCTTGGCAAAAATTTCGATATTGCGGTTGGGGAATTTGCGTTTAAATTTGACTGTCCACAACCAGGCATTTACATGAAATTCTGAGGCGCTGGTCGAAAAATTCAAACGGTTGAAACTCAGCAGACTTTCCAGGTTGCTGACTTCAGATTCCCAAATATGGCGACCAAAACCCACACCATAATAGTAATAGCTGCTGTTATCGGCGACCTTGTCGTTCTGGTAGTAAGCATTATTGCGTACATACCATTTTGGTGTCAGATAATAATCGAGCGCATAACTGCCCTTGCTGTCATTTTCTTTTTCCTGGCGATCAGCCCGCAAACGGTTCAGTTCCACATGATATTCATGCCGCCATGGGCGGATATTCCAGATACCCTCGGTTTCCAGCTCCAGTCTTTGCGTTCGGTTCGAATTGCGGCCCAGTTCCACCGAAGTCTCGATATTCCCCTCAAAACTGGAGACTGCTTTTTCCAGCGCCTCCTGATCGAAGGACACTTCACGCAGCGGTACCAGTTGCTGCGCCACTTCCACCATGCCGCTTTGTGAGCGCGGCGCGATGGTCGTGCGCAGGGTATCACCATGTGGCAGTGTCAGCGGCAGGCTTTCTTTGCTCGACATCGTCATCACCGCTTCCGCGTCGATTTCAATCTCGCCCGCATAATCCGTTTTCAATATCAGCTTATCGACCCCGATTTTCAACAGACGGCCAGTCAGTTTGTCGCCATTCTTGAGCCAGATTTCTGTGCGTGGCTGGCTGGCATCTGCAGCAGTCTGCGCCAGGCCGGGCGCGGCATAGCACAGCAGCATGCTGCCCAGCCCCAATGGTGCCAGCAGCTTAGGCAAAGGCAGTAATTGAAAAAAACGGGTGGTAGTGTGCATCGGTGCAGCGACAGAAGTTAGGGCAAGCCGTATTGTGGCTGGAAGTGATGAAAATGACTATGGTCTGCTACAGATTTTCGTGGCGCGCACAAAAGCACAACGGGCGACCAGCGCCCGTTGTGATGCTTAAAAAAATCCGTATTGCGGTGTTGGGATTAGCGGTAAAACGCTTCAACCACACCCTTCACTTTGATCAGCATAGGATTGCCTTTGCGGTCGCGGGTTTTGCCAGCCTGTACGCTGATCCAGCCTTCGCTGATGCAATACTCTTCGACGTCGTTGCGTTCTTTGCCGTTGATTTTGATCCCTATGTCGTGCTGAAACACGTCAGCATTGTAAAAGGGGCTGCGCGGATTGATGGATAAACGATCCGGTAATGGGGGGAGTTGTGTAGTCGTAGTCATAGGGCAGAATTATCTATCAGATGCGCGCTGCGTTCAATGCCTGATTATTCGTTAATAGGACTTACGCAAAACCGCCCCAGCGGCGTTATGGCTCCAGGTAGTGAACCTTGTACACTGCGTACTGCCTGCGTCGCCATGCCTTGTTGGGACAATTTTGCGTCAGTCCTGGTTAAGTACGTTGTGACTGGCGCCGGCCTCGGCGCGCAGGCTGCGCAGGCGCTGGTGTGGTTCGTCGTCCAGGTCCAGTTTCCACTGCTGTTTGGCGCACAGATAGTGTTCGGTAAACACGTCCAGATAGGCTTCCAGCGTTTGCGCCGCCAGGGTTTCACCGGCCAGTGCCAGACACAGCGCGGCGACTTCTGAAGTACACAGATGATCGTCGCGGCGCGAACGGCGCAACTGGTAGCGCGATACCTGTTCCGGCTCCAGACTCAGCACCGGAAAAGGCAGCAGATACGGGCTTTTCTTAAAGATTTTGCGCGCTTCCGACCAGGTTGCATCGAGCAGGATGAACAGCGGGCGCTTGCCGGCAATGCCAGTGCCAGTCCTATTCACATCGTCAGCCGCCGTTTGCTCAGCAGGCAGCAATTGCGTGATCACGCGCTCGGGCGCGACAAATTCGCCCGGAAAAACCACATACGGCTGCCATTGCGGATCAGCCAGCAAGGCCAGTAAGGCAGGGTCAACTTCGGTGCGCGCCCAGCCAAAGGCCAGCGTATCGGGCACCAGATCAGCGATCAGCCAGCCGGTATTACTGGGTTTTAAAGTCTCGTGCTCCGCCATCAGCAAACAAAATCCGGCACGGGTAGGCAGCACCGTGCGCCACGCACACATACAATGGCTGAGGATCAGGCGGCAGCCGCCACAGCGCTCGCCATGCGGCCCGCCGCGCGCCAGAAACGGCCGCGTGCTGCGTGCCAGCCGGGCAGTGCGTAAGCGGGAAACAGCATGAGGTGGCAGTGCAGGATTCGTCATGATGGTGGTCATTCAGGGCAGCCAGAGCCGCCGGAAACAGTCTACAGGGCGCGTATCTTGGCATTGTCTGCGCCAGTTTGCAAACCGCTGCGGCGCGCTGCCTGCCACCACCGGGCGCAGCTGCCGCATCTTTGTCGCTGCCTGTGCATTCCGGTCAGCCATTGTCGTCTGTTGCACGTTAGGTACAGACACTGACTGTCATATCCGGCTGGCAAAGCACTAAGGCAGCAAAACAAGGCAGCAAAACAAGGCAATAAAATAAGGAAGTAAAAGACAGCCAAAGTCAGTCTACCCCGTGTAATATCAAAACTTTAATCCAACTGAGAGCGAGACCATGAAAAAAATTCTGCACATCCTGAGCCTGGTTGCCATCACTGCCAGCTTAAGCGCCTGTATCTCCGTCAGCGAACAAAACGTCGAAGCCAGCAAGCAAATCTCTGTCATGGCAGCGCAAGCGACAGCCACCTGCGGTCAGGGCAATGTCGATAAAGTCAGCACCAGCAGTTTCACTTGCAAGCAAAACACCAGCCGCTAAGCAAACAGCGCAGCCAAAAAAAACAGCCGGTCATAACACCGGCTGTTTTTTTGCACTGACTTCAAACTCAGGAAGCAAAGTCCGAAATCAAAGTCCGAAACCAAAGTCTGAATCCCTGCGCGGCTGCTGGCAGCATTTCAGCCTGCAGGCCGCATCAACACTCAGTCTGGCTGATTCAACTCATTGATTCAAATCGATGATTGAGCCTCCGGCTTCGGTCCATCACATCCGCTTTATTTCGCAAACTTCGCGTAATATGCCTGCACCGCAGGCAGAGCGGCGATGCGCTGATTGTGTGCATTCAGCGCCGGTGCGACTTGCGCCACCAGATCGGTCGGCACATGATCCAGACGACCGGAATTCAAACCACGGATATCCACAAACACCTTCAGATCCGCCACTGTCAGGCGGCCATCGGCAAAGTATTCGCCGCCTTGTGCCAGTAAACGCTGCTCCAGCCAGCGCAGATAAACCGGAATAGAACCGTTGACCAAGGCCAGACGCGCCGCCTTTTGCTCTTCACCCGTCATGCGGAAAGTCGGGCCTATCTTGATGCCAGCTTCTTCCACCACAAAGCTCACCTCGTCGCAGTACAAAGCCTGCAAAGCGTCTTGCGGATAAAGGCCAGCCAGCTTGCCCGCGTAACGCAGCATCGCATCACATTGCGTGATCTGTACACCATCCACCTCCAGCACCGGTACCTGCCCGAACGGCGTCGCTTTGCGTACATCGGCAAATTCCGGATAGCTGAAACGGTGATCTTCAAACGCCACTTCGCCCAGCGCTAATGCGAGTCGTACCGGCTCGCCACGGCCACCATGAAAATCGAAATAGGTCAGTTTAAGTTGAGGCATGTTGTCTCCTGAATGATTGCTAAACATCGACGGTCAGTATCGACCGGCAGCGTCTGAAAAAAGTGTCATGCGGCTAAGCGCGCGGCCATCATAGCACGCGCCAAAAACACGGGTTGCACCCGCCACGCATTGGAAAGACGCAGCTCCCGGGCAGCAGACGACGCTTTGCTGTGGCTGGCCGCCAATGGCTGTAACACGACATGACAGCTACTTCGGTCAATTCAGCCAATTCAGCTAATTCAGCCTCACCCGTTGCTTTACTTAACACTCATCGCCATATTTAAACGCTCTATGGTCTCATCAGCGACGAGTTTATTGCACATTAGGTAGCGCTTTTCGCCTAAGGGGATGTCTGAGAGTTGAATGATATGGACATCTTTTGCATATTCCTCAGTTTCTTTCAAAAGATGTATGGCTTCTTCTTCGGAAAGGAACATGAAATCGGCGCGATCTGCAGCAATCATCTTCAACATCGTCGCATTCTCTGCCGTTGTGTGGCGCAATTGCTGTTGTAGTGCTTCCAGCATGCCATCGACAAAGCTACTTGCAGATGGCGGTATCCCTCATGAAGTGCAAGTTGTTTCCGACGCAAAGAAACGACCAGATTTTGTGCTGCCATCCTTCGCTGCATACATGGATCCGTTACGTGACAGAGATGGTGCCTTAGTCCTTAGTGCGAAAACGACGCTTCGCGAGCGGTGGAAGCAGGTTCATGGAGAAATGAGGAACTGCGACCTTTTTCTTGCAACTGTTGACGAGAGCATCGCGGAAAATGCGATAAAAGATATGGCGCAGCAGGGCATCATTCTAGTGGTGCCGGAATCACTAAAGAAGTCCGATACAACAGTATATAAGTCCCAGCCCAATGTGATCTCGTTCAAATCTTTTTTCGAGTCAGAGCTCCGATCAAAAAGGATGGGCATCTGGCGAGGCGGCTAACGGTGCCGTATATCTAAGTTGACAGTTTCCGTACCGCGTTTGGCGATCAATCCTGCCAGATGGTCGCCAAGCAGCTTGTCCTTGCAGGTTTAATTAGCCCTTAGAGGTATTATTCTTGCAGGCCAATGCAAGGCTTCCCAAGCGGCCCCAGCTCTTTTCTCTCCAGCATGCCAACCTCCACTGCGTGAGGAGATAGGATATCAAGTCGGAAAAGGTCCCCGGAAATCTACGAAGAACCAAAAAAAAGCCCGGCTTAACCGGGCGTTTATATGCTACGTATATCGATTTTTTCGATATCTATGGCAGTAGGTTTTCACTTACTTGGCACAATTTTCATGTTCTGTGTCATCCGGAGGCGTTCAAAATTAGTGCAATCAAAGATCGCATGTATAAAGGCCCCGAGATGATTGCAAAGTTTTGGGCGGGTGCGTAATTCTCTCAGATTTATTGCAATCCGCCTATTTTTTAGTCGAAGTTAATGCAATCAATAATTGAAGGGGATTTAATTTCTTAAATGAAATGTTAATTTAAAGCATTTATTAAGAAAAAAGCCTCGCCTGCATTTCATTTTCCTGGCCGCTGACGTCGGCTGATACACTCTTCATATGGTTGGAGTGGTTGTTGGAGAGTGATCATGGAACATCGAGAATGCCCGGCTTGCGGCAAGTTATTTTTACCGCGTTCTCAAAACCCGACCCAAACCTACTGCTCTAAAAAATCCTGCCAGCGAGAGCGCCGCCGCCGTTGGCAGCAGCTCAAACGCGAAACCGATCAAGACTACGTCGACAATCAGGCGCGTGCCCAGCAGGCCTGGTCGGCGCGAAATCCTGACTATTGGCGCACATATCGCAGCCAGAATCCTCAGTATGTTGACGATAATCGGACGAAACAGCTGGTGCGCAACTACCAAAATCGCGCCAATATGATTGCAAAGATGGATGCGTCAAATTCCCGTAAAGTCTTATCCAGTGGACTGTACCGGCTGATTCTGCTGCCTGACCCGGTGATTGCAAAGAAGAACGTGTGGAATGTCTTTCTTTCCCTCTTGCAGCCCCCCAAATTTCCCCAGGTCGCCGTGATTGCAAAGAGAGGACGCGTGGCAAAGTAGCTTGCTGTCTGCTAATTTGGTAATCGCATCTTGCTCTGCGTGCGGGCCGTGTGGCTTCCACGATACTCCAGAGCTGGAGCGGATACGCAAATGAAAACCGATCAAGACAGTTACGAAAAGTTCGTGCAGCCAGTATTCTTCCTGGCAGCCGAATATGTGCGTATGTCCACCGAGCATCAGCAATATTCCACCGACAACCAACGCCAAAAAATCCGCGAATACGCGTCACAGCGCAACGTCAATATCGTCAAGACCTATGCAGACGAAGGTAAAAGCGGCCTGCGCATCGACGGTCGGCCTGCTCTGCAGCAGCTGATCCGTGATGTCGAGAGCGGCGCCGCAACCTTCAATACCATCCTGGTGTATGACGTCAGTCGCTGGGGACGCTTTCAGGATGCCGACGAAAGCGCTTACTACGAATACATCTGCAGGCGTGCCGGCATTCAGGTTGTCTATTGTGCGGAACAGTTTGAGAACGATGGTTCTCCTGTCTCCACCATAGTCAAAGGTGTGAAACGTGCGATGGCCGGTGAATACAGTCGGGAATTGTCTGCCAAAGTATTCGCTGGCCAATGCCGCCTGATCGAGCTTGGTTTTCGGCAAGGCGGCACCGCCGGTTATGGATTGCGGCGGATATTGATCGACCAACATGGCACCCAGAAAGGAGAACTTCAACGGGGAGAACACAAAAGCCTGCAAACCGATCGCGTCATCTTGATACCCGGCCCTGAGCATGAACTGAAAATCGTCACGCAAATCTATCGCTGGTTTATCGATGAATGCATCAATGAAGTGGAAATCGCCAGCCGCCTCAACGCCATGCAGATTTATTCCGAAATCAACCGGCCCTGGAGCAGGGCCACTGTCCACGAGGTACTCACCAACGAAAAATACATCGGTAATAATGTCTACAACCGCGTTTCCTTCAAACTCAAAAAAACGCGCGTCGTGAATACTCCCGACATGTGGATCAAAAAAGAACGCGCATTTGAACCCATTGTTCCGACGGAAATTTTCTATACCGTGCAAGGCATCATGCGGGCACGCGCCCGCCGCTATACCGACGAAGAATTGATAGAGCGTTTGCGCGCTCTGTATCAATCCCGCGGCGTCTTGTCCGGCATGATCATCGATGAAATGGAAGGCATGCCGGCCTCCTCGGTATATACCTATCGCTTCGGTAGTCTGATCCGCGCCTATCAAATGGTCGGCTTTACACCGGATCGCGATTATCAGTATTTAGAGGTAAATCGCTTTATTCGACGCCTGCATCCTGAAATCGTCGCCGATACCGAGAACAAGATTGTCAAACTCGGCGCTCAGGTGTTACGCGATCCCGCGACGGACTTATTAATGGTGAATCGTGAATTTACCGTCTCCATCGTACTGGCGCGCTGCCACCATCTCGACGGCGGCAGGAATAGGTGGAAAGTCAGGTTCGATGCTTCCCTGCTGCCGGATGTGACAGTCGCAGTACGCCTGGATAACAGCAACCAGAGCCCATTGGATTATTTTCTATTGCCGCGACTGGATTTTGGAACCCACCATTTCAGTCTGGCCGACAGAAATGCCGCCGAGTTTGAAACCTATCGCTTTGATACCCTGGACTATTTGTATGGGATGGCAGAACGCACCCGATTGCGGAGGGTAGCATGAGCAAGACGGCGCCGCCTGGCGATTTGCGGTTGATCCCCATCAACAAGATCGATATCCTGAATACCCGAGAGCGCAATACTAAAATTTTTGACGAGATCGTTGAAAACATCAAAGCGCTGGGTTTGAAGAAGCCGATCACGGTGACGCCGCGCTCCGGTAAAAATGGCGAAGAGCGTTATCTGCTGGTGTGCGGCGAGGGGCGCATGAAAGCCTTCATGTCTCTGGGTCAGGCCAATATTCCGGCATTGGTGGTGACCGTCAGCGATGAAGAGGCCTTCATCATGAGCCTCGCTGAAAACATCGCCCGACGGCAATACCGACCGCTGGAGCTGTTGGCCAATATTGAGACTCTGCGCAATCAGGGTTACGACAAAAAAGCGATCGCCGCCAAAACTGGACTTACGGTCGAATGGGTCGGCGGCATTCTGATCTTGTTGGAACGAGGAGAGGAGCGGCTGCTCGTCGCCGTCGAACGGGGCAAGATTCCGTTGACGGCGGCGCTCGCTATTGTGGGTGGCGAAGATGACGATAAGGCGGTGCAAAAAGCACTGCAGGATGCCTATGAGTCAGGCAAGCTCAGAGGAAGACAATTATTCGAAGCAAAAAAGGTGATCGAATGCCGGCATACGTTGGGAAGAACGCTGGAGCGCGGCATGTCGCGCAAACGCAGCGATGTCACCACCTCCAGTTTAGTACGGACGTATCAGAAAGAAGTCGAACGCCAGCGCATGATGGTCAAGAAAGCAGAGATGACGCAGCAGCGCTTGATGTTTGTCGTCGGCGCATTAAGACAGTTATTTTCTAATGAAAATTTCATCAACCTATTGCGTGCGGAAGGGCTGGATACGCTGCCGACTTACTTAGCTGAACGAGTCTGGTCCAAAGGGAGCTGACGATGGCCGACGGTGTGGCATTGGGGTTTTCCATGGAACCTTTGTCGGTGGCGCTCGTGAATATCCTGCCGTCGCGCAATATCCCGAAAGAATTGGATAGCTCCCGCAAATTCAAACAGATACTCTCCTCGATCAAAGAGATCGGATTGATCGAACCGCTGTCGATCACGCCCGTCATCAAAAAGTCCGAACATCACATGCTGCTTGATGGCCATGTTCGCCTGGTGGCGATGCGCGATCTTGGGTATGTCGATGCGCAGTGCCTGGTCGCCAATGACGACGAAGGTTATACCTACAATAGTCGTATCAATCGGCTGTCGACGATCCAGGAACATCTGATGATACGACGTGCCATTGAGAGAGGCGTGTCGCCACAGCGTCTGGCCGAAGTGCTGAGTGTCGATATTAGCCAGATCCTGAAAAAAATGTCTCTCTTGAAAGGCATTTGTCCAGAAGCGGCCGAATTGCTTAAGGACCGGCAGTTTTCGACGGACATTGCCAGGGTACTGAGGAAAATGAAACCGACCCGACAAATCGAATGTGCGGAATTGATGGTGTCGGCCAATGTCGTGACCGTCTCTTATGCGGAGGCGATGTTGGTGGCAACGCCGGTCGAGATGCTGGTGGATGGAAAAAAACCGCAAAAACTCACCGGCGTATCGAAGGAGCAGATTGCCAAGATGGAGCGCGAGATGGGAAGTTTGCAGGCGCAGTACAAATTGGTGGAGCAGTCGTACGGTCGGGATGTTTTGAACCTTGTTTTAGCGCGGGGCTACTTGGTGAAGATTTTTGAGAATCAGGCCGTTTCTCGGTGCCTTTTTCAGGAACATCCCGAAGTGATGGCGGAGTTTGAAGCAATCGTGAAGACGGTTACGCTTGAGCATTGAAAATTTTATAATTTCCCAAAAAGCAGTGTTTGCTTCCAGGACGATTGACAATGCAGTCATGTGTTGCTGAAAATACTCTACTCATTTAGTGCGATGCGCCATAGGGACTTTCAACATCACCGACGAAAATACCCTCAAATATCGAAAGTATCGGCCGTTGGCCGTTCACGGAGAAAAAAATGCCGATTGGTCCCATACGCAATTCAACGATTGATTCTGCCTTTAAAGCCATTGTCACTACATCACTGGGGCAGGTGAATGTACTCACCTGCGGTCATACAGAGTGCAATGACTGCTATCCTCATGCTCAAAATGTCCATGAATTTGTACATTACTCGCGTGACCTTATTCAAGACTGGAAAAAGGACATGCATGGCAATCAACTCTGTTGGAGCCAATATTACGCCGACAAACACGACGATATAGCGTTAATCACTGATCAGCCAGGTCGAAATTACCAAATGCTTTGTCTGATCAAAGTTTCGGCCTGCAAACGACTTCACATTCGTAGCGAAAGGGGGGACAGAGTCGAGCATTTCGCCCTCAACTTCGCCGTCCCAGCAATGAATATGGTTCGTATACAACTACATCCTAATGCGGATCAAACTGGTTACATCATTTGAATTCAACGCGCTTTTGTGCGGGATACTCTCTTTTCTGTCGCGCGGAGACAGTTTCTATCAAACAAGAGATCATTTCTCTACGACCTGAAATGTATTCAGGCACCTTACGCGCAGCGATCATTTGCTTGAAAGCTCAATCATGTCCGAACTCATTTTGAAATCCGGCCCCACGTTGCTCTGGCGGCAGCGGGAATACGATAGTGTCACCGATGAAGAGCGCTATATCGACCTCGATGTCACTACTGTCGCACATGAATACCTATTTGAATCTGCGACCATCGACAAGGACGTATTGCTCTCAGATATTTTTAAGTTACTCGACGCAGCACCGATACTGACGGCCATATTACGCCGGGACTTCAGCAATGAATTACTAGTTGAGGCCAGAAAAGGTGTTGCACCCGATTTTAAGCATGCTTACTCACCCGAGGGAATTGAGTTTTTAGAGCTGTATCAATGCTGGCATTTGAATACCGCCACGCGTGAATATGAGCCAGTGCACCGATTAGACTTTCACGGAATAGGTTATGAGTTACGTGAGGACCTAAATCATGGACATGGCTGTATATACTCTGCCGGCACGAGAATTCACTGCAGCGTTTCCATGACGCCCGTCCGTGAATTACTGGCGCTCCCTATCCGCTTTAACCCTGTCGTCAGCATTTGTGAAAATGGCTTGTCCGCCAAAAAGTATGCGCAGGAATTGGAAAAGGTCCAACTCACAGGTATCAATTTGGGTCAGATACTCCACAGTATTTTCTGGGAACTCTCTTGGTATGGTGGACCAGAGAAACAATCTCAAATGAGAGCGCGGCTCCAAGCTCACGTCACGGATATCAAGAGTAAGTAGCCCAAAACGACCATTGCGCAATTGCCGCTGCGCTAGATTACTTGGTGCTCAAATTTTTTAAGCTTGCCATTTGATTGAGTCCGGTGAAATCAGGTCGGATCCAGTGACGGAAGCATGCGGCAAAAGCAATACACGAATGCCTGCGTCGTGCCAAACGGTGTTTGGTGGCTTTCGCCACGACTTTCGATCAAGTTGAATTCCGTACCGAATTGCCCGTGCAGTGCTTCGGCATCGTAGCGGGCGACTTCGAGTCCGCTGCATTTTTCCGGTCCGTCTGGCGCAAAGGTTGCGACGATCACGTGGCCACCAGGTTTCACCGATCGGGCAACTTGCTTAATGTAGGCCGCGCGTTGTTCCGGGGTCGTCAGGAAGTGAAATACGGCGCGATCATGCCAGACGTCGTAGCGCTGTGCGGGCAATTCCGCTTGGACGATGTCACCTACGATCCAGTGAACTGAGTCGCCAGCCTTGCCGAGGCGCTTCTTCGTCACTTCAAGCGCGGTTTGCGAAATATCGAACACGCTGATATCGCGATATCCAAGATGAATCAAATCGTCGACTAGTGTTGACTCGCCTCCCCCCACATCGATGACCGCCGTCTTGGATGGAATTCCCGTTTTCAGTATCAGTTCTAGCGACGTTTCCAGGTGTGGACGGTACCAGCTCACGGCCTCGGGTGCCTTGGTTTGATAAACACCTTCCCAATGTGATTGATTGCTCATTCCCCAACTCCAATATATTGTTTCTACCTTTATCAAGGCCGAACCATCGGCCGAGGCCGATTGCTCTTTAGTTTAAAGCGGGTAGCCAATTTTTTCCGGCGACCGGCCGGATAGATTGTCGAGCAAGTACTGTGAGCAGATTTTTTAGTGCTAGATTGCAATGACCAAATTCGGATCGAAGCTACCATTCTCAGTACCGCCACCTCTGGTCATGTAACCGCAGGGATTACAAACGACACGACATTCCCCAATCTGATAATCAAACGAATCGTGCATGTGCCCGTGAATCCACAAATCAGCCTGCATCGCGAGGTCATCTAAGTTAGAGGCATATGCCGCAGAAACTGGATCGTCCGCGTACCGTTCGGCAACCGAAAGCCTCGATAGCGCCATGTGCGTGACAACGACCGTCTTTCCAGAAAATGCTTCAGCCAGTTTCGCCTTCAGCCAGTGTTTTTGCTCCGCATGCATTTTCGCTGTATCGGCTGCTCTTAGCTTTCGATAACCAGCATTGGCCAGACGAATGCGCTTGTAATCCATCATCACCGCCTCAGCTTCGCGCATGGCGGCTTGTTTGGTGTCGGCTCCGAACAGACAAAAGTCCGTCCACATGGTGGCGCCTAGAAAGCGAACGCCATCTACAATGAGTTCGCCTTCGTTTAAGAAATGCACATGGCCGATCGCCTTGCAGGCTTCTGCTATCTCTACTTGTATATCATCGAGATTTTTACCGTAAGCTTCGTGATTCCCGTGGACATACAAAACAGGGATATCTGCAAAGGTTTGATGCGCCCATTCCACGGCTTTAGCACCGGTATGGATGTCGCCGGCCAGGATAACCACGTCCGGGCGGCTGATCGTGATATCAATTTTCGGGGCGAACTCTTTCCACAGTTCAAGATGTAAATCCGAGAGGGGTAGGATGCGCATAGAATTGTTTTGGTTAATTTTTGCTGAATTGTAGATCGTCAGTCTGCAATGCTCGCTACAAGTGGAGATTTCCAGGATTCTTTTGGTCAAACGCTTGACGCGGGTGCATCTCGTTTAGGCAAGGCTTGCTCTCCAAACGACCACGGTAGTAACCGGGTAATATTCGTAGCATCGTCCAGCGCCCGATGGTGGCTCCCCTCCAACTGCAAGCCGGTAAGCTGGCAAGCTTTGGCCATCCCCACTTCTTTGCCAATCTTTTGGGCCTTGGCAAACATTCGTTTGGCGTTGAGGTGCGATAGTGCGACGGGATTAACCACGCCATGACGGACGCTATCCCTCTCGAATTGTTTACGATCGTAGACGCCCCAGCTGAATTGGAATTTGTCGATCACCGTTCCATCGACGCCGATCCAGCAGGCGCCGATCTCGATCGTTTCCATGGTTTCGGGCGTGATCAGGCCATCGTCTGAGCAAGTCGCTTCAAGGTCTATGACCAGGAGCGGGGCGTTCGGGCGAGTATTGTTGATTAAGTAGTCCATGCTTTGCATTCTTGTCCGCTATTCCGAAAGAAACTTCTCACAGGTCACCGTTCTGAGCAAAAGCCATCAACTTTTGAATGACACTATTTTGCGCTGTAATCATCGCGTTGTTTTTTTCGCTGACAGCAACGGCATCGTCACCAATTGAAAACTGGTGCCGATATGTCTCGTAATTCAATCCGGCAGTAGAAAAATCCGCAAACGTATTCGTATTTTTTTTGATCAACATCTCCAATTCCCGCACGCATTTCTCGAACTCATCGGCGCGCGTCTCAATGCATTCTTCCAACGCTTTGATGACCGGTCCCGCCGCACCTTTCATGCAACCGGCGAATTGCTGAATTTCCGCATGCCATCGCAGTAGCTCAGGAATGTGTTGAGCGAACTCGCTTCGTAATGGTGGAATCGCACCGTCTCGCAAATCGATGAGCAGGCTCGCATCGAATTCCACGCCGTCGCCTTGGAACGGATTTGCTGCAAAACGCTGCTGAGACTCTTGAACACTTTCTTCCGAAATCGGAAGGCCGAACAGGGCGTATGCTTTTGCACTGTCTTCCGTCATGGGTTTCATGTGACGTCCGCGCGGATTGCAAATGACACGCGTGCCATCAAAAGCATAATTCATTTTGCGATGGATATGACCACAGAGCCAGGCATCAATACGAGGTTTGTCCGAGCAGAAACCAAAATTAGAAAAAGTTAGTTCGCTGGCGTAGGCGGCTGTTTGATACATCCTGCCATTGGGCTGCCGGCCGTTTCCGGCGGCAACGCCTGTCGGATAAATTTCGTTTTCGGTGAGGCCATCTAATCGCAGGCTTTGGTAAGAAGGATGGTGGTGTGTGACAACGACCGTTTTGCTGAATGACGCGTCGGACTGCGTCTCTCGATACAGAATTTTTTCCTGAATCGTTTTCCAGGATTTTTCGTTCAGCAGATAACCGACAAATGGATGAAATCTCCCCGTGTTGATGTATTGCTCCTGAACATGCCGCCGGTAGCTGTTGTCGTCAATTTCTTCGAGTGCGCAATACCTGTCTACGCATCGATAAAACCGAGCGAGAAAATTTTTATCCTCATACAAGCCCTTGCAATAAATGTTTGTGTAGTCACGCATGTGATGTGCTTCATCAATCAGTGTTGTGTTGAACTTACCCAGATTCGTCCAAAAGGTGGCGCCGAAAAAGCGAACGTCGTCGATAGTAATAAATTCGTTTTCAAGCACATGAACATTCGAGCCGGCAGCAGCATCTTTGATATCTTTGAGAATCACTGACATATCCACTGGCGCGTCTTTTTTTGTCCAGTATTCGTGGTTTCCTAAAACATAAATGACAGGTTTTTCCAGCGTTTTAAGCCACTCAACGCCTTCTGTGCCGAAACCAATATCGCCGGCAGCAACAATCACGTCGCAATCCAAATCTGAGGGAAGCTGATACGGGCCCGATTCCAGGTGAACGTCGGAGAGAAGGTGAATTTTCATGAATATGATTAATGGCAGTGCTTCATTCGATGGAAAATATGATTGATAAAGTCTTTGACGAATAGAGAAATTCAATCGTTGTGAGAAAGGTCATTCGTTATGCTGAAAAGGATCTCAGTCATATACCTGTGCTCGTTCTCAAAAATCAAAATTTATTGCATATGTCGTTTCTATTGAGGATGATATCGGTTAGCCTGTTCCAGGCTAATTTGGGTTATCGCAAGTTCAAGTTGCGCATTTTTGCGCATGAGAAGCTGCCTTCCCTCATCAATATGCGGTCCTGAGACAGGGTGAATGCCCATTGCCGCAAGCCTGGACAGCAGACCTCTGGAGGAGCATTTTGTTCTCTTCGCTAACTCGGCAAGAAAAACATATCTTTCTGAGAAGTCGTCGGCAGATTTGAAAGAAATACGTTTTTCCCTTCCGCGCGGCAGGACTGATTCTATCGACGTGATGAAATCGTTGCGAACTAAAAAATATGCAACTTCTTGTTTGATACCAAAATACCGTGCAAATTCCTGTACCGACATATCTAAGCGGTTTATTGCGTTGTGCTTAGCCAGCCACTGACTTACTACCTGACGCGAAAATATCCAACTGCCTATGCCGCGCTTTCCAGTGCAGAGTGATATGGGACGAATCACGCCGCGTACACAGTCAACGATAAAATCAGCAATGTCAGCGTGACCCCACATCCAGTGACGGATCATGTGGCTGAACGTTATCTCGCTTTCTAATGATGGCATGCATTCAAGTAAAGCCTGGCCGACATCCAATATTCGATTAATGTCTGCCAAATTAATCATCCAGGGGGCATTGTTGATCTCTAGCGTTTTTTTTGCATCTGGGAAAAGTATGTTTCGTAGCTGTCCGATTCGCTTCTTGCTGAATCCGATCAGCTTGGCTGCAGTTTGCAAGTCGACGAAATTATGCACGTGTTGACTGGAGGCATTGAGCTGCTCACGTTGGATAACAGTGTAGTTGCGACCATTCTCTGAATTGACTCGAATTTCACCAATAATCAATCCATCTTCAATCATTTTCTGTAGGCGTCTGGGTGAAATTTTCAACTCGTGGCAGGCGTGGCTAGACGGCACCCATGCTCCATGCATTCTTTGGTTTTCCGGAATCCTTTTATTTCTTTTTGCAATGGGCGCTGGCCAGTTTATCAGCACATATTGATTGAAAGCCGATCTTAAAAATTCATAACATGGATCGTGCAACGTGTTAAAAATGCTCGCATGCAAAGTGCCAAAACATTTTGGCAAGCGGCGTGATGAGAACGATGTTCGATACTGGTGTTCCAATGAGATAAGTAACTTATGGAATGCCGTTGGCCAGTCAATCAAAATGTCGGCGGCCACGTTAGTCAAAATGCTTGAAACCTCAATACGATCAACGTATGCAATTTTTTGAGATCGAATATTTCTCGAAACATCCCCTACGCTGCCGAGCAGTCTTACGACACGTTGGATCTGCGCTGTCGTCAGGTTATGTAAAGTTGAAAATTCTCCAATACTCCCGACAGGAGCAACACTATTGCTGATAGCAAGAGATAGTTGCGAAACATTTCTCGAACAGGGATGCGGTCTCATATGTTGCAGTTGTAAACCGCAATCGCAGATCAGAAGGTGTTTCCGTCTCCAGGTTAACGGCATTGAACACTGCGCACAGATATCGATCAGCTGGCATTGATGCATTGGACAGGAGTCAAAAAACAGCAGCTCCCATTCGCGTCTCCAAATGGGGTCAACATCCAGGCAATAAGGGCAGAATCGAGCGAATCGAATATTCCATGATGAGCTTGGTAAGCAATTGATGAAATTGTTGTATGCAAGAAAATTTGGCGCTGCAGCGAAATCGACTTCGCTAAGCATTGAATTGCTCAGATCATTTTCAGTTGCGACCCGCTTCAAGTAACCAAGTCTTCCCTCACCGCTCCTCCATACTGGTCGAGCCAATAGCTGTTGAAATGCAACGCTGCGCACCGCAACCTTTAAATTTTGCGATGTGTGCGATATCATCGTAAAGCGCATTGACAGAGGTTATGTCCGGTTAAATTCTCCTTACCGGCGGCTTCAATAACTTGTTGCGCTGAAACATGAAACGTGGTGTTTCTGCCTAAAATTGAATCGAATGAGCAGCATTGAATTTTGCGATAATGCGCGTCATTTTTTAGCCCGGTTTTTTTGAGAAATGGCATTCTTGAAAGCAACGTTGACCAGTCACTCTCTGTGATAAACAGGCTGGCAAGATATGGGCGATGGATGCACCGTTGATTTAGTCGAATGCCAAACTTGAGGAGACACGTTAATAGCTTCCCGAGATTGAGTCTGTTTTCAATAGCTGCTTTGGTATGCTCCCACTCCATTAGTAATACGCCGGCAGATTTCGCAGAACCTTGACTCTGTCTACTAATGCTTTGCAACGTGATGCAGAGAGATTCAATTTGTTTCAGATCGAATCTTGCAAAACGAAGGGATGCATTGTTGTTATATGGACGAATGTATCCCTCGCTGACCAAAGTATTAATTACCGATGGTTTTACGTTCAAAAATCTGGCTAAATTGGCTTTTGAAACCAAACGAGAAAATTGCTTTCCTAATTGACTTACAAATTTTCGCGGATATAAATATGATGAAGATTTTACGTCATACTCAATTCCGCAATCAGTCAAGAATTGAGAGCTGGTAATCCAGTCCAATTCTGCTTTATTGATTTTTAAATAGTATTGACAGCTTTTTTCGTTAGTATAAAAGATACTGATTAAACGGTTTGAATTATGCCATGGCGGTTGTAGTTTCTCGCCCGTTTTTGTTAACTGTGCGTCTTGACTGTGCGCGGATAAAAAATCAGCAGAAGCGTTAACCATTTTTCTTTCTTTAATCACGGCATCAGACGTCACCACGTTAAGAGCATTGACAATTGTTGGAAACTTAAATGGGAACCAGAATGGCAATTCTGAAGGACATGCGACACATTCAAATTCAAAATAATCGAAAATGCCAGCAAGGCAATTCCCGTATTGCGTCGTTAGTGCAGCATTCGCGCGTTCTATGATCTGATAGATTTCAAGCGATGAAAGCAATCTGATCGAAATATAGTTCAACTCGGTTGGCCGTACTGTGTGAGCACAGGCTAGAAATTTAATTATTGACCAGTATCGTTTTCCTAGTTTTTCCGAAATCTCAGGCAGATAGCAGATATTTTTTTCTTTATCGATTTCATACAATTGTTTATTCCCCATTGCGAAGTGCAAGATTTTCAGATGAAAGTGAAAGACATCATGGTCTGTTGACGTTGCTTTTAGACTTCGAAAATCCTGACCACATGCGCAATTATTGATACGATCAATATGCCAGTTAAGTCGCTTGCGGCATCGTGAGCACTGGTCGACTAGTCGGAGCTGATGTCTATCACATATAACGTACCAATTTTGTTCCCATATCCAACGATGATAAGCGGCTTCTGCCAGACATGCGGGACAGACCCGCCGGGGCTCAGTCATAAACCGTTCGGGAGCTGCATAGCGAGTGTGTTCAACGCAATTCAGTGCATCCCAGTAATTAATATCTGAATCATTTTCAATGACTGACCAGCTATCTTTTCGCCCAAAAAGCATACACATGTCATTTTTGTTGAGCCGCAACATACTGCTCAGAAAAGTGGTATCGAAAGCCGGTGTAGTCGTCAAATAATTTTTAACTGTATTGCGCAGCAGTATGCCTGCCGAACAATAGCCATTTTCTTCAGCTACCCGGGCTAGATATCCTAAATGTCCCTCGTGTGCGTACCGTTTTGGCCGTATGAGAAATTCACGCTGTCGCATATTCGAAATATTATCGGCATTCATTTTCCAATCTCCCGCCAACCATGATTGTCTCCATCCAAGTCAGAAGGTTCATAAATTTCTCCAGGCTGCGTGAGACGCCGTTCTTCAAAATCTTTACTAAACGGATTTGGATGTTGACTCTTTTTGAATCGTGACTCATTCAATATCCAGTTTTGAAATGCTGATTGAAGAAACCTGAATGTCAGGGTATTTTCATTTTCTTTTTCAGCCAATATTTCTGTTTCACAAAATAAATCGACTGTATTTCTAAGAATGCCATCGGTTGCATAAAATAGTCGCTTTAAATGATGAGCCTCATCAAAGAAATCGTTGTTTTTAAAAATAGAATTTTTCAATAATGCCTTGACCAGCTTTTGAAATGACATTCTTGACTCTTCAATGAAAATAGAAAATGGCATTAACGCCTTTGCTGTTTTGAATCGACCTCTTAATTGTGTGTTAATGCGGAATAATTCTTTTGAGCGTGGTGCCCCTGAAAAAATAACTGGAATCTCTATTGCATCGATCAAAGACTTGAGCGCATCAGCATTGGACATGTGGGTTTTTAATTTCCCGCGGTCCAAAAAATGCTGTATCTCATCAACGATGAGAAGTTCCACGTTGCAGTTCTTGATTAAATGGATAACGCGATGACGAAGCTCCGGAACCTTACCTCGAAAAGGAAAAGGATCGCCGAGGGCACAGAGAATTTCGCTGTACATTGCGGACTCCGTAGGCTTACTTGGGAGGCAAATGTAAAGAATGGGGATGACAGTTTTTACTTCTGTATCGTAACGAGGGTACCTTGAACGATAGGCTTTTAGCAGCGTCGATTTACCGACACCGCTGACACCAATGATCAGCAAATTTTTTGGTTTTCCGTTACTTCTATACGACTGATGGGATTGTTCGACACAATCGGCAATGATCGCATAATTCGTGTGCTTTACGAGCTGCTGATCTATGCTCATGCTGATTCCGATCGAAAAAGATTGTGGGGTTCAATTTCGTACTCATCTTGTGGCGGCGGTCGTGTTTCGTGCCGTTCAGTCGGTAGATAATTTTCTGTCGGATCGACTAAATCCAGTTCGTCATGATCCGTTAAAACTAAATCGGGTTTTTGCGTTTTTTTGGAATGTTTTCGTGACGTAGTGCCTACAATCTTTGCAGCGCGTTTTCGATCCGCTAGTAATTTACTGTTGGATAGTCCGACAACGTGTTGACGCATCAATTCTTTTGCCTCAATCAGTATCTTGTAATCATCCGATTCGTGATAGAGATCATGAGCAAATTTCTTGATCAATTTGTGTTCATATAGCGTTAATCCTTCAGCGTAGTCAGGATTCACGTTACTTACCTTGATCCACATTTTTTCAAATGGATCGAACACCCAAATGCTGCCAATATTTAATTTCGGTGCTTTAATTTTGACTTTTGACAGCGAGCGACCATGTTCCGCGTTCACCCCGATACGCATCCGCAAATTTCCTAGCGCAGGAGAAATATACTTTTGTCTGCTATTGAGTTCGACGCCATACGCCCAAATCGGACGAAAAAGCGTTTCATTGCAGATAATCTCAATGTCATGGACAGAAAAGGGAAGATATCCGGTACTCATTCTGCATCTCGCCGCCAGGCCTCAATGGGTGTGCAGCCGAGACCACGATGGAAGCTATTCATATAAATATCAATGAGCCATAAATGCACTAAGCGATTAAGTTCGTTAAAGTCGATAACAGCCGCTTTTAACGGATCGTAGTCCTTGCGTTTGTAATATTTCGCCAGAGTTGTTCCCGGCAACTTATGGATGAACTGATAATTGAACGTTTTTAAAAATGACTCTATGGAACCCTTCCAGTTTGGTTGCTTCTTTGGGCAGTAAGCCAATTCGAATCCCATTTCTTCGGCAATAATTTTCAGCGTCGTTGAATGAAATTCCTGGCCGTTGTCGCAGCGTAGTTCCGCAGGAATTCCGAAGACTGGCCAGTTTCCCTGAATTTTTGGAAACAACTCGCGTACATAAGTTTTTGGCTTGACGCCGTTTTCAATGCAGGCGATAACAGCTTCAGTACTGCAGTCGTCAAAGCCGATGTGTAAGCCCCAAGGCATTTTTGTGTCTCGGCAACAAGCCATGGTTAGCGTTGGCCTTCCGAGTGGTATGCCCTTTACAAGGTTGATGACGAAATAGTCGATTGGAGTATGATCAATTTCGACAATTTCCAGTGGGCGAAATGTTTTTGGAACTTTACCGTTGAAGCAGAAGCGGAGTCGAGCCTCTGCCAGGCCAGCTCTTGCAGCCATGACTTCAAATGGATCTATTTGTTTAATGCGTCTCATAAAACTTGATCTGGATCTCGACCGCAACTTGTTTCCGTCAATACGCCATTGATTTTCTTTTCTGCAGATCAGATCCATTTGCATTACCAGATCCTCAACACTGGCACCGCGCTCTTTCAGATAAAGTTCTTCAATTAATTTATCTTGAATTTCAATTTCCTCTTTACTTGCGCGAGCTTGATTTTTTCCACCGCGATTCTCAAATTGATAGATCGCGGCAAGACGGTCACAAGATGAAGCAAGATATTTTTTGTACCATCTAAAAATTGTGGTCCGATGCGGCGGATTTGCATCATCTAATTGCGCAGCAATTGCTGCAATTTTCTCATCGATAATTCCTGCTCGATCAATTGATATGGGACCGTCCTGAAGAAGTCGTTTTATGTATTTATGAAAGCGCAATGAGTGTTTTTGAGTTGCTTCTGAAAAGTCGTTTAATTGCCTTCCTGCCGTAACGGTATGAAGACTGGTTTCATTTCTAGTTGGTAGTATGTTTTTTATGTTGAAGTTGATCTCGCCATCGTTATAAGAGGACAGTAAATCGTTGATCGTCGTGGTTCTGAAATTGCCGGTTTCAGATTTCAGCAAAACCTGATCTTGATTTGATATTTGCTGGATTGCGAATATTTTTTCGTGCCAGCGAAATTTGCTGTTAAGGGAAAATGAAGCGCGCTGCATCATGTGTCTTCTCCAATTGAGAAAATGAAATTTGTGTGCTGTCCGAAATGGCTTGATGAAAATCAAAAAAAGCCAATCCTGAAGCGAGCATGACGAGAACGTCGGTTTCTGATCTGAGATGGTCGCTGGCTTCCCGTAAATTTGTGAAGGGAAAACTGGATTTCAAAAGCTCTAGCTGCTGGTGAATTCTGTGCGTTTCCAAATGACTTTGTATATTGCGTATGCGAAATGGAAGCAATTTTTTTGCGTTGGCGAGCGCCGTACCTGAACGCAACATCTGGTCAGTGACGATCAAATAGCGGTAGCCCAATTTTTCAAAATGTTCTTTTGCAATTTTCAGATGAAGTTTGACTTCCTCGCGTAACAGCATGGCTTTTGGTTTGCATTCGACCAGGATGTTTTCAGAGCTGGTCGTAATTAGAAAATCTGCTGTTCGTGACGTTTTTTTCCCGTTGACGACGAATGAATAACGAAATGGTTGGCTGACGACATCGTTAATGCCCGCGGAAAATTCAAAAAGTGCGACCGCATCTTTTTCGATCGACCCCTCCCATTTGATTTGCTTGTTATATTTTTGCGATGAAAAAAAACCGCGCAAAATGCCGCCAGAACGAGTGACTATATTCCTTGGCTTATGAAACTCAGACACAAGAACTCTCCCTTCCATCTTTTAGACGGAAAATTAAATTTGCGGAAATAGGATGAGCGGCAGGACCGGGACGACCGCGACTGATGACGGAACCCGAATCTTTCCGGACTAACTGCTGCTCATCGAAAATAAAAAGCTTTGAGTGCAGACTTAGTTAGTCGCTACGCATGAAAGCAGTATCTGAAAATTCAGATGGAAAATGGCGGCAACAAAAATTGCTGCGATAAATATTGAAAATGTTCATGGTGTTGGCGTCCTCAGTCAAATGGCCAAAAAAATTGGCAAAAACGAACCCGTGCTGTGTAAAAACACAACATGAAATATGGGATGTGGCTTGACTGGGTCGCTGGCTAGATGGATACTTGATTTACCAGATCAGTATTCAAAGTAGTTGCAGCGACACAGCCGCCTCATTTCAATGGATGATGGCGGTTTTGTTTTTTACATATCGGCCTCCGCAATTTCCAGCCCGGATACAAATTTTTCCAGGCCCATGTCCGTAGTACTCAATAATTTTCCGATATCTTTGATATTGACTACCATTAAAAGCATTTTTCCTCCGCTCAGAGGCGCCCTGAATATAGAGTTTGTCGGTTTATAACTGACGCTTGCTTCAGCCTGGTCAATTTCTGCTTTTTCTAAAACCAGTACTTCATAAATGGCGTGCCGAATGGATTTTTTTGGGGCAGGTCGTGCACCGAGTTCGATGCGACTCAAATAACTCAAGTCAATGTCAGCACGTGAAGCGACATCTTGCAGGCGCATTTTTTTCTTCTTACGAAGCGAGCGAAGGAGTTCTCCGAAACTGTTTTGCATTTGACCCCCAAAGATAATTTTGGACAGTGTTTGCCAAAATTTGAAATGGGTCAAGAACGTGAAAATGTGGAAGAAAGTTGAAAAAGCACGATGACAGAAATTTGAAAGTGAGTGTTGATGCGGGTCTTGGAAGGGTGTTTTTTGTATTGTTATATAGATACGAAAATAATATGAATTGTTGAAATCGAAAAGAAATTTTAATCAGTTGTAAGTTAACAACGGATGGGTGATTTTTTGATTTTTTAGTGACAGTCGGAGTGCGGTGTAAATTATGGGTAGGAGAGTGTCAATGTCGCTCGTGATGATTCACTTCCCTGTATGGACATACAGCTATGCTGCTATAATCGCGAGCTAATAAGCAACGGAGAAAGATATGCAAATTGAGCAAATAGAAGCGTTCGACTTGGACGTCTTAAATCCGTTCGGCTTTTATGAATTTTTTGCTGGCGGAGGGATGGCAAGGCTTGGCCTTGGGGCGGCGTGGCAATGTTTATTCGCGAATGATTTCGACGAAAAAAAAGTTGCATCGTATAGGCAAAATTTCTCTTCGGATAATGAAATGCATCACGAAGACGTTGCCAAAATCGCTTTACATCAAATGCCGGATGTTCCAACTCTTGCCTGGGCTTCATTTCCTTGTCAAGACTTGAGTCTTGCAGGAAATGGGAAAGGTCTTGCAGGTGACCGATCTGGTGTGTTTTGGGCATTTTGGAAATTGATGCAGGGTCTCGGCCAGGAAGGACGCCGTCCGCCGATCATTGCACTAGAAAACGTTTCAGGACTAATTACGTCTCATGGCGGCAAAGATCTGACAAACCTGATTACGGCTCTTTCGACAGACGGTTATCGTATTGGTGCAATGTTGGTAGACGGCGCATTATTTGTCGCGCAATCTCGTCCGAGATTGTTTCTCATTGCTGTCGCTCGGGGCGTTTCGATACCCAAAGGATTGACCGCGAAAGTGCCGAATCCGTGCTGGCACCCCACTTCGTTGCAAAACGTTGTGGAAGCGCTCCCTTCGGAGATAAAGAAAAGCTGGTTATGGTGGCAGTTACCATTACCAACGAATGAGGCACCTCACCTCTCTGAAATAATTGAGTCGGAACCTATTGGTGTGGAGTGGCACAGTGGCGCAGAAACAAAAAAATTGTTGAGTATGATGACGCCTGCCAACTTGAATAAAGTCGAAGAAGCAAAGAAATCGGGACAATTCCAGGTCGGAACCATTTATAAGCGTACACGTGATGGCATACAGCGTGCTGAAATTCGTTTTGATGGAGTCAGCGGTTGTCTACGCACGCCATCGGGAGGTTCAAGCCGTCAAATCGTTATGATTGTAGATGGAAACACAGTTCGTTCGCGGCTTATTTCCCCACGAGAAACAGCGCGTTTGATGGGTTTGCCGGAAACTTACATTTTACCGAATCGATATAACGACGCATATCATCTGACCGGCGACGGTGTTGTTGTGCCGGCTGTCAGCTGGATTGAGCAACATATTTTGCGTCCAGTAGGATTGTCGGCGCAGAAATCGCTTAAGAAAAGAACTCGAGGTCAGTTGGCTCTCGAGACCGCTTAAACAAGATTAGGTTGGTTAAGCAACGTGGATACTCTGACTCCAGAGCAAAGACGTAGGGCGATGGCTGCAGTTAAGAGTCGTGATACCAAACCTGAACTCGTAGTGCGCCGACTTCTTCATGGCGCTGGATACAGATTTCGACTTCAGCGGAAAGACTTGCCAGGTAAGCCAGATATTGTTTTAACACGTTTTAATGCCGTTATTTTTGTTCATGGCTGCTTTTGGCATCAACATTCCGGTTGTAAACGTGCTTTGCGGCCGACAACTCGGCGCGAGTATTGGGAGTCCAAGCTCGATCGCAACATCGAGAGAGATGCTAAGACAAAATTAGAACTGGAGCGACTTGGGTGGCGAGTACATATTGTTTGGGAGTGCGAAACTCAAAATATTGATTTTCTTCGCCGACAACTTGTTCAATTCCTGCAGGTAGAAAAGTAAATTTAGTTGGTCACGATAATATCTATGTCGGTTAGACCCGACTATGAAGAGAATGCGGGTGCTGCATTTCGGAGATACCGAACTTGTTGTAAGCAGTTCGGCATGTAAAAATTACTTCAACATAAATCCTAATCTTGTCTAACATTGCTTTTAGCCAGACTTTTAGAAAAAACTGAATGAAATCTAATCTTGAGACATTTGCACGCGATAATAAATTTACTGGTAAAGGACCGCTGAGCGTTGCTCTTGTCATTACAGAACGAGTAAAAAATAAAACATTTCCACTGGATTCAAATGATTTTCTTGCGGAAAGTGGAACGCAAGTGGCTGGTCTTGGCTTAGCTTCAGTGCAGGCCATTTTAACGCGCAACGGCATTAGTCGAGTACTGGCTAAAGAGGGGGGGCGCACCAGCCGAGGTAGTGTGCCAAATATGATCAGCTATA
Organism: Cognatundibacterium curvum; assembly: GCF_014284235.1. GTDB lineage: Bacteria > Pseudomonadota > Gammaproteobacteria > Burkholderiales > Burkholderiaceae_D > Undibacterium > Undibacterium curvum. The sequence goes on from NZ_JACOGD010000006.1 coordinate 284,203, forward strand.
TTCAATTTTTAAATCAAATGCATGCTGAAAATGTATTGGATCTTGAAATCGCTGAAAAATTTTGGATTGGTCGGGTTGAGGCATTCTTCGCGGGAAAACCGTTCACTCTGCGACTTGATCCGCAATTAGGATTGAGAGCAGTTGTGCGCAATTTAATGGATCAGGCGTCCCTGCGCCAAAAAGCCGATACCGGTACGATGTTCCTGGGAACTGTTATGCAGCATTTGGTTGGCGCTAAGCTCGATATTGTTCTAAAAGGAGAAAGCAGCATCGAGCACCACAATGCGAATCAAAATGATCAAAAGGAAGGTAGAACCGGAGATTTTGATATTGGCGACGTTTCAATTCACGTCTCAACAGCTCCCAGTGAAGCTCTTATTCAGAAATGCGTTGAAAATCTCTCTATCGGCCAAAAGCCTATGATTATCACCGGACGGAAGGGGGCGGTCGTTGCAGAAGGATTAGCTGAAAATGCGCACATTTTAGACCGTATTGATATTATCGAATTCGAACAATTCATTGCTACCAACATACATGAGCTGGGAAGATTCTCGCTTGAACAGCGAAGGGTCAAGGTCGAGGAAATAATTGAGCGTTACAATCAAATCATTAATGAGGTTGAGACGGACCCGAGCCTGATGATTGAGCTTGCACACGGGCGATAAACTTTTCATCAGAGCAAGCACTAAAAATTAGAAATAGTGTTTGTACTGCTGAAACCTCAATACCATAAATATTTGTTAAAAATGAATGCTAAGATGTAAAATACATTCAACTTAGCAACATTATTTCTTGATATGGCGACCTCTCCAAACATTCCTCAGCCAACACCTCATCCAGGTACGCAACAGAGAGGACATGTTCCTCGTCCAACACAACATCCGCCTCGACCGCCTTCTAAATGAATTTGGAATATGGATACTCTTGCAGATCATTTATGGCAAAGACGTTGTGGTCTTAAGCTACGGGCGCTGACAAACCGTTTTTATTACCAAGAACGACAGAGGATATTTGAATCTCGTGAAGGCATGGTCAAAATCATTTCCATCCTCGGCGGCACGGTGGCGTTTACCAAACTGATGGATCCATTGAGTATTCAGATATGTGCGTCCTTGATTACCGTTTCCAGTGTGATGTCCCTTGTTTTTGGTTTTGGAAATAAGGCAAGGGATAGTGCAAAACGCAGTGCTGAATGGGCACGCTTGGATCATGATATCGAACTCGGCGGCGAAACCAATTTTGTTGAGACAGATATTAATCAATGGGCTGCGCGTTGCAGTGAAATTGAATCGAGCGAGCCCGCACAACATCCTGGATTGTTTGAACGCAGCTATTTGAGAGCTTGCGAGGCACTGGGAAGTACTCCGCATGAATCTAGGTTTTGGCGCAGGATTCGGCCGGTCATTTTGCTTCATTGAAATTGGTGATATTTTTGATTTGACGTGTGATTGGATTTCAAATGAGTAATACATACAATCTTTTTATTAGCCATTCTTGGGCATATGGTGACGCATACGATCGACTAATTGAGTTATTGGATACACGTCCATATTTTTTTTACAAAAACTATTCTGTCCCCAAGAATGATCCACTTCATACACGTGGTACTGATAAAGACTTGCATGCGGCGATAAAGCGTCAAATTGCTCCATGTCATTGCGTTTTGATTTTTGCAGGCGTTTACTCAACTTATAGTAAATGGATTAATAAAGAAATCGCCATATGTGCAACTGAATTCGGGACGAAAAAACCAATCATTGCGATTCAACCTTGGGGTGCAGAGCGGACTTCGAAGATCGTGAAAGAAAATGCTGATGCGATTGTCGGTTGGAACACCGAATCGATTGTCAAAGCTATCCGCGAAGTGTCAGCATGAAAAATCAATCGACCAAGTAGGGAATCAGAGAATATGAGGAAGGCGTTAGTTGTAGGAATTAATTACTACGATAATATTTCTGGTTTGTTTGGGTGCGTAAATGACGCATATGCGGTGAAGAATGGATTGGAGCGACATAGTGACGGGTCTATTAACTTCTCAGTCCGCCTCAAAGTGGCAACAGCTCAAAATGACAAAATTACTCGCACTGAACTTAAAAGCGCGGTTCGAGAGTTGTTTGCAGACGATAGTGAAATTGCGCTTTTTTACTTTGCGGGTCATGGATATATAGAGGACTTAGGCGGATATTTGTGCGCAAGCGACTGTGAGAGCGGTGATGATGGATTGTCATTGGCGGATGTCGTTAATATTGCAAATCAATCTAAGGCCCACAATAAAATTATTGTATTGGACAGTTGTCATTCAGGGGTAGCCGGCAATACTTCACCCTCAAGGCAATTGGCAGAAATGACAGAAGGACTAACCATTCTTACCGCCTCTACAGATCAGCAATATGCGAGTGAGGAGAATGGAGCCGGAGTTTTTACGACCTTATTTGTCGACGCACTTAACGGGGCAGCAGGCAACTTGGTTGGAGACGTGACGCCAGGTAGCGTATACGCGCATATTGATCAATCTCTGGGGCCCTGGGATCAGCGTCCCGTCTTTAAAACAAATGTGAAAAGCTTTGTTTCGTTGAGAACTGTTCAGGCACCCATTAGCTTGCAAGAGCTGCAGAGAATAACAGATTTTTTTCCTGAGCCTGGTATTGAGTTTAAATTGGACCCTTCATACGAGCCAGAGAGTGAACACCCGAACACTGATAAAACTTCAATATTCTCAATATTGCAAAAATACAATCGAACCAATCTCTTGGTACCGGTTGATGCACCGCATATGTATCATGCGGCAATGAACAATAAAGCTTGTAAATTAACTGTTCTTGGCGAACATTATCGCCGGCTGGTCGCGAGAAAATTAATATAGTTTTCGTCGCGATGCCGGCGTGAAATGTTTGCGTTATATAGATTGCAGCCTGCTTAATGTTAAACAGGCTTCTAGGGCAGATATGCTCCGGCACGAGTTAATTTGATTTCGTTCCCAGATTTTTGATAGACGCGAAACAATGCAAGATTGCTTGTTGTTGGAAAAAAATCCTCCTCGCGGAATGTAACGTAAATTCCTATTTTCGCGGCATAACTTTCGATTGATTTTAATTCTACGATGACCCAGTCGCCGACGCGTGCGCTTCGGAGTGCGGTGAATGGCATCGCAACTGAAAACATCGAGAGAGCTTGCTGTTCGAAAGTTAAAATTGCAGCTTGCAATCTATTTTTCAATTCAGTCGCACGTCTGGCAATGGTCGCAATTTTTCCTTCAAGATCCAGAATCTGATTATGCAGGTTGCTAATATAAAGATCACTTTGTTTAAGTTGAGGTCGAATATCTTTTAAGGCATTCCATGCTTTGAATGCCTGCACAATCGCGATTACTCCCATAATTGCTGCGAGAACCCGCACCGGGGTAGACGGAACCCAAGGTAATACACAAATCCACGAAATTCCAGTAATACCTATCGCTAATTTTTGAAAAATGCTTTGTTTTTTTTCTTTATCCATCAATAAAGAATGGGCTTCATTTTGTTTTGCAAGTGAGTTTCTATAGTTTTTTTCTTCCACGCGATGTTGGTAAGCAGATGCTGAGGCAGAACATGGCGTCCAAGTCAGTATTTGATCCATAGCTGTAAAAGCTCCACCATGTATTTTTGAGACATTTAAAATTTCCAAGGTGGTGGGGGCTTTCCAAATATGAGTCATTGACGAATTAGACAAACGATATTTAAGCACCGGTTGGCCAGCAGAAATAACGTCGCCAACACGCGGATATGTAATAATTTCGAGCGTATTTCTTCCGTTTAACGTGAGTTTTCCAGCATCTAATACGTATGTGGAATTTGGGGTCGGTGATATTGAATTTAACTTAGATGCGTTAAGAAATTCGCATGCATGAACATGTATCTCTCGAAATTGGCGTTGGATTGATCGTCTGCATGAAAATATTCTTCTTGAAACAATGGGGTTGGTGATCATGCTTCGATCGTTAGTCGAATCGATGCCAAAAATTTCTGCTATTGTATTTTCTGAAGCACAAATGTTTTTTGCAGGGGTGTCGATTTTGGATTGAATATCCTTTATGAAGGTACTGAGACCATCCTTGTGAGCTTCAAACGCGGGATCGCACAAGATATTGTCTAGTACAAGTGGATGGCAATAAAACGCCTGTCTCAATGACTCCAAGGACCCCGGTAGTTTGTCTGCATATGCGCGCTGACGTGCAAGCTCCAAATGAGTTTGTGCGTACCACCCGGCTTGCTCAACAGCGTTCTCTGCATAAATTTGCGCTTGTTCTCGATCGACACCTGCTACGGCGCGAGCAGCAAGAATTAACGATGCCGCTGCCCTTAATGGTTGGTCAGTCTTTCCGTAAATTCGAGCCGCTCTGTCAGCAAATAAAGTTGCTTCTTGAGCGGCCTTAACTCGTCCTTTACTCAAAAGGACCCGGGCCAGCCATTCGTTGGCAACAGGATCAAGTGGCCGAAGTAAGGACGCTTCTCTTAAATGTTTCTCGGCGATGCCTCTCTCACCTATTTGCAGAGCAAGCTGCGCTTCACGAAGTTGTTCATCTGCGGCAAAAGCTCGCTGGTTCCTGGCTATTTCCAGAGCTGATTCTGCTGATGGTGATTTTAATAACAATGCTAATTCAGAGATCGGTTCTGCGTGCATTGTATTCAGTTTCATCAATTCGGCATCAGGGATTCCAGCAACTTCATCTCCGATTTCCCAGTCCGCACTTGAATCCTGACCATTCTCTTGAAAACGGATTTCCCAAACGGTTCTAATTATTGCGCCAACGACGCTATCTATTAGTGATTGCCATTCTTCAACACAAGTTGGACGGTCATACATTGCTGCACGCTGGTTGCGCATCACTTCTTGTTTGAATTCTTCAAGACTGGAATTCGATTGCAAAATTTGATCGTTGGTCTGTGGAGAAGTAATAAAAAAAGGTAAAACACGTGTTTCGCAATCGTCCTCTATCGCCGTACGATATTCAATGTGTGTGCAGCTTAATTCTGTGCCGTGAATTTTTGGGCCATATGTATCGCCAACCAAAAGCACCATAAGTTCTGAACGCTTTACCCAACTCATACAAAGGGCAGACGGCGATTCCGTGTCTGCACCATTGTCATTTAGTTCTACCGCGTGTATCGGCACATGTGGGAAGTCATTCAATTTTTGCGCGATCATTTTGCGGAAATCGCTGAACTCTGAAAAACGAGACGAGATAAATATTGCAATTTTCTGAACTGACAAGTAATTTCTCCTGATGCAAAAAATTACTATTTTGACATATTGGAAATGCTTGTAGCTTTGAAGGTTAATTGTTTGTAAACAACCATTCCAAAATTTTTAGTTATTTTGAGTCGCAAAGAGCCATGAAAATGTAATTGATGATTTTCCGATTATGCCTGGTTCAAACAAGGTTACAGATCAACAAGTTCGATTTTCGCTGGCGACTTGTAGAGCACTGAACGCCCCACTCGCCCTTTGAATTTCAGTTTTTCTTTGAAATAGTACGTAAACGCATCGACCAGCTCCTTGGGAGCCCGAGGGTCAAGAAGGATGTTATCGATGAGCTTATGCGGATTGACTGGTACTGCGATTCCCTTTGGGACTTGAAGTCGCTCTACATCTGGACAGTAGATCGTGGCGCGCCATTCGGACTCATGAGTAAAAGCCTCTCGCTTGTAGTACAAGATTTTCGCTGCAGTTGATAAGTCAAATTCATTCTCTAGTGCCGAGGCGATCTCGCGAACCTTGAGGTTCAGATTGTGCTGGCTTAGATATTCCACCTTTCCAGTTGTGCAATGATAGCCGCCAGCCTTGCTCGCAGTCCTAACAGCATGAGAAAGCTTCTTGGTGGAAGTAGACAGCCGAACGCCCATATGCGTCGGCGAATAGATTCTCCACATTGCATCAGACACGCCCAATTGCCCCCAGCATTGCGCGAACAACGCGTGACTTACCTGATGCGAGATCCGCGTTTCGTATGGATCATCCCAGGCGCTTGGATGTGCGAAGTGGAGGCTTTCACTCTCAAAAATCTGAACCGCACGGCTGAAATCCAAAATACGATAAAGCCGACCAGCACTCATCCCAGATGCATTCGTCATTCCTATACCCCAGCCCGTTGTTGATCAATTAGTCGAATTTCCATTTTGCAACTATAGTATATATTGATTTGATAACGAATCTCGCTTGACCTGGATATATATACAGTGTACGATTTTCGTACTAGGACGGTTTGAAAACTATACAGGGAGGATGGCGTGACGGAAATGGAATCCAAGATCCGGGAAATCCTAGACACATTTTGGGAAGATAGGGCGATCCCAACCGAGGATGGCGGGAGCATCGTTGATGCCCTGGTCGCACCAGTTGAATCCCTGACGGCCGTTGAGGTGTTAGTCGATCTTGACAAAATCACCGGGGAGAAAATTCCCAACACGGTCATCCAGGCTGGTGGATACATGACCAAGGATGAATTTCTAGACAAGCTTACCGCTTCAGTTTTGAAGCACTTAACGAGCAAGTCATGAGCCGCGAACAACTTGACCAAGATACCCAGCAGCGGGTCGAGCTGGGTGCACGTATCCGACAAGCCCGCGAATATGTGGGGATGTCGCAAGATGATGTCGCAACCACACTAGGTATATCTAGGCCGGCGGTCACCAATATCGAATCCGGCGCACGGAAAGTCGAAGCCTTAGAACTAAGCAAGCTTGCGAGCTTGTTCGGGGTTACCACCGAAGAGTTACTCTCCGGGCATCAAAATATCGATCGTGAGCGTGTCGCCTTTTTGGCCCGTGCGACCCAAGGACTTTCTGACTCCGATCTTGATCAGCTGTACCGCTTTACTGAATATCTACGTAATTCGTCGAAACCGGGCCGCCGAGGTAAGTGATGTCTACACGTGATGACCTGCTCAATGCCGCACGCAGAGCAAATGAAGTGCTGGATGAATTTGAAGTCCGCAAACGCATCGAGCTGGGATACACCCGCATCGATCCGGTTCGCATTGCTGAAAACGCAGATGTTCCGGTCATGTTTCAGCCACTGAACAAACTACTGGGGGCCTACTTGAACGAGGGGCGCCCCGGCATCATGGTCAACATCAACCGTGGCCCGGGCCTAGTCCACATGACTTGCGCCCATGAATTGGGGCATTTTTTCCTGGGCCACCAACCTCAGACAGATCTGTTAGTCGAGTATGGTGACCTGGCCAACATCGTTGAGCGACAAGCCGACCAGTTCGCATTTTCGCTCCTGCTACCAAGGTGGTTAGTCAAAGAGATCATGAGCCGTAAGGAATGGACTTCACTTGCAGATCCAGTCGTGTTGTACCAACTATCCTTGCGCCTTGGTACCAGCTACACATCGACCATCTGGACGCTGCAGCGCATGCACGTCATTAGCCCTGCGAGAGCGAATGAATTGGCTCATGTCACGCCAAAGACGATCAAAGAGCACCTTACTGGCGGCGAAGTACCAGATGATAAAGGCGATGTTTGGTTGGTTGATCAACATGATCGCAATTCCATCCTTGAACCACACAAGTCGGACTACTTTGTTTTCGACCTGCCCAGCAAAGCCGGTGCCGGCTATGTCTGGTCTCTGGACGATGTCGTTGCAAAAGGATACGCGGTGGAGCCGTTACAAAACGATGTACGGGAAACGCCCGTGGAGCAGCATTTTGGCCAAAATCCGGAGTTTGGTCCTGTCAACACCCGGCGGTTCGTGGCCATTCCGGCAGCTGGCGATGACGTAAAGCCCGGCACTTCGGAAGCGTTTTCGATGTATCAACGTCGCCCCTGGGAGAATCGTCCTCTGGCGGGAACTGACAATCAGTGTACGTTCAACACCGAATTTGAGTTTATTACGAATGGTCTCGACCCAAAGGAACGCATGCGTCGCGTTGAGGAAGTGAAGGCGACGGCATGATCGAATCTTTGATTGACTTCTCTGCGGTGCTGGGACCAGCCCGCGATCAAGATATGCGCGGAATGTGCTTGGCTTTCGCTTCCTCTGACCTCAATCAGCGGATCAACGGGCTGTCTGATTATCTCAGTGTTGAATACCTAGCTCACCACGCCGCTAAAGCTATGCCTGGTTGGACACCGGTCCACGGCCTCAATTTTGAGGTCGTAGTGAAAGCATTGGCGACGCCTGGCCAGCCGCTTGAAAGCGGCTATCCATATGTTCCGTCGAAAGACGACCAGCCATTGGCTGCTCCGCCATCCAATGTGGGAAAGCTTTACATGTGTACTGCAAACCAGAACGGCAAGGTCGAATCAACCGTACTTGCCGCGTTACAGGCGAAGAAGCCGGTTTGCCTTGGCATGGCAATTAATGACGAATGGTTCACCCCTCAGCACGGAGTCATCAAATATCTGACGACCTACACCAATGACAGGCATGCGGTCCTTGCTGTGGGTCTGGGCATCGACCATTCAGCAGGTGAGCGCTTTATCCTGGTACGCAATAGCTGGGGCCCCAACTGGGGCAACAGGGGACACGCTTGGCTCCCTGAGCGTTATTTAAAAACCCACCTTCTTCAGTCCTTGATCGGTTAACTATGGCTAAAATCTTTGACGGCACTACTGGGAATCGTATTGTCCCGATTTGGCATGCGGCGGCAACGCATTTGCTGCATGCCCATGAACGAACTGACATGAATCTCGTTCTCGAGATTATTGATCCAATGACGGTGACCGAAGAAGACAAAAAACTGATGCGTCAGATTGACGTGGCGCTGAAGTCTCCCGGCTGCGACCTCACCCTGGACACTGTCGCGTCCACCATTTTCCCCTACCGCATGTATGAACGACATGGCCGACCGGCCATGTACAAGAAATACTTCAGCGCGCTGGATCGTGGAAAGAAGAGCGGTACTTGGGGCACTTACGCCGAGCGAATTATGTCTCATCCTGCCAAAGATGGGATCAACACCATCAATCCCTTGAATATGCTGGTTGAAAAGCTTCGTACGAACGGCAAAGCCCGCCAAAGCTTCAAGTCTGCGTATGAATTGAACTTGAGTGATCCCGAGGCGGATCTGGCGCCAATCCTGGATTTGTTCGGCGATGGCGGAGATATCCCTACCTACAAAGCCGTGCTCGATGCCAAGGCGACTCGCAATCGCCCATGCTTAAGTCATGTGAGCTTTAAGCTCGTCGACACCGATAAAGTGAACCTGACCGCCATTTATCGTTCGCACCACTATTGTGCTCGCGCGCTGGGAAATCTGGTGGGCTTGGCCCGGTTACTTAACTTTGTCGCGAAGGAAGCGGAGCTCGAAGTCGGACAGTTGACCTGCATCTCTACGTTCGCCACCCTCGATACCAGCACCTGGGGCGGCGTAACTAAAACGAGGAAGCTGCTGGGTTCCTATAAACCTGATTAAAACAAATCAGCCTGTGTTGATGCTACATTCTTCAGAACCGGCCCGTAAAGGCGCTCAATGCCTGCTCTGAAGTCACTCACGCCACCATAGCTCGGGTGGCGAATACATTCGACTTCCACGCCAAAAGAACTGGCGTACTTGGACGCATCCTGCCCGATGCAGATAATACGCTTGATGTTCAGCCAGCTCACCAGTTCACGGTTCAACGCATCAACTAACTTCAGCTCGTGAGACGTGAAGCGACGGTTTGTCATTTCGTCGTCCTGCACATGGGGGTGGAATGGGAAGACATTCCAAAGCAGAGGAGGTTGTGGCAACGCGCAAATGGCGGCCCAGATCTCGGTAGCAGTGCGCTCTGCGACCAACGGACCGCGGGTCGCACGCTTAGGAGCGCTGCCAGGATAGCGCGCAGCAAATTGGGTCAAATGCGACTCGTCGGTCAGAGCCAAGCCCGTGCGTCGCCCTCCACGATAGCCCAAATCGCGCCCCATCCAGATGGTGTCGACGGCCAACTCCTCAACCGCCTGCAGATAGGACCTCAAATTCTTACGTCGGACTGTCGCAGCATTGTCCAGGTCGCAGGCATCGCATTGATCTGCATACGGGTTAAAGACATTGGGTAGACTGATTTCTGCCAGCGCAGCAACAAATTTCTTAGCGTTCACGATTGGGCTTTCTGAGGAACATAGGTGATCGTGTGATCATGCATATTGACCTTAACAATACCGCAACGATCTTTACGCAGTAGGCGGAAGACCTGGAAGCCATCTAGAATTGCACGCTCCCACTGCCACAAGGGGCAGTTGTCAACCTCATACCCGGCAACCATGCTTTGGACTTGCTTGAGGAGGGCGTATTCTAACTTACCTTCCTTAACGTCCTTGAAGAATTCGCCCTTGTCGCGCGCGTGGTTAAAAATCCAGGTCGCAATTCCCTCTTCGATAATCATCGCGCGAGCTCCGTCTTCATTCTCGTCGACCGTCGAGCGACTCTTGCGCTTGAGCTTCAGCAAGCCACGGATAACTGGCGACCAACCTAAATGAGCCACATATGCCAGGTGAAACACGTCATGAAAACGATAGTCGTCTTGCTCAAGACGATTATCAGTCAGTGGATCCCCAATGTTCACGCCACGCCAGCGCTGAACAACGAAGAGCCGCCCATTCACAGTACGCTCAATAAACTCAATTTCCAACTCGCGCGGCAATTGCTCGTGCTCGAGGTCGTCTTCATCAAAGTACGGCCCATAGGGAGCGTCATCGCGCCGCCAGCGCGATTCGATTTTCTGCAGGTTGGCAGTCGACACTGATGTCATTTTCAATCCATTGCTGGCGGCAACCAATGCCAGCAATTCTAGAAGCTTGGCATACAGTTCGACATTGGCGTCGCTGCTAAGTTCCTCTGACGCTGCACTGAAGTTCTCGAACAGACCACTGGTACTTTCAGCCAACTCGTAAAGCAGTTTCCCGAAATCATCGGTCATATGATCAATCTGGAAGGCGATGAGACCGTCAATCTGACTAAATCGAATGCCCTTGCCAAATCGCTCCACTTTCGAGATACCCAAGCGCTTCTGAAGATGTAGCAATGCCATTTCGCCGACCTTATCAAGGCCCACGCCAATCCGTCGGGTAAAGGCGGCCAAATACCAAAGGGCGTCGCCAATTTCCTCCAGCGCGATTTCCTGCTTCGAGACTGACAGCGGCGTCTCACGATGGAATTTCTTCACCGCGGAGAGCAGGCCACCGGCTTCGCCGAAGAAACCGTAGCGCATCTGACTAAGTGCTTCAACGTTCTCACCAAACTGGTCTGAATAGGCCGATTGAGTTTGGTATTCCACCAGCAGCATATCTACGTCAGAAGTGCAATCCATAGACTTTCCTTAGACAGTAAGGAGCAGTGAAAGTTGCTGTGCCGGCTCAGCCTGTTGTGCGGTAATTTGTCGCTTCAATTCGCGCGCGCACGCAATCAGCACTTCACGGTCGGCCAAAATAGCGCCCATCTGAAGCGCCTTGGCACGAACGGACAATGTCACGTCGTAATGTGGGTAAATCGATTGGCTTTGAAACCATGCTCGCTTCAGCCCAACCTTGGCCGCAAACCTATGCAGTTCATCTGGAGTATCGGCAACCATATGGCACCAGATCCTGCCGCGCCATTCGATGCACTCGTCGTCGATATACACGGCCATTCAACACCCATAATATTTGCAAATATTTCGATATAATATGCAAACCTATGAGGAAACACAAGCCAGTTGAGCCACACATTGCAACCATTTTTGGAGGCGAACTTAAGCGCGCCAGGGAGCGTCGTAAGCTAACGCTTGTCGACATCTCATCAAAGATTGATGTCCACTACGGACAGCTCTCAAGGTTCGAATCTGGCGACTTCAAAGTACTCTCTCCAAATTTGCAAAAATTTGCAAAATATTTGCATGTTCGCCTCACCGAACCAGTCCTTGATTTGTCAGTTCGATTCGAACGATTGGCTTCCAGATCACCACGTCACCTGGCCGCATGTAAGCGCCTAATCGAAGCACTTGAAAAATTGGAATAAGGAGCGCAGCGCCGCTGTATCAACTTTGGCGCGATGCTCCCTGGCGTCGCCGGCGTGGTGCCGGCCGATACGTAAGCGATTGGTGGTCCAAGTCGACGGTAATGATTCCACCGCAGTTATTCTTCAACTGCTCAAAGGCCACGTAACCCTGATGAATCGCGTCCTGCCATTGTTTCGCAGTACATGCACGCACCTCCAGTCCATCCACGATGCGGCGAATTGTCTTCAGAAGACCAATGTCAATCGAGGATTTCTCCAAGTACCATCCACGTTGCTGTGCCTGGTTGAAGACCAGGATGGACACAGCTTCCTCAACAATAACTGCCCTGGCTCCGTCTTCAACTTCATCCACTTTGTCGTCCGATTTCCGCTTTCTTTTCAGAAGGGAGCGCGTTACCGGTGACCAGCCCAATACGGCCGCATACGCCAAATGAAAAACATCATGAAAACGATAGCCGTCATCTGTATGGGCGTTGTCCGTAAGCGCATCGCCAATGGCAACATCGTTGATTGAAATGCGTACCTGGATACCGTTCTTTAAAGGTTTTTCGAGGAAACTAACTTCGAACTTTCGCGGAATTCGCTCATCCAAAGGATAGCTGAGGTCAAAGACAGCTACTTTGCCCTTGGAATAAAGCGACTCCGCTTTCTCTGCATTCGTTTGAACGATTTCCCTGAGTGGAATCTTGTAGAGCGAAGCCAAGCTCGTTAAGTACCACAGGATGTCGCCGAACTCTTCGCGCAGTTCCTGTTGAAACAGGGGGTTGTCCCGTTGCAGAACCAGCTTCTTAATCATGCTATGGAGATCGCCAATTTCGCCGACTAAGCCCAATAGCGACACTATACGAGTCTTGCGCTCATCCGTGCGCTCAACCATGGCCTGATACTCGTCAAATGTCTTGATTTGAACGAGTGTATTTTGTTTTCTTTGAGAACGTGTGGCCATATGCGTCCTTACACAATAAAACGATAAGAACTACTCATATGGCGATATTGCCAATAAAATTAACTAAATGCAATTAATAGTTATGACTGCCCGTCAGTTCCTTATTCTTGAGGAATTGCATATAACTGGCATAACCCGAATAACTCCGCGGCCTTGACGCCGCGGTCGGGATAGACGAAATCCATGTGAGGAAGCCGAATTACGTACGCCGTCCTTTTAGGGGCACGAGGCAGATTGCAATAACTTCGACTTTTTGATTGCAAAAAATGAGCTGTGATTGCACTAACTTTGACTGCCTCCGTCATCCGACAAATCAAACGTCAATATTCCCCGCCCTTAACGCATTCCCTTCAATAAACGCGCGGCGTGGTTCTACGTCGTCGCCCATCAGGGTGGTGAAGATTTGGTCAGCAGCGATGGCGTCTTCGATCTGGACTTTGAGCAGGCGGCGTACGGTTGGGTCCATGGTGGTTTCCCACAGCTGTTCCGGATTCATTTCACCCAGACCTTTATAGCGCTGTTTGGAGACGCCGCGTTCGGCTTCGTCGCGCAGCCACAGCATGGCGTTGTGGAAGTCTTGTACCGCGATTTCCTTGGCTTTTTCGCCTTCGCCACGACGGATGAATGCGCCGTCGCCGATCAGGCCGGTGAAGGTGTTGGCGGCGTGTTCCAGCACTTTGTAGTCATTGCTATCCGCAAAATCAGCGTCGATATGGCTGACTTTGATATTGCCATGATGCAGACGTTCTACGCGCAGGCTGAAGGCGCCGGACAATTCGTCGCTGCGTACGATGGCTTTGACGGATGGGTCGGCAATCGCGGCGGTCATGGCGTCGGCAGAGGCTTGTGCGTTTTCTGCGCTGTCCAGTTTCAGGGTGACGCCGGTCATGATGGCGGTCAGCGCGGCGCGGTCGATCACGCGGGTTAAGCGGGTCATGACGGCATTGGCCAGGTTGTACTGACGCACCAGTTCGCCCAGTGCTTCGCCCATGATAGGGTCGGCACCGGTGCCAGGGATCAGGGCGGCGCCATTCAGGGCCACGGTCATCATGTATTGCGCTTCTTCGGCATCGTCTTTCAGATAGCGTTCATCGCGGCCGGCTTTGACTTTGTACAGTGGTGGCTGGGCGATGTAGATGTGGCCGCGTTCCACCAGTTGTGGCATTTGACGGTAGAACAGGGTCAGCAGCAGGGTACGGATGTGGGCGCCGTCGACGTCCGCATCGGTCATGATGATGATGCGGTGGTAGCGCAGTTTTTCAACGTTGAATTCGTCCGGGCCTATGCTGGTGCCGAGGGTGGCGATCAGGGTGGTGATCTGTTCGGACGACAGCATTTTTTCAAAGCGGGCTTTTTCTACGTTCAGCACTTTACCGCGCAGTGGCAGAATCGCCTGGAATTTACGGTCGCGGCCTTGTTTGGCCGAGCCGCCCGCAGAGTCACCCTCGACGATGTAGAGTTCGCACAGCGCCGGGTCTTTTTCCTGGCAGTCAGCCAGTTTCGATGACAGGCCCAGGCCATCCATCACGCCTTTGCGCCGCGTCAGTTCGCGTGCTTTACGGGCTGCTTCGCGCGCGCGTGAGGCTTCCACGATTTTGCCGCAAATGATTTTGGCGTCGTTTGGTTTTTCAGCCAGGAAGTCGGTCAGGGTTTTGGCGACGATTTCTTCCACCGGGCCGCGCACTTCTGACGAGACTAATTTGTCCTTGGTCTGCGAGCTGAATTTTGGTTCCGGTACTTTGACGGATAACACGCATGTCAGACCTTCGCGCATGTCGTCGCCGGTGACTTCGACTTTGGCTTTTTTCGCGTATTCGTGTTCTTCTATGTATTTGTTGATGACGCGTGTCATCGCAGCGCGCAGGCCGGTCAGATGGGTGCCGCCGTCGCGCTGGGGAATATTATTGGTGAAGCACAGTACCTGTTCGTTGTAGGCATCATTCCATTGCATGGAAACGTCAACGGTGATGTTGGTGCCCTGGTCGGACATGCGTTCGCCGGTGGCCTGGAATATGGTTGGATGCAGTACGCTTTTGGCTTTGTTGATGTATTCAACGAAGCCACGGGTGCCGCCTTCGAACGCAAACAATTCTTCTTTGCCGGTGCGGTGGTCATTCAGTTTGATGCGTACGCCATTGTTCAGGAAGGACAATTCGCGGATACGCTTGGACAGAATTTCGTAATGGAATTCGACGTGATTGAAGATTTCTTCGTCGGCCCAGAAATGCACTTCGGTACCGCGTTTATCGGTCTCGCCTGTGACTTTGATCGGGGAGGTGACGACGCCGTCGACGGTTTCCAGTTCGCGGTTTTGTACCACGCCTTTAGAAAATTCCATCTGATGCACTTTGCCATCGCGACGGATAGTCAGCTTCAGCAATTTGGACAGCGCATTCACGCAGGATACACCCACGCCATGCAGACCGCCGGACACTTTATAGGAGTTCTGATCGAACTTACCACCGGCATGCAGCTCGGTCATGACGATTTCAGCAGCGCTGCGCTTAGGATCGTTTTTGTCATCCCATTTAATGCCAGTCGGAATACCACGGCCATTGTCGGTGATGGAGATCGAGTTATCCGAATGGATGGTGACATTGATTTCTGTACAGTGACCGGCTAAGGATTCATCAATCGAGTTATCCAGCACTTCGAATACCAGATGGTGCAGGCCAGTGCCGTCCGAGGTATCGCCAATGTACATGCCGGGGCGCTTACGCACGGCTTCCAGGCCTTCCAGAATCTGGATGGAGGACGCGCCGTAAGCTTGATTTGGCTGCGCTGGAGTGTTGTCTTGGGTGTTATCGGACATGGCTACCTTCTGTTATTTGGTCTTACTGATATGGTCTTACTGATTCGGTCTTAATGCGTCTGTCTTACTGCTTTGCTCTTAACGATGCTGACTGTTCCGGGTTGCGCTTACGCTTCTGCGGATGTCAGCAGAGCGGGATGAGGATGGGCTGTCGGCTTGCTTGCAGCTTGATATGGGCTTAGCTTTGAACTCAGACCGGCAGCGTGATGTCAGCTGGAATATGCTGCTGTTGCAGCGCTGAATCCACCTCATCCTCCCCCCGGCCGCCAGCGGCAGAGGGGAAGTCAGGCTTCATGTCAGGCTTAAATTCGCATAGGCATGACGACGTATTTGAAGTCAGTGTTGTCTGGAATGGTGATCAGTGCGGACGAATTGGAATCGCCCAGCGAGATACTGACCTGGTCGCATTTCAGGTTGTTCAATACATCCAGCAGATAGCTGACATTGAAGCCGATATCGACGTTATCACCGCCGTAATCGATTTCGATTTCTTCCGCTGCTTCTTCCTGATCCGCATTGGTGGACAGGATTTGCATGCTGCCCGGTGTGATCACACAGCGCACACCTTTGAACTTGTCCGAGGTCATGATCGCAGCGCGTTGCAGCGAGCGCAGCAGCTGTTCGCGGCCCAGCGTAAAGCTGTTTTTATAGCCCTTAGGGATCACGCGGTTGAAGTCTGGGAATTTGCCTTCGACCAGCTTGGAGATCAGTTCGATGTCGGCAAAAGTCAGCTTCACCTGATTGTTAGCGATGTCCAGCTGCACCGGATCATCTTTATCTTCCAGCAGGCGCTGCAATTCAATGATGGTTTTGCGTGGGATGATCACTTCGTGGCGTGGGAATTCCTGTTCCACTTCCACCTGGCAGAAGGCCAGACGGTGACCGTCAGTCGCAACCGCTATCACGTTTTTACCATCAACCACCAGCAGCAAGCCGTTCAGGTAGTAACGGATATCCTGTTGCGCCATGGAGAAATGCACCATGTTGAACAGGTGTTTCAGGGTCTTTTGCGGCAAGCTCACGCTGGCATTGAAATGCTCGGCTTGGGCCACAGTCGGGAATTCTTCTGCCGCCAGGGTTTGCAGCGAAAAGCGGGATTTGCCGGACTGTACGCTCATGCGTTTGTTGTCGAGCTTGAGCACGACATCATTGTCGTCTGGCAGTGCGCGCAGAATATCCAGCAATTTACGTGCAGCCACGGTGGTGGCGATGCTGTCACCACCGGAGCCGATTTCGGCCTTGGTCGTGATCTGCACTTCAATATCGGTCGAGAGGAACGACACTTGCTCACCATCTTTGCGTATGAGGATATTGGCCAAAATCGGCAATGTGTGCCGACGCTCGACAATACCACTCACAATTTGCAAAGGCCGGAGCAGTGTGTCCCGGTGGGTTTTTACCAATTGCATTTGAAATCCTCGCTAATTGTGGTTGTTTGGGTTGAAATAACTGACATCCCTGCTATACATAATTGTCACGTATACCGTCTGTTCTGTCAGATGTTTTGCCATCTGTTGTGCATTTCTTGCATGCTGCCTGCAACAATTTCCTGTCGGAAATCTTGCAAAATTTATGCCCGGCAAGATTGGTGGCGTTCGCAGCTTAATCCCTTGTTGTTGCCCCCTGATGACGCGCCGCTGCGCAGTGTTGTCCGGCAGGGTGCTAAGGTGGGCAGCATCGCGGCTTACCTGCTGTCGCGCATCAGCCTTTCAGGGTTTGCTCCAGCACGTGTAATTCGTGATTGCATTCCGGATTTTTAGCCCGGTCAGCGGTGATTTTACGTACCGCATGCAAGACCGTGGTGTGGTCGCGTCCGCCGAACAGTTCGCCGATTTCCGGCAAGCTCTTCTG
Organism: Cognatundibacterium curvum; assembly: GCF_014284235.1. Classification (GTDB taxonomy): domain Bacteria; phylum Pseudomonadota; class Gammaproteobacteria; order Burkholderiales; family Burkholderiaceae_D; genus Undibacterium; species Undibacterium curvum. Next base: position 301,771 of record NZ_JACOGD010000006.1, read on the forward strand.
AGTGAGTTCTTTCGCGAGGTACATCGCAATCTGACGCGGCCGCGCAATATTGGCCGGACGTTTTTTCGAATACATGTCGGCGACCTTGATATTGAAAAAGTCAGCCACGGTTTTCTGGATGTTTTCCACAGAAATCTGACGGTTCTGCACCGACAGCAAATCTTTGAGCGCTTCTTTGACCACATCTATCGTGATGTCTTTGCCGTGGAAGCGTGAATAGGCCAGAATCTTACGCAATGCGCCTTCGAGTTCACGCACATTCGAGCGCAGATGCTTCGCCACAAAGAACGCCACGTCGTCAGAGAAATTGACGCCTTCCGAATGCGCTTTTTTGAGCAAAATCGCGACCCGCATTTCCAGTTCAGGCGGTTCTATCGCTACCGTGAGGCCGGAATCAAAACGCGAGATCAGGCGATCATCCATGCCGGTGATTTCTTTTGGATAGGTATCACTGGTGATGATGATTTGCTTCTTCGCGGCGATCAGCGCCTCGAACGCATAGAAAAACTCTTCCTGGGTACGGCTTTTACCGCCAAAGAATTGAATATCATCGATCAGCAACAGATCGAGCGAATGGTAATAGCGTTTGAATTCGTCAAAGCCTTTGCGCTGGTAAGCGGTCACCACATCACGTACATATTGTTCAGCGTGGATGTAGCGTATCTTGGCATTCGGGTTATCGACCAGAATCTGGTTACCGATTGCGTGGATCAAATGCGTTTTACCCAGACCAACGCCACCATACAAGAACAGCGGGTTATACGAGACGCCGGGATTATTCGCGACCTGAATGGCTGCGGCACGTGCCAGCTGGTTGGCCTTACCGGTCACGAAGCTGTCAAAGGTCAGATCAGAATTGATGCGGCTTTGCTCGCGGCGCGGCGAGGTTTCTGGTGCTGCAGCCGGTTCCTGAATAATTTCCACACTCAGCGTGCCCTTGTCCTGATCGCTGCCAGCACGCGTAGGCGCAGGCGCGGACGATGCCGCGACCGGCTTCTTGCCACCGCGTGGATCGAGCACGAACTGGACTTCGACCGCGTCATCCCAGTACTGATTCGCCAGCTCAGAGATACGATTCGCGAACTGGGCTTTAACCCAGTCCAGCTTGAACCGGTTAGGCGCAGCGATGCGCAGCTTACCGTCCTCGAAATCGAGCGGTACCAGCGGTTTGATCCAGGCACTGTACTGTTGCGGAGGAAGCTCTTGCTCAAGTTGGGAAGAACAGGCTTGCCAGAAATTTTCCATGAATAACTTTACTGTATTAGGACTTGCGCAAAACTGCCCCAGCGGCGTTATGGCTCCTTGCCGTACAAATGTACTGTCTGCGTCGCCAAGCCTTGCCGGGACAATTTTGCGTAAGTCCTAGGTATTAAATGCAAATGCGCGGATGCCGCTTTATCGGAGGAATGTGCGGAATGTCAGCCAGTCATACCTGATTGCTGCGCAATCCACGGTGCATAACTCGCCAGTCTTCCACAGCTGACTCAGGGACTTTTACCAGTGAAATCAAGGATATCCGGGTAAAAGTTGTCTTACAGACATAAATCGGTGCCGCGCTAATCCTCTATTTTACCCCCGACTGCGGTAGTTATCCACAGCCTGATGATTAAATTTATTCTTTGCACTGCAGCACTGGGGGTAAACCCGTTTTGATTAATTTTTGTGCTAAGTGATTGACACGTAAGCCAAAAATGGTGTCTAATTCAGGGTTCCCTACCCTCTTTTATTGGATGGTGCATTGTTTGTACTAATATGCAGCAAGCCATGAGCAGCGGTTTTGGGGCAGTAAAGGCGAAAGGCCTGACGTTATGCGCGAGCCGAAGTCGTATGCACGACAGCCTTTATCCGTAATTCCGATTTTTTTTATTGCTCAAATAGCGAGACCAACATGAAACGTACTTACCAACCTTCCGTCGTTCGCCGCAAGCGCACCCACGGTTTCCGCGCACGTATGGCAACCCGCGGTGGCCGCGCTGTTCTGAACGCGCGCCGCGCTAAAGGCCGTAAACGCCTGGCAGCCTGAGATCTGGCAGCTTGATTGTAAATAATTGGTCTGCGCCAGCCCCGGCTGATATCGCATGATCAATCATTTAGCTGACCCGGTTCTGGCAAATGCAGGCAATGCAGATTTTGCCCGCGTACGCCGCATCGTTAAAACGGATGAATTTTCATCCGTTTTTCGTTTGCGGCCCGTGTATAAAACTGCGCACTTTGTGCTCTATGCCAGAACCAATGAACTGACACATGCCCGTTTGGGGGTGGTGGCTGCCAAGCGCTTTGCGCCGCGCGCCGTGACCCGCAACACGATCAAACGCGTCACGCGTGAGATTTTCAGATGCTCTGCTTTGCAGTCTGTGGATTGCATCGTGCGTCTGTCGCGGCCTGTGAACGGCAAAGATGGTCCTGCTACCACTGCCCAGCTTAAACGTGAGCTGCGGGCGGAATTGCTACGTCTGTTCGCTGCACCGGCTTGCAAACTGACGGGCTGACATGAAAACGCTGCTGCTCCTGTTGCTACGCTTTTATAAGTACGCAATCAGTCCTATGCTGGGGCAGAACTGTCGCTTTTATCCCAGCTGCTCTGAATACGCAGCCGAAGCCATACAGCTGCATGGCGCTGCCAAAGGAAGCTGGCTGGCGGGCAAACGCCTGTGCAAATGCCATCCCTGGCATCCGGGCGGTGTCGATCACGTGCCGGCCGCAGGTGAAAAAAAAGCAAACGCCCCCATATCCGTCCAATGCTGTCCTGCCCACGCTGAGCAGACTGACAGCAAGGGTCATTCTTCTCACCTTTCCTGACATACAAAATGGATATCAAACGTACCGTCCTGTGGATTATCTTCTCCATGTCACTGTTGCTGCTTTGGGATAACTGGGCCCGCCATACTGGCAAGGCTTCGATGTTCTTCCCTAGCGCGAATCAACAGGCACAACAGAATACGAAAGCCAGCGCTGCTGCCAGTGCCTCTGCCAATGCAGGGACTTTACCGGCTGCGAACATTGCGGCTGCCGCAGCTTCCAATGCGGTGCCAGGCGCGCCTGAAATCAAGCGTGAAGTGATCACCATCACGACCGACGTATTCAAAGCAGATATTGATACTCAGGGTGGTGAGCTGAAGCGTCTGGAACTGTTGCAGTTCAAGGCAGCCGTGCATCACGATCACTGGTATGAGCCTTTCCTGGAACTGTTCAGCAGCAAAAAAGCAGCCCAGCCTAGTCTGAATATCGTGCTGTTTGATCAAAGTGCAAAACGTACTTATCTGGCGCAATCCGGTCTGATCGGTGGTAATTTCCCTAACCATAAATCTGCCTTTGTGGCTAAGCCAGGTGTGCGCACACTCACTGACGGCGCCAAGCAGGTTCAACTGGTGCTGGAATCGGAAGTCGGCGGTGTGAAGCTGACCAAGACTCTGACTTTCAAACGTGGTGACTACATCATCGACGTGCGTCATGAAGTCACCAATAACACGACAGCGGCGATCACGCCTTCGGTCTACATGCAGTTGCTGCATGACGGCACCAAGCCTGAATCCGGCGGCATGTTCTCTGCGACCGGCGAATTCTATGCACCGGCTGTGTACAGCGAAGCAGAAAAATTCCAGAAACTGGATTTCGAAAAAATCGAGAAAAATACTGCCAGCCATGCGATGAAGGCTGACAGTGGCTGGGTCGCCATGCTGCAGCATTTCTTTGTCTCTGCCGTGATTCCTGCTGACAAAGCACAGCGTGATATCTTCACCAAGAAAGTCGATACCAATCTGTATGCAGTCGGTAATATCCTGCCAGTTGGCAGCGTGGCACCGGGTGCGACTGTGGCGAATGACCTGCGTCTGTATTCCGGTCCGCAATCCACCGCCAGCCTGGAAAAAATCGCACCTGGTCTGGATCTGGTCAAAGACTACGGCATGCTGGCTTTCATCGCCAAGCCGCTGTTCTGGCTGATGGAACTGATCCACAACGTGATCGGTAACTGGGGCTGGACTATCGTAGTCTTCACCATCGCGATCAAACTGGCGCTGTTCCCTTTGTCTGCTGCCGGTTACCGCAGTATGGCGAAAATGAAAGTTGTCACACCTAAGATGCAGGCTGTGCGTGAGCGTTATAAAAACGATCCGCAAAAAATGAATCAGGCCATGATGGATCTGTACAAAACAGAGAAAATCAATCCTCTGGGCGGCTGCTTCCCTATCCTGATCCAGATGCCGATTTTCCTGGCACTGTACTGGGTATTGCAAGCGAGTGTGGAAATGCGCGGCGCGCCGTGGATGGGCTGGATCACCGATCTGACCTCGCCAGATCCGCTGTTCATTCTGCCTGTGATTTACGCGATTTCTATGTTTATCACGACCAAGCTCAATCCTGCACCGGCTGATCCGGTACAGGCGAAGATGATGATGTTCATGCCTTTGATTTTCTCGGTCATGTTCTTCTTCTTCCCATCGGGTCTGGTGTTGTACTGGGTAGTCAATAACATCCTGTCTATTGGTCAGCAGTGGGTGATCAATAACAAGATGATCCCGCCAGAGCACAAGGCCTAATGCACACAACAAGCCCGCAGATGCGGGCTTGTTTTTTGGGTGGGTTTGTTTTGTTTTGTTGTTGGGCCAGGCTTCGTGGGGGCTTTGCTTAAGCTTTGTCTAAGCTTTGACTAAGCGTTGCCTAAGCGTTGCCGGGGGTGGCCCGGCGGCCACTTACTTTTTCTTGCTTCGCCAAGAAAAAGTAAGCAAAAAGAAGGCGACCGCAATGTCACTGCCCCTGCGGGGTTCCCTTTGCTGCGAGCCAAAAAATGGGAAAGCTTCGAAACTCGCTGCGCTCAGACAACGAAGCTTTCTTATTCCATTTTTTAACTCGCATCAAAGGCAGTGCCTGAGCGGATAGTGCCGCACTCCCGCGCGCAACGATCGCCCGTAGTCGGAAGGTGATCCGCTTGAGACGATGCAATTGATGTGGGCTGGAAAATGGATCAGAAATGACCGCTGTCTGAGCGCAGCGAGTTGCGGTCATTTCCCATTTTACTGAGCACATCAATTGTGCTGTAGCGTAGCGTAAGCACCCGAAGGGCGAGTCTTGCGGTCGTCTTTCTTTTGCTTCCTTTTCTTTGACGAAGCAAAGAAAAGGGAGTGGCCGCCGGGCCACACCCGGCAAAGCTTAGCCAAAGCTTAGCCAAAGCATCCACGAAGCCAAATAACTAAGCCCGCAAACTTTGTCGCATTTCCGTCACACAATACACATCGAAAACACAAGCTTACTGGGTGCCAACTCAGAGCACAGATAGAATTTACTTATGATTTATGAACCTATCCCTATCGCCGCTATTGCAACCGCGCCCGGACGCGGTGGTATCGGCGTTGTCCGTATTTCGGGCAAAGACCTGAGCCCGGTGATACGGGCTTTGTTTAACGACACCCAGTTCAAACCGCGCCATGCAACGTATTTGCCGTTCACGCAAGCCGATGGCAGTGTGATCGATCAGGGGATCGCGATTTATTTCAAGGCACCGCATTCCTACACTGGTGAAGACGTGTTGGAGCTGCAAGGCCATGGCGGCCCGGTAGTGATGCAGATGTTACTGAGCCGTTGTCTGGAAGCGGGTCAGGCCGCTGGGTTGCGGCTGGCCGAGCCGGGTGAGTTTACGCAGCGTGCCTTCCTCAACGACAAGCTCGATCTGGCGCAGGCGGAAGCGGTGTCTGATCTGATCGAAGCCTCGACCGAGGCCGCTGCTAAATCGGCGTCCCAATCCTTATCCGGCGCTTTCTCACGTGTGATCCATGAGCTGGTCGATAAGGTGGTGAATTTACGTATGCTGGTGGAAGCGACGCTGGACTTTCCTGAAGAAGAAATCGACTTCCTGGAAAAATCCAATGCACGCGGTCAGCTCAGTACCATACAGGCAGCTTTGCAAAAAGTATTTGAACAGGCCGCACAGGGTGCTTTATTGCGCCAGGGTCTGAACGTGGTGCTGGCCGGGCAGCCGAATGTGGGCAAATCTTCTTTGCTCAACGCATTGGCCGGAGATGATGTCGCCATCGTCACACCTATCGCCGGAACTACGCGCGATAAAGTCACCGAGACTATTCACATCGAAGGCATCCCGCTCAATATCATCGACACCGCCGGTATCCGGCATGAGCATGATGATACAGAGCCGGGCGGCATCGTGAATGCGATTGATGCGGTCGAACGCATAGGCATAGAACGCACCTGGGCCGAAGTGGAAAAAGCTGATGTGATTCTGCATTTGCTGGATGCCAGCCGCGGCCCTACCCGCGCCGATGAAGCCATCGTGGCACGTTTTCCGGATGGCGTGCCTGTCATCCGTGTGTGGAACAAAATTGACTTATCCGGCCATCATGCCAGTGTCGATCCTATGGAAGATGCGACCCACATCTATCTGTCGGCACAGGACCATGTAGGGATAGATTTATTACGTCAGGAATTGCTGCGTATCGCAGGCTGGGAGCAAACCGGTGAGTCTCTGTATCTGGCACGTGAACGTCATCTGATCGCCCTCAAACACGCACATGAACATCTGCAGCAAGCGGCGGAGTATGCGGCGCAAAACGATCAGTTACTCGATTTATTCGCCGAAGAATTACGCCTGACGCAGGACAGACTTAACAGCATCACCGGTGAATTCACCAGCGATGATTTGCTGGGCGTGATTTTCTCGCGTTTTTGTATCGGTAAATAAGCGACTGGCAGCGCTGCTTGCAGCGTCCTGCCAGTATTGCGCATCTGTCAGGCGTGCTGTACGCCGCCAGATGCTGATAGCTGTTCCTTATCCAGTAAGGCCAGCACCGCAGGGCGCAAGGTACGCAGGTAGAGATAATCAGCCAGAAATTGCAGCAAGAAACTCAGCGTTACCATAGTCAGCGCTCCAAACGTTTTTGAATCATACATAAACGCTACAAAGGCCAGGATGTAGATCGCACCGCTGGCAACTGCCCACCAGTGACGGCGCTGGCTGTTGAAAGCCGTTTGCTGAGCGGCTTCCAATAATGCCGGATAGCGTGCTGGCGCGACTTCAGCCAGTTCTGGGATAGCTCTGAGAATAGAGTCGTATAAGTAGCCGTGATAAATCATTTCCCCTCCATCTACATTGCTTAATTAATTGCCAATATAGCACAGCAAGTTCGGTACTTGGCAAGGATTTACGTGTTCTGCGCAGCCCGGAGCGCAATAGCCAGCTGGCTTATGTTAAGGTAGATCGTGTGAACATTTAAACTCTGCATCATGTGTCAATTACTAGGAATGAATTGCAATACCCCGACCGATATCGTGTTCAGCTTTACCGGTTTTGCGACGCGCGGCGGCCTGACCGATGAGCATAAGGATGGCTGGGGCATCGCTTTTTTTGAAGGCAATGGCGTGCGCCTGTTTGTCGATCATCAGCCAGCGATGAGTTCGCCGGTGGCAGAGCTGATCAAACGCTATCCGATCAAATCCGAAAATGTGATTGCGCATATCCGCAAAGCGACGCAGGGCGAAGTCACGCTGGAAAACTGCCATCCGTTTGTACGTGAATGCTGGGGCAAATACTGGGTGTTTGCCCATAATGGCGATCTGAAAAATTTTGCGCCTGAACTCGATGGCAGCTTTCTGCCGGTCGGCAGCACCGATAGCGAAATGGCGTTTTGTTATCTGCTACAGCGCATGCGTGAACGCTTCGGAGAGCAAAGTCCGGACTTGCCCGCATTGAGCCGCTTCATGCAAGACATCTGCCGTGAAATCGCGGCCTATGGCACTTTCAATCTGATGCTGTCGAATGGAGAAGCTTTGTTCACCCATTGTTCGACCAAGCTGCACTACATCGTGCGTCAGTATCCTTTCCCTACCGCTAGCCTGTCGGATGAGCAAATGAGTGTGGATTTTTCTGAAGTGACCACGCCACGCGACAAAGTGGCGGTGATCGTGACTGAGCCTCTGACCCATAATGAACACTGGACCCAGTACCAGCCCGGTGAGATGAAGGTCTTCGTGGATGGCGATGTCTGGCTGGCAGGAGACGCCGCATGAACCCGCGTCTGGTCGATCAGCTCGATACCAATTTACTGCGCGTGCTGCATACCTTGCTGACTGAGCGCAGTGTGACCCGCACCGCGATGAAGCTGGGACAGTCACAGCCAGCGATCAGCAATATGCTCAAACGTCTGCGCGATATCACTGGCGATGCGATTCTGGTGCGCGGTAAAAACGGCATGACACCGACCGAGCGTGGTCAGGAATTACTGCAACTGGCGCAGCAGGGACTGAAGGTGATGGAGAGTATTGCCAGTCCCGCGCCCGCCTTTGTCGCGGCGACTACCCAACGCGTATTTCATCTGGGCGCACCGGATTATCTGAGTGTGTTACTGCTGCCGCTGGTGATGGAAAAAGTACGGGAACTGGCACCAAACGCAGGCCTGGTGATTCATGCGCTGAATGCCGGTTTTGATTATGCGACTGCACTGGAAAACGGCGAACTCGATTGCGTAATCGGGAACTGGCCGGATCTGCCGCCGCAATTACATATCGCTCAGTTATTTGAAGATGAGCTGGTCTGCATGGTGAACCGCAAGCATCCGGTGGTCAGCAAAGGACTGTCGCTGCGCTACTATCTGGATATGCCACATCTGGCACCGACGCCGTATATGGCAGGACACCGCAGCATCATCGACACGGCCTTGGCTGAGCTGGGGCATAAGCGCAAAATTCAGATGACCCTGCCTTACTTCGGCATGGTGCCGTATGTCTTGTCACGCACCGATTTGCTCTTCACCACCAGCCGCAGCTTTGCGGTGCAATGTGCGAAAGATTGGCCGATAGAAGTGCTGCCGGTACCGGTTCCTATGCCTAAGATGAAATTCTTCATGCTCTGGCATGAACGTGTGCATGCGGCGGCGGAAGTGCAATGGTTACGCAAAATCATTGCCGAGTCAGCGCAACAGGTGTGCGCTTAGCCATAAAAAAACGCGGCTCACTGCTGAGCCGCGTTTTTATTTAGGTCAGTCTAATTAAGCTGAGCTCAGCTTAGATCAACCTGGTATTAGCCCGGAACCTTACCGTCCACGCCTTCCACATAGAACTTCACTTCATGCAGGAATTTGTCGTCTGCCACGGCATCTTTGCCCAGCACTTCTTTACCGGTATTATCCTTGATCGGACCTTTCCAGATGGGTGCTGTGCCATCAATCACACCCTGACGACGTTCTGCGATGAGTTTTTTGACTTCATCAGACAGCGTGGCATTGAAAGCCTTGAGGTCTATCATGTTTTCTTTCAGGCCCCACCAGGTGGTGTCTGATTTCCATTTACCTTCCAGCACTTCGCCTACGCGTTTGTTGTAGTACACGCTCCAGTCTATGGTGGAGGCGGCTACGTGGGCTTTCGGACCGAACTTAGTCATGTCGCTGTCCCAGCCAAATGCGAGTACGCCTTTTTCTTCTGCAGTCTGCACCACTGCTGCGGAATCGGTATTTTGCATCAGCACATCCACGCCCTGACCGATCAGGGTAGTCGCTGCTTCGCGTTCTTTGCCCGGATCAAACCACTTATTGACCCACACGACTTTGGTGGTGGCATTCGGATTCACAGAGCGTGCGCCCAGTGTGAAGGAGTTGATATTACGCAGCACTTCAGGAATCGGTACCGAAGCAACCACACCCAGTTTGCCGGATTTGCTCAGCTTACCGGCAGCGACACCGGCCAGATACGCGCCTTCATAAGTACGCACATCGTATTGCGCCATATTGGCTGCGGTTTTGAAGCCAGTCGCATGTTCGAATTTCACATCCGGGAAATCCTTGGCGACTTTGACCATCGCTTCCATATAGCCGAAAGTGGTGCCGAAGATCAGCTTATTGCCCTGGCTGGCCAGATCACGGATCACGCGTTCTGCATCGGCTGCGCTTTCGGGGACGTTTTCGACGAAAGTGGTTTTCACTTTTTCGCCATACTGTGCCTCGACTTGCTTACGGGCCGCATCATGCGCGTAAGTCCAGCCTGCATCGCCGACCGGGCCCACGTAAATGAAGGCGACTTTTAGTGCTTCTGCGCTGTTGGCAGCGGTGGCACCGGATGCTGCAGAAGCAGCTGGCTGCGCTTCGTCTTTCTTGCCGCAGGCGGCCAGTCCGAGTACGGCAAACGAGATCGCAGCGACCAGGGTTTTTCTACGGGAGATTGTCATCATGGACTTCCTTAAGTGAACAAAACAGTAAATTCATTACATAGGACTTACACAAAACCGCCCCAGCGGCGTTATGGCTCCTTTTTGTACAGCTCGTGCAGCTCGTACTGCCTGCGTCGCCATGCCTTGCCGGGACAATTTTGTGTCAGTCCTCACAAAATCAGCAGTCCCGTCTTTACGGACGGAAGGGCTTACCCAGCGAGGCTGGCATATTCAGGCGTATCCAGTCAGGATTGCGCGAGATCAGGACCAGCACCACGATGGTGGCAACATAAGGTAGCATAGACAGGATTTGCGATGGAATCGCTATCCCTATCGCCTGAAAATGAAATTGCAGGATAGTCACGCTGCCGAACAGTAAAGCACCGAGCAAGACCCGTGCCGGACGCCAGGTGGCGAAGGTGGTCAGCGCCAGTGCAATCCAGCCGCGACCCGCGACCAAGCCTTCCACCCACATTGGCGTATAGATAATCGACAGATAGGCACCGGCGATACCGCAGCAGGCACCGCTGAACAGCAAGGCCAGAAAGCGGATACGCAATACCGGATAACCAAGCGCATGGGCCGATTCCGGCGATTCGCCAACTGCACGCAATACCAGTCCGGCACGGCTGCGGTACAGGAACCAGATCAGTCCTGCGCATAACAGCAGGCTGAAATACACCGCCAGATGCTGATCAAATAAGGCTTTACCGACAAAGGGCAATTGATTCAGTACTGGAATGCCGTGGCTGCCTGCAGGCAGCGATTGCCCCACAAAAGACTGACCAATGAAAGCCGATAAGCCGGTGCCGAAAATAGACAAGGCCAGCCCGGTCGCGACCTGATTGGTTGCCAGTGACAAGGCCAGCCACGCAAACAGCGTCGCCATCAGCATGCCGGCGACTGCACCTGCGGCAAAGCCCAGCCAGGGATTGTGAGTCTGGTGCGCGACTGCGAAACCGACGATGGCCGCCACCAGCATCATGCCTTCTGCACCCAGATTCAGCACACCTGCACGTTCATTGATCAGCAGACCGAGTGCGGCAATCAGCAAAGGGGTGCCGGAATTGATGGAGGCGGCAATTAAAGAAGCAAAGTTTTCCATGAATTATTTTTTCCAGCGCAGACGGTAGTGGATGAGCGTGTCACAGGCCAGCAGCATGAATAGCAGCATGCCCTGGAACAAACCGGTGATGGCCGATGGCAGACCCAGACGCGATTGCGCCAATTCTCCACCCAGATAAAACAGCGATAACACCAGACCGCCAAAGATGGTGCCAATAGGATTGAGGCGGCCAATAAACGCCACGATAATCGCGGCAAAGCCATACCCCGGCGAGATCGACGGCAGTACCTGACCGATAGGGCCAGTCACTTCAAACGCACCGGCCAGTCCGGCGAAACCACCGGAAATCAGCAGCGAAGTCCAAAGTGCATTGCGGCTGGAAAAACCGGCATATCGTGCCGCCAGCGGCGCCAGTCCACCCACCGTCAGGCGGTAACCGGCGAAGCTGCGATACACGAACACCGCCATCGCTGCCGTCGCTGCCAGCATCACGATAAAGCCTACATGCAGACGGCTGCCGGAAAACAGATGCGGCAGCAGATATTCGCTGGAAAAGACTTTGGATTGCGGGAAGTTCATGCCATTCGGGTCTTTCAGCGGGCCATTCACCGCATACATCAGGAATAACTGCGCGATGTAAGTCAGCATCAGCGACACCAGAATTTCATTGGCATGAAAACGGTCGCGTAACAGCGCTGTGATACTGGCCCAGCAGGCACCACCGGCGACGCCTGCCGTTGAAGCAGTAAGTAAAACCAGCCAGGGGCTGGCTCCACTGCCCTGATCAAAAAACAGTACGGTGGCACCGGCGGCCAGACCGCCAGCGATCAATTGCCCTTCCGCACCGATATTCCATACATTGGCGCGGTAACAGACCGATAAACCGAGTGCGCACAGCACCAGCGGTGTAGTTTTCAACAGCAGTTCTGAGATTGCTGACAGATTGCGCAGCGGTTCGAGTAAAAATACTTGCAGGCCGGTGACAGGATTTTTGCCTAATGCGATGAACAGCAGAGCGCCACAGAATATGGTCAGCGCCACCGCCAGCAGCGGTGAGCAATACGCCATCAGGCGCGATGAGCCAGGTCGTAATTCCAGTTTAAACACGTTCAGCCTCCTGTGCCGGCTGCACCGCATTCACGCTATTCCCACCATCTTCACTATTCCACAAACCACTCATCCATAATCCTATCTGTTCGCGGCTGGCTGCTGCGCTATCAATTGAGGGCGACAGCCGGCCTTTGGCGATCACATGTATGCGATCGCATAAGCTGAATAATTCATCCAGTTCTTCCGAAATCACCAGTACCGCACAACCTGCGGCGCGCAGCTTGCGGATCTCGCTGTGTATCTGGGCGGCGGCACCGATGTCCACACCCCAGGTCGGTTGCGCCACGATGAACACTTCCGGTTCACGCGTGATTTCGCGCCCTACGATGAATTTCTGCAGATTGCCACCCGATAAACTGCGTGCCAGTGCGGCCGGTCCTGAAGCCTTGACGCGGAAACGCGCAATAATCGCAGCGGCTGCATCGATGGTGTGGGCAAACTGGATCATGCCGTGCCGCACGAATGGTGCGCGCTGATGCGATAACAGCATATTGTCGGTCAGGCTCAGTTCAGGCACCGCGCCACGGCCGAGTCTTTCTTCCGGCACCAGGCTTTGCTTTAAGGCGCGCCGCGCAGCCGGGCCGCGATTACCGACCGCTTTATCCTGCAGCCGTATCATGTCGGCTTTGGCACGCCGGTCTTCGCCCGATAAGGCGGCCAGTAATTCTTGCTGTCCATTGCCGGACACCCCGGCTATACCGACGATTTCACCGGCATGGACGGCAAACGAAATATCGTCCAGCGCGGTGGCAAACGCATGGGATTTGGGCAGACTCAGCCCCTGCACGACCAGCTTGGCCGCACCGGTGGTTTGCGGGCCGTGATCGGCATGGCTGACTTCGGTATCACCTATCATCAGACGCGACAGACTGGCTGCGGTTTCCTGGCGCGGATCGCAATGGCCAGTGACTTTACCCATACGCATGACGGTTGCGGAATGGCAGAGTTCACGGATTTCATCGAGTTTGTGACTGATGTACAGAATACTGCAGCCTTCAGATGCGATCTTGCGTAAGGTCACAAACAGCTTCTGTACTGCCTGTGGCGTCAGCACCGAGGTGGGTTCATCCAGGATCAGTAATTGCGGTTTGGTCAGCAAGGCGCGTACGATTTCCACCCTTTGCCGTTCACCCACGCTCAGGGTATGCACATGACGGTGTGGTTCCAGCTCCAGACCATAATTCTGACCAGTCTGGCGTATTTGCTCTGCCAATTGCGCCATATCGATGCCGGGTTCCAGCCCGAGTGCGATGTTTTCGGTGACGGTCAGCGTATCAAACAGCGAGAAATGCTGGAACACCATGGAGACGCCGAGTTTGCGCGCGGCCTGCGGCGAACTGATTTGTACAGTTTGCCCATTCCAGCGCATCTGACCGGAATCCGGTTTGACTGCGCCGAAGATGATTTTCATCAGGGTAGATTTGCCCGCGCCGTTTTCGCCCAGCACGGCATGAATTTCGCCCGGCGCCACGCGCAGGCAGATGTGGTCATTCGCGACCACGGAGGGATAGCTTTTGCAGATGTCAACGAGTTCCAGCCGGGAACCGGTGATTGCAGCGGTTGAGGTCACATTATCCTTTCCAACCAGGAAAACTGGTACTGGCCACATGCCTGAACAGACCGGAACAGGTATCCGGTCATCAGGGTGTCAGCAGAAAATTCAGCAGAAAGCCGGAATGCCGGCATGAAATTCAACAACAACAGCGTTTTCAGGGTAGAGATGCGGCATGCGCTACATCATCATAAAAATCACATGTTCTGTATTCGGGCAGCATTATAAATGCCAGCGGCCTGCTTTCACACAATCAAAATCGCTCTGAAATCATTGACATTGGTACGGGTCGGGCCAGTGATGATCAAATCATTAACAAATGAAAAAAAATGATAGGCATCGTTGTTTTCTAACATCGCCCGGCCAGACAGTTGCAACGCGCTGGCCCGGGCTAAGGTTTCTGGGCCGTAATACGCCCCCGCATTGTCTTCGGTACCATCGATGCCATCGGTATCGCAGGCCAGTGCATGGATGCGCGGATGGCCCGCACAGGCCAGTGCAAAACTCAGCAAAAACTGGGCATTGCGGCCACCACGCCCCTGACCACGTACCGTGACACTGGTTTCCCCGCCCGATAACAGCACGCAAGGCGTCTGGAATGGCTGGCCATGTTGTGCGACCTGACGCGCCAATGCCGCATGCATCAGACCGATATCGGCTGCCTCGCCTTCGATTTCATCGGACAGGATATAAGCCGCGACACCAGCTTCACGGGCCTTGGCTGCCGCCGCCTGCAGCGATTGTTGTGCCGTGCTGATGATGTGATGCGTATGCCCGTGGAAGCGCGGATCGCCGGGCTTGGGGGTTTCAGCTGCGCCGCTGTGCCAGTCTGCCAATACGCTGTCAGGCAGCGCGATCTGGTATTTTTGCATGATGGCCAGTGCCTGTGCACAGGTGCCGGGATCGGGCAGGGTGGGGCCACTGGCAATCACGTGCGCTTCGTCGCCGGGCACATCGGAAATCAACAGCGTCACCACGCGTGCCGGTCCGCACGCGAGTGCCAGGCGACCACCTTTGATGGCAGACAGATGTTTGCGCACGCAATTCATTTCACTGATGCTGGCTCCGCTGCGCAACAGCGCTTTATTGATCGCCTGTTTTTCTTGCAGCGTGATGCCGGGTGCCGGTAAGGCCAGCAAGGCTGAACCGCCACCGGAAATCAGGCATAGCACCAGATCCTCCGCAGTCAGCCCCTGTACCTGTTGCAATATGCGTTGTGCGGCCTGCTGTCCGGCTGCATCGGGTACCGGATGGGCGGCTTCGATGACTTCGATCTGCTGACATGGCGCACCATGCCCATAACGTGTCACCACCAGCCCGGACAGCGGTCCTTGCCAGTGCTGCTCTACCGCCAGCGCCATGGCTGCTGCGGCTTTCCCGGCACCGATCACGACCGTGCGGCCCTGCGTCGGCGGGCTGGGCAAGAAGGCAGGCAGACGCTGGCTGGCGCTGGCGGCAGCGACGGCGCAGTCGAACAGGGAATGCAGAAATTGGCGTGGGGACGAAATAGTCATGGCGTAGAGGAGTAAGATGACGGTTTTGCGCGAAACTGCGCATGACTCATCTTAAACCTATGTCTTACGATTTTGCTCAAGTCAATGCAACGATGCAAAAGTATGTGGACCGCCAGATACTGGCGGGTGTCTCCACTGCGGTGCTGAAAGCTCAGGATCTGGTGCATCTGCATTGCGCCGGGTGGGCTGACAAGGAACACGACATCCCGCTACGCGAAGATCATTTGTTCCGGATTTTTTCTAATACCAAGCTGATCACCTCGATGGCGATCCTGCTGCTGGTGGAAGATGGCAAACTGGGACTGGATGATCCGGTCGACCCTTATATTCCGCAGTTGGCTAAGCGCCGCGTATTGCGGCCCGATGCGCGCAGTCTGGACGATACTGAAGCGGCGCACTCAGCGATCACAATACGCCAGTTACTGAACCATACTTCCGGCCTCGGCTATGGCTTGCTCGATCATGGCAGCCTGCTCTACAAAGCCTATAACGAAAGACGGGTACTGAATGCATTTCAGACCCTGGCGGAGATGATCACTTTACTGGAAGACTTGCCATTGAATTTTCATCCCGGCAGTGCCTGGCAATATTCGATTGCGACCGATGTCTTATCGCGCGTCGTCGAAGTGGTCAGTGGCAGGGATTTCGATCAGTTCCTGCGTTTGCGCATCTTTAATCCGCTCGGAATGGATGATACCGGCTTCTATGTGCCGCAAGCCCAGCTCGGTCGCCTGACTGCGTATTACAGTGGCGCCGATCCGCAGAATATCCTGCAGCGTGGTTTGCGCAGGCTGGATAAATCGCCGTATCCGGGTGCTTTTACCCAGCCGGTCGCGCGCTTGTCGGGTGGCGGTGGCCTGGTCTCCAGCATGCACGATATGCTGGCGCTGATGCGCACTTTCCTGCCGGGTGGCGATGCGATCCTGAAGCCGGAAAGCATGGCCCTGATGATGCAAAACCAGCTGCCAGCCGGGACAGGGATCAGTTTTCCCGGCATCGGCAATGTACCGAATAAGGGCTTTGGTCTGGGCGGTGCCGTCACGCTGCAGCCCGATGTGAATGATCCGCCTGCTTCAGCGGGTGAATTTGAATGGGGTGGTATCGCGGGTACGCATTGGTGGATCTCGCCGCGTCATCAGATCGCCGGTGTACTGATGACACAGAAGCTGATGAGCTTCTGGCATCCGTTTTCATTTGATTTTAAACGGCTGGCTTATCAGGCCGTCGGTGCTAAATAAGGATTGCATATGCAAAAACTGAATCAGCAAAAACTGAGTAAGCAAACAAACAGCAGGCGCGTGCTGCTGCCAGCACTGATACCCGCGCTGATGTTGATCCTGAGCGCATGCTCCGGCTTGCAGCAAGCACCTCAGGTAGACAATACGCAAGCTGCTGCTGTGCAAAGCCGCTGGGTGGTGTTGGGTGAACAGGGCCAGCCAATTGCGCGTGCTGTGACCAGCGCGGCCAGTTGTCCCGACATCGTGCAGGATGGTCAGACGAGCGCCATGCAATTACGTGCTGGCGCTGAAACCATCGCGCAGCGTAAAACTGCGAGCAAGCCGGAAGATTCCAAGCCCTCCGCGTTTCCGGTACTGACTTGCGAAGCAGTGCTGAAGCCTGGCGTGCAAAGCGCCAGCATCGCAGGTCAGGCGCTGCCTTTACCTAAACCGGTGGCGCAGAAAATTTTAGTCATCGGCGATACCGGTTGTCGTTTGAAAACCGCAGACAATTATTTTCAGTCCTGTAATGACAGCGATAAATGGGCATTCCGCCAGATGGTGACAGCCGCAGCCCGCCTGCAACCGGATCTGGTGGTGCATGTGGGGGATTACCATTACCGCGAAAACGCCTGCCCGGAAGGCAACCCTGAATGCGCAGGCAGCCCCTGGGGCTATGGCTGGGATACCTGGCAGGCTGATTTCTTTGCACCGGCTCAGGCTTTGCTGAAGGCAGCACCGTGGGTCATGGTGCGCGGTAACCACGAGACTTGCGTACGGGCCGGACAAGGCTGGTGGCGCTTGCTCGATCCACGTCCTTTGCAGGCTGGGCGCGATTGCAATCTGGCTGCGAATGACAGCCAGGGTGATTACAGTCCGCCGTACGCGGTACCGCTGGGTCGTCTGAATGGCCAGCAGGCGCAGCTGATCGTATTCGATTCATCTAAAGTGCCGTACAAAGTATTGGCCAAAGACGATCCTGTGTATGCCACGTACATGCAGCAATTCAAGCAAGTTGATCAACTGGCTGAGCAGGCCGACTTTAACTTCTTCATCAACCACCATCCCATCCTGGCGTTTGCGGTGGAGCGCGGCAAGAGCGGTGATTTGAAAATCTGGCCCGGTGCGCTGGCTTTGCAGGATGTGATGCAGCAGATCCATCCGGTACGCCTGTTCCCGGAAAAAGTGCAGGCCACGCTGGCGGGCCATGTGCATTTGTTCGAAGCCTTAACTTTCAGCACCGGGCAGCCGACCCAGTTTGTGTCCGGTAATGGCGGCTCCTCGCTGGATTTTCCTTTGCCCATGCCTTTGCAGCCGGGCGCCACGCCGCTGGCTGGTGCGACTGTGGATTTCTTCACGAATTCCAATGATGTCGGTTACATGCTGATGGAACGCAAGGGGCAACGCTGGATTATCCAGGCCTGGAATCTGGCTGGCCGTTTGCTGGCGGAGTGCGACATGCACAATCAGCGTACACAATGCCGTGTCCCATCCTGAGTGGAATCCCGGCTATATGATGCCTCAGCGCATCATATAGCCAGCCTCCAGCCTCCGATTTCTCAATTCTTCATTGCAATTGCTTTGCTTTTTCATCTGCTTCAGCTGACAGGCTGGGTCAGTTGCGGATGATATGCGCCGAAAATGGGAGCTCAGGCTTTTTTTGGGGCATTTTTGTAGACATTTCACCACGAAAATGTCAGAAATGGTGAAATCCTCTGGCTCCCTTGCGTGCCATCCATTAACTTGAATAAAGGAAATCTTTCGGTGTGACAACGTGGTTTCCATAGGGAAATTTTGGCAAGTTCATCGTTTTTCATCATTGCTTCATATTCCAGTCTTACTATTCAGAAACAATATTTTAGAATTTTGGTTCTATTGGGAAATATTTTCAGAAGATAAAATGAAATCACTTTCAAGGAGATAGTATGAAGTTGAAACCTGTTGTCGCTATGATAGCGATGTCTGTGGTGGCCTCTGGCGCCTGGGCAGACGAAAATTCGAATTTCACCCTGAGTGGCTTCGGTACCGCCGCATTGACCCGTAGTAATACTGACGATGCTGAATTTGCACGTCTTGGTCAACTGGCAGGGGTCAAAACCTCTGCAAAAACCGGCGTGGACTCCAACTTTGGTTTGCAGGCGACGTACAAAGCCAATGACTGGATATCTTTGACTGCGCAAGGTCTGGTCAGCAAGCATATTACCGACGAATATGGTGCAGAACTGACTTGGGCATTTGCCAAATTCAAGGCGACTGACAAGCTGAATATCCGCGTAGGTCGTATGGGTCTGCCGGTCTACATGATTTCTGACTATCTGAACGTCGGTTATTCCAATACTTTCCTGCGTCCGCCGGTTGAAATGTATAGCCAGGTGAATCTGCAGACGGTGGATGGCGTGGATGCAATTTACCAGACAGACTTTGGTGATACTACGCTGACCAGCCAGTTCGCGTTGGGTAAATCGGAATCCAAAGGTACCGCCAACAGCTACACTGCGAAGTTCAGTCAGGTAGCAGGTATCAATCTGGTACTGGAAAACGGCCCATTTACCGTGCGTTTCGGCCATATCACGACTAAATTCAGTGTGGAAGATTCTGCTTCTCTGAATGCGGTACTGGGTGGTCTGGAAAAATTCGGTTTCACCTCTGCTGCGAACGATTTGCGCCTGAAAGATAACAAAGCCTCATTCACTTCGCTGGGTCTGGGGGTGAACTGGAAAAATATCATCGTTCAGTCTGAGTATGGCGTTCGTAAATCGGAAAGCCGCAGCCTGCCGGACACCACATCCTGGTATACCCTGCTCGGCTACCGCTACGGTGCATTCACGCCTTACTATGTCCATTCTGAAGTGAAGCAAGATACCCCTCGCACGATGGCAGGCTTGCCAACGACAGGTCCTTTGGCGGGATTGACTGCCGGTGCAAACAATTTTGCTTCCCTGACTGCGGTGCAATCCAGTAACAGCATCGGCCTGCGCTGGGATTTCCATAAGGCTGCGGCCTTGAAAGTGCAGTATGACCGTCTGACTCCTAAAGATGGCGCCGGTACCTTTGTCAATCCTAAGCCAGGCTTTAAAGGTCCGGTGAATGTGATTGCAGCAGGCATCGACTTCGTATTCTGAGGAGGCAATGATGAAATTTATTTTGAATAAAGCGACTGCTGCTTTAGCTCTGATGGCAGCTTCAGGCCTGGTCCAAGCTGGTGAAATCGTGGTGATTGTGAATCCTGCGAATCCTGCGACTTCGATGACCGCGACTCAGGCATCCCAGTTTTTCCTGGGTAAATCGGCCATGTTCACACCGGTTGATCAATCTGAAAGTTCAGCAATCCGCGCCGAATTTTATAAAAAAGTCTGCGACAAAGATCTGGCTGAAGTCAAGGGTATCTGGTCCAAGCTGGTGTTTACCGGTAAAGCCGCTGCACCGAAAGAGTACAGCTCTAACGCTGAGGTGAAAAAAGCAATTGCTGCTAATCCGACCGGCATTGGTTACATTGATAAGTCTGCCGTCGATTCCACGGTCAAAGTTATTACGACTTTGCAGTAATTGGTTTGTGTTAGGCTGGCTGTGCCTGTCTGTACAGCCAGCTTCGTATACAGAAGGAAAGTCAAAACCGCTTTGCTTTCCTTTTTGTATTTTTAATGTGCAGCACCTAAGCTGGAGGAAGCTGTGGCTTGTTAAGCGTTTTAATCGCTCAGCCTGAAAAATCTGATTTATCCGTTTTAAGCAATCTTGATGGCCTTACTTTTTTGGGGAATACCATGAAGTTGTTTTACGATCTGCGCATTGCATCCAAACTCTATGCCGGTTTTTTTTCCTTACTGTTGCTGACTGGCATACTCGGCGCTTTTTCCATTTATCAGTTGTCTGCAGTGAATCAGACTACGGTTGATCTGGGTGGTAACTGGATGCCGAGTGTGAATGCAGCGATGGGCGTTAAAGAGCGTATGTCGCGCCTGAGAACCCAGGAAATGCAAATCGTGTTATCAGCGGGTGATATTAAAAATATCGACAAATATAAAAAGCGCTTTGATGAATATTCCGCCGAATTGCACAACTATGAAAACGCTTATGAAAAACTGATTACCGTTGAAGCAGACCGTAAGCTGTTTGCGGAATATAAGCAGAAGTGGAGTCAGTATCTGCTCGAAAATGCGAAGCTTGTCGACTTGTCAAGGCAAAATGACAGAGATGCCGCACTGGCTGTATTGAGGGGTACCTCATCGACTCTGAATGCAGACATCCTTGCCTTGGCCGACAAAATGGTCCAACTCAATGTGGATGGCGGTCAGGCGTCTTATGATGACAGTGCGCGTATCTACAACTCGTCGCGTAACTGGATATTGGTGGCAATGGCAATCAGTGTCGCCATTGGCATCAGCCTGGCATATTGGATCGCCCGGATAGTCGCTACACCCTTACAACATGCGGTGAAACTGGCGAAAACGGTAGCAGCGGGTGATCTGACCAGCCGTTTCGAAAGTCACTCCAAAGATGAAACAGGACAATTACTGGATGCATTGAAGGAGATGAATGCCAGTTTGTTGACTGTGGTGAGCCAGGTAAGAAGCGGCACTGACACCATCGCCATTGCTTCGTCAGAGATAGCGACAGGCAATATGGATTTATCCTCACGTACTGAAAGTCAGGCTGGCTCGCTGGAAGAAACGGCCTCTTCGATGGAAGAACTGACCTCTACCGTTAAACATAATCACGATAATGCGCGCCAGGCCAGCCAGCTTGCGCATTCTGCCAGTGAAGTGGCGCAGCGTGGCGGCAAAGTAGTGTCCGATGTAGTTTCCACCATGGATTCCATTAATACATCTTCCAAGCAGATTGTGGACATCATTTCTGTGATAGATGGGATCGCTTTTCAGACCAATATTCTGGCACTCAATGCAGCTGTCGAGGCTGCGCGTGCGGGTGAACAGGGACGCGGTTTTGCGGTGGTCGCTTCTGAGGTGCGCAGTCTGGCACAACGCTCAGCTGATGCGGCGCGCCAGATCAAGACACTCATTACCAGTTCGGTGGAACAGGTGGAGCAAGGCAACCGTCTGGTCAGTGATGCCGGTAAAACCATGCAGGAAGTGGTCGACAGCGTGCGGCGCGTGAGCGACATCATCAGTGAAATCACCGCAGCCAGCAGCGAACAGAGTGCCGGTATCGAGCAGGTTAACACGGCGGTTATACATATCGATCAAATGACGCAGGAAAACGCAGCGCTGGTCGAACAGGCTGCAGCAGCGGCCAGTTCTTTGCAAGAGCAGGCTGCAAAATTAAGCAAAGTAGTCAGTGTATTCAGGCTGGAACCGGCTGAGCGCCAGTTTTCAACTGCGGCACTTAGCCGATAGCAATAGCCATGCTGGTTCCTGGATGAAACAGGAGCCGTTCAGAATTTTATGTGGAGTTCAAAATGATGTTTTTTAATAACCTGAAAATTAGCGCCAAATTACTGACGGGCTTTATCGCACTGTTGGTATTGACGGCTTTAATCGGTGTTTTTTCTATCTATGAATTAGCGCGCGTCAATCAGTCAGCGACGGATTTGGGAACCAACTGGATGCCCAGCGTTAAAGCGGCGATGGGTGTGAAAGAGCGCTTGTCGCGCTTGCGTGCGCAAGAGGCGCAGATGGTATTTGCTGAAAATCCGGAAGAGGTGGCGAAATACATCAAACGCTCAAAAGAAGCGATCACTGGCTTGAAAGAAAATGAGCAGGATTACAGCCGTCTGATCAGTGAAGCGGAGGAGCGTAAAGCGTTTGAGGAATACAGCAAGCTGGCAGCGGAATATCTGGCAATCTCCGAGAAAATGATGAGTCTGGCGTCTGCCGGTAATGGGGCAGAGGCGGTGGCAATATTACGCAGTGAGTCGTCGAAAACCAATGCAAAATTGCGCGATCAGGTCGATAAACTGGTGGAATTGAATGCCAATGGCGGTATCAAAGCCTACAAAGACAGTATTGCAGTCTATGAGCGCTCGCGCGTGCTGATACTGATTGCATTGGCAGTCAGTATCGTGATTGGTCTGACACTCGCATTTTGGATCGCAGGTATTGTGTCGCGTCCGCTCAGCTATGCAGTGCAGGTGGCGCAGACGGTGGCAGCCGGTGACCTGACCAGCCAGATCGAAGTGCGTAGCAGTGACGAAACCGGTTTGTTGCTGAATGCTTTGCGTGAGATGAATGACAGTCTGAAAAAAGTGGTGACAGAAGTGCGCCACGGTACCGATGAAATTAGCCATGCTGCATCTGAAATCGCTCATGGCAATATGGATTTGTCTAACCGTACTGAATCTCAGGCCAGCTCACTGGAAGAAACGGCATCGTCGATGGAAGAGATTACTTCAACCATACAGCACAATGCCGATAATGCGCGTCAGGCGAATCAGTTATCCCATTCCGCATCGGAAGTCGCAGAGCGTGGTGGTCAGGTGGTGTCTGAGGTGGTGCATACCATGGGCTCTATCAATGAATCGTCCAAGAAGATTGTTGACATCATTGCGGTGATTGATGGTATCGCGTTCCAGACCAATATTCTGGCGCTGAATGCAGCGGTTGAGGCTGCCCGAGCGGGTGAACAGGGGCGTGGTTTTGCGGTGGTCGCTTCTGAGGTTCGTAATCTGGCACAGCGTTCGGCCAATGCTGCGAAAGAAATCAAGGAACTGATTAACGACTCAGTTGAGAAAGTGGAGCAGGGTACGCGTTTAGTCGATCAGGCCGGCAGCACTATGAGCGAGGTGGTCGACAGCGTGAAGCGGGTCAGTGACATTATCAGTGAAATTACTGCAGCGGGCCTGGAGCAAAGCGCAGGTATTTCCCAGATCAATGATGCCGTATCTAACATGGATACCCTGACTCAGCAAAATGCGGCATTGGTTGAGGAGGCTGCCGCATCCGCCGCCGAACTCAATGAACAGACCAATCGCCTGAGTGCAGTCGTCAGTGTGTTTAAGCTGGACGCCTACAGCGCACCGGCAAGCAGCCGCCCTGTGGTTGCGGCTGCCAAGCCAGCATCGAAGTCTGCCTCCAAACACAGCGCTAAACCAGCGCAGACCAGGTCGTTACCGCGCCCGGCTCCGGCAGCACGTAAGCCAGCCCCAGCCACGCAACGTGCAGCAGCGCCGGCCAAACAGGATGAAGATGGCTGGGAAGAATTCTGATCCTGTACTTTAAATAAACATAAAAAATGGCAGAGTTAACTCTGCCATTTTTTTGAGTCTCGTATGGAGGCTCGCTTAGTTCAGCTCGCCCTGGCGTACGATAGTGCGCGAAATCAGGCCGTATTCTTTGGCTTCTTCTGCACTCATCCAGTAATCGCGGTCGATGTCACTGGTCACACGTTCCAGAGACTGGCCGGATTCGCGTGCGATCAATGCAGAAATGCGTTCCCGCACTTTGACGATTTCACGCGCCTGTATCGCGATATCAGTAGCCTGACCACCGCAACCACCGCTAGGCTGGTGGATCAGGAAACGGGTATTTGGCAAGCAGACGCGGCGTTCTTTCGGTACCGACAGGAACACGCTGACTGCGGCGCTGCCGACCCAGCCAGTGCCGACCATATTGACCGGTACATCGATGAATTTCACCATATCATGGATCACATCGCCGGATTCCACATGGCCACCCGGGGAAGACACTAACATGGTGATAGGATCTTTGGATTCTGCAGCCAGTGCGATCAGACGCTTGCTGACTTCTGCCGCCAGTTTATCGTTGATGGTGCCAAACACCAGCACAGTACGGGACTGGAAGGCTTTTTCTTCGAGGAAGCTGCTGCGTTGCGCTTCGTTAGATTCTTTTTCGTCTGCCATGTTATTGCGCTTTCTAGTTGAATTCAGAGGGGGAATATGAGGGTTCAGGCGGATTTTTTCAAGTAGCTCTCTGCCAGTCTGACCCAATAGGTCGCACCGACAGGCAGCAGTTCATCATTAAAATCGTAACTCGGATTATGCAGATTACACGGGCCTAAGCCATGACCTGCATCGCGGTGTGATCCTTCGCCATTCCCGAGGAAGACATAGCAACCGGGTTTGGCTTGCAGCATAAACGCAAAATCCTCTGCACCCATAGTGGGTTCAGTATGCGCATCGACTTTATCTGCACCTACCACAGCGCGCATTACCTCAGTCGCAAAGGCGGTTTCAGCCGCATGATTGATCAGCGGTGGATAATTACGTTTAAAGCTGAATTCAACTTCCGCATCAAATGCGGCAGCCGTATGTTGAGCGATGGTCTGCATACGTCGTTCGATCAGATCGATCATCTCAGTGCTGAAGGCGCGCACGGTGCCGATCAGCGTCGCTTCATCCGGGATCACATTGGTCGCACTGCCGGAGTGAATCTGCGTCACTGACAATACAGCCGATTCCAGCGGGCTGGCATTGCGACTGACAATGGTTTGCCAGCTTTGCGCAATCTGTATCGCAGTCATGATCGGGTCTATGCCCTTATGCGGTTGCGCAGCATGCGCACCTTTGCCGCGTACCGTCACATAAAATTCATTGGAGGAAGCCATCATAGGCCCGGGCGTGACGGCGAAATGGCCACTCGCAATGCCCGGCCAGTTATGCATGCCGAACACCGCCTCCATAGGATATTGCTCGAACAAGCCATCCTGCATCATGGCACGCGCACCGCCACCGCCTTCTTCTGCTGGCTGGAAAATCAGATACACGGTGCCGTCAAAGTCGCGGTGTTGCGCCAGATATTTAGCTGCGCCCAATAACATCGCGGTATGCCCGTCATGACCGCAGGCATGCATTTTCCCGGCATGGCGTGAGGTATGGGCAAAGGTATTGAGTTCCTGCATAGGCAAGGCATCCATGTCGGCGCGCAGACCAATCGCACGCGGGCTGTCGCCGTTGCGGATGATGCCCAGTACCCCGGTTTTACCCAGTCCGCGGACTACCGGTATGCCCCATTGCGTGAGCTGGTTTGCGACGACTTCGGCAGTCCGGTGTTCTTCATAGCAGAGTTCCGGATGCGCATGGATGTCGCGCCGTATTTCTTGTATCTCTGATTGAAATTGCAATATAGGATCGATCAGTTTCATGTTGTCTCCCTCGCAGCGCACCCAGGCTTCGTGAAAATGCACGGTCTGACCAGTCTGCATGTTGCCAGTCATTCGCTCAGCAGATATTTGGGGGTGGCTGATTTGATATGGGGTCTACGATACCAGATTCTTTGTCGACCTACATGCCTGGATGCAATAGCAGGCAGGAACACAGCGAAGTTCGTGTTATGGAATTGGGTGATGACGGGTATACGAATAATAAAGCAGACAGTTATGCTGCACTGCCATATAGTTACACCTGTCTCCTCCAACACCTCCTAAGGTTTGGATTTAGCCCGCAAGCGTCTCGCTCGCGGGCTTTTTTTTTGCTCTTTTTTCGAATCCGCTGAGACCATTGAGATATCGCTATTTAAACTCGGTTATCGATGATTTCTGTGCTAATCGGGAAAATTAGCAGCATAATTTCCTTGTGGAAATGAAAAGTATTTTTGTTATGTTGACGCCGTTGAGTACTGAGCGTCAGCGGATATTCGATTTGTGAATGTTTGATATGCAAAAAATTCAGTTGGTGAATTTGGTGCGCTGCGATATAGTTACACCTGTCTCCTCCAACACCTCCTAAGGTTTGGATTTTAGCCCGCCACTAGCGGGCTATTTTTTTATCTGTACGCTTTTCAGCGTGCATTCTTCTTTTCACGATGTGTGAACTACCCATTGCTGCGTTTCTGCAATTGAGACCGGCGATGTAGCGATGAACTCAATGTCTGCGTGTTTCCAACCCGAATTGGCGCGTAACCCCGATTCGGAGCCGAAACGGGATGCTACCAGGTATTTTTTGCAATCCTGTTCTTGTATCTTCACTGAGTATGGGCAGAGACCAGAGTAGCAGTCAGTTCAGTTTGTGCACTGCAGCCCATGCAGGCAAACCTCAGGTATAAGTATGGCGAATAGCTGGTATACGAATAATAAAGCAGACAGCTATGCTGCACTGCCATATAGTTACACCTGTCTCCTCCAACACCTCCTAAGGTTTGGATTTTAGCCCGCAGCTAGCGGGCTATTTTTTTATCTGCACGAAAAACCTTACTGCCTTAATCCGGTATGTGTATGTCCTGCTTAATATGCTTGAGGTTGGCAATGATGGTGAAACTCATGATGACCAGCAGGCTCCACGAGCTCCATTTGCTGACATGAACGGCAGACCATGCACCGATCTGATTCGGATAGCGCCAAATACCAAAAAAAGTCCCCAGGTTTTCTGCCAGCCAGATGAAAAAACCGATCAGGATGAATGCCAGGAACAGGGGCATGCTACGGGTGGTGTGCCAGGTGCGGAATTGCACGGTAGCGCGTGCATACAAGCCCAGCGCACAGGCTGCCAGATACCAGCGGTAATCGCCTATGTAATGATGGCTGAAAAAATTTACATAGATCAGGATGGCGATCAGTGTCGCCATCCAATAGCTGGGGTGGTGGCGTATGCGCAGATCAAACAGGCGCCATGCCTGAATGATATAGCTGCCTACGCTGGCATACATGAAACCGCTGAACAAGGGGACGCCCCAGAATTTTGTATAGGCGGCGTCCGGATAGGCCCAGGATTGAATACTGCCCGAGACCTTGAATACTTCCAGTGCAAATCCCGCCACATGAAACAAGGCGACGGCTTTCAGTTCATCCAGCGTTTCCAGCTTACTCCACAGCATACCCAGCTGTATGGCGATGGCGATCAGGAACAATAAATCATATCTCGCTATCCCCAGCCAGCCTGATTTGGGTACCAGTAACACAGAAGCGAAAAACAGGCCGGCAAACAGGCAGGCACGCGCTTCTTTGATGCCGAAATACAGAAACTCCAGACAGCCGTGCGCCCAGCCCTGTAAATTGGCTGGCGGCGGTTGATGCAGATAGCGGTCTATAGAACTCAGTGGCATAGCGGCAGGTAAGTGTGGATAGAGAAGGATAGCGGTTGGCAGGCGAGCCGCTATTATCCCAGCATCCAGCTGCCATCCAATGTAATTTCATCGCAATTACTGCCCTGACCTATCCTGTCCATCACCAGAAAATCGCTGACGCTGTTTAGTGCGATCAAAGGATGATGCCAGACGCCTTTGCCATAATTCACACCTTGCCAGCCGCGTGCGATAAAGGCACGCATTTGCTGAGGACCGAATTCTCCTGCAGGCGCAACCACGATCAGATAGGTGTGCTCAGGGTCTGTGCTCAGCGGCACAAAGGCCTGGCTGCCGAGCGGATGGCGTTCCATGATTTCGATGGCAAGCGGCAGGCTGCGCGGCTGAGCGCGGAACAGGCTCAGTATGGTTTGTCCGCCTTCGCTCTGGGTATCGGCACAGGCGAGCGCATGATAGCGTTCGGTGGTGCCCTGGTTGATCGGATAGTGGCGCGCACCTTCCAGCATAATGACTTCGCCAAACGGGGCAAAGGCTGCGCGGCTCAGGGGTTCGGGGATGAGTTGTGGCATAGCGTGCTCCGCTTAGTTTTGACGCCGGGCAGCTCGCATGAGAACGCTGCTGCCCGCTGCGCAGCTGGTGTTATTCAGCCTTGAGTTGGGCCAGTTTGCCGAGCAGGCGCAAACGTGACACGCCGCCATCCGGGAAAATATTCAGTCGTATGTGGGTGATCACGCCAAGTGACTGCACTTCACTGCTGTAGACATGCTGATGATCCATTTGCAGTTTTTGCGGTGCCAGCAATTCGGGCCAGAACATAGACTGGGTGATCAGCGATGTTTCTGTGCCACCTTGCATGGCGGCGGCCTGGATAGAGCAGCGGTCCGGGTAGTTACCTTTGAAATGGCAGGTATCGACCTCTATTTGTTCAATCACGCCAGGATGCGCAAGTGCGATGATGCACCAGTCATTGCCCGGTTCACGACGGCGCCGGGTTTCCCAGCCATCGCCCATATTGACGCCACGGCCAGGCATCAGCAGATTGGATGCGAGTCCAAAATGCTGATTATTGCTGGCCACTACATAGCCACCATTTTCCATCGCGATCAGATCATGCAGCGCATTTGGATCTGCCGCAGACCAGTTGTTGTCCGGTTGCGCATACACACGCAGACGCGCAACGCCGCCATCCGGATAGATATTGAGGCGGATATGGCTGTAAGTATGCTCTGCTTCTATCGCATGATAGTGGTGGCTGTTGCCTTGCAAATTCACTGAGGGTAAAACCTCATGCCACACCGTGTTGGCGTCCGGCTCACCATCGGCCACCAGGCAAGCTTGCAGAGAAGCCGCAGGCGGATAATTGCCGGTAAAGTGGCTGGTGTCGATGTCTACACCTTTGAGTATGCCGGGACGCGCCAGTCGTACCACGCACCAGTCATAGCCATTGACGCGCTTGCGGCGGGATTCCCAGCCATCCATCCATTTGCCGTTAGTATCGTATTTGCCAGGGATGAAGACAGCAGGTTCCGGGTTCAGCATGCGCGCCATTTCGGCGAAAAAATCATCGCTGCAATTCAGTGCACGTGCGCCCAGGCGTGCATCAGCCAGATTCGGATAGCGACGGGAAAATTCCGGTGCATTCGGGTCCAGGGTAATAATAGCCATCAGAAGTTCCTTAAGGTTGCGTTGCAGGCCGTTGCTCTGCCCAGTTGGCAATCAGCGCGCGTTCTTGTTCAGTGATTTGGGTGAGATTACCGAGCGGCATCAGTTTTTGCTGTACCACCTGTTGGTAAATCAGCTGCGCTTTGGCTTGTATTTGTTCCGGCGTTTCCAGCAGCAAGCCTTTGGCCGGGCTATCCATCATAGTCGGGTGGCTGGAATGACATTGCACGCAGCGCGCCTGAATCACGCCCTGCACCTGAGCCAGCGTGACTGTAGTTGTTGCATTCTCAGGTGTGGCTGCAGCCGGAGCGCTGACGGGACGCGGTGCGATCCAGGCCGCAATCGCTGCCAGCAGCACGATCGCGATCAGCGGATAAGCCAGCTGATTCTTTCCTTTGTGGCGCAGTATGAAATACTGACGCACCAGCACGCCCGCCAGCATGATGACGACCAATACCAGCCAGTTGTGCTGCGCGCTGTAAGTCATGCTGTAATGATTCGACAGCATGGCGAACAACACCGGCAAGGTGAAATAGGTATTGTGCACACTGCGCTGTTTGCCACGTTGTCCGTGTACCGGATCGACAGGGTCACCGGCGCGCATGGCAGCTACCACTTTGCGCTGGCCGGGAATAATCCAGAAAAACACATTGGCGCTCATGATGCTGGCCATCATGGCACCGACGATCAGAAATGCCGCACGTCCGGAAAACAGATGGCAGGCGCTCCAGGCGGCCAGTACCACCAGTGCCACGATCAGTATCGACAGTAATTGCTCTTTTTTTGCCAGCAAACGGCATAGCGCGTCATACACCAGCCAGCCCACCACCAGAAAAGCGAAGGCCGCCGTGATCGCCACTGCCGGGCTCAGTTGCGCCACCGCAGGATCGATCAGATAGCTGCGCGCATTAAAGATATAGACCAGCAGGAACAGCGAAAAACCGGACAACCAGGTGCTGTAAGATTCCCAGTAAAACCAGTGCAGCTGCTCCGGCAGACGCGGTGGCGCGCCCAGATATTTTTGCGGATTATAAAAACCACCGCCATGCACGGCCCACAATTCACCGCCCACGCCTTTGTCTTTCAGCTGCGGATCTTGCGGGGCAGTCAGATGATTATCCAGCCACACAAAATAAAACGAGGAGCCTATCCACGCAATGGCAACGATGACATGCAGCCAGCGCAGCAAGAGATTGGCCCAATCTAACAAATATGCTTCCATGAAACGTCCTTAAGGGTCGGGGCGGGCAGCAGCTCGGATTTAGCTGCCGCGATAGGTCGAGTAAGACCAGGGGGTGCAGACCAGAGGCACGTGGTAATGCGCGTTGGCGTCGGCAATCGCAAAGCGTAGCGTGACGATGTTCAGAAAAGCCGGTTCCGGCAAGTCCGTGCCCAGTGCGGCGAAATAACTGCCGATATCAAAGTCCAGCTCATAGGTGCCGCTTTCCATCGCATCTGCTTCCAGCAAGGGCTGGTCGCAACGTCCGTCGGCATTGGTCAGGCGGCTGCAGATCAGCGTTCTGCCATGCGCATGGGGACGGTATAAGTGCACGCTGATACCGCGTCCCGGCTTGCCATGGGCGGTATCAAGCACATGCGTGGTCAGCCGTCCGGTGTGTGATCCCATTTGCTTCCTTCCTGAAATGAGGTGAGTCACCAGCCTGCCACTGTGCTGAATGCTGATGCTGCGGCAGATCTGGTCGGTCTTTGAAAAATTGTCGACAATCTTAAGCTTTTGAATTTAAGCATGTCAAACGAAACCCTTAAATACAGTGGTTTAGAGCAGTTTTACCACAGAGTTTGAAATTTATCAGGTCTATGTATATAAAAATTGTCGACAATCGTGATTAAATAAGCGCAAATTCTGACTTTGAAAATTATGTCTGCTACTAAAACTATTTCCAGGCTCAGCGTCGTCACCGAAAGCGGCAACGACAAAGAGCAACGCATGTATCGCGATATCTATGACGCCATCATGGATCATCGCCTGCCTGCGCGTACTAAGCTCACGGAGCAATCTCTGAGCCAGATTTATGACATGGCCAGACATGGCGTGCGCAAGGTGCTGGGCCAGCTTGCGCATGATGGACTGGTCGATCTGGAGCCCAACCGTGGTGCGTTTATTGCCAGTCCGGATGAAAAAGAGGCGCAGGATATGTTTGAGTTGCGTCAGTCGCTGGAGCAGCTGGCGCTGGAAAAAGCCTTTCAGCATGCGTCGGCTGAAGCTATCCGGCAATTGCGGCAGATGGTGGAGCGCGAGCGCCTGGCCTATGAGCAGGGAGATCGCCCGCTCTGGATACGCTTATCGGCCGACTTTCATATCGAGCTGGCGCGCCTGTCCGGCAATGATTTGCTGGTCGATATGCTGCGTCGCCTGGTCTCACGTACCACGCTCTTGATTTCCAGCCAGGAAGTGCCGGCTACCCGTCCCTGCTCTTTTGACGAGCATTTGCGGGTGGTGGAAGCACTGGAGAAAAAAGATAAAAAAACTGCCCTGTCAGAAATGGCACAACATTTGCATCAATGCGCATGTCGTACCCCGAAAAATGCTGGCAAGGGTTTTGATCTGAAAGCCGCACTGAAACCCCGGAAAATCCAGAAATGAAGACTACCGTCACTTATCCGCGTGATCTGATTGGTTATGGCCGCCATGTGCCGCATGCTAACTGGCCGGGACAGGCCAGAATTGCCGTTCAGTTTGTGCTGAATTACGAAGAAGGTGGTGAAAACTGTGTGCTGCATGGTGATGCCGCTTCAGAGCAGTTTTTATCGGAAATCGTTGGTGCTGCCGCGTATGAAGCACGTCATATGTCGATGGAATCGATTTATGAATATGGCTCACGTGCCGGGGTCTGGCGCATTTTGCGTGAATTTGAAAAGCGCCAGTTGCCGCTGACCGTGTTTGGCGTCGCGATGGCCTTGCAGCGCCATCCGGAATTGACGCAGGCGTTTGCTGAACTCGGCCATGAAATCGCCTGCCATGGTTTGCGCTGGATACATTATCAGCACATGGACGAAACCACCGAGCGCGCCCATATGCAGCAAGCGGTGCAGATCATGCGTGAGCTGACCGGTCAGGCGCCGCTGGGCTGGTATACCGGACGCGACTCGCCAAATACCCGCAGGCTGGTGGTGGAGCACGGCGGTTTTGCTTACGATGCTGATTATTACGGCGATGATTTGCCATTTTGGACCGAGGTTGAAACCAGTCAGGGCGAGTGCAAACCGCATCTGGTCGTGCCGTACACGCTGGACAGCAATGACATGCGCTTTGCCACGCCGCAGGGCTTCAATACCGGAGATCATTTTTTCCAGTATCTGAAAGACAGCTTTGATGTCTTGTACGCAGAAGGCGATCCGGCGGGTGACAATGCGCCCAAAATGCTTTCTATCGGTATGCATTGTCGTTTGTTAGGCAGACCCGGACGTTTCCGTGCCTTACAACGCTTCCTCGATTATGTGCAGGCGCATGAGCAAGTCTGGATTTGCCGCCGTATCGATATCGCGCAACACTGGATGCAACAGCATCCGTATTCGTCTGACAAGGGTAATCAAGCATGAATCAAGCTCAAACCTTAAGCCTGCAAGCGCTGAATCAAGCTGAAGCGGCAGAATTTGTGCATATTCTGGGCGGCATTTTTGAACATTCACCCTGGGTCGCGGAAGCGGTGCTGCCACAACGTCCATTTGCCAGTGTGAGGGATTTACATGCAGCGATGGCGGCTGCGGTCCGCGCTGCCAGCGAAACCGCGCGCCTGACCCTGATACAGGCCCATCCTGAACTGGCTGGCAAAGCTGCTATTTGTGGCGAGCTGACCGCTGAGTCGACGCGGGAACAAAGTGGTGCGGGCTTGAATCAATGCAGTCCGGAAGAGTTCGCGCAATTGCAGCAACTGAATGCCGATTACAACAAAAAATTCGGTTTTCCTTTCATTATTGCTGTACGCGGGCATGACAGACAAAGTATCATCCGGCATTTTTCGCAGCGCATACAGGCTCCACGTGAGCAGGAAATGCAGGAATGTATAGAGCAGATCGCCAGGATCGCCGCTTTCCGGCTGGCTGACCTGATACCGGCCGACTGAGTCTGGTCTGATACCGGAGCCGGGCTGCACAGAATTTTTTAGGACTTACGCAAAACCGCCCCAGCTGCGTTATGGCTCCTTGTCGTACACTGCGTACTGCCTGCGTCGCCATGCCTTGTTGGGACAATTTTGCGTAAGTCCTATTTTTAACTTCTGTTTTCACTCTTTAAAGGAAAACCTATGCAATTTTCAAAAAAATCTCTGGTGTTGGCAATCGGCTCCTGCCTGCTGGCTGGCAGCGCAATGGCGCAATCCAATGTGACGGTACAAGGTCTGGTCGATGTGTATGCCGGCTCGGTCAAATTCAGTGGCGATAACGGTGCGCGCAGCTCGGTCAACAGTGGCGGTATGACCACATCCTGGCTGGGTTTCAAAGGCGTGGAAGATCTGGGTGGTGGCCTCAAGGCGGAATTTGCGCTGACCAGTTTCCTGCAAGCCGATACCGGCGCATCTGGCCGCTTCTTTGGCGACACCATGTTTTCACGTGATGCGAATGTGGCTTTGTCCGGTTCTTTTGGCCGCGTTTCTATCGGTCGCGATCTGGCACCTAATTTCCTGCCTACCGTGATTTTCAATCCTTTCGGCGATTCCTTCAGCTTCTCGCCACTGGTACTGCATACCTGGGTTCCTAGCGGTGATTTCGGCAAACGTACTTGGGCGAACAGCGCCGCAGGTGATTCTGGCTGGAGTAATGAAATCATTTATTCGACGCCTGACATCAATGGTCTGAGCGCAAACTTCCATTACCAATTTGGTGAAAAAGCTGGCGATACTGGCAGCAAAAATCTGGGTTTCAATGCGATGTATTTCAGCGGTCCGCTGGCCCTGAGTACCTATTACCATCAGGTACAAGTCGGCAATCCTACACCGGGTGCTATCGTTGATGCGACCGCTGCACCAGTGAATTTCGCGGCGATCAATAATCAGAAAAGTTTTTTTGTTGGTGCCAGCTATGACCTGACAGTCGCTAAGCTGTACGCGACTTATTCTAAAAATAAAAACGACACAGCCGTGGCGAAAAGCATGGATGACAAAACCTATACACTGGGCGCAAAAATCCCGGCTGGCGGCGGCGACATCCTGGCCAGTTTTGCCAGCACCAAGCGCAGTGGCGACCTGGTCGGTGCTGAGCTGAAACGCGATACCTTCAGCGCTGGCTATGACTACAATCTGTCCAAACGTACTGATGTCTATGCGTTGGTGATGAGCGATAAACTCAGCACTGCTGATCGTGCTAACAGCGTGGCAGCAGGTATCCGTCACAAGTTCTGATCGCGACAGGCAGTCTTGTGTCATGCAGCTGCCTGTAATTCAGAATGATGGAAAAGGCCGTGATAGTTCCCGGCCTTTTTGTTGTCCTTGCTGCTCAGCCCCTATGGTACAGTGATGGAAAAATCCAACTGATTACCCTGCGCAGCCAGCATGAAGCCTTTTCCGTCTGTCAATGTCGACATGGCTACAAAACTGATCCGTCCTTATTCCCGGCGTTTGCTGCGGCAAGGATGTCTGCTGTTATGCAGTGCTGTATTGCTGCAGTCCCGGGCTGCATTGGCTGCCGAACCATTACGTCTGTCTTTTTGCTACGACTCTGCGGTCACCCAACTCTGGCTGACACATAACGGCAGAGGTGTACTCAATCGCTTGCTTGGTATTGCGCAGGAAAAGTTGAATCTGCGTATACAACTTGATCCTTTGCCATGGAAGCGTTGTCTGCGTGACGTCAGTATGGGGCTGCGCTCCGGTGCGGTCGACGGCAGCTACAGTGAGGAGCGTGCTGCCTACGCGTATTATCCTGGTACGCCCCAGGGAAAGCTCGATGTTAGCCGGCGTCTGCGTTACGGAACTTATGCCTTATACCGTGTGCGTGGTACGGATGTGGATTGGGATGGCAAACATTTCTTCAATCTGAATGGACCTGTGGTCGCGCAGATAGGCTATTCTGTCATCAAGGATCTGAGTAATCTGGGCGTCGCGACGGATGAAACACCGGGTACGGTGGACGTGGTCATGCGTAAGCTGCTGGCGGGGCGTGCACAGGTGGCCGCAGTATTTGCCGAAGAAGGCGATCGTCTGTTGAAAGGCCCACCCTATGCGGGGGCAATAGAACGCCTGCCCATCCCACTGATAGAAAAACCCTATTTCCTGTTAGTGAATAAAGAGGTCTATCACACGCATCCTGAACGCATAGAACAACTGTGGACGACGCTGGCGCAGCTGCGTGAAGAGCTGGAAAATCAGACTGCGCCAAAAAAGAAAAACGGCAGGCCCTAGCCGCGGCTTTGGTACAACACCTTATCCAGCTCAGGCAAGCCATACACATCGGCATAGCTCAGGAAGTCATCAAAAGGGCCGACTTTGCTGATCTGCTGGCCGTTTTTGAAGACCAGTTGTAAGCCTTCTTCTTCATTCCAGTCGCAGTCACATTCAAACAGCACATACACTGCCTGATCGCCAGTCTGACGACGGCATACCAGCGCTTCCCAGCCAGGCTGGATGTGCTGCCATACGTCTTGTGGTGCTGCGATCTCTACGCAGTGCAGGCCATCTGCTTTGGCCAGCCGTGAGCAATCAAGGTAGTAATGGAAAATCGCATCCTGTGCGGCCTTGAGCGCGGACTGATCCAGGCTCAGGAAATTCTGGATGGCACTCACAAACTCAGCCTGTTGAGAGTCAGTCTCATAGCCCTCCAGCAGGAATTCGCAATCGACCTGATCAAACAGTGGCAGAGCCAGCGGCGGACTGATCAGCCAGTCATTTTCTTCGTCTTTGATGAAGTTGCCAAATGGAGCGATATGCATAGTGATTTTCCCGGTAGTCTGCAGCAGCCGCGAAGCACAGATGCCCGCGGAACGCCGCATTCTACCAAGCATGAGCAGGCTTGGGGACTATCCTGCACCTTTTGTTAAGCGGTATTAAGCTGTATTAGTCAATTCAGGCGCCAGTGTGAGTGCTGGCTGCCGTTGTTGCCTGCCGCTGCGCTATGCCTGCTTAAATAGTGGCCTGTGTGGCTTGATAGGCATCGAGTTCTGCATACCAGCTTTGCTTCTGTTGTTCACTCACGAAGGCCGCTTCAAAGCCATTGCGTGCGATCTGCAGCAGCTCAGCGCGGCTCAGATCCAGCGCATCGGCGGTAGCGATGAAATTGTCATTCATATAGCCGCCGAAGTAAGACGGATCGTCAGAGTTAATCGTGACGCACAAGCCGGCGCGCAACATACGGGCCAGATTGTGATCGCGCAAATCCTTGACCACGCATAGCTTCAGATTGGATAAAGGGCAAACCGTCAGCGGCATGCGGCTGGCTGCCAGTTGCTGCATCAAAGCTGGGTCTTCTTCTGCGCGTACGCCGTGATCGATACGTTCTACCTGCAGCACATCCAAAGCGTCGTGGATGTAGGCGGGTGGGCCTTCTTCACCCGCATGCGCAACCACGTGTAAGCCCATGGCCTGAGCGATGGTGAACACATGGGCAAATTTTTCCGGTGGATTGCCAACTTCGGATGAATCCAGTCCTACCCCTATCCAGACATCGGCATACGCGTCGCGCAGCGGCAGTGCAGATTCCAGCGTGGACATGGCATCTTCCTCACTCAGATGGCGCAGGAAGCACAGTATCATGCTGCCGGAAAAACCATGCTGTGTCTTGGCATCGCGTAAGGCTGAGGCGATGCCTGCAAACACGGTCTCAATCGCGATGCCGCGCGCGGTATGGGTTTGCGGATCGAAAAACAATTCGACATGGCGTACGTTGTCTGCAAGGGCACGCTGGATGTAGGCCGCGGTCAGATCATAAAAATCCTGTTCTGTCTGCAGTACTGCAGCGCCTGCATAATACAGGTCGAGAAAGGATTGCAGATCGCTGAACTGATACGCCGCACGCACTTCGGCGACCGAGGCATAAGGCAGCTTGACGCCATTTTTCTGGGCCAGTGCAAACATCATTTCCGGCTCCAGTGAGCCTTCTATGTGTAAATGCAGTTCGGCTTTGGGCAAGCCACGGATAAATTGGTGGAGTTCTGTACTCATCGTGCGTCCTGAATCAGCTGAGGGGTGAAGGGCGAGAGTGTAGGGCGCGCGGCCCAGACTTGCAATAACTGTGCAGCAACAGCCACGGCAATCACGCCTGGCTCTTTGCCTTTGATACCGGGCAATCCGACAGGACAAACCATGCGTGTTAAGTCTTGCTTTGCGATGCCGCGTTCGATTAAACGGTGTTCGAAACGCGCACGTTTAGTTTGCGAACCGATCAGGCCGAACCAGCCTGCATCCACACGCTTTAAGATGTGCTCAGTCAGCAGTAAATCCAGTCCGTGATGGTGAGTCATGACCAGAAAGCTGGCACCCGGCTGCGCGGCTGCAATCACTGCTTCCGGCGTATCAGTCGCTTCGCATATCACCTGTGGTGGCAGGTTCGCCGGGAACAAATGATCACGTTCATCGACCCAGGTAATCTGGCAGGGCGTGGCTTGTAAAATATTGACCAGCGCCTGACCGACGTGGCCAGCGCCGAACAGATACAGCTGGGGCAAAGCTGCACGTTCGCGCTGCATGCTGGTTGTCTGTTGCTGCCATTCGGCTTGACTCCAGCCGTCAGTTCTTTCCAGTTTCAGGCTCAGTGCGCCGCCACAACACTGACCCAGACTGGGGCCTAGTGCCAGATGTAATTCGCGGGCCGGTCCTGGTGCGCCCGCCTCGGCCAGCCATAGCCGGGCGGTGGCGATAGCTTTCCATTCCAGATGGCCGCCGCCTATGGTATCGAACTGTGTCGCCGCAGTGACTAACATGCGGGTTCCGCTAATGCGCGGGGTGGAGCCCTTGGCGTCAGTGATGGTGATCAGCACGGCTTTATCTGCCGGAGTCAGTCGTTGCAAGGCTTGCAGATAATCGGGGGCGCTGTGCATCAGGTTTACTCCATCCGGCTGTGGTAAGGCGCTCAGGTTGTAGCGTATGACAAAGTGACAGACACAATGACAGACACAGTAACTGACAAAGCGTGAAACAAGGCCTGGCAGTTACAGTGAGCATCAGTCTCTACAACAGTGTAGAGAAACACGATAGCAGTTTGCCGGAAGTTAAGTATATAGCCAGCGTGATGCTGGCTATAGCGGGTAGGATATCAGTGCAAATAGACGTTTTGTGTGACCAGACCATGGTACTGACCGAGGAAGTCATCCACTTCTTCCATGCTGGGTTCACCGGCAATCAGTTCGGTCACATCATTGCGGAAATTCAGTGCCGACGGGCCGCCGATAAACCATTCACGTTTTACAGTTTTGTCTGTAATTTCAAAGCCACCAAAGCGTAGTGCTTCATGATCTGCATCGGCACCGTATTCAATGACACTGAAGTTGTCGCTGTTATAAATGAGATTCATTATTGGCATCCTTTCTGGCTGTGGAGGCTGGACCTCCTGGTTAACCGGACATGGTGCTGATTACGGCGATTTTCAAGCGATAAGGGCAGACTGTAAGGCGATAGTGCAAAACCTGAACCTTACATTTGCAGTGTATGAATATTTTGCGCACTGCGCCAGTGTTTGCTGAGTGTTGGCAACAATGTGCAACAATTTCTTATAGCCCCACTATGGCCCGGCATCCAGTCCGAGCAGCCTGGGCGCTGTAAACCAGTTGTCATACGGTGGCTGTGTCAGTGTTAGCTGTATGTTATCCAGATGCGTGCTGCTGGCGACTGCCAGATAGAGGTGGGAGAGTGGCTGCCGCAGCAAGCGGTTCAGCGTGACTTTCATGGTCAGATTGCCGATACAGCAAAAACAACCCGGCGCAATTCTGTGTACCAGCAAGCGACCAGAGCTCTGCAACAAAAAGTCACCTGCAGGCAAGCCTTCGAGTACCACTGCGATGCAGGATGATGGTGCGGCTGATGGTGCAACTGATGCTGCGTCAGTCTCACAGAGTTCTGCTATCGCCTGCTCACGCTGAGCATAGCTGCCACCGGCAACCAGCGTCAGCGCTATCGCAGGCGGCATATTATTCGCCGCGTTTGGCGAACTTGACGGACTCCACGCCTAACTGTTTCAGTTTGCGATACAGATGGGTACGTTCCAGCCCGGTTTTTTCGGCCACCCGTGTCATGCTGCCGCTTTCACGATGCAGATGGTATTCGAAATAAATACGTTCAAACGCATCGCGCGCTTCACGTAAAGGCAGATCGAAAGACAGGCTGGCGAACTGATTCACCGGTGCCGCCGGTGTTGCCGCCGCCGCATTGAAGCCGCGGTTTTCAAAGTTGTTTGCCGCTGTGTTGACCGGTTCCGCATTCATCACACGCATGGCAGGTGCGGCAGGCCTTACCGGTTCCGGTGTCCGGGTCAGACCTTGTTGTACCGCTTTGAGTAACTTCTGCAAAGCGATAGGTTTTTCCAGGAAATTCAATGCGCCGATGCGTGTCGCTTCCACCGCGGTATCGATAGTCGCATGACCCGACATCATGATGACCGGCATATTGAGCAAACCGTCACGCTGCCATTCCTTGAGCAAGGTGACACCGTCGGTATCCGGCATCCAGATATCGAGCAAGACTAAATCCGGTTTTGCTTCTTGTCGTGCGGCGCGCGCCTGCTGCGCATTTTCCGCGAGTTGTACTACATGTCCTTCATCCCCAAGTATCTCCGAGAGTAATTCACGGATCCCCATTTCATCATCTACGACCAGAATATTTGCCATAAATTTACCCTATTACTGCCCCTGTGGTTTTTGATTTTTATACCTGCATTTCTCTGCTGGAAATGTCAGGTGAAGACCTGCACGCTTTTTTATACTGCATTTGTATCCGGTGCTAACTTTAACAGCAAAATCGCTACTTTTGCACCGTTTGTATCGCTACGATTTTGAATATCTATTCGGCCACCATGTTCATCGATAATTTTTTTCACCATAGGCAGTCCTAAACCGGTACCGCGTGGTTTGGAGGTGGCATAAGGTTCAAACGCACGCGCCAGAATTTTGCTGGAGAATCCAGGCCCATTATCGATGATAGAGAGTTTGACGGCGGATTGCATATCATTGCCTTTGCCTGCATAACGGACCAGTTCTGTGATCACATCGATGCGCGGCGGATAACCGGGATCAGGCTGATCCGTCACAGCATCCTGCGCATTCTGCAGCAGATTATGTATGACCTGACGCAGCTGAGTTGCATCGCCCATGATTTTAGGCAGGTCCGGTGCGAGCTGCAGACGGATGATATCGCGTCCATCGCCAGCCAGA
The DNA here is from genome assembly GCF_014284235.1 of Cognatundibacterium curvum. Lineage (GTDB taxonomy): Bacteria > Pseudomonadota > Gammaproteobacteria > Burkholderiales > Burkholderiaceae_D > Undibacterium > Undibacterium curvum. The sequence continues at coordinate 342,278 of NZ_JACOGD010000006.1, forward strand.
TACAGATGCACCACTTCATCGATCAGATTTCCCAGATCCAGCTGTGCCAGGACGGCGGGCGGTGTTCTGGCGTAATCACGGAAATCATCGACCATGCGCTTCATCGAACTGACCTGATTGACGATGGTTGTGGTGCTCTTATTGAGTATCGCGGCGTCAGCTTCGTTGAGTTTATCCTGCAATTTCATTTGCAGACGTTCGGCCGATAACTGGATAGGTGTGAGCGGATTTTTGATTTCATGCGCCAAGCGGCGTGCCACTTCACCCCAGGCGATAGAGCGCTGGGCAGAAATGATATTGCTGATGTCATCGAACACGATGACATAGCCTTCGCCGGCACCAACCGGTAAATGCGAACCACGCGCCAGCAGGGTAATGCTTTGTTTTTGCTGATCAGGCATCGCATCGGCAGCTGTTTCCTGCTCAGGGTCTGCATCCGGACGCGGTACTTCTATCTGCTGTTGCCAGTGTTGTTCCTGCTGATCGCCACCAGCCGCAGTTTGTGCATGTTGTTCCGAGAATGCTTTATCAATCGCATCGGCAAACGTCTGCATGCCAAGGATGTCGGCGAATGGCTTGCCGATTTCGCTTTCCAGCGGACGCTGCAAGATGCGCTCTACCGATTCATTACAAGTCACCAGCTTGCCGGACTGATCGAGCACCATCACCCCCGCCGACATATTGGCGAGTACGGATTCCAGATAAGCTTTCGCGTTTTCCAGTTCAGCACGGTTTTTTTCCACAGCTGATCTGGCGTCGAATAACTGGCGCGTCATGGTGTTAAATGACTGAGTCAGGCTGCCCAGTTCATCAGAACTGGCGACGATAGGACGCGGTGAGAAATTCCCTTCGGTGACTGCTTTGGTACCTTCCGCCAGTAACAGCAAAGGGCGCGCCAATTCACCGGAAATCAGGAAGGCACTGGTGATCGCTGCAAAAATTGCCAGCAGCAGCGTCAAGGTCAGCGTGAAAATATACATCGTCTTCAGACTGTTACGGCCAAGTGAGCGTACCTGATATTCACTGGTGGCGTTGCGCAAGGCTTCAGCATGGCGTGCGATATTTTCCGGGACAGCTTGTATCAGTTGCAGGAAGTAAGTATCCCGATTCATGGACAAGGCCATGTCACTGTTTTGTAGCTGGATCACGACCCGGGTGCGTAGTGTTTTGGCCGGTTCCTGTGCCAGGATAGGCCGTTTCGCACCATTGGTTTCGTTCTTATCACCACTCTCGCTAGCCAGAATTTTTTCGTCTATCGCCGCATACATACGGCTGTTTCTGGCTTGTCGTATCATGTCAGCGGTCGGTAATTCCGGCACCAGACTGGCGACATTCTGGGTCGCACTGGTCACTACGCGGCCACGGCTGTTGACGATGGTGGCTTCCTGTACCTGAGCGCGTTCACGCAGGCGTGACAGATGGATACTGAGCGGTGTCTCGGACGGTGTGGATAATTCGCTGGCCATGTCGCGCGCTTTGGATTGCAGATCCGCCAGCAGGAAATCCATCGCGCTCAGACCCAGATTTTTTCCGGAGTCGAGTGCAGATTCGACTTTGACGTCGAACCAGGATTCAATCGAGCGCGACACAAAGGTGACGGAAACCATGTAGATCACCGAGCCTGGCAAAATACCGACCAGCGCAAACAATAACACCAGTCTGGTCATCAGGCGTGAGCCGAATTCACGGCTGCGGAAACGACTGAACAATCGCCACAACAAGGCGACAATCAAAGCCAGCAGCGCCAAAGCGACGACCGCATTGGATGCCAGTAACCAGCCATAATACTGTTCAAAACGCGCGGAATTTTCCGATGCGGTGGTCAGTAAAAAAAGCAGGATACTCATCAGAGCCCCGCCTATGATTAAGGCATACCGCAAAAATCGTGTCACTTGTCTTCAGCCTTGAAAGTAAAGCGTTTCCAATCCGAGGAGAAGCGCCAGTCGCTGTTATTAATTGAGGTAATCAGGAAGGTCTTAGGCAGATAACTGAGATCGAGTTTCAGTTTGACTGCCACGTTGTAGACTGCACCATTGGTCAGCGTACCCTTGTCCGCTACCACCCAGCGCCGTGGCCGCAGTACCAGCGCCATCGCTTCTTCCAGTGTGGGAAAGCTTTGCTGCAAGCCATTGTTGATGCTGGCGGTGTATTGCCGGGTCCAGGGGTTATAACCTATACGTACGGTTTGCACGGCACGTATGGTTTTTTCATCGAACCAATACCAGCGTGGCCGGGTCAGTTCCACCTCGGTGGTGAATGAAATTGGAATTTCCTTGGAAATCGCATCGACTAGTCCATGACTGAGTTCGAATGCAAAGCTGGCCGACAGCTTATAGCCTTCGTCTGAAGTTTCTATCCGTGCCGAGGTAATTTCCACTTCCGCTGCCCGGGTCTGTGGGCAGATGAGTATAGCCGTCAGCGCTAACACGCATGTCAGCAGCAAACGGTTTAACTTATCTTTCAGACTCAGGAGCATGCAAAGTGAAAAAAAATTGTGGAACTGAATAATAACTTGAAGCAGAGCAGCTCGTCAGTTTTGCATGGGCTTTTGGAACAAGGCATAGAATAATCCGTCATGTTCGTTGTCAGGATCGGACGGATTACCCAGACTAGGCAATAACTGACCTGGCGCAGCAAGACGGATCGCGCCATGACGTTCTGCAAATGCGGCGGCCTGCAATTCAGATTCTGCGGGCCAGACCGAGCAGGTTACCATCAGCATTTTTCCGCCTGGTGCCAGCATGCGCCACAGATTATCCAAAATACGGGTGGATAAGGCAGCCAGTTGCGCAGTATCAGTTTTGCGGCGTAACCAGCGGCTGTCAGGATGACGCCTGACCACGCCGGATGCGGTACACGGCACATCGGCCAGGATGCGGTCGAATGGCTTTCTGCCCCACCAGCCGGAGCGACTCGCATCACCATCTTTAATGGCGCCGAATAATTTCAGACGGGCAAGATTATTATGGATTTTTTCTATCCGCACCGGATCGACATCCAGCGCCAGTAAGTCGATATCTGCCAGTTCCAGCAAGTGCCCGGTTTTGCCGCCGGGTGCCGCACAGGCATCCAATACCCGCATGCCGGGCGCGATGTCGAGTAAAGGGGCCGCCAGCTGTGCTGCGGCATCCTGTACCGAGACCATGCCATCTTCAAAGCCGGGTATCAGTTGAACCGGCATCGGTTTTTTGAGTTTGATCGCGACCGGGCCAATCTGACTGGCGGCGATACCGTGTTCTGCCAGCAGGGCCAGATAGGCTTGCGGGCTGGTCTGACGTTGATTCACGCGTAGCGTCATCGGTGGTGCGACATTGCCAGCGTTGAGTATCGTCTGCCAGTCTTGTGGCCAGGCGGCCTTAGTCTGATCGACCCACCACTGCGGATAATTCCAGACAGCCGCCGGTTGCTTGCTGACCAGTTTGAGTAATTCGTCTTTTTCACGCAGATAACGGCGCAGTACCGCATTGACCATGCCCTTGGCAAACACCATGTGCGAGTTCGAGCTGGCCGCATTGACCGCCTGATCAACCACCACAAAATCTTCGTAAGGTGCTTCTTCGCCTTCATTGCGCACCAACAAAGTCAGTGCGCAGCATAACAAGCCGTACAGCAAAGCAGGTTCCGGTGTTTTATTGGTCATGGCCTTGAGCAGCGCATCGACTTTTCCGACCTTACGCATGGTACGGTAAGAAATATCCTGAATCGCTCCGCGTGCCTGAGGCTGTGCATCGGTTTGCGCAAATACCTTGCTGAGGGCCTGCGGCAGTGCGGTACCTTCCAGCACATAGGCAACGGCCTGAGCCGCACCGGCCAGGCTGAAAGCCAGTGAATCCGGTTTGATGTCCAGCAGTGGTATGCTGGTTTCCGAGGGTTTGGCGCTCGCAGGGCGGCTGGGTCTGGTCAGGGTTTTTCTTGGTTGATCTTGCATATATATAGGTGAATACCGGTTTCTGGCATGATGTAAACAGCCCCTAGTGTAACAGTGAGCATCGTAGTACCGCTATGACAGATTCAGTTCTGTTGACGGAAATCGGTCTGGTATTGCGCTGAAGCGGGGCTGTTATGGTGTTGTTCAGCACATCAGCGACAGCGCAGCATGCAGGGTTCAGTCAGCCACAATCGGGGTGATTTGTTGTTGCTCCAGCCAGCTGCGCAGGTCATCAAACACCGTGCTGGCATCGAGTTCATTGTAAATTTCATGATACAAGCCCGCATACTGATGCATGGTCAACAAGCTGGCGGGTAACTGACTGGCAAAGCGCAGACTTCCTGCCGGATCAACCAGGTGATCATCGCCGGCAAATTGCAGTAATACCGGGATAGTCAGGCTGGCCGCCTGCGTATGACTGGCTTGCATGGCGTCCAGCATGCAATGTAGCAGCCGCGCACTGATGCCACCGTGAACCAGACGGTCGTTTTCATAGGCACGTACTACCTCAGCATCATGGCTCAGATAACGGGTGTGCAAGCCGTTAGGTACCGGCACTCCCGGAAACAGCCTGAGTGCGACCGCAGCCAATAACTGTTGCGCCCGGTTCATCCGTATCGCCAGCGCCGGTGAGGACAGGATCAGCGCGCGTATCTTGACCAGATTGCCGGTCGCCAGCCGGGCCGCGAACAGTCCTCCCATGCTGTGGCCAAACAGCAGCGGATCGCTGCCCAGATGGCTGCGGAATTCCTGCAACACAGCCTGTGCATCGTGCAAGATGCGCTGGCTGTCGGGTACGTCACCGCGGCGTCCGCCGGATTGACCATGGCCTCGATGATCATAGGTTCTGACGCTGAAGCCCAGCCGGTTGAAAAAACGCGCCAGATGCGCATACCGTCCGCAGTGTTCACCAATGCCATGCAAAATCAGTACGCCCTGATCCTGCGCGCTGCCTGCAGACGGGCCCGGCCAGTCCCTGACGAATAAGGGAATACCATCAGTGCTGATGTATTCCCATTCCCGGGTTGGTTCGATATGGGCGCTCATGCGCTCACACTCCCCACATCACCTCTCGCTGCATTTTATTGGCGGCGTGCAGCATTTCGAGTACCGGATAGACCCGGGTGGCAAAGGTCACAGGTTCAGGCTTTTCGTGATCATTGTCATCACCGTTGGCGTTATGGTGGGCATTCACATCGCGGCTGACTTCATCGGAAATCGGATGGGCTTTGCTGTCGGCGACGGCGGCTTCAATTTTTTCTATCGCATGCGGCAGCTCAGCTGGCGTAATTACGCCGCGTTCCACATCTTTTTGCAGGATTTCGAGTATGCGTTTGGCATGCTCTTTGTACATGGTGATCTCGCTTGCCGCTTTTGATTTGAATGTGATCAGCATGGTCGGTTCTCCTTGATTTGGGATGGAATCGTTTCATTCTGTGCTACTTACCATGACACAGAATTGCCTGCAGAACATAAATTGCAGGCACTTCTATCATAATCCGAATTCTGTACCTGAAAGGTTCATTTCGATTTATTCACTTTAAAAGATTGCAAAAAATTGTCTGCCACTTCGTCCTGTAAAGCCTGTTCCGGCCCGATGGCCACGAGTTGATACACCCATTTGCCATCAATGATGAAGCGCGCTGCCATTTTTAAGGGCTGGCCTTGCGGACTGCTGCCGCTGGCGATGATGTTACCGTTAGCCAGCGTTTGTATTTGTTCGGGTTTAGCACGCAGATTTGCCAGCATGCCTTCGCGCATCGCTTTGGCAACCAGTCCGGCTTGTCCGGGGTCTGCTACCTGCACACTGCCAACGGCAAAGCTGATCTGCCCGGCTTCCGCCGCCAACATGTGCATGCTTAACTGTTGTCCTGCCAATTGGACCACTCTGGACATCGATGCTGGTTTGGCTGGCATTAAGACTTGATAAGGCTGCTCGCTGCCTGTGACCTCGCGCCAGTCAAAGCGTGGGCTACACGCGCACAGCAGCAGGCTCAGGGATGCCAGCCAGGCGTATTTTGCGCATCTTGAAAAAACGTAGTTATACACAGCTTCCACCTCATTCAGGATTGAAAACGTTTTAAGGCTGCCATGATACCTAAGACCAGCAGGGCGATCCCAAGCAGGATGGCGGGTGCGGGCCATTCCTGACGCCAGCAATAGGCGTAGGTCAGTGCAGCCAGTGTTTCAAACACGATGAGCTGTCCACTCAGGCCGCGTGGTAATTGCTGACTGGCGTAATTCCATAGCAGGGTGCCGAGCCAGGAGGCGAAAAAACCGAGTACCAGCATCAGGCCCAGATAGCTTAAGGGCTCTGGCCCGGTCAGCCGCGCGTAAATGGGGAGGCTGGAGTCCTGTAACAGAACATAGACCAGCATGCCGGCTGCAGCCAGGGGCAGTGTGGCCAGGCCCTGGGCGCTGGCCCAGGTGCTGGCTGAAATATGCGTATGTTGTTGCAGATAGCGACTGTTTTGCAGCGGGTACCAGGTCCAAGCGGCCAGCGCGATACAGGCCAGTAATGCGCCTTGCCAATAGCTGCGCCATTGTCCGGGATGGAGCTGGGCAAGCTCTGCGCTGTTGACCAGCGCCAGTCCGCTGGCGATCAGCCCCAGTGGCAACACTAAATGGCGCCAGGCGATGTGATGGTCCTCTTCAGTCGCAAATAATTTAGCACAGATCGCAATCACGACTGGCAAGGTGCCGATAATCAGCGTGGGTAGGGGCGCACCAGCCAGTTGTATCGCACTGGCCAATGCCGCGTAGTAAATCAGATTACCCACCAGTGCCAGCCGGAATGCGCATAGCCAGTCTGCGCGTGTGAGCTTGCGCATCTGAGGTCTGTCCAGCCAGGCCGGTAGCAAGGCTATCAGACCGAAGGCCAGGTAACGGCCAAATGATAATTGTATGCCAGTGTAATCCGGCAAGATCAGGGGAGTGACAAACACCAGGCCCCACACTATGCCTGCACTCAGCGCGGCTAAGATCCCGCTCAGCATGAATGCGCCGTGATTGGCATAGACAGATAAAAAGCAGAAATAGGGGTAAGCGCCGAACAGAAAGGGTTTTGCATGTTTAAACGCATGATAAGGATTGCCTAAGCTTGGCTACACTGGGGTATCATAAACCCGAATTTACATCCTGGTCACTATTGTGCAGGATGGCAAACCTTTTCGCTGGAGCCCGGTCAGGACTTCTGCTCATTTTATTCTGGTGGAGTTATGTCGCTTCGTTCTTCTCTCGCTATTGCTGCAGCACTCTTGTTGTTGACCACTGCTTGCGATCGCCTTGGTCTGGCTGATCCGGCCAAGGAAGCGGCGCAAAAAGAATCTGATGCCAAGGCGACCGGCAGCGCCTGTCGCCATGCTGGCCGTGCGATTGAAGATTGTTATGCGCTCAATCCAGATGCGGCAAGAGCAGCGGTCTACGCAGGCTGGAAAGAAATGAACGACTATATGCGCGAAAACAAAATAGAGAACGTCAAACCCGAAATCGCACCGAACGAGCCGCCTCCGCCCAAAGCAGAACACAGCGAGGAAGAAAGTTCAGCGTCAGCTTCTGCTTCCGCCTCGGCCTCCGCCAAATCAAAAAAATAAGTTTTTAGTTATGCCAATCAGTATACGCGCGATGCGTGTTGATGATGTGTCTGCCGTTTACGCAGTGCAGGCGCAAGTCTATGTCGCGGCTATGGTAGAACCGCAATCTCTGTTACTTGAACGTTTGCAAGTGGCACCGGATACCGCATGGGTTGCCGAAGATGAGGCAGGTGTCGGTGCTTATCTGGCTGGCTATCCGTCGGTGACCGGAAAAATCTCGCCTTTGGGGGCAGACTTTGCACCGGCTTCTGCGGCCAATGCATTGTATTTGCATGATATGGCAGTGGCGCCACGTTTGGCAGGGCAAGGGGTGGCCGCGCGTTTATTTGAGGCAGCGACCCAGCTGGCCAGGCAGCGCAGTTATGCTGCATTGTGTCTGGTATCAGTACAAAACACACTTTCCTTCTGGCAGCGTTTTGGTTTCGAGCAAGAAACTATGCTGACGCCGGAGCAAGAGGCTTTGCTAGCTACCTACTCCGGTTCCGCCTATTACTGCCTCAGGCACCTGCCTTAGGCTCTGCGTCAGCCGCATCATTCTTTTTGGCCGTTTTTTTTCGGATATAGATCACCTTCTGACTACCACCCTCGCACACGCCCACCACTCTATGTTTCGTTTCTGTATTTTTACTGATCACCTTGAGGGTGTAGTCGTGTACGCCTTTGCCATCGAGCTTGGTATTGATTTTTTCTATGATCGCATCGCAGGCCAGTTTGGCCGCGTGGGCCGGTGCGAATGACAGCAGCATACCGAGTAACAGACCAGTCTTGATCATTGCATGTTTCATACAGCGTTCTCCTCATAGGTGATGGATGCTTACTTGTTGCCAGGTAGAAATTGTTGCTTATTGAAATTGGTGAATTTGCGACACACCGTTCAAAAATGCGTTATTCAGCGCGAAGACTGGCTTACAGTTATCTTGCCTGACTTTCCTTTATTTTTTTGCCGATCATGAAAACACCATTGTTCAGACTGTCAGACATCATGCCGAGGACGCCGGACTTGCATGCAGGTTAACGCTGGCAGGAAATAAATGTTTCCAACGGGAATTAATTGCAATTAACATAGAAACCTCTGCCAGTAATGCCCTATCATTTCACAAAATTTATATAAAGTGCAATCAGGAAATATGTTGATAAGCAACACTATTGATCTGACCTGTCTCGAAATTACATCATGAAACCTGCAGGAGTACGTACCAGTCGCATTGCACGGGCATTTGGATTCTGCCTGGTGTTGGCTATCTTGCTGGCCGCCAGTGCATTTATCTGGACCTTAAGGTTGCAGGAAATTCATAAATGGGAGAAACAGGCGGAAACCTTCAGTCTGGTATTGGCGGAAAACACCAGCCAGCAGATGGACTTCGCCTACACGGCAATCTCCAGTGTGGCCGAACGCATTCAGGATCGCTGGAGTGTCAGTGCCGAGTATCTGACTAAGCAGTTGAGTACCGAAGATTTTCATCAGGTGCTGAGCGAGAAAGTTGCTTTTTTCCCTGCCATAGAAGTGATTTCAGTCGTGGATGTGAATGGCAATGTCGTCAGTAGCTCAAGAATGTACCCTGCACCTAAATACAATCTGGCAGATCGTGATTATTTTGAAGTGCAGCGTGACAGCCCGTCAGTAGGGATCTATCTGAGCAATCCTGTGCGCAGTAAAGCGACTGGCGAATGGCTGTTTTTTCTGAGTCATCGCCTGACTGGCAGCGACGGTGAGTTCATCGGTGTCGTGATTGTGGGTTTATCGCCGAATTTTTATGCGCAAATGTATGAAAAACTCAGCGTTAATGGCAGTGCCTCGATTTCCCTGTTACGCGAAGACCTGACCTATCTGGCGCGCTGGCCGGAAAACAATGTGGTAATAGGCCAGCGCAATGTGCAGGACGGGAGTATGTATCAACGCGTACATGAGCAGGAAAAACGTTCCGGCATATTTATCACTGAGCCGGTACCCAGCGCAGATCCGGCCAGGAGCACGACACGTATGACGGCGATTAAGACCCTGGATAAATATCCGCTGATTCTGAATTTTTCTGTGGATGAAGAATTCTATCTGGCAGACTGGCGCAAAATCAGCATGGCAATTGCCATCGTCACAGCAGGCGCGATTGCAGCGGTGATTGCCGCATTCCGTATTTTGATCCAGTTATTTCTGCAGCGTGAACGCGATATGCAGGTTATGACCGCCTTAAAACGTGAAGCTGATGTGATTAATCAAAATCAAACCACTTTGCTGGAGAATCTGACTGAACAGCAAACTGCACTGAAAGTATCTTCAGATCGTCTCGCCGCGATATTCGAAAATGCAGCCGACGGCATTGTGATGATCGATCATAAGGGCCAGGTCGAGGCGGTCAATCCGGTGGCAGAAGCGATTTATGGTTACAGTGCGCAAGAGGTGATAGGTAAAAACAGCCAGCTGTTTGCACCCCCAGGTAAGCAGGATTTACTGGAACTCGCCTTATCACAGCAAAGTTTCCAACTGACTGGTAAAGCGCGCCTGGAAACAGAGCGGGTACGTAAGGATGGCACACCTTTTCCGGCCGAGTTATCTATCAGTGCCTATCAGCTTGCTGGCGAACGCAAGCTGATCATCATCGTGCGCGACATTTCAGAACGGCGCAAGATAGAGCGCATGAAGGCTGAGTTTATATCTACCGTGAGTCATGAGTTACGCACGCCGCTGACCTCGATACGCGGTGCGCTGGGACTGATCGGTGGCGGGGCGATCGGCTTTGTGCCGGAGAAAATGCGCAGTCTGATCCAGATTGCTCAAAAGAATAGCGAAAGCCTGACCCGGCTGATCAATGATCTGCTCGATGTACAAAAAATTGAAGCCGGAAAAATGGATTTTGAATTCGCTTCTTTCCCGCTGCGTCAGTTACTGGACAATGCTATACAACAGAATCAAAGCATGGCGGCCAGTCTCGGCGTTTCGCTGTTGCTGGATGAGTCTGCTGAGCAAGATTTGAGCGTGTTGGGGGCGATGTTATTACGGGTCGATGCCGGACGCTTCCAGCAAGTCATGGCGAATCTGATTTCTAATGCCTGTAAATATTCACCGGACCGTGGACAAGTCCGTGTCATGACGCAAATGATTGCTGCGAATCGGGTGCGTATCGTAGTGGCCGATCAGGGGGAGGGGGTACCTGAGAATTTCCGTGACCGCATATTTGAAAAATTTTCACAGGCCGATTCTTCCGACACACGCTCTAAGGGCGGTACCGGTCTGGGGCTGGCAATCTCGAAAGTCATCGTGCATTACATGGATGGTGACATCGGCTTTTATAATGCCAGCCCTGAACAAGGCGGCGGTGCGCATTTTTACATCGATCTGCCCTTGCAGACCACAACGGTAAAAGCGTAGCGCAAAGCATACCTGACGTGAGACAGTCAGGCGTGCATTGCGCAGAACTCAAAGGATGCTGAGGTCTTTGCTTTTCACTCCCGCAAACACAGTATCGAGCTGTTTGCTGTTTAAACCGTACATACGTGCAAACAGACCGCCGAATACCGCCCGGTATTCATTCAGTACCGGATAGTCGCGGTTCTGAAATAATTTACCCGGTGCCGGTATGATTTGCTCACCCGCGATACGACCCTGACCCTGGTTGCGATTCAGGCCACCACCGAGCACCCAGTACACCGTGCCATGGCCATGATCGGTACCGCGTTTGCCATTTTCACGGAAGGTGCGGCCAAATTCACTGATGACGACCACCGTGGTGTTTTTCCACTGGCTGCCCATTTCCTCGCGATAGCTTTGCAGACCACGACCCAGCTCTTCAAATTTTCCAGCCAGCGTGCCTCTCGCCCCTCCCTGATCTACGTGGGTATCCCAGCCACCGACATCGACGAAACCTAAGGCATATTTTTCGCGCATCAATTTGGCAATCCGCTGTGCCTCCAGCGCAAATCCTTTCGTTGTGATCGCATTTCTGTTGGCTGAATTCATTTCTTCCTGCAGCTCTTTGATCACGTCGGCGCGGGTCTGAAAACCGGTGTTGACCTGAGCACCGAGCCCGCTGTCTCCATACATTTCGCTGATGATGGCACGCTGGCGCTCATCAACACTGGTTTTCGACGGGTTCTTCAGGGCCAGATTGGTGGTACTGGTCGCCCCCTGTAAAATAATCGGTAATTGATCGGTAAATGCCATGCTGGCGACGCCCTGACTGCCTTGTAATACGGTCGACAGCCGGTTCAGAAAACCGGAATGGAAATCACGACTGCCTTGCAAGGCTTGTCCCATCTCTATACTGTCCTGGGTTTCAAAGTGGCTGCGCGACAAATCATCGGTTCCGGCAAATGGAATGAAACTGGCTTCACCCTGTTGAAACATCGGGTACAGACTTTCGCGTAAGGCCGGATGCAGCGCCCATTCGCTATTGAGCAATAAGCCGCTGTCAGGCTGACTACCAGGGCGGGCGATCGCGATATTTGGCCTGGAATCATAATAAAACTGACTGCTGTGCGGGATCAGGAAATGACTCGCATCATAGCCACCGCGCAGAAAAACCAGCAGAAAACGCGCTTGTGAACTTGCGTTGGCGGCACCTGCCATTACCTGACTGCTCCAGCTCAGGCCACTGGCACCGGACAGCGCAGCGATGGCGCTCAAAAATTGACGGCGTTGCATAGTGGATTCCTTACAATTAACGATGCATCATTTCTGGTGAAGACAGGAAGAACAGATTCCACTCTGTCGGAGAGCCAGATTTAGCCAGCGCTTCCTGTGTGCGTGGACTGGCGCTTTTTACCCAATTTTTCAGGTAGGCAGAGCTGGCTAGGTTGGCTGATGGAATACTGGCCGGTGCCAGAACCGCAGCGTTACTCTCGGTTTTTTCAGGTTTAAACAGATTCGGGCTGCCATTCGCCAGCAGGCGGGCGATTTCAAAACGGGTACTCATCTGGCCCGGACTGGCCCAGGCACTGGCCGTCATTTGATAGCCATCCGGTGTCTGGCGGCCATTAAATGGCTGACCCATGGTATTGAGCCAGTTCAGCAACGGTGAAGTATTGGTAATGGCAGAACCATCATAGGCCAGCCTGACATAGGACACGACGTAATGCAGCGGGTCCTTGAATTTCTTACCCAGCGAAGCGATAAATTCCGGCGAGTCAAATAAGGTGCGCAAGGTGAAGGCAATATCGCCATCGCTGTTCAGGAAGCTTTGCGCCATCGCGTTGACCAGGACCTCCGAAGGCTGGTCAGAGACAAAGAAATTAGCTAGTTTTTGACTGATGAAATGCGCAGTCGCCGGTTGTCTGACCAGCAGGTCCAGCACTTCATCCACTTCTTTCAGGCCCCTGCCTTTGATCGTGCTGCCCAGCAGTTGTTTATCGCCAAAGTCGTGACGCTGCGGATTGAACTCAAACAAACCGCGTCTTATATATAAATGGCTGATTTCATGCTTAATTTTCGGCGCGTCGTTACTCAGATTGACCCCAACGCCGGTCAGTACCCGCGCCAGCTCCTGCACATCGCGCTGGCTATAACCGCCATTGACGCCCATGGTATGTAACTCCATCAGCTCACGCGCATAGTTTTCGTTAATACGATTGACAGCGTTATATTCATTGTCCAGATAGCGCAGCATGGCCGGATGAAACACTGTGGCGCGCAATAAATCGCGGAAATTACCGAGTGCATACGGACGTATCGCATGCTCTTCAAAATCACCTATCATGACACGCAGATTGTGTTTGCTATTGTGCATGTTGAAATGGTTCATCCAGAACCAGCTCATTTGTTCATGCAGTTGATTACTGGCGTAAATCTGTCGTAGCAGCGAGCGGCTGGCAGCTTCTTTGGCGAGCCGGTTCATCTCTTGCTGATACTCTTTACGCAAAGTGTCGTCAGTGCCCTTTTGCTGTTCGGAGGCGATACGTTTTGCCTCCATTTGCCGCACCAGACTTTCAAATGAGTTCTGAGAAATCGTCAGTGCATTGATCTGATTCTGTATCGTTGGCGGCACCACACTGGTCTGACCACGCAGTTGCTGGTCCAGATAGCGATCCAATCCGACAGCCTGTACTTGTTGTTTGGTGCTGAAGTTACTGCCCCAGGTAATGCGGTTCAGTAAGGCTTCAGGCGTTACACCCGCTTTGGTCAAGGTATTGGATGGCGGCGGCAGGACGGGACGGCTGTGTTCCGGGCGGGAGGAGTTCAGTCCGGTACATGCACTCAGCCCACAGATAACGCTGATGCTGAGAATTTTTTGCAGTCTTGTTGCGGTAAACATGAGCTCTCTTTTTCTTCAGGTACGTCAGACACTAGATAGGTATGGTTGCCCGTGAGCATACAACGAATCCAATCCGTATTGGATGACTGATTTTAAAAGTAGTTCGCTAAAGAAATGTATGCCTATGTTACGCTTTGTATCGTCTGCCTGCGCCTGACTATGTGTGGCTGCCCAAAAAAAGAAAAAGCCCCGCCGGAATGGGATTCCTGTGCGGGGCCGGACTGAGCTGCGGGTATCTTCAGATCAGATCCATGTCACTGCTGTCTAAACCTGCGCTGTCATCCAGCGCCTGTACACTGTCCTGATCCAGACTCTCGAGTGGTGAACTGAGCGGCTGATTCTGATCAAAATAGCCGGGCTGTAGTCCGCCATCGTTATTGCTCAGGCTGGCGGCACCGGATGGGGCGGAAGCCAGCCCTTGTTGTGCCGGGCTGCCCATCATGTGACTGATACCCTGATACAAAAAGGCGCCGGCTGCCACGCCTGCTGCCGTTGCTGCGACCGTGCCCAGCATGGAGCCAGACTGGCCGAACAGGCCGGAACCCGCTGCCGGTGCGGGATTCCAGGCCGGAGTGGAAGGCGTCGTAGCCGGATAGGTGCTTGCTGCCAATGGAGATGTCGCTGCCGGGCGCGTCACTGCGCTATTGCCCCAGCCTGTATTGCCCGCATCCAGAAAACGCGGTGATGTCTGGCTATTGGTCTGTTGATTCAATTGATTGAGTGCTTTTTGTTCACGTATATCCGCTTGTAATGCGGCGATCTGGCTGTTAGCGTCTGCCAGCGCCTGTTCCAGCAGCAATGCACGCTGCACCAGCAGATAACTGGCATGCGGCTGTTTGCTGACCGCCTGCTGTATCAGGGTTTGTGCCTGCGGGTCGGGATTCACAGCGCTGACCTGAACTAACTGCTCCAGAAAATTCTGTAATACCTGGGTTTCTTGTGGGGACATGATGGACTCCTGAGGAAGACAGTACTTCCCCTATCTGGTCATGTCTGCGCTGATTTCAATGCTCGGCCAGCGCGCGCCGGTATTGTATGGCTTCGGCGATATGCGGCGGCTGTATCAGCTCACTGTCAGCCAGATCAGCGATGGTGCGTGCCAGTTTGAGCACGCGGTGGTAGGCGCGGGCTGACCAGCTGAACTTTTGCATGGCTTGCTGCAGCAGTGCTTCGCCGCGCTGGTCAGTACGGCAATAGGTGTCGATGGCACGGGTATTGAGTAAGCTATTGGCATAGCCCTGGCGCTGCAATTGACGTGCAAACGCCGCTTCCACCCGTGCATGAATGGCGCTACTGGATTCGCCATCGGCCTGACGGGTTAAATCTGCCTGGGGCAGTGCCCCAACTTGAATCTGTACATCAATACGGTCTGCCAGCGGGCCGGAAATCTTACCTTGATAGCGCGCGATCAGATCCGGGGAGCAGCGACATTTACCGTTCGGATGACCCAGATAGCCGCAGGGACAGGGATTCATCGCGGCGATCAGTTGAAACGCCGCCGGAAATTCTGCCTGACGCGCGGCGCGTGAAATATGAATGCGTCCTGACTCCATAGGCTCACGCAGGACTTCTAATACCTTGCGGTCAAATTCAGGCAATTCATCCAGAAACAGCACGCCCCGATGGGCCAGTGAAATTTCACCTGGTCGCGGTGTGCTGCCTCCGCCGACCAGGGCCACCGCTGAGGCGGTATGGTGTGGTGAGCGAAATGGGCGTGCTTTCCAGCGCTCTATGGAAAAGCCGGAGGTCAGGGATTGCACCGCCGCCGATTCCAGCGCCTCCTGATCGGTCATACCGGGCAGAATGCCTGGGAAACGGGCAGCCAGCATGGATTTACCGGTACCGGGCGGGCCCAGCATCAGCACCGAATGAGCGCCCGCAGCGGCGACTTCCAGTGCGCGTTTGGCGGGTAGCTGGCCTTTGACATCAGAAAAATCCGGGTAGGCAGGACGTACCGCCTGTAAGTCTGGTCGATAACGACTTAGCTTGCTGTCTTCACTGACTGCGGCGAAGTGAGCACAAACATCGAGCAGTGAGCGGGCCGGATAAATGGCGGCATCGCTGACCAGTGCGGCTTCGGCGGCATTGGCTTGCGGCAGGATAAAGGCAGCTTGCGTCGCGTGATGACTCTGACAAATCGCGAAGGTCATGGCGAGTGCGCCACGGATAGGACGCAGTTCGCCGGACAGGGATAATTCACCGGCAAATTCATAGCCGTCCAGCGCATCGGCTGGAATCTGGCCTGAGGCCGCGAGTATGCCGAGTGCAATCGGCAGATCGAAACGGCCTGACTCTTTGGGTAAATCGGCCGGTGCCAGATTGACCGTGATTCTTTGTGCCGGAAAATCAAAGCGCGCATTTTGTAAGGCAGCGCGGACCCGGTCTTTGGATTCTTTGACTTCCGTTTCCGGTAGCCCCACGATGGTGAAGGCCGGTAAGCCGTTAGCCAGGTGCACTTCAACTGTGACCTGAGGTGCATCCATGCCGTTCAATGCCCGGCTTTTCAGAACGGCCAGCGACATAGCGCTACAGGCTGAATTACTTCTGACTCAGTTGCGCTTCCAGCGCAGTTACACGTGCTTCCAGTGCTTCCAGGCGCGCACGGGTCTTGGCTAATACCTGTGCCTGAATGTCGAACTCCTCACGTGTGACCAGATCCAGTTTGGAAAAGCCTTGAGTCATCATCGCTTTGACGTTTTTTTCCAAGTCTTTAGCGGGGGAGTTTTCCAGTGCAGCGCTGAATTTAGCCTGTATGTCATTTAAAAAATTTTGCTTATCCATCTTGAGCTCCATACCTGAAGGGGCCGACCATACCAGCTGACCCGGCAAACCACCACATGCGATAGCAGCTTGCGGACCACAAAAAAAAATTGCACATAACTGGTGCGTAAATCCTATGCTGTAGTTGCAGTCAGAGAATGCGCGTCAAATTGGTGCAGATTTTTGAGCCTGTCCGTGTCTTTGTGTTTGCTGATTTTGTCGAAAGAGAAATCATACTCCAAAGCGCAGGGAGTGCCTAATGCACTGTTCAGATGTTTATACGCGTCAATGATTGGAGCGAAATCGGGTGTCGCTCGCAGGTCAGGTTGCAGACGCACAAAGTGCATAATTTTCATACCCGGCGGGCTGCTGGCACGACTCCTGCTAATAAGCCGGTAACTCTCGATTTCAAACTTCATTTCTAACAGAGCCGCGAATGATCTTCCGGCTATGTCTACCGGTGGTTCACGAAGTGAGTTCAGTTTTAGTTTTTTATTCAATCTCAATGTTAGACATACATATCAGGAGAAGCATGATGAAAAAATTAGTACTCGCCGCTGCAGTTGCCACTACGTTTGTCAGTGGATTTGCTTTAGCAGAAGACGCTAAGCCGGAACATGAAGTCAGTTTTAATGTCGGTGTCGCCAGCGAATACCGCTATCGTGCGATTTCGCAATCACGTCTGGATCCTGCGCTGCAGGGTGGTGCTGACTACACTCACAATCCTAGCGGCTTTTATGCCGGAACCTGGCTATCGACCATTAAATGGACTAAAGATGCCGGCGGTGGTGGTGATGTTGAGTGGGATATTTACGCTGGTAAAAAAGGCGAAATCACGAAGGATGTCAGCTACGACGTCGGTGTGCTGACTTATGTTTATCCATCTAATGGTCTGGATAAGGTGGCTGGATTTGCAAATGCAAACACTACGGAAATCTACGGTCAGATCGGGACTGGCCCAGTGTATGCGAAATATTCCCATGCAGTGACTAATCTGTTCGGTTTCGTTAATAGCAAAAACAGTGGCTACCTGGACCTGGGTGCCAATCTTGAACTCAAAGACGGCTATACCCTGAACCTGCATGCGGGTCGTCAGATCGTGAAAAATAACTCGGCTGCTTCTTACAGCGACTGGAAAGTCGGCGTCAGCAAAGAATTTTTTGGTGTGACTTTCAGCCTGGCTGCTTTGGGTACCAATGCAGACAAAACCGTTTATGTCACACCATCCGGCAAATTTACAGGCAAAACCACCCTGGTACTGACTGCAGTCAAAACCTTCTGAATCCGAGGATAGTATGAAACTCATTACCGCGATTATTAAACCCTTCAAACTGGATGAAGTCCGTGAAGCACTGTCCGAAATGGGCGTGCAGGGTATTACCGTGACCGAAGTCAAAGGCTTCGGCCGTCAGAAAGGCCATACCGAGTTGTACCGCGGCGCCGAGTATGTAGTGGATTTCCTGCCTAAGACTAAGATCGAGGCTGCCGTGGACGATGCGATCGTTGACCGTGCAATAGAAGCGATTGAAGGTGCGGCACGTACCGGAAAAATCGGCGATGGCAAAATTTTCGTCTACGACCTGCAACAAGTAGTGCGTATCCGTACCGGTGAAACCGGCAATGACGCCCTTTGATACGCGAAGCGAGGACTTGATATGAAACGGATTTTAAAAAGCGTAATACTGGCCAGTGCCTTATTGCTGGGTGCTGGCAGCAGTCAGCTGGTGATGGCAGATGATGTGAAACCAGCGGTGGTGGTGGCTGAGCCTGCATCCGCTCCTGCAGCGGCGCCAGACAGCGCTGCCGCATCCACTGGCGCAGCACCGGCCGCAACTGTCGTCACTGCACCAGCCAGCGCGCCGGTTGCTGAGGCGGCACCTGCTTCTGCCGCTGCCGCACCTGCTGCAGTTCCCAACAAAGGGGATACAGCCTGGATGCTGGTTGCTACCTTGCTGGTCATTCTGATGACTCTGCCAGGCCTGGCGCTGTTTTATGGTGGCCTGGTACGCACCAAAAACATGCTGTCTGTGCTGATGCAGGTGTTCATGATTTTTGCTGTAATCATCGTCTTATGGTGTATCTACGGCTATTCACTGGCATTTACCGAAGGCGGCAATTTCATCGGCTCCTTTGACCGCGTCTTCCTTAAAGGAATTTGGGACCCGGCTAAAGCCAGCTTCACCACTGCTGCCACATTCAGCAAGGGCGTTGTAATTCCTGAGTTTGTGTATGTCGCATTCCAGGCAACTTTCGCAGCCATCACTTGCGGCCTGATCATCGGTGCATTTGCTGAACGTGCCAAGTTTTCTGCAGTGCTGGCATTTGTCGTGATCTGGTTCACCTTCAGCTACCTGCCGATAGCGCATATGGTCTGGTTCTGGACGGGGCCGGATGCGATCAAAGATGCGGCCACACTGGCAACTGAAACTGCCAAAGCCGGTTATCTGTGGCAAAAAGGTGCACTCGATTTCGCTGGCGGTACGGTAGTGCATATCAATGCCGCGATAGCCGGTCTGGTCGGTGCGATCATGATAGGCAAACGGGTAGGCTATGGCAGAGAAGCGATGGCGCCTCACTCGCTGACGATGACGATGATTGGTGCTTCCTTGCTGTGGGTGGGCTGGTTCGGTTTCAATGCCGGCTCTGCACTGGAAGCAGGCGATGTGGCAGCACTGGCATTCGTGAATACTTTGCTGGCAACGGCTGCAGCGACTGTATCCTGGGTATTTGGTGAATGGATGTCCAAAGGTAAGCCATCGATGCTGGGTGGTGCATCCGGTGCGGTGGCTGGTCTGGTCGCGATTACGCCAGCTTGCGGTTATGTCGGTCCTATGGGCGCATTGATGATCGGTCTGATCGCTGGTGTGGTTTGTCTGTGGGGCGTGAATGGCCTGAAACGCCTGATCGGTGCTGATGACTCGCTCGATGTATTTGGTGTACATGGTGTAGGCGGTATTTTGGGTGCTCTGCTCACGGGTGTGTTTGCCGCACCATCGCTCGGTGGCCAGGGTATCTTCGACTACGTGACGAATAAAATGTCGGCAGATCCTTACTCGATTTTCGCTCAGGTTACCACCCAGGCTACCGCAGTTGGTGTCACCATCATCTGGTCTGCCGTGGTCTCAGTGATTGCCTACAAGTTGGTTGATCTTGTGATTGGACTGCGTGTTCCTGAAGATGAGGAACGCGAAGGTCTGGATATCACCAGCCACGGCGAGTCGGCTTATCATTCCTGACCGGAGTGAAGTGCAAGTAGTATCCTCAGTACGTGTATAGAGCGCACAGTGCTGAATTCACAGGTGGTTTTGCGATAGCAGAACCACCTTTTTTTCGTGATTTTTGTATGTCATCGAACCCTCATTCCCGGCATACCTGCTGATAAGTGGCAGATACTTCAGCCAGTTGACGTTCATCCGACAGGGTAAAAAAAACCAGACCCGCAGGTCTGGTTTTCATTGATGCCGGATGTAATTACTTGTCAGCCAGCGGACGTACCAACAGCCACAGCCGGCCTATATCTGCTGCGCCATCATTGCCTTGCAGTGATTGGAATAATTCCTTTGCTTTGTCGCGATTACCTGATTTCAGATAAGCCATACCCAGATGCAGTTTGGCTTCATCGACCGACTTCAGGCCACCTTTGGCGATACCTTGTTCCATCAGCGGTATGCCTTTTTCAGCCTGACCATTGATCACATAGTTGTAACCAATGTTGACCAGACCGGTACCGGTTTTTGCGGTTTTCGCAGAGGCTTCACCTGCATCCAGCGTCTTGAGATCTTCCGATGCCTGCTTATTGACGCGGTCACGTAATTGCTTATGCTTGACACCTTCTTTACCAACGCCCAGCAGATTTGCTGCATAGCCTGCATCCATCGCGGTTTTTGCTTCTGCTGGCAAACCCGCCAGCAATGCCAGCTCAGCCATTTCTACATACTGACCTGCATCATCCATATTGCCAGTCGCCAGCATCAGGCGATACAGATCCAGACGCAGACGGTCAGAGAAACCGGCTTTGTGTTCGGTGCGGTATATCATGTCGCCCCAGTATTCGCGCGTCGGGTAATGCGCCACCATGCGTTCCAGTACAGTCGTGTAACCGGCGTTGTCTTTCAAATGTTGATAGCAGCTGGCCAGCAGACGCAGGCTTTCTTCGGTGGGTGCGCGTTTCGCTGCATCGTCCAGTGCCAGGATTTCATTGATCTTTTTGATCGAAGCCTGGTAATCCTGTTTCAGATAATAGGCTTTGGCGATCAGATTATGGGTTTGCAGATTCGCCGGATCTTTTTCCAGCATACGATTGGCCCATTGTATCGCTTCATCGTATTTTTTCTCGTTGTAAAAGGTGCCCGCCAGACCTTCCATCAGACGCAGTTTTTCATTGTCTTTCAGGAATTCAGAGTTGATCATGGCGGAAAACGATGCCGCCAGCAAGGGTGTGTTGTTGGTGCTGGAAGCAACGATGGCACGCATACGGTGCAGCGCGAATTCCTCGTAAGGCGTTTTTTTATCCATTGCTTCCAGTGCAGCGATTTTTTCCATCGCTTGTGGATATTGCTTATCGTCTAACAATTTTTGTATGTCTGGCAGTGCTACGCCGAATTCTTTACGGACTGTGTTTTTTGGCTTTTCCGCGGATTCGTCCGCACGTGCATGAACACTGGAAATGCTGACAGGATTGAAACCAGAGCCGATTGCTGCAACTAACATTGCAGCGAACAGGAAAGACGTTTTTTTCATGAATGATCCGCTAAAAAAGTTGGATGACCGTATCGTTA
Source organism: Cognatundibacterium curvum (assembly GCF_014284235.1). Lineage (GTDB taxonomy): Bacteria > Pseudomonadota > Gammaproteobacteria > Burkholderiales > Burkholderiaceae_D > Undibacterium > Undibacterium curvum. The sequence goes on from NZ_JACOGD010000006.1 coordinate 363,579, forward strand.
CGGCTCTGCGCTGCATAACGCGCAGTCACCAGGGTCTGTTGACAGTGCTGAGGCCGAAGCGCGCATTATAACTGAGGCTTTCCGGCAGGGTTACGGCAAAACGCAGACTTGCAAAGACGGAAATAACTTATCTTGCTTACCATTTGCAACCCAAATCCGTCACCGTACTGGCTGCCAGCGGGACCAGTCCCAGTAAGCCGAGTCCGGCAAAGGCTTTACGGCAATCCTTGCGCTCGGCTTTTTTCGTACCTTTCGCCAATTCAGTCTCCAGCGTGTCTATGCGCAAATGGCTGGCCTGAATCTGGGCTATCGTGCTTTTTTGTATTTCTTTATCGATTTGTAGTCCACTCTTACGCAACTGATCGATGCCTGGGCTGCTGCTATTACTGGTGCTACTGGTTTCAGCATGGCTTTGGGCTGGTACGGGTTCAGTCTCAGTGATAAGCGGAAAAGCCGGGCGGGTTTCAGCCTTAGCGTCAGTAGTGGGTTCAGTGAGGGCCTGAGATTTGTTCACGGGCTTACTCCGGATCGCAGGTGTTGTTCTGGGTACCTTGCTGGGTGGAAGCGCTTCTTTGACAGTATTGGTTGCGGGTTTCGCTGGCGTTACCTGAAACAAATCCAGATACCGCACCGTCTGGGCTTCAGTTTGATGCTGCTGGCGCTGATGTTGCCACGCCTGCCAAAACACCATATGGATTGCCAGCACCAGTAACAGGGCTGGCAACTGGCGCTGCGCCGGGAAACGCGGCTCAAATTGCGATGGAAAAACTTGCACGGGCTTATCCTTTACGATGACTTAGTCCAGGCCGTAAGCGCCTGAATGCATGCCTTAGGCTTCAATAAGGAGCTTAGTCTAGCTGAGATAACTTTATCTAAATGACTATTTTTTGAGTATTGCCAAATAATGCCACCGGGACTATTCATGCTTGCTCGAGGTCAACAATGACAGGACTTACGCAAAACCGCCCCAGCGGCTTTATGGCTCCTTGTCGTACAACTCGTACTGCCTGCGTCGCCAAGCCTTGCCGGGACAATTTTGCGTAAGTCCTCATTAATATGTGTTGACGATTTTGTTACTGTTTCAGCTTAGATGAAATGCAGTTGTGCATCAAAGTCCAAGATATTGCATTGAATGCAAACAATTGTCAGTTAGCGCGCAGCGCTGTGCAGCCAGCTTAGAAACTCAATTAATATACAAAAGTCATTGATTTATTGACAATTAGCAATTGTCGCTTAATGACAGGCATTCATTTCTGTTTCCCATCCAGGAGCCCCATCATGCCCCAACGCTTCCACCACCCGCGTGCGCTCAGCATTTCCGGTCCGGCGGTGAC
>NZ_JACOGD010000007.1 GCF_014284235.1 Cognatundibacterium curvum
AACAACACATCAGCCTCAGCAGCGGCCACAGCCTGCTCGCGAGTGCACGCAAGGCGATACGCTTGTTTGCCTACAAAGCCGGGATGAAACTGATTGCAGCAAATGGGGATGTGGATATCAAGGCGCTACAACAAAACCTGCACCTGCTCGCCAAGCTAGACATCCACTACGACGCCGACCACATCCACATTACCGGCGCCAAACAAGTCTTGATCAACGGCGGCGGCAGTTACACCAAATTCGATACCAATATTGAGGACGGCACTACGGCCAGCAGGACGGTGCATGCAGCCAAACATCAGCGACTGGGACCGAATAATCAACCCATTCCAATTTCATCAAAACCAATATTGGAAATGAACCAGATGATATTTCAGGTTCACCACGCCGAGCAAAACTCAGCAGCTATCCCTGAGCCTTATCAGTTATACCGGGATGGCAAACTGATCGACAAAGGTGCAACCGATGCCTGGGGATGTTTGGTCGTCAAAAACCATATCGCCACGTCTCAATACGAAGTCGTTTTCGCCAACGGAGATCGTTTTGTTTTACCTGTACACCAGGAATCGCAAAACGCGCACCGGGTGGCAAATCAGGGGAAACGTGTCGCTATTGATTCCCCCTCCAAATCCTGACAACGCAAAAAAATTCTCCATTTACTTTCGGAATTCGAGCCACCATGAAACCTGATCTCGCGAAAATACTGATTCCATCCCGGCATCCTGTGGGCGAAGACAATTGCAGGGCTACGATTACACGTCAATGGTTACTGGAGCAACGTCATTTGTCGGGCGATCACGCTATTGTGCAGAACAGCCACCTGGATTTTTTCATTTGTGCTTCAGAAGCGTTCCCCGAGATTGAGGCTGACATCAGCCGCGCCACCAAAAGTGTTGATCTGATTTGCTTTGGCTTCGATCCAGCCATGGAAATCAGCCTCAGGCACGGCGCTACCTGGCCACGCGGCAAACGCTATGGAGACCTGTTACTGGAGGTAGCAAATCGCGGTGTCGTTGTGCGTTTGCTAGTCTGGTATGCGGGAGACGGTCATTTAATCGAAGCTGCTGGAAGAATGGCAAATAATCTGCCCGGCCACCCTGCCTGGTCGTCAGTGCAAGACAAAAAAAGTCCGGACTATGCAATCAGGCGTTATCGCGAAGACTGGTGGGACAATGCGATGCAAGCGTTGCCGCGTTCTTCATCCAATCCCTTCACCCGGTGTAGCAATCTGCATGTGCGCCACCGCGCCTTGCCCCTGATCGACACCATGCTCACGGTTGGCCCCAGCGACCTGACCAACATACAGAAGATGTCCCTGGTACGTGTCGGCACACATCACCAAAAACCAATATTGATCGACTACGAAGTACCCGAAGCCGCTGTCGGCTATGTGATGGGTTTGAATTCACTCACAGACTACTGGGATACGCCGCGTCATCGCTACGACGAACCACTGCGCGGTAAAGCATGGGAAGGTAGTGCCGATAAAAAGAATCCCATGCTAGGCCTGAAGCCTTACCGCGACTATGCCATCCGCGTTGAAGGGCCGGCCTTAGTCGATCTGAACCGTAATTTCACAGCCGCCTGGGATAGCGCAGAAAAAAACTGGAACCCACACCACCAGGACTTCGGTGCACCTGGCTCCCTGGTGGCGCATCGTATGTCCGTCAACAAAGAGCGCCTGGTGGCGCGCGCTGCACCGAATTGCAAACAAGTTCAGATCCTGCGCACCGATGCAATCAGTGGAGATCAAACCATACAGGAATTGTATTGGCTGGTCACGAATCAGGCACGTCAGTATCTCTACATAGAAAATCAGTACTTCCAGAACGACGAATGGGCTGCACTGTTGAAAGAGCGCAGACAAATCACACTGCGCGGGCTGAAAAATAACTGTGGCATGGCAAAAGAAGATATCCCACCTTTGCACGTATTTATCGTAATTCCTGAACCCGAACAAGATGGCATGATACCCGCCACCTATGACACGATAGCCGCACTCGGTCAGGGTCAGCAAATGGCCAAGTATGACGCGGGCGTCAAACAATTTCGTGAACTTACACCCGGGCCCGACGATAGGATGTTCGAACTTGCAAAAAAATACCTGCGCAGCATAGGAAAGCTAGACTCCCCTTTATTGAATGATATGAAGGATTCAGCAAAAAAACCTGTCGTCACGAAGGCAGATATGGACAAGCTGGGCATCAAAGTATTGATCGCAAAACTATACACCCAGGACCAGCGTACAGCAGCCACTCGTGAAATTTACATCCATAGCAAACTACTCATCGCTGACGATGTGTTCTTTACGCTGGGCAGCGCCAATCTGAATGTGCGCAGTATGTGCTGCGATGGTGAAATCAATATCGCAGGCACCGACCCTGCATGGATCAAGACCATGCGCAAGCGGGTCTGGTCCAATATTGCTGGTGAGCTGGATGGGGGTGATGGGAGTTTATATGCAATCCAACAAACACATAAAAATTGGATTAAAACGATGGACAAAAACGCCTCCGTCGTTACCGACAAAACAGGACGACTCGATGCTCACATCGTGACTTTTTCGGACGACAGAGGTGTCACCCTGTCTCCACGCATCAGTCAACGCGACGAAACACTCATTCCGGATACGGTGCAAGCATGACACTCCATTTTACACATCCTGCTTGGCAGACCACACGCCAGCTAAGCAAAGCTATCCTGGTTTCTTTCTTCTTACTCTTGAGTGCACACGCTATGGACATGTCACTGCCCCGCAATCATATGCCCGAATTATTTCATCCCCATCGCACCCAGTTTGCCTGTCTGCATGAAGCCGAGTTTGTCCCAGCAATAGATCCGCAAGCAGAACGCTGGTACCAGGAAGCCGAAGGCATGCGCGATCCGAAATTTTGGAACGATGAAATCGACTGGTCACGCGTTATCACCTTGTATCGCCAGGCGGCAGAGCGCAAACACTGGAAGGCTATGATCGATCTGGCGACCCTGTATCAGGATGGTATCTGGGATGGGGACAAGCCATTAGTCGAACGTCAGCCTCAGGCAGCTATGGCATTGACTGAAGAGGCAATGCGCTTAGGCATACCGCTGGCGTGGGCAGTGATGGGGAATTATTACCGCAGTGGCTTTCTGGTTCCCGTCAATCCCACCGCAGCCTGGGCTTTTTGGCAAAGAGCAGCCGACATGGGTAGCCCTTATGCACAAACACGGATTGGTAAATCCTTGCAAACTACCGTTGACCAACCAGAGAAACTATACTGGGCGAATAGAAAAATCGGTCTGCAAATGCTGGAATGCGCGTTCGCTCAGGGTGATGGCAATGCCGCCTACGAATTAGGGCTGCAATACGAAGCCATATTGAAAGATAATGCTAAAGCGCTGCACTACTATCACGAGGGCGTCAAAATGGGTAGTGCTGCTTGCGCCAATTCCTTATTCGTAGGTTTCAGTTCAGTGGGCAAGAATGCCATCATTCCTGGTGCTGGCATCGATAATGATCGTGCACAACGTTACAATCTGATTGGTGATGCCTTGGCATTCAACCCCGCCATCCGCTTACCAAATCTCGATAAAGTGCTGCCTCTGCCACCAGCTAAACTCCCGGTCTGGAACGGCGACAAGCATCAATTAATCAATGCCGCCAAAGCCGTCGTCACCCCACCGCCTAAACTGCCGCCACATCCTGGCAGCAGCCGCAACAATACCCGCTATTACGTGCCACCTGGTATGACCCTGCCAGCTGAGCCGATCGAGGTCTTGGCCTACTGGCCTTATAAAGCGCCGCGCAGTGGCTACTGGTTATTGCAGCTACCGCCTGATCCCGCCTTAGCGGACAAGCCATGGCAAATGCGCACCGTCCACGAGCTGAGTCAACATCTGGCACCACGTCATTATCTCGAACGTGAAGTGCTCGGCATGCCCAATGAATGGACCGACTGGGACAGCGACATGCAGCAAGCGATCATGGCGATGTTTTGGTGGGAGTTAAGCCCGAATCAACGTATCAACAGCCGCTGGTCATATTTGGGTAAGGCGATACCTTTGCAGCAGCCCGCATTGAGTCCGCTGGTCGCACGCCAGCTTGCGCTCTGTATCGCGCCACCGGAGCAACAACTGATGTGTGATGGGAATCAGACTTGTCCGCAAACCGGTATCTGGCAAAGCAGTCTGGCAGCCAGTCATCCATGCAGCAAACGCTGGGCGGCAATGAGTGTGACCGCGCAGCAGGCCTATGTGCAGGCCGGGCAGCGTTTTCCGGTGCCACCGCAAACCGGAACAGGAACTGGCGCAGAAACCGTCATTCCAGCGGGAGAGCTGCGTTGGCAATGGCTGGGAAGCGCTACCGCAAACCAGATGCATGTGGATGGCAGAATGCACATCAGTTTGCCGCCACAGTGGCAGGATGGACAGGGCTAAAAAGAAAAAAGAGTGAACAAAAGGGGAGGACTTAGTGATGTATATACACATGAATCACCGGCTTCCACATTTTGCTTGGCGGACCGCACGCCAGCTATGCAAAGCCATCCAGGTTTCTTTCTTTTTACTCTTGAGTGCACACGCTATGGACATGTCCCTGCCCCGCAATCATATGCCCGAATTATTTCATCCCCATCGCACCCAGTTTGCCTGTCTGCATGAAGCCGAGCTTGTCCCAGCAATAGATCCGCAAGCAGAACGCTGGTACCAGGAAGCCGAAGGCATGCGCGATCCGAAATTTTGGAACGATGAAATCGATTGGTCACGCGTCATCACCTTGTATCGCCAGGCGGCAGAGCGCAAACACTGGAAGGCTATGATCGATCTGGCGACCCTGTATCAGGACGGTATCTGGGATGGGGACAAGCCATTAGTCGAACGTCAGCCACAGGCAGCTATGGCATTGACTGAAGAGGCAATGCGCTTAGGCATACCGCTGGCGTGGGCAGTGATGGGGAATTATTACCGCAGTGGCTTTCTGGTTCCCGTCAATCCCACCGCAGCCTGGGCTTTTTGGCAAAAAGCAGCCGACATGGGTAGCCCCTATTCGCAAACTCTGATCGGAAAATCCTTACTTACCTCAAAAGATCAGCCGGACAAATTACTCTGGGCAAATGAAAAAATCGGTCTGCAAATGCTGGAATGCGCGTTCGCTCAGGGTGATGGCAATGCTGCCTATGAATTAGGACTTCAATACGAAGTCATATTTAAGAATAAAGCTAAAGCGCTGCGCTACTATCACGAGGGCGTCAAAATGGGTAGTGCTGCTTGCACCAATTCTTTATTCACAGGTTTCCATTCTTCAGGCAGGAATGCCATCATTCCTGGTGCTGGCATCGATAATGATCGTGCACAACGTTACAATCTGATTGGTGATGCCTTGGCATTCAACCCCGCCATCCGCTTACCAAATCTCGATAAAGTACTACCTCTGCCGCCAGCTAAACTCTCGGTCTGGAACGGTGACAAGCATCAATTGGTCAATGCCGCCAAAGCCGTCGTCACCCCACCGCCCAAACTGCCGCCACATCCTGGCAGCAATCAAAAAACTTCAACGCTGAATTGATCAGCCATCCACATCATCCACAATACGCTGACCTTCACGATCCAGCTCGTCAAACTGGCGGTGATTGATGGCCCACCAGAATACACCGCCAATTGCGAACACAAGAACGATACTCAAGGGAACCAGCAGATACAGGATATCCATACACAAATCACTCATCAGTAAGTGGGAACGCGGGTCTGGGCAGCAAATACAGTCGCAATGCATTCAATACAACCAGCAAAGAACTCAGGGACATGCCAAGTGCTGCGTGCCAGGGCTCCAGCCAGCCGACCACTGCGGCAGGAATAGCGATCAGATTATAAACGATCGCCCACATCAGATTTTCGCGGATCAGACGGAAAGCCTTCTCAGACACACTCAATCCGAACATCAAATCATTGAGGCGGTTCGACATCAATAACAAGTCGCTGCGGGTTTGCGAGATCGCAGCGCCCTGCCCCATCGCAATCGATACATCCGCAATCGAGAGTACAGGACCATCATTCATGCCATCACCTACCATGACGACCCGGGCGCCATTTGTCTGTAAGGCTTTGACCACATTGTGCTTATCCAGCGGGCTCATACGCGCACGTGCATCCTTAATGCCACAAAGTGCCGCCAGGTTCTGCACGGCGTCTTCCGCATCTCCAGATAGCAGCATTACCTGCTTCCCACTTTTTTGCAAAGACTGTATCAACTGAGGCGCATCATCACGCATCACATCATCCAGCAGCAGAATCAGATGTACCTGTTCCTGATCGGCCAGTACGGTGACACTTTTTCCTGTCAGCTCAGGTGGCAAAACAAATGGAGCCGGCAAAGCTTGAGTCGCATAAACTGGCTGCCCCAGGCGAAAAATCACGCCATTCAGTTCCGCCTCAATACCAGCGCCAGCCACTTCGCGTACATTCTGTAACTGCAAGTGAACGCCCTGCCCCTGCCAGCCACTCAGATAATTGGCAATCGCCTTAGAAACCGGATGGGCAGATTCCGATGCCAGGCGAAATGCTAACTGGCGGGCCAGCACAGATGAGGTCAAATCCCTGCACTCTGCGACTTGCATGCGGCCTGCGGTCAGGGTACCGGTCTTGTCAAAAACAAAGTGGGTGGCTTCCGCCAGGCCCTGAATCGCCTTGCCCGACTTAAGCAGCAAGCCATGCTGTGCCATTAAGCCTATAGCAGCCGCCATCACGCCGGGTGTCGCCAGCGACAAGGCACAAGGACAAGTCACAACGATGACGCTGATGGCGATCCACAGTGCACGCGATGGATCTATGCTGGCCCAGGCGATGCCGGCAAGCAGCGCGACCAGCATGATGATCAATAAAAAACGGCTGGCATGCTTATCCGCCAGCAGCACGATGGCAGGCTTTTCAGCCGCAGCACGCTCCATCATCCCTATCAGACTGGCCAAGCGTGTTTGCTGTCCGACCTGAGTCGCCCGAACGACCAGCTTTCCACTCATATTGACGGCACCGGCAATCACCGTGTCTCCCACTGCCTTAGGAATCGCCAGTGATTCTCCTGTCATCAATGATTCGTCGCACTCACTGCAACCTTCAACGACGATGCCATCCGCAGGTATTTGTGCGCCGGGTACAACCAACACGACTTCACCCTCAAGCAACTGTGAGGCATCCTTTTCCAGCACATCTTTTTTCTGAGGAAAACCTGGCAAGACCCGGGCAATCAGGGGCTGCAGCTGGGTCAGTATCTTGAGTGCTGCGCCGGTACGTTTCTGTACTTTCTGCTCTATCCAACGTGCGCCCAGCAATAAAAAAACAAACATGATGGCCGAGTCAAAGTACACCGCCCCACCCTGATAAGTCGCCCATACACTGGCAAAAAATGTCAGCAAAATACCGAGTGACACTGGCACATCCATGCCGATATGACGGTTTTTGATGTCACGCCAGGCAGACTGAAAAAAAGGCAGCGCTGAAAACCCGACCACAGGAATTGCCAACACCATGCTGGCGATTTTGAGTAATTTATCCAGATCCGGCGTCAGATCACCATCTGCCGTAGGCACTGGCACCAGATAGGCGGGGAATGCATACATCATGACCTGCATCATGGCGAAACCAGCCACAAAAATACGCCAAATCGCTAGCTTGTTTTGCTGACGCTCAAATTCATCGGGTGACTGATTCGCTGGCAGCGCGCCGTATCCGAGCTGCACGATGGCCTGAATAATCTGCGACAGTCCGGTCTGCGCAGCATCCCATTGCACTTCAGCCCTGTGGGTGGCTGGATTAATTACAAAAGCATGGATGCCGGGAATTTGTCTGACACGGAATTCGATCAATTGTATGCAGGCAGCGCAATGCATACCGGACAAGGCCAGCTTATCCTGCAGGAAGTGTTCTGGAGCGGCGTCTGTGGCCTTGGTAGTGCTGGTTCCGGAAGGAATAGACATGCGGATTTTCAGGATGGATTCAATTCTTCTCTGGCACGCAAGTAAGCCGCTGTCATCTGATTTTTTTCGACTGCCTGCAGAATAGCAAGACAACCATGACAGCAGACAGCCTGGCGCGCATTGTCAAACTGGGTGTATAAAGTCTGGCTTGGCCTGGAACACTCGCCACAATGAAAGCAGACAACACTCTTCTTTTCAGCTGAGGGCAGCTGTAGGCGTGAAAGAAAATTTGAGAGTGCGCTGATCATCGTTAACAGGAAACCATGCAATCCAGTCATCTTACCTGAAGTCAGACAAAACCACTTGATTTGGAACAATTGCTGTCAGCAAAAATCGGGGGAATCGGGAAGAGAAAGCAAAAAGACGGGAGCATTGCGCTTCCGCCTTTTTGGGTGTTGCCAGACTATTTTGTGAGGATTCTTAGAAACCTCGAAGCCGCCAGAGTACACGGCACATCACTGCACAAATTGTATACAACAACTTAATACTTACGAGTAACAACAAATACAACTTAATACAACATTTACTACTACCACGTACATAACCGGATCAGTACCGGAGCCCAAGAAGCATACTGAGATAATCTGCTTTGAATATCGACCTCCCGTTTGAGCCAGCTACGAGAACACTATAATCCAGAGCTTGAATGCCTCAAAGAAAATTAAATCTATGCAGTGATACTCCGGGATTTAAAAAATCAACTAAACAGTTTCCGGTTTCAGTGCAATGATGGACGTTTGGCTGACAATAAAGTTGAAATTGCCCCATTTCCCAGCGAAGCACCAAATTTTTTCAGCATACGCTCAGGCAGGCCTTCTTTCTGCGTATAGTCGATCACATTTTCAGCTTTAATCACATCCCTCGCGACCGAATCAACCGTACCCAACTCATCCGCCAGGCCCATTTCAACCGCTTTACTGCCAACCCAGAACAGACCTGAAAAAGTCTCAGGCGTCTCCTTCAAGCGTGTGCCACGACCTTTACGTACCACATCAATAAACTGGGCATGAATTTCGTTCAACATTGCCTGAGAATACGCTTTTTGCTTGCTGGTCTGCGGCGAATAAGGATCCATCATGCCCTTATTTTCACCGGCGGTCATCAGACGACGTTCTACGCCCAGCTTATCCATCAAACCAGTAAAGCCAAAGCCATCCATCAACACACCAATCGAACCTACTACACTGGCTTTATTGACATAAATCTTATCGGCGCCAGCAGCGATGTAGTAACCACCAGAAGCACAAATTTCCTCAACAACCACATAGACTGGCTTCTCCGGATACTCTGCACGCAGACGCTGAATTTCATCATTGATCATGCCCGCCTGCACCGGGCTGCCGCCCGGACTATTCATACGCAGTATCACACCGACCGAAGCATTATCAGAAAAGGCACGATTCAAGGCTGGAATCACATCATGCGCACTGGCGCCGCCTTCGGACTCAATTTCACCGGAAACATCAATCAATGCTGTATGCGGCCCCAGCTTTTCTGCCGCATCATCGGTGTAATCGGAAAAGCGGTAAATGGCAAACATGACCAAAGTCAGCGTAGCCAGTTTAAAAAATATACTCCAGCGGCGTCTGAGTCGCTGCTCCTGCAAGCTTTCAAATGCCAGACGCTCCAACACCGAGCGCTCCCATTGCACATCCCTTTCTGTAGCGGGAGTCGCGTTATTTTGTGGACCAAACTCCTGACTCATAGTCTCCCTCCTCAGTTATGCCAACACTGGACGCACATAATCATCTGGCGTCCAAATGACTTTACCATCGACCTCAGTCACTGCCAGCTTACGCAGGCGACTACCACGGCAAGGACCGCCCGAACAATGTCCTGTTTGCGGTTCGTAAATAGCGCCATGGGTCGCGCACATAATGTACAAACCACTGGATTCCAAAAACTCGCCCGGATTCCAATCCAGCTCAACCGGCACATGCGCACAGCGATTCAGGTAAGCATGCACCCCACCCGCATAGCGGATCACAAAACCTGTTGCCTCATCGCTACCCGCCATCACGGAAAAGCGCACGCCTTTTCCGCCCTCTTCCAGTGCGTCAGACTGACAAATAAAAACTGTTTCCATAGTCATTCAATCGAATAATGGGTGGAATGGTAAAACTTAGGCATTTTCCTGCAGCCATTGATGCAGTTCCAAAATCGATTTAGCAGAGAAAATCGGATTCAGACTGAGCAATGAGCCGGCATCGTGCGCCCCAAACTCCACTGCAATAGCAGCAGCGCCTGCGTTGCTTGCCATCTGCAAATCATGGGTGGTATCGCCTATCATGACGGTACGTTGCATTTCCTGCCCCAGCTCTCTTGTTAATTCTTGCAACATCGCCGGATGCGGCTTGGAAAACGTTTCATCAGAACAACGGGTTGCATCGAAAACGGCAGTCAGATCAGCCGTGTGAAGCGCACGACTGAGGCCAACCCGGCTTTTACCCGTTGCGACTGCCAGAAAGTAGCCTTGCTGCGACAAGTCAGTCAACATCTCGCGCACACCAGGGAATAAGGGTAGCTCATGATCCTTGGCCAGATAATGGTAGCGATAACGCTCCACCATACGTGGATAGTATTTAGGATCAACGCCAGGAACCGCGACTTGCATTGCATCTGCCAGCGACAGACCGATGACGTAAGCAGCCGCATTCTGATCCGGAACCGGCAAGCCTAAATCCTTGGCTGCTGCCTGTATGCATTTCACGATGGTCGCCGTGCTGTCCATCAGCGTACCATCCCAATCAAAAACGATAAGATCAAATTGTTTTTTTGCCATTTTTACTCTGCACGGTATCGCGTTCGGCGATACCGCTGTTTTATTCATCATTAAGCGATCATACCATTACTAAACAATTAATTTTTCTGACAAAAACTATGCGCTCTGCAAGCTTTGCAAAAAATTTAAGCATTCTGCTGGTAAAGGCGCCTTGGCCGTCGTTGGCTTGCCTGTCTCTGGGTGGGCGAAGGTAATTTGATGCGCATGGAGGAACATACGTTTCAGGGCACCACGTTCGGCATTGGCTTTTTGCAAGGCTTTATTGAGCGGAAAGTCACCATACTTATCATCTCCAGCAATTGGAAAACCGCTGGTGGACAAATGCACGCGAATCTGATGGGTACGGCCAGTTTTCAGCTCCGCCTCGAGCAAGGCAAAATCTTTAAATTTACGCTGCAGAGTAAACACTGTGTGTGAAGCCATACCGTCGGCCTGCACCCTGACCCTGCGCTCACCTTCTGGAGTCGAGTATTTATGCAAAGCCAGCTTAATATGCTGTCTGGCATTTTTCCAATCACCGTACACCAGCGTGAAATAGCGCTTATCGGTCACGCCATCGCGCATTTGTTCATGCAAATTGGTTAATGCCGAACGTTTCTTTGCAATCAACAAGATGCCTGAGGTTTCGCGGTCCAGCCTATGCACCAGCTCCAGAAACTTGGCATCGGGACGGGACGCACGCAATTGTTCAATCACGCCATAGCTGACACCTGAGCCACCATGCACCGCCACACCCGCCGGCTTATCAATAATCAGCAAGTAATTATCTTCAAACACAATCGGAAATTCGAGTTTGGGCACGACCTGCGCCACAGTTTCTGCCACCCGTATCGGCGGAATCCTGACCACATCACCTTCCACCAGGCGGTATAACTGGTCGATACGCCCTTTGTTGACGCGCACTTCGCCAGAGCGCAGCACACGGTAAATATGGCTCTTGGGCACTCCTTTGCAAATACGCAATAAGAAATTATCGATGCGCTGACCGGCCTCTTCTTCCGAAATTGTGATCAGTCTGACCTGGGGCATCGCGCTTGAAGGATCGTTCTGGGAAACTTTTTGCACCTGTTTTTGATGCAAATCCCGATTAATTGTCGCTAAGTCCTTCATTTTGAATATATAATCATTTTCGCCTCAGCAATTACGCTGTTGGCAGTGTAAGAGAAATAAACGACTATTTTACACAGGGGCAAGCCCATCAGCCTCGCCAGTTTGCAAATATGATGGGAAAGATGTGTATGCAGGCGTGTTTTCAGGTCAGGGTAACAACCAAATGTTGTTATCGGGCTCAGTAAAACAGGTCTGGCTCAGAGAATTTGAAAAAACAGGATAAGTTGCGCAAGAGACGATGACTTAATTGCTGGTCAGCGTGCTTACGCATAGTAGTTGCAGGAAGTTAGCGATTCCGTCAGACACAACACAATAAGATGGTCTGACATCAAAGTTGCTCATCGCCTGGCGTGGTCGATTGTTAATGCACAAATTTGACAATACAGGACAACGCGGGGGACGTGTGCACTCGGTCATTTCCAGCGATTTACCGCGCCAGGCGCGAAGCAGAATGATATTGAATTAATAATTGCGTATCGTAGTTCAGTACGCTGTGCATTCTGCTGCGCCAAAGGCATTCCCCATCCCTTCAGATTCTCCGTCCTCGCATACATCCCGTATCAGTACAGTTGTGAGCCTCACGACTTGAGGCAGCAACAAAAGATGACCAACAGGTCACGGAGTAAAACATGAAACGTATGCTGTTCAACGCAACGCAGCAAGAAGAATTGCGCGTTGCCATCGTTAATGGGCAAAAACTCATTGATATCGACATTGAGACTGCTGGTCGCGAACTACGTAAGTCCAATATCTACAAGGGTGTCATCACCCGCATCGAACCCTCCCTCGAAGCATGCTTCGTCAACTATGGCGAAGAACGTCACGGTTTCCTCCCTTTTAAAGAAGTCGCCCGCTCTTATTTCAAAGAAGGGATAGACGTCCGTAATGCCACCATCAAGGAAGCATTGCGCGAAGGCCAGGAAATCATGGTTCAGGTGGAAAAAGAAGAGCGCGGCAACAAAGGCGCGGCACTGACTTCTTTCATCTCTCTGGCCGGACGCTATCTGGTGCTGATGCCTAACAATCCACGCGGTGGTGGCGTATCCCGTCGAGTAGAAGGCGAAGACCGTCAGGAACTGCGTGAAACCATGGACAAACTGGACCTGCCAACCGGCATGTCAGTGATTGCCCGTACCGCAGGCATAGGCCGTAATGTCGATGAATTGCAATGGGATCTGAACTACCTGATGCAATTGTGGCGCGCAATTGAAGGCGCTGGCAAATCGGCTCCCGGCGCATTTCTGATTTACCAGGAATCCTCACTGGTGATCCGCGCTATCCGCGATTACTTCCAGCCAGACATCGGTGAAATCCTGATCGATACCGATGATATCTATGAGCAGGCTCAGCAGTTCATGAGCCATGTGATGCCAGACATGGTACACCGCGTCAAACGCTACAGTGATGACGTGCCGCTGTTCTCGCGCTTCCAGATCGAACATCAGATCGAAACCGCCTACAGCCGCACAGTACCGCTGCCATCCGGTGGTGCGATTGTGATAGATCACACTGAAGCACTGGTGTCTGTGGACGTTAACTCGGCCCGTTCCACCCGTGGTGGTGACATTGAAACAACGGCGTTTAACACCAATCTGGAAGCCGCAGAAGAAGTCGCGCGTCAGTTGCGCCTGCGCGATCTGGGCGGTCTGATCGTGATCGACTTCATCGACATGGAAAACGCGAAAAACCAGCGTGAAGTCGAGCAGCGCCTCAAAGATGCACTGCGCTATGACCGCGCACGGGTACAGATGGGTAAAATTTCCCGTTTCGGCCTGATGGAATTGTCGCGCCAGCGCCTGCGCCCTTCCCTGTCTGAAGGCAGCCATGTGACCTGCCCACGTTGTAACGGCACAGGCCACATCCGCGATACTGAATCGTCCGCTCTGCAAGTCCTGCGCATCATCCAGGAAGAGGCGATGAAAGAAAATTCCGCCGCGATCCATGTCCAGGTTCCGGTCGACGTAGCGGCCTTCCTGCTGAATGAAAAACGTGGCGAAATCCTGAAAATCGAAACCCGTCACCGCGTCACCGTGATCCTGATCCCGAACAAGCATCTGGAAACGCCGCACTACAAACTGGATCGCCTCAAGCATGACGACCCACGCCTGGAAGATCATCATGCCAGCTATGCCATGGCTGAACAGGCAGACACCGATATCGGCTACAACAAGCGTCAGAAAGAAGACGTCAAGCCGCGCCAGGAAGCCGTCGTCAAGAGCATTACGCCTGAACAGGCCCCTATCGTCGAGCGCAAGGAAGTGGCACCGGCACCGGTGGCCGCACCTGTCAGCACACCGACACCTGGCTTCTTCAGCAAAATCTTTGGTTTCCTGTTTGGTAAATCCGAGCCAGCTGCAGTCGTTACACCGGAAGTGACTGAGGAGAAATCCGCAGAACGTGAGCGTCAACGCAGTGGCCGCAACAACCAGCGCAACCGCAATCGCCGCAATCGCGAAGAGCGTGAAGAACGTCCGGCCAGCGCGCGCGCCGAAAAGGCAGAAGCACCGAAAACGGCTGCACCAGCTGAAAGCCGTCCACCTAAAGCTGCCAAACCTCCGCGTGAAGAACGTGAGCCACGTGAACAGCGTGAGCCTCAGGAAGGTCGCCGCGAACGTCAGCAGCGTCTGCGTGAAGAGCGTAAAGAAGCCTTGCTGACTGAGGCCAAGCAGGAAGAGCCAGTATTGCAGAAACATGCAGACCCGGTTCCGCTGGAACTGATCCCGGCCAATACTCCGGTCAGCAACCCGGAAAGTGCGGAAGGCGAGCAAAGCGAAGAACGCCGTCGCCGTCGCCGTCGCGGCGGTCGCAACCGTAACCGTCGTGAGCGCGAAGCAGGCGACCTGAACGAGCAAAACGAAGGAAGCGAAGGCAATGAAGGCGCAAGCTTTGTGCCAGTCGCTGACGTCGCCATCGAACAGCAAGCTGCAGCCCAGGCAAAGACTGAAGCTGCCACAGAAGCAACTCCAGTGGCAACTGCTGCTGTAACTGCAGCAGAAGCAGCAGTCAACGCGCCAGTTACTCCAGTGACATTTGCTCCAGCAGCGCAAGTGCATGAAGCAGCGGCAACTGTCGTTACTGAGATTGCACCGGTAGTTGCAACGACTGAAGTAACAGAAGCAGCAATTGTTCCTGCAGAGACAGCAGTTGCAGTGACTCCGCCTGAAGCTGTCATAACAGCGCCAGCCGCCGAAGTAGCATTGGCAGCAGCACCAGCGGCAGCAATAGCAGCAGTTGAAGCGCTTACGTCAGTTGCCGTAACACAGGCAACCCCGGCAGCGCCAACAACTCCAGTTGCGCCAGTTGAGCCTGCGCCAGTGGTACAGCCTGAAATCAAGGCAGCGACTGCAGCTCCAGTTAAACAGGTGGAATCTATGCCAGTGGCTGATCTGCAAGCGATGTTGAGCGCAGCTGGCCTGGTACTGGCCAGCACCGATCCTGAAAAGCATCGCGCAGCCCAACAGGCAGCGGCCAACATTGTTGCTGCACCACGCGTTCCACGTGAGCGTAAGCCTTTGCCTGCGGCTTCGAATGAACCGCTGATCCTGGTTGAAACACGCAAACCAGGCTGATAAGGGGTAAGCTGCCTGTTTCAGGCAGCATCAGTTAAAAGGCCGGCACATTTCGATGTGACCGGCCTTTTCTTTTATTAGCCCCCCTGCCCCAGACCAGCGAAACCACTTTCAATGCAACTGCCTGTGCATACGACGCAAACCAAGCCAGACTGCGACTGCGATCACCGGCACCAGCCAGGCGGAGAGCAGATCGGGATTCAAGGCCCATCCGTATGCCTTCAAGCCCTTACCCACATAAGAAAACAAACCGACCAGATAATACGAAATCGCTGCGACAGACAAACCTTCAACCGCTTGTTGCAGACGCAATTGCTGGGCTGCGCGAGCATTCATACTCTGTAAGATCTTCCTGTTTTGCTGCTCCTGCAAAATACCGACCCTGGTACGCAGTAAGTCATTGGTATGGGCAATTCTTGCCGCCAATGCCTGCTGTCGCCTGACTACGGACTCGCAGGTCTGCATGGCCGGTACCAGGCGGCGCTCCATAAACTCCGCTATCGTCGGCAAGCCTTCGATACGCTGTTCGCGCAACTCATCGATACGCGCATTCACCAATTGAAAGTACGCTTTTGAAGCCGAAAAACGGTAACTGTTTTGCAGAGACAGCTTCTCGACCCGGGCCGCCAGATCGATGATTTGCGTGAGCATTTGTTGTTCAGCATCGGTATCAGCACCTAGCTGCTGCACATCCGAACTGAGCGTCATACCATTCATCAAACTGACCAGTTCACCTTCAATCACACTCAGCACGGGCAATGCAGCCTGCGCCTGAGGCAAGCCAAGCAAAGCCATCATGCGGTAGGTCTCAATTTCCAGCAAACGCTGGACTGTGCGCCCCGACTGCTGCCCCAAAAACCCCTGATCCCTGACAATAAACCGGCTATAACCATCGGCATGAATCAGGAAGTCAGTCCAGATCTGACCCCGGTCCAACACTTCACTACCCACCAGTACTTTGCCCTGAAACAAACTATCCAATCTGGTACTTGACCAGGTCTCCATACCCTCTTTCATCAACTCTATGTGAGCGGCCACCATCACTCTGCCTGCCAAGCCTTCAATCCAGGTCTGAGGCACATGGTGCAACGGCGTCTCAGCAAACAACTCCTGAGATGTGAACGAAAACCCCGCAGGGGGCGTCTGAGCATTATCGACAAAGGTGTAGGTAGCGAATTCAGTATGGCATTCCCACTTCAGGCGGAAACGGCCGAAATCGTGGAAAAAATATTTGGCCTCAGCGGCGGGGTTCGCTACGCCAAAGTAAGCACATAAATCCGCCAGTATCTGTTGCTGCAATAACTGAGCATTACTGGCTTGCGGAAATTCCTGCCCTGCGAACACAGCCAGATGACTGATGCGCTCCGGCGAACTCAGATACAACGAAGGGCGGGAATGAATTTCCGCAGCTAATGGAATACGCAGACTATGATTCATAGACATGGCAGGACCTCATTTGAGCTTAGCAATCATCTGAACTGATGCAATAACTATGCCGGGTAGTTCACGTCCAAAATGGTCAACTCCTCAACCCGGGCTGGCGTCTTCAGCATGACTGTGTCACCAGTACGTGACTTGGTCAGTGCGCGTGCAACCGGCGATATCCAGCTAATGCGGCCATTGAGCGGATCGAATTCATCGATACCGACTATGGTCACGGTGATTTCCACCCCATCCTGATTTTCATACACAACCGTCGCACCAAAAAAAACCTGATCACTGCCATGATGCACACGCGGATCCACGACCTCTGCCACATCCAGCCGCTTACTCAGGAAGCGTATGCGACGGTCTATTTCACGCAGACGTCGTTTTCCATAAATGTAATCGCCATTCTCTGAGCGATCGCCATTCGACGCAGCCCACGAGACTATCTTCACGACTTCAGGGCGATCCACGTCGATCAGCCGCAAAAACTCATCTTTCATACGCTGATGCCCTTGTGGCGTCATATAGTTTTTTGAACCGGCAGGAATAGCGGGCGCACCAAAATCATCATCCTCGTCCTGCTCAGTTTCTTTCACAAATGCTTTACTCATCATTACCATGTATCGAACTAGATCAAATTTATTGTCGTCTTCTTACCGCAGCTTCTGCATCCCTTATAAAATACTAAGTGAATATCAAATGACTGCAAGTAGCGCAGTCAGCGCGGCAACAATCCGCCAGACCCCAGGAATTATTGTATCCCTCACGATTTTATGTGAAACCGTGCCAGGGATACCGACTTAGAAACGGAAATATGCATGACTGAACACGCAGCTATTAAATTGTTGATCGTTGACGACCATCCGGTAGTCCGCGAAGGGATCAAAAGCATAGTCGCTGCCACCAACGATATTGCAGTTGCCGGTGAATCAGCCTCAGGGCTGGATGCTATCCGCCTGTCACGACAACTTGATTACAAGGTCATGTTACTCGATATCGCACTGTCTGATAAAAACGGTATCGAAGTACTCAAGCAAATTAAGTCTGAAAAGCCCGATGTGCAGGTATTGATGTTTTCCATCCACAAAGAAGAGCAGTATGCCATCCGCTCGCTCAAGGCCGGAGCAGCTGGCTATCTTAACAAGCAATGCGCCACCACGGAGCTGCTGCAAGCCATACGTCAGGTCGCGAACGGACTGAAATACATTACGCCTCAACTGGCCCAGGAACTGGCCAATAACCTGAATCAGGAACACGAAGACGCGCTGCATAAAACCTTGTCAGACCGGGAATTTCAGACGCTAACCATGATCGCTTCCGGAAAATCGGTCAGTGATATTGCCAAAGACTTATCTTTGTCTGTAAAAACCATCAGTGAATATCGTTCAAGGATTTTGTTGAAGATGAAATTGCGGCACAATGCGGAGTTAACTCACTACGCGATTAAAAATCAACTGGTTGAGTAATACTGCCAGACCCTGCGCGTTCATGCCGCCTGCCCTGATTGGCCTGTGCCAATCAGGCTTTGCCAATTGATAAGCCGGCTCGCAGGCAACCTGGTCATCCGCGTGTAGATGGGGCAATATGTCAACAAAAAATAATAATCCGCAATTCAAAACGCCAACTGATATCGCACGTGAGACATTTCGCCAGCTTGCGATACAGAGGATTGCGCCAACCCCGGATGCCTATAGTCAGTTGTACCATGAAATTGCCGGTACAGAAGCACCTGCTGCTCAGCCCAAACCTGCTTCACCTGCAGAAATCAGCGCCGCCACACCAGATGCTGGCATTGAACATGCCAAAAAGTTGCTCAGCAGCTTTGCCGATTATTTGCAAAATTCTCAAAGTGACTACACGATTTACGGTCAACGTCTGAGCCGTGCGGTCAGCAATGACAACTGGGAAGCTTACGAGCGCGAGTTACGTGCTGTCACCGAGCGCATGACCACCAAACCTGCACCGCAAATCAGCCTGGTTGACGATCCCTTACCCGCGCCAGCAACAGTTGCAAGCAACATTCCACTGGTGGATGAAGTTACCGTTGCGGATAATCGCCCTAAACTGCTGAAAGACTTGCTATACCGCACCCTGACGCTGGCCTTGAGTTCACTGCTCAAACCCAATCCACCGCTGGCCAATGAATCCGATGCGCTGGGACTGGCGGTGCGCGATGCAGAAACTGAAAACGAACTGAATCAGATTGGGGCAAGACTCAAACATCTGTGTTTCCAGATCGAACTGCAAAGTGGTGATACAGCAGAACAACAGGAATTATTGCTGCGTCTATTCGACCTGCTGTTGACTAACATTCATGACTTGCTGGATAACGATAACTGGTTGCGTGGACAGATAGAAGTGGTACAGAATCTGATTGCAGGTCCGATAGATCATCGCGCCTTACAGGAAGCAACCCGCAGCCTGAAAGATGTCATCTACAAACAAGGCAGTCTGAAGAACAGCATCGCCGAGTCGAAATCCTCAGTCAAGAACATGATGGCTGCATTTATCGACCGTTTATCAGCGATGGCAGAAAGTACTGGCGCCTATCAGAACAAGATGGATCTGTATGCAAGTCAGATCAGCAATGCCAGGTCTTCAAATGAAGTGACCGGCGTGATCGGCCAGATTTTACTGGAAACTAAAGCAGTCCAGAGCGAAACCCTGCGCTCGCGCGACATCATCGTCGCGGCACAAAAAGAAGTCGAAGAGGCAGAGGCAAAAATCAAGGATTTGGAAAGCAAACTCGCACATATGAGTGAACTGGTGCGTGAAGATCAGCTCACCGGCAGCCTGAACCGTCGCGGCATGGATGATATTTTTGAGCGCGAAGCCGATCGTGCTGACCGTCGCAACGCACCACTCTGCGTTGCCCTGCTCGATCTGGATAATTTCAAAAAGCTGAATGACACACATGGCCATGCTGCTGGCGATGAGGCATTGGTACATCTGGTACGTATCGTAAAACAAACCCTGCGTTCGATTGATGTCATCGCGCGTTATGGTGGCGAAGAGTTCGTCATCATCATGCCAGAAACAGAAATTGAAGAAGCAGCTCAGGCGATGACGCGTGTACAACGCGAACTGACCAAACACTTCTTTACTTCCAACGATCAAAGACTGTTCATTACGTTCTCTGCGGGTGTGGCATTGCGTGGCTTACGTGAACCTCAGGAACAGGTCATTAAACGCGCAGACAAAGCCATGTATGAAGCAAAACAGACTGGCAAAAACCGGGTGGTGAAAGCAAGCTGAAGCAGCACTTCGGGCAAGCTTGCTGTTTTTGTGGTTTGCCCGAAAACTTATCGCTTAACACGGCGTGCCTGGCAGATGTCAGTTACAAACAAAGTTAGCAATGCAAAATGAAATTTCCGCAGCCCCCATTTTCTTGCAGTATCACATTGAGAGATACTACAGCCTGAAAATATCAGCCAGAATATTCTTTTCATTAGCACGCACCTCCAGCTTGCCTTTTTCTCCCGTAAATACCAGACAATCACCCGGCGTTTCCTGATTAATGATGCTGGTTCCCTGGCTGATCACGCTGTTTTTTCTGACCAGACTACGTCCTATCACCGCCGTATTCGGATACAGGATCACTCCCTCTTGCAGCACTGGGGCGACACCGTGGTTTTTCCCTACTGTTGAATTTTGATACAAGACCAGATAATTCGCGTAGCTTGCCTTCGCCAGCACAATACCAACGGAATGACCGATAAAGAAAATTTCCGGCAATTCGATCTCATAAAAACAGTCGATGCCATTGAGCGACTTATTCAAATAAAACAGCTTGGTGCACAGCTGTTTATCCTGCCGGTTACGCCATATGGTATTCGACAAAAAATATAAAAAAATCGTGTACTGACTGGAATGCAGGTAGTCGAATTCGCCTGGTCTCCACATCCTGACTGCATTGATACACACCTCCAGACGCGCCAGCGCCTGATCCAGATCTTTGTCTATTCTGACCGACAAGTCCTGCTGACCATCTGGAAAAAAATGTTCCAGCTGTCGCACCAGATATTTCATTAAACCGCTGCGCTCCATACCCGGCAGACTGATCATATTTTTCCTTTCAACATAGACGGTAACTGTTCGCATACACTGCTTGCAGTCCACCCGAATTCATCAAGCATCTTTGCTACTGAAATCTGCCCGGGCGGCACATATGCCTCACTATTGGCAATCGTGGCTGCTATCGTAACGCCTGTGATCTCCGTAATAGCATCAAACAATGCAGCATTACTGGTATTGGTACCGCTGGCGACGTTATAAATCCCACCCGTTTCCGACCCGGCCAAATGCAGCAATGCGGATACCACATCATCGATCACCACATAATCACGTACAAACTGGCGCGAAGACTCGATACGCAGCGGCTCACTAACTGGCTGCTGCACGACTTTCTGCAGCAGAGTTGCGAGAAAACCCTCTGCATCCAGATCCTGGCTAACCACGCAGGATAAACGCGCAACGCTGGCCTTGTTTTTTCCAAGTTGTAAACACAGGGACTCGCCCAATGCTTTGGACAAATCAAACAAGTGACGTGGATGATGCGGGTTCAGTTGCAAAGCATCGGATTCTGCTAACAAACCTGCTGCAGACTGGTCATACAAGCGGGTCGAGGACAGATACACCAGCTTACGGAATACACCCGCATGCAGTATCTGATTGAGGCAACTGACATGGGCATCCACACAATCAAACCCGCGCTGCGCGAAATCGGCTGTCACACCGGCACAATAAAACACTGTACCCAAATCGAGACGCAACAAACCAGGATCATTTTTCTCCGGTATCCAGCAATCCCAGCCATCTGCCACCAATCGGCGATGCAGATGCTGACCGATGAAGCCATGCCCGCCGACCAGAGTCGCAACCCGCTTTGATGTATTGCCCATGTGTTCGCATCCTTTCTGCCAGTTCTGTCAGGCCTCAGTCCTGATTACGCCTGCACACCACGCTCACCCAATTGCCGCAATGGGTTCCCGCCCTGTATCGTGTAGGCTGGCACCTCGCCACGCACGACCGAACCGGCGGCAATCACGCAGCCCCGGCGCAGCACTGCACCATCAAGCAAGACACAATTCGCGCCTATCCACACGTCATCCTCAATCACAATGCCACCTTTGCTGGGCAAAAAGCCCTGCTGATTAATTCGGACATCGCGCGCCATATAAGCATGATTCACAGGCGCGAAAGTGCAATTCGCAGCGATCGCCACATCGGCGCCAATACGGATGCCATTGCCGGTATACAGCACACAACCGGAATTGATCACACTGCGCTCACCGATCAACAGATCGCCACTGCCGCCCGCCGGTTTAATTTTGACAAAACTATCGATCACGGCGCGGGCAGCAAGTACGATACGGCTTCCTCTGACGGAATCTTCAATATCCGCCAGACGGGAAACCACAGCATCGGGATGAATTTCTATCATAGGCAGCCTCTTACACTATCTTCCATTCAGGAATCGCAAACACCAGGCGACCGCCCCAGTTGCGTATCATGTGTAAATCCGCACTGATTTCCTGCTCCAGATTCCAGGGCAATACCAACACAAAATCCGGCTGGTCTTGGATCAGATGATCCACATGGACGATAGGAATCCGGCTGCCCGGCATGCATTTCCCTTGCTTATGCGGATTGATATCCACTACATAGGACAGTAAATCGGCCCGTACACCAGCAAAATTGAGCAAGGTATTGCCTTTAGCCGCTGCACCATAGGCAGCAACTTTCAGACCTTGCTCACGACTGGCAAGCAAAAATTTAAGTAAGGCATATTTAGTTTGCTGAGCACGCTGTTGCGCATTGCGGTAGAAAGTCAGGCTATCGACGCCAGCTTCCCGCTCTTTCAGTAACAAAGCATCTACCCGCCCACTGCGCTCACGTTGGCCGGTATCTGAACGCTGCGCCAGCACACGCAAACTACCACCGTGGGTAGTCAGCTGCTCCACGTCAAAAACACTTAAGCCCTGACTATTGAAAATACGCTCTACCGCCAATAAGGAGAGATAAGAAAAATGCTCGTGGTAAGCCGTGTCAAACTGATTCAGGTTCACCATATTCAGCAAATGAGGAAACTCAAAACTGGCTACCCCATGAGGCTTGAGCAAGGTCGCAAATCCAGCCACAAAATCATTCATATCCGGCACATGCGCCAGCACATTATTTGCCACCGTCAGATCCGCTGATTTCCCTTCTGCAGCCAACTGCTTTGCCAGTGTCAGTCCAAAAAACTCTTCACGTATCGCCAGCCCTTTGTCACGCGCAGCAGCAGCCGTACTGGCGGTCGGCTCTATACCCAGACAAGGAATCCCCGCCTGCTGTACATACTGCAGCAGATAGCCATCATTAGCTGCCACCTCAACCACATGACTGTCTGCATTCAGTCCCAGACGCTGCTGCATATCCTGCACAAAACGCTTTGCATGCGCCAGCCAGCTCGACGAGCAAGAGCTGAAATACGCGTAATCGGCATCAAACAGATTTTCACGGCCAGTGAAGTCCAGGGTTTGTACCAGCCAGCACTGTTCACACACCATGAGCTTGAGAGGCAACCAGGTCTCGGCCTGCTGCAACTGCTGCGCAGACAAATAGGCATTCGAAGGAGGTGCACTACCGAGATCGAGAAAAGTATGCGTTAAAGCCTGGCCACAGTGTCGGCAATTCATCGCCCTACTCCCTGAAAATGTTGGTCTAAAAATGGAAATTGCTGATCGCGTTCTGATTGTCGGCCAATTGGCAATGGCCAATGGATTTGCAAACGGGGATCTTGCACATGGATGCCGAATTCGCTATCCGGCGCATAAGCCTGGCTATGACAGTACAGCATTTCTACGTCATCGCTGAGTGTCTGAAAGCCATGCGCGAAGCCCTCTGGTATCAGATATGAACAGGCTTTTTCAGCAATCAGATGCACCGCATGCCAATGCAGGAAGGTGGATGAACCTAGACGCAAATCCACCGCCACATCCCAGACTTCACCACGCAGACAGGTAATCAGCTTCGCCTCAGCATGCGGTGCTAATTGCATATGCAATCCACGCACACTGCCTTTCTCTTTGGTATAGGTATGATTGATCTGCTGTACAGGCTCACGCCAGCCAAACAAGGCAAGTTCTTCAGCGCAGAACAGGCGTTGAAAATAACCGCGCTCATCCCCCAGTGGCAGGCGCTGTATCAGATGTAAATCTCTGAGCGGGGTCTCTATCAATTCAAATCTCTGAGCCATGTCCTGTCCTTTCAGGCCTGCAAAAAATCCTGCAAATCGCGGTCACACAGCTGTGCCGCAGGCACACCTTGATAAAACTGCTGATACCAGGCCATGGTGCGCTGCACCGACTCGTCCAGTTGCCAACGGCCGTAGATATTCAGTTCAGCTCTCGCCTTGGCAACATCCAAAGCCAGCAAGCCAGCTTCATGCGGACCTTCTGGCTGGGTCGCAAAACGCAGATCACCATGACCAAATGCGGCATGCGCAGTCTGCACCACTTCCCGTACGCTAGCGGCACTGTCCGGTCCAAAATTCCAGGCATCTGCAAAGCGCGCATCAGCCCACAGTGACTCCGCCAGGCACAGGTAAGCACACAGTGGCTCCAGCACATGCTGCCAGGGGCGTACTGCATCAGGACGCCGTATCAAGACTTCCTGCCCCAGTTGCCAGGCTTTGGCTGCATCGGGTAATAATCGGTCCTGCGACCAGTCACCGCCACCGATCACATTGCCCGCCCTTGCTGATGCAACGCGGATATCCATCTCTTGCAGAAAAGCGCTGCGGTAACTGGCAATCACCAGTTCACAGGCTGCTTTACTCGCACTGTAAGGATCATGCCCTCCTAACTCAGCAGTTTCAGGATAAGACTGACCAGTCTCCAGATTTTTATACACTTTGTCAGTAGTGACCATGACACCAACCCGCACACCTGGCGTCAACCGCATCGCATCAAGCACATGCGCCGTTCCCATCACATTGCTGGACAAGGTTGCAAGCGGCGTCTGATACGCAGGTCTGACCAAGGCCTGGGCAGCCAGATGCAGCACAATTTCCGGCTGCGCTTGCCGGAAGCTGCGTTTGACCGTTTCGGCGTCACGGATATCTGTCAATTGATGACGGACACCCGATAATGACAGCGCTTCAAATAAGTTAGGTGTAGTGGCCGGAGCCAGCGCCAGCCCATGCACCTGCGCTCCCAGCGCAGACAACCAGTGTGCCAGCCAGGCCCCTTTAAAGCCGGTATGCCCGCTCAGTAAAACACGCTTACCCCGCCAAAACGCAGGGTCAGGCAGACGCGGTCTGGCTACCAGATTTTCCATGGCGCCCGTCCGGAATTCCACAATTCTTCCAGCATATTTTTTTCACGTAAGGTATCCATAGGCTGCCAGAAGCCACTGTGCTCGAAGGCCATCAGTTGCTGCTGACTGGCTAACTGATTCAGCGGATCGCTCTCCCAACTGCAGCTGTCATCTGGAATCAACTGCAACACTTCGGGCGACAATACAAAATAGCCGCCATTAATCCAGCCGCCATCGCCACGTGGTTTTTCTGTAAAACCTGCGACCTGTGTACCCTGACGTTCCAGCGCACCATAACGTCCCGGCGGCAATACGGCAGTGACGGTGGCAGACTTACCGTGTTCACGGTGAAAGCGTATAGACTCGGCGATATTCACATCCGAGACACCATCACCATACGTAAAGCAAAATGCTTCCTCATCCTGTATGTAACGGGCCACCCGCTTCAAACGCCCGCCTGTCATGGTTTCTTCACCGGTATCCACTAAGGTGACTTTCCAGGGTTCTGCATGCCGCTCATGCACTTCCATGCGATTGTTTTGCATATCGAAGGTCACATCCGACATATGCAGAAAGTAATTGGCGAAATACTCTTTGATCATGTAGCCCTTATAGCCACAGCAAATCACGAAATCATTCACGCCATGCGCGGAATAGCTTTTCATGATGTGCCACAAAATAGGGTGACCGCCAATTTCTATCATGGGCTTAGGCCGCAAATGGGTCTCTTCAGAAATCCGGGTACCGAGGCCACCCGCCAAAATCACCGCTTTCATACCTGATTATCCTCACAATAACGTAACCACATCTGACGTAAAGCAAGATCAAAGCTCTGCCCGAATGCCGGCTCATTCATCAGCAATGATTCGCGCATCGTCTGTCGCATCGTCTGGCGATAATGCACCAGCCTCTCTATGTCGTGCGCCAGTATCAGCGCCTTTTGCGCATATTCCATCTCTGTTTCTGCGATCCACTCCGGGAATCCGGCTGCGTGCAGAATACTGGCCCCCAGCCGCCCGACACTGGGCCTGTCCACTAATGTGATATAGGGTATGCCCATATACAGACTCTCAATTAAGGTAGTCCCTGAGTTATGTGGGAAGCAATCCAGACTGATATCGATTTTCTGCAAAGGCACCCAGGAAGGCGATGCATAGCCGATATCCAGACGCGAACGCTCTATGCCATAGGCTTCGAAGCGCTTCGCCATTTCATCTTGTATACCAGGATCATGGAAGTCTCCGCTATTAAGTACCAGACGTGAATTTGGCATCGCGTCAAGGATGGCCGCCCACACTTTAATCACTTTGTGATTGATACGATTGGCGCGCGACAAGCTGCCAAAGGTCACAATGCCGTCTTTCAGGCATGGAGGCTCACTCATTTCAGGTACGCCGGGATCAGGGCGGTATACGATAGTCGGCCCGTTCAGACGCCAAATCTTCTCTGAGAACAGATGATCGCAGTGATCGGTCACCGAGTACTGGTCAGTCACGTAGTAATCGATCGCCTTCAATCCCGTGGTATAGCCGAAATCCAGCCAGTGAAAGGAAACCGGCGCCGGCTTGCGTGCAAATACGCCAAGCCGGTTGTCGGTCGAATGTCCGCCAATATCAATCAGAATATCAATACCGTCATTACGTATCTGCGCAGCCAGTTCTGCATCTGATAAATGATTAGTTACTCTCCAATGATCAGTACATGCCTTATATTTATCTGTCACCACGTCTTCCATTGGCGGATCTGAATAGGCAAATACTTCGATATTGCTGCGATCCAGATGCTCCATCATAGGCAACAGGAAATAACGGCAGACCTGGTTGTAAAAAGCTTGTGAAACGATGCCGACTTTCAGCTTCTTGCCCGGATCGCGTTGATTCAAAAAAGGCTGCCATTCACCACGGAACGGCGCACCAAAACGCTGCTCGAATTCTTCATAGCCACCATAAATCACCTCTGCCGGTAAATCCGGATGGTAATTCAGCACAAATAACAAGGAACTATATATCTTACGACTGAATTTAGATTGCGGATCTTGCTCAAAGGCCAGGGCCTGCATATAAGCGTCCAGTGCTTTATCGGCCTTACTGGCTCTTTGCAAGGAATTGCCATAGGCAGCCCAAATTTTTGAATTACGTGGCTGATTCAGAATTTCAAGCTCAGCAAAATCAATCGCTTCCTTTGCCTTACCTTTAAGTGTCAGCACATCAATCAATGCCGGTACCGCGATAGGATTATCAGGCATGATTGCGATTGCTTTGCGATAGTAGTCTTCGGCCTTGTCGTATTCTTTCTGTGCCGTGTAGACCTCAGCGAGATTACTATAAAAGAAAGGCACTCCAGGCTTGATGCTGATTGCTCTCAAATAAGAAGCAATCGCCTCTTCCTGCTGACCATTGCCATTGAGGGCGTTACCCAGATTATTGTGCGCATTCGCCAGCCCTGGCTCCATCTGTATTGCCTTTTGCAAAGCCTGTATCGCTTCAGGGAAGCGCTGCAATCCATTGAGCGCGGCGCCCACATTCCCCTGAATGTGGGCATTCTGTGGCATCAGCGCCAATGCACGCTTACCAACTTCGAGTGCACGTTCAAAATCCTGCTGCTCAATGCGACTGATGGCGAGGTAATCCCAGCCATATGGGTCACGTGGCAAGACCGTCGTCAGCCAGGCACTGACTTTTTCGAGCAAACCAAAGTTCTTTACTTCAATCAGCGCGTTCATTAAGTCGTAACAGGCATCGGCATCGACCTTAGCCGCAACGCTGCCTTCAAAGGCTTGTTGCAATGCATGCCAGGCGGCTTCAAAGCTACTTTGCTGTATACCTATTTTTGCCAAGAGATAATGGGCATCCGCATTCAAGGGATAGCGTGCGGTAATTTGTTGGCAGAGCTCGGCGGCATGGACTACATCGCCATTTTTCAGACTTGCTTTGGCTTCAGACAGAAATTTCTGCGGATTAATTGCTTTCACTATAACTACCTCTTTCAAGTCCTGACACGGAAAATGTAGCAAAATTCCCTGCAACACCTATCATGCAACGTGGAAATCACAGCTGATATGCGCAAGAAGCCAATTTGACGCCCTCATTTTATCGAGAAAATTTCTTTTTAATCAGCAAAACAGAGGCAAGATTACAGTCTAAATTACCCTAAAGTATTTTAAAAAACTGTCGTAGAGCGGAAAATACAGAGAAACTTAAGCAAAAAAAATAATATTTATTTGCAGTAACTTCCTAAAAGTTTTCAAACCTTGACCGTTACCCTTCACAACGGCGGTGCAACAGTCAACAAGACAGACCAAAGTTTGAGGCTCAAACGCCGAATTGAATAACTTAGGTAAGGAGAATCAACATGGCTTCATATATCAATACCAATATTGCGTCCATCAATGCACAACGCAATCTGAACTCTTCTCAAGCGTCTTTGTCCACTGCGATGCAACGCCTGTCATCCGGTATGCGTATCAACAGCGCCAAAGATGATGCGGCGGGTCTGGCGATTTCCCAGCGTATGACTTCCCAGCTGAGCGGTCAAAATCAAGCGGCACGTAATGCGAATGACGGTATCTCTCTCGCACAAACCGCTGAGGGCGATTTACAGCAAATCGGCTCTAACTTGCAACGTATCCGTGATCTGGCTGTTCAGGCATCCAACGGTACCAACAGTGCATCTGACCGCGCAGCGTTGAACAACGAAGCCAGCCAGCTGATCTCTGAGATCAACCGTGTGGCCAGCACATCTAACTTCAACGGCGTGAACCTGCTGGACGGCTCTTTCTCTAACCAGACTTTCCAGGTTGGTGCAAACGGCACATCGAACGATCAGATCACGATCGGTGCGATTGCCAGCGCTAAATCCAGCTCTTTGGGTGTAGGCTCCAGCTCCAGCTACTCCGCTACATTGGCTGGCGCATCGAATACCAACGATGCAATCGGCGCAGGCTCCCTGGTCATTAACGGTGTAAGCATAGGCGCCTCCAGTGCTGACGGCGTTTCCTACAAAGATTCTCACGGCAGTGCGATTGCTAAAGCAGCAGCGATCAATGCAGCTTCTGGCAACACTGGGGTATCTGCAGTCGTCAATGCAAACAGCGTTGCCGGTACCGCAGTCAGCAGCGGCGGCTTGACTGCCATCACTTCTGGCTCTATCAAAATCAACGGCGTTGACATCGGCGCAGTTGCTTCTGCAAGTACAGCTGTAGAGCGCGGTTCCCAAATGACAGCAGCGATTAACGCTAAGTCCGCACAATCCGGCGTGTCCGCAACCTACGACACGTCCACTGGTGCAGTGAATCTGTCAGCTTCCGATGGTCGTAACATCACCATCGAAAGAACTGCAAATGCAGCTACCACTGATGC
Organism: Cognatundibacterium curvum; assembly: GCF_014284235.1. Lineage (GTDB taxonomy): Bacteria > Pseudomonadota > Gammaproteobacteria > Burkholderiales > Burkholderiaceae_D > Undibacterium > Undibacterium curvum. Next base: position 29,495 of record NZ_JACOGD010000007.1, read on the forward strand.
ACTGACCGGTCTGACTGCAAGTACTGCCAGTGGCGCCACTACTTCGACCGTATCCGCCCAGGTCAGCCTGACTTCCAGCAGCTCCAAAGGTATTCAGGTCACCAATGGTTCGGAAACCAGCGTTACAGCGGGTGGTGCAGCGACTACATCCGGTTTGTCAGCCGGTGGCATCACGATCAACGGCTTTGATATCGGCGCGGTTGCCAGTGGTGCGACAGCAGCGATCGCCGGTCAGAACATCGCCGATGCTATCAATGCCTCTGCTGCAAAAACAGGTGTCACAGCAACTGCAAGCTCCAGCGGCACACTGAAATTGCAATCCCTCACAGGTGGCAACATTGTTGTTGCAGGTACAGCTGGTGGTCTGACAGCCTCTGGCCTGACAGCCGGTACAACCAGCGCTGCTGCGGGTGTAGGTGCAACTTCGGTTGGTCTGAGCACAACGGCAGTCTCTGCTTCTGTAACAGTTGGCGGCGGTTTGTCTTCACTGGATCTGACTTCCGCATCAAGTGCAACCTCAGCGCTGGCGACTATCGACTCCGCGCTGCAATCTGTGAACTCCTCCCGCGCTTCTTTGGGTGCATTCCAGAACCGTTTCACTTCTGCAGTGACCAGCCTGCAAACTTCGCAAGAAAACTTATCTTCTGCACGTAGCCGTATTCAAGATGCTGACTTCGCATCGGAAACAGCGAATATGACCCGCGCACAGGTATTGCAACAAGCTGGTACGGCGATTCTGGCGCAAGCTAACTCGGCACCTAACGGCGTGTTGGCTCTGCTGCGCGGCTAATCTCCAGCAGCAGGTACAATTAGTATGATGTAAATTTTCCCCCGGTCATCACGATCGGGGGATACTACTTTAAGGAAATGATCATGGACATCCGATCGATTGGCAGTTCAGTGCAATCAGGACAACTGATCAGTGAAAAAGTGAACATCAGTTCTGATGCGCAACGTGTCGGAAATACCAATGGACTCTCAGGCACTACAAACGCCAAAACTGAGTCCGGCACTGCACCAGACCTCAGCCAGGTCACTAAAGCTGTCGCTGACATCAATAAAACAATTCAATCTCTTTCTCAGGATTTGCAGTTCAGTGTCGATAAAGACAGTGACAAAGTGGTCGTTAAAATTATCGATCAGCAAACCAAGCAAGTATTACGTCAGATTCCGAGTGAAGAAGCACTTGAAATTTCGAAATCTCTGGATAAGTTACAAGGACTGCTGATTAAACAGCAGGCGTAATGGCTTTTTCAGAAATTGACCCATAAATACCCCTCTGTCATCCGGATTGGGTCGGTCGTTGATTTGATAAAGTGATGGCTAATTAAGGAGAATCACGTGGCTACAATTCAATCAACTGGCGTCGGATCTGGACTGGATGTGAGCGGCATCATCAGTAAGCTGATGCAGGCTGAGAGTACGCCTTTGGTCAACATTACCAAGAAGCAGGCTAGCTATCAGGCCGATCTGACTGCTTTCGGCACTGTTAATGGTGCGCTGAGTTCTTTACAAACCGCGCTTGCCACACTCAATAACGTCAACACATTTAAAAATCTGAATGCCGCTTCTTCAGATGCTTCGGTCGCCAGTGCATCCACTAACAGCACGGCAGTCGCAGGTAGCTACAACATCAATGTCAGCAAAATCGCGCAGGCACAAACAATTTCCAGTGCAGGCCAGGTGAGTACCACGACACCGATAGGATCTGGTGCCAGCACGACCATCAGTTTTCAGTTTGGCACCATTACAGGCACCGCTGCATCCGGCGTATACACCGGCGCGAGCTTTGATCAGGATGCGACACAGGCGACTGGCACGGTCACCATAGACAGCACCAATAATTCCTTGCAGGGTATACGTGATGCCATCAATGCTGCGAAAGTCGGTGTACAGGCTTCTATCGTTGGCGATGGCAGCGCCACCCCCTATCATCTGGTCCTCAATTCCAGCAAGACCGGTGCAACTTCCAGTATGAAAATCAGTACCACAGGTGATAGCGCTCTGGCTAACCTGATGAACTATGATCCGGCTGGTACGCAGAACTTTAAAGAAGTTGTGAATGCACAAAGCGCGAATCTGACGGTAAATGGGATTCCTGTCACCAGCGCCAGCAACAGTGTGTCAAGCGCGATTCAAGGTGTGACAATCACAGCGCAGAAAGTGGGCACCACCAACCTGAATCTGACTGCGAATACGACCCAGATACAAAGTGGCATTACTGCATTTGTGAATGCATACAATAGCCTGAATTCCACCATCGCCTCAGTGACCTCCTACAATCCGACGACTAAAGCTGCGGGCGCCTTGCTGGGTGATGCGACTGTGCAATCTGTACAAAATCAGATACGCAGTGTGATGACGAACTCAGTCGCCGGGCTGGGTGGCGGTCTGACCAATCTGGCGCAGATAGGCATCTCTTTCCAAAAAGACGGCTCGCTTGCAGTCGACTCCGGCAAATTACAATCGGCGCTGAGTGCCAATTTCAGCGATGTGGCAGGTTTGTTTGCGGCAGCTGGCAAAACAACCGATAGTCTGACCAGTTTTGTCGCCGCTGGCCCCAATACCAAACCTGGTTCTTATGCGGTCAACATTACACAATTGGCGACACAGGGAAACCTGACCGGCAGTCTCAACTTAAATAGTGGTTCAACAACAATTGCCAGTGGCACTACCCTGTCGTTTTCCGTCGATGGCGTCGCTGCTGATGTGAACCTGACCGCTGGTACTTATACCGCAACCCAGTTAGCCAGCATGATACAGTCCGCAGTCAATGGCACCGCTGGTTTTAGTGCTAAGGGCATCAGCATAAATGCCACAATTGACTCCAGTGGCTTCCTGAACATGACCTCGGGCAGCTATGGGTCAACTTCGAATATCAGCCTGACCAATAAGTCAGGAACAGGGCTCGACCAGCTGACTGGCGTTGTCACTTCGGGTACACCGGGGAAAAATGTAACAGGTACTCTAAACGGCGTTGCAGCAATAGGTACAGGACAAACCCTGACCGGCGCCAGTGGCTCTGATTCAGCCGGCATACAAGTGCTGATCAGTGGTGGCTCCACCGGCGACCGCGGCAGTGTAAATTTTTCACAAGGCTATGCATTTAATTTGAATGCGGCATTGAGTCGTTTTGTCGGTGCCAATGGCGCTATCACCAATGCCACCAATGGTATTAACAGCTCGATCAAAGACCTGCAAAAGCAGACCGAGACCATCAACAAACGTCTGGCTGTAACCCAGGCCAGATATCAGGCTCAGTTTTCAGCGCTGGATAAAATCGTGAGTTCTATGACAGCGACCCAGAACTTCCTGACCCAGCAAATAAACGTTTTAAACGGTACCACCAACAAGTAAAAGATTAAGCGAAGGAATTCCCATGTTTAGTTCATCATCAAATGGCGCGAATGCTTATACAAAAATAGGTGTTGAAACCGGTGTTATTGCGGCTTCGCCTCATAAACTGATCGTGATGCTGTTTGAAGGTGCCATTGTCGCGATTAATAATGCGCAGGTACAAATGCAAAGCGGCGATATTGCTGCTAAAGGTAAATCCATCTCCAAAGCGATTTCGATTATTGATAACGGCTTGCGAGCCAGCCTCGATAAACGGGTTGGTGGTGAGATCGCCTTGAATCTCGATGCCTTATATGAATACATGACCAGACAGTTGCTGCTGGCCAACCTGAATAACAGTGAAGATGCATTGATTGAAGTAACAAAATTATTGCGGGACCTGAAATCCGCCTGGGATGCGATTGCGCCACAGGCTACGACAGCCGATGCGCCACCCGTCATGCTGCATGACCCTTTACAACCACGTCCTACTCACGTTTTTGAGGCTTGATTCAGAATGGAAAGCTTAGAAATTATCTCCTTGTATGAAAATGTCGCGTCTCTGACCAATCAGATGCTCAATGCTGCGCGAGACCGGGACTGGGAACGCTTAAGCGTATTGGAAAGTGATTGCTCTTTGAAAGTTGAAGCAATAAAGACGGCGGATACGCCTGCCCCGCTCTCCCCTGAATTAAAAGAAAGAAAAATCCGGGTCATCAAAAAAATCCTAGCAGATGACAGGGAAATTCGCGATATCACTGAGCCCTGGATGGCAGAGTTATCGCAACTGATGCGTAGCTCTAATACCGCCTTGAAGGTCAATACTGCCTACGGGACAGGTAACGCGGCCTGAATATCATGCCTGGACGTCTCGACAGCTTGTACAAACCCATTTCGGCTGTCGAGGCGATCCGCTCTGCCCTGCCACTCAAAGCAGGTGATCAGAACACCTATCTGAAGTTTTCCCAACTGGCGCTGGGTCAGCCGTCTCAGGCGGAAGTCCTAGGCACAAATCCGGATAAGCTGACTACCATACGCATCGGTGATCTAAGTACTAGCTTAAGACTACCCGCCAGTTTTTCGGGTGCAGACAAGCTCATTTTTCGCCTGCTGGCACTGACCCCAACTATTCATATCAGCTTGCAAAATCCTGCTCAGCCGCTGGACGTTGCGCATTACACACTGAATTTGCATACCGACCTCAATAGCCAACAAACGCAGTGGGTCAGAATCAGCCCTGAACAACTGAGCGCAAGCCTGGGCTTACAGTTGGCTCAGACTGAAACCAGCAGCGTAACCCAACTCAGCCCGCTGAGTCAGATTCTGTTACGACTAACAGACAAGGGTAAACCCATGTCCGGAGCAGAGCTTCTTTCTGCCCAGCCCTTGTTGAGTAATGCTCAGGACTTAGCCAAACCAGCTGCATTGGCAGGGGTCATGGAAAAGGCGGTGTCGCAAAGTGGCTTATTTTATGAATCGCATATTGCAGCCTGGGCACAAGGACAGCTGGAACAGAAAGCTCTGGAGGCTGAGCCTCAGCACAATTTGCTGGCGGCTATTCCACATGCCAATGCTGAGCAAAGTGAATATACAGAGACATTGAAGCAAATAATCCAGAATCAGCTACAACTGCTTGAGCAAGATAAACTGCAATGGCGCGGTGAACTGTTTCCCGGCCAAAAGCTGGAATGGCAGATCACAAAAGACCCGCATCATCAGGCTGCTGCTGATACACCACAACCGGAGATTTGGCATACCCGCCTGCGCATGACATTACCCGGACTGGGTGAGCTGGACGCGAAAATACAATTACACCAGCAAACCGTACAGATTGCGATCTCTGCACCAGAATCATCGGCATTGACACTGGCGGCAAATGAGCGCAGTTTAACCTCTGCACTCGAAGCTGCAGGGATGAAAATATCCGGACTACAGGTTTCAGGGGCAGTGATGTCAGCAGCTGATAAACCTCAACCGACAGACTGATTGGGGGAGAAATTTGGATTTGCACTTAACATCAACCCGCTGGCAAATGACTTACAGGCTTAATATCCAGCGTCACCAGCCACCGCTGGCGTAATTTAATGACAAAAGACACACCGATACCATATGGATGACAAGTCCCAGCACTTGCCACTTAAGAATGCCGTGGCACTAGCCTACCAGGAAGGTGAAAGTGCGCCCAAAGTTGTCGCTAAGGGTAAGGGGCTAATTGCGGAACAGATCATACTCAAAGCCAGGGAGCATGGCGTACATGTGCATGAATCAAAAGAATTGACGAGTTTGCTGATGCGGGTGGAGCTGGATCAGGATATTCCGCCAGAGCTGTATCGCGCAGTTGCAGAACTGCTCGCTTGGCTTTACCATATCGAAGCCGAAAAGTCCGGAATCAACAAAAAGTAATATTTACCCGCGCTGACTTCGCACTGACTTTTGTACGCATTCATTTTACTGACAATAACAACACAAATATGCAACTTACCCCCACACTTGGGACAGAGAATCAAAGTCCCTATCAAGTCGAGTCCCGCAGGGAAATTATTTCACTGCTACGCGGGCTAAGTGACAGTAATCAGTTAATCAGCATGCTGATTAACGGGGGGGCTGAGGTTTTTATCACCTCTATTCTGCATATCGACGAAGCAGCCAATCTGGTCATCGTGGACAGTGCACCTGGTCAATTGGCGAACCAGCGTATTGCGGAAGCAAACCGTATCTCGTTTGAAGGCTTGCTGGACAAGATAGGCATACAATTCTCTGCAAACAAAGTCAGTATTTCGAGTTTTGAGAACCGGCCTTCTTTGCAATTTCCGATTCCTGCCACGTTGATACGCCTGCAAAGGCGCGAGTATTACCGCATCAATACGCCACTCTCCACTCCGATCAAGGCTAATTTCCCGGTTGAAGTGGACGGCCGGATAGAAACGCTGAAGCTGACGCTAGTGGACATCAGCTGTGGTGGCATTGCTGTGCTGGATGAGAAAAAACTATTGGATGTGACCGTAGGCACGACCTACGATCATTGCAAAGTAGAGTTGCCGACTATCGGCCTGGTTGATGTGAGTCTGCAGGTCAGAAACTCTCAGGAGCTGGTTTTGCTGAATGGAAAATCGAACCGCCGTGTAGGTTGCCAGTTCATCAACCTGTCCAATGCAGTACTGGCCAGCGTTCAACGTTACATTATGAAACTGGAGCGGGAGCGCAATTCCAAATTAACTGGCATACGCTGATCCGCCCTCGCCTTTCCTGTCAATTTCGCGATCATTCATATCTGCATACTCATGATGTCATGGTATGCAGTCACCAGTTTATTTCTGACCTGTACCGTAGTCTGAAACGAGATATTTGCTTTTTGCATAGAGATCATGACATCGGACAGGCTGACTTTATCGTCACCCAACGCAAATTTACGCCCGAGCTCCTGAGAACTCATTTGCACCTCATTCACCTGATCAAGCGACGCCTTTAAGGCATCCGCAAAATCCAGTTTTTGTGGCGCTGTCGTTGCCGCCGCCCCTGTCGCGGCGCCAGCCAGATTCACACCAGCGCCAGCCTCCATTTTCGCTGCTGCATTACGCAACTGTGCCACCATTGCATCAATGCGGCTGCTATCTATGCCTGCGAGTTTCATATCAACTCCTTTATTCAATCTGTCAGCTTACTCAGCTTAATCAACTCCGCCACAGGCAGTCACCGGATTACTGCATAAGCAAACAACCGGCATCCACGCTGATGAGCTGCTTCGCTGAGCGTCATTAAAGAATGTCCCATGCAATAAGTTACCAGCTTCCGTCTGCTGCATATGCCAGAGTAAGCAGGGAAAATCCCCTTTATTCGGGACATCATTTTTTTTCGGTTAACGCAAAATAGCTAACAGAGAAAAACCATCTTGGTTTGGTGCGCGAAGCGTAAAACCGCTGCCATCAACCATTAACGCTTAAGCTGACGAGTATCATGTACCCACAATTTATTGATTTTGCCGCGGTTGGAGTAAAGTATGGCCACAGCTGACACATTATTGAATCCGGAAGAGATCGTTGCTGAACCGCCACGCGTGTTCGGTATTCCACAAACGCCGGGCATACGCATCGCGATGCTATCCGGCGGTGCCGCCCTGATCATAGCCATCATGGCCGGATTGTGGCTTTGGGGACAGCAACCTGAATACAAGGTGCTGTTTTCCAACTTTAATGACCGTGATGGCGGTGCGATTGTGGCATCGCTGCAGCAGATGAATGTGCCCTATAAGTATTCGGATGGCGGTAATGCAATCCTGGTACCGGCCGCACAAGTACATGATGCACGTCTGAAGCTGGCGTCGCAGGGTCTGCCTAAGGGTGGCAATGTAGGCTTTGAACTGATGGAAAATCAAAAGCTGGGCATTTCTCAGTTTCTGGAACAAGTCAATTTCCAACGTGCTCTTGAAGGTGAACTGGCACGCTCTATCCAGGCGGTCTCCTCCGTACAGGCGGCGCGCGTGCATCTGGCCATTCCTAAGCAAAACGTCTTCATCCGCGACCAGCAAAAACCAACTGCGTCGGTATTACTGAACCTCTACCCGGGACGCAATCTCGACCAGCAGCAGGTCAGCGCGATTCTGCATCTGGTTGCCAGCAGCGTACCGGAACTCTCTACTAAGAACGTATCAATCGTTGATCAGAATGGCACCCTGCTATCTGATATGAACCGCCAGGGTATAGGTGCTAACCTGGACCCATCCCAACTGAAATACGTACAGGAATACCAGCAAAACATTATCAAGCGGGTGGAATCCATCATCGCCCCTATCGTTGGAGCGAACAATGTGCATGCGGAAGCAACCGCCGATATCGACTTCTCGAAAAGCGAGCAGGCAGCGGAAAGCTATCGCCCTAACTCGCCACCGGAAGCGTCGACCATACGCAGCCAGCAATCCAGCGAGACCTTTAACAAAAACAATAATCCATCCGGCGTTCCCGGTGCACTGACCAATCAGCCACCGGTACCGGCAACCGCTCCTCTTGTTACCAGCACCACCACTGGCGCCAGCCAGGCTGCAGCAGCTGGTTTGGTACAGAAGGATTCGACCATTAATTACGAAGTCGACAAGACCATACGCTACACACAGCAAGGCATGGGCGGCGTCAAGCGCCTGTCGGTTGCAGTCGTAGTCAACTACAAAAATGAAACCGACAAAAATGGCAAAGTCATCCCACGTGCGTTGACCGATGCAGAAAAAGCGCAGATTACCGATCTCGCACGGGAAGCAATGGGCTTTAATAAAGAACGCGGCGATACCTTAAGCGTTGCGAATAGTCCTTTTGTAGGTCCGGATAAAGAAAACCTGATTGATGCACCACTCTGGAAGCAACCAGAGAATATCCAGCTGGCCAAAGAACTGGGCCGTTACTTATTGCTTGCTGCAGTCATGGCTTACCTGTTCTTTGGCTACTTACGCCCTATCCTGTACAAGATCATGGGCAAAGACAAAGAGAAGGAAGAAGCCGAAGCCAAGGCAAAAGCAGAAGCCGAGGAAGCGGAACGCATCGCCGAGGAAGAACGTATCGCCGAAGAAGCCGCAGCCGCAGAAGAAGACGGTGCCGTGGTTCAGCTTTCCAGCGAGGAAGAACAACAAGTTGCTGGAAAACAAGCTACTATTTATGAGATGAATCTGGAACTTGCCCGTGAACTGGCCAAATCCGATCCAAGAATCGTCGCTAACGTGATTAAAAAGTGGGTGAACAATGAGTGATGACGGCGTACAGAAAGCAGCCACTTTTATGCTGGCTCTGGGTGAGGATGGCGCGGCTGAAGTAATGAAGTTTCTCGGCCCACGGGAAGTGCAAAAAATCGGTGCCGCGATGGCAACGATAGGCGCCATTCCGCATGAAAAAATTGCCAAGGTACTCGAAGAATTTAAAGCCGAAGCAGACGTCAGCTCTTCCGTTGGTCTGGATTCGGATGAGTATATCCGTAATGTCCTGACCAAAGCGCTGGGCGACGACAAGGCATCATCCCTGCTCAACCGCATCCTGGGCGGCAAAGACGCCAGCGGCATAGAAAGCCTGAAATGGATGGATTCACCCTCCGTCGCAGATCTGATCAAGAATGAGCATCCGCAAATTATCGCGACCATACTGGTGCATTTGGAAAGCGATCAGGCTTGCGAGATTCTGAACAATTTCTCTGAACGTCTGCGTAATGATGTGGTGCTGAGGATCGCCACCCTGGATGGTATTCAGCCGACGGCGCTGCGCGAACTCAATGATGTACTGACCAAACTGCTGACTGGTAATGAAAGTCTGAAGAAAAAATCCATCGGTGGTGTGCGTGCTGCTGCCGAAATCCTGAACTTCATGAGTGGTGAAAACGAAGCCTCTGTGATGGACAATCTGCGCAAATACGATGGCGATATGGCAGAAAAAATCATGGATGAAATGTTCGTCTTCGATAACATCATGGACATTGACGACAAAGGCATACAAATGCTGCTGCGTGAAGTCCAGTCCGACTCGCTGATCGTGGCGCTGAAAGGCGCTAATCCGGATATGCGTGAAAAGATCTTCCGCAATATGTCTGCGCGTGCGGCGGAAATGATGCGTGAAGATCTGGAATCCAAAGGCCCGGTACGTCTGTCTGAAGTTGAAACGCAGCAGAAACAAATCCTGCTGGTAGTCCGCCGTCTGGCCGATGAAGGTCAGATTATGCTGGGCTCTAAAGGCGATGACGCGTATGTCTAGTATTTTCCACAACCTCGATCCGGCCGCCTTCCGCCCTTGGGAGCTGACTTCGTTCGGGGATAAACATCCAAAAATAGAGCTGGATCCCATCCCGGCACCAGTTGCGGAAGTCCCGCTGGTTCCTATGCTGACAGAAGAAGAACTGGAAGCGGTGCGACAACAGGCGCGCCAGGAAGCTTATCAGGATGCGTATCAAAGCGCATTCGAACAAGGACTCCTGGATGGCAAAGAGCAGGCCTATGCCGAATCGCGTACAGAGATGCAGCAGGAATTACAGCATTTACAAGAGCTGGCCGCGAATTTCAGCACACAGCTGCAACACATGGGCAAGGAAACCGGTAAAGACTTGCTGGCTCTGGCCTTGGATCTGGCGCAAGCCATGCTCAGAACCCAAATTGAGATGCGGCCGGATGTCATATTGCGTATCGCTGAAGATGCGATTGCTCAACTGCCATCGCGCCAACAGGCAACCCAGATCCATGTACATCCTGATGATGCGGCTCAGGTACAGGAATTACTCACCCCTGCCCTGCAACAAATCGGCTGGCGCATCAGCCCCGACGAACAAATCACCCGTGGTGGCTGCATGATAGAGACGCCACAAAACGTGATTGATGCCAGTCTGGAAAACCGCTGGCAAAAACTAAGTGCGCACATCACCGAACAACTGCAGGCACCGGACTGAAACAGATGGAAGCTACCCTGACCCATGAGTGGCAATCGCTGCTGAAAACCAGCCAGTCCGGCATACGTCCGTCCGACGATCTGGTAATCGCCGGACGCGTCACTAAAGTGACCGGTCTGGTGATGGAAGCAGTTGGTTTGCGCCTGCCAGTCGGCAGCGCCTGTGCCATCCATCTGGCGAACGGCTCACACATTGATGCCGAAGTGGTAGGCTTTGATGGTGATCGTCTGTTCCTGATGCCGCATAGTGACCTGGATGGTGTGACGCCGGGTGCACCCGTCTATGCCGAAGTGCTGTCCGCAGCGCAGCAGGCGCAGCGCAGACCGAATGACCGTAGCCGCCAGTTACCAGTTGGCTATCAGTTGTTGGGCCGCGTGGTCGATGGCAATGGACGGCCACTTGACACCCTGGGGCCACTCAATACCCAAGTCAGTGCGCCACTGGGAGCCAGAATTTACAACCCGCTCGAACGTGCACCTATCAGCGACACGCTGGATGTAGGCGTGCGCGCCATTAATAGCATGCTCAGTGTAGGCCGCGGACAAAGGTTGGGTTTATTCGCCGGTTCCGGCGTCGGTAAAAGTGTGCTGCTCGGCATGATGGCGCGCTATACCACGGCTGATGTGATTGTGGTCGGCCTGATCGGCGAACGGGGTCGCGAGGTCAAGGAATTTATTGAACAGATTCTGGGTGAAGAAGGTCTGGCGCGCTCGGCAGTGGTCGCCGCCCCCGCAGATGCGCCACCGTTACTACGTTTGCAAGGTGCTGCCTACGCCACCACCATCGCTGAGTTTTTCCGCGATCAGGGCCATAACGTCTTGCTGATTATGGATTCCCTGACCCGTTACGCGATGGCCCAACGTGAAATTGCGCTGGCCATCGGTGAGCCGCCAGCGACCAAGGGCTATCCACCTTCAGTTTTCGCCAAGCTGCCGGTACTGGTTGAACGCGCAGGCAATGGCAAGGAAGGCGGCGGCTCTATCACGGCTTTCTATACTGTTTTGACTGAAGGCGATGATCAGCAAGATCCGATTGCGGATTCAGCCCGCGCGATTCTGGATGGCCATATCGTGCTCAACCGTACGCTGGCAGAAGCTGGACACTATCCGGCGATTGATATTGAACAATCGATCAGCCGTGCCATGCACAGCATCACCACGCCAGAACATCAGCAATTGTCGCGCAAGCTCAAACAGCTGTATTCGCGCTACGAACGCAGCCGGGATTTGATCAGTGTCGGCGCCTATGCGCCAGGCTCAGACCCTATGCTGGACGAAGCGATACGGCTGCACCCGCACATTACCGCATTTTTGCAACAGAATATTCTGGAAAAATGCAGCATATCCGAGAGCTTAGCGGGACTTCAGGCTCTGTTTAACGCTTAGATTTTCCTATGAGGCGACTATACTGAAATCATTATGGCAGCGAAGTCTCCACTACAAACTCTGATTGAAATTGCGGAACGTGATACCGATGAGGCGGCCAAAACGCTGGGAAAAGCGATACGCGCGCATGAAGATACGCTGAGCAAGCTGAATTTGCTGCTGCAATACCGGGATGATTACGATGCAAAATTCAGGGATGCCAGTGCGCGTGGCATCAATATTACGCAGTACGGCAACTTCATGAGTTTTCTGGCCAAACTGGATAGCGCAGTTGATGGGCAAAAGTTAGTGGTCAAAGACGCAGAGCGAAAAATTGAAATGGCGAAAATGAACTGGCAAGCCAATGAAAAAAAACGCTTGTCTTATAACACTCTGGATAAACGTGCCGCATCCATCAGACAGGCCAAAGAAAGTAAGCGGGACCAGAAACAAACCGATGATTTTGCAGCACGCACTTATTTTTATAAACAATAGTATTAGATTTGAATGAGCCGGATCATGCAAACCACGTTTATCAAGTCAGCCGCCGATTTACTACCCACGAATACCGCTGGGGGCAATAGCAAATCAGGCAGCAATCCGACCTCCTCTGCCACTTCATTTCAACAGCAATTCAGACAGGAATTAGCAAACCAGCAAACGGCCAAATCCACGCCTGTATCGCAGCCAGCGCCAGCCACAAACAATGCGCGCACAGCTACTGAAAATAAGGCAGAAAACGGCAACGCCAAACAGGTAGCGGATGAAGAACAAAAAGACGATACGCCACCAACACCACAAGCGACCGCCTTATCCAGTTTGCTGCAACAACTGATGCCTGCTGCTGAAGTACCCGGCACTGAAGCGCTGACACCGGCAACTGCACAAACCATGCGTGAACCCGGTAAGCTGATTGCAGATCCAGGCCAGCCAGATAACAGCGGTTCACTGGCATCCGTCTCTGCGTTGATACCGGCAACCACTCCAACGATGCGTGAACCCGGCAAGCTCATTGCTGATCCGGGCCAGCCAGAGAACAACCGTTCACTGGCATCCGTCTCTGGGCTGATACCGGCAACCACTCCAACGATGCGTGAACCCGGCAAGCTCATTGCTGATCCGGGCCAGCCAGACAAGAGCGATTCACTGACACCCATCTCAGCCCTGACACCGGCAACTGCGCAAGCTATGCGTGAACCAGGCAAACTGATCGCTGACCCTGGCAACCCTGATGCGGGCATTAATTCTGCGCTGGCCTTTCCGGGACAGGCATTGAGAACTGACATCAGCGATACCGCCAAACAGAATCAGGTGCTGACGGCGGCAGCATTGGCTGCAGCCGGACAGGCAAGCCAGCGACCTGACAACGTGACTGAAAAAGGTCTGGACGAGCCACTCCGCACAATGAAAAAAACTATCCCAGGCGATGCAAACTCACTGTCTGACCTGAAGCAGAATAAAGTCGATGACAAGTCAATTGCATTGCAAGCCGGCGCGGCGGGACAAAAAACTGAAGAACGCCTGTCCTTCGCCAATACTCTGCGCAGCATCAGCCAAGAGCAGAACACAACTACAATCCCGGCTACAGTGACCCAAGCCAGCCCAGGATTTGCATCGTATGTGCAGACGGAGCAAGCCGTCCGTCCAGTGCAAATTCCCGTTGGTGTGCATCAGTCTGGCTGGGACAAGGCAATCGGTGAGCATGTGATCAGCATGGCAGCCAGCAAGCTGCAACAGGCGGAGCTGTCTCTGAATCCACCTGAGCTGGGGCCGCTGAAAATCATACTCAGTCTGAATCAGGATCAGGCCAATGCCACTTTCATTACAGCCCAGCCTGAAGTCAGACAGGCTCTGGAAGCCTCTATGCCCAAGCTGCGCGACATGATGAATGATGCGGGTATGCAATTGGCGGGATTTAATGTGCAGACCCAGTCGTCGCCATCAAGCCAAGGACAGGGTCAACAGCAGGCAAATACTGGCTTCCAGCCAGAAAACAGCCCGCGCCGGAACTCTGAAATTGTGCGAAATGATGCAGAAACAACGCGTAGTACAACAACAGCTGGCAGAGCCAGAACCAATCCGGGAGCAGTAGATACCTTTGCCTGAGCAGCAAACTGGAAATATTGCCAGTGAAACAGGTAAAATAAGAACCTGAAGCGATACGCAGGCATACGAACCAGTCATCGGTAGCGGCAACAAACAGTCAACGCCAGGATAAGCCTGAGCTAAGGGAGTTTCCCCCCTCTGTTTCACCGTTCACGCATGCCTTCGATATCGGATAATAGAGAAAATCGTGGCACGTCTTGCCAGATGAGAGGAAGAACATGGCGAAAGCTCCTGCGAAAGCAGCACCGGATCACGGTGAACCCGCTGCTGGCGGCAAATCAAAGAAAAAACTGATCATCATCATTGCTGCTGCAGTCGTTTTGCTGGCAGGTGTAGGTGGTGGAGCTGCTTTCTTTTTGTCTAAAAAATCAGCCAATAAAGAAAAAGAACACAAAGTGGAAGCGGCCAAGCCACCGGTCTTCCTGCCTATGGAACCGTTTACTGTCAATCTGCAGTCGACTGAAGGTGATAAGTATCTGCAGGTGACCATGACACTGCAGGTTGAAGGCCAGGATCAGGCTGATCTGATCAAAGCAAATATGCCGCAAGTGCGTAGCCGCCTGCTGTTGCTGTTGTCGAGTAAAGAAGCAAGCGAAATCATTTCAACTGAGGGCAAAGAAAAACTGGTGGAAGAAATCGTTGAGAAAACTTCTCAGCCATTTACACCTAAGGGCGATCCGCAAAAAGTCGGCGGTGTGTTCTTCACTTCATTTGTCGTTCAATAAGCATCATGTCAGACAATTTTCTCTCCCAGGAAGAAGTTGATGCCCTTTTAAAGGGTGTCACGGGAGATCAGGATGACTCCCTCTCTCAGGAGGACACCTCTGGTGTCCGCCCATACAATCTCGCCACGCAAGAGCGTATCGTGCGTGGCCGTATGCCGACGCTGGAGATCATCAATGAACGTTTTGCACGTCTGTTACGCATAGGCTTATTTAATTTTTTACGTCGCAGTGCCGAGGTTTCCGTCGGCACAGTGCGCGTGTCGAAATACAGTGAATTCATCCGCAATCTGGTGGTACCAACCAATCTGAATCTGGTGCACATGAAGCCTTTGCGCGGCACTTCGCTGATCGTGCTCGACCCGGGACTGGTATTTTTATTGGTGGACAATCTGTTTGGCGGTGATGGACGCTTCCATACCAGGGTGGAAGGTCGCGACTTTACCCAGACAGAACAAAGGATCATTCACCGTATTCTGGAAATCATTTTTGAAACCTATTCCAAATCCTGGGAACCCGTATATCCGATTGAATTTGAATATATACGCTCAGAAATGAACACGCAGTTCGCCAACATTGCTACCCCAAATGAGGTAGTGGTCTCCACTACCTTCACGATAGAACTGGGGCCAGTCAGTGGCGAAATGCATATCTGCATGCCATACTCGACGATAGAGCCTATCCGCGATGTACTGACCAGCAGCCTGCAAGGTGAAACGCTGGAAGTGGATAAACGCTGGGTACGTCTGATGACGCAGCAGATACAGATTGCAGAAGTCGAACTGGTGGCAGATCTGGGTACCACCCGCGTCACACTGGGCGACATCCTGAATATGAAAGAGGGAGATGTGATACCGCTCAGCGTGCCTGAGATCATCTCAGCTAAAGTGGACGGCACCCCGGTCATGGAATGTAAGTATGGTGTTTTTAATGGTCAATATGCCTTACGCGTGGAAAAGCTGCTCAGCTCCAGCGTACAGGAAGTAGCACAAGGAGAAAATCATGGATGAAAGCGCAGACACACCCATCAGTGAAGACGATTGGGGCGCAGCCATTGCCGAGCAGGAAAAGGCTGAAGCTGCTGCAGCAGCATCCAGCGCAGCACCAAAAGCAGAACCCAGTGCCGCCATCTTCACCGAATTCAGCAATAAAAGCAGTGGTATAGAAACCCACAATGACATTGACTTCATTCTGGACATTCCGGTCCAGCTTACGGTTGAACTTGGACGCACCAAGATTGCGATTAAAAATTTGCTGCAATTGGCGCAAGGCTCAGTGGTTGAACTCGATGGCATGGCCGGTGAACCTATGGATGTACTGGTCAACGGCTGCCTGATCGCCCAGGGTGAAGTGGTGGTGGTGAATGATAAGTTCGGTATCCGTCTGACCGATATCGTAACGCCTGCTGAACGCATCAGAAAACTCAATAAATAATGCAGAAACTCTCCCCTTCCCTGCTGTCGATTCTGATGCTGCCAGCCCTGAGTCAGGCTGCCGACAATGCGGTTGTTGCGCCCACTACCGGTTTCCTGCAAATCATCCTGGCGCTGTTGTTTATTCTGGGCCTGATGTTTGCGGCCGCCTGGGCCTTTAAACGTATCACACCGGTTGGCCAGCAAAACCGGCTGGCTTTGAAAATTGTAGGTGGACTCAATCTTGGTCAGCGTGAACGCATTCTGGTGGTAGAGATAGGCGATCAATGGATGGTCCTCGGTGTCACCGCACACAGCATTAATCAGCTGGGCCAGGTCGCCAGACAGGAAGAGCTGTTACAGCATGGCAGCACCGACACGGGTGCCTTTCAAAACTGGCTGCAAAAAACCATCGCTAAGCGGAATGAAACCAGCTCCGCTGCTGAGTCACGCCCACCGCAAACATAATCTGCATGAAACTGCTACGCTATCCCGTACCACGTCTGAGTCTGTTTCTGAGTCTGTGTCTGAGTCTGTTTACGCTCTCATTCCTGCTACTCTTTCCGGACACGGTATTCGCCCAAAATAGTGGCGGGCTGCCCGCTATCAACTCCACACCAGCTGCCGGTGGCGGACAGAATTATTCATTGAGCCTGCAGACTCTTCTGTTCCTGACTTCGCTGAGTTTTTTACCTGCAGCTTTGCTGATGATGACCAGCTTCACCCGCATCATCATCGTGCTGTCGCTGTTACGTCAGGCACTGGGCACCCAATCTGCTCCGCCAAACCAGGTCATGGTCGGACTCGCCTTGTTTCTGACTTTATTTGTGATGGGACCGGTGCTGGACAAAGTGTATGCCGACGCCTATCAGCCTTTTTCAGAAAACAAAATCAGCATGTCTGAAGCTTTAGACAAAGGCGCCGCACCGCTCAAAGAGTTCATGATGAAACAAACCCGCCAGACCGATCTGGCGCTGTATGTGAAACTGGCTAACATCCCGGAATTACAAGGTCCGGAGCAAGTTCCGCTGCGCGTGCTGATTCCGGCTTTTGTCACCAGTGAATTAAAAACCGCATTTCAGATCAGCTTTGCGATCTTCATTCCTTTCCTGATCATCGACATGGTGGTGGCCAGTGTACTGATGTCGATGGGGATGATGATGGTCTCCCCTTCTATCGTCGCACTGCCGTTTAAGCTGATGCTATTTGTGCTGGTAGATGGCTGGGCGCTGCTGATAGGCTCGCTGGCACAAAGTTTTTACTAGAGGAAGTCATGTCTCCAGATACCGTCATGAATATGGGCCGGCATGCGATGGAAGTCATGCTGATGGTGTCCGCGCCGCTGTTACTGGTGGCGCTGGCGATAGGCCTGGTCGTCAGTATTTTTCAGGCGGCCACCCAGATTAATGAAACCACCTTATCTTTCATTCCTAAACTGGTCGGCATCTTCGTCACCCTGATCGTGGCTGGCCCTTGGATGCTGTCCATACTGCTCGATTACATGCGCGAAATGTTGACCAGCATCGCCACTATGGCAGCCTGAGCTGACAGAGAGACGGGATGATTAACTTCTCCAGTCAGCAGCTGATCGAGCTGATTACCGCTTTTCTATGGCCACTGACGCGCATACTCGGCTTAATTGCTGTTGCCCCGCCATTCGGCAATAGCGCGATACCCATGCAAATTAAACTCATGCTGGGTGTAGCACTCGCCATGATCGTCGCACCGACTATAGGCAAGCTGCCGGGGGCAGATCCGCTGTCATTAACCGGTATGTTGATACTGACGCAGCAGTTTGTGATCGGTCTGGCCATGGGTTTCGTGATGCGCATCCTGTTTGCCGGCATAGAAATGGCTGGCGAGGTCGCGGGTATGACGATGGGCCTGGGCTTTGCAACCTTCTTTGATCCGATGACGCAAGGGCGAAACTCAGCGATTTCGCAATTTCTGGTGCTCACCGCGACCTTATTATTTCTGGCGCTGAATGCGCATCTGGCCATGTTGTCCGCACTGGTGGAAAGTTTCAGCACAATTCCAATTGCGAGCGATCTGAAATCGGGCTTCAGCATGTATAGGCTGGTGATCTGGGGCGAGCAGATTTTCATTACCGGCCTCAAATTATCGCTGCCCATTGTTGCCGCACTGCTCATCACCAATATCGCACTGGGTATCCTGACCCGCGCAGCGCCTCAGCTGAACATTTTCGGGATAGGTTTTCCGATTACGATAGGGGTAGGTTTTCTGATGCTGACGCTGCTGATGCCCTATCTGGAAACGCCGATAGAAAAATTATTCCAGCAAGGTCTGAATGCTATGATGTACGGCGGAGATAAAGCCATCCCGCTGCCCAAACCGAAGTAAGGCCATCATGCAGGTGAAGCCTCAACAATCAGATCGTTTATTCAGCATCCAACAAATCCAGATGTTGGAGCGCAATGCCAAGGCCGACAGACACCAGCCGTCATTGATGGAATTGGCGGGCAAAGCGATCTTTAGCCAGGCACTGACACTCATCAAGCCCGGTCAAGGCCCGGTGCTGCTGATCGCCGGACCCGGCAATAACGGCGGCGACGCCATGGAAGCAGCTGCTCACCTCAGTGCTGCTGGTTACACCACAGATATGATCCGCATAGGCGAAGATGCCGCCCGCTCACCGGAGGCACAACTGGCACTGAACCAGGCCTTACACGCCCCGATACAACATCTGCCTGCCGATGTCTCCTTAGTGCCCTCAACCGACCAGCCGGCCTATCAGTTAATCGTGGATGGCCTGTTCGGCATAGGCTTGAATAAGCCCATCACTGACGCTGCAGCGCAACTGGTAGCCCAGATAAACAACTACACCGCGCAAACCGGCTGCCCAGTGCTGGCCATCGATGTGCCCAGTGGCCTACACGCAGAAACCGGTGCAATTGTAGGTGGCGCAGCTGGCTGCTGCATCGCTGCCACGCACACCTTAAGTCTGATTGGCAACAAGCCTGGCTTGCATACCGGTTATGGTAAGCAGCTGGCCGGTCAGGTATTGCTGGATGATCTGCAGCTTGCTGCTGTGGCCCACAGCGGGTATGTGGCCTGCCTGACTGATCCTGCACAAATCGAATGTCATGCATTGTCGCGTAAGGCTTATACCCATAAAGGCAGCTTTGGCGATGTGGCCATCATCGGTGCTGCGCCGGGTATGGCGGGCGCGGGCATCCTTGCTGCCAGAGCCGCGCTGTTTGCCGGTGCCGGGCGAATTTTTCTGGTGCAGCCGGATACGGAGCTCAGACTGGATATGCTACACCCGGAAATTATGTGCAGGGATGCCAGGCAATTTGAGTTCAATAAGCAGGTGATTGTGATCGGCCCGGGTTTGGGGCAAGAACAGCTTGCGGCAGATCTGCTGCGTGCCGCTTTACAGCATCCCTGTCCGGTAGTGATTGATGCCGATGCGCTGAATCTGCTGGCGACCAAGCCCGAATTAGCGGCGCTACTCCAGACCAGAACCGCAGCCGCCCTGCTCACGCCTCATCCTCTGGAAGCCGCACGGCTGCTTGCTCTCAGCACTGAACAGGTGCAGCAAAACCGTGCGATGTCAGCCAAAGAATTAGCACAGCGATTTGGCTGTCACATCATTTTAAAAGGCGCGGGCAGCATACTCTGTGGCCCACAGGACAGACATTACCGGATTAACCCCAGTGGCAATCCCGGACTTGCCTCGGGCGGCACCGGCGATGTATTGGCTGGATTGTGTGGCGCCCTGCTGGCGCAAGGCATGGAGGTGGGCGATGCCGCTGCATTCGCGTGCTGGGCGCATGGTGCCGCAGCCGATGAACTGGTGGCGGCAGGAAGCGGACCGATAGGATTACATGCGAGCGAATTACTGCCCGTCATCCGCTCCTTACTGAACCGCTTAGTAACTGGCCGGATTTAATCGACCAGACTGTTAATCTGGTCGGGATTGAGCTTTTCGCACTCAGTAATTTCGTCTATGCGTATTCCTGCACAGGCAATCGCCTTAGTCAGTTGCTCGATCTGTTCCTGTTGTGACACCGCATGATCGATCAGTTTATGCAGCACCTTAGAAACCGGATCGTCGCTGTTCGGCGTAACCCCATAGGCCGCAAATAATTGCGCACTGCCGGAATCTGCCGAGCCCGTCTCCTTCTTGATGATATGTGCAGGATTGCCGACTGCCGTTGCACCGGCCGGAACCGGCTTGACCACCACAGAGTTAGAACCTATCTTGGCACCGGCGCCGACAGTGAAACTACCAAGTACTTTGGCCCCCGCGCCGACGATGACGCCAGCCTCCAGCGTAGGGTGACGCTTGGCACCGCGTGTCAGAGAAGTGCCGCCCAGCGTCACGCCCTGATAGATCGTGCAGTCATCGCCGACTTCAGCAGTTTCACCGATCACCACACCGAAACCATGATCGATAAACACGCGGCGACCTATCGTGGCGCCAGGATGAATTTCGATAGCGGTCAGGATACGAGCCAGATGCGAGATAAAGCGGGCCAGCCATTTCAAACCACGCTGCCAGCACCAATTAGCCCAGCGATGCATGAGTATCGCCTGAAAACCCGGATAACAAGTCACCACATCCCAGGCATTACGGGCGGCGGGGTCTTTTTGTATGATACTGGCGATATCTTCGCGCAAACGGCTAAACATGGGACGGGGTAAGTTGGAGTGAAACAGGCAGGAATAGTAGCGCATCCTGAGAAAGTCCGCACAGCGCGGACTATCCCGATTCAGGAGCTGTTGATTAGGCTTTGACCGTGCGTTGACGGCGCGCTTCGTACAGACAAACACCGGACGCCACAGAGACGTTCAGGCTTTCGACCGAGCCCAGCATAGGAATGCTGACCAGATGGTCACAGGTTTCGCGGGTCAGGCGACGCATACCTTCACCTTCTGCACCCATCACCAGAGCGATACCGCCCGTCATATCAACGTCGTAGATGGTTTTATCTACTTCATCCGCAGTGCCAATCAGCCAGATATCACGTTCCTGCAATTCACGCAAAGTACGCGCGAGGTTAGTCACGGTGATATAAGGCACAGTCTCGGCAGCACCACTGGCGACCTTAGCCACAGTCGCATTCAAACCGACTGCACGGTCTTTCGGTGCGATCACCGCATGTGCACCGACACCATCGGCCACACGCAGGCAGGCTCCCAGGTTATGCGGATCGGTCACGCCATCCAATACCAGCAACAAAGGTGGCCCCTCAATCGCATCCAGCAATTCATCCAGATTGCGCGCCAGCGACAACTCACCCGCTTTCGCAACGACGCCCTGATGGCGGCGCGTGCCAACCATATTGGAGAGACGCTGGTCATCTGCATGAATGATACGGATACCGGCCGCCTTCACAGACTGCAGCAAATCATTCATACGGCGGTCATGCCGTTCAGCATCGACATACACTTCTTCCACCGAAGAAGCTTCGTGGCGAATACGGGAGGTCACGGCATGGAAGCCGAAAATCATTTTACTTTTCATAAACTCTTTTTTCTTAATTTTCTTACTTTTCTTAATGAAGACTGATGCAAGCTGTTACGGCCATTGAGTTCTGACAATCGCGATAACACCTTAGTGTATGTGAGGCATCCGTCTTTTTTTCTTAGACAGGGAGCGCAGTCAGGTCAGTGACAGAACTGCAGCTCCCTGAGTTACCACTAGCGTCGCTTCCGTGAGGATTTAGACGCAGATTTGCTGACTGCTGCTTTCTTTTTGCGCGCAACAGGATTGGCCTTAGGTGCTCTGCCTGCAGGCGCAGAACGCGCTTTGCGTACTTCCACCGGTTCAGCCGCATAAGCCGCTTTGGCTTTGGAAGGACGCTCAGATTTCTCTGCTGCAGATCCGGACTTGGTTTTGCCACGCACACCGGCCACACCTGCCTGCGAACCAGGCTGGACGATACTCAGATCTATCTTACGTGCATCCAGATCCACCCGGCTGACCTGTACTTTTACCTTATCCATCAACTGGTAGCGCTTACCAGTACGCTCACCGCGCAATTCATGGCGCGCCTCGTCGTACTGGAAGTAATCCGTACCAAGCTCGGTGATATGCACCAGGCCTTCGATATAGATATCATCAAGCTGAACAAAGATACCGAACTGGGTGACACCGGAAATCGTGCCGATAAACTCTTCACCCAGTTTGTTTTTGATGTAATAGCACTTCAGCCAGGCTTCCACATCGCGCGAAGCCTCATCCGCTCTGCGCTCATTGGCAGAGCAATGGGTACCCAGCATATCCCAGATACCTGGATCTTTTTCCACCTTTTGCTTACCTGCCGCTTTATCCGCCTGCAATTGCTTACGCGCTGCATTCGAAATGGTGGTGTTCAGCAAAGTCGTATCTATCCCTTTAGGCTCGTAGGTCTTACCTTGCAGGATGGCCTTGATCGCGCGGTGCGTGAGCAAATCAGGATAGCGCCGGATCGGGCTGGTGAAATGGGCATAGGCTTCATACGACAAGCCAAAATGGCCGATATTATCCGGGCTGTAGACCGCTTGCTGCATAGAACGCAACAGCATAGTCTGCAACAAGGCCGCATCTGGCCTGCCCTTCACCTTCTCCAACAAGGCTGCATAATCGCTGGCCTTAGGCGCATCACCACCACCCAGGAACAAACCAACTTGCTTGAGGAAGTTCCTGACCTGCGTCAGTTTTTCCTTAGTCGGTCCTGCATGGATACGGTAAGTACCGTGGTGTTTATAGGTTTCCAGCAAATTCGCGGCGCACACATTGGCGGCCAGCATGCATTCTTCGATGAGCTTATGCGCATCATTTCTGGTACGTGGGATAATCTTTTCTATTTTGCCCGCAGCATTGCAAACGATATAGGTTTCTGTGGTTTCGAAATCAATCGCACCGCGCACATGACGCGCTTTCAGCAAGGCCTGAAACACTTCATATAAGTGGCTCAGATGCGGCACCAGGGCCTGACGTTTAGCGGCTTCTGGCCCCTTGGTATTGCCAAGGATGGCGGCGACTTCAGTGTAGGTAAAGCGGGCCGCAGAATGGATCACTGCCGGGTAAAACTGATAGGCCTGGATCTCACCTTCCTTAGTGATGACCATATCGCATACCAGCGTCAGACGATCCACATCCGGATTCAGTGAGCACAGACCATTAGACAGCTTTTCCGGCAGCATAGGAATCACGCGGCGCGGAAAATATACCGAGGTGCTGCGCGCTAAAGCATCATGGTCCAATGCATCATTGGGCTTCACATAGTGACTCACGTCTGCGATTGCGACAATCAGGCGATAGCCTTTGCTGCGCCCGATTTTGACAGGTTCGCAATAGACCGCATCATCAAAATCCCGTGCATCTTCACCGTCTATGGTGACCAAATGCACATCGCGTAAGTCGACGCGTTCTGCCAGATCTTTTGCCAGCACTTCTGAAGGCAATTTCGCGGCAACTTTTAACGCGGCATCAGAGAAGATATGCGGCACACCAAACTTGCGAACTGCAATCTCAATTTCCATGCCGGGGTCATCAATCTCACCCAGCACTTCGACTATCTTCCCTACCGCTTGCGCATAACGGGTAGGCTGCTCGATTAATTCGACACTGACCACTTGTCCGGCTTTTACTTTTCCGGGGGCAGCAGCAAGCAGGATGTCCTGACTAAAGCGCTTGTCTTCAGGCGCAACTACCCATACGCCATTTTCATGCAGCAATCTGCCGATCACATGGGTATTAGCGCGCTCTGTAATTTCAACGATCCCACCCTCAAGCCGGCCACGGCGATCAGTACCAACGATCTTGGCCATGACACGGTCACCATGCAAGACTTTCTGCATTTCACGCTCAGGCAGGAATAAGTCTTCGCTGCCATCATCGGGGATCAGGAAGCCATAACCTTCACGGTGGCTACTGACTTTTCCCGAAATAAAACTGTCTTGATTAGCCAAAGTGTATTGGCCAGATTTACCCAGTTTGATTTGCCCGTCACGTTCCATTGCGTTCAGTCGTCGCGTCATGCCCTCGAACTCCTCTGGTTTTACATGCAGTTGATCCGCCAGCGCCTCAGCACTGAGCTTAGCCTTACTTGTACGAAGAATACCGAGAATTTCTTCCCGACTTGGAATGGGGTATAAATGTTTATTCAAATGTAATGAATTTCTAAAAATAAAATAAAATGCCTACAGCAACAATATACTGCAGTGCACCCAGACAGTTTACCGGAGCAACGCTTTTTTACCTAACTATTCTTGCATTTTTCAACGGACCGCCTTGACATCAATTCCAATTAATCTATAATCGCGGTCTTCCGTTGCCCACGTGGCGGAATTGGTAGACGCGCATGGTTCAGGTCCATGTGCCGCGAGGTGTGGGGGTTCGAGTCCCTCCGTGGGCACCAAGATTGCTAGGCCCGGTCAGTGAAAATTGACCGGGCCTTTTGCATTATTCCGACCACAATCTTCACAAAATCAACACGCATCACCAGACACCCTGCCACCGTGCAGCATAATTTTCCGTCACCCCCTGTGCAAACCACGCACATTACCCTATAATAGCTGTCTTCCGTTGCCCACGTGGCGGAATTGGTAGACGCGCATGGTTCAGGTCCATGTGCCGCGAGGTGTGGGGGTTCGAGTCCCTCCGTGGGCACCAAGATTGCTAGGCCCGGTCAGTGAAAATTGACCGGGCCTTTTGCATTATTTCGATCACAAATTTCGACCACAATCTTCACAAAATCAACACGCATCACCAGGCGCCCTGCCACCGCGCAGCAAAAATTTCCCTTACCCCCTGTGCAAACCACGCACATTACCCTATAATAGCTGTCTTCCGTTGCCCACGTGGCGGAATTGGTAGACGCGCATGGTTCAGGTCCATGTGCCGCGAGGTGTGGGGGTTCGAGTCCCTCCGTGGGCACCAAGATTGCCAGGCCCGGTCAGTGAAAATTGACCGGGCCTTTTGCATTCTGCGCCCGATACTCATCCCTGCACTCATCCTTGCACACACCTCATCAGCAACTGTCCGCGCCGAACCCCGTCACATCCTTTGCGTACACATAAAAAAACAGAAGCCTGAGCTTCTGTTTTTAAATGGAACCAGACTTACGCAGTCTCGCCTCTTTTCAGCCATGCATTCAGCTGGTGCGGACGGATACCGTCATATTCTTCAAACGGCTGATGTATCCATGGATTAGTCGGCAGGTGATCCACATAATAATCTGGCTCTACTGTAGAGCATGCTTTAAACCAGATTACCGCAGACTTTACCTCAGTCACGCCTGGGAAATTTTCACGCAGATGATGCAATACGCGCTCCAGGGTGACGCCGGAATCGACCAGGTCATCTACCACCAGAACACGCCCCTGCAAAGAACCCTTAGTCATCGAAATGTATTTACCGATATCGAGCGAGCCCTGCACAGTGCCCGCCTCTTCACGGTAAGAGCTGGTCGACAAAATAGCCAGCGGCACATCGAAGATACGCGAGAAAATATCACCAGGACGCAAACCGCCACGCGCCAGACACAGTACCTGATCAAACTTCCAGCCTGACTCATGCACCTTCAAAGCCAGCTGTTCGATAGAACG
Organism: Cognatundibacterium curvum; assembly: GCF_014284235.1. Taxonomy (GTDB): domain Bacteria; phylum Pseudomonadota; class Gammaproteobacteria; order Burkholderiales; family Burkholderiaceae_D; genus Undibacterium; species Undibacterium curvum. Next base: position 55,400 of record NZ_JACOGD010000007.1, read on the forward strand.
GTGATATGCGTCCCAGGAAACCCACAGGTGCTTATCGTCAGATTCAGGAGTATTCATATTTCTTATTTCTTTCTTAATTAAACGGATGACGCAGAACGATAGTTTCTTCGCGATCCGGGCCCGTAGAAACCATATCTACCGGCACACCAACCAACTCTTCAATACGTTTGATGTAATTGCGCGCATTCAGCGGCAACGCTTCCATCGTTTTAGCACCAACGGTGGACTCAGTCCAACCTGGCATTTCTTCATAGACAGCCACACAACGGGATGCCTCTTCCGCGCCGACCGGGAAAATGTCAACTGGTTTACCATCGATCAGATAACCCGTGCACAGCTTCAGACTTTCCAGGCCATCGAGCACATCCAGCTTAGTCAGACACATGCCGGACACACCGTTAATTTGCACCGAACGCTTGAGCAAAGCTGCATCAAACCAGCCGCAACGACGCGCACGGCCAGTCACAGTACCAAACTCATGACCAACGCTAGCCAAATGATGACCGACACCTGCATCGGTAGGCAATTCAGACGGGAAAGGACCGGAACCTACACGGGTTGTGTAAGCCTTAGTGATACCCAGGATGTAGTGCAACATGTTTGGACCAACACCGGCACCGGCTGCAGCATTGCCAGCCACACAGTTACTCGATGTGACAAAAGGATAGGTACCGTGATCGACGTCCAGCAAACTGCCTTGCGCACCTTCAAACAGCAGGCTGGCACCCGCTTTATGCGCGGCATACAATTCACTCGACACATCCGCCACCATAGGACGCAGGCGCGGAACCAGAGCCAGTGCATCATCCAGTGTTTTTTGGAAATCCACCGCAGGTGCATGCAGATAATTCGTCAGCACAAAGTTGTGATAATCCAGATTTTCTTTGAGCTTTTCTGCAAAGCGCTCAGCATTCAACAAGTCAGCCACGCGGATTGCACGGCGCGCTACTTTATCTTCGTAAGCTGGGCCTATGCCTTTGCCGGTAGTACCGATTTTTGCCGCGCCACGTGCCGCCTCACGCGCTGCATCCAATGCAGTGTGATAAGGCAGAATCACAGGGCAAGCCTCGGAAATCTTGAGACGAGAAGCGACTTCAACACCATTCGCTTGCAGCTTATCGATCTCTCGCAGCAGATCAGGCACCGATAACACCACACCATTACCGATGTAGCAGGCGGTACCTTCACGCATAATCCCGGAAGGGATTAATTGCAGTGCGGTTTTCTGGCCGCCGATAACCAGCGTATGGCCTGCATTATGACCGCCTTGAAAGCGCACTACGCCCTGCGCATGATCTGTCAGCCAGTCTACGATCTTACCTTTACCCTCATCACCCCACTGGGTACCGATAACTACGACATTTTTTGCGATTTTATTGTTCGACATCACTTAGTCCACATTTTGAAGAATCCAATTTTCACCATCGAAAACAACTACGCGATTGCAGTCGAATTCGTCTTGTTCATTCTCATGACCTGGCATGCTTTGTATAACTACTTCACCAGCATCACGCAATGCTTTAATTTTTTCACGCAGTGCGGAATCGCGGCTCCAGGGAGCGCGGATGGCGACTTTACGCCCCGCAGCCGGCATCAGTCTGGCCAGTTCACGCAAATCAAGTGAGAACCCAGTCGCCGGACGCGCCCGGCCAAACGCCTCACCCACATGATCGTAGCGACCACCACGTGCCACTGCATTCGGCAAGCCGCTGACAAAGGCACTGAACATCACACCACTGTGATAGTGGTAGCCCCGCAAATCGGCCAGATCGATAATGACATGATCTGCGCCAACCAGATTAGACAATACTTCGAGTTCACTCAATGCTTTTTCTATACCCGCCACTTGCGGCAGACGCATACGCGCAGTTTTGAGTATGCTCACATCGCCATATAGCGAAGGCAAGGCCAGCAAAGCAGACCGCACTACCGGTGCATAGGCAGCACTGATCGCGTCTATACCAGGCACATCCTTCGCTTCCAGCAAGGCATACAGCTTATCTTCGTCAGCCTTGGCGCGCGCATCCAGCTCCAGGATGGAGCGCAACACACCAACATGGCACAGATCCAGGCGCACATTATTAACACCGACCGCCTGCAGACAACCAATCACGATTTCATGAATTTCCGCATCCGCTTCCAAGCCAGCATGACCATAGATTTCAGCACCGATCTGTACTGGCTCACGGGTTGCATGCAAACCCGAAGGACGGGTATGCAATACACTGCCCGCATAGCACAGGCGAGTCACATAATTGCGATTCAACAAATGCGCATCGATACGCGCCACCTGGGTTGTCATATCCGCACGCAAACCCATGGTGCGGCCAGAAATCTGATCCACCAGTTTAAAAGTACGTAAATCCATATCCTGCCCGGCACCGGTCAGCAAGGACTCGATGTATTCCAGCATAGGCGGCATCACCATTTCATAGCCGTAGAGGCGGAAATGATCCAGAAAAACGCGACGTAAATCCTCAATCTTGCGCGCCTCGGACGGCAAGATATCTGCAATATTCTCAGGTAAAAGCCAGTTTGGCATGAAAAACATTCAAAAAAAAGAAAGACCGCAACAAAATGCGATCCGCACCGGTTAAGGTGCGGATCGCTAGTCTGGGTCAGTAAGTCAGGATGAAACGCTTATTTCGCTTTCGCTGGCGCGGCAGCCGCACCGGCAGGATTAGAGCCCTTAAAATATTTGAAAAAATCAGAACTAGGATCAACCACGATCACATCCGATTTGCTCCGGAAAGTGCTGCGATAGGCTTCCAGGCTCTTATAAAATTTATAAAATTCTGGATTCTGTCCAAATGCCTGCGCATAAATCTGCGACGCTTCCGCATCACCAGCACCCTTCATCTGCTCCGCTTCGCGATAAGCTTCCGCCAGAATCACGACACGCTGGCGGTCAGCGTCAGCCCGAATTTTCTCAGATTCTGCCGCGCCAGTCGAGCGCAATTCGTTCGCAACACGTGTGCGTTCGGCTTTCATACGCTCATACACAGAGTTATTAATCTGCTCTACGTAATCAACACGCTTCAAACGTACGTCAATAATATCAACACCAATCTGACGCGCTTCTTCAGTGACCTTGGCTTTGATGGCCTCCATGACTTTGCCACGCTCACCGGAAATCACATCACGCACAGAACGCTTGGTGATTTCATCATTCAAAGCAGCTTTCACAATTTGCGATAAACGATCCTGCGCCTTACGCTCATCACTGCCAAAACTCACGAAGTAGAGCTTAGGGTTAGTGATTTTCCACTTCACATAAGAATCCACCAGAATGTTCTTTTTCTCGGCAGTGATAAAGCGATCCGCTTCGGCAGAGTCTATCGTCAGATTGCGCTTATCCAAAAACAAGACATTCTGAAACGGTGGTGGCAACTTGAAATGCAAACCAGGCTCGCTGATCACGGATTTCACTTCACCGAAGGAAAAGACGATAGCGTGTGACTTTTGATCAACCACGAAAATTGTCGAATACGCGAAGATCAGCGCCGCCACTAAAGAGGCGAATACACTAGCTAATTTACTCATTATCTTGTCTCCCGATCACGAGAATCACGGCTATCTCTGGATCGCCCATCTTTACTGTAACGCATTTCAACGGTAGGAATCTGCTCGGTGGCAGGAGGCGCAACTGGCGCTACCGGTTTAGCAGCAGGATCCTGCGTCTGCAGCATTTTATCCAGTGGCAGATACAACATATTGTTACCTGCTTTGGTATCCAGCATCAGCTTGCCAGTGCTGGAGAATATTTGCTGCATAGTTTCCAGATACATGCGGTCGCGGGTCACTGCAGGTGCCTTCTGATACTCAGACAAGACCTGTTTGAAGCGGGAAGCATTACCTTCGGCATTCGCCACCACACGTGACTTATACCCCTCTGCCTCTTGCAACAAGCGCGACGCTTCGCCCTTAGCTTTAGGAATTACCTCATTGGCATAGGCCTGGCCTTCATTTTTCTGGCGCTCTTTATCCTGTCCGGCTTTTACCGCATCATCAAATGCTGTCTGCACTTGTTCCGGCGGCTGCACACCTTGCATGGTGACGTTAGTGACCAGTACGCCAGCGTTGTAGCGATCCAGTATTTGCTGCATCAATGCACTGGTATCGAGCGCGACTTTTTCACGGCCCTCATACAGTACAAAGTCCATCTTGCTCTTACCGACGATTTCACGAATCGCAGTTTCAGCAACCTGACGTATCATTTCATCCTGATCGCGGCTGTTACCAAGTTCGCGGTTGTTATACAACCATTCAGCAGCGCTCTTGAGCTTGTACTGAACTGCAAACTGAATATCGACGATGTTTTCGTCATCCGTCAGCATCAGTGATTCTCTGGCCTCTTTCAACTTCACCGATTTGCGGTAACCGACTTCTACCGTACGTACCTGAGAAACGTTGACTATTTCGTGATGTTGAACAGGATAAGGCCAACGCCAGTTCATACCGGCACCGGTAACATGACTGTATTTTCCAAAAGTGGTAATGACTGCGGTTTGACCTTCCTGAACGATGAATACACCGCTGACCAGCCAGACAAAGGCAAAAACGACGGCGATTGCACCTACACCAAAACGGGCACTGGCGGGATCAGGAGAAAAGCCATTGCCGTCACCACCATTACCGCCATCTTTACCACCCAGCAAACGCGCAATGCGCTGATTCAGATCTTTCCAGACCTGATCCAGATCCGGCGGCGTATCGGGAGATTTTTTATCGTCCTTAGGATTGTTAGATCCCCTGCCCCATTGCGGGTCATTTAAAGACAAAGTCAAACCGATTCTTTTGAGAAACGAAGCAATCATTCTTTTGCTATCCAAAATTAGTAGGTTGGACTACTGTTACAAAAAACGGATATCGTCGGGATCAGGTGCCTGGTCCTTTTTCCCGGAAATCTGTTGCGCCTTTTGCAGCGCGAAATCCGCAACTGCCTGCCTCAATAAATCGAGACCAGCCCCAGTTCTTGCACTTACGGAAATACGTTCGATTCTACCATACTCGTCATAGCCGACACTGGGCCCGGCATCCGTCAAATCTATCTTGTTGAAGACGATCAACTGCGGCACATTATCCGCACCAATTTCTTTCAGAACCAGATTGACCTGCGCCATCTGATCCTCGCGTACCGCACTGCCCGCATCCACCACATGCAACAACAGATCTGCATGAATAGTCTCTTCCAGGGTCGCCTTAAACGCGGCAACCAGTTGATGTGGCAACTCACGGATAAAGCCAACGGTATCTGAAATTACGATGCTGCCAGATTCACCCAGATACAAGCGCCGCGAAGTCGTGTCCAGCGTTGCAAACAACTGATCTGCCGCATAGGTACCCGCCTTGGTCAGTGCATTGAACAAAGTGGATTTCCCTGCATTGGTATACCCGACCAGGGACACCGTAAACTCTTGATTCCTGCCTCGCGCACGGCGCTGGGTTTCACGTTGCTTCTGTAACTTATCCAAACGCGACTTTAGCATCTTGACGCGATCACCAAGCAAACGTCTGTCTGTTTCTAACTGTGTTTCACCCGGACCACGTAAGCCGATACCACCTTTTTGACGTTCCAGATGGGTCCAGCCCCGCACCAGGCGGGTCGCCAAATGCTGCAACTGAGCCAGCTCGACCTGCAGCTTACCGTCATGGCTTTTCGCTCTTTGCGCAAAAATATCCAGTATCAGGCTGGTACGGTCCACAATACGCACTTTACAAACGCGCTCCAGATTCCGCTGCTGAGCAGGTGATAAGGCATGATTGAAGATGACGACCTCTAACTGATCGTCAGCCACCATATCTGCTATCTCCTGCGCCTTACCAGAACCAACAAACAAAGCTGCATCAGGCGCATTGCGTTTACAAGTCAATACATGTGCCGGCTGCACACCGGCAGACTGGCTTAACAGCGTGAGTTCTTCCAGACTTGCAGTCGTATCTTCCCGACCAAAATCAACCCCGACAAGAATGGCACGCATTAATCTGCCAACCTAAAGAAAATACAAAAATTCAAAATTTACTCAGCGTCCGCTTCAGAATTGATACTCACCGCACGGGCTGGGACGACGGTAGAAATGGCGTGTTTGTATACCATTTGTGTCACTGTGTTGCGGAGCAAGACTACATACTGGTCGAAAGACTCAATATGTCCTTGCAGTTTGATACCGTTAACCAGATAGATAGAAACAGGAATATGTTCCTTACGCAAAGCGTTCAGAAACGGGTCTTGTAACAATTGCCCTTTATTACTCATAGCAGCTCCATTGTGTTGTTGTGATCAGGAGATTGGGGCGAATTGCTCAGTATCAAGCCCTACCCCAAGTTGTATTACAGAATAACTCTAAACTAGATTTTATCTTTAGCGCAAACTGATTATTGCTAAAAATAAAAAATTTCAGAAAACCAACATTATTTCGACTTATCGAAAGGATTTTTACCGGAACGCATTTCTATACGCAGCGGGGTACCTGTCAGCGAAAAAGTTTCGCGGAAATGCTTCTCCAGATAACGCTTATAGACATCACCCACTGCTTCCAGCGCATTGCCGTGGATAACGATAATCGGCGGATTCTGACCACCCTGATGCGCATAGCGCAATTTAGGACGGATAGAGCCTTTACGCTTAGGCTGTTGATGCTCAACCGCCTCAATCAGGGCACGTGTAAGCTTAGGCGTAGACAAATTGGCCATCGCCGCTTCGTAAGCCGCATCGATCGACTTCATCAAAGGAGCGATACCTGTCGACTTGAGCGCGGAGATAAAGTGAAATTTTGCGAAAGTCAGGAAATTGAGCTTACGTTCAATATCCATCTTAATCTCATCACGCCTGTCACTTTGCAAGCCATCCCATTTATTCACACCAACCACCAGGGCACGGCCAGACTCCAGAATAAAGCCGGCAATATGCGCATCCTGCTCAGAAATATCCTGCTGCGCATCCAGCATCAATAAAACCACATTGGCTTCTGAAACGGATTGCAGGGTTTTGACAACAGAGAATTTCTCGATTGCTTCAAATACCTTGCCACGACGACGGATACCCGCTGTATCGATGAGGGAGTAATTTTTCCCATCACGCTCAAATGGAATTTCTATCGAATCACGGGTAGTGCCCGGCATATCGAAAGCGATCACACGATCTTCACCCAGCAAGGTATTGACCAGCGTCGACTTACCCACATTAGGGCGGCCAACAATAGCGATACGTATGCCTTTTTCTTGCGGCAGCTCAGACTCTTCCTCGGCAGGACGCTGAGTAAAGGCGATATCCAGCGCCTCTTCCACCAGATCTGCAACACCATCACCGTGAGCCGCAGAAATCACATACGGATCACCCATGCCTAATTCGTAAAAATCAGCTGTGACTGAGGTATAACGCATACCCTCTGCTTTATTCACGACCAGCATGACTGATCTGCCTGATTTACGCAGGTAATCGGTAATTGTTTTGTCGTGCGGAGTGAGCCCCTGACGACCATCAACGATAAAGATAACCACATCGGCTTCAGCGACCGCCTGCTTGGTCTGCTTCGCCATTTCATGAACAATACCTTCCTTGGCAACAGGCTCGAAACCACCCGTATCGATCACCAGAAAAGGACGTTCTCCAACCCTGCCCTCACCATAGTGGCGATCACGGGTCAAGCCCGGTAAATCGGCCACCAGGGCATCACGTGAACGGGTGAGCCGATTGAACAGCGTGGATTTGCCGACATTAGGTCGACCTATAAGTGCAATAACCGGCTTCATTTAATTTATTCGGTCGCAATAGCGACAACTGATCCTGACTTTGTTTGAACAATCAGATTCGATCCCGCCACAAGCGACGTTCCCAAAATCTGACTACCATCGGTACTGAGACGACCGATGAAAGAACCATCTTCTCTGGAGAGAAAATGGAGATAACCTGCATAATCACCAACCACGACTGCACGTCCAAAAGAGACAGGTGCAGACAACTGACGATAACCTAACTTTTCATTTCTCCAGGCACTGGTACCACCCTCTTTTGCATACGCATTCACTACACCGGCTAAATCGGCAGCAAACACGAAACGCTCGTCGGCACCAACACCAACCTGGCTGGACAAATTCTTGCTCCAGCGAGCTGCACCTGTTTTTACATCAAAACATCCCACCCGCCCCTGATAAGAACTGGCACAGACATCTTTCCCAACCACAAATGGCATTCCGGATACATCGGCGACGCGTTCCAGCTCGGTCGCACCTTTCGGCTCACCAACTACAGCCTCCCAACGTACACCTCCATTGCTGAGCGCTAAAGCCAGCATGCGACCACCCGGCAAAGCAACAATCACTGTATCGTTGTAAATCACCAGACCAGGTGCCGCACGCAGCGTCAGTGCAGGCAACTGGCGTTCCACCGTCCATTTTTTGGCACCGGTATCGACATCATAAGCACTGATGCGATTATCACTGCCACGCACGATCACCAGCCCGCCACCAACTACAGGTGCAGATAACACTTCACTGCTTTCCTGAATCTTCCATTTCGCTGTGCCATCCGTAGTAAACGCCTGCAAGCCACCTTTTTCAGCAGCGACGACCACGGTATTCATGCCGACACCAACGCCAGCAGTGAGCTTGACACCCGCGCTCACGCGCCAGTCAGTTTTTCCCGAAGCCTGATCAATTCTGATGACAGTACCGTCTGCCGCAGCTGCATAGACTTTGCCGGCATCTGCCGCGGGAACAAATAACTGGTTACCTGCAGAGCCGACAGCAACAGACCATGCCTGACGCACTGCCAGACTGGATTTAATCTCCACCAGCGCGACTGGTGATTTCGCATCCGATTTGGATGAAAACGGATTCAATGAGGAACACGCTGTCAGACCTGCCAGCAAAGCGATAGGAAGCGACTTCAGAAACACATGCATACACACTCCGATTATTGTTTGTCCTGAGCTACAGCACCACCCAATGCATCCAGTTTCAACTGCACCAGTTGTTTGGCGGGGCTTTTGTCCGTCATTTTATCCAGAGCGAGCTGATAGGATTTTTTTGCATCTGCAGTATTACCCTGAGCTACCAGAATGTCCGCCTTGCGATCCGCAACCTCTGCCTGCAGCTCTGCCGGGAATTCAGCTGACAACACTTTCAACGCTTCTTCATAGGCTTTTTCATCCAGCAAAACACCAGCCAGACGAATCTTTGCCAGCGCTTTATATTCTTCGTTTTTACCGGAATCAATCACCCATTGCAGATTTGCCTTGGCAGTCTTCAGGTCATTTGCTTCATACGCCGCTTTTGCCGTGGTCAGCGCAGCCATCGCCGCATAATTCGTAGAAGGAAATTTCTCCTTCATATCGGCTGATACACGTTGAATTTTCTGCGCATCTTTAGCAGCCACAGACTTCGACAACTCCTCGAATAATTGAGAAGCCTGACCCGACTGATTACGCTGATAATTATTCCACTGCACCCAGCCCGCATACGAACCCAGTGCCGCGATCAGGGTCCAGGTAATCAGATTGCCATACTGCTTCCAAGTCGCTTTTAGGGTATCAAGCTGCTCTTGTTCTTCTAAATCGTAAGCCATATTTTTCTAATTTAATTAATGTAAATGAATATGATCAGGGTCATCGCAGCAGTCATCGCCGTGGTGCTCACCGGCGATCTGGTCCAGCAAATAATCCACCACCGTATCAAACGGCACAGTCACCTGATTTGTCTCCTGCTCATCAGCGCGCAAAGCCTTGACCGAAGCCTGCTGATTCACCGCCTCGTCCTCGCCTATGATAACAGCGTATGCAGCACCACTCGCATCCGCTTTTTTCATCTGCGATTTAAAACTACCGACACCGGTCGCCGTCGCACAATGCAGCACCACGTTCAGGCCCGCATCACGCAAACGTTCGCCCAGCACCATCGCCTGCATCTGCGCTTCAGTGGATTGATGCACCAGATAGACGTCGCATTGCGCAGGTTCGTGCATTTCACCGTTTGCCTTCATTAATTCCAGCAAACGTTCCATGCCCATCGCAAAGCCACAGGCTGGTGTTGGCTTACCGCCAAAGGTAGAGAACAAAGTATCGTAACGACCGCCAGCACAAACCGTACCCTGAGAACCTAACTCATCGGTCACCCATTCGAATACTGTGCGGTTGTAGTAATCCATGCCGCGTACCAGGCGAGGATTAATCGTGAATGGCACATTGTTCTGACGCAGTATCGCCTGTACACCTTCAAAGTGGGCCAGCGATTCGCTGCCCAGATACTCGATCAGCTTAGGCGCTGCATTTACCATCTCCTGCATCGCCGGATTTTTGGTATCCAATATGCGCAAAGGATTTGCATGCAGACGGCGCTTGGCTTCTGCATCGAGTATGTCGATATGCTGCTCAAAATAAGCGATCAGTGCCGCACGGTGCGCGTTACGTTCACCGGCATCACCAATGGAATTCAATTCCAGGCGCACATTCTGCAAACCCAGATCATCCCACAAGCGCTGACACATCAGGATCAGCTCTGCATCGATATCGGGGCCGGTAAAACCCAGTGCCTCAATGCCGGTTTGATAGAACTGACGGTAGCGGCCACGCTGCGGCTTTTCATGACGGAACATCGGTCCCACATACCACAGACGCTTAGGACCGTCATACACCAGATTATGCTCAATCGCAGCACGCACCACACCGGCAGTTCCTTCCGGACGCAGCGTCAGCTTATCGCCATTCATCGAATCTTCAAAAGAGTACATCTCTTTTTCGACGATATCCGTCACTTCACCCAGACCTCGCGCAAACAAAGGTGTAGGCTCGACGATAGGGGTACGAATCTGTTGAAAGCCATAGCTTTTCAATACAGACTGGACTGTGTTTTCCAACAATTCCCACATACCGGCGTCGGCAGGAAGAATATCGTTCATCCCTTTTACGCCAACAATTTTTTCTAGTTTTTTATTCTCTGACATAACAAGCCTAACAAATTAATCTTTCAGAACTGACCGCAGCGACTACAGCGCGGACTAAGCCCATCCTTATTTCTGAGCGTAATTGCGCTGCACATAGTCCAGCACGATTTTCTGGAACTCTTGTGCGATATGTTCGCCGCGCAGTGTCATCGCCTTCACACCATCAATGAAAACCGGTGCTGCCGGTGACTCACCTGTACCCGGCAAGCTGATGCCGATATGCGCATGCTTAGATTCACCCGGGCCATTAACGATACAGCCCATCACGGCGACATTCATATTTTCCACGCCAGGGTATTGTGTCTTCCAGACCGGCATCTGATCGCGCAGGAAAGTCTGAATATCATCCGCCAGTTCCTGAAACACGGTAGAGGTAGTCCGGCCACAACCCGGGCACGCAATCACCATAGGCGTGAATTTACGCAAGCCCATGGTTTGCAGTATTTCCTGCGCCACCACAATTTCCTTGCAGCGATCACCACCAGGCTCAGGTGTGAGCGAGATACGGATCGTATCGCCTATACCCTGTTGCAGCAACACAGACAAGGCCGCAGTTGACGCGACGATGCCTTTACTACCCATACCAGCCTCGGTCAGACCAAGATGTAAAGGATAGTCGCAACGCGCTGACAATTCGCGATAAACCGCGATCAGATCCTGCACACCGGACACCTTACAGGACAGAATAATCTTATCGCCAGATAAGCCCAGCTCTTCTGCACGTTCTGCATTTTCAATCGCTGACGTGATCAGCGCCTCGTACATCACGGACTGCGCACTCCAGGGCTGGGAGCGGGCTGCGTTCGCATCCATAATCCGCGCCAGCAAAGCCTGATCGAGGCTACCCCAGTTCACACCGATACGCACAGGCTTATCGTACTGACAGGCGATTTCTATCATCTGCGCAAACTGGCTGTCACGTTTCGCACCCTGCCCTACATTACCCGGATTGATGCGATACTTGGACAAAGCCTGCGCACACTCCGGCACCTCCTTGAGCAGGGTATGGCCGTTATAGTGAAAGTCACCCACCAGCGGCACATCAATACCCATTTTATCGAGCTGATTGCGGATATCCGGCACTGCGCGTGCAGCCTCATGATTATTCACCGTGATACGAACCAGCTCAGAACCGGCACGAGCCAGTTCCTTGATTTGTATCGCGGTACCGATCACATCGGCGGTATCCGTGTTCGTCATCGATTGCACCACCACCGGAGCGCCACCGCCAACTACGACGATTTTATCGCCATAAACAACTTTTGCAGACCGGCGCTGCAGACGTGCTGCAGGACCAGAGACTATCTCAGACAAAAACGGATCCATTATTATTTAATATTCAGATTAATGACGTTAGTTTCTTTATTCACCGCGACTGGCATCGCAGCGCCACGAACCACCACATCCACACCAGCGGCATTACCGATTCTCAGTTGCAAAGGAAGCGACAAATCAAATTTTTCTTCAGCCCCTGCTTTGAACAAGCGGGAAGCAAGCACTTCGCCATTTTCCTTTTTTACCTGCACCCAGGAATCCTGGCGGAATTTGAGTGTTAAAGCATTATCTGGCGCTGGCGTCTGCGCTTCTTTCACAGGTGCGGGCTCTGCCTCTGCTGGCGTCTCCTTCACTGCAGATGCAGGCGCCTGCAAAATTTCAGTCAGGCTTTTCTCAGGCTGAATCTGATTCGTTACCGGCAAACTGGCTGGCTGGCTGACCTGCACTGACTCGGTCGCTACAGAGGCAGGCACAGCCTCAATTGCTGGCGTGGCCACTGGTGCATTGAATGAAGCAAGCTGCCTCGCAAACCATTCTGTTTGCTCCAGCTTTTGCACACCAACAAAGACCAAAGCAGCCAGACCCAGCAGTATGGCGCCGATCAGATACTTGCGATTGGTCTGATCAGACCTCGCCAGAAAACGGGTTTTTGATTCCAGAAAAGGTGTTGCCAGCGTAGGACGAAAATCCGCCTCTACTGGTCTGTTGTGAACTGCAACTGCTGGCAAAGTCACCAGCAATGCCTGGGCATCGAGTTTCACCAACTTCGCGTAGGAGCGTATAAAGCCACGCACGATCACCATCTCTGGCAACAAGTTAAATGCATTCGATTCTATCGCCTGTATCTGCTTAGGCGACAGCTTTAAATGTTCAGCTACCTGTTCCACACTCAGACCCATGCGGGATCTGGCGAGTGCGAGCTGCTGCCCGGCATCCTGCTTCAGGTCTGTTTCTTTTGCGGCCACATCTGATGAATTCGCATCACCAACCACATCCAAATCACCTTCACTCATCAAATGCACCCTTTTGCAAAAGCAAAAATTCTTTCGAACCAGGATGACGTCTGCGCAATTGCGTGGCAAGACCAGCAACTGCAGCCTCATCTCCAGACCGCTTTTCGATTTTAATCGCCAGCCAAAGCACATCGGCGGCCATCACTTCCATTTTCAGCACCCGCCCGATATAAAAACGGGCCTGGGTATAATCGCCACGGTCAAAATAAATCTTGGCCAGATTGGCATTAATACCAGGATTGAAAGGCTCTTGCCGGAAGCCCTGCAAAAAAAACCCTTCAGCAGCATTAAAGTCGCGCAGACGCAAGCTGCATAAGCCTGCATTATTAAAGGCTTTACCCGGCGTCGCATAAGACGGGTCTTTCATCGCACGTTCAAGATATTGCAAGCCTTGCTTTTCGCGACCGTTCTGACACAAGAACCAGCCATAATTATTCGCGATATCGACATTGGCAGGGGCTATTTTCAGCGCACGCAGAAAGTTATCTTCTGCCAATTGCTTCTCACCCATATCCATAAAGATCAGCGCACGCAATGCATACGCGTCGAGCAAGTCAGGGGAGATTGTCAAAGCCTGACGTATTTCTTCGAGCGCGACTTTTTGCTGCCCCTGCTGATAGTAACCAACAGCGAGTTGCATGCGTATTGCAGCCCGCTTTTGCAACTCCTGCTTCTCCACCGATTCAGTCACGCCCTCCTTTTCCACATCGAGCGCGCTTTTCGAAGCACAACCTAACATTGAAACAGCCAGCACGAATGCGGCTAAGTGTTTATAACGTGTACTGAATCTGGAAAATATCACTGAGTAATCTCCACAATTTTGCCGAAATTTTCGCCAAACTTCTTCTGGTACTCTGCCATCTTTTGCATGCGTTCCTGCACCCGGGTACGGTCTTTCACTTCACCTGCCAACTGTCCGCATGCAGCATCGATATCATCACCGCGGGTTTTGCGGGTGGTGGTCACGATACCCGCATCCATCAACACCTGTGCAAATGCCTTGATGCGTGGATTAGCGGAACGTTTCAAGCCAGATTCCGGGAAAGGATTAAACGGTATCAGATTGAACTTGCAAGGCACATCACGCACCAAACGTATCAATTCACGTGCATGCTCGTCGCTGTCATTAACACCATCCAGCATGCAGTATTCAAAGGTAATAAAGTCGCGCGGAGCAAATTCCAGATAGCGACGACAAGCCGCCATCAGTTCGCTCAGCGGATATTTTTTATTCAGCGGAATCAAACCATCACGCAGTGCATCATTCGAGGCATGCAACGAGACCGCCAGCGCCACAGGGCATTCCTGCGACAACTTATCCATCATCGGCACCACGCCGCTGGTCGACACCGTCACACGACGGCGCGATAAGCCATAGGCATTATCATCCAGCATCAGGCGCAATGCAGCGACGGTAGGATCAAAATTCAACAAAGGCTCGCCCATACCCATCATCACCACATTCGTGATCTGACGTTCGCCTTTAGGGCCGGTCGCAATACCTTTAGTCTTACGCAATTCAAACTCAGCCATCCACAGCTGACCAATAATCTCAGACACACTGAGATTACGATTAAAACCTTGTTTGCCGGTAGAACAGAAACGGCAATTCACCGCACAGCCAGCCTGAGTAGAAATACACAGGGTGCCGCGGTTTTCTTCGGGAATAAACACTGTTTCAACAGCATTTCCCTGACCCACATCAATTAACCACTTACGGGTACCATCCGATGAGGTGTTATCACTGATCACATTGGGCGCAGCTATCATCGCGCGCGTCGCCAATTTTTCACGTAAAGACTTCGCCAGATCAGTCATCTGATCAAACTGGCTCACACCAAACTGATGTATCCAACGTTGCAACTGCTTGGCACGAAACGGTTTTTCCCCCAACTCACCACAATAGGCAATGAGCTGCTCAGGATCAAAATCAAGTAAGTTTACAAGTGCCGTCATGACTTTTCTTTCGCCTGACATCACGAACACTGCTCGCGATGCCAGGACAAATCAAACTAAAAACAGATCCAGACCCGGATTAACGGGAGTAGACGTTCAATGCTGGGAAGTAGTAAGCGATTTCCACAGCCGCTGTTTCAGCAGCGTCAGAGCCGTGAACTGCGTTTGCATCGATGGAATCAGCGAAATCTGCACGGATAGTGCCTTTTTCTGCTTTCTTAGGATCAGTTGCGCCCATCAGATCGCGGTTTTTCAGGATTGCGCCTTCGCCTTCCAGAACCTGGATCATAACTGGACCGGAAACCATGAAGTCAACCAGATCTTTGAAGAAAGGACGCTCACGGTGAACAGCGTAGAAGCCTTCTGCTTCAGCGCGGGACAATTGTGCCATACGTGCAGCGATCACTTTCAGGCCAGCGCCTTCGAAACGGCTGTAAATTTGACCGATTACGTTTTTTGCAACCGCGTCAGGTTTGATGATAGACAATGTGCGTTCGATAGCCATCTAAAAACTCCAATAAAAAGAAAGGGTTAAGACAAAAACTCAAGAATTCATCTAACCTTAGATTTTAGCATGAATCAAACGCACAAACATGACTTGGCGGAAAGACAGCATATCTATCCGCCAGGATCAGGTTTTGATCTGCTGATTTTCAGTCAATCAGGTCAAAAACAGCCATAGACTCCACATGCGAAGTGTGCGGGAACATGTTAACCACACCGGCATAACTCAGACGATAACCGGCTGCAGTCACCAGGATACCCGCATCGCGCGCCAGCGTGGACGGGCTGCAGGAAACGTAAACCAGGCGCTTAGGCCGCAGTTCCGGCGCGCGCCGCGACAAATCAGCCAGCGCCTGACACAATGCCATCGCACCATCACGCGGCGGATCGACCAGAAAACGGTCAAACTTACCCAGCGCAATCAAATCATCCGCAGTCACCTCAAACAGATTACGGGTACTGAAACTGGTTTTGTCGGACAAGCCATTCAGACGCGCATTTTCCAGAGAACGCTCAGTCAATGCCGTGCTGCCCTCTATCCCCACCACTTCACGCGCCAGCGTCGCGATCGGCAAGGTGAAGTTACCCAGGCCGCAGAACAGATCTGCAATCCGCTCATCTTTCTGCACATCCAGCAAACGCAAGGCACGCGCCACCAACACCCGGTTAATCTGATGA
This sequence comes from Cognatundibacterium curvum, assembly GCF_014284235.1. GTDB lineage: Bacteria > Pseudomonadota > Gammaproteobacteria > Burkholderiales > Burkholderiaceae_D > Undibacterium > Undibacterium curvum. Next base: position 71,765 of record NZ_JACOGD010000007.1, read on the forward strand.
TTGACCTGCGTAAAATCGGTAGGCTTGAATGGCATCTTGATACCAAATTCTGGCAACAAGTAATGCAAATCACTTTGCGCAGGATAGTAAGGCTCAGCAGAATCCGGGCCCTTGGTCTGCAACCACCATTGCACCTGATACTGATCCGCAAAGGCTTTGAGTTTCACTTCGTCGTCCGCCGTCAGCGGCGCCATGATACGCAACACCATCACTGTGGCGCCCTCGCCGATTGCCAGCTCGATCTGCGGCAATTGCTCGACGATAGACAGCGAAGTAATCAAGTCACGCAAAGGCATCAACATGGCAGACACATGCGGCGGCAATATCTGGCAAGTTTCCATATTCGCCACGTAACGTGAACGTTTCTCATGGAAGCCGACCAGCACCATGCCTTTTTTGATCACATGGCGCACCGACAGGCGCGCACGGTAGCGATACCCCCAGGTAGGCCCGTAGACCGGACGCAGCATGGTTTCTGCTTTGACTTTACCGATGTGCCACAGATTGTCTTCCAGAACGCGCTGCTTCATCGCGACCTGTGCATCGGCTTGCAAATGCTGCATAGAACAGCCACCACAGGTGCCGAAAAACTCACATTTAGGCTCGACCCGCTGCGAAGATGCGCGGTGTATCGTTCCTAAAGTAGCCACTTCCCAGCTGGGTTTCTTTTTGTAAGGGTTAAATTCCACCAGTTCGCCTGGCAATGCACCCTCAACAAACACCACTTTTCCCTGGCTGCCGTCTTCATTTTGCAGATGACCTACGCCCCTGGCGTCCATGTCCAGCGACTTAATTTCTATTGTATTCATGAAAAAAAATTCGGCACCCTGCGGTGCCAGTTAAGAAAATCCAAAAACGAATTATAAAAGATGTAGCCGCCTCAACGCAGTTTTCCATGCATGGAAACGGACAATTCAGATCAGCGCATCCCGGCTGACGCCGCGCGACAGGAAAGAACGCTTCAGTTTGATCAAGGCCTCTTGCTGTATCTGGCGCACACGCTCGCGTGTAATCCCCATTTCATCAGCCAGGGTTTCTAATGTGGCCGGATCATCATTATCCAGACCGAAGCGCCGCACCACCACTATGCGCTGTTTATCAGGCAATTTTGACAGCCAGTCACGCACCAGCACCGTCATTTCATGATGCTCAGCCCGCGCATCCGGACCATCATCACTATCGCCGGGCAGCATATCCATCAGACTGGATTGCGGATCATTATCGAGCGGTGTATCGAGCGAAGTCGCATGTTCAGACAAGGCCAGAATATCCTGAATTTCATCGACTGGCCTATCCACCAGCAAAGCAATATCTTCTAAATTCGCATCACGCCCATCGCGCCGCTGCGATTCCAGGTGATATTTTGCTCTGAGTATCTGGTTTAATTCACGCACCATGTGCACCGGCAAACGTATGGTGCGCGCCTGATTCATGATGGCCCGCTCTATACTCTGGCGTATCCACCAGGTCGCATAGGTGGAAAAACGGAAGCCGCGCTCAGGCTCAAACTTATCAATCGCATGCATCAGCCCGAGATTGCCTTCTTCTATCATATCCAGCAAGGCCACACCGCGATTAATGTAGTGCTTGGCAATCGACACCACCAGGCGCAGATTGTGCTCTATCATTTTCTGCCTGGCTTCAAAATTTCCCTGCTTGGCCAGCGTGGCGTAATGCAGCTCTTCTGCCGAATCAAATAGAGGACGGGTGCCAATCTGGTTCAGATAATACTGCGTGGTATCGGTCGATAATTCCGCCGCCAATACATTTTTCAACTCGTCGATGGGCGCAACAACCAGAGAAACCGGATCAGTCGCCTGCGCAGAATCGCGCTCCTCATCATCGCCAGATTCTTCGGTTTCGTCGTCAGCAACATCCTCATCTGCTAACGCATCAATTTCACTAAAAGACGCTAACTCTTCCTTATGGCTGTTTGCAGTTTTTTGCATAATGTAGACCAAAGCTGATTACGTTGATGAACATGGGATCAGTCCAGGAAGCAGAGTGACCTCGCTTACTACGTACTATGTTTCAGAGCCAGCATTAACAAACCAAATACAAAGCAAATACAGCTTACAGGAAGAAGATAGCGCCAGGGAATTATCGTGCAGGCAGATATTTCAAAGGATCGACAGACTTACCATTCAACCTGATTTCGAAATGCAATTTAATATTATCACTATCTGAATTGCCCATTTCAGCAATTTTTTGTCCTTTTGCAATCATTTGTCCCTCCTTCACAACAATGCTCTTATTGTGCGCATAAGCCGACAATAAATTGCTGTTGTGGCGGATAATGACCAGATTTCCATAGCCGCGTATGCCACTACCCACATACATCACACGCCCGGCTCCGGCAGCCAGAATATCCTGCCCCGACTTACCCGGAAAATCCACGCCCTTGCTTCTGTTTTCATCCGACGTGGCAACCGGTTTTGCATCCACTGGCCAGACCCACTCGACGCTGTCGTTATCGGCCGCTGCAGGCTGAGCTGGTTTTTCAGTCGCTTTTTCCGGGGTTTTTTCGACTCCCTTAACTGGCACCACCACATCAGCACGCGCGACTACAGCAGGTGCACTGACATCCGGCTTTTGCAATTCAGCCAGCGTCGCTTCGCTATAAGGACGCTTATCGCCTTTAGGAGAAGTTTTATTTCCAGATACCGGCGCAGATAAAGGCTTGACCTCAACCCCTGAGGCACCCACCACAGGGATGGTCTGCACCGCACCGGCAGTTGACTGATCAGGCGCGCTGACACGCAATACCTGATCGACCTTAATGTCATTTGGATTTTTCAGATTATTCCAAACCACCAAATCGCTATAACTGTGACCGTGATCCAGCGCGATTTTGTACAAAGTATCGCCACGCTTGACGACATAGGTTTTACCCGGCTCCTGCACCTTCACAACCGGCTTAGGTGGCGCTGCTTGCGTTACCGGCTCGGCCACGACAGGCGCAGGATTGCGGTCCACGATAGGCGCCTGATTCGGCACCGAACTACAGGCGCTCAGCAAACCAGCGAGCGCCAAGGGGAAGACGAGACTACGTGTATATTCTGTTTTTTTCATGCTAATTCTGATTTGCCTGATGAAGAGCGCCTAAGGTTCACACCATGCCCGGCTGCAAAGGGACAAAATGACAGGATTCTATGATGGTTTTGCGCCATTCTTTCTGACTCAGGCGCTCAATCAGATGCAATTCCTGCTTCTTACCACCCACCGGCGCAACCAGACGACCTCCGATGCGCAATTGTTCGAGTAAGCCAGGCGGTATTTCCAAGCCGGCGGCAGCCAGTATGATACCGTCAAACGGGGCCACCTGCGGCAATCCCAGCATGCCATCACCATATTGCAAACGAATATTAGCGATGCGCATAGGCCGCAGATTGCTTTTTGCCAGTTCATGCAAGGCCTTGATGCGCTCGATTGAGTACACATCTTTTGCCAGCAAAGACAAGACCGCAGCCTGATAACCACAGCCCGTGCCGATTTCCAGCACCTTATCCATCATGACGCCATTACGCAGGATTTCTATCATGCGTGCCACGATGTAGGGCTGAGAAATAGTTTGCTGATAGCCGATAGGCAAAGACGCATCGACATAGGCCTGACCGACCATGCCCGACTCCAGAAATAAATGCCGGGGTATGGCCTGCATCGCCGCCAGCACCAGCTCATCCCTGACCCCTTGCTCGGCAACCCGCTGCACCATGGCACGGCGCACGCCATCCGGCACCGCTGGCCGTTCAGTCACACTCGACACCGCCACTGGCACTGCCACTTTTCCCAGACGCGCAGATTGCGAATTCTGCATCGCAGTCTGCGACGAACCATCAGTAATACGGCGCTCGGGTCTGGCAGTTTTTTTATCGACCACAGAAGACAGCGACAGCGGGAAACGCTTTTCACCAGAACTCATCATGCCCCCAAAGTCCAGCCATCCACATTCAATGCATCCAGCTGGCGGAAATTGGTCAAATCTATCTGCAGCGGCGTCACTGACACAAACGCGCGTGCAGTCGCATCAAAATCCGTGCCCTCGCCGCCGTCTCTGACTGCGCCGGGTGGCCCTATCCAGTAAATTTCACGCTCATGCGGATCACGCATCGCAATCACAGGTTCAGATGCATGGCGTTTACCCAACCGGGTCTTACGCACACCCTGGATGTCTGCGCGTGGCAGATTCGGTATATTCACATTCAGCAAATAAGGCGCAGCCAGCCCAAACTCACCATGCCTGACCATCGCAGCCGCGATCTGCGCCGCAGATTCCAGCTCACGCCAGCCTTTATCCACTTGTGAAAATGCGAGCGCGGGAATGCCAAACAAATAGCCTTCGGTAGCCGCCGCCACTGTGCCCGAATACAAGGTGTCGTCGCCCATATTCTGGCCCTGATTGATGCCGGAAATGACGAAATCAGGACGTTCACGCATGATAGAAGTCAGCGCAATATGCACGCAATCTGAGGGCGTACCATTCACAAAATAAAAGCCATTCGGCGCACGCTGCACCGACAGTGGACGATCCAGCGTCAATGCATTCGATGCACCGGAACGGTTGCTATCCGGCGCGACCACCGTCACATCGGCAAATTGCGACAACTCCTGCGCCAGTTGCTGGATGCCAGGAGCGAGATAACCATCATCATTACTGAGTAGAATTTTCATATCGGGCATTCTACCCGATGCACAAAAACAAATTTCTTTCCGGTGAAAAAAATCAGGCATAATCAAAATCTAACGACCGTACTATTATTTAACCTGGAGACTAACAATGAAGGCTGTCGTATGCAAACAATGGGGACCACCTGAGACCCTGGAAGTCTGCGAAATTCCTGACTTAACACCAGGCCCGCAAGAAGTGCTGATCCAGGTACAGGCAGCAGGCATCAACTTTCCCGATGTCCTGATCATCCAAAACAAATATCAATTCAAACCCGAATTACCCTTCACTCCGGGCAGCGAGGCATGCGGCATCGTGCAGGCCACCGGCGCTGAAGTAAAGCATTTCAAAGCCGGCGACCGCGTAATTGCCTTCGTTGGACATGGTGCATTTGCACAACAGTTATTAGCGCCGCAGCAGGCGATTTTCCCGGTTCCGCCGGGCATGGACGACGATACCGCTGCCGCCATCACCCTCACCTATGGCACGTCGCACCATGCACTGCTGGACCGCGCACAGCTGAAAGCCGGTGAAACCGTGCTGGTCCTGGGTGCGTCCGGCGGTGTCGGCATTGCCGCGATAGAGATAGCCAAGGCCACCGGCGCGCGCGTGATTGCAGCCGCCTCCAGCGCAGAAAAGCTGGCCGTCTGCGTGGAACACGGCGCCGATATCTGCATCAACTACAGCGACGCCGACTGGCGCGATCAGCTCAAAGCCGCAACCGGCAAACAAGGCCCCGATGTGATTTTTGATCCGGTCGGCGGCGACTATGCCGAAGCCGCATTCCGCTCCATCGCCTGGCGCGGCCGCTACCTGGTGATCGGTTTTGCAAATGGTGAAATCCCAAAAATCCCACTCAACCTGCCCTTACTCAAAGGCGCCTCGATACTGGGCGTGTTCTGGGGCGATTTCGTGCGCCGCGAACCCGCCGCGAATCTGCAAGCGATGCAGCAACTGGTCGGCTGGTTCCATGAGAAAAAAATCCGCCCACATATTTCAGGACGCTACAGCCTGAACGACTGCGCCACAGCCATGAATCTGCTAGCCGCCAGAAAAGCCACCGGCAAACTGATTATCCGGCCGCAGGATTAAGCTGGGAATCGCAAAAAATATCCTTGAACAATCCTGTTCCGTCAGATATGAAACATATCAAGACGCCATTCCTGCACAGCCAGGGATGGCGTCTTTTTTACGTAGTTCAAGGATGGGAATGGCGTAACAGATGAAGGCCATTGCAGCCTACAAGTCATCACGGCTTACGGTCCTCACCTAGTTTTCATGCGCCTTACAAGAGCAAAGCAAGCCGGAAGGCGCATGATTACTGGGTGTTTGCTTACTGCTTTGGGTTTGCTATGAAACTTAAGGCGTAAGGTGTAAGAAGAACCGGCTTTTGTGGGGCGCATCACGATGCGCCGCAGGATGGCATTAGTCACAAAGGGTGGGATTGAGTGCTATGAGTTGATTCACAAGCTGATCAATTTTCGTTATATTTTCCTCAGGATAGTTTCTATACCTAATGTAATTTCGATAAATATCAGCTGTTTCCCGAATCTTTGATGGTTGCAACAAAAAAGCTAAGGATAGCGCCTGCATAAAGAAGGTACTCATAAAGTATCCACACTTTTCAGGATTATTTATAGCGCTGCTCAGTTTTTCTAAATCTAAGGTGGTTTCAAAAAAGGGGAGAACGGCCGTTTTTGTCAGATCCTCAATCAAGTTCGTCATCTGAACTAATTCGTTCACATTATCCAGTTTATCCACTTCAGGAGGCCTGTTTCGCCCCGTAAAATACGGGTAATTACATCCAACAGTATACTCGTTGACTGAAAGATCGCCGGTCACTCTCCGCACCAATTCCCCTACTGCCGGTATATCGAATCTGGCAGTAAGATAGATTGCAAATGTATAGCGTCTCTTTTCAACACCCAGCCATAGACGTTGAGTTCCGTAGGGAACAGTTCTTTCTGCCCACTTCTCTTTCTTGTTCCAAACAAAACCGGCTGGTTCAAATAGTGGTTTCAAACGCGCAACAATAAAATCCAACACTCTCTTTTCCGTTAAGGGCTTTTCTTTCACCGCAGGCGTTTCGTGCGCCTTGATGAAATCAACAGCCTCCTGACTTTTTGGGTAATAGACCAATTCCTCCTGCGCATCGACGACTTTCAGATTTAAATCTCCCGCCAGTTTCAAGATGAAAGCCACTACCTGTTCTTCATTCTGGGCGATATCAAGCACGGCAATTTTTTTCCCGAAATTCGCAATCAAAGGACCATCGGCCCACACGCATGCGTCTGAGTCGTTTTCTTTAAACGTCGATAAGCACGGATACTGAACAACCAGTTGCTGATACAACTGAGCGAGCGCCGCACCTGGCCCGGCATTTTCAGAGTGATGTTGCGCCACGTATTGATCAATCAATCGTTGACGTTGTGTCGCATCGCCCGGCAAGGCGGCATCGATAATCTGAACAATAAAACTCATCTGTTTACTTTCATCATTCGCAGGGTTAATTAATTTTAATTGGCAAGAGCACGCATCAAATCCTGACTCCAATTTGGCTGAATCGACGAGCCTTAGACCAAGGCTGCAATCGTAACGCAACGAGGTGCAATCCACCACTTCAAATGGCGCAACAGTTGAAGGCCATTGCAGCCTGCAAGTCATTACGTCCTACGGCTTCACCCATATTTCATGCGCCTTACAAGAGCAAAGCAAGCCGGAAGGCGCATGATTACTGGGTGTTTGATTTACTGCTTTGGGTTACACCTGAAAATTAAGGCTTTATGCTGCAATCCAGCACCTCATACGGCGCAACCTATGCACACCATTGTGTCCTACAATTTATTCCCACTTTCGGTTTAAATTCCTGCGGGAGTCGCATTCCCTGTTGATGGCAACACGGTAAGGTGTAAGAAAAACCGGCTTTTGTAGGCTGCATCACGATGCGCAGTATGGAATCGCTATTTTCATCAAGGCTGATCAAAACGCCGCCTGCCCACTCGTTAGAATAAGCGCCTGCATCCACCAGGTGATGTATGATTCAGTATGAATAATCTGCGATCCGAATGAAGAGGCGATACCGAATCGGTCGCTACGCATAACAGTCAAATGCGGCGCATCGCGATGCGGCCTACACGCCATAAACGCCCTACGAGCTGGCGTTTTGATTTACTTGAATTCATGGGCATTCCAGCGCCTTGGATGCCATAGCCTGTTTGAAGTAACGTGCATAGCCGCAGGCATCTTCGCCATACAGGTCTTTCTTCTTGCGGTCAGCGCCTGCTTGCAGCAAAAAGGCAATTACAGATAACTGCTGGTATTGTGCAGCTACCATCAGCGGTGTTGAACCACGCTCACCGGCAAAGCGGTCGTCAACAGGCAGGCCACGTTCATGCAGAAAACGCAGGCTTTTCATTGCACCGCGATAGCTGGCATAGTGCATCGGCGTCCACACCTTGTTGGCGGGTTTTTGCATATCTGCGCCTGCATCGGCGAGGGCCTGCAATATGTCTGCCGCATCATTATTTATCGCAGCAAACACGGCACTGCGCCCGCCATTGCCATCTGCATCAAGAGGTGTCGCCAGATCGGCTTGCGCCCCTTGTTGTAACAGGTAGTTCACCTTGTCCAGATTGTTTTCATCTGCCGCTTGCATGAGCAGGCTGCGGCCTTCACTGTCCCGGCTATTGACATCAGTTCCAGCACGAAGCCTGGCCTGCAATTGCGCCAGGGTTTCTGCCTCTTCCGGAATCACGGCGCGGGCTTCGGCACGGGTAGCACTCACCTCATCGTCTCCATGATCAATCATCAGGTAAGCAGATAGCGCCACCATGCAGAAGAGGAAGACATAGGCCCATAAGCCCTTAGGTGTTTGCTTATCTGCTGGCGCCCTTGCCTTAGGTAATTCATAGATGCTGCGGTCTGGCTGCGTCGTTGCCTTAGGTAACTCATAGATGCTGCGGTCTGGCTGGACTGCCATCAAGTCGCTAAGTGTTTTTTTCCGCCCCTGCCCTGTGCCCGCTTGCACAGGCAGGACAAACTCAATGTCTGCCCCCAACACTTTGATCTGCAATTTCCAGATCACTTCCACATCTTTATCATCCAGCAAGCCGCTTGCTGGCATGTCTTTGGGCAAGCTGATTTTCAGATCCATGCCCTGCGCACCATGCAAGATCTGTATGCTGTTCAATGCTTGCGACCACAGGGTCTTGCTACTGGTGTCTTCTCCGCGCCGGTCTTCAAGCACGCATAGCACTTCGGCCTTCACAGGGTAATATGTCCCTGCGCTTTGCATGCGTTGCCCCAAGGGCAGTTTGAAGCACAGGCGCATGCACAAATCCTTAATACCGGTACATGGCTGCTGCGCCATGAACAGACTGGTCTCCCCCACGCGCCAGCGTAGAAAAGCGAGACGTAAAGACAGCCACAGCAACAGCACACCTATCAGCGGGAACAGCAGTACCAAAAAGCGCATATTGCTGCCACCATCTGTTACCGCCAGAATGGACAAGGGGAAGGTCAACAAACTCCAGAAGATCGCAAAAAAACCCAGCTCTGCCCCACTACTGTCGGGCTGTATTTCCAGCTTACCGGACAGCGTATGGCCTGACGTGAGCGCTGATCCGGCATCAGCGCCAGCACCTGCAGCGGCAACATCTGCTACCTCTTTATCAGGCTTGAACCAGATTGCCCAGAGTGCCCACCAGGCACCCAGGCTGATCAAGGGAAACAGAGTGGCGAAAGGGATCAGGAATAATAGGCGCTTATAGCGTATTTGCCGGTCATAGACGGCATAGGCAGGCTCTTGCGGGTCTAGCCAGAGTGTGATGCGTTGATCCTGATTGCGCGCCGCCAGCAGTTGGGCATGGATATCGCGTTGATAACTGCCTATGTTATCGCTGCTGTCACCACCGATATTGATGCGTGTGCTGCGATAAGTCTGGCCATTATATTGATATTCAAATTCGGCAAGGACTTGCCAGCTTGTGGATTCGTCTTCGTGCTCGCGCAACTCAAGCTTGTTGATATGTGCCTGCACCGCCACCAGATCGGCAGCCCGCCACCACCCCTGCAACTGCTTGAACATGGGGTACACACCCACTGCCCAGCCGCCAACACCAAACAACACTGCAAACACCAGCGCAAACAGACTGGCCCCTAACTTCGATCCTATTTTTTTTGTTTTTATCATGGCTGCAATGTAGCAAAGGAGCTAATGCATTGCAAGATCAGGACTGACGCAAGGTATGCGTGTCGCTTACAACAGACAATAAAACAAACAGAGAATTTCTTGCTGCTGACATCACCCAGCTATACCGCGATGCTAACTCATTCCACCTTGCGACCTATATTTCATGCGCCTTACCGGCACAAAGTAAGCCAGCAGGCGCATAGGTATTGGATGTTTGATTTACTGCTTTGAGTTGCCCCTGAAATTTAACACGCTAAGATGCAATTGCCTAACAGGCCACATTGCAATTCGCTGCATGAGGGCTAAGGAAATATGGAAGCTGGACAGATTCTCGCCCATCCCCTTTTCCTGCAAACCAAAACCTCCCCAAAGCCCGATACAATTTCCGGTCTTTGGAGAGGTTTTTAGTTTTTATGGTCGCCTCTTCGGCGCCATGCACTGTCGTTTCTAATTCCCTGCTTTAACTCCGAATTTACGTAATACCGACTCCAGCAAGCACCATTCGGTAAAGCCACTTTGCATCAAATTGACGCCGACAAAAGCTGTCAGTGCCAGCCACCATGTGTTTATAAACCAGGGGCTGTCTGGCAAGCCCAAAGTCAGTGAAAGCAAAATAAATAAACCGGCGAAAATACGTACGATTTGCCATGAGCTCATGATACTTCTCCTTGTTGAGTAATGAATGCGATGCGGTGGCGATAAGCCATGTAGTACAGCAGCGGAATCACGATCAGCGTTAGCAGCGTCGAGATGAATATGCCAAAAATAAGTGCGATCGCCAGCCCGTTAAAAATCGGATCATCCAGAATAAAAAATGCGCCCATCATCGCGGCCAGACCAGTCAGCATGATGGGCTGGGCGCGTGTCACAGCGGAGTTCACGACGGCATCCCTGAGCGCCATACCGGTTCGCACCTGGAGCTGAATAAAGTCAACCAGCAAAATAGAATTTCTGACGATGATGCCTGCCAAGGCGATCATCCCTATCATGCTGGTTGCGGTAAATTGCGCACCCAGCAAAGCGTGGCCGGGCATGACGCCGATGATGGTTAATGGGATGGGCGCCATGATGATGAGGGGCGTCAAATAAGAACCAAATTGCGCCACCACGAGTAAGTAAATCAGTATCAGACCAATCGCGTAGGCAGCGCCCATATCGCGGAAAGTTTCATAGGTGATTTGTGATTCGCCATCCCATTTGATGGCGTAGCCACGATAGGGGTCAGCAGGCTGGCGGATGAAATATTCCTTGAGTTCGCCACCACCGGGAACAGGAATCTGGCTGATCGCTTTGCGCATAGAAAACAGGCCATATAAAGGACTGTCGGTTTTGCCCGCCATGTCGGCAGTCACATAATTCACCGGCATGAAGTCCTTGTGATAAATGGGTTGCTGACGGCTGGTATTGCTCAGCGTGATCAGCTCCCGTATTGCGACCAGTTTTCCTTCTGAAGTTTTGACTGACAATTGCAATAAGCTGTCCAGGTCACCATGACTTTCTGCTGGCAGCTGCAAGATGGCGGCATTGAGATATTTGCTTTCATCATGTAGCCAGGTCGCTGCATCACCCGCTAATCCGGTACGTAATGCAGTCACGATGTCTGCCTGTGACACGCCAAGTAAAGCTGCCTTGCGTCTATCCACCAACAACATCCAGCGCGGCGCTGATGCGATGCTGCTGTCATCCACATCGACCACACCGGCACTGGCATTAAATACTGCTCTGACCGCCTGCGCGACCTGGCGACGCCCTTCTGCTTCCGGGCCGTAAATTTCCGCCACAATAGGCGCAAGAACTGGCGGGCCAGGCGGCACTTCTACAATTTTTATGTTGGCATTAAAACGTTTGCCTATCGCTTGCAAGGCCGGACGCAAGCGGTTGGCGATGGCATGACTTTGCTCTTTGCGCTGATGCTTATCGACCAGATTGACTTGCAGATCACCGACTTCGCCACCGGTGCGCAAATAATATTGACGAACCAGTCCATTAAAATTAATCGGTGCGGCAGTACCGGCATAGGCCTGATAATCACTGACCTCAGGTACATCAGAAAGATAGCGGCCTAATTCACGCAGCACCGCCGCTGTCTGCTCGACCGGCGTACCGGCAGGCATATCGACGATCACCTGAAATTCCGACTTATTATCAAATGGCAGCATCTTCAGTAACACGACGCCGGATGCAGGGAGTAACACAGAAAAGGCAATCAAGGCAGCGACCGCCAAACCCAGAAACCCGCGATGACGTTTTCCGTTTAGCTCATTCAAAAAGGGCTGAAACAAGCGCGTAATCCAGACTGTGAGCTTTCCCGCCGCCGCATGTGGTGTGGTATCGGTTTCGGTTTCGGTTTCGTTACTGTGCGCCTCTTTCATCCAGATGCGCGCTAGCCACGGCGTGACTACAAAAGCCAGCGCCAGTGACAGCAGCATCCCCATACTCGCGTTGATCGGGATGGGACTCATATACGGCCCCATCAAACCCGATACGAAGGCCATAGGAAGCAGCGCCGCAATCACGGTCAGCGTTGCCAGTATCGTCGGCCCACCCACCTCATCCACTGCGCCTGGAATGATTTCTTTCAAGGATAAGCCTGGAAATTGTCGTTGATGCCTGTGGATGTTTTCAACCACCACTATCGCGTCATCGACCAGAATACCAATCGAGAAAATCAAGGCAAACAGCGACACCCGGTTCAATGTAAATCCCCAGGCCCAGGAAGCAAACAGCGTAAGCATCAGTGTGAGTATCACCGCGACACCAACAATCGCAGCCTCACGCGCACCGAGTGCGATGAACACCAGCACCACCACGGACAAGGTGGCGAACAATAATTTCTGTATCAGCTTTTGGGCCTTATCATTCGCAGTGTGGCCGTAGTTACGCGTTTCAGCGACCAGGACATCGGCGGGAATGACGGTATTCTTCAATTCTTCAATGCGGGTCGTGAGCGCATTCGCGACATCAATCGCGTTCTCACCCGATTTTTTGGTGATCGCAATCGTCACGGCAGGATATTCAGCGCCATTTTTTCCTGCGACGCCATGCCAGACATAAGGTGCCGCCGGTAATGGGCCATCTTTAATGGTAGCGACATCCTGCATAAACACTGGCTTGCCGTTATGGACAGCGACCACCAGCTCGGCAATTTCCTGCGCATCGCGCAAGAACGGGCCAGCCTCAAGCGCGACCGCCTGATTGCCAGACAGCAGTTCACCCACGGGCAAACCCATATTGGTCGACTGCAAGGCATTGCGCATATCGGCGACTGTGACACCGGAACCTTGCATACGCACCGGGTCCAGCTCAACCAATACCGCACGTCCAGGACCACCGATAGTCGTCACGCCTCTGGTGCCGGGTACGCGTTTCAAATCATTTTCTATACTGTGCGCGACACGCTCCAGATCATAGGCGCCAGTGTCAGGATTTTTACTGTACAGGGTCAGGCTCAGGACAGGCACATCCTCAATACCCTTAGGCTTCACCAGTGGCGGCAACACGCCTGCATTTTTGGGCAGCCAGTCAGCATTGGAATGCACGGTATCGTACAAATGCACCAAGGCTTCAGTACGTGCCACGCCCACCTTAAATTGCACGGTCAGGATAGCGATGCCCGGCCGGGAGACGGACGTGACGTGTTCTACACCGGGCATTTGCGACAGCATTTGCTCCGCCGGTGACGCCAGCATTTGTTCGACCTCGGTTACGGCAGCACCGGGAAAAGGCAGCAACACATTCGCCATCGTTACATTGATTTGCGGCTCTTCTTCACGCGGCGTAACGACGATCGCAAAGACACCCAGTAAGAATGCCGCGAGCGCCAGTAAAGGGGTAATTCTGGCGGTCTGAAAGAAGGCGGCAATGCGTCCGGAGACACCCAGTCTGGCGTTCATCGCACTGCCCTCACGGCGGCGGCCGGATCAAGCGCAACGCGCTCTCCTGCACTGATACCAGTCAGAATTTCGGTCGCACCATCGCGGGTTTTACCCAGTCTGACTTGACGTAAAATCACACGCTGCTGACTATCGATGACGTAGAGTCCTGTCATTTCTCCACGCTTGACGATGGCCTTGGCGGGCACATAGAAATGATTTCCCGCGCCCCCTTTTAATGGCAGCCAGACTCGGGCAAACAAACCAGGAGCAATGTCTTGCACCGACTCTGGCAAATCGATACGCAGGGTAGCGCTATGGGTGGCAGCATCGATGGTCGGCAATACTTTATATTGGCTCGCTGTCAGCCATTGACGACCCGCCGGGAGCCCCGGAAATTCTATCTTCAAGGGCTGACCGGCCTGATAGTTATTCATTGCTGCTTGCGATACGGTAAAACTCACGCGTAAGCCCTTGGGGTCAAACATGCTCAGCAAAGGCTTACCCGGCATCGCCATATCACCCAGTGCTATCGGCAATTCAGAAATAACACCGGCATACGGCGCCTTAATCACAAAAAATCCGGATTGAATATCAGCCACATTGGCCTGGGCTATTTGTGATTTCAATTGATCGGACAAAGTCTTGTATTGGGCCTCAGCCCGCTCCAGCGCAGACTGGCTAATGAACTGCTTTTGAAACAACTGTTTCTGACGCTGCAGATCTTTGTCAGCCAACTCCAGCGCCGAGCGTGCGGCAGTTGATTGCGCCTGACTGGCCACACTTCCCTGCTGCGCTGAACGTGCATCGATACGCAGCAAAACCTGGCCTTCTTTAACGCTGTCACCAGCTCTGACCGGCAGCGCAACAACCGCACCAGCCACCTGTGCGGCAATCACGGTTTGACGCACCGACTCCACCCCCCCTTCAAAGCTGGCAAGGTCAGCCGAAGCCGCTGGCTGAACGAGCACACTCGCCAATTCACCCTGTGCGGCAAACGCCGATGTCACAGGCAATACCAGCGTCGCAAGCGCAAAACGCAAACGAGAAATTATCAACATCATCTTCACCCCAAAATAAGTCCATTACTTCATCACAGGCATCTTCATTAACGTCATTATTTAACTAATTAATTAAATACGCAAGTAAAGAATAAATTAAATATGCGTTACAATGAATCCTGAGTCACGCCTGGTAACAAATAAATTTCCAAATAGAAAATAGAAAATAGAAAGTTGATATGGATGAGTTGAGCTTAGAGGCCTTAAGCCAGGTAGCAGGATATTTCTCTGCATTGTCGGAACCGACACGCCTGCAAATTCTGAGTCTGCTGCGCAATCAGGAGCGTAATGTCGGGGAATTGGCGGAGCTCTGCGGTTATACCTCAGCGAACATTTCCCGCCACTTAGCCATACTGAGTAAGCATGGTCTGGTAGCCAAAGACAACCGTGGTACAAGCGTGTTTTACAGAATTGCCGACGAGTCTATCTACACGCTATGTGATGTCGTGTGTGGCAGTCTGTTAAAACAATTGGAAGAAAAAGCGCGCTCACAGAAGGAGTTTGCGCAGTCTGCGCGGCTCAGCAAAAATCCATAAAAAAATCCCGCATCAGGCGGGATTTTTTCAGGTCGGTGCGGCGTTGTCGCCCAGCCAGTAGCGGTCTATGTCTTTCAGACCCCATTTTGAGGCATCTTCGCGGTTGGCGATTTTGTCTTGCAGGCCAGGGCCTGCCAGGTCCAGCAATTCGGGCGCGATGTAACTCATCGATTTGATAGAGAAAAACACCCTGACTTTAGGCATCAGCAAAGATTTACCGACTTGTTGCTCAACGACGACACCAAGACGACCGGATTCCAGCCTGACCAGGGTACCGACCGGGTAAATACCTATGCTTTTCACAAAGGCCTGGAACACTTTTTCATCAAAGTGGCCTTTACTCCATTCTGCCATTTTGCGCAGCGACTCAGCCGGACACCAGCCCTGCTTGTAAGGACGGTTAGAGGTGATCGCATCATACACATCGCACACTGCGCCCATGCGCGCAAACAGGCTGATTTCTTCACCTTTGAGACGATCCGGATAGCCAGTGCCGTCCATTTTTTCGTGATGATGTAAACAAACATCGAGGGAAATCGCACTGACGCCCTGTGCATCCAGTAGCAATTTATGACCAGCCGCCGGATGCTCTTTGACCGACACAAATTCTTCATCCGTCAGTTTGCCAGGCTTATTCAGTATGTCGCCGGGCACCATCATTTTGCCGATATCATGCAACAGGCCAGCTACTCCTGCTTCGCGGGTTTGCTCTTCATTCAAACCGAGCTGCTTAGACAAGGCCACCATCAGCGCGCACACCGCGATGGAATGCATATAGGTGTAATCGTCTTTGGTTTTCAGACGCGCCAAACCGATCAGTGCACCCGGATTACGCATGACGGAATCAGAAATTTCCTCCACCAGTGCCTGTGCCCCACCCATATCCACCGCCTTACCCATACGGGCTTCGCTAAACATGGAATACACGGCTTGTTTGGAGCGGTTAACGATCTTGGATGCACGCCCCAGTTCATCATCCATAGAAACGGATTCTGTCACCCTGGGTAGTTTAGGCGGCGGTTCAGGTCTGGGTTCAGGTTCAGCCCGCACTACGGGGGCGGCAGGCTGCTCGGTTAATACATCCAATCCTTTGCTGATGTCTATCCAGGCTTCACGGATTTTAGATTTCTGTATTTCCCGGATGTCGTTGAGATCACTCAAAAGAAAGGATTTCTTCCAAAACGGAGTATCCATCCAGGAACCGCACAACTCCTGGACAAACATACCAACTCGCAATTTTGAAACTTCGATTTTCTTCAACATAGATTCAGTCGTAAACTCTGCGGGATATCTGGAACATCTGCAAATTATTCTATAAAGCGAGACATGAAGCTATAGATATCTGAAATTTATTTTCCTAAGAGAAACTTTTTAACAATTGCATAGGCCGGAAGAAATCCTGCATTTCCCTATTCGCAATAAAACTCAAATTATAAGGATGCTCTGCAACTATATGCGCAAAGGCTGACGCAGCCGGTATTTTTTTCACCTGCTCCGCAATTTTTCCCCATAGTACCAGTGATGGTAAGCGATCGTTTTGATCTGCCGCTAAAGCGAGTAAGACCTGCTGAAGAAAAGGCAGCCAGGATACGCCGTCCTTCACTGGTGCCACATGATCACGAAAGACCAGCGATGCATTCAGCAATAAAAAGCCCTGCTGCTGCATTTTCTGTTGCAATTCGTCCAAATGCTGTATCAAAGGCGAGCCAGGCTGAGCTGCAATGTGCGCAACGCCTTGCATCGCGTCACCACTGGTAGCTGATTCATCCAGATAGCCATCGGCGACCAGCAGCATTTTGAAAAAATTTCTCAGGGATGTCGCGCGATTCACTTTTTTCGACAGACCTGTATCCGACCAGATTTCGCTGACGGCACCATCCATGAAGCTGACCCCGGTCGCGCTTTGTTCGCGTGGATAAGGGCCTTCACCGATTAACACATAGCGCACCTGATCGCGCGGCACAGCAAAGGCGGCAAACAGCCTGTGCTCAGTCGGCAAATAAGGCTGCGCGCATAAGTCGGAAAGATAAGCCGGTTGTGCCTGCTGCAGTGCCAGCAAGCCCTGCTCCAGCACGGCATGCCAGCTGGAATGTGCATGCTGCAAAGACAGGCGGATTTCCTCAGGCAGTGCTGCAACAGCACTCATTGTGGCGCCCCGGTTGGCATTACCGCAGGCAGGGAAGCAACAGGCAAACCCGGCACCACCATAGGCGCGCCGCCTGGCGGCACATTGGCCGGCGCACCATGCGGCGGGAAGCCTGCCGGCGCAACCGGCGATGGATTCGGATTTTCCGGTGCCGCCGGTGTCGCATAGGCAGCCACAGGTGGCGTTGCAGCCAGCTGTATCACTGCACTCTGCGGCAACTCCAGGCGTTTGAGTGCACCATTATCAGAGATCAAAATATACTGTGCATACACCTCTTTGAGTACCACGCCAGGTGCCAGTTCAGCACCAATCCCGACGGCACGGCCAGGCTTACCATCGGTGCTGATGACGGCTGCACTTTCGTTAGCGCGGCGTGCCAGCACAACACCCTTCAACTGGTGATTACTGATGGCGGCCTGCGGCAAAGCACTGTCACCAAAAATACCGCCCCACTGACCGGAACCCGGCTCCAGGGTGGACTGCTGCACAGGCGCGGCCACACCGCGGCTCTGGACTTTAAAAAACTTCAATCCCCAAAAACTCAGGGTCATACATAACAAAGCAAAGGCTATCAAGCCGGAAATAACAGGTAAGCGCTTCATTTTTTTCCTTATCAGCGAACCAATTGATTGATCTCGATAATTGGCATCAGCACGGCCAAGACGATCATTAATACCACACCACCCATGGCGAGGATCAGCAGCGGTTCCAGCATATTAGCCATGGTGAGTGCGCGGCGCTCCAGATCCAGCTCCTGAGTATTCGAGGCACGTTCCAGCATGGCAGGCAATTCACCCGTCACTTCACCGGCCCGTATCATGTGTATCAGCATAGGCGGAAAATGCTTATGCGCTGACAAAGCACGCGCCAGGCTGACGCCTTCGCGCACGCTGTTGGTGGCCTCTTCTACCTGCAGGCGCATCGCCACATTGGACAAGGTTTCACGGCTGGTCTGCAAAGCCTTCAGTATCGGCACACCGGAGCCGGTAGTAATCGCCAGCGTGCTGGCAAAGCGCGCCGTGTTCAGGCTGCGTTCAAAACGCCCATACACTGGTGCGATCAGCAACCAGCGATGCCAGCGCATCTTAATATCCGGATCGCGTAATGCAACCCGCCACAGCGAATACGCACCAACCAGTACGATAGCCACCAGCCAGCCCCAGTTGCGCACAAAATCGGAAATAGCAAGCATCATCACGGTCAGGAAAGGTAGTTTTTGCTTGGAGTTAGCAAACACCGACACAATCTGCGGCACCACGTAAGTCAGCAAGAAAATCACAATCGCAAACGCGACCACAGTCACGATGGCCGGATAAGTAAATGCCAGCTTGACCTTCTGCACCAGCGCATTACGACGTTCGATATAGTCCGCCAGCTTGGACAAGACGCGTGACAAATGACCGATCTGTTCGCCGGAAGCGACCAGTGCCGTGTAGATTTCCGGGAAGTCATTGGCGTGCTGTTTCAAGGCATCCGACAAGGCGGAACCCGCCATCACTTCCGAACGCACCGACGCCACCAGATCGCGGATAAAGGTGCGCTCAGCCTGATCGAGCAAGGCCGACAAAGCCTGTTCCAGCGGCAGCCCAGCCTCCAGCAAGCTGGCTAACTGGCGCGTGAACATGGCCAGCTCTATGGTCGATAATTTATCGGCAAACAGTCCGGCCTTAGCCCCGGTCTGACCATCATTTTTTTGCTGTATCGCCTCGACCGTGACCGGCACCAGTCCCTGCGAACGCAAATCACTGCGCGCAGCGCGTGCACTGTCGGCATTGACCACGCCCTTGCTGACACTGCCTGCGCTGTCGACGGCTTCATATCGGAATGCTGGCACGGCCTTACTCCTTGGTCACGCGAAGTAATTCTTCCGGCGTCGTAATGCCGCTGGCTAACCAGCGCTCGCCATCTTCACGCATGGTTTTCATGCCATCTTTTTGTGCCGCAGCCCGGATTTCTGCCTCCGATGCCTGATGGTGAATCTGGGCCCGGATTTCTTCCGTGGTCTGCAATAATTCATACACACCAACGCGGCCCTGATAGCCGGTATGTCCGCAATGATCGCAGCCAACTGCATGCCATCTGCCACCTTCTTCGCGACGGCAATGGGTACACAGCTTACGCACCAGACGTTGCGCAACCACACCCAACAGCGACGACGATAACAGGAAAGGTTCTATGCCCATGTCCAGCAAACGTGTGACTGCTGCCGCAGAATCATTGGTATGCAGGGTGGCTAACACCAAATGGCCGGTCAGCGAAGCCTGCACTGCGATCTGCGCGGTTTCCAGATCACGGATTTCACCGATCATGATTACATCCGGATCCTGACGCAAAATCGCACGCAGAGCCTTGGCGAAACTCATATCGATACGCGCATTGACCTGGGTCTGGCCGACGCCCGCCAGTTCATATTCGATAGGATCTTCTACCGTCAGAATATTGGTGGTACCGGCATTCACGCGTGACAAAGCAGCATACAAAGTGGTGGTTTTACCCGAGCCGGTCGGCCCGGTCACCAGCACAATGCCATGCGGTTGTGCGATCAGCTTATCAAACTGATTCAACACATCCTGGCTCATACCCAGATGACCCAGATCCAGTCGTCCGGCTTCTTTATCCAGCAAACGCAGTACCGCGCGCTCGCCATGTCCGGTCGGCAGTGTGGAGACACGCACATCGACTGGCTTGCCACCGATACGCAGCGTGATACGGCCATCCTGCGGCAAACGTTTTTCAGCGATATCTAACTGCGCCATGATTTTGATACGCGAAATCAGCGAAGCATGGATAGCCTTACGTGGTCTGACCACATCCCGCAATGCGCCATCAACACGGAAGCGCACCACAGAAATCTGTTCAAACGGTTCGATATGGATATCCGATGCACCATCGCGCAAAGCCTGGGTCAGCAAGGCATTGATCATGCGTATCACTGGCGCATCATCGGCTGATTCCAGCAAATCCTCAACCGCAGGCATGTCCGACATCAGCTTGGCCAGATCCAGATCTGATTCGACCTCACCCACCACATCCGCAGCATCACCGCCAGAGCCCGCATAGGCCTTGGCGATCAGCGCAGCCAGCTCATCCTGTGACCGCAAGCTGTATTTAACTTTGCCAAACTTTCTGCCGACTTCAGCAATTGCTGTGGCCGGTGTCTTATCAGATAAAGAGATTTCCACCGGCGCTTCCGGCAAGGCCGTATCACGGCTGGCGAGTATAGAAAAATCACGCGCAAACCCGAATGGCAATAAGCGATTTTCCAGCATGATTATTTGCTTTCTTTATCAGCCTGTGGCGCTTGCTTAGTCTTCGCAGTATCAACAGGCAGCATCAGCTTACCCTTCTCCATACGCATAGAAAAATCCATCATATCGCTACTGCGACCAGGTGCCACCTGACCCTGTATGTAGTCGTAGCGATCCAGCGAGATGCTATTGCTTTGCTCTGCATTGCGCACCACGATAGGACGCAGGAATACCATCAGATTGGTCTTGCCGCGTTTAGCCGTCTGATATTTAAACAGATTACCAACCAATGGCAGATCGCCCAGCAAAGGGACTTTTTCATTGGTATCCGATGCATTGTCTTCGATCAGACCGCCCAGTGCCAGAATCTCACCATCCTCCACCAGCACATTGGTCGCAATAGAACGCAGTTTGGTAATCAGACCTGCTGCGGTCGTGGTCGCTGCGTCATCGACACTGGAGCTTTCCTGGTAGATTGCAAGCTTGACGGTTCCACCTTCAGAAATCTGTGGTTTGACGGTCAGTTTCAGACCAATTTCCTTGCGTTCTATGGTCTGGAAAGGATTCACGCCTGAGCCACCGGTCGAGGTAGAGGTCGTGAACTGACCGGTTACAAAAGGAACGTTTTTACCGACCACCATTTTCGCTTCTTCATTATCCAGCGTCAGCAGATTCGGCATAGACAGGATATTGGTACCGCTCATGCCCTGCAAGGCATGTGCGACTGCACCCAGGCCCAGTTTGCCGCCGATCTGGCGGAACAAACCTACCGTCAGACCATTGGACGGTGACGGTGTTTTGGATGTGGCGAGGCTCAGCAGATTATTGCCATCTTTGGTGAACACACTGCCGCCGCCGACGCGATATTTGCTATTGCTATCCCCGGTCAGGGCTGCCCATTGCACACCGAATTCATCGGCTTTATCTGCGGCCACTTCAACGATCAGTGCCTCGACATAGACCTGGGCACGGCGTGCATCGAGCTGGTCTATCACAGCGCGCAGATTTTTATACACCGCATCGCTGGCTGTAATGATCAGGGTATTGGTCGCTGCATCAGCCTGAATATATCCGGCGGCACCACCAGCCGCACCGGAGGCCGCGCTGTTGCTGCCGGAAGATTGCGGCAGGCCACCACCGGTCACGCCTGAATTCGAACCCGCATTCCCCAGCGAGAAGCCGGTACCTGTCTGCGCACCGGCACCAGCACCTGGCGTGCTAGCGCCAGTATTCGACAAGCCTGAGCTGGCAGGCTGGGCGCTGGTATCGCCAGTCACGATAGAACGCAGGGTCGCCGCCAGCTTCACCGCTTCGGCATTACGCAGATACACCACATGTACATTGCCCGGCAAAGTAGTAGGCTGATCCAGTTTCGCGACGATGGATTTCACCAGATTGGCACGCGCTACCGAAGGAGCTCGCAACAGCAAAGAATTGGTACGCGAATCCGCCATCAGTATGGTGCGGCCCGCATCAGGCGCACCGGCGCTATTTTCCGTCAGACGGGTCACCATCACCGCCAGATCACTGGCGATTGCATGCTTGACCGGGATCACATCCAGATCCACCGCAGCCGGTACATCCAGCGAGGCAATGATCTTATTCAGACGCTTCAGATTATCCGCATAATCGGTGATCACCACCGAGTTATTGCCAGGATTCGCATTGATGGTGTTGTTCGGCGAAATCAGCGGGCGCAGGATAGTCACCACATTCGCTGCCGATTCATAATTCAGGCGGTACACCTGGGTCGCAACCTGGTCGCCTTTGACGGATTCGGCACGCTCACCCTGGGTGGAACTGGTTGGGCCAGGCTGCAACTTGGCGTCGGCTTCCGGCACTACCTTATAAAAGCCATCGGCATACACCACCGAATAGCCTTGCAGGCGCAAGGTGGAAGTCAGCAGTTTGAAGGCCTGTTCCTTGGTCAGCGATTTTTCCGAGACCAGATTGATCTGCCCTTTGACGCGCGGATCGATGATGAAGGTCATGCCGGTGTAATGACCGATGGCTTTCACAACGGCTTCGATATCGGCCGCTACAAAGTTCAGATCAACGGTGCTGGCGGCGGGATTCTGTGCATACACCGGTGTCACCGCAAAGCAGGCTGCCACCAGCGCAGCGGCACTGGCCAGCGCAGATAACGGGTACTTAGGTTTGCATAAGGAATGGCTAATCATGGCTGCCTTGTTTTTTGTTGGATATGTTTTCATTTGAACTCTAACGCGATTACATCCTTGTCGCCGTCTTTGCGGCGCTGCCCCAGCAAATTCAGTAAATTTGCCAACTTTGCTTCATGCCCTTCTTGCGCCCAGGCTTTACCGGAAAACTGAAACCGGCCCCCTGTTACTGCGCCCTTACCACTTAACATCATCGGACCAGTGACGGTCACCAATCCCACATCCGCATTCAATCCATGCAGATCAAAGCGCATTTCATAACTGCCCAAAGGCTTGACCGGTGAAAGCCGCGATGCCATCCCGGTCATCATCAACTGCAACTGGCCATGCGCTTCGAGCTGATTAGCCGATCTGGAAAAACGCAGATTCTGCCAGCTCAGATGCATCTTACCGGTCGGGCCTATGGTATTCAAAGGAGCACCTAAACCCTCCAGGCGTTCCGTTGGCAATACCAGTACCGAAGGGCTCACATAAAAATCCGAAAAATTTCCGTTCAGTCTGAGCGCCTGCGACAGCGACTGGCTATTACTGAGTTCCACATCCAGCTGCCCCAGCAACAGCAAGGGCGAGATTTTCCAGCCAAAGCGGCCCGGAAACAGCGGCGTCACCAGACCATTTTTATCCGCTGCCACACCGACAAAAGCCGAACCATTCCAGAACGAGCCCTGTACATCACCCAGACTCAGGCGGCCTTTGCTTTGCTTTTCTAATGCCATACCCAGCCAGCTGGCCGGTAAAAAAAACAGGATGGTGATCAACACACTAAGCAGTGGGATCAACAACCAGACAATACGTTTCATCATGCTATTACCTAAATTACCTGTCCGCCATTACCGCGGATTGGCACGCTGCTGTCTGAGCGTCAGATTCACATTGACCTGCCCGGTTTCCGGCAAGGCATTCAGTTTGGCCTCATCCACCACCACACGCGCAGATTTTTGCAACTCGACCAGCCATTCCATCACATTGGCATACGACGCCGACTGTATCTGCAGACGCACCACTTCATCCACCACGCTCAGCGTCTGTGCTTTCATGCCGCGTGCACTCAAAGAATTTTCTATCGATTCACGGCTGACCGGTTCCACCATCTGATTCAGATTGGCGGCCAGTTGCGTGTACTGATTATTCATCGCCGTCATTTCAGCCAGCTTTTGACGATTTTGCGGTATCTCTTTTTGCAAACGGGAAACACCGCTTAAGGCCGGGTCGATCAGGAGTACGAACACCAAGGTGAGCACCAGCACCACGGCTGCCGCACTCAGCATTTTTTGCTCACGCGGATTACGTGCATTCCAGTACAGGAAAAACTGAGCCAGTAATTCTTTTTGCATTATTTTTTTCCTCCGGCGGAAATATGTAATACCCCATCGGAACCGGCTTCCATTTTCAGGGCTTGCTCAGCCAGTGCCTGACGTAATTCATCAACCGGAACGCCGGATACGGATTTGAGCTTCACATGCAAGACATGATCCTTGAATTCAACATAGGCAATGGCAGCACCTTTGCCCGCCATGACCCGGTCCCAGACCTGGGCGAACTGGGCATCCATGATGGCAAAATCATTTTGCGCAAACTGCCCGGACAGACGACGGGCCTGATCCAGCTTCTGCTCCATTTGCTTAGGCAAATCTGAGCTCAGGGTATCTTTTGGGAAGCTGGAGCGGTAAGTCTGTACGATGGCATCATTCATCGCCTTGGCTTCACGTTTCAGCGTGAACCATTCGAAATTCAGGGCGGCGATATTCAGCACGACCACTGCTGCGGCCAAACCCAGCGGCCAGCGCCAGGCAGCCCAGTCTATCGCTGGTTTGTGTAGCGCTGAAATATCCAGCATCAGATCTGGCACGCGTGCCGATACCGAAGCAAGACGACTGCTCCAGTTCAATGCTGCAAAACTCCAGTCAGCGCCCAGTCCTGTGCTTTGCGCGATGCTCTGCACTGCCTGCAATTCCTGCGCCGGCACCAACACATGCAGCGCAGTGCCGCCAGCGATCAGGTTCAGCATGCGTAAAGCGTCTTCGGTACTGGTATCGGCCAGACTCAGACCGGCACCGTCAAGCACGCCTTTTCTAAGGCTGATCTCGGTATAAGCATCGGCTGTTTCGAAAGCTGCACTGGCCGCATCCATAGCGGGTGCGGCTTCCAGCAGCAATTGGGCTGGAAAGGCAGTAATCTTGCGGACATTCCAATCTTTGACCAGATTCGCTGCGGTCTCCAGCCAGGCGCGGTCAGTCACAGCGACCTGCACCTTGCCATCAGTCACTTCACCGGCGACCATGGCGGCATCCGCCGGATCAGAACTCAGTTGTTCTTCGATCAGGTTCGGCAAAGCCTGTTTCAGCTTGGCGGCAGTCATGGGAGGCACAGCCACGCTGAGCAGACTGACATCTGACGCTGCCAGCAGCAACGATAACTGACGCGCACCGTCAGCCAGACTGCGCAATTGCGCCAGCGTCTGCTGCCCTTGCTGCATCAGTTGCCCTTCCGCTGAATACAGCGCAAAGGATAAAGGAGTGGTTAGCCAGTCGGGGCGGGATTGCGCCACACCCCTGGGGGGCAAAGAAATATACAGTGTACTTGCCATTTTTTATTTAGTTTTCCCTGACCCAAAGCACATTGGTCGTTGCATCATCCGCCCGCTCTATCAGCGCACTCACATCCAGAGCGGAACGGTTCATTTTCACTTTTCCATTCACTACAAAAAAATTGGTCCAGACCTGCGCATCTTTTTCCGTCATACCCTTGGCTTTCTCAGGAAAGCGGTTTTGAAAATCGGGTAAATCACGGAAGTAAGCACGGTCGCGGCTGGCGACGATCAATGCCGCATCACCCATGCTTACGCCGTCGATACGGGCGGACAACACTTCCGGTGGTGCGGTATTGAGATTAATCGGCGTAATTCCGCTGCGACGAGGCAGAACGGTGACATAGAATCGCAACTTGAGCAACATTTCCGGGGTAAATCCGGGCACAGACAACAAATCATCGACCTGCATAAAGCGCAAATACTGCACTTCAAATTGTGCATTGCCGGTTTGACTGGTAACAGTTTTATTCGGATCAGGCGGCGTACTGTCGGGTGCACCTTTAGGCACGACCGGTTTGCTCTGGGTTTGTGCCAGCACGGCCGCCGTGCGTTTTGCCAATTCCGGACTCATACGCAGATTCGTCAGCAAGCGCGCAAAAACCGCGACTTCCCTCGCATCTGCCATACCATCGGTGGCCAGATTATTCAGGTTATACAGCGCTTGCGCATCGACGATTTGCCCGGACAGACTGGCTTCGCTGGCCTCGGTATCGGCACGTCCGTTTTCCACGTATTGATCGAGCCGGGTATCTTCCAGCTTGACCGACCAGGGCTCACCCAGATGATCGACCTTGGCCGACTGGCGCGCGTCTTCGCGCAGGATCAGACGTGCCCAGTCGATGGCGCCACGTAATATCCATTTTTTTTGTAATTGCATGCGCTGATTTTCTATCGAGCGCACCTGTACCTGCTGTTCCCAGAACAGACTGGCGACAATCGTGATGGCGAGGGTGGTTAACAGCAGCGCTGTGACTACGGCCACACCGCTTTGCTTTTTCTGTCTTTTACGTGGTGTCGCCATCAGCTCGCCCCCAGCAAAAACACTTTAATCATAGGGGCGTCTCGCCCCTTTACTTGCAGCGAGACTTCCAGGCCTGACAGCTTCTCAGTTTTTGGACCTGCAGGTGTCGGCGGAAAGGCTGGATTCTGCGGCGTTTGACCGCCCGGATTCTGCACATCATTGCCACCAACGCGCCAACCGGTTTCGCCCTGCTTCCAGGTCCGCATTGCTATCGAATTCACGCCGGTTTGCAGGGTGATGACGCGCGCGCCATCGGTGTCGCCGACTGCACCTTCCCAATCGCGCTCCAAGGCTGTGATTTCGCGCCGTGGCGGCAGCTCACGCCGACCGAGTGCACCTTCTACTACGCTGTATGCGACCACCTGATAGCGGACTGGCTGCCCGTCTTCAAAAACGGAACGTATTAACACCAGCTTATTGCCGGCCGCATTGAGTACGCTGCGCCCCGGCAGCATCACGGCATCCATCAGATGCGCGCAGTCATTTTCCATTTGCGCAAAGGCCAGCTGTATGCCACGGGTCTGTGCCATTTCGGCATTCAAAGCCTGACGCGCACGCACGATGCTGTCCAGCCCGCGCCAGCCCAGCACGGCGACGATTGCCAGGATAGTGATCGCCACCAGTAATTCAATTAAGGTAAATCCGGCGCTGCGCCTGCGCGTGAGCTTGAGCTTGAGCTTGACCTTATAGGGCATTTGGCACCACCTGGGTCAGCTTGATAATACGGCGATCAGGCTTACTGATTTCAGTCACATAGACTTCAACCCGCCGGAATGAGGGATTCGGCGTGGCGATCACATGCTCTTCGCACATCAGCTTGAGTTCGGCTTGCGGACATTCAAAACTGCGCTCACCCAATGCCGGCCACTCGCGTGCGAGGCGGATTTGCGCCAGCCGGTTTTCTGCCGACCAGGTCGCCATCATCGCAGCGCGCAAATCGGCGCTATTCTGGGTCAGGCTGCCGATGGCGCGCAGGCTGGCACTCAGTGCCGTACCCACGATCACCAGTGCAACCAGGACTTCGAGCAGAGTAAAACCCCGTTGACGCGTAGACAAAGACTTACTCAACATTGAAATGACCTACTCCATCCGCCTGTATGCTGACTGAGGCTTCGCCTGAGCGCAGCGTCATTACAAAGGGCTTGTCCACCGGCTCGCGTCCAAACACAACACGTGCAGCCAGTGCAGTGTTGGCTGCAGGCGGGTCCATTAGCAATTCCATAGGAGAAACCTCAAACTGACGCTCGCGCAGCAGTTCATCTTTCAGCGGCGACCATTTCTGATCCTGACGTATCAAAAAACGGTAGGCAAACTGATCGGCTTCAAATGCCACCGGCAAATTGCGCAGTATGGCTTCATCACGTGCCAGTTGCAGCAAAGACGCAATGCGCTTGGCATCGGTTTCCAGACGCTGGCGCTCACTGGGCATGGCATTCAGGCTGACCATACCCAGCATGATGCCGGCGATCACCACCACCACCAGCATTTCAAGCAAAGTGAAACCACGTTGCCGGCGCAATACTGCTTTCACAGCTTACAGGTCCCAGGAACCGATATCCGCATTGATACCTGTGCCACCCGGCTGACTATCTGCCCCATAAGAAAACACATCGATCTCACCTTTCACACCTGGTGACAGATATTGATAAGGATTACCCCAAGGATCTTTAGGCATTTTTTCCAGATAGCCATCGGTTTTCCAGCCATTTGCAGCCGGGCCTGTGGTTGGTTTCGTCAGCAAGGCTTGCAAACCTTGCTCTGTGGTCGGATAACGCTGATTATCGAGGCGGTACAACTTTAAGGCTTGCATGATCACGGAAATATCCTGCTTGGCAGCAGCGATCTGCGCCTGATCAGTACGCCCCATTACTTTAGGCAAAACAACGGAAGCAAGGATGCCCATAATCACCACGACCACCATGATTTCAATCAGGGTAAAACCGGCCGAACGGCGACGTTTGGACAGCGAGACAGAATGCGATTGCGAAAACAACATATCAGTTCCTAACAGAAAAATTTCAGAATCCGTGTCAGCCAGTTGATACACAAACAGGCTGGCGAACAAAAAGTGCAAGGAAGTATAAAGCGTGATAATAATAAAGCTACAGGCTTTTCTTAAAAATAAAAAAAATTTCTTACCTGATCACATATATCGTTACTTTTCTTCCACCTTCCATCTGCATACTACGCCCTTAATCAGGCTTAACCCAGCTTTAAAGGTAAACTGCGCAAACGTTGCCCTGTGAGTTGGAATACGGCACTCGCCAGTGCCGGCGCCAGCGGCGGCACACCAGGCTCACCCACCCCTTCCGGCGCTTCGGCGCTGGGTATGATCACAGTTTCCACGACCGGCGCTTCATTCATACGCAGCACCGCATAATCATGGAAATTAGTTTGCATGACGCGCCCCTGCTCTATCGTGATTTCACCGTACAGCGCCGCACTGAGTCCAAAAATAACGGCAGACTCCATTTGTTGCGCAATTCCGGCGGGATTAACGGCAATCCCGCAATCAATCGCGCACACCACTTTATGCACCTTAATTTGCTTCGCTTCGACCGATACTTCCGCCACCTGGGCCACGATAGAGCCGAAAGAGCGATGTATCGCCAGGCCATGCGCGCGTCCCGCAGGCACCGCACCAGCCTTTTCCACCGCGGCATTCAGTACCGCCAGATGACGTGGCTGTTTTGCCAGTAACTGACGCCGGAATTCCAGCGGCGACTGTTGTGCGGCCGCAGCCAGCTCGTCAATAAAGCTCTCTTTAAAAAAAGCATTATGCGAATGCCCGACCGAACGCCAATAGCCGAGTGGAACCGGCGTAGGCACGATCACATGCGAGGTTTTCTGATGTGGCAGTGCATAGGCATGGTCGAATTCACCTTCGGCTGTGGTTTTATCCGGGCCCGCGCCCGGCACACCAAAGCTGCGCTGTAACACCTGATGCGTGACCGATCCGGATGCAGAACGGTTCAGATAAGCCAGCACCTGGCCCTGCGCATCCAAGGCGGCGGTAAAACGCGCCAGCGCCGCTGGCCGGTACATATCGTGAGCAGTATCTTCCTCGCGGCTCCAGACCAGCTTGACTGGCCGTCCTTCGGTTTGACGTGCGATCGCGACAGCCTGGCGTATCATGTCCACTTCCAGCCTGCGACCAAAGCCGCCACCCAGATAACACATATGCAGCTGGACTTTTTCACTTGCGATATTCAGCATACCAGCCGCGACTGCCACCGCAACACTGGGTACCTGAGTCGAGACCCATAAATCCAGCTGACCATCTTTCCACTGCGCCGTACAATTAATCGGCTCCATCGCCGCATGCGCCAGGAATGGTGCACGGTATTCGGCAGTGATCATCTTCGCGACCTGCTTGCTGGCGAATCCTGCCGCCACGTCACCATGTTCATAGTAGGTAAATCCGGATTCCCGCTCTAATTTTTCTGCCAGCTCCGCAAACACCCTGGCGCTGGATAGCTGGCTATTGGGCCCGGCATCCCACTCGATTGCAAGTGCCGGTATCGCCTGACGGGCCGCCCAGTAAGTGTCCGCCACCACCGCCAGCCCCGCATAGCCATGCTCACCGGCAGCGGCAGTCAGATCGACCACCTGCTTCACACCAGGCAGTGCCAGTGCGGCTTTACTATTCCAGGATTTAGGCTTACCGCCGATCACAGGCGTCAGGCTCAGGGCCGCAAATAACAATCCCGGCGGACGCGCATCGATCCCGAACTGCGCTTTACCATTGACCTTGAGTACCGCTTCACGACGTGGCTGCGGCGTGCCAATCAAACGAAAATCGGCTGGTTTTTTCAGTTGAATATGGGAGGGCTGCATGTTGACTGCCGTCGCAGCCAGTTCGCCATAGCTCAGTTGTTTGCCCGAGCTGTGCAAGACCTTACCGGCCTGAGTCGTGCATTCACTGAGCGCGACCTGCCAGCGCTGTGCGGCAGCGGCCAGTAACATGGCACGTGCAGTGGCACCCGCTTCCCGCAAAGGCTGCCACGCATCTTTTACGCTGGAGGAGCCACCGGTCACCTGCAACCCAAGTTCCCGTGCGGTTTTCAGGGTCATCCATTGCGCCACGCGCTTCAGGACGCCATCATCATCCGGATGAAATGGCAGCCCGTCGGCCAGCATGGCCATATTTCCATAAATTTTGTCGACAGGCGCAGCGAAAGGCGTGACGCTGCTCAGAGGCACATCCAGCTCTTCCGCCACCAGCATTTGCAATGCGGTATGGATGCCCTGCCCCATTTCGCTGCGATGCATGGCGACGCCAACCTGCCCATCAGCCGCGATGCGTATCCAGCCATTGAGTGCGATTTCGCCTTCATGCACAGGCAGAGCCTGACTACCCTTGAGTCGCTGACGTGGCGGCAGTACGCCCCAACCCAGAATCAGGGCACCGCTGATACCCAGACCACCCAGCAAAAAACGCCGGCGGCCAGATCTTGTTTTTTCTGTCATGATGAGTCTCCACACACCTTACCGGGTTTGATTTTTATACTCCGGTTCCTGCTGTTATTACGAAATGATGTCAGGTATTGCGACGCGGATATCCCTGAGCCAGGATGCGTTGCCAAACCTGTTCTTTTTGTGCCTCATCCATAAACACCCATTGCGCCACTTCTTCCACCGTACGGCCACAGCCACGACAAATATCGTCAAAGGTGGTGGAGCACACGGCGACACACGGCGTATCGGGCCTGGGTTGGATTTCTTTGTTCATACCTGTTCTCCTGCCCGCACAGAACCCGAGTTTTACTTACATGCAATAGCAACGTAATAGTAAAGCAAAGTTCTCAGTGCGGATAATTTCAATTTGGGGGCAATATTCTATTTTCTGTCACGCTATGCACTAATCTGCACGTGCTGGGCGGTTGACACCCGCTGCAATGCACGGGAGAATTCATGCTGTACTGCACAATTTCTCAAACTCTGACCGCACGGGCAGAGTCACAAGCAGCTCATTTCGCATTCATTAGCGCACATTTGGTACACATTTAGTACACATTTTTCCTGGCATGCACTAAGCTGCCTGGGGGAAAAGTTTTCATCTTTAGAAAGCAGCATCCATGGCCCAAGATTTTTTTCAAACCCTGATTTTACTGATATTGGTCACCGACCCCTTCGGTAACGTACCGATTTTCGTCGCTGCCCTGTCCCACGTCGCACCTGAGCGACGCTGGCGCGTGATTGTACGCGAATGTGGGATTGCCTTCGTGTTGCTGCTGTTGTTTATGTTTTTCGGTAAAAACTTCCTGACTGCTTTGCAGTTATCCGAGGTGTCTATCCGTATCGGTGGCGGTGTGATTCTGTTCCTGATCGCGCTGCGTATGGTATTCCCACAAGAAGGTGGCATCTTCGGCGATACCGAAGAAAATCATGAACCGTTTATCGTCCCGCTCGCTATTCCGGCCCTGGCTGGCCCTTCTGCACTGGCCACGGTACTGCTGTTTTCTTCGGATAACAATAAAGAAATGTTGGTACACCTCGGTGCACTGACTACGGTGGCTATCGTATGGCTGGTGGTGTTATTGGGTGCAGAACGCATGCAAAAAGTCTTAGGCGCACGCGTGATGACGGCATTCGAACGCCTGATGGGTCTGATCCTGGCTGCGATGTCGATAGAAATGCTGCTGGCTGGCTTCCGCGAATATGTGCGTACGCTGATCTAAGCACACTCAGTCTCAACAAACGGCCTGCTGCCGGGAACAAACAGTTCCTGCCAGCAGGCTTTTTTACCTAGTGATTAAAAGTGAAGTAACCCAACAGGAACAGCACTAGTGCGATCAGAAATTGTTTCCAGAATTGTTTGTTCATCATAGATTGTTCAGCCTTCTTCAATGGATATGATTAAATGACCTGATTGCTTTTGAACGCAGCGATTTGTTCGCTGCTATAACCCAGACTTTGCAGTATTTCTTCATTATGCTGCCCCAGTTGCGGCCCCAGCCAATTGGTGGCACCCGGCGTGACTGACAGTTTGGGTGTGATGGCTGGCAGCTTGACCGGACTGCCGTCGGCAAAGCTATGCTGCTCAAACATTTGCCGCGCCTGAAATTGCGGATCCTGCATCATATCCCTGACCGAGTAAATTTTACCAACCGGCACATCCGCCTGCTGCAGGCAAGCCAATGCGCTATCGATAGTCTGGGTGCAACACCATTGCTGAATGGCGGCATCAATCTCCGCGGTACGCGGCACCCGGCCATCGTTTCTGAGTAATTGCTGATCATAGGCCAGATCATCCCGCCCTATCGCCTTCATCAGACGGTGGAAAATCGCATCGCCATTACCTGCGATGACGATATTTTCACCATCAGCAGTGGTATAGGTGTTCGATGGCACGATGCCGGGCAAAGCACCGCCCGTGCGCTCCCTGACCACACCGGCCACATCAAATTCCGGCACCAGCGATTCCATCAGATTGAATACTGATTCATACAAGGCCACATCCACCATCTGGCCTTGCCCCGCGACACAGTCTGCGCCCTGCTTCCCGTTCCAGCGACCACCGGTCACATCACGATGCCGCAGCGCCATCATGGCACCGATCACACCATGCAAAGCGGCCACCGAATCGCCGATAGAAATACCTACCCGTACCGGCGGCCGGTCGGCATGACCCGACACATAACGCAATCCACCCATAGATTCACCGATCGCACCAAAGCCCGGTAAATCGCGCATGGGTCCGGTCTGACCATAGCCGGAAATACGCACCATGATGGTAGCCGGATTAATCGGCTTCAAATCCTCATAGCCGAGCTGCCATTTTTCCAGCACGCCAGGCCGATAATTTTCGATGATGATATCGGCATCCAGCGCCAGTTGTCTCGCGATCTGCTGCCCTTCATCTGATTTCATATTCAGCGTCAGGCTTTTCTTATTGCGTGCCTGCACACTCCACCACAGCGAAGTGCCATCTTTCAGCACCCGCCACTGACGTAAAGGATCACCCGCATCCGGCGCCTCTATCTTGATCACTTCAGCACCGAATTCGGCCAGCATACGCGCGCAAAACGGG
The DNA here is from genome assembly GCF_014284235.1 of Cognatundibacterium curvum. Taxonomy (GTDB): domain Bacteria; phylum Pseudomonadota; class Gammaproteobacteria; order Burkholderiales; family Burkholderiaceae_D; genus Undibacterium; species Undibacterium curvum. Next base: position 105,309 of record NZ_JACOGD010000007.1, read on the forward strand.
CCCGCAATCAGCGTCCCCAGTTCCAATACCCGGATGCCGGCCAGTGGACCACGTGCTGTAGCGGTAGCGTCATGCGCCGCTTGCTGAGTCTGCGTCTGAGTCGGGGATTGAGTCTGATTCATGGCCAGGAAAAAAGTGTGAGCTGAGCGATTTCATGCGCGATATTGCGGCGTGCACTGTGCTCATATAAGTCGAAAAAAGTATCCGTAAAATACAGTCGCGGGCGCTCCAGAAATTGCTTAAGCAGCTTCTTGCGTCCGGCGCGATACAAGATGTCCGGCACCCAATCATATTCAGCCTGTATCGCTTGCGTGTAGGCCTGATAAACCTCAGCGCTCTGCCCCAGTATCGCCAGATCAAAGTCCAGGAATAAGGGCAGATCAGGTATAGCCACTTCAGTTTCTGGTACGCGATGCCCAGCCGTCGCCGCTACACATGCCACCACCGCATCAGTGATGGCGGCATCTGTGCCGAATTGGTTCAGCCAGTAACGCGCCTGCACCGCGCTCTGCGCCTCATTGTCCTTAGCCCGGGTATCGTAAATCACATCATGAAACCAGATCGCAGCGTCGACCACCAGCGGGTTGACCAGATGATCACTGTATTGGCGGGCATAGCGCAGCAAGGCCAGAAGATGAGAAAACTGATGATAGTGACGCTCAGGCTGCGCATAGTGTTGATACAGCCAGTCATGGCAGCTTTGCGCCTGCACGGGATCTGCCTGTAACTGCTGCATCAGCCCATCCCAGTAAGCTGACAACTCCTGCACCTGATCCTGGCTCAGTGACTGCATACAGAAAATCAGGTGGTACGCCGGTCCAGCATGGCACGCGCTATCGTGCCGGGATCGACATATTCGAGTTCACCACCAACCGGAACTCCACGCGCCAGACGGCTGACTTTCACGCCACGCGCTTTGAGTGTCTCGCTGATGTAGTGTGCGGTAGCTTCACCCTCATTGGTGAAATTGGTCGCCAGCACCACTTCCTGCACCAGGCCATTGGCAGCTCTGTGCATCAGCTTATCGAAATAAATATCCTTAGGGCCTATGCCATCTAGCGGCGACAAACGTCCCATCAGTACAAAATACAGCCCCTTATACATCAGGGTCTGCTCTATCATCATCTGATCGGTAGGCGTTTCCACCACACATAACTGACTGGCGTCACGTGATGGATCAAGGCAGGTTTCACAGATCTCGGTCTCTGTGAAGGTATTACAGGAGGCGCAATGCTGGATACGGTCAACCGCATTCAGCAAGGCATGCCCCAGTTCAGAGGCGGCCGCACGGTCGTGCTGCAGCAAATGATAGGCCATGCGCTGCGCTGATTTTGGCCCCACGCCGGGTAAGCGACGCAGAGCCTCAGATAAAGCTTCTAAACTGCCGTTTTTCTTCACGTTCAGAATGGCATTTTGAAACCAGGTGGCAAAGGCATGCCAGCCGTCAGTCCTGCCATTTTTTCCTGGCTGGTGGCTTCTGCTTTGCGAACTGCATCATTGAACGCTGCTGCGACCAGATCTTCCAACATATCTTTGTCATCAGCCAGCAGCGAAGGATCGATGCTGACGCGCTTTACATCATTTTTGCAAGTCATGACGACTTTGACCAAGCCTGCGCCAGCCTGTCCTTCCACTTCGATCAGCGCGAGCTGATCCTGGGCTTTTTTCATATTGTCCTGCATCGCCTGCGCTTGCTTCATCAGACCTGCGAGTTGGTTTTTCATCATAATGGATTCTCCTGCTTTTCAATTACTGGAATACTTGGTTAATCTGCGCGCACCAGTCAGTCTGCATCGGCGTTAAACCGAAACACGCTGCCGGAGGTGCGCTCTTTATTCTTCAGCGAAGACGCTCAAACCGGACGTACAGAACCCGTCACAATGCTGGCGCCGAATTCGCGCATCAGGCTTTGTACAAAGCCGTCATTCTGTATTGCCTGCTCCGCCTGCTGCTGACGCACTTCGCGCTGGGCAATCGCCTGCGCATTGGCAGTGAGTTCCACCGCACCGATCTGATGCTCGACCCTTACCGTTTTACCGAAACGTTCAGACAAGGCGGCACTGAGTTTATCCAGGCTGCCTGCCGACAGCAAAGTCGCAACCGGCACCCGCAACAGAAATACGAAGGCATTGCCATCTTCACGACAATTGATCAGCTCACTTTGCTGCGCCAATTGTTGTGCCACGCCGCGTACCGGTAAGCTGGCGGCCAGATCCGGCCAGTGACCATCCCAGGACAGCGCTGCAACCGGCGCGCGCCATAATACACGATCCCCAGCCAGCGGCTCAAGCACAGCGGGCTGAACCAGCGGCGCTTCTTCGGGCGCGCTTTCAGCCTGAGCCTGCGGTGCATGATTGACGCTGGCTGCAGGCACTGACCTGACTGGTCTGGCAGCTGGCTGAGCGACAGCAAACATAGGATCATCATCCCAGGGTGGCGGCATATCATCGAGACCAACCGGCTGTGCACTGGCCTCTATCTGCTGCGCAGTCAGAGGAACACTGGGCACAGGCGCTACAGCTGCAGCGGGTGTGGCTGGTGTAGCTGGTTTAGCCGGTAAGGGTGCTGAGACTGGCGCAACGGCGACCGGGGCGACTACTGCAGCAGGCTGAACCGGAGTAACTGCAGCCGCCGGTGCAGCGACCACTGACTCAGGAGCTGCTGTTTTAGCTGCACCGGCTTTACCACTGGCAGCACGCGCTGCGGCCAGTGCGGCCATCGCCGGACTCATGGGCTTAGCTGCGGGTGCGCTTGCTGCCACAGGTGCTGCTGTATTCGTAGAGACGGAAGACGGTGCTATGGATGATGCTGAATTCGCGCCGGGCGCAACAGGCGCCTGCACCGGGACTGCGGTTCTCGCGGCAGAGGGTGCCACCAGATTAGCTACGGCTGCGCCACCGCCAGGTTGTGCTGCCCTGAGTGCAGCCTGTGCCGGTGAAGCTGAGCGTGCACCCGTGGCAGGACCGGAGCCCGATGGTGCAGTTGGTGCTGCCGGTGTTGGTGACGAAGCCGGAATCAGACCACTGCCGTCGATAGGATGGAAAGCCAGCATACGCAACAGCGTCATGCTGAAACCCGCATATTCATCGGGTGCCAGCGCCAGCTCATTTTTCCCATGCACCGCAATCTGATAAAACAGCTGCACCTGCTCTTTTGAGAATTGCTGCGCCAGGCGCAGGATATGTTCACGTTCCGGGAGATCATCCGGCACCGCCGACGGCACCATTTGCGCTACCGCGATCTGATGCAGCAAACTGCCCAGATCCTGTAAAGCTGATTTATACGACAGGCTGCGCGCCGCCATTTCATCCGCCACATCGAGCAAGGCTTTACCATCACTGATGGCTAAGGCATCCAGCAGGCGAATCAGATAGGATTGATCCAGTGCGCCCAGCATGCCCTGCACCGCTTCCAGACTGACTTTACCGGCCGCGTAAGCAATCGCCTGATCGGTTAAGGACAAGGCATCGCGCATGGAGCCATGCGCACCCTGCGCCAGCAAGCGCAGCGCAGGTGCTTCAAATGCGATCTGCTCCTGTCCCAGAATATTTTCCAGATGGCCTACGATATGCCCCGGCGGCATCTGCTTGAGATTGAATTGCAGGCAGCGCGACAAGACCGTGACCGGGATTTTTTGTGGATCAGTCGTAGCCAGAATGAACTTCACATGCTCAGGCGGTTCTTCCAGCGTTTTCAGCATGGCATTGAACGCATGATTGGTCAGCATGTGCACCTCGTCTATCATATAGACTTTGAAGCGCGCATTGGACGGTGCGTAAATCGCCTGCTCCAGCAGGGAAGCCATTTCATCGACACCGCGATTGGATGCCGCATCCATCTCGATATAGTCGACAAAGCGCCCGGCATCAATTGCAGTACAGGCTTCGCACACACCACAAGGCTGAGCGGTAATGCCTTTTTCACAGTTAAAGGATTTGGCCAGTATGCGCGACAAGGTCGTTTTACCGACTCCGCGGGTACCGGTGAACAAATAGGCGTGATGCAGACGCTGCTGCTCCAGTGCATGCGTCAGGGCACGGACAACGTGCTCTTGCCCCACCAGCGTTTCAAAGCTTTTGGGACGATATTTTCGGGCGAGAACTTGATAAGACATCCTGCGATTTTACCCTATTTGGTCAACAATACAGCGAGCAAAGAAAGCTGTTCAGCCCTGTCACCGGCCAACATGCATCAGACTCACTCAGCAAAAGCAGGATTTTGCGACATTTCCAGCGCCAGCGGTCGTTTTTTTTCGTCTATACCGGATTGGATAGCAAGCACAAGAGAGTGCTGTACTTCCAGCCGCTTATTCATGAACCCGCGTAATGGTGGCCTGCGCCAGCTGTTTTTCTATGCGGTCCAGCAAGGCATCACGCTCACGCAACTCCAGTCGCAGCGCATGCACTTCACGGCTCAATGAACGTATGTCCGCATGCAGCTCCTGCTCCAGCTGCTCCTCATCCTCTTCCACAAACAGCGCTGCGATATTGGCGGTCACGATAGAAAACATCGCATATCCGAGCAGTACAATAAACACCGCAAAAATTTTTGATGCCGGCGTCGACGGCACAATATCGCCATAGCCTACGGTGGCGATTGTCGTGAATGCTAACCAGACGCCATTCGCATAGCTGTGCACATTCGGCTCCAGCCAGTAAAAACCGGCACCTGCCGTGGCCAGCAATAACAAGGCCAGTACAACGACCTGCACCAGATGACTGGGCTTCATATGACGCAGCACCAGTGTGGCGATACGCATCATGATCGCAGCGCACAGCGCCAGCCGCAATAACCACTCGACCAGACTCCACTCTGTCGCAGATGGCAGGCTACTCAACACGCAGCCAAAGACGATACTCACATCCAGGATCAGCTTGCCGCTGCGCCTTTCCTGAAAACGGTTTTTGCGCCACTGCACCCATGTATCCACCGCAATCAGCACAGCCACCATGGCATACAGACTATGGCCTATGGTACGGGTCAGTTCATTATCACCCGCCAGCAATAAATAAAAGGCAGGGATGGACAACATCAATCCCGCCAGCAGTAAAGGACGGCTAAGCCAGTTCAGAAAGCGTTGTGTAACCGGGTAGGCGCGCTTGGCACCAGAGCTCTGTACGGTTTTGGGACGTCCCACTTATCACCTGAGTCTGAAGTATGGTTGAAGAAAGATAGCGGCAACATGCGTATGTCTGAGCTGCACGCATACCCAATCATACCGGATAGAAAAGCAAAAAAGCACATGCCTGCATGTGCTTTTCAGCGAGAGTGTGACAGAGAAGTCTGTTTATTTATACACGCCGCAGCCAACAAAATAATTGTCGACCTTTTCCACATAGCTGGATTTCGCTTCCAATGCCTTACTGACCGGATTCGGCCATTGATAATCGACCCAACCCTTACCCTTGGTATTTGTGAGCTCTATCATGTCCTTGATAATGAATTTGTCGCCAGCACGCATTTCCAGCAGATTTTTACCCTGCATTTTAGGATTCACACCGTGACTCAGATTGATGCCATTCTGATCGTAGACAAACAAATACAGGTCACGGTCATGAAAAGTTTTATTGGCTGGATTAGCAAATTCAGCAAATGCCTTCTCTTTACCCACTTCTTTAATATAAGCGATGCCTTTTTTGACCATCGCGATCGCCTCGTCGGAGCTGCCGCGCTCTTGCGCCTGTACGGAACCGATTGTTATCAGACTCAAACCCAGCATCAATACACTTCTGCGTAACATCTTCATTTTGTCTCCTCTGGTTAATCCTGCTTTCGCCTTTTTGTAGCATTAGATTACCTTAAAGCAACTAAATCGCAAGCAGTACGCATGTGCATCTGCAGCAAGCTCGATCTGGATCAAACTTTGTCGTCACAGTCGATGGAAAAAATCAGGAAATCAAATATCTGCCGCTGCAGCAGCGAGGAAAATATGAAAAATTGGGGGGATGTAAAACGGGATAAGAGAGAGAAGCAAGGTTGGCGAGCCTGATCTGCGGCACTTGCGGGAAATGATTGTGGCTGCTTCGTTCCCGACCTGACCAGGTTGACCATGCCGCAATGCGCAGGGGCCCGCCAGCGCGCATTATAGCGCAAAGCGCCAGCTTAAGGGGGAGTTTTCTGAACAACTCAGTCTGGATAGTTTTTCAGCCTGCTTTTTCAGGGGTTCATACAGCCTTAAACGGGTTTCATCCCAAAGTCACTCCCGCCGCATCTGAGCAGCTACATTCTGCATATTCCGGAATCCGCCAGCATGATTGCAGCGCATTCAGGATTTCAGACGGCACAGCACTTCAGCTCAGCCTGCATTCATCACAATCAACGGGAAGACACATGGAACTACGCATACAGCATCTGAGTAAAACTTATGATAACGGCGTCAAGGCGCTCAATGATATTTCGCTCACCATACCGGCTGGCATGTTCGGTTTGCTCGGGCCAAATGGTGCCGGCAAATCCACCTTAATGCGCACCCTGTCCACACTGCAGGACGCTGACAGTGGCAGTGCCACGCTGGATGGTATCAATATCAGCGAAAACAAAGACAGTGTGCGTCGCATGCTGGGTTATTTACCGCAGGATTTTGGTCTTTACCCTAAGGTTAGCGCCTATGACTTACTGGATCACTTTGCGAGTCTGAAAGGTATCAGCCAGCGCAAACAAAGAAAAGAAGTGGTGGAAGCCCTGCTGCATCAGACCAATTTATACAATGTCAAAAACAAGCATGTGGGTGGTTTTTCCGGTGGTATGCGGCAGCGCTTCGGCATCGCGCAGGCGCTGATAGGCGATCCCAAGCTGATTATCGTGGACGAACCGACCGCCGGACTGGACCCGGAAGAACGCGTGCGCTTTCACAATCTGCTATCCGATATAGGCAGCGACAAAATCGTGATCCTGTCCACCCATATTGTGGAAGACGTGGCTGACCTCTGCAATCACATGGCGGTAATACGCCAGGGTCAGGTGGTCTTGCAGGGCCAGCCTTTGCCACTGATAGAACAAATCGCCGATCAGGTCTGGAAGCGCTTCATCGATAAATCTGAGCTCGCGCGCTATCAACAAGAATTCCGCGTTATTTCCAGCCGCCTGATTTCGGGCCGCACATTGATACACGTGTATGCAGAAGACCAGCCGGCTGAAGGCTTTTCACCAGCACATGCGAATCTGGAAGATGTCTACTTTGCCGCCATGGCAGGCTTACTCGGCACTTCCGCTACCACAACAACAGCAAGTGCTGCAAACGCCTGAGGATAGCCCATGTTCACGATCTTACAGTTTGAACTGCGGCAAAAATTCCGCAGCATATCGACCTATATTTACTTCCTGATGTTTTTTGCGCTGGCCATGCTGTGGGTAACCGCTGCCGGTGGTGCATTTTCCGGTGCGACTATCAGTTTTGGCGGAAAAACCTATATCAATGCACCCAGCTCTGTTTCGCAAACCATCACCTTCCTCGGTTATCTGGGCACAGTGATCGTCGCTGCCATGATGGGACGCGCGATACAGCAGGATACCGAGCACAATATCTGGCACTTCTTTTATACCCTGCCCCTGCATCGTTTTTCTTACCTCGCAGGCCGCTATCTGGCCGCGCTGATTACTTTGCTGTTTGTATTTTCCAGCATCGCCTTAGGCGCCTGGCTGGGCTTATATCTGCCAGGCATAGAGCCAGTGCGGGTTGGCCCGGGTTTTGCGATGGCCTATATCCTGCCCTACTTTTTTTCTATCATTCCAAACCTGATCACTTTTGGCGCGATTTTCTTTTTCCTGGGTGCGATATTCCGCCGCATGCTGCCGGTCTATGTTGCGAGTGTGGTGTTACTGATAGGTTATCTGATCGCCGGTGCCTTACTCAGCGATATGGACAACCGCAATCTGGCCGCCATGATAGATCCCTTCGGCTCGCGCGCGATTTCAAGGCTGACCGAATACTGGAGTGTAGACGATAAAAATACCCGCCTGATTCCTTTGGCCGGGATTTATCTGGCCAATCGCCTGCTGTGGGGCAGTATAGGACTGATCACACTGGCACTGTGCTTCTGGCGTTTTCAGTTCAGCGCAGCCAGTGTAACGGGTAAACAGAAAAAAGAGGCGGTAACAGCAGCGCCAGCCAGCCTGCGGGTTCCAAGCGTGCAGCCGGATTTTGGCAAGGCGCATTTATGGCACTTGTTCCGTGCCCAGACCTGGCTGAATTTGCGCGAAACCGTGAAGAATGTCTACTTCATCACGATAGCCTTGTGCGGCGTGCTGTTTATGTTTGCGACCTCCACGGCCATCACTAAGATGTATGGCACTGCGACCTATCCGGTGACCTACGCAGTTTTGCAAGTGATGAGCGGCAGCTTCGCCTTATTCATGCTGATCATTACCACTTTCTATGCAGGTGAACTGGTGTGGCGCGAACGCGAAGCGCGCATCGCGCAACTGATGGATGCTTTACCGGTACCGAATGCGCTGCCCTTCTTATCCAAACTCAGCGCCCTGATCCTGCTGCAAGGCATATTACTCGCGGTGTTGATGGCATGCGGCATACTGGTGCAGCTGTTTCATGGTTATACCCAATTCGAACTGGGCCAGTATCTGTACCAGCTGTTCCTGTTGCAATGGCCAGACTATATGCTGCTCGCAGTATTAGCCATGTCTTTACAGGTCATCGTCAATAATAAGTATGTCGCTTATTTTCTGATGATACTGTATTACATCGCCAGCATTGCACTGCCCGCACTCGGTGTTGAGCATCCTATGGTCATCTATGGCAATACGCCCGGCGTGACTTATTCGGCACTGAATGGCTATGGTCATTTTATTCCTGCAATCCGCTGGACCCAGGCTTACTGGGGCGGTGCCGCCCTGATGCTGATTGCGGCCAGCCTGTGCTTCTGGGTACGCGGTACCGGCAGCGACTGGCGTGGTCGCCTGCATACGGCGCGCGCACAGTTAAGCGGCAGCACGCTGGGGCTGGGCAGCGTGGGTGCCTTGCTATTCCTGCTGTGCGGTGGCGTGCTGTTTTATTTTTACAATATCGTCAATAGCTATAAAACCAGCTATGACAATGAAGCGGCGCAGGCTAACTACGAAAAGAAATACAAGGCTCTGGAAGGCAAGCCGCAGCCACGTATCAGCGATGTCAAACTGGCCGTCGATATTTTCCCTGATCGTCGCAGCACTGCCATCGAAGGTGAATATCAGCTGGTGAACCGCAGCGCCGAAGCAATCAGCGAAATCTATATCCTGCAAAATGACGAGGCTGAGATCCGGCAATTGACACTGGAATCACCGAACACGGCCGGCATTCGCGATAAAGACATGGGTATGTACAGCTTCCGCCTGCAGCCAGCACTGGCGCCCGGCGCCTCTGTCCGTCTGCGTTTCCGTCTGAACTATGACGCAAACAGTTTCCTGGGCATGAGTAAGCGCGATACGGTGATCGCTAACGGCACTTTCTTTAACAGCTCGCTGATGCCACACATAGGCTATCAAAGCAATTTCGAGCTTACTGAAGATAAACTCAGACGCAAACACGGTCTGAAAGAAAAAGAACGCATGCTGCAACGGGACGACCCACGCGGTCTGGCTAATAGTTATATCGCTAACGATGCGGACTGGATACGCTTTGATGCGACGGTATCCACCAGCAGCGATCAAATGGCGATTGCGCCCGGCAAGCTGGATAAGAGCTGGGAAAAAGACGGACGCCGCTATTTCCATTACAGCGTGGATCAGCCCATCCTGAACTTCTACTCTTTCCAGTCTGGCCGCTACGCCGTCAAACAGGCGCAGTGGAACGACGTCGCCATTGAGATCGATTACCAGCCGGGTCATGAATACAATCTGGACCGCATGGTTAAAGGTGTACAGCAATCGCTCACGTATTACAGCAAGAACTTTAGCCCTTATCAGCATAAACTGGTCAGGATTATTGAATTCCCGCGCTATGCAAGCTTTGCACAAGCCTTCCCGAATACCATCCCGTTTTCGGAATCGATAGGCTTCATCGCTAAAGTCGACGATAACAATCCTAAGGACATTGATTATCCGTTTTACGTGACCGCGCATGAGGTTGCCCATCAATGGTGGGCGCATCAGGTGATTTCAGCCAATACCCAGGGGGCTACCACGCTGGTGGAAACGCTGGCACAGTATTCAGCGCTGATGGTCATGAAGCAGACCTATGGTGAAGCGAAAATGCGTAAGTTCCTGAAGTATGAACTGGATGCCTATTTGCGTGGACGTGGTCAGGAAAGGAAAAAGGAGCAACCGCTGGCATTCAATGAAAACCAGCAGTACATCCACTACAACAAAGGCAGTCTGATCATGTATCTGATGCAGGATCAGTTAGGTGAAGAGCAGGTCAACCGTGCTTTACGTGAAGTGGTTGCACAGTACGCAAACCATGGCGCACCGTATCCGACCAGCCGTGTGCTGGTAGATGCCTTGCGTCGCGTAGCCCCGGCCGACAAGCAAGAGATGATCACCGATGCGTTTGAATCCATCATCCTGTATGAAAGCCGCGCACTGTCCGCTACCGCCAAAGCAATCGGCGCAGACCAGTATGAAATCACGCTCAAAGTCAGCAATAACAAACTGAAGGCGGACGAGTTCGGTGCGGAAAAAGAAGTTGCGCTGAACGACAGCATGGACATAGGCGTCGACGATAAAGATGGCAAACCCTTATTACGCGAACGCCATCTGATACGACAAAAATCCGGCGAGTACAAGTTAATCGTCAGCGGCAAACCGGCCAAAGCCGGGATAGACCCTGACAATAAGTACATCGATCGCAAACCGGACGACAACCTGATACAGATAGAGTTTCAGGATGGCGCTAAATAAGCAGTACACCGCTTAGTTTTTGGCAGCAAAAAGCCGCAAGCATCAAACAGAACACCGTTGATGCTTGCGGCTTTTTTTCGACTGCCAGCATGGACTGTCAGCATGTTCAGTCTATGTCGTCTTCATGGGTAGTCTGTGCAGCAAACAACAGCACAGGATAAACAGGAAAAATCCAAGACCTAAACCCGATGCGCTTCTCCAGCCAAAATGCGGCCAGCAGGCGCATGTATACTCAGTCATCCATTTCACTCAATGACAAAAGCTGACTCTTCGCCTGCGCCGGATTTCACAGTCCCAGTTGCTGCCAGATCTGATCGACCCGGGCTTTTACTTCGGGCGACATGGTGATGGTCGTGCCCCATTCACGATCGGTTTCGCCTGGCCATTTATTGGTCGCATCTATCCCCATTTTTCCGCCCAGACCACTGACAGGCGAGGCGAAATCCAGATAATCGATAGGCGTGTTATCGACCAGCGTGGTGTCCCGCACCGGATCAACGCGGGTGGTGATGGCCCAGATCACTTCTTTCCAGTCACGTACATTCACGTCTTCATCCACCACCACAATGAACTTGGTATACATGAACTGCCGCAGAAAACTCCAAACGCCAAACATCACGCGTTTGGCGTGACCGGGGTAGGCTTTCTTCATCTGCACAACGGCCATGCGGTAGCTGCAACCCTCAGGCGGCAGATAGAAATCGGTGATCTCTGTGAACTGCTTTTGTAGCAAAGGGATGAACACTTCATTGAGTGCCACACCCAATACCGCCGGCTCATCCGGTGGTTTACCGGTATAGGTGGAATGGTAAATCGGATCGCGCCGCATGGTAATGCGATCGATGGTGAATACCGGGAACCAGTCCTGCTCATTGTAATAGCCGGTATGGTCGCCATACGGCCCTTCCAATGCATGCTCATAGCCGGAAGGATGGTTTTCGTCCGGATAGATATGCCCTTCCAGCACAATTTCTGCCGATGCCGGTACCCGTAATTCACTGCCGATTGCCTTGACCAGCTCAGTGCGGCTGCCGCGCAGCAAACCGGCAAACTGGTATTCCGACAGACTGTCCGGCACCGGCGTGACTGCACCCAGAATCGTCGCCGGATCGGCACCCAGCGCCACTGCGATAGGATAAGGCTGGCCCTTGTTGATGATGGCATGTTCACGGAAATCCAGCGCACCGCCACGATGTGCGAGCCAGCGCATGATGACCTTATTCGGCCCCAAGACCTGCTGACGGTAAATACCCAGATTCTGGCGCTTTTTATTGGGACCCTTGGTAATCACCAGTCCCCAGGTAATCAGCGGCGCAATATCGCCCGGCCAGCAATGCTGTATCGGCAGCCGCGCCAAATCCACGTCCTGCCCTTCCCACACAATTTCCTGACATTTCGCGCCGCGTACTTCTTTCGGCGCCATATCCCATACTGCCTTGACCAGCGAGCCCATGCCGAGCAAGTCTTTAAAACCTTTCGGTGGCTCTGGCTCTTTGAGTGCGGATAGCACATGACCGATCTGGCGCAATTCACTCAGATCACTGGCTCCCATGCCCAGCGCCACGCGCTTAGGGGTACCGAATAAATTGCCTAATACCGGAATGCTGTGTCCGGTCGGATGGCGAAATAACAGTGCCGGACCTTCGGCGCGCAGGGTACGGTCACAGATTTCCGTCATCTCCAGATGCGGGGAAACCTGGACATCCACCACTTTTAGTTCATCCAATTGTTGCAACTGAGAAATAAAATCTCTCAAATCCGAATATTTCATCATTTTTCGCTTTTTTCTCTATCTGAATACGCTGGTCAAGCTAAATCCGCTAAGTGCTTGATTTTATTGTTTTTTGCTGCTTTGCAGCAGTTTTCATTATACCTATAAGTTATAGAAATCAATTTTGATAGTATTGACTCGATATAAAACCGCCCCTACAATTCGCCCAACTTGATGAAGAGCTTCTGGCCTACGATACGATTCTGGCACTTTCCATGCGAAGAAAGTTTAGCCACTAACGGTAACATCATTCACGGGGATCGGGCCCCACATAACATTGTAAGGATTGTTTTCGAAAGGCGTCTGCCTTCACCCGAAAAAAGTTGTTGATCACCGGATGCTCCGGTAGCAGGTCAGACAGACCACATGGATCAACAACTCCGGCGTCATCCGATCGCGCCTTGCGACGATGACGATGTTTCTGATACGCGGCTGTTTGAATTGCAGAGTATGAAGTCACTACCTGCGACGCGTAATTTCAGGAGGTAAAAAATGCTTCAACGTATTAACTTAGCTGTTCCTGGTAGTTCAGCTGCGGATGACCAGCGCCCTGCGCCGTCGGCCTCAGCATTCGCATCTGCTCCGGCATTGATGCACGCAGTACGTCAAATCCTGACGATTTCCGGTGTCATCGCGATGCTCGCGCTGGCAACCATGTTTTTCAAACCGGAGTTAGCAGATAAATTTAAAGATCTGTCTCCATTCGCGACCGCCGAAGAAGAAGTGGCCGAAGCGGAAGTGCCTCCCCCAAGCCTGGCGATGCTGATGCAAGCCCCGGGTCAGGCAAAACCGGAAGTTGCTGCACACAATGCGGTCTTTTCCGAAGAAGATGCCAAAATGCTGGGTAATCAACGCCAGCAACAATGGGTAACTAACTGGCTGTCCAAACGCTATCGCATCGCGACCGATGCAACCAATATGCTGGTCTCTGCGGCCTATCTGACCGCGAAAGAAATTAAACTCGACCCGCTGCTGATACTGTCAGTGATGGCGATAGAATCCGGCCTGAATCCTTTTGCTGAAAGCCCGGTCGGTGCTCAGGGCTTGATGCAAGTGATGTCCAAAGTCCATCATGAAAAATTCCAGGAAATGGGTGGCGTCAAAGCTGCTCTCAATCCGGTTGCCAACATCAAAGTCGGCGCACTGATCCTGAAAGACTATGTGTCACGCGGTGGCTCGGTCGAAGCTGGCTTGAAAATGTATGTGGGCGCTGGTGCCATGGATAGCGATTCTGGCTATGGCTCACGCGTACTGACTGAATACAAGCGTCTGAAAGACGTGTCGGCCGGTAAAAACGTTCCTACCGTATTCAGCAATCCTGCTCCGGCTGCCGTTCCTGTGATTCGCAACACAGAAACCGTACCTGTGATCCGTAATGAACAAAACGAAGCTAAGGTAAAAACCGAAGCCAAGGACCAGGTAGCCGCGCTGTAAGCGCAACGCAACAAAACATCCTTACACAAATAAGCCGCCTGCTGCTCATCGCACAGGCGGCTTATTTTTTAGGCTTATTTTTTTTCAGGGTGTAGAAAAGCCTTGAGACGACGCACCGCCTCTTGCAGATTTTCCAATGAATTGGCGTAAGACAAACGTACATAGCGGTGCGCGGTCGCAGGACCAAAATCCTTACCCGGCACGATCACCACCCCGGCTTCACGCAGTATTTGTTTAGCGAAGGCATCGGCATCGTCACTGAAGCGCGAGCAATCGGCATACACATAAAAGGCGCCATCCGGCGTCACTGGCACATCCAGACCTAATTCGCGCAAGGCGGGCACCAGATAATCCCGGCGACGCCGGAATTCTTCTTTACGCGCCGCATAGATTGCCAGGCTGTCCGGCGTAAAACAGGCCAGCGCCGCATGTTGCGCCACGGCCGACGCACAGATAAACAGGTTTTGCGCCAGTTTTTCGACAGCGGGTACGATACTTTCCGGCACCACCAGCCAGCCCAGACGCCAGCCCGTCATATTGAAATACTTACTAAAGCTATTGATCACCACCACGTCGCTATCCAGCGACAGCGCAGAAAACGGTGCACCTTCGTAACTCAGCCCCTGATAAATCTCGTCGACAATGGTGTAACCACCGCGTTGCTTAACAATGTCTATGATCTCGCGCAGCTCCGATTGCGGAATCGAGGTGCCGGTAGGATTCGATGGCGAGGCCAGCAATACCCCGGCAGTCTGTGCACCCCAATGCTCACGCACCATTTGTGCCGACAATTGAAAACGCTCAGCCGGGCCGGATGGGATCAGCCTGGCCTGCCCCTCGAAGGCCGCAACAAAATGGCGGTTACAAGGATAGCTGGGGTCAGGCATCAGCACTTCCTTGCCCGCCTCGACCAACGCTGCACAGGCCAGCAGCAAGGCGGCCGACGCACCGGCCGTGACGATAATCCGCTGCGCTGGCACATCCAGCCCGAACTGATCGCGGTAATGACGCGAAATAGCGCTGCGTAAGGCAGGCAAGCCCAGCGACGAGGTATATTGCAATTTACCCTCGGCCATCGCTGTGGCGGCGGCAGCAATCACATCCGGTGGCGCGGTAAAGTCAGGCTCACCGATACCCATATGTATCAGGTGTCGCCCTTCGGCTTCCAGCTCAGCCGCCATTTTCATGAGTTCCATCACGTGAAACGACGAAATATGGTCGAGCCGGGATGCGAGATGATGTTGCATAGTGTTTTATCCTGAAATGCTGAGCCAGAAAATGTTGGATGACCAGGGCGAGGCAAGCTCTGGTCTGAGCTGCAGTCAATGCTGCACGCTGGCGTGGTGAGCGCAGCGCTACGCGTCCAGTCACCACAAAAAAAAATCCGCCTGCTTCAGTCAGAAGTCAGGCGGACAGATCATACTGTGACCGATACCATCGATATCACTTCGGCAGGCAAATTATTTACCTGCAGCGATCTCGGCAGGACGCAGCTTGGCAGCCAGCTTGTCCAGCACACCATTGACGTATTTATGACCATCGAGACCACCAAATGACTTGGTCAGCTCAACAGCCTCATTAATCACAACGCGATAAGGAATTTCGATATGGTTTTTCAATTCATATGCGCCGATCAGCAGCACAGCGTGCTCAATCGGGGATAACTCAACCAGCGGACGATCAATCAGATCGCCGAAGGCTTCGCGCAACTGTATGGATTGATTAATCGCGCCGTGCAGCAGGATATCGAAGTGCTCGCGATCTGCTTTATCGAAGCCATGAGCCTGGCGGATATGGGCGTCGATCACGCCGGAATCTTCATTGTTCAGCAGCCATTGGTACAGGCCTTGCAAAGCGAATTCACGCGCACGGTGGCGCGGGGAGCGACTCTTACTTGGATTCGCGTGTATGGATTTTGTGGTCATTATTTTCTCTTACTCTTACTTTTACGTTCATTACTGCCGGACAGCGCTGCATGTGCAAAGGCTCACAAAAAGCCTGCGCCTTAAAATTCAAGCGACTGCGTCCCTGGTGCACGATGCCTGCAGGCAGCCGCAGCGGGACGATTATTCGTCGTCGTAGTCCAGATCTTCTGTGGCTTCAGCGAGTTCATCCAGAGCCAGGGTCAGATTCGCCATTTCAACGGCAACCCGCGCTGCGTCCGCACCTTTTTCTTGCATACGCACTTCGGCTTGCTCGTCATTTTCAGTGGTCAGAATTGCATTCGCAATCGGAATGCCCGCATCCAGACCGACGCGGGTGATACCGGCACCAGATTCATTCGAAACCAGTTCAAAGTGATAGGTTTCGCCACGAATCACCGCACCCAGCGCAATCAAGGCATCAAACTGATTGGTTTGCGCCATTTTCTTCAATGCCAGCGGCACTTCTAATGCACCCGGCACGGTCACGTGCAGGATGTCTTCGTCCATCACACCCAGGTTTTTCAATTCAGCCAGACAGGCGTTGAGCAAACCTGCACCCACATTGTCGTTAAAGCGGGCCTGAACGATACCAACGCGTACGCCTGCGCCATCCAGATTTGATTCGTAGTGTCCAACTGTCATGATCTTCCTTTTGCGCTGACGCGCTTAAAACTTATCGATTTGCACCCCGTAGTTACATGGGGTTCAGTGCTGCTTATGTATTGCTTATGTATTGCTTATGTATTGCTTATTTACCACTCATTTACTGCCGGTGAAACGACATTGCCGTGCAAGACACTGCCTGACTCACACCGCAGGCTTATCCAGATAGCCAGTGACTTCCAGGTTAAAGCCTGTCATCGACGGCATTTTACGTGGATTTGCCAGCAACTTCATTTTACCAACGCCGACATCCTTGAGGATTTGCGCGCCTATGCCATAGTTACGCAAATCCATTCTGGCAGCACGGCTGACCGGACGCGTCTCTGGCGTATTGAGTGCGGTGAACTGATCAAACAACTGTTCCGCGCTTTCTTCGCAATTGAGCAACACGATCACGCCGGATTCAGAGGATTTAATGGCCTGCATCGCCGCCGCGATATTCCATGAATGCGTCGTTGCCTGACTTTCCAGCAAATCCAGTATTGATACCGGCTGATGCACACGTACCAGGGCTTCTTTATCGGCAGCGAGTTCGCCGTGAATCAGCGCCAGATGGGCAGAACCGCTGGGTTTGTCACGATAAACGATGGTTCTGAAGCTGCCATGCGCAGTATGCATAGCGCGTTCTGCAACCCGGTCAACGATGCTTTCGGTCTGGCTGCGATAGTGAATCAGATCAGCGATAGTGCCGATTTTGAGCTGATGTTCCTGCGCGAACGCAATCAGATCAGGCAGACGCGCCATGGTGCCGTCGTCTTTCATGATTTCGCAAATCACAGAAGCCGGTGTCAGTCCGGCCAGCTCAGCCAGATCGCAACCTGCCTCAGTATGACCGGCA
Organism: Cognatundibacterium curvum; assembly: GCF_014284235.1. GTDB lineage: Bacteria > Pseudomonadota > Gammaproteobacteria > Burkholderiales > Burkholderiaceae_D > Undibacterium > Undibacterium curvum. The sequence goes on from NZ_JACOGD010000007.1 coordinate 122,770, forward strand.
CGCATCAGTACACCACCCTTTTGTGCCTTGAGCGGGAAAACATGGCCAGGCTGCACGATGTCATGCGCCGTGGTTTTTTTATCCACCGCCACACGTACAGTACGCGCGCGGTCAGCCGCTGAAATGCCGGTGGTCACGCCTTCCGCTGCCTCAATCGAGACAGTGAAATTGGTGCCATAGGCAGTGCCGTTACGGCTGGTCATCATCGCCAGATTCAGCTGTTCGCAACGTTCTTCCGTCAGCGTCAGGCAAATCAGGCCACGGCCAAACTTAGCCATAAAATTAATAGCTTCCGGTGTCACGAATTCAGCGGCCATTACCAGGTCGCCTTCGTTTTCACGGTCTTCTTCGTCGACCAGGATCACCATGCGACCGGCACGTAATTCTGCAACGATTTCCTGGGTAGTAGAGATACTCATAGGGAGATAGTCCTGATGCGGCATGGCTGCTGATACTGTATGACCAGAATGACAGCGCAGCCTGCACAAGCTGCAATTGAAAAGAATCCCGCTATTTTAAAGGATTTCGCCTTACTCTTCCTGCGCTTTCTGCGCTTTAGACTGGATTTTCCTCAAATTTGAATGCGGCCACGGCCGATTTCTATGACTTTGCCACCGACCCGTATCTTTTCCTGCCCGGAAATATCCAGATACAAGACGCTGGGACGTCCCATCTGTACACCTTGCTCAACACAGTATTGTTGTTGCGACAGCATATTCTGGTGCCTGAGCCAGGCACCCAGGTTGGCGCAGGCCGAGCCGGTCGCCGGATCTTCACCGACACCACCATCTGCACGTTCGAAGAAATAGCGCGCCTGAATTACAGCCTGCCCTTGCACGCTATGGTCGCTGTTATTTTCCATATAAAAAACAAAGACAGTGCGGCGTCCGAGGCTGCTGCGCGGCCAGCGCGCCAGCAACTCAGCGCGGAATCCCGCCTGCTGCAAAGCAGTTGCGCTGTTCACGGCTATCAGCAACTGATCCGAGCCGGTATTCACCCATAAGGGTTCAGCTACGATATCCTCGGCCCGCAAGCCCAATACCGGCGCCAGTTCTGCCGCACTGAGCGGGCAAGGCGTAATTTGCGCTGCCTTAGGCGCAACGAAAGACCAGACTGCTTCATTGCGCTGCAGAGGAACTATCCCGGCGCGGCACGACAAACTGAGCTGACTACCGGTCTGCAGTAAGTCGCTGACGACTGCTGCAGAACCGACACTGGGATGACCTGCAAACGCCATCTCTGTGCCCGGCGTAAAAATACGCATATGCCTATCCGCCTGATCAGACGGCAGCAAAAACACGGTTTCAGACAAATTAAACTGCCGCGCCAGCGCCTGCATCTCGGCATCAGACAAGCCGCGCCCATCTTCGAACACACAAAGGGGATTGCCGCCAAAAGTCGCTTCGGCAAATACATTCAATAAACGATAGGCATAGTCACGCATAGATTTGAATATTTGGAGTCCATGCCAGCAGTGTAATGGATGGTCTGCGGCCAGAGAGAGAACTTTATGGCAAGTGCAAGGGAATACAGCGCTAATCGCTACAGACGCGGCAATCAGGCATCCTGCGCCAGCCGTGAATACATCAGAAAATCGCCCGCCACACCGCGCACCTGCCGGAAAGAACGCAATAAGCCCTCGCGCTCGAAACCCAGTTTTTCCAACACCCGTATCGAGGCTAAATTTGATGGCAAGACTGTGGCCTGTATGCGCACCCAGCCCATCTGGCTGTAGGCCCATACCAGCAAGGCGCGTGCCGCACTGGCTACGATGCCCTGCCCCCAGTAAGCCGGGTCCAGATCATAGGATAATTCGGCACTGCGATTTGGCACCGATATAGTATGAAAACCTATCGTCCCCAGCAGTCTCCCATCGCGCTCATCGGCGATTGCGAGGCGTATCTGTGATCCTGCCTCTGCGGATGCGAAGAGGTCGAACTGCGGCAGCAAATCCTGCAGATCACGCAAATTCCAGCTGGTGTGCTCTATGGTTTGCGGCAGCTGCAAATAGGCGTACCAGGCAGGGGCATCACTGCGCTGTAAATCGCGCAGAATGATGTGCGGCTGGTCGGTGTGCAATTGCAGATAGGTACGCATAATGTCTTAGCGCGGTGAAGCGTGGATATGCAGCGCCAGCAACTGACAGCTTTGCGCTGAGGCGGCCGAAGTCTGAATCTGCACTGCGCCCAGCTTCTGCGATACCGCATCCGCCCAACTGGCGCTATGCGCATACGAAGCAGGCAAGCCATCTGCCTGCACAGACAGCCGGACACTGCTACCGGATCGCGGTCTGGTCGCCGCTGCGATACCGTCCAGCGTACCCAACTCAATCGCGAGCTTACTGAGTGCCGCCGCAGTGTTCGGGGACGGCGTGTTGAACCAGGTAGCCAGCTCTGTCGCTTTTCCCTGCGCCAGCAGCTGCGCCGCGCGGACCGCGCAGGAAGACTCAGCCAAGGCAGGCAAGGCAGTTGTGAGTAGCAAGGTGAAAATCAGGCGTTTTTTCATACTTTATTTATTGGTCTATTAAAAACCTACCGCTATCAAATATTGAACGATGGATAAAGAGGCAGTCTAACCGACACATCAAAAATTACAAAGATAGTCATAAAAAACGGGGAAGTAACTTCTGAAACTTCCATGTCAACACAAGTCTATGACATGTAACACCGCAAGCCATTCCGGCATGTAGCCACTCACCGCCACTCTGACGGAAGTCGGCGAAAAGCTGATTTCGTACTGGCACAGCATTTGCAATCAGTACCAAGTGTCCGGCTGCCTCGCAGTTGGATGATGTGCGGTAGCCGGGAACCTGTTCAACATCCCGGGGCGATATTCCGAAAAGCCTGACGAGTAGGAAATTCCATTACGATTATGAGGTTATGATGACTACAGCAACATCCCCTATCATCGGCGCTTACCTGGTTAAAGGCACGATCGGCAACACCCAGTTATTAGGCGCTCCGCTGGTCACTTACGCACTGGTCGTGGTACCGGGCCAGCATCATGTATCCGGTCATGTCAATGTGACGCAAGCGACTGAAAACGGCAACTACAGCGGCAATGTGACTGGCAAAATTTTTGCAACGGGTTATGGCAATGTGACCCAAGTGGTCAGCCTGCATGGCCTGATCCACCCGGATGCACCTATGCCACTGGAAATCCCATTCGAGGCCCACCTGGCGATCAATGGTGAATGGGTAGGCACGGGTGGCTTCAGCTATGGCAATGTGCATGTTGAGCATGTACCGGTCAAACATCTGGCTGGCTGATTTCCTGAATCAGATTTACTGAATGTAGCCTTGCGCATGGCTGCCGCGTGCGCAAGGCTGTATTTTTTTCACCTGTCATGCCCGCAGAATCGCTTACACTGACTGATCTTCCTGATAACAAGGCACCTCATGTCAGCTACTGCTCTGCGTCCCCAACATCTGCTGACCGCGCTGGTCGTGGTGGTCTTATGGGGTATGAATTTTGTTGTAATTAAAATCGGCCTGAAAGGCATACCGCCTTTTCTGATGGGCGCGCTGCGCTTCATACTGGTGGCCTTCCCTGCGATACTGTTTCTGCCCCGCCCCAAGGTTCCGCTTCGCCTGTTACTGGCCTATGCACTGACCATCAGCCTGGGGCAATTTGCCTTTTTGTTTTCTGCTATGGCAGTCGGCATGCCGGCTGGACTGGCTTCGCTGGTATTGCAATCGCAGGCATTTTTTACAGTGGCCTTATCGGCTTTGGTGTTTGGGGACAAACTGCATTTGAGTAATCTGTGTGGCATGCTGGTCGCAGCACTGGGTTTATTTATCCTGGGTAGCGCCAGCTTGCAGGGTAGCGCACAACAGGTGACACTGGCCGGTTTCGCCTTGACGATATGCGCTGCTTTTTCCTGGGCCAGCGGCAATGTGATTAATAAAAAAATTGGCCCGACTGCGGTGCTGAGTCTGGTTTCCTGGAGCGCACTGATTCCCATCCTGCCCTTCTTTGCGCTGTCATTCCTGTTCGAAGGCCGCGATAACATCGTTCACAGCCTGACGCATATGTCGCTGTCTTCTGCGCTGACTATCGTTTATCTGGCGGTAGCGGCAACACTGATTGGTTACACGCTGTGGGGACGATTATTGTCCAGCCTTCCTACTCATATGGTGGCACCGATGACGCTGATGGTGCCGGTGATAGGCTTGAGCGCCGCCTGGCTATTATTGGGTGAGGCACTGAGTCAGCTGCAAATCATCGGCGCGCTGACGGTGATGGGTGGCTTGCTGATCAATGTGTTTGGCGCCCGCCTGCTCGCTGCCTGGAATGCACGTTCGCCTGCCGCCTGACCCTTGCTGACCATAAGAAAACGGCGCTGTCTCTGGATCAGAGACAGCGCCGTTTTCTTTTTATGCTTAGTCGCTTACAGGCCGGTATGTTCGGCGATATAGGCTTTCATTGCTTCGACTTGCGGCTGCATCACAATAAAGCGCTGCGGCAGCGCTTCGATCTGTTCAAATCCGGCCGGACGCTGCGCATCTTCACCCAGTGCTTCGCGTATGGTTTCATTGAATTTGGCAGGTAAGGCAGTTTCCAGCACGATCATAGGCACGCCAGGCTGCCAGTGTTCGCGTGCGACCTTAATGCCGTCGGCAGTATGGGTATCGACCGTCAGGCCGTATTGCGCCCTGACCTGGCGTATGGTCTGAATACGGTCTGCATGTACCGATTTACCGGAGACAAAACCAAACTGCTCCACTTTGCTGAATTCGTCACCATCACTGCCTGGCGCGCCGGACAAATCAAAACCGCCTTTGCTTTCGACCTGTGCAAACAAGTGTTTAACGCGCACCGCATCACCATCAAGCAAATCGTAAATGAAACGCTCAAAGTTAGAGGCCTTGGAAATATCCATAGACGGGCTGGTGGTATGCCAGGTCTCGGCGGAAGCACGCACGCGGTAGATACCGGTACGAAAAAACTCATCCAGCACATCATTTTCATTGGTCGCCACTACCAGCTGGGCAATAGGCAAGCCCATCATTCTGGCGATATGACCAGCGCAGATATTGCCGAAATTACCGGATGGCACAGTGAAGGAAACCTGTTGTTCATTGCTGGTGGTCGCGCTCAGATAGCCACGGAAGTAGTACACCACCTGTGCCACTACTCTGGCCCAGTTAATCGAATTCACAGTACCGATGCGCTGCTGCTGTTTAAAGGCGAGATCATTCGACACTGCCTTGACCATGTCCTGACAGTCATCGAATACACCTTCGACCGCAATATTGAAAATATTCGGGTCCTGCAGACTGAACATCTGCGCGGTCTGGAAGGCGCTCATTTTCTGGTGCGGCGACAGCATGAAGACACGGATGCCGCGTTTGCCACGCATCGCATACTCAGCCGCACTGCCGGTATCACCGGAAGTCGCGCCAAAAATATTGAGTTCAGCCTGATTTTTTGCCAGCGCATATTCAAACAGATTGCCGAGCAGCTGCATCGCCATATCTTTGAACGCCAGCGTAGGGCCATTCGACAAGGCTTGCAGGATCAGCTTGCGACCTGCGCCATCTTCCTGCAACACGCGCAAAGGCGTAATCTGTGCCGCATCTTCACCCTCACGCGCATTGCGATAGACCTCAGCGGTATAGGTTTTGGCTGTCATGGCACGCAAATCTGCTTCCGGAATATCGGTGGCGAATTTGCGCAAGACTTCAAATGCAAGCTCGGCATAGCTTAGCTGGCGCCAGGCATTCAGCTCTGCTGCTGTGACCTGAGGATAAGTAGCAGGCAAATATAAGCCGCCGTCCGGGGCCAGCCCACCTAACAGGATTTCGGAAAAACTTTGCGACGCGGCATGTCCGCGGGTTGAGGCGTAATGCATACTTTGAGCAAGGATAGAGAGTCGATGAGGTAAATTTTCACCCCATTATATCGCCCTTACCACCAAATAACCTGCACAAATTTGGCAAAAACTCAGATTTTCTTTCTTATATTCAGATGCATCTAAGGATATATCTTTATTGCATATATTCAGGTCTGGCGCTCACGGCCAGCACCATCATGATCAGGCATCAGGCAGCAAGACTGTTTCGGGATGGGTGTAGATCACCAGTCCGCTTTGCCGCGCAAATCCTATCAGGCAGATACCTGCCTCCTGCGCCATTTGCAAGGCCAGCGCGGTCGGGGCTGACAGACAGACCATGAGACGGATATTGGCGACTGCCGCTTTTTGCACCAGCTCATAGCTGGCGCGGCTGCTCAACAGCAAAAAGCCATCTGGCCGCTGTGCATGCCGCCACTGTTGCGCCAGTGCACCCGTCAGCTTATCGAGTGCATTGTGACGACCCACATCCTCTCGCAACACTGAAATTTTCCCATCCAGATTGGCATAGGCCGCCGCATGCAGCGCACCGGTGACTGCATTTTGTAGCTGCAGCGCCGGCATTTGCCCGAGCGCGGCCTGGATCGCGGCCAGCGGGATGGATGGTCCGGCGCTGACCTGCGCACAGGACTGCGGCAAGGCATCCAGGCTGGCGATGCCACACAGACCGCAACCGGTACGTCCGGCCAGCTGGCGCTTCTGTCGTTTGAGCCGGTCAAAACATTCGGCCGCAATCTGTATCTCCAGCACCAGACCAGCAGGCTGATGCTGCTGCATTATGCGGATATCGTAAATCTGCTGCACCTGGCTGACCACGCCCTCAGACAAACTGAAGCCACGTGCGAAATCCTCGAGATCGGCCGGACTGGCCATCATCACGGCATGCGATATGCCGTTATAGACCAGCGCCACCGGCACTTCCTGCGCCACCTGGTCGGTAACAGCCTGCATACCGGGTTCGCCATAACGTACACGCTGCACCGTCACGGCCAGGCTCAGCGGCAGACTGTCCACGTCTTCTGTGACTGGCTGATCCGGCTTCATCGCGACCTCACCATGATGCGCATGCCGCCAGACCGGTCGCCGTCAGGTTGAGCAGCAGGCGTTCGCCTTGCTGTTCGCTGTGCACCCAGCCTAATCCGGCTTGTCCTGCAATATCCTTCTCACCCAGATAGGCGAGGCAGCGCAGCAAGGTACTCATACGCACATTTAAGCGTTTGCACAGCTTTTGCGCCGATAACGGCTGCGCCTCCTGCCGCAAGGCCAGCATCAGCGCCTCTATCTGCGCCAGCATAGTCAGATCGGCCTGCTCTGCTTCGGGAGCTGTGGTCTCCATCGTCATATGGGTCAGGCCTGATGCGCGGCCAGTGTGACCGGAATCGATTTGGAAGTCGGTGTACGCGCATGGTCGGCCACACTGGACAAGGCCACCAGGCCATTGGTCTCAGGGAAGTAAGCCGCCAGACAGCCACGCGGTATATTGTATTCAACCAGCATGAAGCGTTTGACGCTGCGTTCTGCTTTATCTTCTGAAATGCTGGTGATATCCACCCAGTCACCGGCACTAAAGCCCAATGCACGTATATCTTCTGCATGAATGAACAGCACGCGGCGCTCGCCGAACACCCCCCGATAGCGGTCATTCATGCCATAGATGGTGGTGTTGTACTGATCATGCGAACGTATCGTCGCCAGATTAAATACGGTTTGCTGTTGCGCGCTTCTGGCCTGATGGATAGGCAGATCGGTCGGTACCGCATGCGCAAAGAAGTTGGCCTTACCGCTTGCAGTACGCCATTCCAGTTCACGTGCACTGTTACGCAAATGGAAGCCACCCGGCACCCGCACCCTTGTATTGAAACTGGCAAAGTCGTCAAACACCTCTGCGATTTTGTCGCGGATACGGTCGTAATCGGCGACCAGTCCCATCCAGTCTATGCGAGTTCTGTCCTGCAAGGTCGCCACTGCCATGCGTGCAACAATCGCTGGCTCAGACAATAAATCAGGCGAGGCCGGGACATTCATGCCCGAAGACAGATGCACCATGCTCATAGAATCTTCCACTGTCACCGCCTGCGGGCCTGTGGCCTGCATATCAATTTCAGTACGGCCCAGACAAGGCAGGATCAGCGCATCACGGCCACAGACCAGATGGCTGCGGTTTAACTTGGTTGCCACATGCACCGTGAGTGCACAATTGCGTAAGGCACGGTGCGTGAGTTCGGTATCCGGCGTCGCGGTCGCAAAATTACCGCCCATTGCGAAAAAAACTTTATCCGGTGACGCCAGCATGGCTTCTATCGCGCCCACCGTATCATAGCCGTGCTCACGCGGCACTTCAAAACCAAACACTTGCTGCAATCTGTCGAGGAAGGCCGCTGCCGGTTTTTCATTGATGCCCATGGTGCGGTCGCCCTGCACATTGCTGTGCCCACGCACCGGACAGGCACCGGCACCGGGACGCCCCAGATGGCCACGCAATAACAACAGATTCACAATCATCTGTATCGTTGCGACCGAATGTTTATGCTGAGTGATGCCCATGCCCCAGCAGGCAATCACGCTACGCGCATGCAAATAGGTTTGTGCCGTGCGCTCAATCTGGCTGCGTTCCAGGCCGGATTCACGCACGATGGTATCCCAGGACTCTAGCCCGACTTCATCAGCAAATGCCTCAAAATTTGCAGTGTGCTGCGCAATGAAATCCACATCAATCAAACGTGCCTGGCCCTGCTGCTGCGCCAGCGCATCCGCTTCCAGCACATATTTGATGATGCCTTTGACCGCAGCCAGATCGCCACCTATCTTCAGTTGCAGGTAATCAGAGGAAATGGTGCTGCCATCACCCGATAACATTTCCAACGCATCCTGCGGGTCCTGGAATTTTTCCAGCCCACGCTCACGCAAGGGGTTGAAAGACACGATGGCCGCGCCACGCTTGGACGCGGCCCGCAATTCACCCAGCATACGCGGATGATTAGTACCGGGATTTTGGCCGAAAATGAAGATTGCATCGGCCTGCTGAAAATCTGACAGCAGCACCGTACCCTTACCTATCCCTATCGCTTCGCGCATGGCAAGACCGGATGGCTCGTGGCACATATTCGAACAATCCGGAAAATTATTGGTACCGAATTCACGTACAAATAACTGATACAGAAACGCTGCCTCATTACTGGTGCGGCCTGAGGTATAGAAAATCGCATCATCGGGCCGTGCTAAAGCGCGTAAATGCTGCGCGATCAAGGCAAAGGCTTCATCCCAGGAAACCGCTACATAGCGATCCGTCGCGGTATCGTAGCGCACAGGATGGGTCAGCCTGCCCTGATCTTCCAGCCAGTGATCGCTGTGACGACTCAGTTCCGCCAGCGTATGCGAGGCGAACAAAGCTGGGGTAGCGCGTCTGGCCGTCGATTCCGCCGCTACCGCCTTGGCGCCGTTTTCACAGAATTCAAAAGTCGAGGTATGGTCGGAATCCGGCCAGGCACAACCCGGGCAATCGAAGCCATCCGGCTGATTCGCCGACAGCAAAGTCCGTGCGCCCTTACCCGGTATGCCCTGATTCAACAATTGCTGTGCAACGCTTTTCAATGCGCCCCAGCCACCGGCGGGCCGGTTGTAGACCTGAATCACTTTCTTACTCATGCTTTCCCCTGCAAATTCTGTATTTCCTGTTCCGACAGCATCACCAAGGCCTGCTAGCGCAGCTGACTGCGCTGATCAGCGATGTATGACCACCAGCAAAGCTTTGGCTTCAGTCTTACCGGTATTCCGGATTGCGTGATTTTTATCGGCATCGTAGCGCGCGGTGGCGCCAATTTTGACTTTCTTTTTATGGCCTTCGACTTCGACCTCGATCTGACCGCTCAAAACCGTCAGATGCTCGGATGCGCCCGGGTCATGTGAATTTGACACCAAAGCCCCACCCGCTGCGAGTGTGAGTTCATACCATTCGTACTTGCCTGCCAGCTCCATCGGCCCCAGGATGCGCAACACATATCCGGCATGCTCACCCGGCAAGGTCGGCGTTTCGTGCGCTTCCAGCAAACGTATACTCTCTGCGGCAGGCAATTCAGAAGAGAGCAATTCTGCCATCGTCACTCCCAGCGCATTGGCGAGGCGCCAGGCAACTGCGATGGTCGGATTAGCTTTTTCGCGCTCTATCTGCGACAGCATAGACTTAGAAACGCCGGCAGTTCTGGATAAATCTTCTAAAGTAAGACCACGCTCCAGACGCATTTTCTGCAAAGTCGCACCGACTTCCGGCGGCGTATTCGACAAAACTTTTTTCATAAAGCCTATTGCACCACTAAAAAAGTATGATTAATATTCGATATATTGAACTTTAGTTCTAAATATTGGATTTTTTAAGATTTATTTAACCCGATGTACCTGATTTTTGCGGTCAGCGTATTTGCGAATTGCTTAAACTTATACAGTTTCTTGATTTAGCAGTGTAACAGCTAGCCACTCAGAAACGCCAAAAGAGCATGACAAATATGCTGCAACAATATGATGCAAATCGCAGACTGCAGCAAGATTTTCTCAGGTGCATCAATACACGATGACCCTACACTGGACAGCACCAGATCAAACGGAGACCAGCATGACCCAGAATACTTCCAGACTCGCCTTTATCGATAAACTGGCGGGCAACCTGAACGGCTTACGCGAACAAGGCCTGTTCAAACCTGAGCGTGTGATCGCTTCGCGTCAAGGCGCGGTGGTGACTTGCGACGATGGCCGCGAGCTGATCAATCTGTGCGCGAACAACTATCTGGGTCTGTCTGGTGATGAATCTATGGTGCAGGCATCGATCGCCGCGACCGAGCAATTCGGCTATGGCTTGTCCTCGGTACGTTTTATCTGCGGCACGCAAACTGTCCACAAACAATTAGAAAAAGCGATTGCCGAATTTCTGGGTACCGAAGACTGCATCCTGTATGCAGCCGCCTTCGACGCCAATGGCGGCGTGTTTGAGCCTTTGTTCGATGAAAACGATGCCATCATCTCTGACGCATTGAACCATGCTTCCATCATCGACGGCATCCGTTTATGTAAAGCCGCACGCTATCGCTATGCGCACAATGATATGGTGGATCTGGAAAAACAATTGCAGGCCGCTGCCGACAAACGTCACCGCATCATCGTAACGGACGGTGTGTTCTCTATGGACGGCACCATCGCCCAGCTCGATAAAATCTGCGAACTGGCAGACAAATACGATGCACTGGTGATGATCGATGAATGCCATGCTTCCGGCTTCATGGGCCAGACTGGTCGCGGCACGCACGAACATCACAATGTGCTCGGACGCATAGACATTATTACTGGCACCCTGGGCAAGGCACTGGGCGGTGCGATGGGTGGATTTACTGCCGGACGTAAAGAAGTGATCGATACCCTGCGTCAAAAATCCCGCCCTTACCTGTTTTCTAACACACTGGCACCGTCAATCGCTGGCGCCTCTTTATCGGTATTGCAAAGATTATCTGCGTCTACCGAATTGCGTGATCGCCTGCATGCCAATACTGAACACTTCCGTCGCGAAATCGTCAAACTCGGCTTCACCATTAAGCCAGGTACGCATCCTGTGGTTCCGGTCATGCTGTTCGATGCGCCGGTAGCGCAGAAATTCGCCGCCCGCCTGTATGAACTGGGCGTATTTGTGACCGGCTTCTTCTACCCTGTGGTGCCAATGGGACAAGCCCGGGTCAGGGTGCAACTGTCCGCTGCGCACAGCACAGAACAACTCGATACCGCGCTCGCTGCTTTCGCTCAGGCGGGTCGCGAACTGGGACTGATACAGTAATTCAGCACTGACGAAAACTGAGGCCAGCGTATCAGCCAGCTATCAATTTGCGGCACACTGACTGAACCTGAGTTTTACGTCGATTTAGCTATCTATTCTTAATCTGGAAACAAACATGGAAAAAATTCTTGTAATTGGTGCTAACGGTCAGATCGGCAGCGAACTGGTGGAAGCCCTGGCAGCACAGCATGGTGCAAACAATGTGATTGCAGCGGATATCAGCCCGGCCAGCCTGTATGGCGCGGCCATCTATGAAATCATCGACGTACTGAATGCGGCACGCATTACCGAAGTCATCGAACAATATCAGGTCACGCAGGTGTATCAGCTGGCAGCACTGCTGTCCGCAACTGGCGAAAAAGCGCCGCTGAAGGCCTGGGAACTGAATATGGATGGCTTGCTCAACATCCTGGAAATCGCGCGCATACGCGGCGAAGCTGACAAACCGTTGAAAGTGTTCTGGCCGTCTTCTATTGCTGCGTTTGGCCCAAATACGCCACCGGTCAATACGCCGCAATACACGGTGATGGACCCAAGCACGATTTACGGTATCAGCAAACTGGCTGGCGAACGTCTGTGCGAATACTATTTCGAAAAATATGGCGTGGATGTACGCAGCATACGCTACCCTGGCATCATCAGCTTCAAGTCGCCACCAGGCGGCGGCACCACTGACTATGCAATCGCGATTTTCCATTCTGCTCTGCGTGGTGAAGCATACAGCTGCTTCCTGGAAGCGGAAACAACTTTACCGATGATCTATATGCCGGACGCGATCCGCGCCACGATTTCGCTGATGGATGCAGACGCCGCCAAACTTTCTGTGCGTTCCTCGTATAATGTCGCCGGTTTAAGTTTTAACCCGCGCGAATTAGCAGCTGCAATCAAACAAAATTTGCCTGCATTTGACATACACTACGCTCCCGACAGCCGCCAGGCGATCGCAGCTTCCTGGCCGCAAAGCCTGGATGATGCACAAGCCCGCACAGACTGGGGCTGGCAGGCTCAGGTGGGCTTGCAGGATCTGGTCACCGACATGCTGAAAAATATCCATGTCGATGGCAAGGAGTTAGCAGCATAATTTAATTTCATAATTTCATAATTAGCGCAAAAAAATTCAGGTACCAACATCGCAATGAGCGCATCATGCCTCATTGCGACCAGACTTAGCCTGAGTCATTTTGCGCACACCAAATAAGAGACAAAGAGGTCATACGATGGACATGCGTGTATTCGATTTATTTAAAATAGGCGTGGGTCCATCCAGTTCCCATACCGTAGGCCCCATGCTGGCTGCAAGACGCTTTTTGCTGGAAGCTGGCAATCTGCAGCAAGTCAGTAAGGTTCAGGCTGCGCTGTATGGCTCGCTGGCTCTCACCGGCAGCGGCCATGCGACAGATACCGCTGTATTGCTGGGCCTGATGGGTGAAACACCGCAGGACCTGGCACCGGAAAGCGTGGCCGACAAACTGGCACAATTACACAGCAGCCAGCAACTGCATTTACTCGGCGAATATCCGGTTGCGTTTGATGCTGCCCAGGATATCCTTTGGTTTAAACAGGAAGTCTTGCCCGGCCATCCGAATGGCATGAAATTCATCCTGACCCGTCAGGATGGCAGTACAGAAGAAAAAACTTTTTACTCTACCGGTGGCGGCTTTATCTATTCAGCTGAAGAACTGTCACAACCCGCCTCAGCAGAAACCGCTACAGATAAAGCCGTACCCTATCCTTTTGCCACCATGGCTGAATTGCTGGCACATGGCAAACGTACCGGCCTGAGCGTGACTGCCATGTTGCGCGCCAACGAACTGGTGCATTGTTCCGAACAGGAACTGGATGAAGGCCTTGATAAAATCTGGTCGGTGATGAAAGCCTGTATCTCGCGTGGCCTGCAACTGAGCGGCGAACTGCCGGGCGGCTTACAAGTACAACGCCGCGCCGCCAAGCTGTGGCGTACCGCGAATGAGACGACCGATGTCTTGCCGCACGACGGCATGCACCGTGTGAGTTTATATGCGATGGCTGTGAATGAAGAAAATGCGGCCGGTGGCCGTGTTGTGACAGCACCGACGAATGGCGCCGCCGGAATTATCCCCGCCGTATTACGCTATTACGCCGAAGACTGCAAACCGAGCAACCCAGAACAAGGCGTACGCAGCTTCCTGCTGGCAGCCTCTGCAATCGGCATGCTGTGCAAGAAAAACGCTTCGATTTCCGGCGCTGAGATTGGTTGCCAGGGTGAAGTCGGGGTAGCCTGCGCTATGGCTGCAGCTGGTCTGACAGCAGCACTGGGTGGCACCAATGAACAGATAGAAGCTGCGGCAGAAATCGGTATCGAACACCATCTGGGTATGACTTGCGATCCTATCGGTGGTCTGGTGCAGATCCCCTGCATAGAACGCAATGGCATGGGTGCGGTGAAGGCCATCACCGCAGCTTCTCTGTCACTGCGCAGCGATGGTACGCATAAAGTTACACTGGACGATGCGATAGAAACCATGCGTCAGACTGGCGCCGACATGCAGGCCAAGTACAAAGAAACCTCACTCGGCGGCCTGGCTATCCATGTCGTCAGCGTGAACTACGCTGCCTGCTGATACGTAAATAGTTGAATACGCAGCTCAGGCAGATGCTAACGGGGCGCCAGCGCAAAACGCGGCAGCCCCGCCTTCCATAGAAAAAATGCCCAGGCATTGGCCTTCCACTCCGCGTCATCCATGGTTTTGTCAGCCGATAAGCTAATCAATACCGGTGCCTGCGGGCTACCCGATAATAGCTGCAAAGCCGCAGCCAGCTTGGCTGTCATCACAAAACCCTGCTCTGACTTCGCCTTATCAGCTAACAGCAATACCGGCGGATGCTGCAACCCTTGCTGCAGACGCGATTGAAATGGCAAACGGTCGAGATCGCTGGTGACAGCCGCTTCTGCCTGCTTGCCCTTAGCTTTCACAGGCGCTGCCGTATCCAGCCGCAAATTGCGCAGCGCCACGCCACCAAACAAAGCAGGCCTTTGCAAGGCGGCCTGCATCAGTGCTGCATCACCACTTCCAGTATCGAATAAGAATATTTTGCCCGCTGAGGAAATCGATGTGCTGACCAGATACTCCGCTGCCGCAATCAGGCTATCGGCGGCGCGTTCTTTACCCGACGCTGGCAATACCAGCGTCGCGACTATCGCATCCTGCTCCAGCCAGGCTTGAAACCCGCCAGTAAAACTTTCTGGACGCGCCAGTTCCGGCGCTAACATCAGTAACACCGGGCGTTTGCCATCGACTTCGGCACCACGCGGATACAACAATGTGACCGCACCCGCCTGCCCTGGCAAAGCATGGATAGCGGCACGTTGCTGTAGCGCCGACACGCTGTCTGAGCGTTCTCTTAACAAGGGTGAAAACTCCGTGCCGTCTTGCGCCATATACCAGGCATGCTGGCGATCGGCAGCCTCTATATCGAGCAAAATCCCTTTGCCCTCGCTCGCCAGGCTCAACTGACGCACGCGTCCGGCAAATGGTAACGGTACTTGCTCTGCTTTGGTTTTGCTAAGGATCTGCAGCAATTGATGCGCACCATCACGATAGGCCAGCACAAATACAGCGTCGTTACGCACAGCCAGCCGCTGCAAGTCCAGCTTATCATCCTGATATTCCAGCTTTGCATTGCTGAATTGCGGCGCATTCAGGGGCAGTCTGTATATTGCACTCTGGGCACTCGGAGCACCCTGCTTAGGTGATCCCGCCTGCTTTGCAACTGGCTTAGAGACTTTAGCGCCCGGCTTGCTATCAGCAATCAGTAGCAAGTCCTTACCCTGCAGCGCCAGATCTTTACATTGTTCAGGCAGGCCAGTTAGCACTTGCCAGCGCGCTGAGTTTTTATCGAGTTCAGACCGTCGCGCAACAGCCAGCTGCGTAATTTTCTGCTGTGCATCCCGGCTCACCAGCAGCACTGCATCAGCCTGATCAGCAAACAAGAGCTGCAGGCGTTCATGCGCGCGCAATTGCACGCCTTTGCCACTGCGCAGCGCAGCCTTATCGAGCTGGACTGGCTGCCCAAGCTGGTGCTGCCATAACTCTGTCATCGGCCCCAATGTCGGTTGATAGTAAAGTACCCGACTGTCAGCACGCCAACTCAGCCCGCTGCCAGGCGCGATACGGAGCTCCGGCTCTGACTTCAAATCTTCGAGCCGGATCACCATGGCGAACTCCTGCTCAGACTGACTGACCTGAAGCGCAATCGCGCTGCGGTCTGGTGCCAGCAATAACTGCCGGATACCTGCCTCTGGCGCTGAGACATAGAGCACACGCTCGGCACCCGTCTCCGGATTTTTCTGCAACACCCGCGCGCGGCGATCCGCCCCGCGCTCAGTCCAGATCAGGCCGACCGCACTGCTGAGCGCCGCAGATTCTGGCTCTGGCGCAGGCCCAGTTTTTTGCACTGTTTTCTGCCAGTCTGCCAATTGACTGTAGCGTTGCAGGAATTGCTGGTTTAAAGCATTTTGACGACGCATCCAGAGCTGTACCTGAGGGTCATTACCTTGCTCCAATATGGCCAGCGGATCTGCGACTGAGCCTTCATTTAGCACGGGTAACTTAGGATAGCTGCCCCAGGCCGCCAGCTGCGCCCACGCCGGTGCCGCCATCAAAGCCATCTGCATAACGATAAGCATCAGCAATTGCAAACACCTGATTTGAACGGCAGAGCCGCTCAGAATAGGAAGTAAAACCGTTTGATTCATGGTATCCGCTTTATTTGGGCAAAGTATTTGCCATTCATTTCAAGTTTTTTGAAGTTCATCCCAGACTTTCTGCAATTCATCGCATTTCAATCGTGCAATCTGTGCATTTTATCTACAGTGTTGACATCGCCCCAACAACAGGAAAACCTATCATGTCTAACCAGAAGCTCTCCAAGTTACAATCCATTAGTCTGCTGACACTGGCCAGCCTGAGTGCAGCCACACTGGTAACGCTGGCATTTCTCTCTCCCAAGCCACAAGCAGCAGTACCCAGCGTGATCATTTCAGCACAAAAAATGACAGTTGAACAAAAAATTGCTTACGACATGGAACAATTTCATCCCCAGATGCAAACCGTGGTGATTTCTGCCAAGGCAATGACACTGGCTGAGAAAGCAGCCAGCGATCAACAAGCACGTCAAAAACCTCAGAACACGGTAAAACTCAGAAAAATACCTGCGATTCTTGCTTAAATTGATTTAATTTGGCTTGACCGCGATCGGCTTAGTGTCAGACAATGACCGTTTGCATCGATCACTGGATTCACCAGTAGTTCCGGGAATTGAATGAGCAGTTTGTCTCACCTTACTCTATCAGCAGGCAATCATGTTAAAAAAACCTCTACTCTTTTGTTTGCTTTCAGCAACATTTGTGTCTGGTGCAGTGATCGGAGCTAATGCGTCAGCGATGACCTCCTCTATCGCGATACAACAGAATCAGCAAGAAAAAAATCTGAACGAAAGCGTGCAGGAATCAAGTTCTGCCAGCGCCAGTGCCAGTGTGCAGGCTCAGACTCCTCTGGATCGCAGCGGCCTGGATCGCGCATCTGTGCATTTGCAAATTCTGCAACAGTCTAGCACCCACTTCTCTGAGTCCAACGCAGCAACTGCAGCCAAAAAGACTAATGGCTTTGACAAAAAAGCCCAGCTCAACAGCAAAGCCGGCTCAAGCGCAGGTATCTGAGCACCGCTTCCAAGCCAAATCGGGCGCGCAGCAACCTGCTTGCGCGCTGATTAGCACACTGCCAGATCCGCCATCCCTCAGATAGCGCCACGGTCTATGCGCTTACTCAAAATAATCGAGGTCGCAGTCTGACGTACCCCATCCATCGCACCAATCTGATCCAGTAAGCGATCCAAAGTATCCGTAGAATCGCAACGCAGCGTCAGCATATAGTCTATCGTTCCGCTGACCGCACACAAAGTCTCAGCCTCAGGCAATTGCTGCAGGTATTTAATCAAAGTACTGGCAAACTTCGCATCCACCGACAAACCCACGTAGGCACGTACAGCAGGTTGCACCAGCTTGTGACTCAGGCGCACCCCATAACCGGCAATAATGCCGCGCTTTTCGAGTGCCGCTATCCTGGCAATCACCGTAGTACGCGCAATCCCCACCTGCTTAGCGATACTGGTAACCGGCAACCTGGCGTTATCCATTAACAAGGCCAGTACTTTATTGTCCACTTCATCGAGTTCGGGTCTCATATCGTCATTTTGTTATAAATTTTAGTCAAAATGTATCAGACTCCTGCAGTCTGACGATAATTTTCCCTCTATTATCTGACAAAACTCAGGCTTAGACTCTCTGCGTAAACCTATAAACAACAAACCGGAGACAAAATCATGACAACCAAACTCATCCTGCTGGGCGCTGGCAAAATCGGTGACGCGATCTTAAATTTGCTGTCTCATACCGGCGACTATGAAATCACCGTGGCAGACCGCGATGCTGAGCGCCTCAAATATGTAGAACAGGCAGGCTTCCCTAACACCCGTATCGTACAAGCCGATCTGAGCGACAAAGCTGCCGTCACAGAATTAATCCGTGGACACAAAGTGACCATGTCCGCCTGCCCGTACTTCCTGACACCTATCATCGCCGGTGCAGCTAAAGCGGCCAATTCGCATTACTTTGATCTGACTGAAGACGTGGAAAGTACACGCATCGTCAAACAACTGGCAGAAAACGCCGATTGCGCCTTCGTGCCGCAATGCGGACTGGCGCCGGGCTTTATTTCTATCGTTGCCAACGATGTGGCGAAACGCTTTGAGACCCTGCGCGATGTCAGCATGCGGGTCGGCGCTTTACCGACCTTCCCAAATAATGCACTGAAATACAATCTGACCTGGAGTACCGATGGTCTGATCAATGAATACTGTAATCCCTGCGAGGCGATTGTGGACGGCGAATTGCGCGAAACTGCGGCGTTGGAAGAAATTGAACACTTCTCGCTGGATGGTATCGACTACGAGGCATTCAATACCTCAGGCGGCCTCGGCACGCTGTGCGAAAGCTTGCAAGGCAAGGTACAAAATCTGAACTATAAAACTGTCCGTTATCCTGGTCACCGCGACATCGTCAAAATGCTGATCCGCGATCTGCAACTGGGTAAACTGGAACGCCGTCCTATCCTGAAAGAAGTGATGGAAACAGCGATTCCTATGACCAAGCAAGACGTGGTACTGGTCTTCGTCAGCGTGGTTGGCATGCGCGATGGTCGCCTGGAACAGGAATCTTATGCTAAGAAAATCTATGCGCAGGAAGTGAATGGCCAGTTACTGTCCGCTATCCAGCTGACAACTGCATCCGGCATTTGCGCCATGGTGGATCTGGTAGTAACAGGAAAACTGCCACAGCACGGACTGGTACGTCAGGAACAGACGCTGCTGTCTGACTTCCTGGCGAACCGCTTCGGCCGCTACTATGCAATCTAAGCGCAATTTGAGCACAATTTAGCGCGACCTGATCCGGCGTCAGGCTGACACAGGCACCTCGCTTGTGTCACACTGACGCCGTTTCTGCCTGCCACGCAGGATGAGGATAGCATCACACTCACCCTGCCGATTAACCTATCAAGAGCACATTATGACAAGCCCAACTATTCAAGCACTGCTGAGTGAACTCGGCGTTCAACTTGCCGACTATCAGGGTGAAGCCATTCACAGTATTTCCCCAATAGATGGCAAACCTCTGGCCAGCCTGCGTGCGGATTCTGCCAGCGAAGTGCAGGCACGTATCACTAAAGCGCATGCAGCCTACCTGCAATGGCGTAGCATTCCGGCACCACGCCGTGGCGAACTGGTACGCCTGTTTGGCGAGGAACTGCGCACCCACAAAGCAGCACTCGGTCAGTTAGTCACGATGGAAGCAGGCAAAATCCTGCAAGAAGGCTTAGGCGAAGTACAGGAAATGATCGACATCTGCGATTTCGCAGTCGGTTTGTCGCGCCAGTTATACGGCCTGACGATTGCATCGGAACGTCCAGGCCACCGCATGATGGAACAATGGCATCCGGTCGGTGTGGTTGGCGTCATTTCCGCATTCAACTTCCCGGTCGCAGTGTGGGCGTGGAATGCCGCGCTGGCCTTTGTCTGCGGCGACAGCGTGGTCTGGAAACCGTCTGAAAAAACCCCGTTGACCGCGATTGCGACCCACGCCTTATTCATGAAAGCAGTTGCACGCTTTGGTAGCGACGCACCGGACGGACTGGCCGAAATCATCATAGGCGGCCGCGACAGCGGAGCGCAAATGGTTGAGGATAAACGCATCGCGTTAGTCAGCGCCACCGGCAGCACCCGCATGGGCAAACAAGTAGCTGAAGTTTGCGCACGTCGCCTGACCCGTACCATCCTTGAACTGGGCGGCAATAACGCGATGATCGTGGCACCGAGTGCAGACCTGGAAATGGCCGTACGCGCCATCACCTTCTCTGCAGTTGGCACAGCCGGTCAGCGCTGCACCACCCTGCGTCGACTGTTCGTGCACGACAGCATTTACGACACCCTGGTGCCACGCCTGAAAAAAATCTACGCCGGTCTGCCAGTCGGCAATCCGCTGGAAAAAACTACCCTAGTCGGCCCGCTGGTCGATGCCAGTTCCTACGATGCGATGCAAAGCAGCCTGGCGGTCGCCAAATCGGAACAAGGTCAGGTATTCGGCGGTGACCGTGTGAATGTTGCAGGCTGTGAAGCGGCTTATTATGTGCGTCCGGCACTGGTTGAAATGCCGACCCAGACCACAACCATGCATCATGAAACCTTCGCGCCCATCATGTACATCGTGCGCTACAGCGACCTGGATCAGGCGATAGACTGGAATAACGAAGTACCGCAAGGCTTATCTTCATCTATCTTCACTACCGATATGCGTGAAGCGGAGCGCTTTGTGTCAGCTACAGGCAGCGATTGCGGCATTGCCAACGTCAACATCGGCCCGTCCGGTGCTGAGATTGGTGGCGCATTCGGCGGTGAAAAAGATACCGGCGGTGGCCGTGAATCCGGTTCCGACGCCTGGAAAGCCTATATGCGCCGCACGACAAATACCTTCAATTACAGCCATGCGCTGCCACTGGCTCAGGGCATCAGCTTCGATATCTAAGCAACAAAATACTAATAAAAACGACACTACACAAGTTCAGCCCCCCCCAGGGGGCTTTTTCTTTTTTAGAACCCTGAGATTCTGCATGGACCGCACAAAGCCTCATTGCACGCACACCATCCCGGCGGTATCATGCGACTCCGAAAAAATCAGGGAAGTTTATGCCCAATAACAGCCTCGATGGCATCACACTTGAACAGTTGCTGGTCCGGTTACAGGCGCGCTATGGCTGGCCCGGTCTGGCTCAACATGTGCCCATACGCTGCTTCCAATCTGAGCCCAGCATCAGCTCCAGTCTGAAATTTCTGCGTAAAACGCCCTGGGCCAGAACCAAAGTAGAACAGTTATTTCTGGATACGGACTGGACATAAAGCGCAGACCGAGACCTCTTGCAGAGGTAACTCCACATCCGCGCCGGGGCACTTCGGGTTTTGAGGGCATTCCTGACAGAATCACTCAAGTTTGTTATACTTGATCAAATTGCTCAACAACTCAGGTTATTAGCACGAATGCCTTAGGGCACACCCGGAGCCACATTATGCGCCTCACCACCAAAGGACGATTTGCCGTCACCGCCATGATAGATCTGGCTCTGCGCCAGGACAAAGGACCGGTGACGCTTGCTGCCATCAGTCAGCGGCAAGATATCTCCTTATCCTATCTCGAGCAATTGTTTGGTAAGTTACGCCGCCATGAAATTGTCGAGTCTGTGCGCGGCCCCGGTGGCGGCTATAATCTTGCCCGGAAAGCCCAGCATGTGACCGTCGCCGATATCATCATCGCCGTCGATGAGCCGCTGGATGCCACCCAGTGTGGTGGCAAAGGCAACTGCCACGGCAGTGATCATGCCAATGGCCTGCATTGTATGACCCATGATTTATGGGCAACACTGAATGCAAAAATGGTTGATTACCTCGATTCGGTCTCCTTGCAGGATCTGGTGAATCAGCAAAAACAAAAAACCTCGGAAAACCAAGTCGTTGTCATGCACAGCCAGCATGTCAGCCATACTGCACCCTGATATTTGGAGTCTTGAATGAACGCCCCTCTGGAACAAAGTCTGCTGGACACGCTGAAGTCACCGCACTTCCCTATTTACATGGACTACTCGGCGACCACGCCGGTTGATCCGCGCGTAGCCGATAAGATGATTCCTTTCCTGCGTGCGCAGTTTGGTAATCCGGCTTCACGCAGCCATATGTATGGCTGGGATGCGGAAGCGGCAGTGGAAGAAGCACGTGGCAATGTCGCCGCGCTGGTCAATGCTGATCCGCGTGAAATCATCTGGACGTCGGGCGCAACCGAAAGTAATAACCTGGCGATCAAGGGTGCTGCGCACTTCTACAAAGCCAAGGGCAAGCACATCATTACCGTCAAAACCGAACACAAAGCAGTACTCGATACTGTACGTGAACTGGAACGTCAAGGTTTTGAAGCGACTTATCTGCAACCGCAGGATAACGGCCTGATCACAATAGAACAGTTGAAAGCCGCGATCCGTCCTGACACTATCCTGATCTCGGTCATGTGGGTCAACAACGAGATCGGCGTGATTCAGCCTATCGCAGAAATTGGTGAACTGTGCCGTGAAAAAGGCATCGTATTCCACTCTGACGCGGCGCAGGCAACTGGCAAAGTCGAAATCGACCTCGAAAAAGTCAAAGTCGATCTGGTGTCTTTCTCTGCACATAAATCATATGGCCCGAAAGGCATAGGCGCTTTGTACATACGCCGCAAACCACGTGTGCGCCTGGAAGCGCAAATGCATGGTGGCGGTCATGAACGCGGCTTCCGCTCCGGCACACTGGCACCGCATCAATGCGTAGGCATGGGCGAAGCTTTCCGCATCGCTAAAGAAGAAATGCAAAGCGAACTGGCTCACATCCGCACTATGCGTGACCGCCTGGCAAAAGGCTTGCAACAGATTGAAGAGACTTATGTGAATGGTGATATGGATCACCGCGTACCGCACAATCTGAACGTCAGCTTCAATTACGTAGAAGGCGAATCACTGATCATGGCGATCAAGGATATCGCGGTATCGTCCGGTTCTGCATGTACTTCGGCCAGCCTGGAACCGTCATATGTACTGCGCGCACTGGGCCGCAGCGATGAACTGGCGCACAGCTCTATCCGTTTCACGATAGGCCGCTTCACCACTGAAGAAGACATCGACTTCGCGATTAATCTGCTGAAAACCAAAGTAGAAAAATTGCGTGAATTGTCGCCTTTGTGGGACATGTACAAAGATGGCATCGACATCTCAACCATACAATGGGCCGCGCATTAATGCTCAACCCAGCTACTGACGGGTACGCCCGTCAGGTCTAACGTCAGGAATAAAGGAATAGCATCATGGCTTACTCAGATAAAGTTTTAGATCACTACGAAAATCCACGTAACGTCGGCGCTTTTGAAAAAGGTGACGACAGTGTAGGCACCGGCATGGTTGGTGCACCTGCCTGCGGCGACGTGATGAAATTGCAGATCAAGGTTGGCGCTAACGGCGTGATCGAAGATGCCAAGTTCAAAACCTATGGCTGCGGCTCTGCTATCGCCTCTTCTTCTCTGGTGACAGAGTGGGTCAAGGGTAAAACGCTGGATCAGGCACTGGAAATTAAAAATACTGCGATTGCTGAAGAACTGGCCTTACCACCAGTGAAAATCCATTGCTCCATCCTGGCTGAAGACGCAATCAAAGCTGCGGTCCTGGATTACAAGAACAAGCACAGCGCCGAATAAGTTACGCGGGCAAACCTGGGTTCAGGCTTGCCCCCGCTACGGCATCAGTTACACCTCAGGATAAGAAGCAGTAAAGACGGAAATCACCATGGCTATCACACTCACTGAAAAAGCAGCAAAGCATGTCATTCGTTATATGGAACGCCGTGGCAAAGGCCTGGGCCTGCGCTTTGGCGTACGCACGACCGGCTGCTCCGGCATGGCTTATAAGCTTGAATACGTGGATGAAATGAGTGGTGAAGATCAGGTATTTGAGTCCCATGGTGTGAAGGTTTTTGTCGATGCCAAAAGCCTGCCTTATATCGATGGCACAGAACTCGACTTCGCGCGCGAAGGCCTGAACGAAGGCTTTAAATTCTACAATCCTAACGTGAAAGATGAATGCGGTTGCGGCGAAAGCTTCCGTATCTGAGCCTGGCCAGACTGAATCCTATGCAAAATCATTTTGAGCTGTTTCAGTTGGCGCCGCGCTTTTCGCTGGATATGGCACAACTCGATGCGGCCTATCGCGAAGTCCAGAGCCAGGTGCATCCGGATAAGTTCGTGCAGGCCAGCGAAGCAGAAAAACGGGTTGCCATGCAATGGGCGACGCGTGCCAATGAAGCCTACCAGACCCTGAAAAAGCCCTTGAAGCGTGCCAGCTATCTGTGCGAAATACATGGCGTCGATCTGGAAACAGAATCCAATACCAGTATGCCAGCTGCCTTCCTGATGCAACAAATGGAATGGCGCGAAGCCTTTGATGATGCGCGCCACGGCCAGAATAGCGCAGCGTTGCTGCAGCTGGAAACCGAGTTGCGCAATACGCTCAGACAGCAACTGACTCAGGTTGGTCTCGCACTCGATAACGAACAATATCGCGAAGCGGCCGGACTGATACGTACCTGCATGTTCCTGGAAAAATTTCTGGCTGATATCGCCGCGCTGGATGACTGACGCAGCCGGCTACCGAATAACCGGCGCCACAGCGCGCCACTTTGTTGATGGCCTCCATCCTTAGACACCATGGCATTACTGCAAATTTCTGAACCGGGCATGTCCACCGCACCTCACCAGCACCGGCTGGCGGTAGGCATCGATCTGGGCACGACTAACTCTCTGGTTGCCACAGTACGCAACAGTATTCCTGAAGTGCTCAACGATGAAGAAGGCCGGCCTTTGCTGCCGTCTGTGGTGCGCTATCTGCCGAACGGCCATGCCCATATCGGCTTCAAGGCACAGGCCGAACAAAGTAATGATCCGAAAAATACCATCGCCTCGGTAAAACGCTTCATGGGTCGCGGCCTGAAAGATATCGCCTATGCCGAAAATCTGCCTTACGATTTCCACGATGAACCTGGCATGGTGCAGTTAAAAACCATCGCTGGCATCAAGAGTCCGGTTGAAGTTTCAGCCCAGATTTTGGCCACGCTGCGCCAGCAGGCGGAAGATGCACTCGGCGATGATTTGGTCGGCGCGGTGATTACTGTTCCTGCATATTTCGATGATGCTCAACGCCAGGCCACTAAAGACGCCGCCAAACTGGCAGGCCTGAACGTATTGCGCCTGCTGAACGAACCGACTGCAGCTGCTATCGCCTACGGATTGGATAATGCTTCGGAAGGCACTTACGCCGTGTACGATCTCGGCGGTGGCACCTTTGACATTTCCATACTCAAAATGAGTAAGGGTGTGTTTGAAGTATTATCTACCGGCGGCGATTCTGCACTCGGTGGCGACGACTTTGATCACCGTTTGTTTTGCTGGATCTTGCAGGAAGCCAAATTAGCACCTCTGTCAGACGAAGATACCAGCATGCTGATGATGAAGGCGCGCGAAGCCAAGGAAATTTTATCCAGCAAGCCCAGTACTTTTATCGACGCAAAACTCAATTCCGGCGAAGCCGTGCATCTGCAACTGAGCGCCAGCCAGTTTGCTGAAATGACGCAGAATCTGGTACTCAAAACCATCACACCTTGCCGCAAAGCCTTGCGCGACGCGGACTTATCCGCTGACGACATTGACGGCGTGGTATTGGTGGGTGGCGCGACCCGCATGCCACATGTACGCAAAGCGGTCGGCGAATTTTTCCAGACCACGCCACTCGCAAATATCGACCCTGACAAAGTGGTTGCTCTGGGTGCCGCGATTCAGGCCAATCTGCTGGCAGGTAATCGTGCTCCCGGTGATGACTGGCTGTTACTAGACGTCATCCCATTGTCATTGGGTGTAGAAACCATGGGTGGGCTGGCTGAAAAAGTCATCCCGCGCAATTCCACCATCCCTTGCGCACGCGCCCAGGAATTCACCACTTTCAAAGATGGACAAACCGCGATGGCTATCCATGTGGTACAGGGTGAACGTGAGCTGGTCAGCGATTGCCGTTCCCTGGCGCGCTTTGAATTACGTGGCATTCCGGCGATGGCGGCAGGCGCTGCGAGAATCCGGATTACTTATCAGGTCGATGCCGATGGTTTGCTGTCCGTGTCGGCACGCGAATTACGTTCAGGCGTTGAAGCCAGTATCACGGTCAAACCTTCTTACGGTCTAGCCGACGATGACATCACGCGCATGTTGCAGGATTCGTTTGGCGCCGCCGATGCCGATATGCAGCAACGCGCTTTGCTCGAGGAGCAGGTAGAAGCCGAGCGTATACTGCTGGCGACACAATCTGCTTTTGACGCCGACAGTCAGTTGCTGTCTGCGGCAGAAACAGAAACTATTCAACAATTAATGCAACAAGTCAGGTTGATGATGGCAGGTAGCGACCATCAGGGCTTACATGCTGCCATCAGCGCACTGGCTGAAGGCACTGAAGAATTCGCGGCCCGTCGCATGGATCAGAGTGTACGCTCAGCTCTGGCCGGAAAAAAATTGGACGACATCGCTTAAACTCACCGAATCGGAAATACCATGCCACAAATTATCGTTCTGCCCCACCCTGAACTTTGCCCGGAAGGGACTGTGATTGACGCACCGGAAGGCAAATCACTGTGCGAAGCACTGGTCGAAAGCGATGTAGAAATCGAACATGCCTGTGAAATGTCCTGTGCCTGCACCACTTGCCATGTAGTGATACGTGAAGGATTTCAGTCGTTGAATGCATCGACTGATGATGAAGAAGACTTGCTCGATGCCGCCTGGGGCCTGGAATCGACTTCACGCCTCTCTTGCCAGGTCAAACTCGGCAAGCAAGACATTACGATAGAAATCCCTAAATACACGATCAATCATGCGCGCGAACACCATTGATTGACTGTATCACCTGAAAATTCAATAAAAACAGCTCAGCATACGAATTCCGTTGCCGGGCTGTTTTTACATTTTCGCGACAAATCCTCAGACTACACATTGTTTTTTGTTGCTAACAATAACTAAACTTGCCCTAATGAAAAAAAGCTTTTAGTATGATTGGGCTGCCAATGTAAGGTTAGGGTTAGACTTACGCAAAACCGCCCCAGCGGCGTTATGGCTCCTTGTCGTACTATGCGTACTGCCTGCGTCGCCATGCCTTGCTGGGACAATTTTGAGTAAGTCCTATAGGGAACTGAAATTGCTTTGATTAATGGCATTGCTGATTGGCGCAAGTTGCAACAATAGCAACAAATTCAAATAAAGTAATGCTCACAGGAAGAACAATGAGGTTTCAACAATTGCTTGCCGCGCTACGCAGTCGCATTTCCCTCAGACTGGCCATCATCCTTGCGGTGATATTCGGACTAACTGTACCTGCTGCAGTTCTGGTTCCGTATCAACTCAATACGATAGAGGAAGCGGTACGCAGCAAAAACAAAGACGACCATGAACGCCTGGTTGGCATCCTGTCTGTCATTCTGTCCGAGCCATTGTGGCAAATCACTCCGGAAATTGCCAATATTTCCAGCGAGGTGGTGTACTCCGATCCACGGGTTGCCAGCATAGAAGTCATTACCCTGCCCGACCGCAAAGAATTCATCAAAAACGATACCCGTCGCCACACCCAAAAAGGCCCATTCACCAGCAAAACACGTGAAATCACGCATGGTGGCCAGGTGATCGGCGAAGTCAGACTGACACTGGCAGAGGATCTGCTACAGGAAAGCCTGCGCTCAGATTTTCGCCGCTATATGACGACCGCGGCGCTATCACTGATATTGGCGATTATCTTTATCTTGATGGTATTGCAATGGCGTCTGGTCAAACCGGTCAAAATCCTGATGGAAAAATCAGACCGCCTGGCAAATGGCGAGTTGAATGAACCGATTGCATTAAATCGTGAAGATGAGCTTGGCCATCTGGCCAACAGCCTGGAAGCGACACGTCAGGCTTTGCAACACTCTTTCGGCGAACTGGAAATAAAAAATCAGCAGTTGCTGGAATACTCGGGCACACTGGAATCCAAGGTGCGGCAACGCACCCAGGAGCTGGAAAGCGTGAACCAGAATCTGGAAGCTGCACTCCATAACGTGAACAATGCACAGGCTGAGCTGGCAAGGGTGGAGCGCATGGCAGCACTGGGGTCTATGGTGGCTGGTGTGGCGCATGAACTCAACACGCCTTTAGGTAACTGCCTGCTGGTTGCCAGCACCCTGGAAGAAGAAACCCGCCGTTTGCTGAAAATGGTGGAAGAAGGCCAGATACGCCGTTCAGACCTGACGCGTTATGCGGAAACAGCACTGGATTCAACCAAGTTACTGCTGCGTGGATTACAACAGTCTGCGCATCTGGTCGGCGATTTCAAACAGGTTGCGGTCGATCAGTCCAGCGCGCAAAGGCGCCGCTTCGGCCTACTGGTGATGCTACAGGAACTCAGTGCGCTGTTACACTCCAGCCTGCGCAAGACGCCATTCACACTGGAGCTGGACATACCTGCCGATATAGAAATGGACAGCTATCCTGGTCCTTTAGGCCAGGTATTTACCAACCTGGTCAATAATTCTGTGATTCATGGCCTGGAAGGCAGAAGCTCAGGACTGATGCGCTGCAGTGCAGAGAGAATGGGCGATTACGTGATGCTGATTTTCAGCGATAACGGAAAAGGTATCCCACAAGACATCGTTAACCGTATTTTTGAACCCTTCTTCACGACCAAGTTCGGACAGGGTGGCAGCGGCCTGGGACTGAGTATCACCTTCAATATGATTACCAATGTATTGGGTGGCAACATCAACGTGTCCAGCATTCCGGATAAAGGTACACAATTCGAAATCCGCCTGCCACTGATAGCACCCGGCGACAAAGAAAGTAAAGATCCCTTGCTTAACCCTGATTGAGCAAGGATAGCGGGGAATGCGGGGCGATTTCGGGTGCATTCGGGTGTATACTAGCTCCTCGATTTTTCCTCACATTTTGACTGACTATGCGCCAATACCTCGACTTCATGCGTCATGTGCGTGATCATGGGACCACAAAGACAGACCGGACCGGCACCGGCACTGTTTCGGTGTTTGGCTATCAGATGCGGTTCGACCTGAATCAGGGCTTCCCGCTCGTTACCACCAAAAAGCTACACCTGAAATCCATCGTGCATGAACTGATCTGGTTCCTGCAAGGCTCCACCAATATTCGCTATCTCAAAGAAAATGGCGTATCGATCTGGGATGAATGGGCCGATGAGAACGGTGATCTGGGCCCGGTATACGGCTCGCAATGGCGTAGCTGGCCGACACCGGATGGTCAGCATATCGACCAGATACAGCAACTGCTGGATCAGATTAAAAATAATCCTGATTCGCGTCGGCTGATCGTCTCGGCCTGGAATGTGGCCGATATCCCGCAAATGAAACTGCCACCATGCCACGCGCTGTTCCAGTTTTACGTCGCCGATGGCAAATTGTCGTGTCAGCTGTATCAGCGCAGTGCTGACATCTTCCTGGGTGTGCCGTTCAATATCGCGTCCTATGCATTGCTGACCCATATGGTGGCGCAGCAATGCGGCCTGGGCGTGGGTGACTTTATCTGGACCGGTGGCGACTGCCACTTATATTCCAACCACATGGAGCAGGTAGAGCTGCAGTTATCGCGTGATACCCTGCCCTTGCCACAGCTGGTCATTAAACGACAAGCTGAGTCACTGTTTGATTATCAGTTTGATGACTTCGAATTCAGGGATTATCAATTCCATCCAGCGATCAAAGCACCGGTCGCTGTTTAAAGCTTCTAAGGATTCATTCTCATGTCATCTTTGACTGTTATCGTTGCAACCGATCAGCAATCGGGTATAGGCATCAACAATACCTTGCCCTGGCATTTGCCTGAAGATCTGGCACACTTCAAGAAAACCACCAGTGGTCACCCGATTATCATGGGCCGCAAGACCTTCGAATCAATAGGCCGTCCACTGCCGAACCGACGTAACATCGTCATTTCCGGCAATCCTGAATGGCAGCATGCCGGAGTGGAAGTCTTCGCATCACTGGGACGCGCGCGCGATGCCATAGGCGCAGCGCAGGCTTTCGTGATAGGCGGCTCGCAGATTTATCAGCAAGTGCTGGAGCTCGGGCTGGCTGACAAACTGATCGTTACAGAAATACAATCCAGTTTTCAGTGCGACGCTTTTTTTCCCGTCATAGACAAGCAAACATGGAAAGAAACTGCGCGCGAAAACCACTACTCAGAAACCCAGCAATTGCATTATGCTTTTGTTACTTACGAAAAAAATCAGGCTTGATGCATGGTGAGACCGGCAATATGATCAGCCGCAGCGCACAGAAGCACTAGCCCATATTAAAAAAGGAACGAATATGTCCGGACACGGTTTTCATGTACATGGTCCACATGACCATGAAATTGAACACGTCGCCCAGCATGGCAGCGACGATTTTGCCAGCCGCATCGCAGTGATGACTGCTATTATGGCAACAGTAGGCGCACTGTTTGGCTATGAAGGCGGAGCTACCCAGAATGATGCGGCTATGTTTAAAAACAACGCTGCCATCAAAAAGACTGAGGCTTCCAATCAATGGAATTTTTATCAGTCAAAAAGCAACAAACAAAACCTCGCCGAGCTTGCACTTGTGATCCCTGGCGCCGATACTGAGAAGTACAAAGCAGAAGTCGCACGCTACAAAGCGGAAAAAGAAGAGATTAAAAAGAAAGCCGAGGAATTGGAAGCCGAATCCCATAAGTGGGAAGATGCGTCTGAAAATGCGCTGCACCAGCACCATCGCTGGGCACAAGCCATGACAGCAGTACAGATTGCAATCTCACTGGCAGCGATTACTTTGTTGACCAGGAAAAAATGGCTGCAATTTACTTCTTATGGTGCGGCTGGCATTGGTGTGGTACTGGCAGGCTTAGCCTGGATGCATATTTAAAGAGAACATAATGAAAAAATTACTATGTGCATTGCTACTCGCAGCAGCACTGCCCGCAGTACAGGCACAAACTTCGGAGTTCGTGCAAACCATCCCCGAGTTCTATCTGCCTAAAGATATCAACTACTCGCTGGGAACAGTAGCCTTATCGGTTCCTAAATACCATGGTTCGGATGAGCGTCGTTACGCGCTTTACCCTATGTTTGATGTGCAGTGGAAAAGCGGCGCTTTCTTCAGCTCTGTGAATGGTCTGGGCTATAACTTCTCCAAGAATGCAGCAATGCAGTATGGCTTGCGCATGTCGCTGGAAGCGGCGCGTGATGAATCGCGCTCATCCAAGCTGCGTGGCCTGGGTGATGTGAATACCGCCATTGAGCCTGGTGCGTTTTTTAATTTCTCACTGAGCGAACAATACACCCTGCTGTCTTCTGTGCGTTATGGCTCGGGTGTGGACCATAATGGTGTACAAGTCAGCTTAGGTGGCCGCATTTCGACTGCGATCAACCCTCAGCACAGACTCAGTGCCTCGTTGCGCGCCAACTGGGCTAATAACAGCTATATGCAGTCCTACTATGGCGTGACGCCACAACAGTCGCAGGCCAGCGGTTACGCAACTTTCACACCAAATGCAGGTGTGTCCGATATCAAACTTGGTGCCAGCTGGCACTGGACTATCGATACTAACTGGTCACTGACTACCGGTACCTCCTACAGCCGTTTGTCTGGCGATGCGGCTAAGAGCCCGTTTGTTATAGACAAAAATGCAGTCTCGGTATTTTCTGCGGCGAGCTATCGCTTCTGATCGTCACTCAGGCTACAGGCAAGTTCAAAAATGGGTATCTGAGCATACCCATTTTTCATTTCCGCCACCAAAATTAAGCTACCCAGTGCACAGAGCGTCTCTGGATTTCATGACAGACTCATGAAATTGGTACAGAGCGCAGAAAATGCAACTATTTTTTACATGAGCGGCCTCATATCTGAGAGAATTCGCTTCTTTGAATTTTTCGGCGCGCAAGCGGTTACCAAACTTGCCCAGGCGTCTCCCTTGTAACAAGCTTTTTTGGAGACCTCCATGAAATTCCGCTTCCCCATCGTCATCATCGACGAAGATTTCCGTTCTGAAAACACCTCCGGTCTCGGCATCCGCGCTTTAGCGGAGGCAATCGAGTCTGAAGGCATGGAAGTCCTGGGCGTTACCAGCTATGGTGACTTATCTCAATTCGCACAACAGCAATCGCGTGCCTCGGCGTTCATCCTCTCTATCGATGATGAAGAATTCGGCGATGGCACTGATGAAGAAACCGATCACGCACTGAAGTCCCTGCGTGCCTTCGTCGAAGAGATACGCTACAAAAACGCGGACATCCCGATTTACCTGTACGGTGAAACCCGTACCTCACGTCATATCCCTAACGATATTCTGCGCGAACTGCATGGCTTCATTCATATGTTTGAAGATACGCCGGAGTTTGTGGCACGCCATATCATCCGTGAAGCCAAGTCTTATTTGGACAGCCTGGCGCCGCCGTTTTTCCGCGCGCTGGTGCATTATGCCAATGACGGCTCTTACTCCTGGCACTGCCCTGGTCACTCGGGTGGCGTAGCGTTCCTGAAGTCGCCCATCGGTCAGATGTTCCACCAGTTTTTTGGTGAAAACATGCTGCGCGCCGACGTTTGTAATGCGGTAGAAGAACTCGGTCAGTTGCTCGACCATACCGGTCCGGTTGCGGCATCTGAGCGCAATGCAGCACGTATTTTCAATGCAGATCACTGCTACTTCGTGACCAACGGCACCTCTACCTCGAATAAGATGGTATGGCACTCTACCGTTGCGCCTGGCGATATCGTCGTGGTTGACCGTAACTGCCACAAATCGATTCTGCATTCCATCATCATGTGTGGTGCGATCCCGGTTTTCCTGATGCCTACGCGAAATCACCTGGGCATCATCGGTCCTATCCCGCTGGAAGAATTCAGCATGGAGAGCATACAAAAGAAAATCGAGGCGAATCCGTTTGCACGTGAAGCCAAGAACAAAAAACCACGCATCCTGACCATTACCCAATCGACCTACGACGGCGTGCTGTACAACGTTGAAGTGTTGAAGGATTTGCTGGATGGCGAAATTGACACCCTGCATTTCGATGAGGCCTGGCTGCCACATGCGACTTTCCATGACTTTTACAAAGACATGCATGCGATAGGCAAAGATCGCCCACGCGCTAAAGAGTCGATGATTTTCTCTACGCAATCCACCCATAAACTGTTGGCCGGTATTTCTCAGGCTTCGCAGATTTTGGTGCGTGAATCGGAATCACGCAAACTGGATAAAGACAGCTTCAATGAAGCTTACCTGATGCATACCTCGACCTCGCCGCAGTATTCGATTATCGCTTCCTGCGATATCGCGGCTGCGATGATGGAAGCGCCAGGCGGTACCGCACTGGTCGAGGAATCCATCCTGGAAGCGCTGGACTTCCGCCGCGCCATGCGCAAGGTTGACCAGGAATGGGGTAAAGACTGGTGGTTCCAAGTCTGGGGACCAGAAGAATTTGCCGATGACGGCATAGGCTCACGCGAAGACTGGATCATCCGTGCCGAAGACAACTGGCATGGTTTCGGCAAGCTGGCGAGTGGCTTCAATATGCTCGACCCGATCAAAGCTACTATCGTTACGCCTGGCCTGTCGCTGGAAGGTAAATTCGGTGAAACCGGTATCCCGGCTTCTATCGTGACCAAATACCTGGCTGAACACGGCGTTATCGTTGAAAAATGCGGCCTGTACTCCTTCTTCATCATGTTCACCATCGGCATTACCAAAGGCCGTTGGAATACCTTGCTGACCGCCTTACAGCAATTCAAGGACGATTACGACAAGAACCAGCCTATGTGGCGCATACTGCCGGAATTTGCAGCAGCAAATCCACGCTATGAAGGCATAGGCTTGAAGGATCTGTGCCAGGGCATACATGAAGCGTACAAAGCGCATGATGTGGCGCGCCTGACCACAGAAATGTATTTGTCTGATATGCAGCCAGCGATGAAGCCATCGGACGCATTTGCCATGATGGCCCACCGTGAAATTGAGCGCGTGTCTATCGATGAGCTGGAAGGCCGTGTCACAGCCATTCTGCTCACGCCTTATCCACCTGGCATTCCGCTGTTGATTCCTGGCGAACGCTTCAACCGTACGATCGTTGACTATCTGCGCTTTGTACGTGACTTCAATGAAAAATTCCCTGGCTTCGAAACCGATTGCCATGGCTTGGTGAAAGCTGAAGTCGATGGTAAACGTGGCTATTATGTCGATTGCGTCAAGTCGGACGCAGCGATCAGTAAATAAACACAGCTGCAGTTAGGGCCTGTTAACATTTAAATTACGTGTGCGAAAGGGGTAAAACAGTTGCAGGGCTAGGCGCAGCCCGCGCAGCAGTGTAATCACTGTCAGCGGGATGCAACAACGCCATGCGGCTGTTTTACCCCTTTCCCTCCGGGTTCAAGCCAGAACGCGCGCTGGACTGCGTTGCGTGTCTTGTCAGGGGCACCAGCCCTGACTGCGACACACGCCTTGCCAGCCCACGTTTTGGCTTGAACGCATCTCGCAATTTAAAGGTTAACAGGCCCTAGTCCTGTTGCAAAAGCACCTGCAGTCTGACAAGGACTACAGGTGCTTTTTGCATTTTCGGTGTGTTTTCAGTGCACCTTCAAGTTAAATAAATTATCATTGCACAATTATCTGCGAGTCTAATGCGTCGTTTTCTTTGAAAGTTTTTGCTTAACTAATCGAGTGGAACCATTACATGGGTGATGTACAAGGCCTGATGTCGCTGAAACATGCGGAAATTACTGTGGGTCAGACCCTGGCCTGGCCTGTTTACAATCAGGATGGCGACATGTTGTCTGAAGCAGGCTTACACATAGACAGCCAGCAGCAGCTTGATCACTTACTGGAAGTGGGCTACTGCAGTGCAGACTTTCTTTGGGATAGCATTCCAGCCAAATTGAGCGATCCGCTTACACCTGCCACGGCTACCGTGAGCGCTGCAGCAAGTACTTTGTCTGCTACTGCTGAGCCAGCACTGGCAACTCCTCCTCCGAATCTGCCAGGCAATCCGCCTAAACAAGAAGAGCTGAACAAAGAAAGCGTGATAGAGCTCGACAGTGTACGCTGGCACGTCGGAGAGGTTTTTTTCCTGCAAACTCAGGACAATGTCGGCACACGCTACACAGTCAGGCTGATAGGTTACGCCAAAAACAAATCATTGATGCTGACCGCACCCATGATGGATGGCAGAGCAGCCCTGATACGCGAAGGCCAGGGCTTTATCGTGCGTGCTTTTCCCGGCAAAAAGGCCTATGCATTCACCAGCTCGCTGATCAAATATGTGTACTCGCCCTTCCCTTACCTGCATCTGGCTTACCCAAGAGAAGTTCGCGCCACCACGATACGACAAGCGGCACGCGCGACCGTAAAAATCATTGCCTCTGTGACGGTAGGCAATCCTGAGCAAACGGCTGCTGCAACCCTGGGCGACCTGAGTATGGGCGGCACATCCGGCATCATCAAACGTCAGCTGGGACGCAAAGGCGATACTGGCACCGTGAAATTTCGCGTCAACGCAGCGGGTAGCGATGAGTATCTGTCGCTCAATGTCATCCTGCGCTCAGTGGCACCGACCGAGAACGGTTTGGAATTCCGCCACGGCTTCGAGTTCGTTGACCTGAGCCCACAGGCACGCCTGATACTGTCAGCGTTTGTCCATCAGACGCTGGCTGAAATGGATTGATCCAGAGACGACACAAACATTGGCAGCAAAAAAAATCCCGGTCTGTGCAAGCCGGGATTTTTTATTGAACGCAGAATGAAAATCAGGTCTTAGGCAAAGTCACACCATGCTGGCCCTGATATTTGCCACCGCGATCTTTATAGGAAGTCTCGCACACTTCATCGCTTTCAAAGAACAGCACCTGCGCACAGCCCTCACCCGCGTAAATCTTCGCTGGTAAAGGTGTGGTATTCGAAAACTCCAGCGTCACATAACCTTCCCATTCCGGCTCAAACGGCGTCACATTGACGATAATGCCGCAACGCGCATAGGTGGATTTACCCAGGCAGATCGTCAATACACTGCGCGGTATACGGAAATACTCCATAGTGCGTGCCAGCGCAAACGAATTCGGCGGGATGATACAGACATCACCTTTGAAATCGACAAAAGATTTTTCATCGAAGTTTTTAGGATCAACGATAGTGCTGTTGATATTGGTGAAAATTTTAAATTCATCAGCACAACGGATATCGTAACCATAGGAGGACGTGCCATAACTGACAATACGCTGACCGTCACGCGCGCGCACCTGGCCCGGCTCAAACGGCTCTATCATGCCGTGCTCCTCAGCCATACGACGTATCCACTTATCTGATTTAATACTCATGTGCTTCCCCTGCAGAATTATTTGTCTAGCCGCGATTTTACGCGAAAATACGTTTAAATTTCTGTTTCCCGCTTGGTGTAAGCATTGAATAGTCTTATTTCATGCGCTTTTCAGCGCACATGCGGCGCCTGACATGCTGATCTGCGCACTTTCCTTGGCAAGCGCAACACCTGCACTGTCAGGCAACTCCACACCATTTTTGATCGCCGTCATCTGCGCCAGAATAGAAATCGCAATTTCAGGTGGCGTTTTGCTGCCTATGTAGAGTCCGACTGGCCCATGCAAACGCGCCAGTTGCTGCTCACTCAAATCAAATTCTTTCAAACGTTCACGTCGACGCTGGTTGTTGATGCGTGAACCAATAGCACCCACATAAAATGCCGGCGACTTCAGTGCCTCCATCAACGCCAGGTCATCAAGTTTAGGGTCATGACTCAAGGCCAGCACTGCGCTACGTGCATCCAGCTGCATCTCAATCACCAGATCGTCAGGCATGGCATGCAGCACCGGGACTTCGGGTAAATTCCAGTCACTGCGGTATTCTTCACGCGGATCACAAACCGTAACCTGATAATCGAGCCCGGTCGCAATACTGGCCAGGAAACGCGATAAAGGCCCGGCACCGATGATCAGTAAGCGCCAACGTGGACCATGAATGGTGTCCAACATATCGCCGTGCAAAGTCAGTTGCGCAGACGGCTGCGCTGCACTTAAATGCACAGCACCCGTTTGCAGATTGAGGCTGCGTCTGGTCAGTTGACCAGCAGCCAGTGCACTCAGTAATTCAGCAATCTGACTAAGCGGCGCTATTGGTTCCAGCGCCAGCTGTATGGTGCCACCACAGGGCAAGCCAAAGCGGTGCGCCTCTTCCGCGCTGACACCATAGGTCACCAACTCTGGCACTGTCTGTGTAATACCCAACTGCTGCACCCGCGCAATCAAATCGTCTTCTATGCAGCCGCCGGATACCGAACCCGCCACCTGGCCAAGCGCATTCAGAACCAGCATGGAACCGACCGGGCGTGGACTGGAACCCCAGGTCGTGACCACGGTCACCAGCAGGCAGGACAGCCCCTGCTGCTGCCAGCGTGCACAGGTTTTTAATACATCCAGATCCATGCTATCCATTCTTTTCCCTTTACCCGAATTACTTTGCAGACCAGCTATGTCAGGCAGCATCCGATGTGATGGCCGTAAAACGCTGCACCAGCTTGCCCTCAACCTCGACCATCTCAAAAAATACTGATTTCGGCCGGGTCCAGATACTGCCGTTGGCAGAACGGTAGACGATAACCGGTATCAGATCAGCTTCCTGTGTCGCTTCACAGACGATTTCATAGATACCGCCTTTAAAATGGCGATAGCGTTGTGGCTCAGACATGGGCATTCCTTTGTGTTTCAAAATATTGTTTTAAAAATCCGGGCAATTTGGCGGCAGTCAGCTGATTGAGGCGAACACACAGTTGCGGGTCTATCGCGTCGACCTGGTGGCGTTCACATAATTCACTGGCGATTCTCAGCATCAGTTGTGCAGAAACTTCGGCATCCGCCTCCGCCCTGTGCGCCGCACCTTGAAACCGGATATCAAGGGACGTCGCCAGCTTACCCAGTGAATAGCTGGGCAAACCAGGAAACACGCGGCGCGCCAGTTTGACCGAGCAAATCAGACCATCATGTGCCGGACGCATACCCAGCCGGTCACTTTCCACTTTCAGAAACTGCTCATCGAAACTGGCGTTATGCGCTGCCAGACTGTCATTGCCGATGAAATCGAGCAAAGCTGGCATGACCTCAGACACAGGGGGCGCACGGTCGACCATGCGCTGCGTAATCCCGGTCAGCTCGGTAATAAAGCCGGGTATGCGCACACCACAATTGATCAGGGAAACATAGCGATCTGTAATCGCCCCGCCCTCTATACGTAAGGCGGCGACTTCGGTGACACGCCCGCCCTGTAGCGGACTCATGCCTGAGGTTTCGAAGTCGATCATGACAATAGCTTGTGCGAACATAAATTTACTTTTTTCCGGTCTGTGGAACTTCTGACGAATTTGCGACTCATACATCGCTGAACGTATTTGATCAGCGGCTCGCCTCCCGCAAAATACGCTCCGGCATGATGTGAATTTGCAGCATGACGACAGCTAAGTCATGTTACAGGTGGTGTAAGCTGCAAAGTTAAGTTTACTCCCATCCGCCAGTCAGCCAGTATTGTAAACGCGGATTATCTTTACCGCCGTGTTAACACTGATTACAGCGCGCATCTGCTCCATCTGCACCGATCACGCGGTACAGAATTTTTACCACTATATTCGCCTTAACACCGGGCTTTACTCTTCGCCATCTTCTGTACATCTACACTGAAGATGGCAGTGACCGCTACACTCTCACAGCAGCTGTTTCACACAGTGCGATGCTTGAATCAGTAGCGCAAAAGTCCCAACTGAATGATGTGATCTGCGGATCATGTCACTGCAAATCATGATGAATTATTTTTTCAAACTATGTGGCCTGCCCAATAACGACCTGCTACGCGACAGGATTTATCGTCGCCTCTGGACCTCTATCCTGATCAGCTCCTTCGGCGCACAAATTACGATCCTGGCATTACCGCTGACCGCAGCCGTGATGCTCAACGCCACTGCAAGCCAGATGGGTATTCTGACATTTATGGAGACCCTGCCCTTTGTACTGCTCTCGCTGCCGGCCGGAGTCTGGCTGGACCGCGTCCGGAAATTACCGGTTTATATCGCTGGTGAAACCATGATTGCACTGGCGGTGATCAGTGTCCCCGTTGCCTGGTATTTTGATGTGATCAATATGACCTGGTTGTATGTGGTCGGTTTTATGATAGGTGCCATTAACACCACGGCAGGCACCGCTGCGCAAATCGTACTGACCCAAATTGTGCCGCGCGAGCGCCTGGTCGAAGCCCATGCCAAAAATGCGCTGGCCACCTCCGGCGCAGAAGTATCTGGTCCTGCCGCAGCCGGGGTATTGATTAAATTATTGAGTGCCCCACTGGCACTGATGGCTGACGCTATCCTGTTACTGACCTCAGCCCTGATACTGCGCGGCATACACATAGAAGAACATCGTCCTGAAAAAGCAGACAGTCATTTCTGGCGCGACTTAAAAGAAGGTGTGCGCTTCGTGATAAATAAGCCCTTGCTGGTCGGACTGGCCTGTACCGTCGGTATGTGGCAGCTCTGCTATAACGCTGCCCTGGTCGTGCAGATTCTGTTTGCGACACGCCTGCTCGGCTTATCCGAACAGGCGGTGGGACTCAGTTATATGACGATAGGCGTTGGCAGCATCGCCGCAAGCATCTACGGGCACCGGATCAGCCGCAAACTGGGGCCGGGTCCTTGCATGGTGCTAGGTGTTGCCGTGTGCGGACTAGGCTGGGGTGGACTGGCCCTGGCCCCGGCCGGATGGATAGGTATCGCAGCATTCGGCGCCATGTTGATGGCGTTTGCGGTCGGTGGCGTGCTGATCTTTATTAACTTCCTGGCCCTACGCCAGGCAGTAACACCAGAGCCCATGCTGGGCCGCATGACCAGCACCATGCGCTGGCTGATACTGATACCGGCCGGACCTGGCGCCCTGATCGGTGGCTGGCTGGGCGAGCATCTGGGATTGCGCGTGGCACTGGGTTTTGCCGGCTTTGTGGCACTGGCCGTAGCGTTGATTGCATGGCGCCATCCACTGATACGCGGGATCACGCATTTGCCCACACTGTCAGCGCATAGTGACAACCCAGAGTTGGCAACAGACGCCGAAGGAAAGAACAAGTAAGGCAGTAAAACCTGCAGATGTGGGACATCACAACGATGACTTCAAACAAAATTGTTTTGATAGTAAATCTTCATTGCTGAGGCGGTAAAAAAACGGTGATAATGCGCACATCATTTTTTGCCATCACCGGAGACAGGATGCAAAAAATCAGGCGGGCCTGTGGCATCAAGATCAAGGCCCGGTTTTCCACATAATAAAAGGTAATAACATGCCAAAAGAAACCTCAGCTTCTGCGTTCAGGCCTTATATTCCGGCCAGTGCGAATTTGCCTGAAATGACACCCCGCGCCCTGATCATGGGCGTCATCCTGGGTATGATTTTCGGTGCATCTTCCTTGTATCTGGTGCTGAAAGTAGGTCTGACCGTCAGCGCCTCTATTCCTGTTGCGGTCATCGCTATCACACTGTTCCGTCTGACGAATAAACTCGGCGGAAAAGATTCAACCATACTGGAAAACAGTATCACGCAGACCGCTGGCTCAGCCGGTGAATCGCTGGCATTCGGACTTGGTGTCACCATGCCCGCGATTCTGATTCTGGGCTTTGATCTGGAAATCTCCCGTGTGATGCTGGTAGGCTGTCTGGGCGGCCTGCTCGGTATTTTGCTGATGATCCCAATGCGCCGCACCATGATCGTGGAAAAGCACGGCGAACTCAAATATCCGGAGGGCACAGCCTGTGCCGAAGTATTGAAAGCAGCAGCCACAGATACTTCACGCGAAGCTGCTGGCGAAGGCAGCAACCCGAATGCACAGGCCGATGCCAATCGCCGCGCTGCGATCATCTTTGGTGGATTTGGTTTAGGTCTGTTCTACAAGATTGCCAACGTAGCATTCAAGGGCTGGAAGGATACGCCGGAAACGGTTTTCGGCGCACCACTCAAAGGCGGCTCCATCGGTGCTGAAGTCTCACCGGAATTGCTGGGTGTAGGCTATATCATCGGCCCGCGTATCGCTTCTGTCATGGCAGCTGGCGGCGTGATGTCTTATCTGTTGCTGATACCGATGATTAAATTCTTCGGCGATGCGCTCAGCGTGCCACTGACACCGGGCACCAAACTGATCAGCGAAATGAGTGCGCATGATGTGCGCAGTGCCTACATTCTGTACATAGGCGCCGGTGCTGTTGCTGCGGGTGGCCTGGTCAGCCTGGCACGTGCGATGCCTACCATCTGGCGCAGTTTGTCTGCCGGCCTGGCTGGCATGCGCAGTGGCTCAGCAAATGCTGCCAGCGTCTTGCGCACCGATCAGGATATACCTTTGAAATGGGTCATCATCGGGGCCTTAGCGATTATCGCTATCATCACTTTCGCCACGCCTTTGCACATGAATTTCCTGGGCGCGATACTGATACTGGTGTTTGGCTTTTTGTTTGCCACTGTCTCTTCACGCCTCACCGGTGAAATTGGTTCTTCATCGAACCCGATTTCCGGTATGACGGTCGCCACCTTGTTATTTACCTGCCTGATCTTTCTGGTCATGGGCTGGACCGGTGGTCAGTATTATGTGACCGCTTTATCGGTCGGCGCTATCGTCTGTATCGCATCCAGCAATGCAGGCACCACCTCTCAGGATTTAAAAACCGGCTACCTGGTCGGCTCCACGCCTAAGCTGCAGCAGTACGCCATTCTGGCCGGTGCTTTTTCGTCTGCACTGATACTGGGACCGATTTTACTCAAGCTCAATGATGCGGGTACGGTCTACGTGCCTGCAGCCCAAGTGGCACCTGCATTGAAAACCGATGCAGGCAAACTCACTGAAACTGCACAATTACAAGGCCCACAGGCTGAGCAAGATAAAGCAACTTACAAGGTCTGGCACAAGAATGATGCCGTGGGCGGCCCGGCAGGTAAATATCTGGTCAACAATGAAGGTCAGGCCATGTATCTGGTTGACCCGGGCATCAACGGTACCTACAACAAACGCCCTGACGGTTCAGAAGTGAAGAAATACGATGCACCAAAAGCCGTGCTGATGTCCTACATCATTAAAGGCATACTGGATCAGCAATTGCCATGGACGCTGGTACTGTTCGGCGTCATGATTGCTCTGGTACTGGAAATGGCTGGCATTCCATCGCTCGCATTTGCAGTTGGTGTGTATTTGCCGCTGTCGTCTTCTGCGCCCTTGTTCATAGGCGGCATGATACGCTGGCTGGTGGACAGACGTAACAGCAAACTGGATCAGTACAAAGATCTGAATGAAGAAGAAATGCAGGCAGCTGGTGACCGCAGTTCCGGCGTATTGCTGTCATCCGGTTATATTGCTGGTGGCGCGCTGGCTGGTATCGTGATCGCCTTTACCGCCGGCATTCTGACTGATTTCGATAAAACCATCGGTGACTGGGCAACTGCCCATAACCCTTTCTTCAATGGCCCGAATGCCGATGCCTTATCCCTGCTGCCCTATCTGGCCATTGCAGGAATACTGTATTGGGTGGCCAGAGAAAAGAATAGCGCACGCAGCTGAACCGCTGGCTAAGACTAATCCGGTCCTATGAACGTGGCTGGCGAATCCCGTGATTCGTCAGCCATTTTCTTTTCGGTGGCTTATGTTGCCACCCGGCGCAAGCTTTACAATAGCGGCAATTTACAAAAAACAGGAATACAAAATGACACAACACAGTGTGGTGGACTGCCGTAATCAAGCAGTAGGCTTGGGTGACATCGTCAAAGTCATACAACTTAGTCCGGATTTCATCGCGAGCTTCCCGGAAGAGGAACAGATTTTGATTTCTTCGATGATAGGAAATTTTTTCAAAGTCGTTGCATTGGATGAAGATGGCTATCCCTGCGTAATGCGGGAATGGCACGACGAACGTGGCAACCCGCAATCCCATGTGATTGCGCTCGACTCTGAAGACATGGAAAAAGTCTGATCACTGCGATCACTGTGTTCAAATTATCCAAACTTGGCAGCAACACAGCATACACAGCGGTTTGTCATGAAACGCTTTCAACTTCTGCATTCAGAAATACCGGTTAAAGCACTACGCTACAATTGCTGCGTATATCCCAAGCCGCGTAAAGCGATTTTTTAAACCTGAGATGTCAAGCTGGATTTTTTTGCAACAAAGGCCGCATCAGATCGTCTAACACCATCATTTCCTGCAATATGCGGCCGGAGCGTATATTTGACGCATAGTAGCGCTGAAATACGCGCCCATAAACATCCATTAGCACCACTTGATCTATGTGATCTGTTGGTTTGGGCGATTTGACGCTGGCATCAAAAGCACGAAAACGTCTGAGCACCTGATGAACCGCTTCTTCCCTCCCCGTTACCCAAGTCCAACCAGGCTTATCTGCCTGCATTGCCTTGGCATAAGTTTGCATTTGCGGTACCTGATCAAATTCCGGATTCACGGTAATGGAGACTATGTGCAATTTCTTTCTGTAGCTCGCAGGAATTTGCTTATGCATCTGCACCAGATCTGCCGTATCGCCCGGGCATACTGAAGAACAGGCCGTGTACATAAAGTGCAGTAAGACGGTTTCACCGCGCAGACTGTCCGGATGAAATTCCTTGCCTTCACTATCAGTCAATATAAAAGGCTCCATAGCATGCAGAGTAGGATCGCTTGTTGCTGGCGGCTGCAAGCCCATGTCTAAGCTGGCCGAAGGTAATTGTAAGTCTTGCCTTGACTTTGTAAACATCCCTTCTAAACCTGGCGATAACGTAGTCACTTTAAGAATCAGCCCCAGAGCCGTCACTGACGCCAGCGTCAACCCCAACCTTACAGGACGCGGCCACACACTGCGATTTGGCTTGTTTTGTGAAATCCCAGACATATCATCAGACTCCGGAAAAAAGGCAGAGACTGAATGCTCAGTATCTGCCTGGATTTCCCACGCTCAAATTATTGAATCGTGAAATATTGTTGTACTGGCTGGTTATAACTATCCGCTGTGAATAGCCCAAGCGCATACCTGCCCGGTGCCAGACCTGTTGTATTAATTACGGTCTGACCAGTACCGTTGGTAATATATTGCCAATTCGTTGTACCTGTCGCCGCGTAATTTACATTTACAGAAAAAACACCCATCCAGTTCGTCAATCTGACCTGACTGTTCGGAATAGTGTAATTCACTGTTAATGG
This sequence comes from Cognatundibacterium curvum, assembly GCF_014284235.1. Lineage (GTDB taxonomy): Bacteria > Pseudomonadota > Gammaproteobacteria > Burkholderiales > Burkholderiaceae_D > Undibacterium > Undibacterium curvum. The sequence continues at coordinate 166,901 of NZ_JACOGD010000007.1, forward strand.
CGTCCCTGACTTTACCGTAGCGACAGGCAAACTGAGACTCCACACCGCTGCTGACACAGAGTTCTGAGAAGCGGCCGGAACAGTCACACCAATCACGCCAGTATCCAGCGCGCCTGGAACAGTGGCATTCAGGTTCGCGTCGGCAAAAAGATTGGTGGTTGGCAGCATCACCCATGGCGTCGTTGTTCCAGGTTTTTGCAATTGCCACAACAAACTAACGCGCCCATATCCTGCTGTGTTGTAATATTCCAGCCTGATGTCATATACCGTACCTGCGGTAAAACTGACAGGCATCGCTGTCTGGTTGAAGGTGGTGCCGTGATACGTCCAGTTATTGATAACCTGATTTCCATTCACCCACAAACGCACTCCATCATCAGAATAGGTACCCAACAGGTAGTTCCCTGATACCTCGGGACGGAATTTACCACTGTAGCGTACTGAAAACGTATATGCTGGCATACCACCGACACCACCATATGGAAACTCACGGTCGACATTTTCGATACGTGTCACACTGGGGCTTCCGGATAATGCCGTATTCGGAAAATAATCAGCACGTAAGCCAGCCCCAGACAAATTACTCGCACCTGGTGTGTAGTTCGCCGGATAGAGCTGGGTAACCGGGATCGTCGTGAAGGCAGCACTGTCGGGCAGCATCCATTTCAGGATCATGGCATTTGCATTACCTGCATTATATGTTTCCACGACAATCGGATAAAGCTCCCCTTTCGTCAGATAAACACCTGCGGACGTATCAGTCGTCAAAGCACGGTTATTCCAATTCTCCAGTATCACCTGATTTGCCAAAGTGACACGTATCCCATCAGCGGCAACGGTAGAAAAACGATAGCGCCCCGTTGTACTTGCCTGGAGGTAGCCCGTCCAGCGCACTGAGTAATTGTTCACGCCCACACTCAGGCTAGGATAAAGCGTACCCCAACTGAAATTCAATGTGTCGTTACGAACCATCATCGGAACCCCGGCGAAAGCCTGAGTATTGGCAAAGTAAGATCCGGTCAAACCTACACCGGCACCAATGGCAGGATTTGTTGTATCTGTCTGTGGACCAGACAACACGCCCGGGCCTGCAGGATCACTCCAGAGCTGAGTAACAGGGACAGGAACAAAGCTGGTGTCTTCTGGCGTTTTCCAAAACAACTTCGCCATAGTACCGATCTGTCCATTGAAATATTCTATCGTGACCGGATAACTCTGCCCCGCAACCATGGTCACGTTGATGTCGTTATTTTGTGGCCAGTGATATGTCCAGTTATTGATTATCAGGGTCTTTGCATTACCAAAGTACATGCGTATGCCGTCATCTGACCAAGTGCGTAAGGTATAGGTACCAGAGACAGGAGCAATGATACTGCCGGTCCAGCGTACACTGAAATAGTCATGCGGCACACCCGGTGCAGGCGCCACCGCTGTAGATGGATACAGGTCGGTACGCCCCCAGTCGAAATTGACTGCCTCTATCCGGCTATAGCGGATTGGCCCGGTTAAATAATTAGTATCTCCGGTCGAATAATAGTTACCAAGTAAGCCATTGGTCGCTTCAGTACCATCTATCTGGCGAACATAGGCGGCAAGCAAAGGAATATCCGAAGGATTAAACTTTACGTTTTTAGTATGTGCAAGTATCGCTGCCTCAATAGTTGGTGCTGAACCATCATGCAAATACGGTGCGTGCTGCCACACGTCACGTAATGTAGGCGTATCGATACCAGTCAGAAGTCCATTCAAACGCTTACCTGCGGCAGCGTTGAGTGTGCCTATATCATGCAATACCCCTGATGCACTGTCTGTGAAATCACCACCCGAATGACAAGACGCACACGATTGACGGAACAACGTGCGGCCAGCCAGGCCATCTGCAGTGAGCTTACCTTCAGCACCACGCCATGGACTAGGCGCAAATTTCCCCAACGACTGCAAATAGGCCGCCAACGCATCCAGATCAGGACTAAGCCCTGCCTTAGGATCGCCCAAAGGCTGACTGCGTGTACCCATATTAAATAAGGCATCACTCATCAAGCCTGTACCACCGGCAAAATTTCGTATCTGACCTTCAAAATCCTGCCCTTCGTCAAAATTGCCTGACCAGTGCATACGACCATCGCCGTTACCTGCTCTGCCATTCAAAGGTATTGTTTTCCGCAGCCCTTCCCCCAGAGAACTGAAATCCCAGGTCCGGCCATCTGTTCCTGCCTCACTGTGGCAGGTAGCGCAACTCATATATGCTCCTTTTGCCAGACGCGGGTCTTTAGCGTCATGGAACAGCTGCTTGCCTAACAACACCTGCGCTGACAAGGCTTCGTTGACTACGGTTTTCACATTCGCAACAACAGTGATACCGAAAACACCGTTCTTCGTCAATGGTGTCAGGTCAAGTACGCTGACGCTTCTGTCCATATAGTTTTGTACAAACAGCTTATTCCCATCCGGTGAAATTGCGAGTGATTGCGGCGCCAAACCTACTACTACGCGTTGCAATTCCAGGCCAGTATAGGCATTGACCACTGCAACTTCACGACTGCTTTCTAACGCAGCAAACAAATAGGCGCCACTTGGATGATACACGTCGGCGGTAGCCAATCCGCTGAAGGCATGGTCGACCCGTGCGGCAAGATTCTCCTGCAACAGTCCCAAGTCAATTTTGGATGATGTGGCTCTGACCGTCGATGCAAAATCAAGCGCATTGCCATCGCGCAGACCACCGCGCTCCAGATTATCTTTCTTTGAAGGTATCCAGGCTGTTTTGCCATCCGGACTGATTGCGGCCGCGCCCAGATAATTCGGCACACCACGTCCGTCGCCATCCGCATTTGAGCTGTCACTGCGCATCAGCGCTATTGTTTTCAGCACAGACAGATTAGACGCATTCAAAACAACGACTTCGCCACCTCTTTTACTGACATCAACCTTAGCCGTTCCCTCCCCTGGCAGCGCAGGTGTGATAAAGCGCGAAACCAGGATTTGCTTACTGTCGCCAGTCATCGCAATATGACGGGGATTATTACCGATGAATTGATTTGCAATGACCGTCTGGGTTGTTGCATCGTACTTTATGACTTGCCCAGTCGCCTCCAATGCGACATAAAACGCAGCCCCATCCGGCGAAAACAGGATCCCATGCGGTTGCGAAGCATACGGCAAGGTCAAACTGCCACTGACCAGCAATGTCACAGGATTGATCACGCTGATCGTCGCAGCATCTTTATTGGTTACAAAAATGCGGCCATCAGCACTACGGGCCAGCGCGCGTGGATTCGTTCCAACCGGAATTTCTTTAACCAGTTTATTCGTGACCGGATCTATCACACTGACAGAATTATTATCCGGATTCACTGTCCAGACGCGATAAGTCTTATTTACCTGAGGTTCAATGATAGTTGCCATACTCGATACAGCTGCATTCGTGGTTACAGCAGAGGACACAGTCTGGACAAATGTAGTTCTGACTTCGATACCGGCCACGCCCTTCATCGTCAGTGTGACCAGATACACGCCGGGTGCGGCATACACGTGAGTGACAGGCAAGTTTGGCCCCATCATGGTCGGGGCAGTCCCATCTCCGAAATCCCAGCTTACCTGCGCACTGGGATCATTGACAGAGGCCGTGTAGCTGGCTGTGCCTGCTGGCTGAATAATCGGAGCTGAGATGGTACCGGTCAGCTTAGGCAAATAAGGTGTCACCGGCGTAGGTGGCGGCTTGACGTTTGCACCGATACTCACAATCACGGCCTTCGAAGGCACACCGTTTGTATCAACTGTGAAAAGCTGGTAATAACCAGGAGGCGCATTATTCACATCAGGAATCGTGGCACTCAATACACTGCCATCCTGCGTAAAGCTCAGAGGCACACGTCGCTGACCTTGATGGAATCCATGCGTCGCCACCCCCATTCCTAACAATGCCATCTGTTTGACTGGAGCCGTTCCCGCCATATTGAGCTGTAATTGTGCGCCGTTGGCAAAGGAAAAACCGGTAATTCCGCTCATCACGGGACGAGCAGCCCACCGGACTACACCATTTACTCTGGTGAACAGATATGTAGGATAAAAAATTTCTGCATTTGTATTGAACACTGGACCCGGTGTACCGCTGCCTGCAGTGATGACTGTGCCATTCGTCATTAATGTAGCAGTGTTGTGATACAAGCGTGCCCTGACAGAAGGAGCCATCACCTTCCAGCTACGATCATCGGGATTCCATACTTCGGGATTATAGATGGAAGCACCGAAATCGATACCCTGGGCAGTTCCGCCATGCACAAAAACCTTCCCATCTGGCAAGACCGTCGCATTCACCATACGCCGCGCATACTTCATAGGGGGCACTTCCGTTAATACTGGGGCAACATTACTGATATCAATAATGGTTGCCTTATTACTAGCAGCAAACCCGTCATACACCCAATAACCATTTCCGCCCACTTTTAAGATCTTGCCTGGGGCATACATCACCGCTGTACCCGGCGTGCCAACGTTTGGCTTGGTCGTATTATCAGCACCCGTTTTGAATGGCCCCGCAGAAGTAATTCCGCCCTGCCCTTTGTTGGCATTCGGATCGAGATACCACATTTGTTCAGAGGAAACGCCAAAAACCAAACCATTTGGTGCAACCCAGGCGCGCGGATAAGAGCTACGTAAAAAATCCGGCCCAAATGCCAGACGGCTGTTGGCACCCAACAAGCTACGCCAGATACCGGTGCCTGGCACAGCTGGATTAGGCTCATAAATCTCGGGCGTCATTGACGACAAGCCTGCATTGATTGCCCCCGCCGGATCTTGGTATTGCGGCTCGTTTCCCGGCACCATTCCCCCGATTGCCAACTGACGCCCATCCGGTAAGGCAACCATCGTTGAATACCAGCGTTGAAATGCGTAGGATGAGGTCTGTTTGACTCGCTTGTTACTGGCAGGGTCAAAAATGATACTGGCTTTTGCAGTCGCCCCCATGGTTCCTTCGCCTTGCAACAGACGGCCATCAGGCATCAGAGAACCCGTACCACAAAAACTATCAGGGTTAACTGTGTCATCCCAGACAGTATGTGCACTCATATCTGTCCCGATTGAAGGATCCCACAAGTCATACGTCTGGCCAGATAAGGAATCACCACGTGCCCCCCATGCGAGATACTTACCGTTTGGTAATTGCGCAAGGTGGATGGCATTGATTGCCATCGGTAAAACCGGTGAAAACATACCTTGTGTATCCGCATCGGTAGCCGGTACCACACCATCTATCAAGGGATCTTTGGGCTGGGGAATTGTGACCCAATTGCTGGTCGCCGAAGGATTCACGATCTGATACTTGCCAACCGCTGCAAAACGTTCAGCCATATTATCAACTGGCGCATCCGGGCTTTTTCCACTACCGCCACAAGCAGTGATGAATAATAAAACACTGGCACAACTCAACCCAAGCTTTAATCGTGTCCTTCCGGATATAGATATTGTTTCAGGTATCACAGACACTCTGTCGAATGCCGTTTTCTTAATGGATGGCGCATACATATGAAACCCCCGGAGCATGTCAATATTTCCAGCTACAAATTCAATAGCGTCAACATGATTCGCAAAATGCGGCGCTATCGGTATAGAAACATGATCTGACAAAATTCCCGAAACTGCTGTTAACTATTGTTATTTTTTTATTTCATATTGGCAACAATAAAGTATTGGAACATCACAGTCAGGGTTCGGTGATGGGAGTGCAAGGATAACAAGAGTCAAAGGCAGATTGAATATGCGTGGTTTATCCTTGAGTAATGAACATGGATAACATCCGCATTCAGGCAGGACTCTGTGGGGCAAATGAAACAGCGCTACAAACCAAGATCAGTTAAGCCTGTTAGCGTTGCGCTTAGTCGTATCCGCATTAGATACAGAAGTTGATTTGAATAATCTGCACATAGGATTTTGCACTGACTTTGAAAACAAAAAAAGCAGACGATGTCTGCTTTTTTACTCAGCAAGCGTGAGCAATCCGGGTTAGCTGATATAGCTAAATAAAGACAGCGACGACGCTTTCACAAAAGACTGTTGCGCTGCCTGCAGCACCATTTGGTTCTGACTGAATTCCGAGATAGCTTTGACATAATCGATGTCCTGGATCTCAGACAAAGACTGCTTGTAAGACACGCTCTTGGCATCGCCCTCATTGTCGAGACCATCTATCTCTTTCAGACTGCTGCCTACCTGTGCCCGCACGGTCAACACGTTACTCAGTGACTTATCGACATTGTTATTTGCCTGCGTCAAGGCTTGTGTGAGATCACTGCGCGCCGCAGAAGTCGTCGCTGGCGTTTTGAGCGCATTAATCACATCCGTCACGGTTTCAAAAATATCCTGATTACCGGGCTGGATCAGGATTTTATCCCCTGGTGCCGGCGCGGTCGGATTATTTTGTAAGGTCAGATTAATGCCATCAAACGTCACATTCACCGGATTGGTATAAGGTGTTGGCGGAACGATGGTACCACCTGTCGTTTTATCAAATACTGAAAAATTAGCAGCAGTATTATCAAATCTGACTTCGTAATTATGACCAGTGAGATTGCCAGAGGTTAATGGATCCACTGCTGCCGTCGCCCCAGTTTTGCCTACATTAGAAAGATTCGGCACAATATTAAATTGTGCATTCGAGGTACGGATATTTCCAAACACTTCCATACCGGGAGCACTTAAAGGCAGTTGTCGTGCCGAATCAGCCTGCAGATAGCGCTGCCCCTGATCCCCGGCATAACTGGCACCGGTGATAGTCTTGGTAAATGGCGCGGTAGTCGTGGAAAATCCTGAAAACAGGTAATTCCCTGTTCCATCAGTCGCATTCGCAGAGCTGATCATCTGATCCAGATTGCTTTGCAATTGCTGGGCAACGTAAGTACGGTCAGCATCACTCAAGGTGCCATTTCCTGCCTGAACGATCAATGTTTTAATGCTGTGCAGATTATCCGTCACAGTCCCCAACACGCCATCGGTCACACTGAGTAAATTCTTTGCGTTCTGACGATTCACTGCAAACTGATCATTGATTGCATCAGCCTGGGTAATGACCAGTGCCCGTGCGGATCCGATAGGGTCGTCAGCCGGGGTCAGCACTTTTCTGCCTGAGGAAATCTGCTGCTGGAGTTTATTCATATTGGTCTGAAGATCACCAATACGGCTACTGCCAGTATCATAAATGGTGTTGGTACTGATACGCATGATTACCTCTATCTGCCCAGCGTCAGCAAGGCATCAAATAATTGACTGGCGATCTGCATTAACTTGCCTGCAGCCTGATATGCCTGTTGATAACGCAACAAATTAGCTGCTTCTTCATCCAGATTGACGCCGGATTCACTTTGCTGCGCAGCCACTGCCTGCGCCAGCATTTTCGTTTCAGAGGCACTGGTGACTTGTAATTCGGCGGTTTTATTACCGACCAGGCTCACGAACTGCGCGTATGCACCTTGTATCGTTGTGGTATTTCCAACCAACAGATTCTTAGTCTGTATGGTGGCTAAAGCCAGTGCATTACGATTATCGCCAGTACCATTGGTATTCGGTGCGATGTTGAACACATCGCCATTTGCCGGGCTACCGGTTACCGTGAAACTTGCACCATTGAAACTGATCGTTGAGCCAGCAGTGAACGGAACATTACTGCCAGCCGGATAAGTCGTGACCGCGCTTCCATTGGTGACCGTGACATTCGCTGTTGCAGGAAATCCACTCAAAGTGTTAGTCGCTGAATTGAATGTCAGCTTAGTCGACGCCACTGGCGTTGAAGCCGCCAGCGTGAACTGATCACCGTTGCTGGGTGCTGCTGTACCATTTTTAATAGCAAAGTTCATTCCCGCTACGCTGATCTGCGCACCGCTGGTATAAGGCACGGTCGCAGGCGGAGGATAATTTGTGGTGACACCTGCGTTAGTGACAGAAACGATTTGTCCCGCAGGAAAGCCTGTCAGAGAACCACCTGAATAAGTCAACGTCACTGGCGGCGTCAGTGTACTGGATTTGAACGAATTATCTGTTTTTACCGGACTGATCGTCGCTGTGGCCGAAGTAGATGCAGAGCCGGCCAGCGAATCAAAATTACCGGAAGAAATCTTTCCTGAACCAGTATTGGTGGTCGGTGCAACGCTGCTGACTGGCGACGCCACCGCCAGCTTATTCGGATCACTGATAGCGACCGCCAGGCTGTTTGCCGCATTGGAGGTAGGCTTGATCAAAAATTCGTCGCCTGCTGCAGGCTGTGCAGCGGGCGGCTGCGGGAATTCCATACTGACGCCATCGACCACAACCGGCTGGGAAGTCGAATTCGTTACCTGACCATCACTGAGCCGTGTCACTTTATAGGTACCTGGCGCTGTGATCTGCAGGCGGTAATCACTGGTACTCAATGCCGATGCATCGACAATTTTCGAGGTCACCAACGCGGCAGTGGTATTACCCGCACCTGGTGTATTGACCGGCTGCGCAATATTGAAAAAATTACCACCCATTTGACCATTCAAATCCTGGCCTAAGGCATGTTGCTGATTAAAGGCAGATGCAATGCTGACCGCTACCCGACCAATCGCGCTTTGCGCCGGATCCAGGGTATTGGCACGAAAATCAAACAAGCCGCCCAATTTACCACCTGGCAAGCCATTTTCTGGAATTTGGGTGACATTCCCGTTCGAGGTATAAGCCACTTCGGAACGATTAGGATCGGTCGCAGAAACACTGACCTGCAATTGATTGACCGTACCACCGAGTACAATGGGCTGACCATTACCGATAAACACATTGTATTTATTATCTTGCGGGATCACCGTCACCTTGGTCAGTTTAGATAATTCGGTGACCAGCAAATCACGCTGATCCAGCAAATCATTCGGCGGCGAACCGGTAGTGCTTTGCGATTTTGCTATCGTATCGTTTAAGGCTGCTAATTGCGTGGAATAGGCATTGATAGAACTGACAGCGCCGGCGATTTCACCATTGACGTCCGTGCGAATCTGGTCCATGCGCCCTTGCAGACTGGTGAAACGATTGGCCAGCGCCTGACCATTTGAAATCACGGCCTGACGCGCAGCAGCGCCAGCCGTGCCATTCGGACTGCTCGATAAGTTCTGTACCGATTTGAAGAAATCCTGTAAGGCTGGCGTTACACCGGCAGTCGGATCAGCAACCAGATTATTGATCTGCTGGATCTGAGCAGCATATGCACTCACCTGGTTCAGTGAGGTCTGCGAAGAATTAACCTGCTGCCCAATGAACTGATTGTATTGACGCTGAATCTGGCTGATCGTCACACCCTGCCCGACAAAGGAGCCGCCCAGATTCTGGGGCGCATTTGCCGATTGCACCAAAACCTGGCGGCTATATCCTGGAGTTGACGAGTTGGCAATATTATGGCCGGTAGTGGTAATCCCCATTTGGGCTGCTGCCAGAGCACTTTGCCCTATGTTCAGAACGTTCGTTCCCATAATTCAACCTATTGAGTTGTGCCACGCCTTTACACGTCATCACCCTTGTTTTCGGAGAATTTCTGAAAAACTTTAATGAGGGAAATATATGGCATCAAAGCCTGATGATAGCCTGCGCCTTATTCGTGACAGCCAGTCTATACCTCAGTCTTCTGTAAAGGCGAAAATGCGAAAAAATGTATTTTTTTATTCAAATCCTGAGTTTGCAACTCAGACAGACAGATTTTGCTTAATGATACGGGTCAGTTTATTCGCATAATTAGGATCCGTTGCATAACCTGCTTTTTGCAAGCCTTGCGCGAACGCACTTGCATCTTTAGCATTGGCGATCACATTTTCATAGCGCGGATTTTGCGTCAGCAACTTAGCATAGTCCTTAAACGCATCTGCATAGGTGTCATACGCTTTAAATTTCTCGACACGGCGCTGCGCCACGCCGTTGATATACTCAGTCGTCACGGCATCAACAGTTTTACCCTTCCAGCTACTGGTGGCCTTAACCCCAAAGATGTTATGAGAGGTACTACCGTCCACTGTCTTGATTTCGCGCTTGCCCCAGCCACTTTCCAGCGCTGCCTGGCCTAGCATGAACTTGGCCGGAATACCGGTGGCTTTACTGGCCTCCTCGGCATGTGCAGTCAGTTTTTGCTGGAATTCACGCACATGGGCAGGACCAGAGAAACCACTTTTCGCGTCCGGAACCGGCTGTTGTTCAAACTTCAGATTATCCAGGTAACGATTGATGCCCTGAGAAGCAAAAGCCTGTGGTGCACTGGCATTTTCCGGCTGTATCGCCTGTGCCACTGCATTATTGGTGAGCTGCCTGACTAAGGCATCCGCCAGGCCTATGCCCTTATTCGCCATCGACTGCGATAACTGCTGATCCAGCATAGAGGTATAAGTACGCGTCTGTTCGCTATCAAACGGACCATCCTGTCCGCCTGCCTGACGCATAGACTTGAGCATCATGTTCATAAACAATGCTTCAAACTGTTTGGCAGCCGCCTTCACCGACTCAGGAGAATTATCTTTTGCCGATTGCTTAAGACTGTCCAGACTGCGGGTATCAAACGCCAGCCGGTTTTCGGGAATTTCTGCACGTCCTAACATGGCGGGTCCTTAAATAATTTCCAGTTCAGCACGCAAAGCGCCTGAAGCCTTCATCGCCTGTAAAATCGCCAGCAAATCCTGAGGTGTGGCACCAATCGAATTGAGTGCTTTCACAACATCGGTCAGTGAGGCACCGGCTTTCAACATCATCAATTGGCCGGCATCTTTAGTGATACTGATATTGGAATTGCCGGTCGCCACCGTTTGACCACCCGCAAGAGCATTCGGCTGACTGACCGCATTCTCAGTGTTGACCACCACCGACAAATTACCATGCGCAACCGCACAGGTTTCCAGGCTAACCGCCTGATTCATCACGATAGAACCGGTACGGGCATTGAGTATGACTTTCGCCACCATCGCTGCGGGCGTCACATCCAGACTTTCCAGATTCCCCAGAAACGCAACCCGCTGATCGGGGTTGGCCGGTGCCTTCACCTGTATCACCCTGCCATCCAGTGCGGCAGCGGTATCGTTACCGAAGCGACGGTTAATCGCATCCACTACCCGGCTGGCCGTCGAAAAATCCGAATTATTCAATTCCAGCTGCACCGTATTCCCATTCGCCACCGGACTAGGTACAGCCCGTTCCACAGTGGCACCACCAGAAATACGACCGACGCTCAGATGATTCACCTGAGCCTTGCTGCCATTGGCCGATGCACCAACGCCGCCGACCAGCACATTACCTTGTGCCATCGCATAAATCTGACCATCTGCACCTTTGAGTGGCGTCATCAGCAAAGTGCCGCCGCGCAGACTTTTAGCATTCCCCATAGAAGAGACCGTGATATCTAATGCCTGCCCAGGCTGCGCAAATGGTGGCAGGCTGGTGGTGACCATCACTGCAGCGACGTTTTTTAACTGCAGCGTTGAGCCGACCGGCAAGGCCACGCCCATTTGCTGCAACATACTGACGATACTCTGTACGGTGAACGGCGTCTGCGTTGTCTGATCACCACTGCCATCCAGACCTACCACAATCCCATAGCCCAGCAATTGATTCTGACGTACCCCCTGAATGCCAGCCAGATCCTTAATACGTTCCGCCTGTGCAGGCGCAGGCATCAGTATGCTCAGCGACAATAATAATGCTGCATATAAGCTCGAAGGAAGCACGCCAGAGGCGAAGGAAAATCCGGTTTTCATAGCCAACTTTCAATTCCCTTACATAGGGAGAAAACTCAGGAACAGACGACCTAACATAGAATTCATTTCGGTCGCGTCTATGCGTGTATTAGAACGATATTCAAAGCGCGCATCGGCTACCTGAGTAGATGCCACCACATTCCCTGCAGCTATCGTGGTGGGATTCACCACACCGGAAAAACGTACGAACTCCGCACCTTTATCGAAGGCTAGCTGCTTCTCGCCACTGACCAGCAAATTTCCGTTCGGCAGCACGTCGATCACCGTGACCGCTATCGTGCCGGTAAAACTGTTGCTGGCGGTTTCTGCGCCTTTTTCATCAAACTTAGAGCTGCCATTGGTGTTGACCGAACCACGCGAAGTGGTTGCCGCATTCAGGCCAAACAAATTAGGTGTAGCCAGCGCCAGACTGGAGGATTTACTGTTGGAATTCGCACTCGCTTTCGCCGCAGAGGTTTTCTCTGCAATCGTGATGGTCAGTGTATCGCCCACCATTCTGGCCTTCGCATCTTCATACAGTGGCCGGTAGCTGGCACTCTGAAAAATGGCGCCATTCGCTTCGCGTAAAGGCCTGGCAGATTGTGCTGGCAAACTCATAGGCTGATGCACGATCGGTGCGGGCGCACCGGCGCAGGCAGATAGCAACAGTACACTCAACAGATAAACCCGATTCGCGATTTTCATGATCAACTCCTCAATGCTTACAGCTGCGACAGTTTCTGCAACATCTGATCCGATGTCGTAATGGCTTTACTGTTGATCTCGTATGCGCGCTGAGTCTGTATCATATTCACCAGCTCTTCGGCGACATTCACGTTGGAGGTTTCTACAAAATTCTGCAACAACAAGCCCGCGCCATTCGTACCAGGTGCGTTGGTGCCTGGATTACCGGAGGCGGCTGTCTCTACGTACAGATTTTCGCCCAGTGCCTGCAAGCCAGTCGGGTTGATGAATGTCGCGAGCTGGATAGAACCGACTTGTACCGGTGCCGCCGAGCCGGGCTGGGTGACTGAAACGGTGCCATCACGTGCGACGGTAATCGACTGTGCATTGGCTGGTATCGTAATCGCAGGCTGAATCACAAAACCGCTGGACGTGACCAGCTGGCCTTGATTATCCATTTGAAATGAGCCGTCACGCGTGTAGGCAGTGGTTCCATCTGGCAGTAATACCTGAAAAAAGCCCTGCCCCTGTATCGCCAGATCCTTGCTATTGCCCGTTTGCTGCAGATTCCCCTGAGTGAAGATTTTCTCAGTTGCGACCGGACGCACACCGGTTCCGAGCTGCAAGCCAGAAGGCAGCTGGGTCTGCTGCGAGCTTTGTGCACCGGGCTGACGTATGGTCTGATACAGCAAATCCTCAAACACGGCGCGTGAGCGTTTAAAACCAGTCGTACTGACATTGGCCAGATTATTGGTAATCACATCCATCTGGGTCTGCTGCGAATCCAGACCTGTTTTCGCAATCCATAAAGACCGTATCATACATTTCTCCTGCGCGCCGTTACGGCACAATTAAGCTGGCAAATTTTGAGACTATTGTGCACCTGTAGGCATCAACTCAAACTGAGGATCTGACTGGCTTTTGTCTCGTTATTCTCGGCATTCTGCAAAAGCTTCATCTGCATTTCGAACTGCCGTGCCAGATTAATCATGGTGACCATTGATTCCACCACATTGACATTGCTGTTCTCCAGCATGCCACCGGCCACGCCTACTGCAGGATCAGCATCCGGTACCGTGCCATCTTTGGTACGAAATAAACCATCATCGGCACGTACCAGATTTTCTTCCGGCGGATTGACCAGCTTCAGCCGCCCTACTACCTGCACTGCGTTCGGACGATTTCCATTCGGCACGGTAGATACCGTCCCGTCCTTCGCAATCGCAATCGAAACATCCGGCGGTATGGTGATAGGGCCACCATCGCCCAGTACGTTCTGGCCATTCTGGGTTTGCAATACACCATTCTCACTGAGCTTCAGACTACCAGCACGGGTGTATGCTTCACTGCCATCCGGGCGCTCGACCACTAGCCATCCCTTACCTTGAACTGCCACATCAAGTTCGCGTCCGGTGATTTGCATCGCGCCAGTCGTAAAGTCTGCGCCGACGGTGGAATCCACCACGAATGCACGGGTGGGAATTTCTGCATTTTGTACCGGCACAGCACGGAAAGAATCCAGCTGTGCGCGGAAACCATTGGTGGTTGCGTTCGCCAGGTTATGCGAATTGGTCGCCTGCTGTTCGAGAACATGTTTAGCACCCGTCATCGCGGTGTAGACTAATCGATCCATGGTCTGCTCCTGTTCATACTGGTCGAACGCATATCATCACTCCCTAGTCATTAACGGAGATTGACGATAGTCTGCAACACCTGATCCTGCGTTTTAATCGTTTGTGCATTGGCCTGATACACACGTTGCGCAGTAATCATATTGACCAGCTCACCGGTCAGATCGGTATTCGAATCTTCCGTGGCCGATGCAGTCAGCGCACCCAGATTACCCGAGTTAGGCGGCCCCACCAAAGACTGACCAGACGCAGCAGTCTCTGCCCACTGATTATCACCCAGCGATTGCAAGCCATTCGGATTCGTGAAGCTGGCCAACACCACTTGTCCCAAGACTTTAGTCTGACCATTGGTATAACTACCCACAATAGTACCGTCCTTAGAAGTATTGAATTTAGACAGCTTGCCCGAAGTGAAACCGTCTTGTTTCATACTGCTGACACTGAAGTCAGAACCGAACTGGGTGGAATTGGTGTAGTCGAAACGGATGTCTGCCGTGGTATTAATCGGTGTCACCGCACCCGAAGCGACCGGCACTCTGAAATGCAGCGCGCGCGGGTCGGTTGGCGCATAGGCAGGATTCGCGCCTATCAATTTACCCAAATTATCGAAAGCGAGCTTACCTATCGGTGAAGCAGGGCTGGCGGCTGGCGTCAGCGCACCGGTTGCATCAAAACGATTGCCATCAACTGTGGAGAACACATTCCACTCTATCGAACCCGGGACCGCAGGCGGCGTGGTGACCGGATCGATACGTACATAATAGGTTTGTACGACGTGTGAGTTACCCAGACTATCGAACACCGTGACAGAGGTGGATTTATTGTACGAAGTCGGATCAGTCGGCGAGAAGGCGATCGGTGTAATGACCGGTGGAATAGTGACGGGCTTTTGTGTACCAGGTACGTATTCGCGCGAATCCAGGTTCATCACGCCACTGATTTTAGACGTTTGCGCTGGTGCGATATCTGCCGTATTGATATTGATCTGTGCAGCCGAACCGGTTGACAATACACCGTTAGCATCAGCGATATACCCGGTCAGATGTGCGCCTTGCGCATTCACGATATCGCCGTTTTTATCGAGCTGAAACTGACCATTACGGGTGTAAGTGACTGCACCATTGGTACTGAGACGGAAGAAGCCATTACCGTTAATCGCGATATCCAAAGGATTATTGGTGGAACTGATATTCCCTTGTGTGAATTGCTGGGCAATGGTCGATACTTTGACACCAATCCCCACGGCATTTGCTGACGCGCCGCTCAGCGAGTTCGCATAGACGTCGGCAAACTGCACCTGCGCCTGTTTGAAGCCTACCGTATTGGCATTGGAAATATTATTACCGATTACATCCAGCGACTTGGATGCTGCATTCAAACCACTTAAGCCTTGCTGAAAACCCATGATATCTCTCCTTAATTTAGCCGTGACCTGGACTATCCAGCGGACTTAATAAATCTGCCTTACATCATTCATACCAACCTGACCAACTCCGGAAACAGTCAGCTTGACTCCTTGCGCACCAGCTGTGACACTATTCACCACACCAAAACATAAAGACGTTACATCCAGCTTTTTATTCCCGGCGCTGGCTTCAATTTCATACTGATAATTCCCATTGGGCAGCGTGGTACCCGCATCATTCTTACCATCCCAGGTCATATTATTTAAACCGGCCGGCAATGCCCCAAGTTCTATCTTGCGCACCACCGCACCGGACTGATCCCTGATCACCAGACTGGCTTTGTCTGCAGCCTGTGGTAAGTCGAGTGCGTAAACGGATTTGCCATCCTGTAATGCGATATTGCTACCCGGTGTAATCACACCATGACCTATCATATTGGCTGCCTGCAGACTCTGACTGGCCACGTAATTGGAATTCATGGTCGCCATCGAAGCATTTAGTTTTTCTATGCCAGTCACCGTGGATAACTGTGCCATCTGACTGGTCACCTGCGCGTTATCCATAGGATTCAAGGGATCCTGATTTTTCATCTGCGTCACCAGCAGTGTCATAAAACGATCCTGCGCATCCTGGGTCGTGTTTTTTGTTTTGCCATTGGAGCCATTCATCGCAGTCAGCAAAGTCTGATCAACCGTATTTCCTGTATTTCCCGTATTTATTGTAGCCATGTCAGATTACTCCCCGTCTTACTGACCCAAGGTCAAAGTTTTTAACAGCATTGTCTTTGCTGCATTCATTGTTTCCACATTCGTCTGATAGGATCTGGACGCGGAAATCATATTCACCATTTCCTCCACCACATTGACATTTGGCATCGCGACATAGCCTTTTTCATCCGCCATAGGATGCTTAGGATCGTAGTGCAGCTTGGGTGCGGTCGCATCTTCCACCACCTCCTTCACACGCACTGCAGTCGCCGGCGTGCCTTCCACCGGAACAGCACTGAACACCACCTGCTTGGCTTTGTACGGCTGACCATTGGAGCTGGTCACACTGTCGGCGTTGGCGAGATTACTCGACACCACATTCAGGCGCTGTGACTGCGCACTCATGGCAGAACCGGCCACATTAAATACATTAAATAGCGACATGATTATTGCCCCTGTATCGCCGCAAGCATGTTGCGGATTTGCATATTGATCATCGTGATACTGGCTTCGTAGCGCACCGCGTTATCGGTAAATGCATTACGTTCAGCATCCATATCCACCGTATTTCCATCGATATTGCCCTGCCCGTTGCCGCGATACAGCGTCGGCGCTTCGCCCAGACTGTTTTTCAGACCCAGATGACGTACGTCTGTACGCTCAACCACAGGCGCCTTCTGATTCGTATCCAGATGCAAGGCATTCGTCAGCGTGGTGGCGAAATCAATATCTTTCGCCTTGTAATTCGGCGTGTCCGCATTAGCGATATTGGAGGCCAACAATTGCTGGCGCTGGCCACGCAGGGAAAGCGCTGTTTCATGGAAGCGCATGAACTCATCTAACTTATTCACCACCGGATCCTCCTGTGACAGCGCATATACGCTACTAATGACGGTTTCTGATACTTCCCATCATAGGACGCACAACACAAGTCCAATCCCCAAAGCAAAAGGGGGAAAACCCGCTTATTCATCAATTCGGAAATCCTGGCCCGTCCTACAATGAGTGCTATCCAAACCCACACCCAAGATCATGGATACGCTTTTTTTACGCCCCATCCTGCTGGCAATCAGCTGCAGCGCTTTGTTGAGCCTGCCCGCTGATGCTCAGATGCAGGCTCAGCTTCAGACTCAGGGAGCAGAAACGCCTTCCAGTCAGAGTCATGCCGAGCTCAAAAAAGTCGCTGTGAATTTTTTACAGCAAACGGCCAGCAACCAACCGGGTGAAGTCAAAATCAGCGTCAACGAAGCAGATAGCCGCCTGAATCTGGCAGCCTGTCAGGATATGGCTGCATTTCTGCCACCGGGCAGCAAACCCTGGGGGAAAATCTCGGTCGGCATACGTTGTAATGCGCCAAAAACCTGGCAAATTTATCTGCAAGCCCAGGTTCAGGTCACCAGCGATTACTATGTTGCGGCCAAATCTTTGCAAATTGGACAAGTACTCAAC
Source organism: Cognatundibacterium curvum (assembly GCF_014284235.1). GTDB lineage: Bacteria > Pseudomonadota > Gammaproteobacteria > Burkholderiales > Burkholderiaceae_D > Undibacterium > Undibacterium curvum. Next base: position 184,489 of record NZ_JACOGD010000007.1, read on the forward strand.
CTCGATGATTTAAGTAAAGTCAGAGGGGAAGTCTCTTCCCTGCCAGCCGGAATTATCATGACGCCGGAGCAGGCGATAGGGAAATCGCTGAGTATGTCGCTGGCGTCCGGCAGCCTGTTGCGCATGGATATATTGAAAAGTCCGTCCGTAGTACAGCAAGGCCAGACTGTACGCATCGTGAGTCAGGGGCCAGGCTTTCAGGTTGCGACAGAAGGTCAGTCGCTGAGCAATTCGGCCGATGGGCAAACCGCAAGAGCAAGAACAAATTCAGGACAAACCGTGAGTGGCATCGCCAGAACTGGCGGAATCATTGAAATTAACTACTAATTATTAAATTTTGATAGATTTTTATATTTTTTATAAATTTTCTCTCCAGAATTAAAGTTTAAAAAGAGATAGCCGATAACCGGATTGTAGAAGTAGATAAGTCCGACCATCGAGGGTATCGCTGTGAAAATTAATGACACACTAAATAAAACTGCCGGGCTCCCAGTGAGTCCGCAGCAGGCACGAACAGACAGAGCGCCGGATAAAGCAGTCAACAATACGCCGTCGCCTTCGATTAACGTGCAGATCTCTTCGCTCTCGACACAATTGCAAGCCATGCAGGGTACGCAAGCGAGCAATGCCGTGTTTGAAGCGAAGAAAGTCGAAGAAATTAAATTGGCCATTTCTGAGGGACGCTTTCAGGTCAACTCAGAAAAAGTGGCTGATGGACTTTTGGAGACAGTTAAGGATCTGCTTAACTCCAGAAAACGATAGACATGAGTACGACAAGCGCAACAGACTCCGGCATCCTGCAATGCATCAAAGATGAAACCCTCGCCATGACGGCGCTGGCGACATTACTGAAATCGGAACAGGACGCGCTTGTCGACGACAATTTGCATACGCTGAACGAAGTTGTCGCCAGCAAGACCGAATTGGTACGTAAAATCAATGAACTGGAGCGCCTGCGCTTAAGCTGCCTCAGCAATGCAGGCTACGAGCAAACGGCGGATGGCATGGAACAGCACCTGAATGCAAGTCCCGCAGAAGCGCGTCTGGCCTGGCAGGAATTGCTGAGTATCTCTGAAAAAGCCAAAGAGTTTAATCATACCAATGGCTTACTCATCAGCAGAAAGTTATCGCAAAATCAGGCTGCACTGGGTGTGTTCCAGCAAGGAAGCGCAACTGCCGCCTTATATGGTCCAAATGGACAATCGAGCATACAGGCCATGCCAGTGAAAGGCGTCATCGTACGCTGAGCCTGACCTGCAAACGCTGGTAAGCTAAGCTGATATCATCATAAAAAAAGCACGCTAAGCGTGCTTTTTTACATTAAGTTCATCTGTATGCAAACAGGCAGACAGACAAACCCATCAGGGCACAGGCACCTCAATCACAGGTTCAGGCAATACTGACAAGACCGTGACGGTCACGCGGCGGTTACGTGCCCTGCCCTCAGGTGTGTCGTTCAGATCGACCGGCAATTTGGCGCCCTGCCCGACTGCTGTCACACGTAATTCATCGACGCCATTCTCTGTGAGCAAACGTGCCACAGTACTGGCGCGTACTGCTGATAATTCCCAGTTGGACGGAAATACAGGATTTCGGATAGGCAGATTATCGGTATGCCCTTCGACTTGTATCGCGTGATTATCCAGTTTAAGCACCGATGCAATTGCGATCAGAGCCTGTATCGAATCGGTATTCAGCTTTGCTTCACCAGGAGGGAATAACAGACTCGCATTGATTTCTATCGTAACGCCTCGGCTGGTCTGCGACACCTTGACCTTGCCTTCGCGCACCAGCGGCTCCAGCACGGCCATGATATTAGTCGCGACACCGGTCATTTTTTCCCGCTCTTTACGCAAAGCTTCATGCGAACGGTTTTTCACCACCGGCAGCGTATCCAGCTTGACCACCGGAGGAACCACCACCGGCTGCACCGCATTACTATTGGAGGAATTACTGAAAGCACCGGTCAGCGAGTTAGACAGCACGCGGTACTTGCCCTCATTGACTGAGGAGATCGCATACATCACCACAAAAAAAGCAAACAGCAAGGTAATGAAGTCAGCATACGACACCAGCCAACGCTCATGATTTTCCGGCTCTTCCTGATATCGTCTGCGCGCCATGATGGGGAATGCTTAATGATTGCTGACCCGCTCTTCGATCACGCGCGGGCTGTCGCCGGTTGCGATACTGAAGAAGATATCGGCCAGCATTTCGCGTCGCGTGACTTCACGCGCAATGATCTCTTTTAACTTATGCCCGACCGGCAGAAAAAACAGATTGGCCAGTCCGACACCATAAATCGTCGCGACAAAAGCGACCGCAATGCCACCACCCAGCCGCGCCGGATCGGACAGATTTTCCATCACATGAATCAAGCCCAGCACCGCGCCCAGGATACCTATAGTCGGTGAATAGCCACCGGCGGAATCCCAGATGCGTGCTGCCTGGCGCTGTTCCATCTCATACAGGGAAATATCGACATCCAGAATTTCTTTCAGGCGCACCGGGTCGACACCATCGATCACCAGGCGCAAGCCCTTATTGATAAAAGCGTCGTCTGAATTACTCATATAACGCTCCAGACTCAGAAAGCCTTCACGGCGCGCGATCAGACTCCAGTTCAAGGCATCCTGAATATTTTTACGACTGGTATCCGGTGGTTCACTGATCACCCAGCGCAGCATGCGCAAGCCGCGCCTGAAGGTCGTCATCCGGCTTTGCAACAGCACGGCACCCAGAGTGCCGACGAAGACAATGACAAATGCCGATGGCTGCAGCAGAGAAGATAACTTCCCACCTTCCATCAGCTGGCCAGCTCCTATCCCGACCATCACCAGGATAATTCCCGCTACGCTAGCCCAGTCCACGCCTTCTCCCTCAGATAAGCACGCAGACGTGCGACCGCCTGACTATGCAATTGCGAGACACGGGATTCTGATACCCCCATGACCGCGCCGATTTCCTTCAGATTCAGTTCCTGCTCGTAGTACAAACCCATGAGCAGTTTTTCACGCTCGGGCAGACTGTCAATCGCACCGATCACCGCATCGCGGAAGTCATCGTTCAGCAAATCCTGCAAAGGATCACCGGAACTGTCCGAGCAATAATGATCAAGGAAATGTTCCTTGGTTTCGGAGTCGTGAAAATCTTCGTAGTACACCAGTTGATGACCGCCGCTGTCACCCAGCACATCCTGATATTCGGACAGACTGAGTTTGAGCGATTTCGCGACTTCGGTTTCGGTCGGCGGCCGCCCCAGCTTTTGCTGCAGCGAGCTCATCGCGCTTTCGATTTTGCGCATATTCTGGCGCACCCCACGCGGCAGCCAGTCGGTATTGCGCAATTCGTCCAGCATGGCACCGCGTATGCGTTGCACGGCATAGGTTTCGAATTGCGCGCCATGGGTGTCTTCGTAGCGGTTGACCGCATCCAGCAAGCCTATCATGCCGGCCTGCACCAGATCATCCACTTCCACACTCGGCGGCAGGCGTGCCTTTAACTGGTAAGCGAGTCGCTTGACCAGAGGCACATGCTCCTTGAGCAGATAGCTTTTGTCTGATTTTCCGCTAGCGGTGTACATAGTTATCACATTCCGAGGCCCACACTCAGCTCAGATTGACCTTCCAGCGCCAGGCTGGAGCGCGCGGTCGAAGCCAGACGCTCTGCCAGACGGGAGAACGCCAGTGCTGCGCGTGCTTTCGGAAAGGCATCAATCACTGATTGCCCCAAGTGTGCGGCCTTAATTACATATTCATCCTGAGGAACATAACCTACAAATTGCAGCGGTACGGCCAGATAACGGCTCGCAGCCTGCGCCATATTCGAGTAGATCAACGTTGCCTCCTGTTCGCTTACCCCTGACACCAGCACATTAAAAGAGCGCCGGCCAAGACGGGCACTCAAACGCTTAATCAGACCATAGGCAGCCTTGATTGCCGCAGGATCTGACGATACCTGTATCACCAGTTCACTGTCATCAAGCGAGGCAAGCGGAAAATGATCCGTCGCATCGATCGCTGCATCCACCACCACCAGATCGACATCATTGACGACCAGATCAAACACACGCGATAACTGGCGCAAATGCTCGGGCGGCAGCTCACGGGTCAGTGCGGCATGACGTGACAACTGTGTCACGGATAATCCTGCTGCGACAACTTTTATTGCTTCCTGCATTGTACGCTGTTGTTTCGCTACATCCAATAAGCTGCGGTCAAATCGCGCATTCAGCCACGCTCCCACGCTTTGAGGTGTGGAACGCGCATCCAGCATCAGCACCTGATTACCCTGCCGTGCCAGCGACACACCCAGATTAGCCAGTGTTCCGCTTTTTTCATCTTCGCTCAATACTGATAAGAATGTCAGCACCCTGGGTTTAGGCCCGGCCAGCATGCGGCGCAGACCTTCTGCCTGATCAAATTTAGCCAAGGGACACCTCCTTCGCCATTCCTGCTGCAATGCGTCCCTGTACGGCACCTGCCATGATCAGCGGCAGCTCTTCATCCAGATAGCGGAAAGCCGCGGTTTCACGCTTGAGCTTAAATGCACGGTCGATCAGGTACTGCTTATTCGCTACATGCAAATCTTCCGGTACACGCTGGCCGCTCGCTACATAATACAGCGCCAGACGCTGACGGATCGCGATATCCAGCGCACCGCCTATGGTTGCCGCTTCATCCAGTTTAGTCAGGATACAACCTGCCAGACCACCGCCCTGATAGGCGCGCACTACTTCGCTCAGGGTCTCGCCGGTAGAAGTCGCATTCAGGCACAGCAGGCGCTTCACTTGCGAGCCTGAGCCGGACAGCATGGCGACCTGCTCCGTCACCATCTTATCGCGCTGACTGACGCCGACAGTATCTATCAATACTGTATGTTTATTCTTGAGTTCCGACAAGGCAATACGTAAATCACTCTCATCTTTGACCGCATGTACCATCACACCCAGGATTTTTCCGTAAATTCTTAACTGTTCGTAGCCACCGATACGATAGCCATCGGTGGTAATCAGCGCCAGCTGGGAAGGACCGTGACGCATCACGCAACGCGCTGCCAGCTTGGCTGTGGTGGTGGTTTTGCCGACACCGGTCGGCCCTACCAGCGCGTAGACGCCGCCCTTTTCCAGGATTTCGCTTTCATTGTCGATGGTCATCAGATTACGTGCCAATACTGACTTGACCCATTCCACGCCGTTTTGCACCGAATCACCCTCTGGCAATTTCGAGATCAGATAACGCGACAGACTGGCACTCAGGCCAGTGGCCAGCATTTCGCGCAGCACTTCGGCTTTATGCGGTTGCTTTTGCTGAGTCGCCGACCACGACAATTCAGCCAGTTGCGATTCCAGCATACTGCGCATAGAGCGGATCTCACTCATGACATCGTGCAGTTCACTGGATGCAGCTGCATTGGCTGAACTGACCGGACTGGCGACGGATGGACGGGTAATCAGCGGACGCACTGCCTCGGCTTCCGGTTCAGGTGCGAAACTGCGCGGACTAAAACTACGGGCAGACTCTGCCGGAAAAGCGGGCGTCAGGCGTGCAACTTCGGGGGCCATGCTGCGTGGCTTTTCAACGGGAGCATATTCCGGCACCGACTCTTCAGCCATCGCCATGATCTCGACTTTACCGTTGACGGTTTTATTGGACAGAATGACGGCATCTGCACCGAGTGCATCACGCAACATACGCAAAGCCTCACGCGAGGTATTGGCAGTAAATTTTCTCACGTTCATGATTGCCCTCCGATCAGGCTGGTAACTCTAATTGTTTTAGTTTCAGGTAATTCAGCATGCGACAGCACTTTGAGCTGTGGCAGTGCGCGGCGCAGGAAGCGCGATAACAAAGGACGCAGTGGTGCTGGCACCAGCAAGACCGGGGTTTGCCCCATTTGCTCTTGTTGTTTGACTGCCTGATCCGCCTGTGCCGCCAGCGTGTCAGCCAGACCTGGCTCCAGCGCTGTGCCATCGCCGCCACCGGTATTCATGGCTTGCATCAGCAGACGTTCTAAACGGCTGTCGAGTGCCATCACGGTCAGTTCATTGGTACCCGGGAAAATCTGCTGCACAATCGCACGACCCAGTGCAATCCTGACCTGCGCCGTCAATTCATTCGCGTCCTGGCTATGCATCGCCTGCTCAGACAAAGTTTCGATGATGGTGCGCATGTCGCGGATATGTACGCCTTCCTGCAACAGGTTCTGCAATACTTTTTGCAGTACTGATAAAGGCAGCATTTTTGGCACCAGATCTTCCACCATCTTAGGCATTTCTTTGGCCAGATGATCAAGCAGCGATTGCACTTCCTGACGACCCAGCAATTCCGCTGCATGCGTGGTGATGATGTGATTCAGATGGGTCGCAATGACGGTGCCTGCATCCACCACGGTGTAACCCATGATCTGCGCCTGTTCACGCATGCTGCCATCGATCCAGACAGCGGGCAGACCAAAGGCCGGGTCAGTAGTTTCTGCACCAGGCAAAGGACCGCTGACCATGCCGGGATTAATCGCCAGATACTGACCATTCATGGCTTCACCAGTACCCACCTCCACGCCTTTGAGTGCGATTTTATATGCCGATGGTTTCAGTTCCAGATTGTCACGGATGTGCACAGCTGGCGACAGAAAGCCAACTTCCTGTGCGAATTTTTTACGTATGCCTTTAATCCGGCGCAGCAATTCACCACCCTGAGATTTGTCCACCAAAGGGATCAGGCGATAGCCCACTTCCAGGCCCAGGGTATCGACCGGCAAAATATCCTGCCAGGTCGCTTCTTCCATTTCCGGTGCTGCTGCAGCAGCGGCGGTTGCGGCAGCGGCTTGCGCGGCATTGGCTGCAGCCGGGCTGCTTTGCGCATCAATGCGTTTCTGGATCAGATAACCGGCACCACCCAGTACCGAGGCCAGGAACACAAACGCCATATGTGGCATGCCGGGAATCACGCCCATGCCACCCACGATGCCCGCAGTAATAAACATCACCTGTGGTTTGGCAAATAACTGACCGACTAACTGGGTACTGATATCTTCTTCACTGGCGACGCGCGATACCACCACACCAGCTGCGATGGAAATAATCAGCGAAGGAATCTGTGCCACCAGGCCATCACCAATCGCCAGCAAGGTGTAGTTTTTCAGGGCCGCGCCAAAGTCCATATCATGCTGCACCATGCCCACGATCAAACCACCCACGATATTGACCACGGTGACCACGATACCGGCCACCGCATCACCACGCACGTATTTGGAGGCACCGTCCATCGCGCCATAGAATTCTGCTTCCTGCGCGACTTCAGTACGGCGGCGGCGTGCTTCCTGCTCCGGGATCAGGCCCGCATTTAAATCGGCATCAATCGCCATTTGCTTACCAGGCATCGCATCCAATGCAAAACGCGCACCGACTTCCGCGATACGGCCTGCACCTTTGGTCACTACGGTAAAGTTAATAATGGTCAGAATCACGAACACCACGATACCGACTGTGTAATTACCACCAATCAGAAAATGGCCGAAAGCCTCAATCACCTTACCTGCCGCATCCGGACCAGTATGACCTTCAGTCAGCACGATACGGGTGGATGCCACGTTCAGCGATAAACGCAACATGGTGCTGACCAGCAGCACCGTTGGGAACACCATGAAATCCAGCGGCTTGACCGTGTACAGACTGGTCAGCAATACAATCACCGCAATCGCGATATTGAAGCTGAAAAACATATCCAGTATGAAGGCCGGCAAAGGCAAAATCATCATCGCCAGCATCAGGATGATTAACAGCGGTGCCGCCAAAGCCTTAGCATTCATGCCGGCCATCCACATCGGCAGTCTCAGGCTATTCATGGTTCTCTCCTAACAAATTCAAAGGGTCCAGCTCTTTTGGTACATTCAGATTGCGTGGTTCATCGGGGTACTTACCACCACGTTCGCGATACACCCGCAACTGGAATACATAGGCCAGCACTTCTGCCACCGCACCGTACAAAGCCTCAGGAATTTCATCGCCCAGCTCAGTGTGCTTGTACAGCGCACGGGCCAGCGGTGGCGCTTCCAGCAGCGGCACTTTATTTTCTGCCGCGATTTCACGAATTTTGGCAGCCACGGCATCCGCACCTTTGGCCACCACCTGCGGCGCACGCATGCCGCCTTCTGTATATTTCAGCGCTACCGCAAAGTGGGTCGGGTTAGTCACCACCACATCGGCAGTCGGGATTTCCGACATCATGCGGCGGCGTGCCATCTCGCGCTGTTGCTGACGCATTTTCGCCTTGATCTGCGGATTACCATTGGCTTCTTTTGATTCCTGGATCACTTCCTGATGCGTCATCTTCAGCTTCTCGGCATAGGCCCACATCTGGTAAGGCGCATCAATCGCCGCGATCACCACCAGCGAAGCAACAATCGCCATAAAACACACACCCAGCATGTGTCCCACGTGGGCCGAACCAGCCTGTACCGATTCTGTGGCAAGACTGAACATCGCCTCTTTCTGCCCCATCACCACCACCCAGGATACGCAGCCGACCAGGATGGTTTTCAAGACTGCCTTGAGCAACTCGACACCGGCGCGCGAAGACACCATATTGCCGAGTCCGGAAATCGGATTCATGCGGCCAAAATTAGGTTCCAACGCCTTGGCACTGAACAGCCAGCCACCGATCAGTAAAGGTGAGGCCAGTGCCACGATCAGCAACAACACGGCGACCGGAGCGAAAGCCAGCAATACATCGGTCAGACTGACTGAGATCTTTTGCACCAGCAAATTGAAATCAAAAGCGACTTCGCGCTCCAGGCTAAGGCCAGTAATCAGGCTGTGATTGAGCTGATTCACCAGTGAGCCACCCATCGCCCACAATGCACCACCCGCTGCCAGCAACACCGTACAAGTCGATAACTCGCGCGAACGCGGAACATCACCCTCTTTGCGCGCGTCTTCCAGACGCTTGGGCGAGGCCGGTTCGGTTCTTTCGAGATCGCTTTCTTCGGACATTGCCGACTCCTGTTATTTCCGCATGGCAAACACGACTTCACCATCACACGTCTACAGTTAGCATTATTGGCGAGTCAAACCACATTGCATGCGTGGAACAAACGAGTAAAAACCCGCTTATTCCCAGATAACAGAGAAAATCAGCACTGGCACTGACAAGGTACGCATGCCATTCGGGCAAAAGCCGTACAAATCAGCATGAAGATGAAGGATGAGATGAAAGGATAAAAAAGGAAGTCCAATAAAGACGCGGCCTGTAGCCCGAAAACAGGCTGCAGGCCGCATAGATACTGGGTGATTGGAAATTGATGGCAGATTGCCAGATGCAGCGGAATCAGCAAGCACCGGGGAAAGAAGAAAACGAACTCAGACGTGCAGCATGCGCCCGCCAGCAAATGACCAGTTTTCCCAGGTGGTTTCTTTGAAGCAGACCATCACCTGCTCAGGCGACATGCCCGCAGCGCGTATGCCCTCCATCAGCGTCGCCAGCAAGGCTTTCTTAACCTTCACACTGCGCCCTGCCGACCACACAATTTCAATGAGCACAAAGTCATCCGTGCGCGCCTCGGTCAGATCCGGATAATGGGCATCAAAGCGAAAATCCTCAGCTGGCAATTCCAGCACACGCTGAAATACATCGGTTTGCGGCACCCCACTGGCCACCAGTGCGGCATGGACTGCCTGTAAAACGCCATCTTTAAAGGCGGTGGTTTTGGGCTGACGTGTGGTGATGGTAACGATGGGCATAGCAGTCTCCAGTCTGTAGCGCTTGGCAGTAGAAGGTAGTGGCAAACAACGGGAACAGCCTCAGGCTAACACAACTCCATGCAGGCCACTGCGCACCGCTCAGCCAACAACAGCGCGCCGTTGCGGCAAGATGACAGTCAGGAAGCCAGATCTATTCTCGCCACCAGCGGCACATTGGCCGGCGCCTGATAATCCCCCACCACCAGAGCGCGCTGACCGGCCTGCGCCAATGCGGCCATCTGGGACAATACAAACGTGGCAGAACTTTTATCCAGCGCCGCCAGCGGATCATCCAGCAAAGTCAGCGCAGCCCCACTCGCAAACGCCGCCGCAATCCACACCTTGCGCCGGGTACCGGCCGATAACATCCGTATCTGCTTGAACAAATGCGGCTCCAGCGCCAGCCCGGCAATCAGCTGCACCAGCGCCGCCTGATCAAAGCCCGCATAGCGACTGGCCTGCAAGGCAAAAAACGCCTCTACCGTGAGTTCATCATAATCCACAGTCGCTGGCGCAATCCAATACACCTGCCGCCGATAAGCCTGCACATCCACCTGCAGTGCCACGCCCAACAGACACAAACACCCCGCCGCCGCCGTCAACTCCCCCGCCAGCAAACGCAGAAAATCCGTCTTGCACTCCCCTTCCTCATCACACACCAGCGTCACACCCGCACCGATGGCAGCCGACCAGTCACGCAAGACCAGCCGCCCATGCGCAATATGCAAGCCATCGATCTGTAAAATTGCCGGGTTTTCAGTATGCATAGCAGGCACCAGTGATTCTTGTTGAACAGGGAAAAGCCAGCCCAAAGGCAGGCGCAGTCAGGCCAGCATTATGGCGGCAAACTATGCACACCACAATCTGACAGCGATCAAATCCGGCATTTGAAACAGGCAACAAAAAACCCGCAAACTCCAAAGAATTTGCGGGTTTTTGCACTTACTGAGATGTCGATATGGTGCCCGAGGCCGGAATCGAACCGGCACGCCCCGATTAAGGAAAGCGGCGGATTTTAAGTCCGATGTGTCTACCTATTTCACCACTCGGGCCCATCACTACAACATGCAGCCGAAACTGCTTGCTCTGAAAAAAAAGCGCTTAACAGCGCTTTCTTTGTACTGGAGGCGGGGGTCGGGATCGAACCGGCGTCTACGGCTTTGCAGGCCGCTGCATAACCACTTTGCTACCCCGCCTTTGAGATACCTCACAGCTTATGCTGCGAAATACATCACTACTGCTCTGATAAAAACGGGGAACGTATTCCCCGATTTAATCTGGAGCGGGAAAAGAGTCTCGAACTCTCGACCTCAACCTTGGCAAGGTTGCGCTCTACCAACTGAGCTATTCCCGCATTAACTGTTGCCTGCTGTGTGGGAAAGTGGAGCGGGAAAAGAGTCTCGAACTCTCGACCTCAACCTTGGCAAGGTTGCGCTCTACCAACTGAGCTATTCCCGCTTTGACCATCACAACATTTACTACGAAACCTGGAGCGGGAAAAGAGTCTCGAACTCTCGACCTCAACCTTGGCAAGGTTGCGCTCTACCAACTGAGCTATTCCCGCATTACATTTCATCGAAGATACTTGGAGCGGGAAAAGAGTCTCGAACTCTCGACCTCAACCTTGGCAAGGTTGCGCTCTACCAACTGAGCTATTCCCGCATCGACGAAAGACCAAAATTATATAGCACTCCGAAATTATGTCAAGCGGGCTAACTCACTTTGTCCTGGCGCTCTGTGCTTTCCTTGATCATAGGCCAGGCTTTTTTCAGGTAATAGCACATCGACCAGACGGTCAGCACGGCGGCCACCAGCAATAACCAGGAACCGATCAGCACGGAATCTATCACGCCAAACAGCATGTCGTAATACAGCAGCATAGGAATGGCGATCATCTGCGCCGTGGTTTTAATTTTACCCAGCGAGCTGACTGCTACCGATTTCGAGGCACCGATCAGCGCCATCCATTCACGCAATGCAGAGATGGTGATCTCGCGCCCTATGATCACAAACGCGATCACGGCATTCACCCTGTCCAGCTGCACCAGCACCAGCAAAGCACCAGCTACCATCAGCTTGTCGGCCACCGGATCGAGAAAGGCGCCAAACGAGGAAGTCTGATTCCAGCGCCGCGCGAGGAAGCCGTCGAACCAGTCCGTCACCGCTGCCACGATAAACACGATGGTCGAGGCCAGACCTTTATAGAAGGGACTCAGCCACGCATCCGGCAAATAAAAAACACCGACCACCAGAGGAATCAGTGCGACGCGCAACCAGGTCAGCAGTATCGGAAAATTTAAGGGCATGACTATTGTTATGAGGTTCGGGCCAGTGGTTCAGCAAGGCAGCGACTACCGCTTTTGCGTGTCGCGCACAGTGCTGTTTTCACTGTTTTTTATGAGAAATTTCGCCCATTATATTTGTCTATCGCAATCGCTTGTAAATTTCTTCGGCGAGTTTGTGCGATATTCCTTCGACGCTGGCTAATTCATCGACACTCGCATCGGCCACGCCCTTCAGACCACCAAAACGGGTCAGTAATTTTTGACGTCGTTTTGGCCCCACGCCTTCGATATCTTCGAGTTGTGAAGTCTGGCGCGCCTTGTCACGCTTGGCACGCATGCCGGTAATCGCGAAGCGATGCGCCTCATCGCGGATCTGCGCAATCAGCATCAGTGCTGCCGATTCTTTGCCCAGTTCCTGCTCAGGGCGACCATCGACGAACACCAGCGTTTCCAACCCGACCTTGCGGCCTTCACCCTTGGCGACGCCAACGATCAGGCTGCAATCCAGACCCAGCTCGGTAAATACCTGACGTGCGACTTCGACCTGCCCTTTACCACCATCGATCAACACCACATCAGGCATGACGCGATTTTCCGCCGTTTCACTCTGTCCTGACAAATGCGCATAACGCCGCGTCAGCACCTGGCGCATGGCGGCATAATCATCACCCGGAGTAATGCCAGTGATATTGAAGCGCCGGTATTCGCCATTCTGCATCGCATGATGATGGAACACCACGCACGAAGCCTGGGTCGCCTCACCCTGGGTGTGACTGATATCAAAACACTCGACCCGTATCGTTTCCAAATCCTGCGCGTCCAGTTCCAACACATTCGCCAGCGCACGGGTACGAGCCTGTTGCGAACCCTGTTCGGATAACAAACGTGCGAGCGCCAATCGTGCGCCTTTGAGCGCCATCTCCAGCCAGATACGGCGCTGCTCCTGCGGCTGAAAACTCAGATGGATTTTATGCCCGCATTGCTCGGTCAGCGCCAGCATCAGATCGGGTGCATTCAATTCGATATTGGTGACTAAGGTAGCCGGAATGAATTGCTCGACATAATGCTGCGCCAGGAAGGCCGCCAGCACTTCGGCTTCTATGCTTTCTTCCGCTGTCGCCTGCACCTCATCGACATGAGTCGGAAAATAAGCGCGGTCACCCAGATGCCGCCCACCGCGTATCATGGCCAGGTTCACGCAGGCGCGGCCACCTTCTACAATCACGGCAATGATATCGACATCGGCGCTGCCGCTGGTTTCCATACTCTGCTGTTGCAGCACTTTGGATAAAGCGGACATCTGATTACGTACCAGCGCCGCCTGCTCAAATTTGAGCTGCTCAGCGTAAGCCAGCATTTTCTTTTCCAAAGACTGCAGCACTTCCAGCTGACGCCCTCGCAGAAAATCCGCAGCATTAGCCACGTCTTGCTGATAGTCTTCAGGCGTGATCAGACCTACGCAGGGCGCGCTGCAGCGATGGATCTGATGCAGCAGGCAAGGACGGGTACGATTGGCGTAGACGCTGTCCTCGCAATTCCTGAGCAAAAAAACTTTTTGCAGTATCTCCATCGACTCCTTGACCGCCCAACCTGAGGGGAAAGGACCGAAGTACTGATGTTTTTTATCGACCGCACCACGGTAGTAACTCATGCGCGGCGCGGCATGTTGACTGATTTTCAGATAGGGATAGGATTTATCGTCGCGGAACAGAATGTTGTAGCGCGGGCGCAGCGCCTTGATCAGATTATTTTCCAGAATCAGGGCTTCGGCCTCACTGCGTGTCACCGTGGTTTCCATGCGCGCGATTTTCGCGACCATCATGGCGATACGCGGACTGGATAAGGTCTTTTGAAAATACGTGGTGACGCGCTTTTTTAAGTCTTTCGCCTTGCCCACATACAGCAATTGATCCTGCTGATCAAAATAGCGGTACACGCCGGGCAAGTGGGGTAATTTTGCGACGGTATCGAGCACTTGTTGTCTGCCGTCGGCTTGCTGCTCATTCTCTGTCATGATGGGTCCAGGCTAGGTAAAACGGCGCAGTGTTCGTACAAATGGTAGTTACCTGGCGACAGGTTCAACACTCTGCTTCCACCACGACAAAAGCCAGCGCATAGTCTTTTTCATCACTGAGCGACACATGTGCTTTCAGGCGCTGCGTCTGCATCCAGCTGGCCAGCGTGTCGGAATAATGCAGCACTGGCTTACCCTGCGCATCATTCAGCGTCTGCAGATTTTTCAAGGTCATCGGCAAACGTACACCAGTACCTATCGCTTTACCAAAGGCTTCTTTGGCCGCAAAACGGGTCGCTAAATAATGCATGGCACGCAGTTCCGATTGGGCTGCGCGTTGCTGGTAGATTTGCCATTCCTGCGCACCCAGAATTTTCTCGGCAAATCTGGGACCAGAACGCTGCAAGGCAAGCTGCATGCGGTCTACCCGGGTGATGTCGTTGCCTATGCCGTAAATCATGGCTGCGGACCATACAGGCGTATCAGCTCCGCTTTAGCGGCGGCCACCGCACTGCCCCAGCCTGACAGCAAGGCGGTCGCCAGTAAGCCCTGCCCTAACTCCAGCACGCGACAGCAAGGATAACTGCGTACCGCAGCCATTTGCTGAACTGAACGCAGCGGCAAACGCAGACTGATGCCAGCTTGCGTCGCAGCGCTACACAGCGCAGTGACATCGGCGACGGCCTGCCAGCCTTCTTGCGGCAATTCCAGCAACACACTGCGCGCACCCTGCGCATGCACGGCCTGCAAAGCAGCGCTATCCGGGCTGGCCACTGCCACCCACGGCGCGTCTGCAACCGACTCTGAGGCAATCTGTCCTGCGATTAAGCCCTGCTGCCATAAGCTCTGTGCCAAGGTATCCTGTGCAGCGGCATACACAAACACCGGCAATGGGCATGTGCGCAGTAAGCTCTGCACCCCTTCAGCTGTCAGCGTGAGGCTGGCCACAGCCAGATCCAGGCTGAACTGATCGGCGCCCGCGTGCACCGCATCGCGCATCAGTTGCTCGCACACAGACTGCGGGTTTGCATCATTCAGCAAGGCGAGCAAGACCGGATCAAGGTCGATACACAGATCCGGCAAATGCAAAGGAGGATGTATCATCATAAATTCTGCAAATCGATCAAAAGCTGGCGGGTACTGAGTACCGCGCCGTGTAAATGATGCGAGAGTAAAAAGCGCATCAGCATCTTACTTTGAAACTGAGTTTCCGGCAGGCTGTAATCACCATCCGCCATCGCCAGCAGGCAAGCCCCGCTCAATACCGGGAAATGATCACCGGGCCGCGCCGGGCGCGTGCCAGCTTGTGGATCGAGCACATAATGCAGCTCAGGCTGCACGGGCGCACGCTGTTCGGTACACAGATGTATATCGCCCAGCAGGCCAGACTGACGTAGCAAAACCAGCTCAAACTGGCGCAGCACCACGGGTGCCGATTCGCCATGTGCTAACTGATTAATGGTTGCCACGTACTGATCAAACAAGGCAGGATGCGGCTCGTCTTTGAGCAGAAACTTAATGATCAGTTCATTCAGATAAAAACCGCATACAAGCGCCGATTTTTCTAAGGGCAGCATGCCGCCTACCCAATCAGCCGAGGTCAGGGTTTTTAACTCGGTCTTGCCCATCCAGGATAAGTTCAGCGGCTGGAAAGTCTGCAATACGCTGCGCAACTGCGAGTGTGGCCGTTTGGCGCCTTTTGCGACCAGCGCAATGCGGCCGAAGTCGCGCGTCAGCACATCAACGATCAGACTGGTTTCTTTGTAGGGGCGTGCATGCAGCACAAAGCCAGGTTGCTGCAAAATTTTGCGCTCACGCTGTGCGCTGGCAGAGATGGCAGAGGAACTGCGCTTTTTGACTGGCGCAGAAGTGCGCAGAGGATCTTGCAGGTAGTCTGCAAGATCCTCTGCCACTGCGTCCGTCGCGGGATTCATCACCTCAAAGACAGAAATTTACTCGTAGCCGTAAGCACGCAAACCGGCTTCATTGTCGGCCCAGCCTGATTTGACTTTGACCCAAATTTCCAGATATACCGGACCACCAAACAGCTTTTCCATGTCGATACGGGACTGGGTGGAGATTTCTTTCAGGCGCGCACCTTTGTTACCGATGACCATGGATTTATGGCCATCACGATCGACCAGGATCGCGACAAACACGCGGCGCAGATTACCTTCCTGCTCAAATTTTTCAACCAGCACGGTACTGGTATAAGGCAGCTCATCACCGACGAAACGGAATAATTTTTCGCGTACGATTTCAGCTGCGAGAAATTTTTCGCTACGGTCGGTGATATCGTCTTCACCGAACATCGGTGGCTGTTCCGGCAGATATTTACGGATTTCACCCTCCAGATTTTCCAGCTGGAAGCGCAGTGTCGCAGATACCGGCACAATCGCAGTGAACGGGAACGCAGCCGCCACCTTCTGCGCGAACGGCATCATGACGGCTTTATCTTTGATACGGTCAGACTTGTTAATCACCAGGATGCAAGGCACGTTCTTAGGCAGCAGCTCGATCACTTGCTGATCAGCCGGGCCAAACGTGCCCGCTTCGATGATGTACAAAATCACGTCAGCGGCAGTTAAGGTGGTGGTAACGGTGCGGTTCAGCGTGCGGTTCAGCGCATTCGAATGGCGGGTCTGAAAACCCGGCGTATCGATGTAGACAAACTGGGTCTGATCTTTGGTTTGTATGCCAGTGATACGGTGACGGGTAGTCTGCGCTTTACGCGAAGTGATACTGACCTTGGCGCCGATCAGCGCGTTCATTAAGGTCGATTTACCGACATTAGGACGACCGACAATAGCAATATACCCACAACGAAATTCTGGGTTGTCTGTGATTTCATTCATGGGAAGACTCAGGCTGATTTAGGATGGGATTTCGCGGCAGGCGCTTTTTCTGTTGCGCCTGGTTCTTGCTGCGATACCGGTTTTTCTGACGGCGCTGGATTATCCTGCTGCGGCGTCGCGATACCGGCTAATTTTAATTGTGCGCTTCTGGGCTTGGATTTGCGTGCAGCGGGGGATTTTGCCAGCGCAGCAATTGCTGTTTCCAGTGCCCGCTTTGCTGCGGCCTGCTCGCCGGCACGGCGACTGCCACCGGTACCAAATACCTGAATATCGAGTTTAGGCACCAGGCATTCGATCTCGAATTCCTGATTATGTGCCGCGCCATGAGTCGCAACCACATTGTACTGTGGCAGTGCGATTTTCTTACTTTGCAAAAATTCCTGCAGCAAGGTTTTGGCGTCTTTACCCAAGGTAGTCGGGTCGACGGTGGCCATAATCGGTTGATACAAGGCCTCGATCACGCGCTTGGCAGTATCGAATCCTGCATCGAGGAAAATCGCGCCGAATAAGGCTTCCAGCGTATCGGCCAGGATAGACGGACGACGGAAGCCGCCGGACTTGAGCTCACCTTCACCCAGGCGCAGGAATTGCGATAATTCTATGCTTTGGGCGATTTCAAACAAGGATTGCTGCTTGACCAGATTGGCGCGGACACGCGATAAATCGCCTTCATCGATATCTGCAAAACTATCAAACAACAGCGACGCCACCACACAGTTGAGCACCGAATCCCCAAGGAATTCGAGGCGCTCATTGTGCGTGACGCTATGACTACGATGCGTTAATGCCTGCTGCAATAAAGCGGGGTTATTAAACTGGTGCCCCAGTCTCTTTTGCAATAGTTGAAGATTCATACGTCTGTCTGCTTATTCTGGCTTTTTCGCGATCACGCCACGACTTGCCGTTGTTCCCTGGTACTCGAGCAATAAGCTGGCTGGCCCGACCAGAGGAATTTTCTTTTGATACGAAAAGCTGACCTCGACACCTTCATCGCCTTTGGAAATTTGCAGCTCTTTACCAGAGATGGAGGTGATATAGCTTACTTCAGCCTGTTTATCAAAAGCAGTCTGAATTTCATTTGCGGTCGTGCCTGCATTCTTAGCCGATGCAATCGCTTTCTTAACCGAAGTGTATTCAATCACAGTCGGCACCACTTTCATCGCCAGCATCGCGATCAGGACGATGATGCCCAAGGAAAAAATCAATCCAAACAAGGAAATACCTTGTTGTGATTTCAAAGTTTGTTGTCCGGTCTGTTTCATATTGTTTTCTCCCGATTATCCAAGTGCTTTTACAAGCATTGATTCAAGCATTGATTCAAACATTTATTCTAGGACTTAATGAAAGCTGCCTATACGTTTCACATCGCCGAAGTTCATCCAGACGAAGAAAGCCTTGCCGACGATATTTTCATCCGGGACAAAGCCCCAGATACGGCCATCAGCACTATTATCGCGATTATCGCCCATCATGAAGTAATGGCCTTCTGGCACCACGCAGGTAAAGCCCTCACTATCATAACTACAGTTCTGACGATATGGGAAATTCAATGGATCACTCACGAAAGCCGGACGTGTTTCATCGTTCAGGATGCGATGCGAGACACCTGTCAGGTTTTCTGTGAATTGCTTTGAATAACTGATTTCGTCCAGAAAATCTGGCTGTTGCTCGTATTGCAAAGGCTTACCATTGATGCTCAGACGCTTGTTTTTGTACTCTACTTTATCACCAGGTATACCAACCACACGTTTGATGTAGTCTACGGTCGGATCCAGCGGATACTTGAATACCATCACATCGCCACGCTGTGGTTGATTCAGATCGATGACTTTTTTGTTGATCACTGGCAAACGTATGCCGTACGTGAATTTATTCACCAATATCAGATCACCAATCAGCAGCGTAGGCATCATGGAGCCGGAAGGAATTTTAAATGGCTCGAACAAAAACGAGCGCAGGAAAAACACCATCGCAATCACCGGGAAGAAGCTGCCTGAATACTCGATCCAGGTTGGCTGACGCAAGAGATTCGCTTCCAGCTCAGCGCGCTTGCCCTGCTCCATCTTCACGCCATCTGCAGTCAGCTTGGCGACCCGTGCATCAAATTCTGCCAAAGCCTTATCTGCAGCAGCACGACGCTGCTTGGAAAATACAAATTTATCCAGACACCAGACGATACCCGTACCGACTGTCAACACAAACAATATCAGGGCGAAATTACCCAGAATGAATGCAAATTTCATTTCTCGTCCACTTGTAAAATCGCCAGGAATGCTTCTTGTGGAATCTCCACAGAACCGACTTGTTTCATCCGTTTTTTACCGGCCTTTTGTTTTTCGAGCAGCTTACGCTTACGGCTGATATCACCACCATAACACTTCGCTAAAACGTTTTTACGCAAGGCTTTCACATTTTCACGGGAAATGATGTTAGAGCCAATCGCAGCCTGAATCGCCACATCAAACATCTGACGCGGAATCAGTTCACGCATTTTGGCAGCCACTGCACGACCACGGAACTGGCTGTTCGCACGGTGCACAATAATCGCCAGCGCATCGACTTTTTCACTGTTAATCAGCATATCGACTTTAACCACGTCGGCAGCACGATTTTCCTTGAACTCATAGTCCATGGACGCATAGCCGCGTGAGGTGGATTTCAGACGATCAAAGAAGTCCAGTACGATTTCTGCCATCGGCATTTCATACGTCAGCTTGACCTGGCGGCCGTGGTAGCTCATATCCATCTGCACACCGCGCTTCTGGGTACACAGGGTAATCACAGAACCGACATACTCTTGCGGCATATACAGGTTAACTGTCACGATAGGTTCGCGAATTTCCTCGATACGCGACGGTTCAGGCATCTTGGATGGATTATCCACCATCGCGATACTGCCATCAGCCATCACCACTTCATACACCACGGTCGGTGCGGTGGTGATCAGATCCATATCAAATTCACGTTCCAGACGTTCCTGTACGATCTCCATGTGCAGCAAGCCCAGGAAGCCGCAACGGAAGCCAAAGCCCAGCGCCTGCGACACTTCCGGCTCATACATCAGCGCCGCATCATTGAGTTTGAGCTTTTCCAGCGAGTCACGCAAAGCATCGTATTGATTTGCCTCGACCGGGAACAAACCGGCAAACACCTGTGGCTGTACTTCCTTAAAACCAGGCAGAGGTTCAGCGGCCTTGTTGTTCGCGACCGTAATGGTGTCGCCGACTTTCGCTGCCTTCAATTCCTTAATACCGGCAATCACGAAGCCCACCTGACCGGCTGTCAACTGATCACGGCTCAGGGATTTAGGCGTAAATACACCGACGCTTTCGACCAGATGCTGGGCTTCTGTTGCCATGAACAGAATCTTATCTTTCGGACGCAAAGTACCGTTGACGATACGTACCAACATGACCACACCGACATAGTTATCAAACCAGGAGTCGATGATCAAAGCTTGCAAAGGCGCAGTCGGATCACCCACAGGAGCCGGCACTTTAGCAATCAGGGATTCCAGCACATCGGCCACACCGAGACCTGTCTTAGCGGAGCAGTGCACTGCTTCGGTCGCATCAATGCCGATGACTTCTTCAATTTCGGAACAGGCATTGGCTGGATCGGCGGACGGCAAGTCTATCTTATTTAGCACAGGTACCACTTCAACACCCAGCTCAATCGCGGTATAGCAGTTCGCTACAGTTTGCGCTTCCACACCCTGGGACGCGTCCACCACCAGCAATGCGCCTTCACAAGCGGATAAGGAGCGGCTCACCTCATAGCTGAAGTCGACGTGACCCGGAGTATCAATCAGGTTCAGGTTATACACCTGACCATCACGTGCTTTGTAATGCAAAGCGGCAGTCTGCGCCTTAATCGTAATTCCGCGCTCACGTTCGATATCCATCGAATCGAGGACTTGTGCCTCCATTTCGCGGTCAGACAGGCCACCACATAATTGAATGATGCGATCCGCCAGCGTTGATTTACCATGATCAATGTGGGCGATGATAGAGAAATTCCGGATGTTATTCATTGAGATTGCTAAAAATTCTATATGTGAAGCGGTACCGGCTAAAAAAAAGCGCTCCGGTCTGGGCAACTTTCCCCAGGCGAGCGCCTTCTGTTTGGGTTTTGCAAAGCGCCATTTTACCGGAATTCAAGACCGAAAACCGAGTATTTACCAGAGAACAAGACGCATTTACGCCAAAAGCGACAAGAAACCAGGGATCAGCGCCGCCTCAGGCTGGGGCAACATCCACTTTTCTTCATAATCAATTTTGGCCAGATACAAGCCATCCGGCATAAAAGTGGGTGCTGCAACACTGCGATCACGGCTGGCCAGCACTTCCGCCACCCAATCTGGCGCGCGCTTTCCGGTACCAACAAAAATAAGGGAGCCGACTATGTTTCTGACCATGTGATGCAAAAAGGCACTGGCCTTGAGGGTAAAGACAAACAATTCGCCATGCTGACGTATCTGTATTTCATACATGTGCTTGACTGGTGACTTGGCCTGACATTCAGCCGCGCGGAACGCAGAAAAATCATGCTCACCCAGCAAATGCGCAGCCCCCTGCTGCATCAGCGCCAGATCGAGCGGCCGGAATACCCAACCTGCCCGCCCTATCCACATTGGCGAACGGATTTTACTGTTATGCAAAACATAATGATAGGTTCTGGCACGCGCACTGAAACGTGCGTGAAACTGATTCTGATCCTCAGCATCGAACTCCAGCTCTTTCGCCCACTGCACCGCAACCGTAGGTGGCAAAAAGGCATTCACACCATTTACCCAGGAATACGGAGTACGGCTGAGCTCAGTATCAAAGTGCACGACCTGCTCCAGCCCATGCACACCCGCATCGGTGCGACCAGCGCATAAAGTACGTATTTCCTGATTGGTAAAGCGGAGCAAAGCACGTTCCAGCGCATCCTGCACAGTATCTCCGGAGGGCTGTGTCTGCCACCCACGCCACCCCTGGCCATCATATTGCACTCCCAATACTAATCGCTTCACAAACACTCTTCCCCAAATATGACTTACGCAAAAAAGAAAAACGGGCGCCAACTATCGTGGCGCCCGTCCAGAGTTTACCCTGTTTTATGCCAACTGCAACAACATGGCATTTGCTCTTTCTTTTTGAGCTGCACTGCCACCCTTCAGGACTTCGTCCAGCAATTCCTTAGCGCCCTCTTTGTCGCCAATTTCCTGATAAGCCACTGCCAGATCCAGCTTGGTTGACATCTCAGCATTATCTTCCTCTGCGTGAGCCTCTGCAGCAGGCGCATCGGAAGGCAGATCCAGACTGATGCCAGACAAATCAAACTCAAATGCCGAAGCATGATCGGCATCTTGCTGCTCAGCAGGATGTTCAGCCGCATCAGAATGCTGCTCATCTTCTGCAGGCAGTGTCAGCACGGCCAATGGCTCTTCAACCTGGCTGGCTGGCTGCTCTGTACCCGCATCAGACAAGGCAAAATCGAGTGCACCCAGATCGACATGATCAAAATCCAGCGCATGGCTTTCGTCTGTTGGCGCGGCCACTGGCTCAACAGCTGCAGCAACTTCAGCGACCGGTTTCGCATCACCAAAATCAAAATCAATGGTACCAAAATCCACCTCAGGCACAGGCTCTGGCTCCCGCTGAGAGGCAGCAGACACAGGCTCCGGAATTTGCGGCACTTCAGCCAGATCCAGACCCAGATCAAAGTCCAGTGCACCGGCATCGAGTGGCTGGACTGGATCCACCACATCCGCTGCAGCATTGGCAGCTGAGTCAGCAGTATCTTTGTTTTCTGCATGGGATGCGGTATCTATGATACTGATCGCTTCCAGCATATCGCGCGATAAGGAGTTCCCCAGCAGTGCATCCGGATCCAGATCCTCCAAAGGCTGAGTCGAATTACCCAGGCCGGCAGCGATCGAGGTATCCTGCTTCAGTTGCCCACCCGCATACAAAGGATTACCTGGTTCCAGCGAGACGCCCATAGACGCAGCTTGCGCCCACTCATCGCCCGCACCGCTGGTCATGCCATACAACTCACTGGCAAGACGTTCAAACTGTTTGGTATCTTTGCGTGCAAAATAAATTTCCAGCAATTTGAGACGCACAGCATGACGATCCGGCTGGGTACGCAAGGCCTCTTTCAGGATTTCCTCAGCCTGAGAATCACGACCATAGGCGATATACACATCTGCCTCAGCAACCGGATCGACCTCATTGGCATCGAGCTGACTGGCGGAAGGCGCAAAATTCGAATTAAAGACACTGTTATTGGTATCCACGCTCTGCCCACCAGTAGAGCCGAACATGGAGTTCGCCTTCATGCTGGAGCCAGTCAGAATACTGTCTTCGAATTGCTGCATTTTTTTCTTACGCTGGCTGGCCCAGAAACCTGCACCACCGAGCACTGCGATCAAAGCGATACCAGCTGGCATCAACCAGTCAGATATGCTTTCGAAGAAACTTGGCTCAGGCGCAGGAGGTGGCGGCGGCGGTACCGGCTTACGACGCACAACTGGTTTATCACTGGCTGATGCATCGCTGGCTGCCGCCGCACTGGCTGATGCTGCTACCACTGGTGCTGAGGCCATCGCTGACGCACTTGCCGAAGCAGAGGCACTGTCAGGCGCTTTGGCAGCAGAAGCCGGAGCAGTTGCCGTCGCAACTGCGGGTACTGAAGCAGCCACTTTCGCCTTATCCGCAGCAGATGCAGCCACCGGAGCAGCAGCCTTATCCTGCTGTTTCGCTTTAGATGCCAGCTCGGCTTCTTTCGCAGCCAGATCCTTGTTCTTTACATCCAGCAGACGCTGCAAATCGCCTACATTTTTTTCCAGTTCTTTGAGGCGACTATTGGCTTCAGCCGTGGCTTTTTCTTTGGCGATCTTATCTTCTTCAGCAACACCCTTACCTTTACCGCCTTTAGCATCGGCCGGAGCTGCTTTAGAGAGCTTCAGCTTATCCGGTGAATCACCGGTTGGCGTTGGCAACTCCTTCACTTTCGCGGTGATGGAACCACTCGCCGTTTGCTTACCAGCATTACGCTTTTCAGCAGGTGCACGTTCAACCTGCTCAGCTAACTTACCACGGTAAGAGTTAAAATCAGCCGCATGCGCCATCACCACAGAATGGGCTTCGGCATTGCTTGCTGCACTGGATTTGACGGCATCAGCATCGGGCACCACCAGAATCTGGCCAGCACGCAGGCGATTCATGTTTTTTCCGGTAAATGCATTAGGATTTGCACGATACAAGCCGACCAGCATCTGATCCAGCGAAACTCCCTCTGGCTTGTAATTGCCAGCGATTTTACTCAGGGTATCACCAGGCTTAACAACATGCTCAGTGCCGTTTTTTTGCACTGGCGCTGCAGGCGCAGCACTATTTTTTTTTGCAGCTGAAGGCTGAATCGCAATCGCAGGTGCCTGCGAGCTACGGCCACCCGCGTCCGGCGCGGCTTTGCCAGCTACCGGATTAGGTTGCGCCACTTGCGGCGCCTGGCCATTTCTAAGCTCCGCCGGATCCAGCAGGAAAGTGTATTCGCGCAACAGCTTACCATTGGAAGATGTCATTTCTAATAACATATCTACAAATGGCTCATTCATTGCCTGGGTCGAGCTGACCTTGATCACATAACCCGCACCCTTAGGTTCGATCGCGAAACGCAGGGATAATAAAGCTGCATTGAATTCTATATTTGCCTGACGATACGCATCTGCTGAGGCCAGCTTGGGTACCAGGGCACCGATTTCATCTTTGCTGGGCGAAGTCAGCTCAATTTCAGCTTTCAGCGGCTGCCCCAGAGCGGACAGTACAGTCAGTCGTCCCATGCCTGTAGCATGTGCACCAGACATCACCATCAAAGTCGAAGCCACAGCAACGCCTAAGGCTTTGCGTCCCAGAGAAATCACAGATGTTCTTTTTTGTTTATGCATTTTGTCAGACATATTGGGAATTTGGCGAACAGGGGTTCGCTGGGATTAGCTAGTTTAGCCAAAAGAAACAAATATTGTTTCAAGATAACATTAGCCACATAGCCGTGCAAGCTTAACGCTATTTATACACAGGGTAAATACATTACGCCAGTAAGCCGCACTCTACTCCCTGGAAACGTTGCAGCCATTTAACAGAAGTTCTCTATTGTAAATCGCCAGACAGGGACTGATCATAAAAAAAGGGAGGTAAACACCCCCCTTTTTTGACTTAATTTGCTACCAGATGTAACGGTCTGATCAATCTATCAAAATACGTAACATTCTGCGCAGAGGCTCTGCTGCCCCCCACAATAACTGATCACCGACAGTAAACGCACCCACATACTCAGGACCCATCGCTAATTTACGGATACGTCCGACCGGAATCGTCATCGTACCGGTAACAGCAACCGGCGTCAGATCACGGATACTGTCTTCCCGGGTATTTGGCACTACTTTCACCCATTCATTGTCCGCAGCGATCATGGCCTCGATATCAGCGACCGGTACATCTTTTTTCAATTTGAAAGTCAATGCCTGACTATGGCAACGCATCGCACCTATACGGATGCAGAAACCATCAACCGGAACTGCCTGCGACCCAAAGGCCTCTCCCTGACCCAATATCTTATTGGTTTCAGCCATGCCCTTCCATTCTTCTTTGGACATGCCATCGCCCAGATCTTTATCAATCCAGGGAATCAGAGAGCCACCAAGCGGAACGCCGAAATTAGCCGTTTCCACGTCAGAGAAGGAGCGCTGTTTAGCGATGATTTTGCGATCAATTTCCAGAATCGCACTCTTAGGATCATCCAGCAAATCCCGTACTTCTGCATTTAAGCTGCCGTACTGGGTCAGCAGTTCACGCATATGCTGTGCACCGCCACCGGACGCGGCCTGGTAAGTCTGGGTACTCATCCACTCAACCAGACCCGCCTTGTACAAAGCGCCAACACCCATCAGCATACAGCTGACGGTGCAATTACCACCGATCCAGTTTTTCTGACCTTTGACCAGTGCATCCTTGATCACCGGCAGATTAACCGGATCCAGCACGATCACCGCATCATCATTCATACGCAGACTGGAAGCGGCATCGATCCAGTGACCATTCCAGCCAGCTGCACGCAATTGCGGGAAAACTGCATTGGTATAGTCGCCGCCCTGGCAGGTAATAATGATGTCGCACTTCTTGAGCTCATCAATATTATTTGCGTCTTTCAGTGTCTTTTCATTTTTTGCCATCGCAGGCGCCTGACCGCCAGTATTTGATGTCGAAAAGAACACGGGTTCAATATGCGCAAAATCACCTTCTTCCTGCATACGCTGCATCAGAACCGAACCCACCATGCCACGCCAACCAACTAAACCAACCAGTTTCATCATTTTTCCTTTAAATTGCAGGATAGCCTGCACCTGCTTTCATCGTCTCCGGCGACTTTAACGCGCTAACGCCGCCACCACCGCCTGCCCCATCTCTGCCGTTCCCACTTTAGTGGTACCAGCTTCGTAAATATCCGGCGTACGCAAACCCTGAGCCAGCACCGTTTTGACAGCCGCCTCAATACGGTCCGCCTGCTCTGCCTTATTTAGCGAATAACGCAACATCATCGCCGCCGACAGGATAGTTGCGAGCGGATTAGCAATCCCTTTACCCGCGATATCCGGCGCCGAGCCATGCGAAGGTTCATACAAGCCCTTATTGTTCGCATCCAGCGATGCGGACGGCAACATGCCGATAGAACCGGTCAACATCGCTGCCGCATCCGACAGAATATCGCCGAACATATTGCCAGTTACGATCACGTCAAACTTCTTCGGTGCACGCACCAATTGCATCGCCGCGTTGTCGACATACATATGATCCAGTGCCACATCCGGATATTCGCGATGCACATCGGTCACGATATCTTTCCAGAACTGGAAAGTTTCCAATACATTCGCTTTATCGACGCTGGTCAGACGCTTGCCACGTTTCTGCGCAGTCTGGAAAGCGACATGCGCAATACGGCGGATCTCGGTTTCCGCATAGCGCATGGTATCGAAACCTTCGCGCTCACCTTTGAACGGGCCATCCGGACACTCACGCACACCGCGTGGCTGACCAAAATAAATATCACCGGTCAGTTCACGGATAATCAGAATATCGAGCCCAGAAACCACTTCTGGCTTCAGTGTGGAAGCACCCGCCAGCTCCGGATACAGTATCGCCGGACGCAAATTCGCGAACAGCTTCAGATTTTTACGCAAACCGAGGATAGCCTGCTCAGGGCGCAATGCACGCTCCAGCGTATCGTATTTCCAGTCACCGACTGAACCAAACAGCACTGCATCCGCATCCTGTGCCAGCTTCAGGGTAGCCTCAGGCAAAGGATGGCCAGAGGCTTCATATCCTGCACCACCAACCGGTGCCGTCTCCATTTCAAACTGTTCATCGAGTGCTTTGAGCACATGCACTGCCTGCTCTACGATTTCCGGACCAATGCCATCGCCGGGCAAAATTGCAATTTTCATTTTTTCTTTTTTCCTTAAGCTGCCGGCTGAGCGGCAGATAGACAGAACTGGCACCAGGCACGCACTATATGCGGCGACTGGATACCAATCCGTTTAAATAGTGTTTTGCAACCAGGGCTGCGCTTGCAAATGACGCTCTTCAAACGCCCTGATTTTGTCTGCATGACGCAGCGTCAGTCCAATATCATCCAAACCATTCATCAGGCAGTATTTGCGGAAAGGATCTATCTCAAAACTGAAACTGAGCGCGCCATCGCTTGTGCTAACGGTCTGCTGACTCAGATCGACCACTAGATGAAAACCAGGGAAAGCCTTCACCTGATTGAATAACTGATCTACTTGCGCCTCACTCAGCACAACTGGTAACAAGCCATTTTTATAGCAGTTATTAAAGAAAATATCGGCAAAACTTGGCGCAATAATGACCTTGAATCCGAACTGTTCCAGCGCCCAGGGCGCATGTTCACGCGAAGAGCCACAGCCGAAATTTTTACGCGCCAACAGTACCGAAGCGCCCTGATAGCGCGGCTGATTCAGGACAAAATCCGGATTCAGCGGACGCTGACTATTATCCATACCCGGCTCGCCGTGATCGAGATAACGCCATTCATCAAATAAATTAGGACCAAAGCCGGAACGCTTGATCGACTTCAGGAACTGCTTGGGAATGATCGCATCTGTGTCGACATTCGCTCTGTCCATAGGAGCGACCAGACCATTTAATAAAGTGAATTTTTCCATATAGCTAACCAGTCGTATTTTTCTTATTTTTTAGCTGCGTTCTCAACCGCCTCACCGGCTTTTTTGACATCCTTACCAATACCTTGCACGGTATTGCAAGCTGACAGGGCGCAGGCACAGAGGATCAGGGCGAATAATTTTTTCATACTATTTCCTTTTACTTATTTTGCAGAATCAGGATACGCGGCGCACATCAACAAAGTGCCCCTCAATACCAGCCGCAGCTGCCATCGCCGGAGAAACCAGATGCGTGCGACCGCCCTGCCCCTGACGTCCCTCAAAATTACGGTTAGAAGTAGAAGCGCAACGCTCGCCCGGCTCCAGGCGGTCTGCATTCATGGCCAGGCACATAGAGCATCCCGGTTCACGCCATTCAAAGCCAGCATCACGGAAAATTTTATCCAGACCTTCACGTTCAGCCTGTTCTTTGACTAAACCCGAGCCAGGCACAACCATCGCCAGTTTGACGTTTGAGGCGCGGAATTTACCTCTGACGACAGCAGCCGCTTCGCGCAAATCCTCGATACGGGAATTGGTGCAGGAACCGATAAAGACCTTATCAATCCGGATATCAGAAATCGCTGTGTTTGGCTTCAGTGCCATATATACCAGTGCTTTTTCTATCGCATCACGTTTGACCGGATCTTTTTCCAGATCAGGATCAGGCACGCGCGCATCGATAGCCACCACCATTTCCGGCGATGTGCCCCAAGTCACCTGCGGCAGGATTTCTGCCGCGTTCAATGTAACGACCAGATCAAATTTAGCGCCTGCATCGGAATGCAGCGTTTTCCAGTACTCGACCGCACGATCCCAATGCGGGCCCACCGGCGAGAACGGACGACCATGTACATAATCTATCGTGGTCTGATCAACCGCGACCATACCGGCGCGCGCTCCAGCTTCGATGGCCATATTACAGATGGTCATACGACCTTCCATCGACAAAGCACGGATTGCGGTTCCGGCAAACTCTATCGCGTAGCCAGTGCCGCCAGCTGTACCGATGCGACCGATTACTGCCAGTACGATGTCTTTAGCGGTAACGCCCTTAGGCAAAACGCCGTCAACCTGCACCAGCATCGATTTGGATTTTTTGGCGATCAGTGTCTGGGTTGCCAGCACGTGTTCCACTTCTGAGGTACCGATACCATGCGCCAGACAGCCAAACGCACCATGAGTGGAAGTATGCGAGTCACCGCACACAACCGTCATACCGGGTAGCGTTGCACCTTGCTCAGGTCCGATCACATGCACGATACCCTGACGCTTGTCATTCATACCGAAATAAGTCAGACCGTACTGGCGCGCATTCGCATCCAGCGTCTCTACCTGCAGCCGTGAAACCGGATCTTCTATGCCACCTGCACGATTGGTGGTCGGCACATTATGATCGGCCACGACCAGATTAGCTGCATTACGCCATGGCTGACGTTCAGCCAGTTTCAAGCCTTCAAAAGCCTGAGGACTCGTGACTTCATGTAGCAAATGACGATCTATGTATAGGATTGCGGTGCCATCATCTTCGGAATGAACAACGTGAGATTCCCATAATTTGTCATAGAGCGTTTTGAGCATAATCTGAAGCCTGAAGAATGTTCTAAATAGAGAGTGTAAAGATGATAAAGAAGCGTGGACTTACATTTTTTTCGCATTTGATTATGCCACAATTGTGCGATGCAAAACCAAAAAAGCAGCCAAAATGGTGCGATGAAATTCAATATAAAAATCAGCTATTAGCTTATATACCAAATATTGAATGGTATTTTTCCAGGACTGCACGCGAATTCCGTTCAATATTTCGCAATGGAAATCTACCGCAAAACCTGCTGCGCCAGCAGATAAGAACAGTGACGTGAAATCTGGAAAAAATTTAGCTGGCACCAGCGATGCCCGCTCCGGTACAGGCTGCAGGCATCAGGACGACCGGAACCGTTAGACGGCTAGTCCGCGGCCTCACAGACAACCAGGCCGAGAACCCAGTCAGTCTCAGACAACATCGCCGCATTGAGCACGATGACGCAGCACATGATCCATCAACACAAGTGCCAGCATCGCCTCTGCAATTGGCGTAGCACGGATACCAACACAGGGATCATGTCGCCCAAAAGTCTCCACCATGACGGGATTGCCATCCTTATCGACCGAGCGGCGCGGGGTACGTATCGATGAAGTCGGCTTAATCGCGATCGATACCGTGATGTCCTGGCCGGTCGAGATGCCACCCAAAATACCACCCGCGTTATTCGACAGAAAACCTTCAGGCGTGAGTTCATCGCCATGCTCAGAGCCTTTTTGTGCCACACAGCGAAATCCGGCACCAATCTCCACACCCTTGACCGCATTGATCCCCATCATGGCGTAAGCAATTTCAGCATCCAGCTTGTCGTAAATCGGTTCCCCGAGCCCGACCGGTACGTTCTGTGCGACTACATCGATTTTTGCGCCTATAGAATCACCGTCCTTACGCAAGGCATCCATGTAATCTTCCAGGCGCGTGATCAGTGCCTGGTCGGCGGTCGGTGCAAAAAAAGGATTGGCGGCTGTATGCCCCCAGGATTCCAGCGGAATCACGATATCACCCAGTTGCGTCATGCCACCTTTAAATTCAGTGCCGAACTTGAGCTTCAACCATTTTTTGGCGATTGCTGCCGCACCAACCACGGGGGCAGTCAAACGAGCGGATGAGCGCCCGCCACCACGCGGATCGCGTATACCGTACTTATTCCAGTACGTAAAATCAGCATGACCCGGGCGGAAAGTTTCAGTGATATTGCCGTAGTCCTTACTACGTTGATCCTGATTCCGTATCAGCAGCGCGATCGGGGTTCCGGTTGTTTTACCCTGATACACACCAGACAAAATCTCCACCGTGTCCGGCTCCTGCCGCTGCGTCACATGACGTGAAGTGCCAGGCTTGCGCCGGTCCAGCTCCAGCTGTATGTCAGCCTCGGACAATTCCAGCCCCGGTGGACAACCATCCACCACACAACCAATCGCCGGACCATGCGATTCACCAAAGGTAGTTACCGTAAACAAGGTTCCAAATGTATTACCAGACATAATTCTTTTTGCAGTTCGGGTTAGTCGGATTGATGGGGCATTCTAACAGTGTTACGGTATGCCGCATGCACGCAGCCATTGGAAAACCAAGGTAGTCGTTGGCAATTTTAAAATTATTCGTTAATTGATGTCACTTAGGCGTAAAGAGTGTTTTATTATTGCCAAATAAAAAAACTTAAGACTTGGCTGGCATCGTTTTTAATGTCATAGTTCCGCAAGGAACGATTTCAATCGCCCCCCACAGAAAAACGTCCAGTATGGAGCTGCATTTCCGATGAATTCACCGATTCAATCTACCGAAGACGATCTGGTTTTCCTTGACGAGCCAGATCACGATGAGTTTTCGGCAGTTTCGCAGACCCAGGCGAGCTGGCGGATCATGATTATCGATGATGATCCTGACGTCCACTCGGCAACAACCTTTGCACTGGGCAGCCTCGAAATACAACATCGGCCGCTGAGCTTTGTGCATGCTTACTCAGCTGCCGAAGCACGAGAAATTCTGCAAAAAGAAAAGGATATCGCCATCATCCTGCTCGACGTGGTGATGGAGCATGAAGATGCCGGCCTGCAGTTAGTCAATTACATTCGGAAAACGCTGCAGCTCGCTGATGTACGCATCATTTTGCGTACCGGTCAGCCAGGCTATGCACCTGAAATTGACGCTATCCGCGATTATGATATCAACGACTACAAAACAAAATCCGAGTTAACGCGTACTAAACTGTATACCGCTGTCACTTCAGCTATCCGCTCCTACGAGCAAATCTGCTCCATCAGTGCCAGTCGCCGTGGTCTTGAGTTAATTATTAATGCCAGCACAGAGCTGATGGCGAAACATGGTTTGCAGAATTTTGCCTGTGGCGTTCTGACCCAGATTACTGGACTGCTTAACCTCGACACTGAGGGATTTGTCTGTGTACGGCAAAACCCGCTGGGCGAACAAGATACGGTCAATGATCTGCATATCATCGCATCAACCGCTGGCTTATCCCATCTGGTAGACCGTTCACTGGCCGACCTCGACCGCCCAGCCGTGCTGGATCTGGTCAGCCGCTCACTGAGCGGCAAGCAGAGTATTTATGAAGCCGACATGACCGCGCTGTATTTCAATAATGCAGAGAAAAAAGACTTCACGCTATTCCTGGAAAACGGTCTGCAACTGAACGAAATGGACAGACGCCTGCTTGAGGTTTTCTGCGGTAACGTCTCGGTCGGTCTGGACAATGTGATTTTGAATTCACGTCTGCATAATTATGCTTTTTATGATTTGCTGACCGGCTTAGCGAATCGCCTCAAGTTACTACAGACCTTAAACGAAACCCTGAGCTCACCGCTGAAGGAAAAGAGCGCACTGTCACTGATCGACATCGACCATTTTGCAGAAACCAATGACGCACTGGGGCATCAGTTCGGTGATTTACTGCTGTATGCGGTGGCGCAGCGCCTGTTCAACCATTTCGGCACACAATGCCAATTGGCCAGGGTCGGCAGCGATACGTTTGCGCTGCTGGGAGATCAGAATCTGGTCAATCCTGATACGATACTCAAGCTCTTTACCACGCCTTTCCAGGTCGACCATCAGGACGTGCAGCTATCTGCAACGATAGGTCTGATCAAACTCGACGACTATGAAGGCGATGGCTCAGAAGCCTTAAAAGACACCAATATTGCGCTCAAACGTGCCAAGACTAATCAACGCGGCGGTTATGAATACTTTACCCGCAGCATGGGAGTGGAAATCCGGGAACGGGTTCTGCTGATGCACGCTTTACGTGCCGCTTTTGAACATGAGCGCCTGTTCCTGGTGTACCAGCCACAAATAGACATGCGCACGGGTAAAGCCTTGGGTGCGGAAGCGCTGTTACGCTGGCGTACCGACGAGGGGAAATTTATTCCTCCGGATCAGTTCATTCCTATCGCTGAATATTCTGGCCTGATCGTCGACATCGGCGAATGGGTGCTGCGCAGCGCTTTGTATGAACTGGTTCATCTGCGTAGTATAGGATATACAGAATTTCAGATGGCGATCAATGTCTCGCAAGCCCAGTTTTCCCATCCTTTGTTTATGCAATCCCTGCACAAAGCTTTGCAAGACACCAAGGCGCCGCCTGAGTTTGTAGAACTGGAAATCACCGAATCTATGGCAATGAAGGACCCGGACTTGCTGATCAAAACACTGCATCAGATCAAGCAGCTCGGGGTCAATATCTCAATTGACGATTTCGGAACGGGATTTTCATCGTTGAGTCACCTGCAAAAACTGGATGTCGACAAACTCAAGATAGACCGCGCATTTGTCAACGATATCCAGCAAGATGCAAGTGAAGGCAGTATCGCCAAAATGATCGTCCAGTTAGGTCAAAACCTGGGTCTGACTATCATTGCTGAGGGCGTTGAAAACCAGATGCAGGCCAACACACTGCAAGAATACGGATGCTTCCTCGCGCAAGGCTATTTCTATGCAAAACCGCTGACTCAGCAAGACTTGCGTGCCTGGCTGCAGCAACGTGTGCAGCAACAAAACCTGAGCGCCCATCAACGCTGACTCTGCGCATTGCATACGATGGAGTTTCCCTGATTGGCATTCTATCCCCCGCTTTTTACTCCCTATCGCAATCTCGTGGCAAAGCAACCTACATTTCTTTAGAGTACAGACATGTAAGTTGCTTTGCACCGGATGTCCAGAGGCTGGATAGACCAGCGCCTTTAGAAGAGAGTAAATCATGAATCCAAACACAGCAGACACGCTTAAAACACTACTCAGCGATTTCAGTGGCTGGCTGAGCCGTAGCTTTGATAAAACGGCAGCATGGGTAACCCAGCTTTCCTGGTGGAAGTTCTTCATTTTTGCGATTCTGCTCATGGCTGCAGGTGCCATCCTGCAAGACACCATATTCACGTCTGAAGAGAGTATTGTTGTCAGCAAAAGTCCAAGTAAGAAGAGTAAAAAGAATTCACATACCATAGAAGGCGATGCCAATATCGACATAGACGAGACCGGCATCCGCATCCGTAAACCCGGCGGCGATGGCAAAGGTAAGCAGATAGAAATCGACGAAAATGGGGTCAGAGTTTTGACTGAACCGGAAGCGATCAATTCATCTGGCATGCCGGCAACACCGGCTGCTCCGGCAACTCCAGCCACGCCCGCGCAACCGGGAGCGCATGAAATCAGGACTGGTGACGATATCCATATTAAGTTGCCACCAGAAGTCGCGCGTGAGATCAGCAACGAAATCAATAATGCAGTCGCCGATGCCGCCGATGAAGAAGTCAGAAGCTATAAGAAAACCTCATCAAAATGGTTCGCCAATTTTGTGCTGCTGGCCATCTTCGGTTTGTTTGGCATGAAGATTCTGATGGGTGGTAAGGTGCGCGCGGAAGAGAAAGCCAAAGAAGCAGGTCTCGCAGCAGAACGGGAATCGCTGCTGCGCCAGGTCAGTGAAGCGCAGATGCAGATGATGCAAGCGCAGGTTGAACCGCACTTTTTGTTCAACACCCTGGCCTCAGTCGAACATCTGATAGAAACCGATCCGCCGCGCGCAGCAGCCATGCAGCGCTGCCTGATCAGCTATCTGCGCGCGGTGTTACCACAAATGCGGGAAAACGCCTCTACCACCAATCTCGGGCGTGAAGCTGACATGATCAAATCCTATCTGGATCTGCTGAAAATGCGCATGGAGGAACGGTTGAACATAGACTTTGTGATGCCGGAGGGTTTAAGAAGCGCGTCCTTCCCGCCTATGATGCTGCAATCGCTGGTAGAAAACGCCATCAAGCATGGCCTGGAATGTAAGGCAGAAGGCGGCACCATCCAGTTCCGGGTTGAAGTCGCTCATAGCAAATTGCGCGTCTCTGTGACCGATGATGGCCTGGGCTTCGGCGCTATGCCCAGCAATGGCACCGGACTGGGATTGCAAAATATCCGCGAACGCTTGAAATTATTATATAAAGAAAAAGCACAGATGATCATTACCCCTAACCAGCCTGGCGGTGTCTGTGTCACGATAGAAATTCCTTACGAATTAGCCCATTGAATAGCCTATGCCAACCGCGATTATTGCCGATGATGAACGATTGATGCGCGACCAGTTGCGGTCGCGCCTGGAACAGGCCTGGCCTGAATTACAGATACTGGACGAAGCGAAAAATGGGGAAGAAGCGATACAGCTAGTCGCTCAACATCGCCCTGACCTGGTGTTTCTCGATATCCGTATGCCGATTAAAACAGGCCTTGAAGCAGCCAAAGAGATAGGCAACCAGACCCACATCGTCTTCATCACAGCCTATGATCAGTATGCGATTCAAGCCTTCGAGCACGGTGCGGTCGATTACGTATTAAAACCTGCAGACCTGGAGCGCCTTGGTAAAACAATAGAACGCCTCAAGGCACGCCTACAGACACAGACCCAGCCTGCAGACATGAGTCAGCTACTCGGACAACTGGCTAAGCAAATGGGTATTGCCAGCAAACCGGCGTATCTACAATGGATACAGGCCTCGATAGGTCAGGAGCTGCGCCTGATCCCGGTAGAAGAAATTTTGTTTTTCCAGTCAGATGAGAAGTATACCCGGGTACAAACCAGTAACTATGAAGCGCTGATCAGAAAACCGGTGCGCGACCTGGCTGAAGAACTGGATCCTGCGCTGTTCTGGCAAATTCACCGCTCTACGCTGGTCAATGCCAAAGCCATTTCAGGCGTGGTACGAGATCTGCGCGGACGTCATCTGGTGCAAATAAAGGGGTCAACTGAAAAGCTGGAAGTCAGCAGGAGTTTTGTGCACCTGTTCAAACAAATGTGAGCCAGCCCCAGCCATGCAAGCAGACATAAAAAAACCGGAGTTGACTCCGGTTTTTTTATTACAGAATTTGCTTACCTATCCACCAGGCTATCGCTGCGACAAACGCAGACGCTGGTATCGTCAGCACCCAGGCCCACACAATATTGCCCGCAACACCCCAGCGTACTGCAGACATTTTTTGTGAAGAGCCGACGCCAACAATCGCGCCGGTAATCGTATGCGTGGTTGACACTGGAATACCCATTGCAGTTGCGATGAACAGCGTAATCGCACCGCCAGTTTCAGCACAAAAGCCACCAACAGGTTTCAGCTTGGTGATTTTCTGGCCCATGGTTTTCACAATACGCCAGCCACCAAACAAAGTCCCCATACCTATCGCCGCATAGCAAGACAAGATCACCCACATCGGTGGCATCGCGTCATGCGTACTGGAATACCCGCCAGCAATCAGCAACATCCAGATGATACCCATAGTTTTTTGCGCATCATTACCACCATGTCCCAGACTATACATGGATGCCGACACCAGTTGCAGACGACGGAACCATTTATCGACCTTCATCGGCGTGGAACGTACGAATACCCAGGATACCAGCAACATCATCAGCGAACCCAGCAGGAAACCCAGCAAAGGGGACAAAACGATGAAGCTGATCGTCCAGATCAGGCCTGAAGAAATCAGTGCCGCAGTGCCTGACTTAGCCACAGCCGCACCCACCAGGCCACCAATCAAAGCATGCGAAGATGAGGATGGGATACCAAAATACCAGGTCACCAAATTCCAGAATACAGCACCGACCAGGGCACCAAAAATCACATAATGATCAATTGCCCACGGTTCTATGGTGCCCTTCCCTATCATCGCAGCGACTTTTAATTTAAAGAACACTATCGCGATCACATTGAAAAAGGCCGCCATCGCAACTGCTGTCTGCGGCTTCAGCACGCCGGTTGAAACGACAGTTGCGATCGCATTCGCTGCGTCGTGAAAGCCGTTCATAAAATCAAATAGCAATGCCAGCACAACTAAGCCTGCAATGACATATATGCTAATTTGTAAAGTTTGCATGAAATTTACTCTGCTCTATCTGCTCTATATAGCGCCGGCAAAACTGCCGGCCCCGATCAATCAATCCTGATCAGCCCGCAGGCTGACCGGTCAAACACTATCCAGGCGGGGAAATTATGCGTTCTCTACAATAATGCCTTCGATGATATTCGCGACGTCTTCGCAACGGTCAGTCACGGTTTCCAAAATTTCATAGATCGCTTTGAGTTTGATCAGATTGCGCACATCAGGTTCGTCGCGGAACAGCTTGGACATCGCTGCGCGCATCACATGATCCGCATCCGATTCCAGTCGGTCGATTTCTTCACAAATCGTCAGAATTTCGCGCGAGTTGTTCATGTTATGCAGCAGGCCTACGGCTGCTTTGACTTTTTCCGCACAAGCCAGGCACAGTTCAGCCAGGCGCTTGGCTTCAGGCGTGATTTCACGGATGTCGTACAAGGAGATGGTTTGCCCTGCATCTTCCAGCAAATCCAGAATATCATCCATGCGTGTGATGAGCTTATGAATATCATCGCGGTCTATCGGCGTGATAAATGTCTTATGCAGTAACTCGATGGTGTTGTAAGTCACCGCATCAGCTTGTTTTTCTATACCTTCTATCGCATGAACACGGTTTTCGAGATCGTCGAAATTGGTCATCAAAGCCAGCATTTCTTTAGAACCTTTGACACACAAATCAGCGTGCTGGTTGAAAAGCTCAAAGAATTTGCCTTCGGTAGGCATCAAACGTCCAAACATTTTTTTCTCACTGAAA
The DNA here is from genome assembly GCF_014284235.1 of Cognatundibacterium curvum. Taxonomy (GTDB): domain Bacteria; phylum Pseudomonadota; class Gammaproteobacteria; order Burkholderiales; family Burkholderiaceae_D; genus Undibacterium; species Undibacterium curvum. Next base: position 222,307 of record NZ_JACOGD010000007.1, read on the forward strand.
ATAGAAAATTACAAGAACCAATTTCATGGATTCAATTGGTCGAAAACAAAAAAACAAAAAACAAAACCCGCGCATCTTTACATGATGCACAGCTACATCAGGACTCGCTGTCTCCGTAAATAGACAAGGAACCCACGTAATTATCAAACTTGGTGTACTCACCCAGGAAAGTTAAGCGCACACTGCCTATCGGACCGTTACGCTGCTTACCGATAATGATTTCCGCCGTACCCTTATCAGGAGAATCAGGGTTATAGACCTGATCGCGGTAAATAAACATGATCACGTCCGCATCCTGCTCAATAGCGCCGGATTCACGCAAATCTGACATGACCGGACGCTTATTCGGACGCTGCTCCAGCGAGCGGTTCAGCTGCGACAAGGCAATCACTGGGCAATTCAATTCCTTGGCCAGACCTTTCAGATTTCGGGAAATTTCTGAAATTTCTGTAGCGCGGTTTTCACCCGCTACGTTAGCCGACATCAGCTGCAAGTAATCGACGATGATCAAGCCCAGCTTACCGCACTGACGCGCTAAACGCCTGGAGCGGGCACGCAATTCTATCGAACTCAATGCCGGCGTTTCATCGATATACAACTGCGCCTCATTCATCTTCTGAATCGCATGCGTGAGTTTAGGCCAGTCTTCATCCGACAGCTTACCGATACGCAAACGGCTTTGATCAAGACGCCCAACTGAGCCCAACATACGCATCGCTAACTGCGCGCCGCCCATCTCCATCGAAAACACCGCGACTGGCAAACCGCTGTCAATGGCCACGTTTTCACCGATATTCAGCGAGAACGCCGTCTTACCCATAGAAGGACGACCAGCAACAATCACCAGATCACCGGGCTGCAAACCTGAAGTCATCTTATCCAGATCAACAAATCCAGTCGGGACACCGGTAATATCATTCTGATTGTCACGGTTATACAGCTCATCTATCCGCTCAACCACTTGTGTGAGCAAAGGCTGAATTGCCTGAAACCCCTGTGCTCCGCGCGCACCTTCTTCTGCAATAGCGAAAATTTTTGATTCCGCCTCATCCAGCATTTGCTTCACTTCTTTGCCCTGAGGATTAAAGGCATTGCCTGCAATTTCATCGGAAACAGTGATCAATTTCCGCAATACACCACGATCACGCACAATCTCAGCATAACGCCGGATATTTGCTGCCGAGGGAGTATTTTGCGCCAAGGCATTCAAATAGGTCAGACCACCAGCCTCTTCCGCCTTTCCTTGCACGCTCAGTGCTTCATACACGGTGATTACGTCGGCCGGACGGGAACTGTTAATCAGTTTGACCATGCATTGGAAAATAATCCTGTGGTCATAACGATAGAAATCCTCTTCACTGATGAAGTCGGCAATACGGTCCCATGCCGCGTTGTCGAGCAACAAACCACCGAGCACAGATTGCTCTGCTTCGATGGAATGAGGAGGTACGCGTAGCGCGTCGAGTTGTGGGTCAGAAGCTGCTTTCATGGCGCGCATTATACCTGCTAAATCAATTTCCCTAACAACACAAAACAAGCCGATTTGCGCTGTCTATACATAACAACAAAGCTGAAATTGTATAAATTATTTATTTGCAGAAAATAAAAAAGCCGGGTTAAACCCGGCTTTTTTTGAAGCGAACTAAGCTTAAGCTTGTTCAGCAACAACAGAGATAGTCACGTTCACAACAACGTCTGTGTGCAATGCAACAGATACTGCGTGCTCGCCAACTACTTTCAGTGGGCCTTGTGGCAGACGCACTTGAGATTTTTCAACTGTGAAACCTTGTTTTACCAGGGCTTCAGCGATGTCGAAGTTAGTTACGGAACCAAACAAACGACCATCAACACCTGCTTTTTGAGCAACTTGAACGGTAGAACCTTCCAGTTTTTCGCCTTGAGCCTGTGCAGCAGCCAATTTCTCAGCAGCAGCTTTTTCCAGATCTGCACGCTTTGCTTCAAATTCAGCGATAGCAGCTGCAGTAGCACGACGTGCCATACGTTGTGGAATCAGGAAGTTACGTGCATAACCGTCTTTTACACGAACTACATCACCCAGGTTGCCGAGATTAACGACTTTATCCATCAGAATAACTTGCATATTTTTCTCCTAATACTTGGTCGTCAATTACGCTGTGTGCAGATCAGTGTAAGGCAACAACGCTAAGTAGCGTGCGCGCTTGATCGCTGTGTCAACTTGACGCTGGTACAGTGCTTTAGTACCTGTCAAACGTGCAGGCATAATCTTGCCGTTTTCTTGTACGAAATCTTTCAGAGTGTCTACGTCTTTGTAGTCCACTTTTTCTACGTGTGCTGCTGTGAAGCGGCAGAATTTTTTACGCTTGAACAAAGGATTTTGTTGCTGACGCTTTTGCTTCAATTTGCTTTTATCAAATTTTTTACCGAATGCCATTTTTGGCTCCTAATCAAGTAAATGTGTCCCGACTTCAGTGATATGAAAAACGAGACTTTTGCTGTTGCGATTTTTGCGTGCTAAAAACCCGGAAAAACAAAACTCAACATCGAGCGGCAAATCTGAAACAACTTTGGACTGTTCACCGGCAGCCAGTGCTGCCAATTCAACTTCCACCAGTCTTGATAAGCCTGCCTCTTTTTGTTGGGAACTGTGCAACAACACACCATTCGCTATCGGAATACCCGCCGGCGTATAACGCACCGCAGCTTTTTCGATTAATTTAGCGACTATAGTTAGTTGGTTCACCAGGTTGTCACACGACCTTTAAAAATAAAGAAATTAAGCAGCTGGTGCTTCAACGCGTTGTGCTTTCGCTGCGTCTTCTTTCTGAACAGCTTTCATCATTGGAGATGGTGCTGTTTCAGCTTTCTTCATTTTAACTGTCAGGTGGCGCAGAACAGCATCATTGAATTTGAATGCGGTTTCCAGCTCAACCAGAGTCTCTGCATCGCACTCGATGTTCATGCAAACATAGTGTGCTTTTGCCAGCTTCTGGATCATGTAAGCCAATTGACGACGGCCCCAGTCTTCTACGCGGTGGATCTGACCACCACGGGCAACAACACTGGCTTTGTAACGTTCGATCATTGCCGGAACTTGCTCGCTTTGATCCGGATGTACGATAAATACGATTTCATAATGACGCATATATTCTCCTTGTGGACAATAAAAATAGCCTGCCTCGGCGTCAAGACGAGTGCAGGAAGAGGAAAGCCGACGATTTTAACTGGTTTCCCCGGTTAACTCAAACTATTTTAATGCCCTGTACAAAAGCCTACCCACACTTAGGAATTTTCTGTATCGAAAAGATCAAATAGCGCTTGCAGATTCAATGACACTGTATAAAAATACAGACTGTTCATACGTACAGCGCAATTTACGGATATTTCATGCTAAAGCTTACCAATCGTCAGGAACAGATACTCAATCTGATCAAGGATGCCATACACCACACCGGCTTCCCACCAACCAGAGCAGAGATAGCAAGCGAGTTAGGCTTTCGCTCCACCAATGCAGCTGAGGAGCATCTGCAAGCCCTGGCACGCAAGGGCGTGATTGAGATTGCCGCTGGCACTTCACGTGGCATACGCCTACTGGAGTCCGAGCTGTCCAGTCATATCACCGGGATGCTGAAGAGCAAACCAAATCAGGACAATAGTAATCATATTTCGCTGCCACTGGTAGGCAGAGTCGCAGCGGGGTCGCCCATTCTTGCCTCCGAGCATATAGAAAGTAATTACACGGTTGATCCTGCTATTTTCTCTGCCAAACCGGATTTCCTTCTGAAGGTCAGGGGTATGTCTATGCGTGACGCAGGGATACTGGATGGCGATTTACTCGCAGTCAGACGCAGCGACAACGCCAGAAACGGACAAATTGTGGTCGCTCGCATCGGTGACGATGTGACGGTGAAACGCTACAAAAAAACCGGCGATCTGATCGAATTACTGCCAGAAAACCCAGACTACCCCATCATACGCATAGAGCGCGATGAACAATTATTTTCACTTGAGGGCCTGGCGGTTGGACTGATGCGCAGCTGGACTTAATCCAAGCTATCAATAAAAAACGCCCCGGGACTATCCGGGGCGTTTTCATTACAACTCAACTAAGCTTACTCTCAACTGCATTGAGGTGCGCACGCAGCATCAATGCTTCACAACACCAGACTCAACCGGTGCTGGCGCAGAGGATGCAGCAAGCGCGACCTCCTCGTCCGACAAGGCAACCGGCTGACGCTCCAGAGCGATTTCCAGAACACGGTCTATCCAACGCACAGGAATAATTTCCAGTTTGTTTTTGACGTTATCCGGAATCTCAGTCAGATCCTTAGCATTTTCTTCCGGGATCAACACAGTTTTAATGCCACCACGGTGCGCCGCCAACAGCTTTTCTTTCAACCCGCCAATCGGCAACACCTCGCCGCGCAAAGTGATCTCCCCTGTCATCGCCACATCTGCACGGACTGGAATACCAGTGAACACAGACACCAAGGCAGTCGTCATCGCGATACCGGCAGAAGGACCGTCTTTCGGCGTAGCGCCCTCAGGGACGTGGATATGAATATCAGACTTCTCAAACACATCTGCCTTGATACCCAGACGTTTAGCACGGCTACGCACCACCGTACGCGCTGCCTCTATCGACTCTTTCATCACATCACCCAGGGTGCCGGTGCGGATCACACCACCCTTACCAGGCATAGAAACCGCCTCTATCGTCAGCAAGTCACCACCCACCTCAGTCCAGGCCAAACCAACTACCTGGCCAACCTGATTTTCTTTGACTGCCACACCAAAATCATAGCGCCGCACGCCCAGATATTTATCCAGGTTTTTAGAAGTGATCGTTGCTTTTTTCTCGGTCTTCTTCAAAAGCAGCATTTTGACCACTTTGCGGCAAATCTTGGAAATCTCACGCTCAAGCGAACGCACACCGGCTTCCCGGGTGTAGTAGCGAATGATGTCGCGGATCGCACTTTCAGCCACGCTGATCTCTTCCTCTTTCAAGCCATTGTTCTTGACTTGCTTAGGCAGTAAATAACGCTGGGCTATGCTGGTTTTCTCATCTTCGGTATAACCCGACAGGCGTATTACTTCCATCCGGTCCAGCAAAGCGGGCGGAATATTGTAAGAATTCGAGGTCGCAACAAACATCACGTCCGACAAATCAAAATCTACTTCTATGTAATGATCAGAGAAAGTGTGATTCTGCTCAGGATCCAACACTTCCAATAATGCAGAGGATGGATCTCCACGGAAATCTGCACCCATCTTATCCACCTCGTCCAACAGGAACAGAGGATTGCGTACACCGACCTTAGACAGACTTTGCAGGATTTTTCCTGGCATGGAGCCTATGTAAGTGCGACGATGACCACGGATCTCAGCCTCATCCCGAACACCACCCAAGGCCATACGGACAAACTTGCGATTGGTCGCACGCGCGATAGACTGGCCCAGCGAAGTCTTACCCACGCCAGGAGGCCCGACCAGGCACAGGATAGGTGCCTTCAGCTTATCAACACGCTGTTGAACCGCGAGATACTCGAGGATGCGCTCTTTGACTTTATCGAGTCCGTAATGCTCATCTTCCAACACTTTCTCAGCATTACTCAGATCATTATTTACCTTGGATTTCTTTTTCCATGGCAAACCAACGATGGTATCGATGTAGTTGCGCACGACTGTAGCTTCAGCCGACATCGGAGACATCATTTTCAGCTTTTTGAGCTCAGCCTGCGCCTTTTCACGCGCCTCTTTAGGCATTTTGGCAGCGATGATCTTTTTCTCAAGCTCATCAATATCCGCGCCTTCATCACCCTCGCCCAGTTCTTTCTGTATGGCCTTTACCTGCTCATTCAGATAATACTCGCGCTGCGACTTCTCCATTTGGCGTTTAACACGTCCACGGATACGCTTCTCCACCTGCAGGATATCGAGCTCACCTTCGAGCTGACCTAACAAGTGCTCCAGGCGTTTACCAACACTGAAAATTTCGAGTATGACCTGCTTCTGCTCAAGCTTGAGCGGCAAATGCGCAGCTATCGTGTCAGCGAGGCGTCCGGCATCATCAATTCCGGATAAAGAAGCGAGGATTTCAGGCGGAATTTTTTTATTCAGTTTCACATACTGATCAAACTGCTGAACGATGGCACGACGCATCGCCTCGACTTCAGAATCATCTTCTTCATCCGATTCCACTGGCAGCAAATCAGCGCTGAAATGCGATTCAGAATCATGGATCTGACTGATTCGTGCACGTTGGCTGCCTTCGACCAGCACTTTGACTGTGCCATCCGGCAGCTTTAGCATCTGCAGAATATTGGCAACGCAGCCAATCTCGTAAATATCATCGGCCGACGGTTCATCCTTAGCGGCAGCTTTCTGCGCCGCCAGCATGATACTTTTACCTTGATCCATCGCAGCTTCCAAAGCCTTGATAGACTTAGGGCGGCCTACAAATAAAGGTATGACCATATGAGGGAATACAACCACGTCACGCAATGGCAGTAACGGCAATTGAGTTTGCCCGGTAATCAGAGTAGTCGTCATGGCGCACCTTTCAAAAATACTGGTTAACAATGTTGGCGCACAAGGCTAAAACACAAGCCCACCATCAAAAAAAATAATAAAAAAAGCCACGCAGAGCAGTCTCCGGGTAGCTTTACGATTGAAGCCCTTGGTTTAAATACATTCTACTGTGAAACGGAAAATCCCGCTGAAAACAAACAAAAAAGGGGAGTTAGCTCCCCTTTTTTGCAACAACTGTGATGCGCAGATCAGGCGCCAGCGACTTTGGCCTGCTCATGGTAAATCAATAAAGGTTTAGCGCCATTGACGATGGTGTTTTCATCAATCACGACCTTCTCCACATTCTGATGGCTAGGCAAGTCATACATTATGTCCAGCAAAGCATGCTCAAGAATAGAGCGCAGGCCACGTGCACCTGTCTTACGCGCTATCGCTTTCCTGGCAATTGCCTGCAAAGCAGCCGGACGAATTTCGAGCTCGGTTCCTTCCATCTCCAGCAATTTCGCATATTGCTTAATCAGTGCATTCTTAGGCTCAACCAAAATCTGGATCAAGGCTTCTTCAGTCAGCTCATTAAGCGTTGCAATTACAGGCAGACGGCCGATCAACTCAGGAATCAAACCGAACTTGATCAAATCCTGCGCTTCCACGTCCTGCAAAATTTCACTAGCCGACTGATCACTCTGACTCTTCACGCTGGCCGCAAAGCCAATACTGCTGCGCTCGGAACGATCTGAAATAATTTTCGCCAAACCATCAAATGCGCCGCCGCAAATGAACATGATATTGGTGGTATCGATCTGTATGAAGTCCTGATTTGGATGCTTACGGCCACCCTGCGGTGGCACAGAGGCCATCGTACCTTCAACCAGCTTCAGCAAAGCCTGCTGCACACCCTCGCCTGACACATCGCGGGTAATGGAAGGATTGTCCGATTTACGTGAAATCTTATCGATTTCATCAATGTAGACGATACCCTTCTGTGCCTTCTCCACTTCGTAATTGCAATTCTGCAGCAATTTCTGAATGATGTTTTCGACGTCTTCACCGACATAACCCGCCTCAGTCAACGTGGTCGCATCTGCAATTACGAACGGCACATTCAACATGCGCGCCAGGGTCTGTGCCAGCAGAGTCTTACCTGAACCGGTAGGACCGACCAACAGAATATTACTTTTTGCAAGCTCGATATCATCCTTTTTACCCAGATGTTTGAGGCGCTTGTAATGATTATAAACGGCAACAGCCAAAATCCGCTTAGCATGCTCCTGACCAATCACATACTGATCGAGCAGGCTGGTGATTTCTTTTGGCGTAGGCAGCTCGGTCTTTGCATTCGCAATATTATCGACCTCAGACACTTCATCACGAATGATGTCATTGCACAGGTCTATGCATTCATCACAAATGAACACGGAAGGCCCGGCAATCAGCTTTTTCACCTCATGTTGGCTCTTGCCACAAAAAGAGCAATAGAGCAGTTTTTCACCACTGGAGGATTTTTTATCGGGCATGGTACGAATAGAAAATAGTCAAAATTAAAGAAGCTGAACGGATTGCATATTACCCGCAAAAAGCCATTTCGTCACCGAAACGTCATCACTGAATTGGGCAGACTCCGCATTTTCCATTCCGGAATAAAAAACGCCCGTACCTGAGAGGAACGGGCGCTTACACAACTCATTAACATCAGGCGCGATGAGTAAGAACTTTATCGATCAAACCATATTCGACCGCTGCATCTGCTGACATGAAATTATCACGGTCAGTGTCTTTAGCTATTTGCTCAAGACTACGTCCGGTTTTCTCTGCCAAAATACCATTCAGACGCTCACGCAAGTAAAGAATTTCTCTGGCCTGAATCTCGATATCGGAAGCCTGGCCCTGAGCACCACCCAGAGGCTGATGGATCATAATACGCGAATTCGGCAAGGAGAAACGCTTACCCTTTGCACCGGCAGCAAGCAGGAAAGCACCCATCGAAGCCGCCATACCAGTACACAGCGTAGACACATCCGGCTTGATAAACTGCATCGTGTCATAGATGGCCATACCAGCAGAAACCGATCCGCCAGGAGAGTTAATATAGAGCGAAATATCCTTTTCAGGATTTTCACTTTCCAAAAACAGCAACTGCGCTACCACCAGATTCGCGGTCTGGTCATTGACCGGACCCACCATGAATATGACACGCTCTTTCAGCAGACGCGAGTATATGTCATAAGACCGCTCCCCACGTCCACTCTGCTCCACCACCATAGGCACCATGCCCAGCATATTTGTATCCAACGCCGAATTACGGATGATGCCTGTCATGTGATTTCCTTTTAAATTAAGCCTGAGCGTTATTACCCATCAGTTCGTCGAAAGGCAATTGCTTATCAGCGACCTTAGCTTTACCTAAAACGTAGTTAACGACGTTTTCTTCTAAAACAAGGGCTTCCACTTCTGCCAGACGATTACGATCACTGTAGTAGTATTTTACTACTTGCTGAGGATCTTCGTAGCTCTGTGCGAAATCTTCAACCTGGGCTTTGATCTGGTCAGCAGTTGCCTGCAGGCTGTTGGTTTTCACCAGTTCAGCCAGAATCAGACCCAGACGGACGCGACGCTCAGCTTGTGCAGCGAACAGCTCTTTAGGGAATGGAACGTCTTTAACATTCATGCCACGCTGAGCCATATCCTGACGTGTCATCTCTGCCAGACGCTCGGTATCCTGAGCAACCAGAGATTGTGGCACATCAAAGCTGACAGCTTTAACCAGTGCGTCCATGACGCTTTCTTTGGTTTTCGCTTTTACGCGGCCACGTACTTCACGCTCCAGATTTTCTTTGATGTCAGAGCGCATTTTTTCGATGTTGCCATCTTCTACGCCCAACATTTTAGCGAAATCTGCATCGACTTCCGGCAGATGTGCCCATTCAATTTTGGATACTGTGATCGTGAATTCTGCAGTTTTACCAGCAACATCCTTGCCATGGTAATCTTCAGGGAAAGCCAGTGGGAAAGTCTTGGACTCGCCAGCTTTCAGACCCAGAGTTGCTGTTTCAAACTCAGGCAACATACGGCCTTCGCCCAATACAAATACAAAGCCTTCAGCTTTACCGCCAGCGAATTCAACGCCGTCAATCTTACCGACGAAATCCACTGTAACGCGGTCACCGTTTTGTGCGGACTGGTCTGCGCCACCGTCACCGTGCGCGCCCTGCTCGCCTTTTACGTGAAAATGTACGCGTTGCTTACGCAGAATATCGATGGTTTTATCGATTTCAGCATCAGTCACATCAGATTTAACTTGCTCAACTTCTGCACCAGACAAGTCGCCAATGACGATTTCCGGATACACTTCAAAAGTCGCATCAAATGCTACATTACCTTCAGCAACGCCTTCGCCAGTTTTTGGCTCTATGCTAGGGTAACCTGCTACGCGCAGATTGTTTTCATTTGCAGCCAGTGCAAACGCCTGACCTACTTTATCGTTCAGGACTTCAGTCTCTACCTGATAGCCGTATTGTGCAGCCACCATTTTCATTGGGACTTTACCAGCGCGGAAGCCAGGCGCTTTTGCTGTACGGGCACGCACTTTCAAACGCTTTTCAACTTCTGATTTCACATCAGCGATAGGAAAAGAAATCGTGAGGCGGCGCTCCAATTTATCTAAAGTTTCGACTGCAGTTGCCATGAAAATCGTCCAAATAGTAAAAATTCTGTGGTGCGAGGAGGGGGACTCGAACCCCCACACCATTGCTGGCGTCAGGACCTAAACCTGGTGCGTCTACCAATTTCGCCATCCTCGCGGGATGAGTTAAGTTACATACCGACACAAAAATCTTGCATCAGCAAAAAAGCAAAGGGCGACCCGAAATTCAAGCGTCGCCCAAAACTAATGCATGTGGCATTACAACTCCAGCCCGATATTCTACTGGATTTTGTATTGCTGTGTCTTATTTTTTAAAGCATTTTCAAAAAAACGCTTCAAAACAATGCTGACACACCGATTTGATGCACAACCATGCACAGAACTCAGTCTGCGCATGACTGATTCAGGCTGACTCAGACCGGTTTTTTAACCCTGAACCAGGCTGCATACAAGGCGGGCAAGAACAACAGGGTTAACGCTGTGGCGATGATCAGACCACCCATGATCGCAACAGCCATTGGCCCCCAAAACACCGATCTGGACAAAGGTATCATCGCCAGCACTGCCGCTGCTGCCGTCAGAATAATCGGACGGAAACGGCGCACGGCTGATTCGACGACGGCATCCCAGGCAGGTACACCCTCGCGAATATCGTGCTCAATCTGATCAATCAGAATGACCGAGTTACGGATAATCATGCCAAACAAAGCAATCACACCAAGCTGTGCCACAAAACCAAAAGGACGGTGTAACAGCAGCAAGGCCATTGCGGCACCAGCCAAACCCAGCGGCCCAGTCAGGAACACCAGCAAGGAACGTGAAAAACTATGCAACTGCAACATCAGCAAAGTGAAGATAATAAAAATCACCAGCGGCACATTGGCAGCGATAGATTGCTGCGCCTTGCCACTATCAGCCGCGGCACCAGCCAGCTCGACCTTATAACCTGCCGGCAAAGCTGCCTGCAAATCTTTGAGCTTAGGCGCAATTTGCGAAGACACTGTCGGCCCCTGGATGCCATCCGCCACATCGGATTGCACCGTTACCGCCCATTCACGCCCTTCACGCCAAACAACACCCGGCTCCCAGAGCAAACCAATTTTAGCCAGTTGAGATAAAGGAACCGCCTTACCCGTCGCGGTTGGCACATTCACGACACGCAATGCTTCTATGGTTGCAGCTTCATTCACAGGCTGACGCACCACCATGTCGATCAGTTTATTCCCATCACGGAACTGCCCTACTGTAGTTCCGGATAACACGGTGTTAGTGACGCGCATAACCGCTTGCGAAGTGACTCCCAGTGCCCGCAATTTATCCTGATCGAGATCGACACGGATGACTTTGACCGATTCATTCCAGTTGTCATTAACGCCTACCGTATTTGGATTGGCGCGCATGACTTCCTTGACCTGATCTGCGATTTCACGCACTTTCGCGACTTCGAGTCCAGTCACACGGAACTGCACCGGATACGGCACTGGCGGCCCATTCGGCAGCAGCTTCACGCGTCCGCGCACTTCAGGAAATTCCGTCTTAAACGCATCGACAATTTTCAGGCGCAGCGCTTCCCTCGCCTTCAAATCTTTTGGCAACACAACGATCTGCGACACATTCGTTTGCGGGAAAATCTGATCCAGTGGCAGGTAGAAACGCGGACTACCAGTCCCAACGTAACTGGTCACACTCTCCACCCCATCCTGCTTCTGAATAAAGGCTTCAAATTTTTTGACCTGTGCTTCGGTTGCGCGGAATGCAGACCCCTCAGGCAACCACATTTCCACCATCAACTCAGGACGACTGGAGTCCGGGAAGAACTGCTGCTCGATAAATTTAAAACCAAACACACCCAATCCGAACACACCCAAAGTAACCATTATGGTCGTTTTGCGCCACTCCACACACCAGTTTACGATTTTTCTGAAGCGACTGTAAAACGGGCTATCAAAAATTTCATGAGAGTGATCACCAACTGCATGCGCCTTGGTTTTCAGCAGCAAGTAACCGAGATAAGGCGTAAACAGCACAGCTGCCAGCCAGGAAATCACCAGCGCCAGCGCATTGACTGAAAACATAGAGAAGGTATATTCACCGGCTGCAGATTTAGCCAGACCGATAGGCAGGAAGCCTGCAGCAGTGATCAAAGTCCCCGTCAACATAGGCATAGCAGTCGAGGTATAGGCAAACGTCGCTGCGTCAAATCTGGAGAAACCCTCCTCCATTTTACGCACCATCATTTCAACCGCAATGATCGCATCATCCACCAGTAAACCCAGCGCAATAATCAATGCACCGAGCGAGATTTTATGCAAATCGATTTCCAGAATATGCATGAACAGGAAGGTAATCGCCAACACCAGCGGTATCGTCAGACCCACCACCAGACCGGGCCAGATATCCAGTCGCAAAGGTTTGGTATGCAGGCCGAGCGACAAGAAACTGACCGCCAGCACAATCACCACCGCCTCGATCAGGGTGTGTACAAACTCCCCTACCGATGCTTTTACCGCATCCGGCTGATTCGTCACTTGTTCCAGCACGATGCCGACCGGGAGCTTGGCTTTCAGGTTGCTCACTTCTGCCTGTAAGTTCTTGCCCAGGTCGATAATGTTGCCGCCTTTTTCCATCGAAATACCAAGGCCAAGCACTTCCTTGCCATTGAAGCGCATTTTGTCTTGCGGCGGATTTTTATACTCGCGTTTGACCGTAGCAAAGTCACCCAGACGGAAGGTGGTTCCATTCGCACGCAGTTGCAGATTTTCCAGATCCTTGACTGTCATCAGTGCACCGGACACCCTGACCTGCAGGTTGTCGGTAGACGTAGTCAGTACGCCGGTACCTTCTACACCATTCTGAGAATTTATCTGCGAAACGATCGCATCGAATGACACGCCCAACTGAGCAAATTTCTGATGCGAAAAAACGATATTAATTTTTTCATCCTGCACACCAAACAGCTCTACCTTAGAAACCGAAGGAATACGCAGGAACTGCTGACGCACAAAATCCGCATATTCCTTTACCTCTTCATAGGTAAAACCATCACCGGACAATGCAAAGATAGAGCCATAGGTATCACCAAACTCATCATTGAAAAACGGCCCGATTACACCGGCAGGCAAGGTAGATTTAATATCGCCGATTTTTTTACGTACCTGATACCATGCCTGAGGCGTTTCCTTAGGTGGCGTAGATTCACGCAACTGCAGGATGATGACGGTTTCACCTGGTTTGGAGTAGCTACGAATTTTGTCTATATAAGGTGTTTCCTGGAGCTTTTTTTCCAGCTTATCAGTGACCTGATCCGCCATCTGCAACGCAGTAGCACCCGGCCAGATCGCTCGCACCACCATGGCGCGGAAAGTGAAAGGCGGATCTTCATCCTGCCCCAGCTTGCCGTAACTGAAAATACCGCCCAGCAGCAGCACCACAATCAGATAGCGGGTTAGAGGAATATGCTCAAGCGCCCAACGTGATAAATTAAATCCACCGGAAGAACTCATTTAGCCACTCCTACTGATGCAGCGCTCGCATCAACGCTGGGAGCCGGCTTAGCAACTGCACCCAGAATGCTGACCTTCTGGCCCGGCTTTAACAAATTGACGCCAGCCGTTACCACCATCTGACCTTTGTTTATGCCGTTTGCGATGGCGACAGTTTCACCAGAAGTGGCGCCCAACTGCACCGGAACCAGCTTTGCCACACCGTCCTGCACTACCCAGACCGAGCTCACACCTTTTTCCTGAAACAGTGCAGTCATAGGCAAACGAATCACCTCCTGAGCCGAGCCAGTACGCAGACTCACAGTTGCCGTCATACCCAGGCGTACATCCTGCACATCGGCAGGCAAGCTGATTTTTGCCAGATAGGTGCGAGTTGCAGGATCAGCCAACGGCGACAATTCACGGATTTTTCCGCTTATAACTTTGCCACTGTCAGCCCATAATCTGATTTGTATATCACTGAACTGCTTAATTGAATTAATCGCGTTTTCCGGAATACCGACCACTACATCCATCGCACCTGACTGAGCAACCCGAACCACAGGCGTACCCGCCGCTACGACCTGCCCAATCTCGGCTTCCAGTGCTGTCACCACACCATCTATATCTGCCACCAGGCTGGTATAGGAAGATTGATTTGACTGGTTTTTATACGCTGCCTGTGCCTGTTCGAATGTGGCCTGCGCTGCCTTGTAAGCAACTTCTTTGCTATCCAACACGGAAGCGGCTACGAAATTCTTAGTACGTAAATCCTGGTAGCGCTTCAGTTCAGCAGCAGCCAGATCGCGGTTGCTTTCCGCAGAACTCAATGCCGCTTTAGCCTGCAACTGTGCCAGCGCAATATCCTGAGGATCTAGCTGCATCAGTACCTGGCCACGTTTAACGACCGACCCCAACTCCACTTTTCTTACCAATATTTTGCCTGGCACCCGGAAACCCAGCCTGGATTCAATATGAGGACGCACCTCACCGGATAACTCCAACGCAGCAGAACTATCACTGACACCGGCGAAAATGGCGCGAACAGGACGTATTACCTCCACCTTCTCTGGTGCTTTAGAGCAAGCACTCAGTCCCAGCACGACGGACAGGGCAAGAGCAAACGGCAAGCGCAGGGCTGCGTAGCCTTTCATGAGATTTGGCTTTTCTGGTGTTAACACTGGAGTTTTCCTTTACTATGCAGGCTGAACGAGGTAGCTATATCAAAATAACAAGGTAACTTAATTACAAGATTTACGCAAAATTGTCCCAACAAGGCATGGCGACGCACGCAGTACCCACAGTACGACAAGGAGCCATAACGCAGCTGGGGCGGTTTTGCGTAAGTCCTAAATTACTGACTCAAAGGTTAGTTATTATATGTATCCATCCATTCTTTGCCAATGACTTTTCAGTCATTAATATTATTGCGCACCATGTCTGTCGATCATTACGAAAATTTCCCTGTTGCATCACTGCTACTTCCGGGCCGCTTGCGACCAGCCGTTCAAGCCATTTATGCGTTTGCACGATATGCAGATGACATCGCCGACGAGGGAGACTACGCCTCCGAATGGCGCCTACAACAATTACAAGAATTGGATGAAGACCTGGTTCGCATGCAATCTGGCAAGCCTTGCAAGCATCCACTGGTGAGCGCCTTAGTTCCACACATGCTAAAACATGCATTGCCAGCACAAGCATTGCGCGACCTACTCTCTGCTTTTAGCCAGGATGTGGTCAAGAAACGTTACCATAGTTTCTCTGAGTTAAGCGATTATTGCGCACGCTCTGCCAATCCAGTCGGCAGACTCATGCTGCACCTGTATCAGCATGTGAATCCGCTCAGTCTGCAACAATCCGATTCTATATGCAGCGCTTTGCAATTAATTAATTTTTGGCAGGATATTGCGATCGACTGGAACAAAGAGCGCATCTATCTGCCACTGGACGATATGCGCGAGTTTCAGGTTTCAGAAACTGACATACAAAGAATGACTGTCAACAAATCCTGGCAAGCATTGATGCAGTTCCAGACCGGGCGCGCCAGAACTATGCTGCTGTCAGGCAGCCCGCTGTGCAAAGCACTCGGCGGCCGGAGAGGCTGGGAGTTGCGCTTCGTTGTACAGGGTGGATTGTTGATACTTGAGCGCATAGAACAAGCCAACTACGATATTTACCAGCATCGCCCGGTTATCAAAAAATCAGACTTTCCTGTGTTGGCCTGGCGCGCACTGCGTATGTAGCGCAAACGAGCGCTTAGTCTTTACCACAAGGCGCTAACATCGCAGGCAAATCTTGCTGTTCATCATCATTCAGTGCACACTAGCTTACCAACCGAATCCTACGTTAAGAAAGCAATCAATGAAAGCCACTTTCCAACGCCTGGCCCTGCTTACCTGTGGCCTCATCATGCTAAATGGATGCACCGTCATTGCGATTGCAGATGCTGCTGTCTCCACAACCGTCAAAGTCGGCAGTGCCGTGGTAGGCACTGCTGTCGATGTGACCGCAGCTGGTGTGAAAGCTGTCACAAACAGCAACGACAAGCCTGCAAAATAAGTCCGTTCAAAAAACTGCTACATAAGCCAATTCCCCTTAGCGCCATGCCAAGTGAACAAAACATCGCCAGACAAAGGGCCGTGCAAAACGCGGCCAAGTCCGTGCTGGCGGCGCTGCCTCAAATGATAGACGCCAGCGACAATGAGCAAACGATTGCTGAAAAAGCGAAAAGCTTATTGCAGCAACAGGGCTATACCGACACTTGGTACTATGAATGCCACGCGTTGGTGCTACTGGGCTCGCGCAGTTGTATGTCGGTCTCAGGAAAAACTTACCAGCCGCAGGCTGAGCTGGTTGGGCAAACCAATCTGATCACCGTCGATCTGAGTCCGCTTGATGAAGAATGCTGGGGCGATTTTGCACGCTCTTTTCCAGTGGAAAACGGCCGGGTCATTTCGCAACCCCAGTCGCTGGAGTTTCAGAATGGGCTGCGCTTTGTACAAGCCATGCAGGCCCACTTACTGCGCATCGCAAGACCTGACTATACTTTCGGCCAGCTATTTGACTGGGCCAATTTGCGCATCAGACAAAGCGGCTTTGTGAATTTGGATTATCGCAATAATGTCGGTCACAGCATTGCAACCTCAAGAGAAAACCGGCAATTTATTGAGGCGAATAATCGGGCTCCACTCTCTTCAGTTGATTTTTTTAGTTTTGAACCCTTCGTGCGTCTGAAAGGCGGGCATTGGGGTTTCAAGCATGAAGGTATTTTTTTCTTCAACCAATCCGGTGTGCTCGAAGAACTCTGAAGAAACATCAGAAGCAAAAAAGCAGCTACTTGCATAGCTGCTTTTTTTGTTTAAGGAACTAGCCGTTTCTGACTAACGGGCTAAAACACGATATGTATCACACACAATTTACAATAATTTTAGCGGATGCCGCCGGATTGCTCATACTGACTGTGCCGCTAGGATTTTGCACCGTGCAAGTCTGACCTGCTGGCTGGGTGTCCACTTTCACCGAGTAAGCCGTACCGTCAAGCAGACTCCAGTTGAAGAAATAAATACCGATTGCATTTACCAGACGTTGATCTACCTTAGTTCCAAAGGTATTTGACAAAGTCAGCGAAGAACCCGCATTCAAACCATTGACCGTAAATCCGACTGGCACGGCTGGCACACAGCTGACGCCAATATTAGCTGCAGCATCAGGTTTGCTGTTATCAGCAGTTCCCGACCCGTTGGTCACTGAGCAAAAACGACCTGCAGGCGGCAAAGAAACACTCACTACATATGGCTTACCATGCGCAACATATTTGCCAGCCAATTGAAATGCGCCATTGCTGGAAACTGTTTCCACGTAATCCTGTAAAGTATTTTTAACTGTATCAGTGGTATTGGTGTTCAGCGTGATTTTGCCCGCATCCGGCAAGCCAGTGAGCGTACCTTTTAATTGCACATTGGGGACACAAGTCACAACAACCGAATTATTGACGCCTTCACCCGTCATTTTTCCAGTACCACCAGCGATATTGCAGTTAACATATTTAGGCTGCGCAGCAGCAGTAATCGAATAACTCGCATTGCTGGCAACATCAAATGCAAACGTGCCATCCGCAGTCATAAACTTTAAAAAACCACGCTCATTCTGCAAAGTCAGGCTATTCGTGCCATCTGTCCCCAAACCTGTAACCGTACCACCAATTGAAGTGTAGACAAAGCCACCACAACCTGCCAGTACCACAACGAGGCCACACGCTATTCCAAAAAATTTTGTTTTATTCAAGATCTTCATCCGGATGAGTAAAGTTGGTGAAAACACGCCTGACGAGTTGAGAGGCATATGACTTTTATAGCCCGATATTATACGTTCTATACGAATTTGGTCGAATAATTCTACGAATCAGCCGTCTGCGCTACCAAAAGTACCATCTAATCTTTCGCTGACAGTGGTTCCGGCTGCTGTTCTGTTTGTTGTTCTGTTTGCAGTTTGTTAGGATAGCGCCTTTATCCGGCATTGTGCCGACTACTTATCCGATACAGCATGTCTCCTGACGAATATTGCCAGCAAAAAGCGGCGCAAAGTGGTTCCAGTTTTTATTACAGCTTCCTGTTCTTACCAACAGAACGCCGGCACGCGATCACCGCCTTGTATGCATTCTGCCGCGAGGTCGATGATGTAGTCGACGAAAGCACAGACGACATGGTCGCCAGATCCAAACTGGGCTGGTGGCGCAAAGAACTGCAAGCTATGCTGGATCAGCAGCCCACGCATCCGGTTACCAAGGCATTGCTGCCACACGTGGCGACCTATCAGCTGGATAGCAAGCATCTGTTTGCCATCATCGATGGCATGGAAATGGATCTGAATCAGACCCGTTACCTGGATTTTGCAGGCTTACAAACCTATTGTTGGCATGTGGCGGGCGTAGTTGGCGTACTGTCAGCCAGTATTTTCGGCATCACGCATCCACAGACGAAAGAATTTGCCGAAAAACTGGGGCTCGCATTCCAGATGACCAATATCATTCGTGATGTGGGTGAAGACGCACGTAAAGGCCGGATCTACCTTCCCGTCAATGAATTACAGGAGTTCAAGGTCACCGCCGCAGACATACTGAATGCCAGACATAGTGCGCAATTCGAAGCGCTGATGCAGTTTCAGTATGAGCGCGCGCAGAAACTGTATGATGAAGCGTTCGCCCTGTTACCAGCACAAGACCGCAAGGCACAACGTACTGGCCTGATCATGGCCGCGATTTACCGCGCCTTGTTGGTTGAAATTCAGCGTGATGGTTTTCATGTACTCACGCAACGCATCTCGCTGACGCCTATCCGTAAGCTCTGGCTAGCCTGGAAAACCTATATCCGTGGCTGATTCCGCACTTCAAATCGCCGTGATAGGCGCGGGCTGGGCTGGTTGCAGCGCCGCAGTCAAACTGGCGCAGGCCGGGCACACAGTACAGCTACTGGAAGCCAGTGCCCATGCCGGTGGACGCGCGCGACGGGTTGACCTTCAGGGCTATGCACTGGATAACGGCCAGCACATCCTCTTAGGCGCTTATCACGACAGCGTGGCCTTGATGCGTGAGCTGGGACTGAAACCTGAGCAGTTATTCAAGCGACTGCCGCTGCAAATGATTTATCCGCCGGCGACCGATGGCATGCATTTTCTGGCGTCTGGCTGGCCTGCTCCCTTGCATTTGCTGATGGCCTTGTGGCATGCGCGTGGCCTCAGCCGTGACGATAAACTGGCACTGGCGCGTTTCTCGACAACAGCACGCTGGATGGGCTGGCAGCTACACCAGGATTGCAGCGTAGAGGAATTGCTGATTCGCTTTGAGCAAACGCCACGCTTAACGGAATTGATGTGGAATCCCTTGTGTGTTGCAGCGCTAAACACACCAGCACCTCAGGCGTCGGCACAAGTGTTTTTAAATGTACTCAGAGATAGCCTGGGTGCCAGCCGCAGCGCTTCCGACATGCTGTTGCCTGTGAGTGACCTGAGCAGCTTACTGCCGCAGGCTGCGATGAACTATTTGAAAAGCAAAGGGGCAAAAGTCCAGCTGTCTTGCCCAGTGAGGCAAATTCAGGCTAACGCCGACGCCAGGTGGTCGCTGCATACCAGCGACGGCAGCACTTATATGGCAGACCGGGTGGTGATTGCAACCGACAGCAAGAACGCAGCGCGCCTGCTGAATCCGCTTGCTGGCTCAGACTCCAAGGCCATACCCGATTACGACTATGCAGCCATCACTACCGTCTATCTGCAATATGGATCGGAAATGCGTCTGGCGCGACCCATGTTCGCCTTGCGCGAGCTGCCAGAACGCGCGCACTGGGGTCAGTTTGTATTTGATCGCGGCCAGTTACATGCTGAGCAGGCAGGCTTGCTGGCGATCGTGATCAGCGCTCCGACCAAGACACTCGAATTAACGCATGAAGAACTCGCAATCCAGGTCGCTCACCAACTTGCGGAATCACTGCAAGATTCTGCTTTGCTGCATCCAGTCTGGTCCAAAATCATCACCGAAAAACGCGCAACCTATCTGTGTCGCCCGAATTTAAGCAGACCGGACAACCGCAGCACTGTGCCCGGCATTTATCTGGCAGGCGATTACACCGCCGGTGACTATCCGGCTACTTTAGAAGGCGCTGTACGCAGCGGCATCGCGGCAGCACGCATGCTCAGCGCCGACGCCAAAACACGCAACGCGAATTAGTCAGTTCACAGATCATCCAGATCACGGATTTTGCTCATTGCTTCGTCAATACGATCAACGCTGATAATCCTTAAGCCATCAATGCCTTGCTTAGGCGCGTTTGCTTTTGGAATCATCGCCACGGTAAAGCCCAGTTTCGCGGCTTCGCGCAAACGCTCCTGACCGCGCGGCGCAGGACGGATTTCACCGGCCAGCCCAACCTCGCCGAACACCACCAGATGGCGCGGCAAGGGCTTATTACGCATCGACGAGTTAATCGCCAGCAGCACGGCCAGATCGGCCGCCGGCTCAGCAATTTTGACACCACCGACTGCATTGATAAACACATCCTGATCAAAGGCCGCCACCCCGGCATGCCGGTGCAATACTGCCAGCAACATCGCCAGACGATTCTGCTCCAGTCCAACCGACAGGCGACGTGCATTGGGTGCATGCGAACTGTCAACCAGCGCCTGAATCTCCACCAGCAGCGGGCGGGTTCCTTCCTGCGTCACCATCACACAGGAACCGGCGACCTGCGTATCATGCTGGGACAGGAACAAAGCTGAAGGATTAGACACACCGCGCAAACCGCGCTCGCTCATGGCAAACACGCCCAGCTCATTGACGGCACCAAAACGGTTTTTGATTGCACGCACCAGACGGAAACTGGAGTGCGTATCGCCTTCAAAATATAAGACCGTGTCGACGATATGCTCCAGCACACGTGGCCCGGCCAAGGCGCCCTCTTTGGTCACATGCCCAACTAAGATCATGGTGACATTCATGGTTTTTGCGACCCGCGTGAGTTGTGCCGCACATTCACGCACCTGGGCTACTGAACCCGGCGCAGAACTGAGCGCATCGGAATACAGCGTCTGTATCGAGTCGATCACCACCACCTGGGGCTGATGATCTGACAAGGTATTCAGGATTTTTTCGAGCTGAATTTCTGCCTGCAAGGCCAGCCCGGTCGTTTCTATGCCCAGCCTGTGCGCCCGCAAGGCAATCTGAGCGCCGGATTCTTCACCACTCACGTACAAGACTTTTTTAGAACGCGCCAGGTTGGCCAGGGCTTGCAATAAGAGTGTGGATTTACCTATGCCCGGATCACCACCAATCAATACCACACCACCGGGTACCAAACCGCCGCCCAGCACGCGGTCAAACTCTTCAATACTGGTGCTGAAACGCGGCACATCGGCGGCCTCAATGTCCGACAAATTGAGGACGGGTGCAGTCTGCGCCAGGCTTTGTGGTTTTGCAGAGTAACGGTTGCCTGCGCCTGCACTTTCAACCAGGGTTTCCACCAGCGTATTCCACTGACCGCAGGACGGACACTGCCCAGCCCATTTATTGACGATACCGCCGCATTCTGTGCAGGTGTAATTGGTCTTCGCTTTTGCCATATCTTTTGCCGTAACTTTCAGGATTCCCAAATAAACACTGATATTTTAACCAGTATTGAATAATTAGCCTGCGCTATTTCAGCCGATCCTGCAGATTTTCATGGTATAAAGCAGACCGATAACACTTTGTAACAGGCACATAATAAGCATGAAACGCGGTTTCTATACGATTATGGCGGCGCAGTTTTTTTCTTCGCTCGCCGACAATGCGCTGCTGATCGCCGCTATGGCGTTACTAATTTCCATGCAAGCCCCGGGCTGGATGACCCCCTTGCTCAAATTGTTTTTCGCTTTGTCCTACGTGCTGCTGGCCGCTTATGTCGGCGCTTTCGCGGATGCCCTGCCTAAAGGTAAGGTGATGTTCATCACCAATCTGATTAAGGTTGGTGGCTGTGCACTGATGTTTTTCCATGTTCATCCGCTGATTGCTTATGCACTGGTCGGATTTGGCGCTGCGGCGTATTCACCGGCGAAATACGGCATCCTGACTGAATTACTGCCTGCTGAAAAACTGGTGGCAGCCAATGGCTGGATCGAGGGCTTAACTGTCAGCTCCATCATCTTAGGTACCGTACTGGGTGGCTCACTGATCGACCCAAGGGTGTCCGCAGCACTATTGAATTTTGACTTTCCACTCATCGACTTCTCCATCAACACCCCCACTGAAGCCGCACTCTGTGTGATCACCGCGCTGTATGTACTTGCCGCGCTGTTCAATTTGCGCATACCTGACACAGGTGCACGCTACGAGCATCAGAAACCGAATCCGATCAAGTTGATCGCAGACTTTGGGCATTGCTTCAGCACCTTGTGGCGCGATAAGTTAGGTCAGATATCGCTGGCCGTTACGACGCTGTTCTGGGGCGCTGGTGCAACGCTACAATTTATCGTGCTGAAGTGGGCAGGAGAATCGCTGGGCTTACCATTGAACAAAGCGGCCATACTGCAGGGTGTGGTTGCGATTGGCATTGCAATCGGCGCAGTAGCAGCAGCGCGTTTCGTTCCGCTGAAAAAATCCCTGAGTGTGATGCCGCTGGGCGTAGCGATGGGTCTGGTCGTCACCACCATGATCTTCGTTCACAACGTCGTCATTGCCTACCCACTATTGATCTTAGTTGGTGCGCTGGCAGGTTTTTTTGTAGTACCGATGAATGCCTTGTTACAGCATCGCGGTCATGTGCTGATGAGTGCAGGTCATTCGATCGCAGTCCAGAATTTCAATGAAAACCTGTCTGTACTGATCATGCTGGGCTTATATGCTTTGATGGTCTCACTGGATCTGCACGTAAAAACAGTCATCGTACTATTCGGCTTATTTGTGGCTGGCACCATGTTGCTGGTCATGAAAAGACATGCAGCAAATCAAAAAGAATTTGACTCACTGGCGCTGATAGGCGAACACAAGCACTAGGACCTTCTTCACATTAACTCAGGCAGACATGCAAGCTTGCCTGAGTCGACGAGTGCTTCAGACTGAGCTACGACCATCCCGCTCAGAACGAAGAGCTCGCGCAGCTGTGGCACGCTCTGCCCAGTCATCCGGGATCACAAAACCACGCTCGTATTCCCATGCATAGCCAGCCGCATCGCGCCTGAGTTTAGCCAGCATTAAAGGCGCATCGGAAACTGCAAATTGCGCGCTGAGCATGCCTATCAAATCCACAGCACGGACAGATTGCGCCGCATCGACTCTGGCAGGCGCCAGCCATTCCAGGCGGTCAAGCAGACAGCCTTCCCAGTCAGATTGCTGGCGCAATTCCTGTAAGGTCCAGATTTGCCCTTTGCAATGATCTGCTGCCACACCCCTGACTTGCGGTAAATGCTGATTATCGGCCTCGCGATAAAACAACCAGCCCTTAATCAAAGCACTGACCTGATCAGGTGCGTGCTCCAGTCTCTCCAAGGCTTGAGGCTGCTGCCCGAGTCGCATCTGACTGTGAATAATCTTATGCATTTTGGCACCCAGACTATCTGCCAGATTGGGCCCCAGATAATCATAAACATCCGGCTTCTGCCCGCTGCTATCTGCTGTAGCAGGATGAAATAAATAGAATTTGGTGGCCAGCTCACAGTGCGTCCAGCCCGCTTGCCCAGGAATCAGAAAATCAAACTCCCCTACTGTTCTGCCTTGCGCATCATGGATCTGCAGGCCACGCTGAGTGCCCGGATACATCATTTGAAAATAGGCGTGCAGCAAATTTTCCGCATACAAACCCAATCGTCGTGTCGCCTTATGCCCGGCGAGCAGCCTTTTGAAAGCCTGAGGCGCACTCAGAATGTGCCGTATGTCAGCCCGCACATCCCGTTCTGACAAAAAAGCTGCACGCACATCTGCATCATGCCAGCACGCATCCGCGTTCAGTAAATGCGGTGAAGTCAGCAACCAGATCAAAGCACGCAGATCCGGATCGCTCACATCTCCCCATTCCGCGTGAAAT
Source organism: Cognatundibacterium curvum (assembly GCF_014284235.1). GTDB lineage: Bacteria > Pseudomonadota > Gammaproteobacteria > Burkholderiales > Burkholderiaceae_D > Undibacterium > Undibacterium curvum. The sequence continues at coordinate 246,489 of NZ_JACOGD010000007.1, forward strand.
GTCTGCTGATAAGTGAAATCAGTCATTCAATTCTGCTGCATGACTTGCATCGCCATGCACAGGTCTTGCCAGGCCTTACTTTTATCCAGCGGTTTTCTGAGTAAGTAGGCGGGATGATAGGTTGCGATCAACGGTATCCCTGCAAACACATGCTGTTTACCACGCAACTGCGCGACCGGCGTATTCATATCCAAGCCCAACAAAGCGACTGCGGCAGTTTTGCCTAGCGCTACGATGACCTGAGGCTGTATCAGTGCAATCTGGCGCTGCAAATAGGGCAGACAGGCTGCAATCTCTTCTGCACTGGGCGGTCTGTCCTTGCCAGCATCATCAGTCGGTCTGCATTTGACAACGTTTGCGATGTAGGCACGTTGTCCGCGCTGTACACCTAACGCTTTCAGCATATTGTCCAGCAATTGGCCAGCTGCGCCGACAAAGGGCTGACCCTGAATATTTTCGTTGTAACCCGGACCTTCGCCGACAAACAACCAGGGTGCACCTTGGTCACCAACGCCAAACACCGTTTGCTGGCGGCCTTCACACAAGCCACATGCGCGACAGCCAGCAACAGTCTGCTGCAGCTCATTCCAGCCCATCTGCATTAGCGACGCAGCCTGTGCAGGTGCAGCTACAACCTCAGGAAGCGTTGCAGATTGCGGCAGGCCCGCTACAAATTCTGCATTCGCTTCAATGTTGGCGTTGACAGGTGCAGAAGTTGCTATCAATGCCGGACCCGCATCCAGCATCGGCTCCTGAGTTTGAGCCTGATCTGCCAGCGTATGCGTTTCCTGCACTGCGGCGTTGACATCGACCGGAAACCAAACTGGACCCAAGCCCATTTCATTCAACATTTTTACCTGCAACAGCGAGCTGGCCGCACTCATCCCTGACTCCTTCGCATAACGATCGCATCTTCGCGGGTATTGGACTGCGCCGGATAATAAGCTTTTCTGCGCCCTATCTCGACAAAACCAGCCTGCTGATAAACCTGAATGGCACGCAGATTACTGACCCGGACTTCCAGCAAAATGGACTCCATTCCAGACTGCGCTGCATGATTGAACACATGATCAAGCAACTGACGCGCCAGACCCTGGCCTTGGAAAGAACTTGCGACCGTAATATTCAACAGATGTAACTCATCGACCACAGCCATCACCACACAATACGCAATGACACCGGCATCAGGATCACGCAGGCAAAATGCGTCATACCCACTGGTGAAAGAATCGGTAAAATTTCCACGGGTCCAGGGATGGCTGTATGACTGCTCCTCTATCGGCAGCAGGCTATCTACATCGGCCAGAGTCAGTCTGGAAACGGCAAATTGTTGCGCCATCTCAGACATGGCCTTTGAGTGCACGCTCAGCCGTTGTGAGCGCAATTTTATTGCGCAGATACAAAGGTTGTGCCTGCGAGGCAGGCTGAGCCAGACCCTGCATAAAATCCTGCAATGCCAGTTCTGCGACTTCACGCGCATGCGGCATCACGGACAACACCGGGTAAGGGAAATCACCGGGTATTGAAACACCGTTACCAGTTACCACCGTTACCGCCCCCAAAGACGCGCAACGCTGCAACAATTCGCCCTCTTCCAGGCGTAACAGTTCAGGCTGAGCGGTCTCACTCAGCACGCCATTTACATTGTGATATTGCGCCCAGTAATGCTCGCCCATACGCGCATCCAGCAAACAAACCAGCTCACTGTCCGGCGCATGACTGGCGGCTGCTTGCGCCATGGCGCGTAGACTAACCACCGGCAACACAGGCAAATCGGCCGCGTAAGCCATACCTTGAATAATGCCGCAAGCGGTACGGATTCCGGTGAAAGCACCTGGCCCACAGCCGAAAGCCAGTGCATCGCATTCTGCGAGTTGCACACCGGCTTCCGCCAGCAAACTCTGTAAAGCAGGTATGATGCCTTTCGAATGCGTTTCCACGCCCGATAATTCACGGATAAAGCGGCCACGCGCGCTGATAATTGCGGCTGACGCAAACTCTGTTGAGGTTTCTATTGCTAAAATCGTAGTCATACGCTTATTTTACTGTGTCCGGGCAGTGCAGGTGGAAATTTCCAGCCTGCGCTGCCCTCGATTGATCTCCCGAAGCCATACTCATGCAAGAACTCAAGGATTTACAAACCCAACTTCAACAATCGCGCTGGCTGGTTGCGTGCCTATGCGCCGCCTGGTGCGATACCTGCAATGCCTATCGCGAGCAGTTTGATGAACTGGCAAAAAAACACCCCGATAAATGCTTTGCATGGATAGATATTGAAGACGAAGCGCACTTGGTGGATGAGGTCGAGATTGAAAACTTCCCCACCCTGCTGATACAGCTAGACCACAATGTGGAATTTCTCGGCACTATGCTGCCAGATACCACGCAACTGCACCGTCTGCTGAATTCGTTAGCCAGCGAACTGCAAGCCGGTCAGGTCAAATCATTCAAGCGCAGCTCACTGAATCAAAACGCGCCAGACAACTGGGACCTCAGGCAATTAATACTGGATCAGCAGTAAGCAGATATCCCGCCCATCCCTTTTCTTATAGGAGAGATGCTCACTCAACTCGCTCCGAAAACGAAAAAAGGGACTAGATTTTCATCTAGTCCCTTGAATCTGGTGCGGCTGGCAGGAATCGAACCCACGACCCCTTGGTTCGTAGCCAAGTACTCTATCCAGCTGAGCTACAGCCGCGAAGACAGAGAGTATAGCACGATGCCATCTAAAATTACTAGCCCCTGATTCTAAATCTTACGCAAAATCCGGCACATCACTCAGGCAGTGAGTCCTCATCGTTTTGAGCGGCACAATGAAAAAAGGGACTAGATTTTCATCTAGTCCCTTGAATCTGGTGCGGCTGGCAGGAATCGAACCCACGACCCCTTGGTTCGTAGCCAAGTACTCTATCCAGCTGAGCTACAGCCGCGAAGACAAAGAGTATAGCACGATGCCATCTAAAATTACTAGCCCCTGATTCCAAATCTTACGCAAAATCTGGCGCATAACTCAGGCAGAGACCCGTCATCGTTTTGAGAAACACAACGAAAAAAGGGACTAGATTTTCATCTAGTCCCTTGAATCTGGTGCGGCTGGCAGGAATCGAACCCACGACCCCTTGGTTCGTAGCCAAGTACTCTATCCAGCTGAGCTACAGCCGCGCAAGCTGAGATTATAGCAAAGACCCCTGAGGAAAGTAAGTCTTTGCACCAACTAATTTAGATTTCGACCTGTGCGCCCACTTCGATAACACGATTACTTGGAATTTGATAGTAATCCGCAGCATCACGTGCATTGCGCGACATCGCCACAAACAAGCCCTCGCGCCAGGCTGCCATACCACTGCCAGGACTGGAAACGATGGTCTGACGGGAGATGAAATACGAAGTCTCCATAGGCTCAAACGTTAAACCATGCTGGGCACACAATTCCAGCGCCGCAGGAATATCCGGTTCATTTTTAAAGCCATAGAATACATCGACCTGATAGCAGGCATTACCCAGGCTGGTGACCTTCACACGCTCAGAAAACGGCACCCAAGGGATTTCACGGTTATACAGGGTCAGGAACACCACGCGCTCATGCAGGATTTTGTTGTGCGAGAGATTGTGCAACAAGGCATGCGGCACACCATCTGCCTCACCACGCAGGAACACAGCCGTACCATATACCCGCGTTGGCGGAGAGACGAATAAAGATTGCAAAAACTCTTCGAGCGGAATTGCATGCTTTTTCAGATTATCAAACACCAGCTCACGGCCACGCTTCCAGGTCACCATCACTGTAAACATCACGATACCCAATACCACCGGGAACCAGCCACCATGGAAGAATTTAAGCGCATTCGCCGAGAACAAGGCCAAATCGATGAACAGGAAAAAGCCAGTTGCCAGGATACACAGCAATAAATTGTATTTCCAACCGTAGCGAATCACAAAGAAAGTCAGCAACGAAGTCACCAACATCGTGCCAGTCACCGCAATACCGTAGGCCGATGCGAGATTAGAAGAAGACCCAAAACCCACTACCGCAGCAACCACGACAATTAACTGCATCCAATTCACAGCCGGAATATAAATCTGACCGATTTCTCTTGCTGATGTGTGCATGATTTCCATACGCGGCAAAATTCCTAGGGAAATTGCCTGCTTAGTCATGGAGAAAGTGCCGGAAATTGTCGCCTGAGAGGCAATCACCGTCGCAACGGCTGACAAGGCCACCAAAGGATAGATACTCCAGGAACCCAATTGTTGATAAAACGGATTTTCAGCTGCTGCAGGATTGGACAACAACAAAGCCCCCTGCCCCAGATAATTTAAAGCCAGCGCTGGAAATACCGCAATAAACCAGGCAAAGCGTATCGGCTGACGCCCGAAATGTCCCATGTCTGCATACAAGGCCTCAGCACCGGTAAATGCCAGCACAACCGCAGCCAGTGCCGGGAAAGCCAGATGATAATTTCCCATGAATTGCAGCGCATAGACAGGATTCAATGCCGCCAGTATCTGTGGCATCTTGAGGATGTTGTACACACCCATCGCTGCCAATGCAGCAAACCAGATGACCATGATAGGCCCAAACCATTTACCTATACCTGCAGTTCCTTTGTACTGAACCGCATACAGCAAAATCAGCACAACCAGCGTAATTGGCACCACAAACGGCTGAAACGCGGGCGTCGCCACTTCCAGCCCCTCTATCGCAGAGAGCACGGAAATTGCAGGCGTAATCACCCCATCTCCATAGAACAAAGCTGCACCGAACAAGCCCAGCACAAACAGGGTGAAATGCCATTTCGATTTTTTACCGACCGACTCCAGCGCCATCGCCGTCAAGGCCATGATACCGCCTTCGCCGCGGTTATCCGCTCGCAAGATCAGGGTCACATATTTCAGCGCAACAATAATGATCAGTCCCCACAAAATCAGGGAGACCACACCATACAGATTCGCTTCAGTGAGGGGGATTCCATGTTCTTTGGAGAACATCTCTTTCATCGTGTACAGCGGGCTGGTGCCTATGTCACCATAAACAATACCGATTGCAGCCAGCGTCAATCCAGCCATGCTGCTTTTTGCGTGTTGATTTTCCAATTGCGTACCTTGTAATTATTGGTGCATTGCACAATAGGTGATTCCGGTTTGAAATTCAATAGTACAGAATAAAAAAACAAATATATGAAATATTTACGCAACACTTCACGAAATAAACTTTACTTTTACATCCGGCAAGCAGCCTGAGACCGAGACCAGGCTTGGGTGCAAGCACCGCAACAGCAACAGCAAAAGCACTGAGCCAGAAATAAGCAGAGATTCACACCATCATCAGGCATCATGCTGAGCGCAACAATACATTCCTGAGGATTTGCAATTACAATGAATTCAACGGCAGTTGGCAATGCCGGGCTTAATTCTGTGCGAATAACTCAATACCCAGAGCAAGATGAAGATAGGGGGAATTTAAGATGATGAAAAAAGAAGAGAACCAGCAATGCAAATAAAAATGCCCGCATCAGCGGGCATTTTTACGAATCACTGGCGGAGACGGTGAGATTCGAACTCACGATCCAGGTTACCCCAGATGCTTCCTTAGCAGGGAAGTGCCTTCGGCCACTCGGCCACGTCTCCACACTATTACCACAAAGCTTGCGCTTCACAGCAATCGAGACCAAGATAATATCTGCTACACCGCTTTTGGTCAACTAGCTGTCAACACAAAAACAAGTTTTTTTGCAAACGCAGATCAGGCGCTTTCCAGTTCGAATGCTTTATGCAAAGCACGTACGGCCAACTCCATGTATTTCTCATCGATCAACACCGAGATTTTGATTTCCGAAGTCGAAATCATCTGGATATTGATCCCCTCTTCTGACAAGGTGCGGAACATTTGCGAAGCGATACCTACGTGGCTACGCATACCAACACCAACCACAGACACTTTGGACACCTTGGAATCACCAACGATGCTGGTTGCGCCAATATGTTCTTTAACGCTGCCTTCCAGTACCTGCATCGCTTTCGCGTATTCATTGCGCGGCACAGTGAAAGTAAAATCGGTTTTCCCTTCGACCGACTGGTTTTGGATAATCATATCCACTTCGATATTGGCATCAGCGACTGGGCCGAGGATCTGATAGGCGATGCCTGGGCGATCCGGTACGCACAGTACGGTGATTTTTGCTTCATCACGATTAAATGCGATGCCAGTGATGGTAGCTTGTTCCATATTTGTATCTTCCTCAAACGAAATCAGTGTGCCGGAAGTTGCTTCCTCTTCCAGCGGCATTAATGGATCCGTCAGCGATGACAGAACACGGGTAGGCATACGATAATTACCGGCAAACTCGACCGAGCGGATTTGCAGCACTTTGGAGCCCAGCGATGCCATTTCCAGCATCTCTTCAAATGTCACGGTATTGAGGCGGCGCGCCTCAGTCACGACACGTGGGTCGGTCGTATAGACACCGTCCACATCGGTATAGATCAGGCATTCTTTTGCCTGCAGTGCAGCAGCCACAGCGACTGCGGAAGTATCCGAACCACCACGACCCAGGGTCGTAATATTGCCCTTCTCATCCACACCCTGAAAGCCGGTAATAATCACGACCTTGCCAGCATCCAGATCTGCCTTGACTTTAGCATCATCGATGGATGCGATGCGTGCCTTGGTATGGGCGGAATCAGTTTTAATAGCGACTTGCCAGCCAGCATACGAGACCGCCTGCTTGCCGATAGCCTGCAAAGCCAGCGCCAGCAATCCTACCGATACCTGCTCACCGGTGGAGGCGATCATATCGAGTTCGCGCGGATCAGGCTGCGCATTGAGTTCTTTCGCCAGACCTAACAGACGATTGGTTTCGCCGGACATGGCAGACGGCACCACCACTATCTGGTGACCGGCATCATGCCATTTGGCGACGCGCTTGGCGACGTTCTTGATGCGTTCAGTCGAACCCATCGAAGTACCGCCGTATTTGTGGACGATTAAAGCCATAGATATAGAAGACGTAAGGGTGAAAAATGAGGTAGAACAACCCCTTACTCTACATGCTGCCCTGCAAAATAACAAGGCAATCAAAAGCAAATTTTCTTAAGTTATTCGTTCAACGCATACCGGTTTTTCGAATTTTCTACAGAAATATGGCAGAAAAGTTCATTTTCCAAAGAGGAAATTATGAAATTGGTGCGACGCAGTGCACGCTCACCACACTTAGAGGCAAGAACTCAGTCACACGAAAATCAGGAAATGAAGGTAAGCATGCCCAATTTGCACACATCCACCGCTTTAAAGCAGCCAGAATGCCGCATTTTCCAAGAGAAGCATGAACGATTGCCCGCTCATGGCCTGAGCGAGCTGCTCAAGAAGCATCCGGGCAGTAGCCCGTCTACCATATTACTTTTGAGTATATTTATATAAATAAATTATTGAAAGCTGCGCTTGCTGTCGCGCCACACTGCGGCGAAAAGCGCTTACTTTTCCACTTAATTAAGTGCGGACTTAAATGCTTACTTACTTTCCGGCTGATCAGCAAACATCTCATGCCAACCCTCATGTCCAAGCTTGCGCATGGCTTCCATATTGCGTTCGTAGATCTCTTCCGCTTCAGGAAAGGCTTCGACTGCCTTATCTATACTATCTTCGCGCAATAAATGCAGGGTCGGATAAGGCGAGCGGTTGGTGTAGTTTTCTATATCTCCGACTTCGCTATCCGCAAACTGGTAATCGGGGTGGAAATTCGCAATTTGCAAAATACCGGCCAAATCCAGCTCTTCCAGCAAGGCATCTGCCACATCCAGAAAATCATTGAAATCCATGAAGTCCCGTAAAACGTCCGGACAAATTAGCAAAGTGGTTTCGATTTTTTCAGGATTCGCTTCCGCCAGCACCTCCAGCTCACGGCGCAAATCCTCGACCAGATCCTGCTCACTCTTGGCCTCACTGACCACATAGCGAATTTGCTGCTTGACGTGCACCGCCTTAGCGAACGGACAAAGATTCAGACCGATAACGGCTTTTTCCATCCAGTTGACGGTTTGAGCAATCATGGATTCCTGAGTGACAGGCAAAGTAGACATAGACAAAATTCCTGAAAAATAAGCGCGCAAGCATAGCACAGCCCCCTGTCAGTTTTTCCGCCATTTGCAGCAGATTTTGGGGCAGTGTTGATTATGCACCGCCCTGCTGCAAAAAAACAAAAAGCGACACCATCAACATGGCATCGCTTTTCGCTATATCAAAGATACGGCTATCCTGGGACCGTATCAGATTTCTTCGTACAAAGGCAAAGTCAGGAATTCCGCAAAATCACCAGAAGTCGACATTTCTTCAAAAATCTGCGCTGCACGGTCATAGGTGGCGCCATCGCCAGCAACTGCCTTCACTTTGCTCAACTCTTCCGGGATCATAGCGCGCACCATGTCGGCCGTGACCTTGCGACCATCTTCCAGCTTGCCTTTGGTAGAGCGTATCCATTGCCAGACTTGCGAACGGCTGATTTCTGCGGTCGCTGCATCTTCCATCAGATTGTGGATAGGCACGCAACCATTTCCAGCTAACCAGGCACCCAGATAGTGAATGCCAACATTGATGTTATAGCGCAGGCCAGCTTCCGTGATCGGTGTTTCAGGCTGGAAGTTCAGCAAGTCCTTGGCGGACACTTCCACATCCGGACGTTGCTTGGTAATCTGATTCGGTGCATCGCCCAGTACTTTTTTGAATTCAGTCATGGCCAACTCAACCAGACCTGGATGCGCTACCCAGCCGCCGTCATAGCCATCGGTAGCATCACGTGCTTTGTCATTGCGCACACCGCCCATTGCAACTTCATTTTTTTCCGGATCATTTTTAATCGGAATCAAAGCAGCCATACCGCCTATCGCAGGTGCATTGCGCTTGTGACAAGTCTTCAGCAAAAGCAAGGCATACGAGCGCATGAAAGGTGCCGTCATAGTCACTTTGGCGCGATCTGCGAGGCAGAAGTCCTGGTCGTTCTTGAATTTTTTGATGCAAGAGAAAATGTAATCCCAGCGCCCTGCATTCAGACCCGAGCTATGTTCGCGCAACTCATACAGGATTTCATCCATTTCAAACGCAGCAACGATGGTTTCTATCAGCACTGTCGCCTTGATGGTGCCTTGAGGAATGCCGATTTCATTTTGTGCCATCACAAAAATATCATTCCACAAACGCGCTTCCAGATGGGATTCCATTTTCGGCAGATAGAAATATGGACCCGCACCGCGTGCCAGTTGCTCTTTCGCGTTATGGAACAGGAACAACGCAAAGTCAAAAATACCGCCGGAAATACGCTTGCCATCGACCAGCACATGCTTCTCATCGAGATGCCAGCCGCGTGGACGCACGACCAGCGTAGCAATTTTATCGTTCAACTGATACGACTTGCCGTTCTGTTCCAGGCTGATCGTGCGACGCACTGCATCGCGCATATTAATCTGCCCTTGCAATTGATTATCCCAATTCGGTGTGTTGGAATCTTCAAAATCAGTCATATAGCTGTCAGCACCGGAATTGAGTGCGTTAATCACCATTTTGCGTTCCACCGGACCAGTAATTTCTACCCGACGGCATTCGAGCGCCTGAGGAATAGGCGCAATTTTCCAGTCGCCCTCACGAATGTGGCGGGTTTCTGCCAAAAAGTCCGGGCGCTCACCGGCATCCATACGCCTGGCACGCGCAACCCGTGCTGCCAGCAATTCCTGACGGCGCGGTTCAAATGCGCGGCTCAGTTTTGCGACCAGCGCTAATGCTTCCGGGGTCAGGATCTGTTCGTAACCTGGCTTGATTGCTCCGGTAATTTCCAAACCTTGCGGCAATATCAACTGACTCATCGTGCTCTCCATAAAAAGAAACGCATTGAAACTGACTCAATGCAATAAACAAGGACAATAAATTAAGGCATCACTTCAAATTAAATCACTGATATGTTTCAAGAAAATGTAAGACATCGGCCAGCGTGCGCCCTGTGCCATGCGGCATCACGCCCAATTCTTCCAGAGGCGCACTATCGCGATTGACCCAGAAGGTGGTGTAGCCGAACCAGGTAGCGCAACAGACATCCCAGGCATTACTCGAAACAAACAACATATTTTTTGCCGGCACGCCAAACATGTCTGGTCCCAGCTGATAGGCTTCCGGCGCAGTTTTATAGACTTTCACTGCATCAACCGAGAGCAAATGCTGAAACAACCCCTGCATACCTGCATGTTCAGTCGCTGCCTGCAACATCTGCGGCGTACCATTGGACAGAATCGCCAGCTTGTAAGCCTTGTCCCGCAAAGATTGCAGCACTTCCCTATTTTCAGGAAAAGCATTCAGCCTTGCATACTGACCCATCAATGCATTTTGTGCATCCAGGTCTAATTGCAAGCCAAAATAACGGCAGGAAAATACCAGTGCATCCTGGGTAACTTCCCAAAATGGCTTATACATACAACACATAGTGCGCAATTGAGTGTACTCAATCTGTTTCCTGCGCCACAATTGAGCAAGTTGTTTACCGTAACCGGGAAACAACTTCTCTGCGAGTTCACTGACCGAATACACATCAAACAATGTGCCGTAGGCATCAAACGCAATTGCATGTATTGCCATCACTTTACCTCTGCATACCGTTTTGATCAGGAAGCTACAGAGTATATTCAATTAAAACAAACATAAATAAGAGATTTATCACTTTATCTTTTACTTTTTCGCAAAAATAAAAGATGAAATAGCTTTCATTCAGTATATAAATACTCGTAAACCGGATAAAACTGCTCTCTGAAGAAAGTTCTCACTCAGAAAGCATACGCAGAAGCGAATGGACGCGCCTATGCAAAAAATACATCTATCCATTACCTGACAAAACCATACCGAAGATCGCTAGTGTGCTAAATCAATAATAAAACTCTTTGGGGGAATGATTCTTCATGGATCAATTTAAACAAATCAGCACCTTTGCTGAGGTCGCCGCACGCGGCAGCCTGTCAGCAGCGGCCAGAGCAGAGGGAGTCGCACCAGCCATGATCAGCCGGCGTCTGGACGCGCTGGAAGAAAGGTTGGGCGTCAAATTACTGCAAAGGACCACACGCAAAATCGCACTGACCAATGAAGGCAGTTCTTTTTTAGAGGATTGCCAGCGCATCCTGTCGGAACTGGAAGAAGCGGAATCGTCCGTTGCCGAACGCAATGCCAGCGCCAGCGGCGTACTGACGATTTCAGCACCCGCCGGGTTTGGACGACAGCATGTAGCCCCTTTGATTCCAGACTTCTTGCAGCAACATCAGCAATTAAAACTGACACTGAGTCTGAATGACCGGGTAGTGGATCTGATCGGTGAAGGCGTGGATGTGGCGATCCGGATTGCCGCGCTGTCAGACTCCAGCCTGATTGGCGTCAAGCTGGCAGACAATAAACGTGTCGTGGTGGCCGCCCCCTCCTACCTGCAACGTCATGGTGCACCGAAAACCCTGGACGAACTGAGTAATCACAATTGCCTGGCCTTCAGTGCCGATGGCAGTCAGCGTGGCTGGACCTTCCGCCAAAGCGGGAAAAACGTGACGATTAAAGTCGATGGCAATATGGTCTGCAACGATGGTGAAGTACTGCATGACTGGGCCATCTCAGGGCGAGGATTGGCATGGCGCTCAATGTGGGAGGTCGGCGCGGAAATTGAATCCGGTAAGCTGGTCAGTGTACTGGATGAATACACCGCTCCCGGCAACGACATTTACGCCATTTTTGCTCAGCGACGCCACCTGCCCTTGCGGATACGGGCTTTCGTGGATTATCTGAGACAAGCTTACAGCTCACCGGACTATTGGAAAAAAGGCTGAGTCTGGTTCATCTTGGCGCAAGCATTTTGGGATAAAAAACAGGGAGCACGTCACAAACGGGCTCCCTGTTTTGTCTGCGCTGTTCGTAAACACAGCTTCAATTCAGATCAGAATTCTTCCCATTCATCGGCGCGCGGCTTATTTGCATTGCCCGAAACAGGCTTCGCATTACCACCCGAAGCCGCCTGGGAACGTGCAGGCAAAGACCTGACTTCCTGCTTAGACTTAACAGCAACTGGTCTGGCAGCAGGTCGTGCGGACGGTGCCGCAGAATGGGATGCATTTCCAGCCTCCAGTTTAAAGATACCTACCGCCTGATTCAGATTGCTGGCCTGATCACGCATACTGCCCGCCGCCGCAGCAGCCTGCTCCACCAAGGCTGCATTTTGTTGCGTCGCCTCGTCCATCTTGGTAATCGCCTGATTGACCTGCTGAATTCCTTCACGCTGTTCTTCGCTGGCAGCAGTAATTTCAGCCATGATGTCGGCCACGCTCTTGATCGACACCACGATCTCGTCCATGGTTTTTCCAGCATCATCGACCAGGCGCGCGCCCTCTTCTACTTTATCGACAGAATTTGCAATCAGCTCTTTAATTTCTTTTGCAGCATTGGCTGAGCGTTGCGCCAGACTTCTGACTTCGCTAGCCACCACCGCAAAACCACGCCCCTGTTCACCTGCACGGGCCGCCTCTACAGCGGCATTCAGTGCCAGAATATTGGTTTGGAAAGCAATCCCGTCAATCACCGCGATGATGTCAACGATCTTGTTCGAGCTTTCTTTAATTGAAGACATCGTGTGCACGACATCACCTACCACCTTGCCACCTTTGGAGGCAACATCAGAAGCAGTCAGCGCCAGCGTATTCGCCTGGCGTGCATTATCGGCATTTTGTTGAACGGTAGAAGTCAGCTCTTCCATGGACGAGGCAGTTTCCTCCAGGCTGGCAGCCTGTTGCTCGGTACGGGAAGATAAATCCATATTGCCAGAAGCAATTTCATCGGAAGATACCGCAATCGAGCCACTGCTCTGACGCACCATCGTGACCGTCTGCACCAGGCTTTGACGCATATTTTCAAGACCGGAAATGAGCTCTCCCATTTCGTCCTTAGATTCTGGCTTGAGTTGCTGAGTCAGATCGCCATCACCGATAGCACGGAACTGGCGCAAAGTCTGATGCAAAGGATGGGAAATAGCACGCAACAAAAAATGCGCTGAAATAAATACTGCAATCAGACCACCCACGACACCCAGCACATCGATCCAGACAAACCATTTAAAGGCGGTCTGACTTTGCTGATATTTGCTTTCAGATTCTTTCAACTGAAAGTCACTTAACTCAGCAATTTTGTCAGAGTAGGCGGAAAATAACTTCGGTACGACAGTCATATTTAAGCGATCAGCTTCGTCACGATTACCTGCCTTGATCGCTGCCGTCATTTTCAGATGCGCTTCGTTCATGTACTGATCGCGCGCGACAACAACCTGATCGGACAACTTTTTCTCTTCCTCATCCTGAGGCAAAGTCAAATACTTCTTGAATGCCTCATCTGACTTACCGACGTACATCTCAGAACGCTTAATCGTTTCTGCCACATCAGGAGCCTCCGGATGAGCAATTGCACGGTCTATCGTCACGCGTGATCGCACCATATCAACACGGGATTGCTGCAACGCATCGACCGATGGTAATTGATTCGTGAAAATCTCTGCAATGATGGCATTACTGTTCTTCACACCGATGATACCCATCACACCACCGATGACCAACATGATGGCCATGAAGGACATGGTACCGATCAGCCTCATTCTGATAGTCAGATTCAACATTCTTCCCTCACCTAATTAATTCCTGAGCACAATTGACAGAGAATACAAATTTTTCACTACCCAACCTTGATTCCGAACAATGACCGACACGATTTCTTATATTTACGCTGATGCAAAAATCTGGGCAGGACTCTTACCTGGGTTGCAATCCTCATCCATCATCTATTTCAGCTAACCTCATCACAGATTTTAACCGAGAGAAATGTGCAATTTAAGGCAAAGTTGATTTTGTTAAAAAATGTTGTTTTCTGACGAAAGTCAGTGTACAGGCAAAAAAAATCCCCGACGAATCGGGGATTTTTATCAGCTTGGCTTTACTCCGCCATCAGACTCTAATTACAGAGGCTGGATGTTGGAAGCTTGCTTACCTTTAGGGCCTGTAGTTACTTCGAAAGAAACGCGTTGGTTTTCTTTCAAAGATTTAAAGCCGGAAGATACGATTGCGGAGAAATGTGCGAACAAATCTTCGCCGCCTTCATCTGGAGTAATGAAACCAAAACCTTTAGAATCATTGAACCATTTAACAATACCTGTTGCCATTACAATTTCCTATTTCAGTGAATTTGGGCAGTTGCCCGATAGATCGTTTCAACCTCAGTAAGAAATGACAGACTGATACTGCAAAACCACTTTGAATCTCAACGACGATCTGATTATACGCACAAAATCTGAGAGGAAGTAAAATAAAATCTGAGTTTTGTGCATTTATCTGGCTTTTTTGAGGAATTTATCAAAGTTCCGTCTGATCTATAACGCATATTCAGCAAAATACCTCACTCTGACGCTTCTAATCAGCACGGGATGCAATTCCGCCGCAAGCAACTCAAGCTCTGCCATGCAACATAAACGCAGCTGCGCCAGTGGCTATCCTTTCCCCTTCTTCATTGCGCAACTCCATCAATACATTGGCAACCCGTTTCCCCAAACGCGTCACTTCCGCAGTCGCAATAAATGCGTTTCCTTTACCCGGCTTCAGATAATCTATCCTGAGGTCTATGGTACTCATCAGTCCGAATTCCCGAATCTGCGCATAAGCATCCTCACGTGGCTGGGTCTGCGCCAGCTTCAACAGAATAGCGACACCTGCCACGCTATCCAACACAGAAGCAATGACGCCACCGTGCAACATACCCTGTGCAAAATTACCCAACAAGTCATTCCGCATGGCGAGCCTTAATTCTGGCTGGTCACTGGCAAAGCTCTGCACCTGCAAACCGATCAGCCGGCAAAACGGGATGGCCTCTTCTACCACCTGCTTCAACAGCGATTGAAATTCAGGATTTTGCGACATATCGTTTGCCATCTTTACCCCTCAATAATTATTCAATCAAATGATTTATTAAATTGAGATTACATCAATTGACTCAGACGCACAATCTTTCCCTTAAGCCAAATGTTTGTGATATTTTTAATGCTTAGCTAATAACCATACAGTCAATGACTACCATGCAAAAACTGCTATTTTGTCTCATGCAAATCTGGGGCTACGCATTAATCAGCATGCTGCCTGTCGCGGCTTTTGCAGTCAGTCCCGCAAAGGAACCCATACTCAGGTGTTTTGTCACCTATGCCGGCAGTACCGAGGTGATTGAAACCGGCTTAAGTAGCAATCCTTACCAGGTCGCTGCCCACGATATTCAGGGGCGCTTTCGTTTTAAGCCAGTGATGATAGGTGAGCATGGTCGCATCAGTTACATCAAGCTTTATACCTACTTCCAAACCAACAAAACTGATATCCCCATCCATCAGGCCAGTTACTTCCCGCCATTCCGGCGCAACAAACAAGCCTATCTGCTGACGCCCCACAATTCCCTGTATGCGGGGGAAGTCGAGCGGGAACTCCAATATCACTGCACTTTAAAGAACCTGGCATCATGATTTCATTATTTCCCATTGCAAAAATCCGCTGCGCCAGCATCCTTATCTATGCAGTGGTCTGCTTGTCGACAAATTTTGCTCATGCCTCAGAAACCGGGCAAAAAGTCAGCTTGCTGTTTGCGGGCGACATCGTGCTCGATGGTCAGCCCGGAAAGTGGATCACCAAAGGAAAAGATCCGTTTTCCGCATTTGCCGCTGTTTTTGCATCGACCGATATACGGATTGCCAATCTTGAGTGTGTCGTTGCCAAAGAGGGTCAGGCAGCAGATAAAAACTTTACCTTCCGCGCAGAGCCGGAAAGCCTGAGTGTATTAAAACGCCATGTGGATGCGGTATCGATTGCAAACAACCATTCGGGGGACTTTGGGCGGGCTGCATTTTCTGAAATGCTCACACATTTACAGAAAAATCAGATTCAATACTTTGGCGGCGGGAATAATCTGAGCGAAGCTCACCGGCCACTGATCATAGAACGCAAAGGATTACGTATTGCACTGCTGGGCTATAACGAGTTCATGCCACGTAGTTTCGAAGCGGGTACTGCATCCGCAGGGATAGCCTGGAGTGAAGACGAGCAACTGGTACTTGATATTCAGCAAGCGCGACTACACTACAAAGCGGACCTGGTCATCCCGTTTATGCATTGGGGATGGGAGAACGAGCACCACTCCAATCAACGTCAACAACATCTGGCAAAAAAAATGATAGATGCCGGCGCGGACGCAGTGATAGGCGGCCACCCCCATGTACTGCAAGAGACATCGACCTACAAAGGTAAACCGATCATCTACAGCATAGGGAATTTTATGATCGATGCGCTGGATAATGAAGCGCAGACGCTGGGCTGGGTGATACGGCTGGAGCTAGATAAACATGGCGTGACCGTATGGGATAGTCGCGTAGCCAAAATCAGCGACGAAGGGATACCTGAACCTCAGGCTCAGCTAGCGAGTGCATGCTGGGTGCGCGGCGACAAACAGACTCGCCTTTGCAGCAACGTCGATACCGGTTTTAGTCCGGCTCAGATTCAGCGTTCAGGCGCTTTGCCAAAGGCACTAGCAAACTAAGGTCAGAACTGGCCACAGTCACACAGGGCAGTATCCATCCCTCCTGTTTTTCGTCCGGACTCAGACCTGGCCAATCCATAGTGAAACGGTACTGCCCCTGTAAAGACTGACACAAACACGCACGGCATGTGCCATTGCGACAGGAACTTGGCAGACTGATGCCCTGTTCCAAGGCATTTTCCAATATTGTCTTATCAGCCTGAAGCTCACAGCTCAGTCCGGATGGCATCAGCGTGAGCTGGTACTTAACATTATTTTTCGTCATAGTTTCCGTACTCACATTGCGTTTCGAAACTGTTACTACTAATACTAATAAAACTTAAACCATGTTCTGCCTGCCATCAAGGGCTGTCACAATACTTCATCAGGAAACACCGATACCCCACCAGAGCGGCATAAAAATATCAGGAGACCTCCTATGACAACAATCAGTCAGCCTGCAACTGATAGCAACATGAATCCGCCAGAACGCAGAAATAATACCCGAACCCAACTTAAATTATGTGAGCTGGACCCGACTCTCGCGATTGCAGGAGAAATCATCGGAGACTGCCTGCTATTACCAGACATACAGTCAGTGGGGAGCATGCGGGAATGCTGTCCACACTGCGGCGACGAAGCTTTGCAGCTACATCTGCGCTACCGCCATGTCAAACGCTCGCATTTATTTTGCAATCGCTGCCATCGCTGCTACGACGCCCTGCATCCGGATGGCAGTTCTGCAATTGCCAGTTGTACTCTGCTCGCCCCCCCGAATGCGACGGTCCCATAAAAAAAGCGGCTGACAGCCGCTTTTTTTATACTACCTATGACCTTCCGCCGGATTACACGACAGTTTGCAAGCGCATCGCAATACCCATATCACCGGATACTTTGAGTTTGCCCATCATAAATCCATTCATGGGATTGAGCTGACCAGTCAGCAAGGCACCCAGATCTGCCAGTGCGATGGTGATCGTGCAAGCTGCATCTTTGTTTTCGTTAGATACAGTATTCGGTGTGGCGCTTGCATCAACAAATACCACGCCATCGCTGCCACAATCAAATTTCAACGTTGCGTTCAAACCGCTATCATCACCCACTTTAGTGCGAATTGCTTCTGTGCATGCTTGCAAATCCATGTCTGCTGCTCCGAGAGTTAAAAAACGGATTGCAATGTAGCATGTATTCCTTTCGAGGAACAATACTAGAACTTGCAACTGCGCAATCCATGTTTAACGCAATCTAACGCAATACGCAACTCAACATCCAGTAATACTCATTGCGATAAATACGGATGTCGCGCGCAACAGCGGCAAACTTTTTACGCATATAACTGTCAGTCGGGAAGTTTTTGATGACCTCTACCCGACTGCCATCGGCCACGGTGTGGATATGAAAGGTATTGCCCTCCAGATCGGTACGCGCCACAGGTAAAGTTTCGCCTTCCACCTCATTATCATCAATCAATATCAGCGTGCTGCCACTGCCTATCGCTGCGCACCATTGCTTCAAGAGCTTGCTCTGGTCTTCACGCTTTACATGCGACCATAAAAATCCTGCGAACGCCGCACTATAACGTCCCGCTTCTGCGGCTGGCAGCGCAAACGCATCGGCAAGCGCAAAGTCTACGTTATCGTTATCAAATTCCTTGGTTTGTGCAATTTCCAACAATTCAGGACAAAAATCAGTCGCGTGCACGGATTCGGCGAAGTCCGCGATTTGCCGGGTCCAATAGCCGGTACCGCAAGCCAGTTCCAGCACTTTTTGTCCCATCAGCATCTCACAGACACGCTCTTCCATCTCGTCGAGATCATCCTCGCGCGCTTCGATCGCGTAGTCCTGCTCCAGAACCGGAGCACGTTGTGCGTAATAGTCGCGCAACTTTAAATCTGTCATGTTATTTCCGTTTATAAATCGTAAGTATCTTTATTGCCCTGCATCACACTATCCACCATTTTCCGGTTTAAAGTCGGGTTAAGCAATTCAATAAAAGTATAGACATAGCTACGCAAATAGGCCCCTTGCTTGATCGCAACGCGCGACACATTCATACCGAACAAATGCCCGACCGGCACTGCGCGCAAACTCTTGTCGCGTTCTGCATCGAAGGCCATGCCTGCGATAATGCCTATCCCCATGCCAAGCTCGACATAGGTCTTGATCACGTCGGCATCAATCGCCTCGAGCAAAATATCAGGCTTCAGATTTCTGATCTGAAACGCATGATCTATCTTGCTGCGACCAGCAAATGCCGCATCGTAAGTCACTAGCGGATAATGGGCGATATCTTCCAGCGTGATATTCTTGAGTTTCAACAATGGATGCTCCAGCGGCAACACCAGTACATGTTCCCACTGATAGCAAGGCAAGGAAATCAAACCGTCATAGCCAGCGATTGACTCAGTCGCGATCACCAGGTCCGCCTGATCCCGCATCACCATATCGGCGATCTGCTTAGGATTCCCTTGCAGCAAGGAAAGCCGAACCTTGGGGTATTTTTGCATGAAAGCCTGCACCACCTTAGGCAAGGCATAGCGCGCCTGCGTGTGCGTAGTCGCAATCGTAAAGCTGCCGCTATCCTGGGCCGCATACTCTTTACCTATGCGTTTCAGACCATCAATTTCCTGCATGATTAGCTCAACCGACTTCAGCACTGCCCGGCCAGGCTCAGTCAAACCACGAATACGCTTACCGTGGCGGGTAAAAATATCCACCCCCAGTTCTTCTTCCAGCTCAATAATTGCCTTGGAAACACCAGGCTGAGAAGTAAACAAGGCCTTGGCTGCCTCAGTCAGATTAAAATTCTGACGAACAGCTTCACGGACGAAGCGCAATTGATGTAAGTTCATGAATGACAATATTCTGTGAATGTGGCGCAGACAGCCAGGGCGCTGTCCATGCTTTCAGGAAATAAATTAGCATTAATGGCATGTAATTACCCGAGAAACCATTGCCACTAAAAAAATTAGCACCAAATTACAGCAACGAGGGCTGGAATCAGCTCGCCTAGCTTATGTCGCTAACCTTTAGTAAAACTGAATTGATATACTACCAGCAGTATATAGAGACCGAGAAAAGAATTCCATGCTCAAATTTCACTTCGCACCAAACTTAGGCAAGAATCTGGCTTTTTTTTCTGTTTTGAGCCTCTTACTCACACTATTTATACATGATCCTGCCGCAGCGCAGCTTCCCGCTGCCAACCCGACAAGCTCCAAAACGCCGAAAATCTGCGTGGTTTTATCGGGTGGCGGCGCCCGTGGCTTCGCCCATATAGGCGTGCTCAAGCAATTGGAAGCGATGCACATACCGATAGACTGCATCGCGGGTACCAGTATGGGTGCGGTCATTGGCGGCCTGTACGCATCAGGCATCCCAGCCACAGAAATTGAAAAACGTCTGGAAAAACTGAAACTCAATGATATTGCGCTGGATCGCATAGACCGTCGCCAACTGCCACAAAGCATACGCGAAGAGGACGAGCAATATCCGCTCGGCGCCACGCTGGGTCTGAGTGAAAACGGGGTAAGGCTGCCTAGCGGCGTGGTGCAGGCCAGCCAGTTTCAGGAACTGATACAAAACTGGACCTCACATCTGGCACCAGACATCAAATTTGACCAGCTGCCCATCCCCTTCCGCGCTGTCGCGACCGATCTGGAAACCGGTGAAATGGTCGTCTTTGACAAAGGCGCGCTGCATAAAGCGATACGTGCGAGCATGGCTGCGCCTGGCGTATTTGCGCCAACAGAAATCGATGGTCGCTTGCTGTCGGACGGCGGACTGGTGCGTAACCTGCCGGTAGACATTGCCAGAGACATGGGGGCGGACGTCATTATTGCAGTTAATATTGGCACCCCGCTCATGCCGCGCAAGCAATTGCAGACCCTGTTCAACGTGAGTCAGCAAATGGTCAATATCCTGACCGAACAAAACGTCAATGCGCAGAAAGCCAGCTTAAGGGAAAGCGACATCCTGATCGAGCCCAACCTGGGCAATATAGGATTTCTGGACTTTGGACGATCCAAGGAGGCCACAGAAATCGGTCAGACTGCAGCCAGACAATTGCAGACGAAACTGGCGGGCCTTGCCTTACCAGATCAGGCCTACCGGGTGGCGCAAAACAAGCGCGAGAATCCTCAACTGCCACCGATACAAATCAGCTTTATCGATATCGACAACAATACCGCGATTCCCGAGGCCGACATCCGGCGCCTGATAGGATTTGAAATCGGCAGCTTTTACAATGCGGAAGAAGTCAATGCCAAACTGGCTGCACTGGGCACGACCAGAGAGTTTGATAATCTGAGTCATGAACTGGTTCAAAAAGACCGTCGCTATGGCATCAGGATTCAGGCTAATGGCAAAAACTGGGGCCCGCATTTTCTGCGTTTTGGTCTGGCTTTATCCAGCGGCTTCGATGGTGCAGGTGGCTACCGCCTGCAAATCGGACATCGTCGTCCATGGCTGACTGAGGGTGGTTTGGAGTGGCGCAATGATGTGGAGCTTGGTAATACGCTCAAATACCGCACGGAATTACGACAACCCTTGTTTGAGCGCGAAGGCAGTTATCTGCTGCCTTTTGCGCAGATCAGCGAAAATACTGTGAATTTCTACAGAGACAATGTGCGGCTCGCTGAATATAGTCTGCGTGCACAAAAAGCCGGTGTCGAAGTTGCATACCGGCTCGGTAATCTGGGTACGCTGGGCGAAGCACGGCTAGGTTTAAATTACAACCGCTACAGTATTGTTCCGAAACTGGGCGGGGTGATCACGTCAAATGGCGTGGACATCACCGGCTCAGTTGACAGCTTGCCTAGCGCGAGTATTCAACAGTATGGACTTAAAACGGGTGTTGTGATCGATCAGCTCAGCGACCCCAGTTTTCCGCGCCAAGGCTACAAAGTCGATACCGGCTTATTTTTGGGCATGGATCGTTCACGCGACAGCTACCAGGAATTCAATCTCGATACAGTCTGGGCCAAGAGTTACGGCAGCCACAGCCTGAATCTGAAATTCAGCGCCGCAGGACTGTTTCAGAAAAACGATAACAAGATACGTGGGATAGGCTCGATGCTGGGTGGTTTCCAGCGCTTGTCCGCCTATCAGCAAGATCAGTTCCTTGGCAACTACATGCTATATGGCAGCGCCACCTATCTGCTGCGCGCCGTCAATTTCGAAATGGCGGGACAAAGCCTGTTCGTTGGCTCTTCACTCGAAATGGGCAATGTCTGGAATGAAAAGAAGGATATCTCTGTCAACTCTTTGCGCAAAAGTCTGAGTTTCTTTGGTGGCGTCAACAGTTTCATGGGGCCAGTATATCTGGGCTTTGCGATAGGCCAGAATGGTGCGCGTACGGTATTTTTCCAGTTAGGACGTCAGTAGTCTGGCTGAATTGGTGTGTTCAACAACCCTTATCCACATACAGATACGGGTTGTTGATTCAGTTATGAAGAAGGGCGGGCTTAATCCGGCTCAACCAGGCTCTGATCAATCGCACCGAAGATGGACTTGCCGTTTTTATCCAGCATTTCTATCTTAATGCTGTCGCCATATTGCATAAACGGAGTAATAGCTTCGCCAGTAGCGATCATTTCCAGCGCACGTTTTTCGGCGATACAGCTATAGCCTTTGGCGGCGTCTTTGTTGGACACCGTTCCCGATCCTATGATGGTACCAGCGCGCGCGCGGCGGGTTTTACACAAATGCGTGATCAGTTGCGGGAAAGAGAAAGCCATATCGATACCGGCATTCGGCTGACCAACCAGATTGCCGTTCCAGCTTGATCGCAGCGCCAGATGTACTTTGCCATCACGCCAGGCTTCGCCTAACTCGTCGGGTGTCACTGCCACCGGAGAGAAACTGGAGGCCGGTTTGGACTGAAAAAAGCCAAAACCTTTCGCCAGTTCTGCAGGAATCAGATTGCGCAGTGAGACATCATTGACCAGCATGAGTAAGCGTATATGCTCAGCCGCACGGTCGGGACTCACGCCCATAGGCACATCATCGGTGATGATCGCAATTTCACTTTCAAAATCAACACCCCATTCGGCTGACCCCAGCACAATGTCATCACAGGGGCCGATGAAATCATCACTGCCGCCCTGGTACATCAGCGGATCATGCCAGAAGCTCTCAGGCATCTCGGCCTGACGCGCTTTTCTGACCAGCTCTACGTGATTCACATAGGCAGAGCCATCCGCCCACTGAAATGCGCGCGGCAGAGGCGCCATGCACTGATGCGGCTGAAAATCGAAGCTATAGGCGACTTTACCTGCATTCAAACGCTGATACAGCTCTTCCAGCTGCGGTGCCATGAATTGCCAGTCATCCAGTACGCGTTGCAAAGTCGGCGCAATGCCGTTGGCGATGCAGGCCGTTTTCAGGTCGCGCGAAACCACGATTAATTGTCCGTCACGGGACCCGTCTTTTAAGCTCGCTAACTTCATATTTCCTCTGTACAGTCAGGTTTGCCGCATTGTACCTGATCAGCTACGCTGGCTGCGATAGCGTCAGGCCGCAGATTTTTCTTAAGCAGTGAACTATGCCAGCCCGGCGCGCTCCAAACAGCTCAGTCAGCAAGCTGCCAGACCGACATAGGGACGCCGGATTTCGCAAATCCTTGTGTATCCATCTGGCACTCCTGCCTTAAAATGACAACATAGTCCGTGCAGCGAATTCTTTGCCTGCAGCGGATATTGATCCAATTGACGTGACATTTAGTGAAAGCTTATTGTGAATAAATCCATGCGCACTTTACGCATCTTGCCTGCCCTGCTGCTGGGATTGGGATTAGTCAACACCGCCTACAGCCTGCCTGCCACAGCACAAACCAACACCACGCTGAGCGGCAAAACCGCGAATCCACAACAAAAATTACTGGCACTGGCAGATCGCTACTATGTCGCTAGTGCAGAATTCAATCCGCTGGAAGCGACTTATCATGGCGATGCCGGCTATGACGATAAATTGCCGATGACCTTAAAGCCTGAGGTACGTGCACGTCAGATCGCGTTTTGGAAAAACATGGTCAAAGAGCTTAAGGCATTAGCTGTCGGCCAGTTGTCCGGACAAGACCGTGTGACTTACGACATCCTGCTGCACGAACTGGAAGGCAATCTGTCACTGGCAGCTTACCCTGACCACCTTCTGCCCATCAATCAAATGGACAGCATCCCACTGACACTCGCCCATTTTGGCAGCGGCCAAAGCGCACAGCCGCTGAACACCCCGGCACAATACGACGCTTATCTGAGCCGCATCACACAATTGCCAGACTGGCTGAATCAGGCCACCAGCAATATGCGGACCGGTAAAAAGCGCCATATCACACTGCCTATGGCATTGGTCAATTCTTTGCTGCCACAGTTCAAACAACTGGCTTCCGGCAAAGTAGAGGATCACCCTTACTACCTGCCGATTATCAATATGCCGGCCAGCTTCTCTGATGGCGACAAGACCCGCTTGCGTGAAGCGTATCAACGTGAAATCACACAAAAAACCCTGCCAGCGCTGAAGGAGTTTTACCAATTCCTTCACGATGACTATCTGCCTTCGGCCCGACCAAGCACAGGCTGGGGTGCGCTGCCGAACGGCGCCGCCTGGTATCGTGCCTGGGTTGCAGAGCAAACCACGACCAATCTGACGCCGGAACAAATACACGCCATCGGCCTAAAAGAAGTCGCACGTATTCAAAGTGAATATGCGATTCTTGGCCCTAAACTGGGCTATCACGGTGATGCACAAGGTTTACCTGGCTGGATGGAAACCCAAACCACTTACCGCACTTTTAAGACTGAAAAAGAAATCCTGGACGCCTATAAAGCGATTGATCAGGAAATCCGCAAACACCTGCCTACCTATTTCGGCAAGATCCCGAAAGCACCGCTGGAAATCCGCCCTGAGCCTGAAATCAGCCGCGAAACCGCATCCGATCATTACACCTCGCCTGCATTAGACGGTTCGCGTCCCGGCGTGTTCTGGGCCGTCATCAATAATCCGGCAGATTATGCAAGTACCGGCATGAAAACCCTGTATCTGCACGAAGGTCAGCCCGGCCACCACTTCCATCTGGCCAGCCTGCAAGAACTGGATGTGCCTAAATTCCGTCGCGTCGGTGGCAATGTTGCCTACACCGAAGGCTGGGCACTGTATGCAGAAACCCTGGGCAAGGAAATGGGCTTATTCGCCAATGATCCACCGGCTTACTACGGTCATCTGAGCGATGAAATGCTGCGCGCTACCCGCCTGGTGGTCGATACCGGCATGCACGCCAAGGGCTGGACCCGTGAACAGGGCATCAAGTATTTGCAACAGACCCTGGGCTATACCGAAGCTGCTTCACGCCAGGCGATAGAACGTTATATGGCCTGGCCGGGTCAGGCGCTGGGTTACAAGATAGGATCGCTGAAAATCATGGAATTGCGCCATCTGGCTGAGGCTGAATTGGGGCAACGCTTTGATCTGCGCCAGTTCCATGATGCGATTTTGAGTGATGGTACGCTACCTTTATCGCTATTAGAGACTAAAATGCGCAAATGGATTGCTGAACAGAAATCTGTTAACGCAAGCAAATAAGTTTTATTTTTACAATTACATTGCTTTCATTCCTGCTGACGACCGGATTTTCCGGTCGTTTTCTGGCACAAGCCACACTGCCTGATTGACCTGAGAGATTAAGTCAAGCAGAATGAAACCCTAGTGGGCAGCGTTGCCGCTTTGCATTATTTTTCTTTTTCAAACTATTTAATGTAAGCGTAATGCCATAGCCATCATGAACTCACAGTGAAATTCTGCGATGAACCGACAAAAAGCACTCAAATGCATCGTTGAGCAAGCCCACAAGGGTGACCTGGTCTTTCCAGCCAATGTAGCCGCCTCTCTGAAGCTGCAACAAACGCTGGACGATCCGGATTGTTCTGTCGATATGGCAAGTAAACTGGTCCTCAATGAACCGCTGTTGGCTGCAAAAGTGGTGGCGATTGCCAATTCTGCCGCGTACAACCGTGGTGGTGATGTCACCAATGTCAAAGCTGCTATTAACCGGCTCGGCTTCAAGACCTTGCTGGCCATCGTATCCAGCCTGATCGTGCGCCAGCTGGCCGGATCGAGCAAAGACAAAGCCATCCAGGCAAAAACGCAAAAACTGTGGGAACACACGGCGCAAGTCGCGGCGCTGTCCCAGGTGATTGCGCGCCGCATCACCCGGCTGGACCCGGATACCGCCATGTTTGCCGGCATCGTGCATGAAGTCGGTAATTTTTATTTGCTGTCCCAGGCGGAAGAATTTCCGTCTTTGCTGGAACCAGACACATTTGGCGTCGGTGAAGTCGATGACGAGCTACCTGAATTTGAGGATACGCTGGTCGACCTCGAATCCTCTGAAGCCATCATCGGTCGTGCCGTGATACAGAAACTCTGCTTGCCCGGCTCTGTGGTGGAAGCGCTGGAATCAATGTGGTACGGCTTACGCGCCATGCCACCGGAAACCCTGGGCGACACTCTGTTGCTGGCGAATGAACTGGCTGCCACCAAATCACCGCTGGATTTCAATTCCTATGCAGAGTCTGAGCGCTTTACATCAGAAATTGATTTTGTGGTCGGCGATGGCACGCTCAACAGCATACTGGAAGAGTCGGACGAGGAATTGCGTACGTTGACTTCTGCATTGCTGGCCTGACGCTCAGCGATCACATCATCGACAAAAGCCTCCTGTCACCGCTGCGGTACAGGGGATTTTTTTTTTGACAGACTCACCGCAAGCTCAACCCTGTGCCAGACTGACTTCGGTCAGCCAGCACCCCTCGCTGATATGATGCGTGACTTGCCCGATACGGTGCGCGCCATCAAAACGGCGGCCGCAGCCCCTTAACACCAATAAGCCGCCGGGTTGCGCCGCTATGCTGCCAGCACACTGCACCTGACCGGAAACACCGAAGTCACTTTGCACAGGCTCACCCGGTAGCGACTGTAGTGTTAAATCTGCCGCCAGCAAAGATTCGCCCATGACCAGCAGCAGCTCAGGCTGCGCTGCTTGCGCTGACGCGCCTGGATACAGCACTTGCTCGATCTGGCATTGCAGCTCCAGCGTGGGCGGCTGATTTGGCTGGAGACGCAAACGCAGGCTGAGTATGCGTCCGGATAAACGCAACTGATTCAGTCCGCCCGGGCCCAGACCCAGCGCTATCGCCGAGCCTGGTAACAATAATTTCTGCGTCGACGGCACCAGCGCCGTATCCAGCACCAGACTGGCGCTGGCCTGACCATACGCTGATAGCTGCAACTCCATGCTCAGGCAGCGTATCGCATCGGGCAGAGGCTGCGCATTGACCGCTATCGTAAAACTGACCAGTTGTGATAAATCGACAGACTGCATACCTCAGGGCTTTCTGAAATCAGGGTGAAGCTTAAAGCGCCAGTATCCTGCATCATTAACAACAGGCCCGGCGTTACCGGGCCTGATCCTAACATAAGACAAACTTATGCTGAGAAAAGTGCATTCAGCGCGGGCCAGCCAGTGCCGCCTGTATCTGGGTCAGTGAAGACGGATCTTCTATCGTGGTCAGATCACCTGCATCCCGTCCCTCGCAAATCGCCTGTATAGAACGACGCAATAATTTGCCAGAGCGGGTTTTGGGCAGGCTGTTCACAAAATGCACGCGGGCCGGACGCGCCACCGCACCCAGCTGCTTATCCACCACGGCCATCACTTCAGCTTCTAGCGCACGTTTTTCAGCCTCACCCGGATATAACTCAGGCTTCTTCAAAATCGCAAACGCAACCGCGACCTGACCTTTGAGCTTATCTTCTACCCCAACCACCGCCACCTCAGAAATCTGAGCATGGCTGGACACACTCTCTTCGATTTCACGTGTACCCAAACGGTGTCCGGCGACGTTAATCACATCATCAGTGCGGCCGAGTATGAAGAAATAGCCATCGGCATCGCGTATGCCCCAGTCAAAGGTCGAATACAGTTGTTCGTGCGCGAACTGACTCCAATAGGTATTCACAAAGCGTGCATCATCGCCGAATACGGTCTGCATGCAGCCCGGCGGCAGCGGCCCGCGTATCGCCACCACGCCTTTTTCATTGGCGGCACATTCCTGTCCGGTAGACTCATTGATGATGCGTACATCATAGCCATACATGGGGACGCCGGGACTGCCGAGCCGGGTCTCTTTATGCTCGATGCCGCGTGCAATCGACAGGATGGGCCAGCCAGTTTCGGTCTGCCAGTAGTTATCAATAATCGGCACGCCGAGCTCATTGGCAATCCAGCTGGAGGTGGTTTCATCCAGCGGCTCACCGGCCAGATATAAGGCCTTCAGCGAAGATAAATCGTGCTGTTTCATCAGTTCAGGCGGATGCTTTTTCAGTACGCGAATCGCGGTAGGCGCAGAGAACATGCGGCTCACACGATGACGTGCCACGATACTCCACCAGATACCGGCATCTGGCCGTATCGGTGTACCTTCATACATGATGGTCGCCATGCCAGCGATCAGCGGGCCATACACGATGTAAGAATGGCCGACCACCCAACCTATGTCCGACGTGGCGAAATACACCTCACCCGGATTACCGCAAAAAATATGCTTCATCGAAGCCGCCAACGCGACCGCATAACCACCCACATCACGCTGTACCCCTTTAGGCTTACCGGTGGTGCCTGAGGTATACAACACATACGACATCGCATTCGATTCCAGCCAGGTCACTGCTACCTGCGCCGCCAGATACTGTTCACGCAATGCGGCATAATCCACATCGCGCCCGGCTACCAGTTGCATCGCCTCCAGCCCGCGATCCACCAACAAGACATGAGCAGGCTGATGGCTGGCAGCAGCAATCGCCTCATCTAACAAAGGCTTATACGGCACGGCTTTGCCAGCGCGCATACCCGCATCAGCAGATACGATCAGGACCGGCTGCGCATCATCAATACGGGTTGCCAGACTTTTCGCCGCAAAGCCGCCAAATACCACGGAATGCACGGCGCCAATACGGGCGCAGGCCAGCATCGCAAATGCAGCTTCAGCAATCATGGGCATATAAATCAACACCCGGTCCCCTTGCTTCACACCCAGGCTCTGCATAATCGCAGCCATGCGCTGCACTTCGCGATGCAAGTCAGCGAAGCTATACACCTGCTCCTGACCGGTTTCTGTGGAAATCGCTATCAGGGCTGGCAAATCTGCCTGCGTGTTCAGCCAGCGGTCCACTGCGTTATGGCAGAGATTGGTTTCACCGCCGACAAACCAGCGTGCAAACGGTGGATGGCTGTGATCCAGCACCTCAGTGTAAGGCTTATGCCAGTCTATGAGTTGTGCTTGCTGATCCCAGAATTGGTCAGGTTGTTGCAGAGATGCCTGATAAAAATCCTGATAGTTCATGATGTCTCCAGTCTGATTGCGTAAGTACTGCTGTTTTTAATTTTTTGCTTTTTGTCTGTCAGTTTGGTGTAAGCGAATAAAAAAAACGCTGCCGTTTTAAGGGGCAGCGTTGTTTAGCATGGTGCTTAAGTAGTCCATGATGGCGTCAGTAAGTATCACCGGGAATTCTGACCCAGCCTTCCATCAACACGCGCGCGCTGCGGCTCATGATGGCTTTTTTCACTACCCATACACCATCCACCTGAGTCGCTTCAGCACCGACCCGCAGCGTGCCGGATGGATGACCAAAGCGTACTGCGCTGCGCTTACCTCCACCGGCCGCCAGATTCACCAGCGTGCCGGGAATCGCAGCCGCAGTACCGATGGCTACTGCCGCCGTTCCCATCATTGCATGGTGCAATTTGCCCATAGACAGCGCGCGCACCGACAAATCGATGTCACTGGCGCTGACTGACTTACCGCTGGACGAGACATAATCCAATGGTGCCGCCACGAAGGCGACTTTAGGCGTGTGCTGACGTTTAGCCGCTTCATCGGGATGCGAGATCAGCCCCATGCGTACAGCGCCATAGGCGCGTATGGTTTCAAACTTAGCCAGTGCTGCCGCATCGCTGTTAATCGCTTCCTGCAATTCTGCGCCGCTATACCCGAGTTGTTCTGCCTTGATGAAAATAGTAGGAATGCCAGCATTGATCATGGTCGCCTGCAAAGACCCTACACCTGGTACTTCCAGCGTATCGATCAGATTCCCGGTTGGGAACATGGCACCGCCGCCCCCCTCTTCTTCGGCGGCAGGGTCCATAAATTCCAGCTGTACTTCAGCGGCTGGAAAGGTCACGCCATCGAGTTCAAAGTCGCCGGTTTCCTGTACTTCACCATTAGTGACCGGAACATGCGCAATGATGGTTTTAGCGATATTCGCCTGCCAGATACGCACCACAGCGATGCCATTCTGTGGCACCTGATCGACCAGACCCATTTGTATGGCACAAGCTCCAACCGCTGCCGACAAATTGCCGCAGTTACCGCTCCAGTCCACAAAGGCCTTATCTATAGCGACCTGACCGAACAGGTAATCTACATCATGGTCTGGCTGACTACTCTTCGCCAGCAATACGGTTTTAGAAGTACTGGAAGTCGCACCGCCCATGCCATCAATTTGCTTACCATAAGGATCGGGGCTACCAATCACACGTAACAACACGGCATCACGCGCCGGACCAGGCTGCTGCGCCGCTTC
This sequence comes from Cognatundibacterium curvum, assembly GCF_014284235.1. GTDB lineage: Bacteria > Pseudomonadota > Gammaproteobacteria > Burkholderiales > Burkholderiaceae_D > Undibacterium > Undibacterium curvum. The sequence continues at coordinate 276,712 of NZ_JACOGD010000007.1, forward strand.
GGGCAAATCCTGCACCCGGAAAAACACACCTTTACTGGTGCCACCACGCATATAAATAGCGGGGATTTTAATTTGAGCCGGATAAGTCATACATCGTCCAATTCTGTTGAATACGAGACTGAGATTAAAAGCGCCGAAAAGCGCTAAACACAGAGACACAGAGGAAAAAGAGAACTGCAGGAGTAAACGATTTATCCAGCTTTTCTCTGTGTCTCATTCCCTCTGTACTCTCTGTGTTAAATCAGCCCATCAAATCATCACATCAGCTTTTCGTCGCTTCCAGGAAATCCTGGGCGAAGCGTTGCAGCACACCACCGGCTTCGTAGATAGAGACTTCTTCTGCGGTATCCAGGCGGCAGGTGACCGGCACTTCCAGGTGTTCGCCGTTTTTGCGATGGATATGCAAGGTCAGGCTGGTACGCGGTGTGCGGGCGCCAGTCACGTCATAGGTTTCTGTACCATCCAGTCCCAGCGTGAGGCGATTTACACCCGGTTTGAACTCCAGCGGCAACACACCCATGCCAATCAGATTGGTGCGGTGTATGCGCTCAAAGCCTTCTGCCACAATCACTTCCACACCGGCCAGACGTACGCCTTTGGCAGCCCAGTCACGTGAAGAACCCTGACCGTAATCCGCACCGGCGATGATAATCAGCGGTTGCTTACGTTCCATATAGGTTTCTATCGCTTCCCACATGCGTGTGACCTTGCCTTCCGGTTCGATACGGGCCAGCGAACCCGCTTTGACCTTGCCTTCGACATCACGCACCATCTCGTTCTTCAGGGTGGGATTGGCAAAGGTCGCACGTTGTGCCGTCAGGTGATCGCCGCGATGGGTTGCATAGGAATTGAAATCCTCTTCCGGCAAACCCATTTTGGCCAGATATTCACCGGCCGCACTGTTAAGCATGATGGCGTTTGAAGGCGATAAATGATCGGTCGTGATATTGTCACCCAGCACAGCCAGTGCGCGCATGCCACGCATAGTACGCTCACCGGCCAGAGCGCCTTCCCAGTAAGGCGGACGGCGGATATAGGTTGATTGTGCACGCCAGTCATACAGCGGTGGCACGCTGGCGGCCTGCTCAGTGGAGATCGCAAACATCGGTTCATACACCTTGCGGAACATCTCAGGTTTGACGCTGGATTTCACGATCGCATCGATTTCTTCATCCTGAGGCCAGATGTCTTGCAGACGGATTTCTTTACCATCCACCACGGCCAGCACGTCTTTTTCTATATCAAAGCGGATAGTACCCGCAATCGCATAGGCCACGACCAGCGGTGGCGAAGCCAGGAAAGCCTGTTTTGCATAAGGATGGATACGGCCATCAAAATTGCGGTTACCGGATAACACAGCCGTCGCGTACAAATCGCGGTCTATGATTTCCTGCTGTATCACCGGATCCAAGGCACCGGACATACCATTGCATGAGGTACACGCATACGCAACCACACCGAAGCCCAGTTTTTCCAGCTCAGGCATCAGGCCAGCTTCCTCAAGATACAAGGTGACAGCTTTGGAGCCTGGCGCTAAGGAGGATTTGACCCAAGGCTTACGGACCAGACCCAGGCGATTGGCATTACGCGCCAATAAGCCAGCAGCGATCACATTGCGCGGATTCGAGGTATTGGTGCAGCTGGTGATTGCAGCGATAATCACTGCGCCATCCGGCATCTGACCAGGCACATCCTGCCACGCAGCCGCTATCCCTTTGGCAGCCAGATCAGCAGTCGCAACCCGTGCATGCGGATTGGATGGGCCAGCCATATTGCGCACCACGCTGGACAAATCAAACTTCAGCACGCGTTCATATTCGGCATCAACCAGGCTATCGGACCACAGGCCAGCAGTCTTGGCATAGGTTTCCACCAGAGCGACCTGTTCTTCACTGCGACCGGTCAGTTTCAGATAATTGATGGTCTGCTCATCGATGCTGAACATCGCGGCAGTGGCACCGTATTCCGGCGCCATATTGGAAATCGTGGCGCGGTCACCCAAGGTCAGCGCGGCTGCACCGCTGCCATAAAATTCGAGGTAAGCGCCGACCACTTTGGACTGACGCAGGAATTCTGTAAGTGCCAGCACCACGTCGGTTGCAGTAATGCCAGGCTGAGGCTTGCCACTCAGTTCAACCCCGATGATATCGGGCAAACGCATCCAGGATGCACGGCCCAGCATCACATTTTCAGCTTCCAGACCACCGACACCGATAGCGATGACACCCAGCGCATCTACGTGCGGAGTATGGCTGTCAGTACCCACCAGAGTATCCGGGAATGCGACGCCGTTCTGCGCATGGATCACCGGCGACATGCGTTCCAGATTGATCTGATGCATGATGCCATTACCTGGCGGGATTACATCGACGTTTTTGAATGCCAGCTTAGTCCAGTTAATGAAGTGGAAGCGGTCTTCATTGCGACGGTCTTCGATTGCACGGTTTTTTTCAAACGCCTGCGGATCGAAGCCACCACATTCAACCGCCAGCGAGTGATCGACGATCAGCTGCACCGGAACCACGGGATTCACCTGAGCCGGATCACCGCCCTGCTCTGCAATCGCATCACGCAGACCGGCCAGATCGACCAAGGCCGTCTGACCCAGGATATCGTGGCATACGACACGTGCCGGAAACCAGGGAAAATCCAGCTCGCGCTTACGCTCGATCAGCTGTTTTAAAGAATCGTTGAGTGTCGCAGGATCACAGCGACGCACCAGATTTTCTGCCAGTACACGCGAGGTGTAAGGCAGTCTGGCATAAGCACCTGGCTGTATCGCTTCGACTGCCGCACGGGCATCGAAATAGTCCAGCTGAGTGCCGGACAGGTTTTGACGAAATTGGCTATTCATAGGTTTTTCTTTCTCATGACAACGCGAGTTTAAATCCCTCGTGACTGGCGACAAATCCCAGGCTGCCGTAAAAACGGTGCGCCTCTTGTCTTTGTTTATCACTGGTCAGCTGCACCAGGCGGCAACCACGCTCACGCGCTTGCGTGATTGCCTGCTGCATCAGCCAGCGGCCTATGCCCTGACCACGCAAAGCACTGCTGACACGCACACTTTCTATCAGCGCCCGCCAGGCACCGCGCCGGCTCAGGCCGGGTATGAAAGTCAGCTGCAACATCGCAATGACTTCCCCCTGCTGCCCTGCTAATTCGGCCACCAGCAATAACTGGTTAGCATCCTGATCGATGGCATGGAAAGCCTGCACATAGCAAGCCTGGTCCGGGTCGCCGTGATCGCGGTTTTTACCCAGCACATCGTCGGCAATCAGCGCCAGCAAACCTGGCAGATCAGACTGCCGCGCACGCCGGCACAGCAAAGCAGAAGTGTCAGAGTTCACGAGGTCTCCGGATGATTACTGACGCTCGCTGATAGGAACGAATTTCAAATCTTCCGGCCCCACATAGTTGGCGCTAGGACGAATGATCTTGTTATCGATACGCTGTTCTATGATATGCGCTGCCCAGCCAGAGGTACGTGCGATCACAAACAGCGGTGTAAACATCGCAGTAGGTACACCCATCATGTGATAGGACACGGCAGAGAACCAGTCCAGATTCGGGAACATTTTTTTGATATCCCACATCACTGTTTCCAGACGTTCTGCGATATCAAACATTTTGGTGGAACCCGCTTCTTCCGATAGCTGGCGCGCGACTTCTTTGATCACTTTGTTACGCGGATCAGAAATGGTGTACACAGGGTGACCGAAACCGATCACCACTTCTTTGTTTTCCACGCGCTTTTTGATGTCTGCTTCGGCTTCATCAGGATTGTCGTAGCGCTTCTGGATTTCAAATGCAACTTCATTCGCACCGCCATGCTTAGGACCGCGCAAGGCACCGATCGCACCTGTGATGGCAGAATGCATATCCGAGCCAGTACCGGAAATCACACGGCCAGTGAAAGTCGAGGCATTGAATTCATGTTCTGCGTACAGGATCAGCGAAGTATGCATTGCCTTGACCCAGGATTCGGAAGGCGCTACACCGTGCAGCAAATGCAGGAAGTGACCACCAATCGATTCATCATCGGTTTCTACATCGATCCGTTTGCCGTTATGGCTGAAGTGGTACCAGTACAGCAGCATGGAGCCCAGCGACGCCATCAGACGGTCGGCGATATCGCGTGCACCCGGCGTGTTGTGATCATCTTTTTCTGGCAAAGCACAACCCAGTGCGGAGACACCGGTACGCATCACGTCCATAGGATGAGATGCTGCTGGCAGACATTCCAGCACGGCCATCACACTGACAGGCAAACCGCGCAGAGCTTTGAGCTTAGCCTTATAGGCTTTCAGTTCAGCCGCAGTCGGCAGTTTGCCGTGTACCAGCAAATGCGCAATTTCTTCAAACTCGCAGGCATCTGCCACATCCAGAATATCGTAACCACGGTAATGCAGGTCATTGCCAGTTTTACCTACGGTACACAGCGCGGTATTACCTGCTGTGACGCCGGACAGGGCAACTGATTTTTTTGGTTTGAACGTTGGGTTATCTTGAGTACTCATGCTGATCTCCAGTCGGTTTTTATCTGATTGAATTCGTTTTGGCTGTAAGGTTTATTTTGCTTTTTGCTGTGCAAACAAGGCATCCAGCTTTTGTTCAAAATCGTGGTAATTGATACGTTCGTACAATTCCATGCGGGTTTGCATGGTGTCGACTACCTGCTGCTGGGTGCCGTCGCGACGGATCGCGTGATAGACATTTTCAGCGGCTTTGTTCATGGCACGGAATGCGGAAAGGGGATACAGCACCAGGCCCACATCTGCGGATTTCAATTCTTCGACGGTGTACAGGGGTGTAGCGCCGAATTCTGTGATGTTGGCCAGAATCGGTACTTTCACCGCATTCGCGAATTGTTTGTACATATCGAGCTGGGTAATCGCTTCCGGGAAAATCATGTCCGCACCGGCTTCCACGCAGGCCAGCGCACGGTCTATCGCAGCGTCCAGACCTTCCACTGCGAGCGCATCGGTACGTGCCATGATGACGAAGTTTTCGTCGGTACGCGCATCGACTGCTGCTTTAACGCGATCGACCATCTCTTGTTTAGACACGATTTCCTTGCCCGGCCTATGGCCGCAACGCTTGGCACCCACCTGATCTTCGATATGCATGGCGGCAGCGCCGAATTTGATCATGGACTTCACAGTGCGGGCGACATTGAAGGCGGAGGAACCAAAACCGGTATCCACATCCACCAGCAAAGGCAGATCGCACACATCCGTAATACGACGCACATCGGTCAGCACATCATCCAGATTGGAAATGCCCAGATCCGGCAAGCCGAGTGAGCCGGCAGCAACACCGCCACCGGACAGATAAATTGCTTTAAAACCGGCACGTTTTGCCAGTAAAGCATGATTGGCATTGATAGCACCGACCACCTGCAACGGGGACTCTTCTTGCATCGCCTTACGGAAGGCGGCTCCTGCGGAATATTGACTCATCTGCTTTCTCTCAGTGACCGGCGTGATGCCACAGCCGGGTGTTGTTGAACAAGTTTAGCCACTCCATTGCAAAGCCTGTGCCAGTACAGCATTCACAGCGACTCTGCCAGCCCCAGCTTAGGCTTGCAGCAATAAAAATCAAGCACTTAGCGAGCTGATTTGCGCCAGATCAGACTACAGACAGCATGACAAGTCAGACTACTTGTTTCATAATGAGGTTTCATTGAAACACATAAATGAAACGCCGCAACACTCATTTGCAACAGTCCTGTATAGCCCAACGAAAGATGAACTCTCCATGAAATATCCGGCTACCACCCGCGACCAGGAAAAACCGGTGATCTGGACCGTCTCGATCTCGCGCCTGTTTGATATGTTTCGCGACATCATGGTCGAATACGATGCCAACGCTGATATCGTTCCGCTGCAGATGGGCTTCGAAGACGCGGTACAACACATACGCGAACGCCTGCTGAGCGAACGCTGCGACGCCGTGATCGCCGCCGGCTCCAACGGCGCCTACCTGAAGAGCCGGTTGCCGGTACCAGTCGTGATCGCCAAGGCCAGCGGCTTCGACTTAATGCAGGCCTTGGCACGAGCGCGCCGCGTTTCACCGGAAATCGGCCTGATCACTTACCAGGAAACTATGCCTGAGCTGGCCGAATTTAAAACGACTTTTGGGTTTCAGATTGCGCAGCGCACTTATGTGACCGAAGAGGATGCACGCGCCCAGATCAGCGAACTGAAAGCAGCCGGTATCAAGGCCATCGTCGGCGCAGGTCTGATTACCGATTTGTCTGAAGAAGCCGGACTGACCGGCATCTTTATGTATTCAGCGACCTCAATCCGGCAGGCATTCAATGATGCACTTGAAATCGCTCGTCTGACCCGGTTAGAAAGCAGCCGAGGACGCAATCACCCAGCGGCTGATGCACTCAGGGCGCGCCACAGCCTGGCTGACTTGCGCGGCGATTCGGCCGCGATGCAGGCTACCCGGCGCGCCGTCAGCCTGTTTGCACGCTCCCCTGCTACCGTATTAATTCAGGGCGAAACCGGCACCGGCAAAGAATTAGCCGCTCAGGCCATACACAGAGAAAGCCCGCGCGCACGTCAGCCCTTTGTCGCCATTAACTGTGGTGCAATCGCGGAAAATCTGCTCGAGTCTGAATTATTTGGCTATGAAGAAGGCGCTTTCACAGGCTCGAAACGCGGCGGCCATGCGGGCCTGTTTGAAACTGCGCATCGCGGCACCCTGTTTTTGGATGAAATCGGTGAAATGCCGCTCCAGCTGCAGACCCGGCTATTGCGCGTACTGGAGGAGCGCGAAATCGTGCGGGTCGGTGGCGTGCGTCCCGTCCCGGTGGATGTGCGCATCATCAGCGCCACCCATTGCGATCTGGAACAGCGCGTCGCCAACGGACAGTTCCGCGCCGACCTGTTTTACCGCCTGGCGGTTTTGCGTCTGAGCATGCCTACACTGCGCGAGCGACCTGAAGATATACTGCCGCTCGCGGTCTGGTGTCTGAAGCACGCGCTGGCTGCGATGGGCGCGCGCCCACATGTGAATCTGCATGCGGAAATGCTGAGTTGCCAGCCTTTGCTGAGCGCCTATCACTGGCCGGGCAATGTACGCGAAATGCGGAATATGATGGAGCGCCTTGCCTTGTTTCTGGCAGCTGAACCTTTGCAGGCGCTGAGCCCACATTTCATTCAAGAAATTTTGCCTGAAATTACATCAAAGAAACAATCTTTAACCTCAACTACCCTGATAGATGTGGCAACATCTGCAGAGATGGACGATAAAGAAGTTTCCATAGAGAAAGCAATGGAAATGTTCCAGCAAAACCGTGAAGCAGCCGCGGCTTATCTCGGCATCAGCAGAACAACTTTATGGCGAAAAATGAAAAAGTTGAGGTGATTAATAATTGTATCTTTTCGTCACAATATTAATATCAGTGTAAGGTAAAATGCTGGGAAGAATCTTACACAACGGCAAACTGGATCAAGTGCTCACTATGAAAAAATTACTGATTGTTGACGATAGCAAAGTCTCACGCATGGTCATTCGTGCCCACGTGAAAGCCGTTCAGCCAGACTGGGAATTTGTGGAAGCTGCAACTGGTGAAGATGCACTCAAGATAGTCGATGAAGCGAAACCGGATTTCTGCACCATGGATATTAATATGCCGGGCATGCTGGGTACCGATGCTGCCGAGCAGATACTGCAGAAACATCCACACATGCGCATCGCCATTTTCTCTGCTAACGTACAAGATACGATGCAATCCCGCGCCAATTCTATCGGTTCGATTTTCGTCGCTAAACCAGTTACAGAAAAATCGATCGCTATCGTACTCAATTACTTTGCGAGCGCAGCATGAACATTCTGAGCGAATTACATCTTGATGCACTAAGCGAAGTTTTCAACGTCGGCGCAGGCCGGGCCGCGGCCAGCCTGTCAGAAATTGTCGGCGATGAAGTCCGTTTATCTGTACCTTCAGTTGAAATTCGCAAGTCGTCCGAGATTGATCTGTCAGTCATGGGACTCAAGGGTGAGCGCTTTGGTGCAGTGCATCAGACCTTTACTGGCAGCTTTGAAGCCGAGGCAATTCTGCTGTTCACAGAAGAACACGCACTGGAAATTGTACGTGACATGATGGGTTCACAAATCAGCCTGGAAGAACTGGCTGAATTTGAACAAGAAGCCATGTGTGAACTCGGCAATATTATTCTTAATGCCTGCCTGTCCGCCATGGCGGATATGCTGAGCATTCCGATGAATTGCTCCTTACCGGATTACTCGGTCGCATCAACGGAAGAAATTCTGCATCGTTTCAATGAAGAAGATGTCGATCATTCTTACCTATTATTGCTGCATATTGATCTGGCGATTGAAAAGCGACGCTCAGAAGGTCATTTGATTTTCCTGTTAAGTTCAACTTCACTGAAAGACCTGATCACCCAAATCGAACGCTTTTTAGGGGAAATCTAATGTCGGTGCCGGTGCCTGCCACTCCATCGCCCACAGCAATGGAAGTCATACTAAACACCATCAGTCTGGGACTGATCGTGGTGGATAGTCAGCAAACAGTCACTTTATGGAATGACTGGGTAGCACGCCACAGCGGCATGGAAGCAAAACAGGCTATTGGCAAGCCAGTCAGTGAAGCGTTTTCGGAACCGCCCAGCCGCGCCTTTTCTCTTGCGCTGGCAAACACCCTCAACTATGGACTGCCGGTGGTGCTATCGAATGCCTTGCACCGCTCGCCGCTGGCGCTGTTTGAACGCATGCTGGATGTGCCAGGAGCGGTCAGACTGCATCAGTCAGTGACACTGACACCGATACAGATAGGTAGCGAACGCTGTTGCCTGATACAGATTTCTGACTCGACAACCTCGATCAAGCGTGAAAAAATCCTGCGCTCCCATTCAGAACTACTGAAAAAAGAAGCGACCACCGATGGTTTGACCGGCATTTATAACCGACGCTTTTTTGACGAACACTTCAAGATGGCACTGGGACATTCCACCCGCCAGAACAGTTCAATTTCTGTATTCATGGTCGACATCGACTTCTTCAAAGAATATAACGACTTCTATGGTCATGTGATCGGCGACAAAGCCCTTATCGAAGTCGCCAATACCCTCAAACAGCAATTGCTGCGCGCCAGTGATGTGGTGGCGCGCTTCGGTGGTGAAGAGTTTGTGCTGATGCTACCGAATATGGCGCAAGAATCGGCTGTACAATTCGCGGAAAAATTACGACTGGCAATCTGGAACAGCGACATTCCGCATGCACGCTCCAAAATCGGTGATCGTGTCAGTATCAGCATCGGCTACAGCCATTTCAACAAGATGGAAAGCACCGATCCGAATGCGCTCTTGAGCACCGCCGATGCGGCACTGTATGAAGCAAAAAAACAGGGGCGCAATCGCTGTTTTTACAAAGAATTACCGCAATTGAGCTTTCCCAAACCCGGGAACTAAAGTATCAGTGTAAAGCCTGATTCATGATACGGCGAAGCACTGCCAGAATTTACTTTATACTTATCATTGTACGAATCCCCATCCGTAATCTGGTCTGGAATTCTGTTCTCACACTGACGCTGATGCAGCGTCCTCCCACTTTCTCTTTCAGGTATAGCCATGACTAAGACTATGAACTTCTCCCGTCGCCAACTCACACTGCTGATGACTGCCAGTCTGCTTGGATTTTCCGGCATGGCATCTGCCCAAACCCAGCAAGTATTGCGCGTCTCCGCTATTCCTGACGAAGCACCGACAGAATTGCAGCGTAAATTCAAACCACTGGGTGCTTATCTGGAAAAGAAACTGGGCATGAAAGTCGAGTTCACGCCCGTCACTGATTATGCGGCATCGGTAGAAGGCCTGATCAATAAAAAACTCGACATGGTATGGTTCGGCGGCTTCACTTTTGTACAGGCAAAAGTTCGCAGTAAAGACCAGGTCATCCCACTGGTACAGCGCGAAGAAGATGAAAAATTTAAATCGGTATTCGTCACTACCCATAAAGACATCAATAAGCTGGAAGACCTGAAAGGCAAGACCTTCAGCTTTGGCTCTGAGTCTTCAACCTCAGGCCATCTGATGCCGCGCTCATTTTTACTGGCAGCGAAAATCAATCCGGATAGCGACATGAAGCGCATTGCATTCTCTGGTGCGCATGATGCGACTGTGGCGGCGGTTGCTGGCGGCAAAGTCGATGCCGGCGCACTCAATATCTCGGTTTGGGAAAAACTGGTAGCGCAAAATAAAGTCGATCCCCGTCAGGTGCGCGTGTTCTATACCACGCCAGGTTATTTTGACTATAACTGGACGGTACGCGCCGACATGCCAGCCGACTTACGCAAAAAAATCACCGATGCCTTCCTCGCGCTGGATGCATCCAAACCTGAAGATAAAGAAATTCTTGAGCTGCAACGCGCTGCACGCTTCATCCCGACCAAAGCTGAGAATTACAAAGCCATAGAAGCGGCTGCACACAATGCGGGCTTACTCAAGTAATGTCGGTCACACCCGTCTCAAACGCAGCACCCGCCACCCAAATCAGCCTGCGCGATCTGTGTGTGCGGCATACTGGTGCGGCAGCATCCAAGTCTGACGCTGGCCAGAACTTTGCACTGAAAAATATCTCTTTGCAGATTAAGTCTGGCGAGCAGATTGCCATCATCGGTCCTTCCGGTGCGGGCAAAACCACCCTGCTGCATACGCTCGCCTGTGCACACCAGCCTGCCAGTGGCGAGCTGGTCTGGAATGACAGTTATCCCTGGCAGCACACAGATGCGGAGCGTCATGCGATGCGCCGCCAGTTATTCCTGGCACCGCAAAGCCCGCCACTGCCCGCGCGCCAGCGTGTAATCACCAGTGTACTGGCTGGCCGCCTGCCACAATGGTCGCTATGGCAGTCGCTGCGCAGCCTGTTCAGTCCGTCTGATCCGGTTGCCGCCTATGAAGCGCTGGCGCACTTTCACTTACAGGATAAACTGTATGCCCGGGTGGACCAGCTGTCCGGCGGTGAGCGTCAACGCTGCGGCCTGGCCCGTCTTTGCCTGTCGGATGCACGCCTGCTGCTGGTGGACGAACCACTGTCAGCACTGGACCCAACCCTGGCCGTGCAGACGCTGAACAGCCTGCAACAACTCGCGCGCCAACGTCAGGCTACGCTGATTTGCAGCCTGCATCAGGTCGAACTGGCGCGTACGCATTTCCCCAGAGTGATAGGTTTGCGTCAGGGCGAAATCCTGTTTGATACCGATCGCGTCACCGATGCCATGCTGACCGGGTTATATCGTAATGCGGGCAGCACAAGCGCGCCCGCACACCTTGCCACTGCCGCAGCGCCAGACACGGCGCTGCCGGACACCATGCGCTGTTTCTGAGGTGAGTGTGAACGCTGAAAGATCCGCACCGCTGCACGCTGACGCTCTGCGCGATCCCGCCTGGAAATCGCGCGTCAGCCTGCTGCTACTGGCTATAGTTTTGCTTTGGCCTTTGCTTAGCATGACCGAGTTCCGGCCCTGGGATTTGATGGATGCGCAAAGTCTGCAAGCGAGCTGGCAATTCCTAAAGAACTTTTTCCCGCCAGCGCATGATGCCGAATTCCTGCAACTGGTGTTAGTCGCGACCTGGCAAACCATCGCGATGGCCACGGCTGGCGTTACGCTCGCGCTACTGGCCGCCATACCGCTGGCGCTGATCGTGAATGCACAGCTATCGGTTTCTGCCATCGGTAAATCCGGTATGGCGCGCCTGCCCTGGCTGTGCCGTCAAAGCGTACGCTGGCTGTTAGTGTTATTACGCAGCGTACCCGAACTGGTATGGGCCTTGTTATTTGTTCGTATCGTGGGTCTGGGTCCCAGCGCAGGGGTACTCGCGATCGCGCTGACTTACTGCGGCATGCTGGGCAAAGTGTATGCGGAAATTCTGGAATCCACCGATGCCAGCTGCAGCCGCCAGTTACTGATAAATGGCAGCTCACGCTTACAGGCATTTCTGTATGCGAGTCTGCCAGCTGCCGCCTCTGAACTGGCGTCCTACACTATCTATCGCTGGGAATGTGCGATCCGTGGTTCGGTGATCATGGGCTTTGTCGGTGCTGGCGGACTGGGGCAGCGTATGGATGAATCCATGAAAATGCTGGCGGGCGCGGAAGTATCGACGATGCTGATCGTCTTCATGTTACTGGTCAGTCTGGCCGACAGTTTCAGCCAGTGGCTGCGCAGGAGTCTGGCATGACGCACCCTGACTATCAACATACACAGCCAGTGCTACGCTGGCAAACTGCGCTGGTACTGCTGTTGCTGGCAGCCCTGATCGGCGCCAGCTTCCTGAGTCTGGACATGCATTTGGCAGAGTTATTCAGCGATCAGGCGCTGCAAAGCAGCTGCGACTTTCTGGCCGGGTTCGCACCTCCCGATATGCAGGCGGGCTTTCTGCATAAGACAGCGCTGGCGACGCTGGAAACACTGGCTATGTCAGCGCTGGGCACCGTGCTGGCTGCGCTGGCAGGCATGCTGCTGGCACTGCCTGCCAGCAAACAGTATGGTGCATTTCTGTATCACTGCAGCCGCCTGTTACTGAATCTGGCACGTGCAATCCCTGAACTGGTGTGGGCATCGATTATGCTGATCGCAGCGGGACTCGGGCCTTTCGCAGGGACCATCGCGCTGGCTGCACATACTACCGGTGTACTGGGTCGCCTGTTTGCTGAAACGCTGGAAAATCTGCCCCCGGAAAACGCACAGACGCTGAAAATCAATGGTGCCAGCCGCGCTCAAATATTTTTCTACGCCAGCTTACCGATGGGGCTGCCGCAAATGCTGTCTTACACCCTGTATCGCTGGGAAAACAATATACGCGCAGCCGCCATACTGGGTGTGGTCGGCGCAGGTGGCCTGGGGCAAATGCTGAAATACCATCTGTCTCTGTTCCAGATGCACAGCGCGGCGACAGTCATCATCGCCATGCTGTTGCTGGTGGCGCTGGTCGATGCCCTGAGCTTCGCGATACGGCGCAGACTGACGCGCTAAAGTGCACAAGCAGTGTGCGTCAGCTGCGCTTAGCCCAGACTGGTATCGAGTACCATCATCAGCGCGAATCCCAACATCAGACCTAAGGTGGCACTGGTCTGATGTCCGTTTCTGTGGGTTTCCGGTATCACTTCATGCGATACCACAAATAACATTGCACCCGCCGCCAGTCCCAATCCTATCGGATAGGCCAGCGCCAGTCCGCCGGATAAACTCACACCCAGCACCGCGCCCAATGGTTCCAGCAAGCCAGTCGCAATAGCGATCAGCACCGCATGCAAACGCGCAATACCAGCACCGCGCAGACTCAGCGCAACGGCCAGCCCCTCAGGAATGTCCTGTATGCTGATGGCGGTACTCAAAGGCAGCCCCACATTCATGTCACCTTGAGAAAAACTAACCCCCATCGCCATCCCTTCCGGCAGGTTATGAATCGCAATCGCCAGCACAAACAGCCAGACCTTGCCGCAACGCTCATGCGCCGGACCACAAGGGCCGCTCTTATCATGCGCATGTGGCGTGAAATGATCCAGCCCCAGCATCAGCATCACACCTGCCGCCATCCCCAGCACCACCACACCGGCAGCCAGTGCGCGGCTGTCTACCATAGTCGTCGCTGCTGCAATACCAGGAATAATCAGCGAGAAGGCACTTGCTGCCAACATCATGCCCGCTGCAAAGCCCAACAAACTGTCTTCCAGCTGCTGCGGTAACTGACGTATCACCAAGGCTGGTAAAGCGCCGAAAGCGGTGGCAAGAAAACCTGCAGTACCCGCTGCCAGCGCCAGCCCGACACCAATCGCGGCCTGACCTTGCCAGACCTGATACAGACTTTGGGTGAGCAGTATCAGCAAGCTTCCCAAAGCTGCAATAAATGCCAGCGTCAATCCAGGTCTGGCCTGCATCATTTGCCAGACTTGAGCGCGCCAGCCAGCCGTGGAAGCTGAGTTTGAAATTAAAGTGGAGCTTGCGTTTGCGTGCGATTGTGCGTTGAGCGATAAGTCAGGCATCTCGTCATCCTTAATGAGAATTATTTTCATTAAGGATAGTTTGCCACGGATAATCCGTGTTGGCTAATCGTGATCGCTAATCACTGTCATGCAAAAAAACTATACGGCCAGCCTGGGTCAGCGCACCAGACGCGGTGCGCTTGCAGCGATGGCGGTAGCTGCGTTTGAGCTGCCTGCAGTACGGCATTCGCTTTGCGGATAGCCATTGCGCTCCACATCCGGGTCGAGCTGACGTAAGGCGTTTTTTGCCAGTTGCAAATCTTTGCCAAACTCGGTCAGGTAGCGCTGCCGCTCTTCGCTCTGCCATTCCTCAGTCGAAAAAGCATTCAGTGCATAGGTCTTACTGACCGCCACCTGCCCTTCCAGGCGTGGCATCAGCAAACGGTCGGGATCGACATTTTCGCGCAGCAGATAAGCATCCACATCGCGCAAACGCAGAGGCATGGCGGCTTGCTGATCACGCAGCAAGTTACCGGCAACAATGAGTGGAATGTCATTCAAGCCCTGCGGCAGCACATCGTTGAAACTCAATAAGGCAAACGGTTTGCCCTGCGCATCATCCAGTCTGGCACTGACCAGATAGCGTCCCGGCAAACGAACATTGGCACGTAGCGTAAAGCGCAGCTGACCGCCCTCATTGCTTTCCCTGACACCGGCTACCCAGGTGGCTGGCAATTCCGGCGAATATACGACGTCAAAAAAGATACGTCCCGGCTTACCAGCAACCGTATAGCTGACTTCGGTACGCAAGGTGCCATGAAAGCTGGCAAAACCGCTTTGTGCTGGCTGCAGCGTTGCGCTGTATATCCCATCGGCGGCACGGGTATCGCCATCCTGCCCGCTGTCATTCATATTCAACGCCAGCGCGGCGCTTTCCTTTTGTCCCGCAAAGCTCAGACCTTTGGCGACTGCTTTGTCTATTTGCAGCGTCAGCGGCTGTCCCTGTGCATCACTGGCGCGCACCGTGAAGACGGCTTTTTCACCGGCTGCCAGATACACGTGCGACTGAGTCGTGGCAATCTGCACCGTCTTATCCGCTGTGCCGTCGGGCTTACGCATTGCATGCGATTCGGCGACTGGCTGATTCGGGTAAATCTGATCCGGATGCTGACTGACAGGGCGCGATCCAGGCGGATAGCGGGTTCCGCTTTGATACTGGCATAAAGCCTGATCCGCCTGCACGACTTGCTGCACCAGTTGCTGACGCTGAACTGCAGCTGAATGCGGCATGCTTGCTGTGCTTGCGGCGGCGGGCATGGACAGGAATTCACGACCACCACTTGCACTATTTACGCCGTTTGGTGACTGCCCGGCGTTCGCTGGCATACCCGGCTGACTGCCATCCCAGACCAGCACAGCCAACAATGCAGCCACCACCAGGGCGGCAGCTGCGGGCTTGCGATAACGCGTCCAGCCATCGCGCGGCGACTTCAACGCATCAGCCGTATTGGCGGCCGATGCAGTGGTGCGCGATGTTCCTGCTTTATCCTGCTTACGTGGCATTGCTGACTACCGCCGCGCGCACCACAGAAATAATGCCCTGCCAGTTCCCATTGGCGTAATGATTGTAGGCTTCTGCATCATCTCTGAAGCTGACCGAGTGATAAGCCCACTTCACCGACCCGCCTTCATTGGCGGCTGTCCCCAACGTCAGGTCATTGCAGAACCAGTCCGAAGGATTACAGAGCGACTGTCCGCCGGAACCTGCCACCCCACCGCTACTGTGATAAGCCACGGCTTCATCATCCTGACCGGGCAAAATGCCGGAGTAAAAGGTTCCCTTGGCACCCGCATACATATAGAACCAGACATTACGTGTCTCATTGTGGTTGTACATGGCGCGCGCCGTACTGGTTTTAAGATCCTTGACCAGCGGCTCACTCATGGCCCAGGAACCGGCATCCGACAATTCAGAACCACCGCCTGCACCCGATGCAGCGCGCACCCATTTGATATTCCAGCCTACCTGGGTCGTGCCGTCGCTGTTACCACACTGCCCGGAAGAATTGGAAACGGCGTTTTTCTTCATGCGGGTGGAACCGCCATAATTCGCCATCGTATAGCCCATCATCAGATCGCCCGCACTATGAGTGGCGACATAGCACCAGTTGTTACCGGTACAGAAGCAATCAAGTGCATCACGGATCTTGCCATTCTCGGAGGCGATACTGTTATAGCCGTCCCAGTTGACTGCTTTTTTATTCACGCCTGCGGCTGTGCTGGCAGGGCCCCAATAATTAAAACTATTGTAGTCACCGACCACACCGCCACCGCCACGGCCATTGATCCAGAGTGTGTAATTGGCCGCACTGGCGACGCTGGATAAACCTGCCATCGCCAGCAGGAAAGTCGTGATCACGATACGCATTAACTTCATTATTCACCTCCCAAAATGAATCACATGAATAGTGCAAAACGGAGGACCTCCCCCGCTCGCCGATCAGCCGCTGTCTCCTCCAGGGTCTGGGGATGTTTGATTAAATGTTTATTTAGAATGTGTGACTGATCGCAACGCAGTATCGAAACAGCGTTGCGCCAAGTCAATTTGCGATGCAGCACAGAATTTGGTGAAAGTCGCTCTGAGGCAGCGGATCAGAACTGCAGCGACACTCTGATCAATGGCGCTGAAACAGGCATTTTCAGCGCTTAGAGTCCATGCTCTAATCCGGTCGCAAGCACCGGAATACCACAATTCCTGATGTGACTCAGACTGAAACACAGCAATGAAAAATGACGGTTAAGCACGTGCATTGACGATTTACCTTATCATCGGCACAGCAAACCACTAACTCTCAGGAAAAATCATGTCACTCCGCCGCTTTGCTTTGCTCTGCACCAGTGCCCTGCTCACCGCATCCTTGTTCAGTGCCTGTAACACGCAACCCGCCGCGCCTATGGATGTGGTCGCGCAGGTCGACCTGCAGCGCTATCTCGGACGCTGGTATGAAATCGCACTGATACCGAACCGGTTTCAAGCTATGTGCGCCAGCGATACCCAGGCTGAGTATCAATTAGAGGGCGAGCAAATACTTGTCACCAATCGCTGCAAACGTGCCGATCAGGGCATGGAAACGGCGCAAGGTGTAGCCGAGGTCGTAGCACAATCCAACAACGCCAAATTGCGCGTGAGCTTTTTCCGCCCGTTCTACGGCAATTACTGGATACTGGCGCTGGACCCGGATTATCAATGGGTACTGGTCGGCGAACCTGGACGCCAATATGGCTGGGTTTTATCGCGCACGCCTCAACTGTCAGACGCGCTCATGCAAAGCATCTGGCAAAAGGCGGAACAGGCTGGCTACCAGCGCGCGCAATTCCGACCCAGCCTGCAAACTCAGACTATGTCATCGAAATGACATACAACATCCATCAATCTGTCACGAACCTTCGTCAAAGTAGCAGATTTAGCAAAACTTAAAATCTTACTTATTGACAATAATTGTATAAAAACGGACATTACTTCCTGAACATTTTTCCTTAGAAAGGATGACCATGCCTGACATCGACCTCGAAAAACTACTCAACACCTACCTCGTCCCTTTTGGCCTGAAAATTCTGGCCGCGCTTGCGATCTGGATCATCGGTAGCATCATCATCAATATGCTGGCTGGTTTGTTGCGTAAGGCAATGACTTTGCGCAAGGTGGATCCTACGCTGGTTTCGTATGGCGAATCCTCACTCAAGGTCGCGCTGCGCATCGCACTGGTAATGGCGATCCTGGATGTTTGCGGCATCCAGACTACCTCGCTGGCAGCCTTGATTGCAGCTGGTGGTGTCGCGATAGGCGTCGCCTGGTCAGGCTTGCTGTCTAACTTCGCTGCCGGGATTTTCCTGGTGTTATTGCGCCCATTTAAAGTCGGCGATGCGATCAGCGCCGGCGGACAAACCGGTGAAGTCACTGAAATCGGCCTGTTCGCTACCACATTAACCACTGGCGACAACTTGCGTGTATATGTAGGTAACAGCAAAATTTTTGCCGACAATCTGGTCAACTACTCTGCCAACCCACATCGCCGTGTTGATCTGAAATGCCAGATCGCGAATGGCGTAGAGCCACTGGCAGCGATTGCGATGCTGCAAAAACATGTGAGCCGCGTTGCCAACATCACGCTGAACCCGGCACCCACCATAGAAATCCTCGAGTTCAATGCAGCCGGCACCCTTCTGGCAGTACGTCCTAACTGCAGTAACAAGGATTACTGGCAAGTCTATTTTGATACCAACAAAGCGATTGCTGCTGCCTGCGCTGAAGCCGGCTGGCCAGTCCCGGCTCCGCATCAGATCGAGATTCATCAATCCTGATCTGTCCGGTATCAGCTCCGCTCCCCAAACAAAACGCCTCTGACACAGAGGCGTTTTGTTATCTTGTGCTTTTTCTTCCCAGCAACCATTAATATCGAATTTACAATACAATAACAATTTAATACCTTAGGACTTACGCAAAACCGCCCCAGCGGCGTTATGGCTCCTTGCCGTACAAATGTACTGCCTGCGTCGCCCAGCCTTGCCGGGACAATTTTGCGTCAGTCCTATACCTTACTGGGTGATGAATAATGATTGTATTAGAGTCGAGAGCAATAAATTTTTTTATACGAATCGGGACAGCCACACTATTTACATTGTTATGTGCTTTCTCAACATCTCTGACATTCGCACAAACGGCAAAGATCAGCTTAACTTTTAACACTGATAGCAAAAGCGTCGAAGCCCGCTTCCAGTTATCTAAAGCGGTTGACACGCTACGCTTCACAGGTAACGGTGAAATACGATTAAAGACCTGGACCCCGTTAAATGGTGCGCGTCTGAACGATGACGGTACTGCTTTAATCTTACCCAAAGCCCAAAACTGGGTGTCCGTCAAACTCAATCCATTTGAGCGGGATGGCTTAATGGACAGGGTTTACTCACCGGTCATCTTATTTGACGATGGGCGCGCTGCGCAGATTTATTCAGAATACTTATTCCCTAAAGAAGGAGGCACAATTAGCCTGACTACTGCTGGCGTCGTATTGGGACATACAGTCGCGCAAGGGAAGACTGCATGGAGGTCGAACTACGTAGCGACATACATCGTCGCAGGACAAACTGACACTACAGAGAAAAATACTTACAGCATCACTCTGGATAAAAAATCACCTGTCTGGATTGCGCATACACTCAATGAAAACCTGGCTGCACTGATGAATCTGTATTCAAAAAAGTTCGGCTCACAACCAAAGAAAAAACCTTGGATCGTGGTTTCATTCGACCCCAACACACAAAATAAAAATGCCGTTTTTCGCGGAGACACCAATCCTGGTATGGTGCGACTCAATTTCATGGGACGCGTTTGGGAACAAGAAAATACGGCACAAACTAATCAGCTGAGCAGTTTCTTAGCCCATGAACTTTTTCATTTATGGAATGCTCAACAATGGAAAGTCCGGCACGAAGAACCAATCTGGTTATTTGAAGGCGGTGCAGACGCAGCAGCGCAAGACGCATTACGTACGCTAAGAATCACCGACGCTGAACAGTATAAAAATGAACGCACTAAAAGCCTGATTGCTTGCAGCCTCGCAGAAGGTGAAACATTGGCCAACAAATTGAACGGGCGCACTCACTATACTTGTGGAGCAGCTATTTTTTATCTGGCTGCTGCCATGAATTCGACTACTTCAAATTCGGTCGGCCCATTAGATGTATGGGCAAGCATCTTTGCATCCTCTAAAACAAAAACTTATGGGACTGCGGATTTACTGCGTGTTGCCGCAAATTCTGCCAGCAATTCTTCGACTGCTACAAGCGCCTATCAGGCATCCCAGCTTAAGGATTTGATTCATTCAAATTTAGCTTGGCGAGAAGCTTTAATTCGTGACCAGGGATTGTTTCATTTACACGAGACCCAACAAGGAGATGAACCCCATATCGTCGTTGCCAGAGTCTTATTAGATAGGCTGGTGATAGACAGAGTTGACAATGATTGCCAAGGCTCTACAAGTATCAGCTATCGAAATCAAAGCTATCAAATAGATGCACTGCGTTCCTGCCGTCGCATACAAAGCGGAGTAACACTCACGCATTTGGGTAATTTTTCTATGCACGAAAATGCGCAGCAGGCCTGGTCCTATGCGCGCGACCAATGTACTAAGGGGGTCGATCTGCATTTCAGCGGCAAGAACGATGTTTCACTGGATTTAACTTGCACTCAAATACCTGTGCTGCCACAGGGCTTATTTGTGTTTAATCCAGAACATTAAGCTGGAGGAATGGCGATTTCCTGCATCCCATCTGAGCTGAATTCGCCGCTATCTGCCCCACTCCCTAAATAAATACGCCTCTGACTCAGAGGCGTATTTATTTCGTGCTTACTCTTTGTTCAAAATCGACTATGCTGACTGTTACGTCCGTCCACTTTTGGAGCCGCTCATGAACAAACTGCGTTTATTCCTTCCATTGCTCATCACTCTCACACTGGTATCGACCAGTATCAGTCATGCCGCTGACAAGCCTGAAGACGCAGTGGCGATGGTAGAGAAAGGCCTGGCTTATCTGCAAAAAAATGGTAAGGATGCGCTGATACGTGAGATCAATGCGAAAAACCCGGATTTTGTGGCAGGCGAGCTGTATCTGTATGTGCGCGCCATCGATGGCACCATAGTCGCGCATCCGGTCAACCCCAAACTCGTCGGCAAGAATATGCTTGAATTGCCAGACGCAGAAGGCAAGTTATTCAGAAAAGACATCGTGGAACTGGCCAAAAGCAAGGGCAAGGGCTGGGTTGATTACCGCTACAACAATCCAGTCAGCAAGCAGATAGAATCGAAAACAACGTATCTGCAACGGGCCGGCGATATCATCCTGGAAGCTGGAATTTACAAGGGAAGATAGCACATCAAGCGAACTGACGTGACAATAAAAAAGGGCTGCCGTTCACAGAACAGCAGCCCTTTTTGATTAGCCCTAGTAATCAGCGCTGCAGTGTCAGCCGCAACGCCGGATAGCTGACATTACTGATATTCGCTCAGGGGGATGCAAGAGCAGAACAGGTTACGGTCACCGTACACATTGTCAGCACGTCCGACCGGTGCCCAGTACTTTTGCTTACGCAAAGAACTGACCGGATAAGCGGCCACTTCACGGCTGTAAGCACGGGTCCATTCAGCAGACACCAGAGTTTCTATCGTGTGCGGTGCGTGCTTCAAAGGATTATCTTTCGCATCGAATTCACCACTGGCGACCTTCGCGATTTCTTCACGGATCGCGATCATCGCGTCGATGAAGCGATCCAGTTCTGCCAGCGATTCACTTTCAGTCGGCTCTATCATCAGCGTACCAGGAACCGGGAAGCTCATGGTCGGTGCATGGAAACCAAAGTCGATGAGGCGCTTGGCCACGTCTTCATTGGAGATGCCGGTTGCATCGGTCAGCGGACGCAAATCCAGAATACATTCATGCGCGACCAGACCGTCGTGACCCGAGTACAGCACAGGATAATGCGGAGCCAGGCGTTTAGCGATGTAGTTCGCTGCCAGGATTGCTGTTTCGGTTGCGGCCTTCAGGCCTTCCGCGCCCATCATCGCGATGTACATCCACGAAATAGGCAGGATAGAAGCAGAACCGAATGGGGCAGCACTCACTGCTGAAATACCGTCTTCACCACGCACATAGCCGGTCGATTTCTGATTTGGCAGGAACTTCGCCAGATGCGCACCAACGGCCACAGGACCAACGCCAGGACCGCCACCACCGTGAGGAATACAGAAAGTCTTGTGCAGATTCAGATGGCTGACGTCGCCGCCAAACTGACCTGGCGCAGCAACACCAACCAGCGCATTCATATTGGCGCCGTCGACATAGACCTGACCTCCATGACTATGCACGATTTCGCACAACTGCTGTATGCCTTCTTCGAACACACCGTGGGTCGACGGATAGGTCACCATAATGGCAGCCAGATTGGCGCTGTGTTTTTCTGCCTTGACCGCCAGGTCAGCCAGATCCACGTTACCACGCTCGTCACAGGCAACTACGACGACATCCATGCCTACCATAGCAGCAGAAGCAGGATTAGTACCGTGTGCAGACGATGGGATCAGGCAGATATTACGATGCCCTTCACCGCGCGACTCATGGTATTTTTTGATGACCAGCAGACCCGCATATTCACCTTGCGAACCGGCATTCGGCTGCAGGGAAACGGCTGCATAGCCAGTCGCTGCGCACAGCATGGCTTCCAGCTGATCTATCATTTCGCGGTAGCCCACAGTCTGATCTTGCGGTGCGAATGGATGGATATTGGAAAACTCCGGCCAGGTGACAGGGATCATTTCTGAAGTCGCATTCAGTTTCATGGTGCAGGAACCCAGCGGTATCATGCTGCGGTCCAGCGCCAGATCCTTGTCTGCCAGACCGCGCAGGTAGCGCAGCATCTCATGCTCGGCATGGTAACGGCTGAAAGTCGGATGGGTCAGGAAAGCGCTGCTGCGTACCAGTTTAGCTGGAATCGCGTCTGCGACTGTCGCTTCTACTGCCGCAAAATCCGGTACCGGCTTAGTCTGCGCGAAGATTTCCCAAACGTGGATCACGTCATCACGGTTCACGGTTTCGTCTAAGGACACACCTACCTGATTAGCGCTGATCTGACGCAGGTTATAGCCTTTTGTCTGTGCTGCTGCGTGCACTGCGGCGGCATCTGCCACATTCACAGTCAGGGTATCAAAGTAAGTGCTGTTGGCTAGGCTCAGGCCCATCTGTTGCAGACCCGCTGCCAGCACTGTGGTGTAACGTTGTACGCGCTGCGCAATACGACGCAAACCTTCCGGGCCATGGTAGACCGCGTACATCGATGCGATCACGGCCAACAAGACCTGTGCAGTACAGATATTGGACGTCGCTTTTTCACGACGGATATGCTGTTCACGTGTTTGCAAAGCCAGACGGTAAGCAGGCTTGCCTTGTGCATCGACGGTCACACCGACCAGACGGCCAGGCATGCTGCGCTTGAATGCATCACGGGTAGACATGTAACCAGCGTGCGGACCGCCGAAGCCCAGCGGTACACCGAAACGCTGGCTGTTACCAACCACCACGTCAGCACCCCATTCGCCCGGTGGCGTAATCAGCGTCAGTGCCAGCAAATCAGCAGCAACGATGACCATGCCGCCTTTAGCGTGGACTGCAGCAGCAAATTCCGCGTAATCGCGGATTTCACCATTCGCAGCAGGGTATTGCAGCAGGACGCCAAAACATTCGTTGTCAATCGCTTCGTTACCGGTACAGGTACGGACTTCTATGCCCAGCGGCGTTGCACGGGTTTCGATGATCTCACGGGTTTGCGGCAATACGTCGTCTGCCACATAGAACACATTGGAGTTCGATTTGCCGACGCGCTGTATCAGCGTCATCGCTTCAGCCGCTGCAGTGCCCTCATCCAGCATAGACGCATTCGCGATATCCATGCCGGTCAGATCGGTAATCATAGTCTGGAAATTCAGGATCGCTTCCAGACGGCCTTGAGAAATTTCTGGCTGATATGGCGTGTACGCGGTGTACCAGGCCGGATTTTCGAAG
The DNA here is from genome assembly GCF_014284235.1 of Cognatundibacterium curvum. Lineage (GTDB taxonomy): Bacteria > Pseudomonadota > Gammaproteobacteria > Burkholderiales > Burkholderiaceae_D > Undibacterium > Undibacterium curvum. The sequence continues at coordinate 300,283 of NZ_JACOGD010000007.1, forward strand.
ATGTTACGCAGGATAACGCCTGGCGTATGTGTATTGTAATAACCCTGACCGATCAGGGATTTCAATACCTTGTTTTTACCAGCGATCGCTTTCAACTGAGCCAGTGCATCCTGTTCGGATTTGGCAGCTGTGAACTCAGCCAGCGGCAGTACATCGCGGCGGCGGATATTGGCCGGAACGATCGCATCAATCAATGCTTCACGGCTGGCATAACCCAGGGTTTCAAGCATTTTTGCCTGTTCAGCAGCAGACGGAGCAATGTGACGTGCGATGAAAGCATCGTGTGCTTCCAATTCATTAAGAGAAGGACGTGTCATGATTTTTGCGGACAAGTGGGTGTCTTGATACAGAGATCACAGCCCAGACCAGCAAGGGTGAGCTGCGACGTCTGCTCAGGGCTGAACCAAGGCTCAGCCCTGAGCCGGATAAAGGGTGTTACAGCTGGAACGATCAGCCGATGTTTTGTGCGTAGGCTTCTGCGCTCAGCAAACCATCGACATCTGCCGTATTCGCTGGTTTCAACTTGAACAGCCAGGCATTGAAAGCAGCAGAGTTGATGGACTCCGGTGCATCTTTGACTTCTTCATTGATGGCAACCACTTCACCTGACAGCGGTGCGTAGATATCGCCAGCGGCTTTCACAGATTCCACTACGGCGCAATCTTTACCGGCTTCCAGCTGGCTGCCGACTTTTGGCAAGTCAACGAAAACGATATCGCCCAATGCATCCTGAGCAAACTCAGTAATGCCAACGGCAACTGTGCCGTCTGCTTCTACGCGTACCCATTCGTGGGAGGTGGTGTATTTCAGTTCTGCTGGAATGTTCATGCTGGACTCCAAATTGATCAGTTATTGTGTTTAAAATCAGGTCTAAAAAATTCGGGCGTGTGATGCAAAATCACACGCCCCTGCTTACTTTATGCTGCCAGGACTTTTCCGTTACGGACAAAAGGCAGTTTCACGACACTGGCTGCCAGTTGTTTATCACGGATCACGACGTGTACCGTATCTCCCACTGCCACACCCAGAGGCAGACGGGCCAGTGCAATCGCTTCCTGCATGCTAGGGCTGAATGTGCCGCTGGTAATTTCACCCTCACCTTGTGCGCAAATCACTTTTTGGTGCGCACGCAGAATGCCACCTTTTTCACGCAAAATCAAACCGAGGAATTGGGCTTTTTGTCCTTGTTCCAGCAAAGCCTGTTTGCCGACGAAATCGCGCTCACTGACCAGATCGATGGTCCAGGCCAGACCGGCGTCGAGCGGGTTAACGCTCTCGTCCATATCCTGACCGTACAGATTCATGCCTGCCTCCAGACGCAATGTATCGCGCGCGCCCAGACCAGCCGGTTTGACACCAACAGCGACCAACGCATCCCAGAACGCAACAGCCTGTTCGGCCGGAACCGCGATTTCAAAACCGTCTTCACCGGTATAACCCGTGCGGGCTACCATCACTTCACCGAATTTTGTACCTTCAACGATCACTGCATTGAAGGGTTTGATTTCAGCAGAAGCGGCCTGGGTTTCTGGCAGTACTTCCCATGTTTTGGCACGTGCATTCGGGCCCTGTACTGCAACCAGTGCAAATGCGCCTTCGCCGTTACGGCGTTGTGTGATCGTCAGGCCGCTTTGGGTTTCTGCATTGCGCGCATTCATCCATGCGATGTCTTTTTCTGCCGTACCGGCATTCACCACCAGACGGAACCAGTTTTCACTGAAAAAATAAATGATCAGATCGTCGATGACGGTGCCTTCCGGTTTCAGCATGCAGGAATAAAGTGCTTTGCCAGGTACCTGGAGTTTATCGACATTATTGGCAACCAGACCACGCAGGAAGCCGCGTACATTGTCGCCACGGATGTCGACCACGCACATATGGGAGACGTCAAACATGCCGCAATCTTTGCGTACAGCGTGATGTTCTTCAATTTGGGAACCATAGTTGACTGGCATATCCCAACCGCCGAAATCAACCATTTTTGCACCAGCCGCACGATGGGCTGCATTGAGGGGAGTTACCTTGAGAGATGTCGCTGCTTGCGTCATGGATGCCTCTTTACCAGTTGAGTAGGAACGAAAACGCACGCAGACGCCGCTGCATGCGATGCAATCGCTGACCCCTCTGTCCTGGTACCTGAGAGATTACGGCGACAGGATCTGTCCTCCGTGCGCACCTTCGGTGGGTAGTGCAGTTCTGAACCGCTACCGCTCTCCAGAGTGTGGGGTGTGTTTCACGCCCCGTTGACCGGTCCTTTTGCCTGAGAGTTTGTTGGGTATTAGCCCCTTCGGCGGCAACCGCTGGCTGCTCTCTCCCGATCAAGTAGCGCGATTATATAAGGCTTGGATGAGGTTGGATATATTCAAAAGCAAATATTTGGTGATTTCGCGCAAGACGCAGTGGCATACGATAGCCAGCATAGGTGACTCTGGTAAAGTTCTTTGCCAGATGGGCAAGTTTGTATGCGCTGCAAAAAAATGCAGCTGACTTCCGGTTCAGGGTGGATGTCAGCTGCACAGTCAGCCAATGAGTGAGCGCTCAGACTAAAATTAATTACAAATAAATATCGCGTCGCAGGCTATCCATTTGCTGCTGATAGCGGAATTCCCAGGAGCGCAGATCATCGATGCGGCGACGCAGTGACTGCAACTGATCGCGTAAGTCGTTTTTATTACGCTCATTGCGGCTGTCTATATTCTGATTTTCCTGGGTGTTCTGACGATTCTTATCCTCCCGGTTTTTCTTGATCTCAGCCTCGACCTGATTCAACTGGCGCTCCACGTCTCGCGCACGGCGCTCATGATCGCGCAAATCTCTGTGCGTACTTTCCAGCCGGTATGCCAACTGCTCATAGTCACGGCCACTGATCAGGGCGCGTTGTAAACGCCCTTGCATAGCAGGCTGACACACTTCCACTGCCATGCCTTTGGACTGACGCCCCCATTCAAACGCATTATCCACGGTGCAATAAGCCGCATTTTGTTTTTGCCAGGCCTGGGTGTAGGCATCACGGGTCTGCGCAATCACAAACACATTATTGCTGCGGGCGCTGGCCATACGCTGATCAAGCTGGAATGGTTGTCCAAAACCATCGGCAGCGCCAACTTCAGTCCAGTACCCGATCAGGCGTTGCTCCCACTTTTGCTTGTACTCTGCCTCCAAAAACTTCAGGCCGCGCCGCTTGGCATCGTCACGGCGGGTATTCACATCACGCCCGCTGACTGCATCCGTCCAGCCCAGCTGACGCCAGTATTCGATGATTTCGCGGTCCCAGCCTGTGCGATAGGCTTCGGGACGCGCTAACAAATCTTTTTCTTTGGCAGCTTGCAAATGTTGCGAAAGCTGGCTATCAGGAATGCCGTCATGTGCGTCCTGATAGCCAAGATTTTCCCAATATTTGTAATTCCCGTCCTGCCAACCCTGACGATACGACGCTTGCCGGAATCCGATTTCAGCACCGGTGCGTGCACGGGATTGTTCCTCGGCTGCTGTCTTACCTGCTTTGCCATCATCGAAGCCGGTTTGATACCAGTATTCGTGATTTCCCTGCTGCCAGCCTTGCTCATAGTAAGCCGGGTTCAGCGGCGTTTTATTTTCAATGACTTTTTCCGACTTCAGTTGCTGCTGATAATTCACTACGCCGAGTCCGGTTCGACCATCAACCCGCCCCAGCTGAAACCAGAATTGCTGATTCCCCAGCACCCAGCCTTGTGCGTATTGGATAGCAGACTCCTCCCTGATTTTGTCACTGTCGACAAAAGAGCAGAAACGCTTTCTGTCTTCAAATTGCTGCACCAGCCCGTCACCGCCGTCTTTTTTTCCTATCAGTTGCCAGTCACCGGTTTTACAGTCATTCACGCGGTTCATGGTACTCTGGCAGGCACTCAGTGCGAGCACGGCCAGCATCAGCAGCATGGCAGGAATACGTCTCTCAGTAATTTTTTTCATATTAAGTTTTCTGATAGGAATGACAGCTCAACAACGTCTGTCAACAATAAAACGTTGACGCATGGAATTTAAACCTGCGCTAAAACCATCTGGCAGCTTGAAAACCACCAGGCAGGCATCATGTAGGTGACTGCCCACCACGATAGCCAACATGAACAATCCTAGCCCACCTCAGGCTGACAGCGACGCCTTCAGTCGCAACAAAGCCAGCAGCCAAACCGGCAGCGAATCCGGCAGCGAATCCGGCAGTATACGTACCTTGGCCGCATTATTGCCATTTCTGCGTCCGTATCGCCGTCAATTTGTGCTGGCCGGTATCGCCTTATTGCTGGCGGCCGCCGCAACACTGGCGATTCCTGCCGCATTCCGTCAAATGATAGATCTGGGCTTTACCAGTCAGGCTGGCGCAAATGTATCCAGTGTGAACCTGACTTTTCTGGCCTTGTTTGGCGTTGCCATCCTGCTGGCTGTGACTACCGCCGCCCGTTTCTATATGGTGTCCTGGCTCGGTGAACGGGTCACAGCGGATATCCGCAATCGCGTGTATGCGCATGTGGTCACCCAGAGTCCCGAATTTTTTGAAACCACGCAAACCGGCGAAGTGCTGTCGCGCCTGACCACGGATACCACGTTGATACAAACTGTGGTCGGCACCAGCATTTCTATGGCATTGCGCAATATTCTATTGTTTTCTGGCGGCCTGCTGATGTTATTTATCACCAGCGCCCAGCTGACGCTGATGATATTGGTGATGCTGGCTGTCGTGGTCTTACCTATCATTTGGTATGGGCGACGGGTCAGGCAATTGTCGCGTGACTCACAAGATAAAATTGCCGACGCTTCTGCCATCGCAGGTGAAATATTGAATGCCATGCCTACCGTGCAGGCCTTTACGCACGAGCAGCTGGAAGCGCAGCGTTTTGCCGGCTCGGTCGAGTATGCGTTTCATAGCGCAACCCGCAGAATACGCGCACGTTCCTTACTCACGCTGCTGGCGATACTGCTGGTCTTCGGCGCAATCGTGCTGGTGTTATGGCTGGGCGCGCACCGCGTCATGCAAGGAGAAATGAGCAGCGGCCAGCTCGGGCAGTTTATTTTATATGCCGCGATTGTGGCCGGTGCGCTTGGCGCACTGTCTGAGGTACTGGGTGATGCACAGCGCGCGGCCGGTGCCACCGAACGCTTGCTGGAGCTGATGCAAGTGCAATCCAGCATACAGAATCCTGCTCAGGCGCTGCCACTGCCCGCCACACCGGATGCTCAGCGTCACGGTGCCAGCCTGGCACTACAAGATATCCAGTTCGCCTATCCTTCGCGACCACAACAAGCCGCACTGTCCGACATTCATCTACAGATAGCACCGGGTGAAACTCTGGCCCTGGTTGGCACCTCGGGCGCAGGCAAAACCACGCTGTTTCAATTGCTGCTGCGCTTTTACGATCCGCAGCAAGGCAAAATCCTGCTGAACGGGGTCGATATTCGCCAACTCAATTTGCAAACCCTGCGCGATGCGATAGGTATCGTGCCGCAGGATGCGGTGATTTTCTCTGCCAATGCAATGGAAAATATCCGCTATGGCGATCCGGACGCCAGCGATGAGGCTGTGATCGCAGCGGCAAAGCTGGCAGCGGCCCACGAGTTTATAGAACGTCTTCCTGAAGGCTATCAGTCATTTCTGGGGGAGCGTGGCGTCAGGCTCTCGGGCGGCCAGCGACAGCGGATTGCGATTGCACGCGCACTGCTCAAAAATCCGCCTTTGCTATTGCTGGACGAAGCCACCAGCGCACTCGATGCGGAGTCAGAGCGCCTGGTACAGGAAGCATTGGAACGCGCCATGCAGGGACGCACCACGCTGATCATCGCGCACAGACTGGCGACCGTGCAGCGTGCAGATCGCATCGTCGTGCTGGAACATGGAAAAATTGTCGAAACCGGCAATCACCAAAGCCTGATCGCACAAGGCGGCATCTATGCGCGGCTGGCAGCACTGCAATTCAATCTGGACACTGATAGCGCCCAACAGATTGCGGCTGTGGCAGAATAACTAATAGACAAAGCGCCCTTATTGCAATATGCGCCAAATTTTTACCCCCTCATCAAACAGGAGACAGCATGATAGGCTACGTTACTTTAGGTACTAACCATTACGAACAGGCTGCTGCGTTTTATGACGCCTTACTGGCAGAAATAGGCGCCAGCCGCATCATGGAAGGTGAACAATTTATTGCCTGGGGTGTCAGCCCTACCAAGCCAAGTCTGGGCATTATCAAACCATTTAACGGCCAGCCTGCCTGCGTTGGTAATGGCAGCATGGTGGCACTGGTGGTCGACTCAGCGGAAAAGGTCAAGGCCTTGCACGCAAAAGCCCTGGCACTCGGTGGCAGCGATGAAGGTGGGCCAGGGCCACGCGGAACCAGTGGTTTTTATGCTGCTTATTTCCGCGATCTGGATGGCAATAAACTCAATGCATTCTGCATGCAATCCTGACTCCGCTTAAGCATAAGGATTGACCGGAAAGCTAAGACTGGCAAGGGAAAGCACCTTGCCATAGCCCGCAAAATCTGGGCATCCGGCGCAACAGGAATAGTCGCATATTCGTGTTTCTGTTGCGATTTTTGAGAAATACTCCCCTTATTTTCGCTCATCACTCAAGATGTCAAACGGATGACATTTTCCTTGACTAGGTCTTCTGCACTTGCGTACACTCTCACGATCCTGAAATCAAAGTCGACCAAGGTCGATGAGCCATCATCTTGCCTATGAAACGATTAAGACACCCATTCCGCCCCTTATTGCTCAGTGCATGGATAGCATTTGCGATTCCTCAGCTCTGTCAGGCAGAAAACCTCGCTCCGGACGCTCTGAACTCCACACCGGAAACCAGCCTCTCCAGTTCTCCTCCCATCGATAGCTCGCTCAAGATTTCCTCCTTCAGTTACGAAAATAAAGAACTGGATTTATGGGAACGTATCCGCGCCGGCTATGCAATCCCCGACCTGGATAACAAACTGGTGGCAGGCCAGACCACCTGGTACAGTTCACGCAGTGACTACATACTGCGCACCGTGCAACGTGGCTCACGTTATCTCTACCACGTCGTTGAAGAATTGGAAAAACGCGGCATGCCGACTGAACTGGCCTTGCTGCCGTTTATCGAATCTGCGTTCAATCCCCAGGCCATCTCCACTGCAAAAGCCAGCGGCATGTGGCAATTCATGGCAGCGACAGGAAAAGATTTCAACCTGAAGCAAAATATGTTCAAGGACGACCGCCGTGGCGTGCTTGACTCTACCGATGCCGCACTGAATTACCTGGAACGTTTGTATGGCATGTTTGGCGACTGGCAACTGGCGCTGGCAGCCTACAACTGGGGCGAAGGCTCCGTACAGCGTGCGATTAAGAAGCAACAGGCTGCTGGCCTACCAGTGGATTACGACAGCATGTCACACCTGATGCCGCTCGAGACCAGAAATTATGTGCCTAAGCTGCAGGCCGTGAAAAACATCATCACTCACCCTGAACAATACAATATCACCCTGCCTGCACTGGAAAACCAGCCTTACTTTGTACCCGTGGAAAAAACCCGCGACATCGACGTGCGCGTGGCAGCACAACTGGCTGAATTACCACTGGCGGAATTCAATGCGCTGAATCCGCAATTTAACCGCCCTGTGATTACTGGCAGCAGCAATACAAAAATCCTGCTTCCTACCGAGAATGCTGCGCTGTTCAAGGAAAATCTGAGCAAATGGCAAGGTCCGCTGTCAAGCTGGGCCACCTACATCGTTCAAAAAACTGAAAAAATCGAAGCGCTGGCGGTTAAGCTGGGACACAAGGTTGAGGCTTTGCGGGATGTCAATATGATCCCTGCCAAAATGCTGGTCAAAGCAGGCTCGACCTTGCTGGTTCCGAAGTCTGCCCATGCAGAAGATAAAGACATTGCACCTGAAGTCGCAGAAAAAGCCCAGCTGGTCATAGAAAAGGCGATTACCACACGCCAGATCAGCTACAAGGTAGGCAAGCGCGACAATCTGAATGGCATTGCCAAACGCTATCATGTCAGTGTTGCGGATATTAAGTCATGGAATAAGCTGAAGTCAGAACAAGTCGCCTCCGGCCAGACTTTGCAACTTGAAATTCCATTGGGTAAATCCACTGCGCGACATAAAGTTGCACACAACAGCAATAGCAAGCACAGTAAAAAACGTCACGGCTAATACTCATCGTGGCATAAAAAAAGGCACCGAGGTGCCTTTTTTTACGACCAGAACAAGCTTATTTCTGACCTGCGTACAGTACCCAGTAACGTGCAAGGTCTGCCACACCATCTTTACCCTGAACAGATTTCAGCGTTTTGATGGCTTCAGGTTTTTTACCAGACTGCAACTGAGCAATACCCAGATGCAGTTTGGCATCTTCAGGATGCTTGAGGCCACCCTTCTTGATGCCCTCTTCCATCAATGCAATGCCTTGCTGAGCCTTGCCGGAAGTGGCAGCAGCGAAGCCCAGATTAACCAGTGCGTTACCGTCTTTAGCCTGTTTTGCATCTGCTTCTGCAGTTGCAGCAGCTTTACCTGCCTCATCCACGGCTTTAGCGGCCATATCACGCAAACGCTTATGACGCTCAGCATCGTTGCCCGCACCTAAAGCACCAGCCTTATAGCCTGCATCAATGATCTTAGTCGCTTCACCCGGATAACCAGCCTGAATCGCCATCAGCGACGAGTCCATATAGTCAGATGTTTTGCTAACCTGACCCAGTGCCAGTTTCAAACGATACAGATCGAGTTTCAGGCGCTCAGAATAACCAGGCTTACGTTCTACGTTATTCAGCAGATTCACCCAGTATTCTTTTTTACCGTGGTAAGCAACCAGCTTTTCCAGCGCAGTGGTATAGCCCGCCATGTCTTTTTGCTTCAATGCTGCATTCGCATAGAACTCCAGATTGGACAGGCTAGGTGTACGGCCAGCTTTTTCATCTGCAGCCAGATCATTCATTACTTCTTTCATCGCTTTCGCGCTGTCGCCACCCTGATTCATCGCCTGGATCATGTATGGACGCAGGGAAGGATCAGTACCGCCATCGGCGTAATAACGGCTATACCATTGTGATGCTTTGGCATAGTTACCGGCTTTGAAATACGCATTTGCCAGTACCTGTATCATCTGCAACTGATCTTTCGACGGCAGCTTACCGGCAGAGATAATTGTTTCAGCAGAACGGATCACTGTATCGTTATCGTTAGCAGCCGAAGCAATCGACAAGCGCATACGTTCGATCGTGAAATTCTCGTTCACAGTCTTACCACCGACACTGTCAGCTTCGTGGATTTTAGCCAGCGCGTCTTTGTACTTCTTCGCTTTATACAACTCACCTGCAGCCTGAACGATACGACCGATCTCCGGACGCATTGCTTCCTGAGCATACGCAGTGTTTGCAGCGATGTTGGTTAATTCTGGCGCGGCAGCAAAACCGATCGCTGCAATCAATACAGCGATACGAGACAAGCGAAGTTGCATCATATGTTGATCTCTCAATCAATAAAATAAATAATCTATGAAATCAGTAGCTACCCGGACATCATCCGGCTCTGCCTGACTCCAGCAAATATGAAAAACGGCAGGGACTAGCCTGCCGATTTTCAATCATACATCAAGTGCAGCGTAATGAAGTGTTTAACTTGCATGAATTATGCAGCCTGTCCATGCATTCCTTCTTTTACTTCATAAACTGCTCATTGCCAACCATACCGATCTTGGTCACGCCCAGGCGCTGGGCTGAGGCCATCACCGCTGCCACCGATTTGTACGGTACCACGGCGTTTGGACGCAGATGCACTTCCGGCTGGTCAGCCTGTGTTGCGACTTCGGTCAGCTTGGCTTCGAGTTCGTTACGGTTAGCGACTGCCACACCATTCCACAACACGGTGCCGTCAAAGTCGACGTCGATGTTGACCACCACTGGCTCCACCGGATTCTTCGGCGCGGCCTGGTTGGTTGGCATGTTCAGATTCACGGAGTGATTCTGAATCGGGATGGTGATGATGAGCATGATGATCAGTACCAGCATCACGTCGATCAGCGGGGTCATGT
>NZ_JACOGD010000008.1 GCF_014284235.1 Cognatundibacterium curvum
CGTTCAATCTGAGCCAGGATCAAACTCTTCAGTTTAATCTCTGTTTAAAGACATTTCTGTCTGTCGCTCACTCAAAATACTGACAGTTCGATTCTCTGAATTGTTACCAACTCTGAAAATCGTCTTGCTTTATTTCTTGTGAAGCATTTGATATTTTTTAAGCTTGCCGCCCGGTTTAAAAACCAAGCGGTGCGCTTTCATCAAGTGCTCACATTTATTGACTGTTAATTGTTAAAGATCACAGAATATTGAATTCTTTTCCCGCTTACCTTGCGGCGTTTGCTTCGAATCGTTTTGTTCGTCAGCAGCAGAGAAACGAGATTATGAAGCTTAGCCCGCTTTGTGTCAACACCCTTCGATGATTTATGCGATTACCTGTGGTTTTTCAAGGAAATTCATCTGCACTTAGCTGAAAGATTGAGGATGCAGATTGCTTGATGCAAAATCACTATTATTCAAATCAGGAATTCAGCATGACCCCGGAAACAACCCCAGATACAGATATTGCTGCGGCAGCGACCATCGCTTCAGGCCTTTCCCTAGATAAGCAGGCGGAAGCTGAGCATGGCAATTGCGCCAATTGCCACCAGCCTGTGATAGGTGCTTACTGCCATCACTGTGGACAATCCACCCATATCCATCGTTCGCTGCTACATATGGCAGAAGAATTGCTGCATGGCTTATTCCATTTTGAAACCAAGGCCTGGCGCACCATTCCGGCACTGATCATTCACCCCGGAAGACTAACCCGCGACTATATAGAGGGGAAAAGGACGCGCTTTGTGTCGCCGCTGGCCCTGTATTTATTTTTGCTGTTCCTGATGTTTTTCATTTTCTCTTTAAACAGTGCTGGCCTGGGTGGATTTGAAGTCAAAGAAGACAGCAAGCCAATGTCGGCAGAGCAAAAAGCCTCTATTCAAAAGGAAATCGCCGAATTACGCCAAAAAGAGAAGCAGCTCAAAGCTGACAGTGAAGGAGCAAAGGAATTAAAAAAAGACATTATTGAGCTTGAAAAAAGCTTAGCCACTGTCCCGGCAAGCCAAGCCAAGGCGACGGCAAAACAAATCAACGAAAAGCAGGAAAAAGATCAATCTGCGGCTGAAGGCTTAAAAGATCTGGCGATCGAACTGGAAAAAAGCACAGAAAAAAACACCCCGCCCTGGCTGACCAGCCGACTGCGCCATGCATCTGACAATCCTGAACTGGTCATTTATAAAATGAAAAGTGGCGCATCCAAGTTTGCACTGCTATTGCCGCCTTTAGCCTTGCCTTTTTTGTGGCTGATGTTTGTTTTTCGCAAAAAATTTGTGATGTTTGATCACGCCGTCTTTTCTTTGTATTCGCTGTGCTTTATGGTTTGCCTGATGATAGTCTGTTCGTTGCTAAGCGCAATCAATTTAAGCGGTCTGGCAATCACTCTGCTCATTTGCGTTCCACCTGCCCATATGTATGCACAAGTAAAAGGCACTTATCAGCTTACCCATATTGAAACCATCTGGCGGGTTATTTTACTGATTGTTGTCGCCGTGATTTCTATCGGGGTCTACGTCCTGTCTTTACTGGCAGCCAGCATGTAAGATCTCAAGCGAGGTTCTGTTAAAAATAGACAGGAAGTATGGTGACAAAAAAGGCTTGCTGACATCTATATCCAGCAAGCCTTTTTAAATGCATCGATGCACTACATACTGGAATGCGTATGTAAATGCAGTCGCTTCTCATCAGCTTCTAAGGCACCTTGACAATGAATGCAACGCTCAGCAGTTGGTTCAGCCTCAAGGCGGGCGAAGGGAATAGCAGCGCCACACTCCTTGCAAACATCGGCAATATTTTCGCTGAGTCTGGCCTGAGCGCGCTGCAAGGCCTCCCATTCCGCATGCTGGTGCAAATACTGCGACATCGCTTCATGATTCAGTGTATCGCCTGTTGCGCTGTCGCCAGCTTCAGCAGCAAGGCTGTGGGTCGCCGGGTTATGTTGGCGTAAGTCTTGCTGAATACGCAACTTTAAAGCGTCCAGTTTCTGTTTCAGGCTCTCGATTTGGGAACTGCTCAGACTCATTTTATCTCCGGATTGAAGTGATATGAGTCAGATTACTCCGCTACCCCCTGATGACTTTGATGCAGCGCAATACCTATGCGGGCAAAATTTCTACTCTGCTTTGATTACGGCCAGAGTGTTTAGCCTGATACAAAGCTTTATCAGCGCGCTCAAGCAAACGTTCCAGTTGCTGGTCTTGCGGATGGTTAGAAGCGATGCCGAGACTGACGGTCACACCAAACTGGGCGCCATCATTATCAAAAAAGCGCAATTCTTCAACACGCTTGCGGATACGCTCAGCGACAATCATCGCTTGCTGATCTGTAGTCTGTTGCAACAAGACGCAAAACTCTTCCCCGCCAAGGCGACCAAACAAATCAATCTCTCTGAGTTCAATCTTGACGGCTTCTGCAAATCTGACCAAGACCTGATCACCCACCAAATGTCCATGCGCATCGTTGATGGTCTTAAACAAGTCCAGATCCAGCATTAACAAGCTCACACGCGTGTTGTAACGCTGCGCGCTTTTAAACACATGTTCGGTATGTTCAAGAAAAGCACGCCGGTTTTCTATGTTCGTCAACGCGTCAGTCGTCGCCAGACGCTTGAGCTCCAGCTCCATCGCATTACGTTGCGTGACATCACGGAACACGCCTTCTATACCTGCAAAATTGCCCTGTTCGTCCTGCAGCGCCTGACTATTGAGAGAAATATCGATCACACGTCCGGATTTACAGCGCATTTTTCCAGGAAAATCCGTCACTCGCCCCTTGGACAAGATAGCCTGACGGTAGGACTCGCTCTCTTCCACATCCAGATAAAAAGACTTCGCGTCTTTACCTTCCACTTCTTCGGGTTCATAACCCAGCATATTAACCACTGAGGGGCTGATTTTTCTGATATATCCGGCAGCATCGGTGCGGTAATACACGTCCTGCATATTTTCAAACAAACGGCGGAAATCCAGCTCACTTTGCCGCAAATGCGCATCCATTTCATCATGCTCAGTCATGTCAAGTGCACTGATGAGTACCGCATCCTGTTGCTGGTATTGAATGGAACGGCTCGCCACCAGCAAAATACGGAAATGGTTTCTCAGCGTGCGGATACGCATTTTTGCAGCTGGATTTTCCCAACTGCCACCATCTTTCTGAATTCTGACCTGTGAACGGGTCTGATCCAGGGTATGTACCAGATCTGCAATTTTCTGCCCCTGCAATTGCGACAACTCCTCGGCCTCCAGCAAGCGTAATGCTGCCGGATTAGCATCAACCAATACGCCGTTGAGCGCGATAAAGACCGCGTTGGGAAGAACGTCAATCAGGGAAATGGAAGAATGTAAGGAATTCAAAAAGAGACCTTTGGAAAGTGAAGTGCATCAGGACAGCTTTTATTTTACTCTGCGATCTGATAAAAGCACGCACAAAATTACTGTGCAACATGAATTTCTATAAGGCAATATCAATCATAAACCTTTTTCAAGACACCTGATCGCAAGCACATCATAAGCATGAAATAATAGCTGGATAAACTAGGTATGTAGCCAAGGCTATCGCACTCAGTGCATGATAGTCCGCTCCGCCAACAACGGATTAATTCTGCTTCCCCCATCAACCAGGATACTATTTCCATGAAATTGCAACTTACCCCATCCGCCAACTTGCTGCGACGTTTGCTCATCACCAGCCTGCTCAGCACACCTGTTATCGCCCTCGCTGCACAAGCTGGCGAAAAACCGGCACAACCGAAACTGATGGTCGTACTGGTAGTGGATGGCCTGCCGCAAGAGCAGGTTGTGCGTTACCGCGAACAATTTGCCGCTAACGGTGGTTTCCGCCGCCTGCTAGACAAAGGTGCCTGGTTCAGCAACGCGCACCAGGCCCATGGTGTAACGCTGACTGCAGTTGGCCACACTGCGATCCTGACTGGCGCCTATCCATATCAGCACGGCATTATCGCTAACGAATGGACCGATCGTAAAACACTGGAACAGATGTATTGCACTCAAGATAATGCATATAGCTATATCGGAGAAGAAACCAAGGCAGGTGCAGGCACTTCCCCAGCCAATCTGAAAGTCAGCACAGTTGGTGACGAACTCAAGTACGCGACTGGCAATCAGGCCAAAGTCATTACCGTGTCCGGCAAAGACCGTGGAGCAATTCTCTTAGGCGGCAAAGCAGGCACCGCCTATATGTACATGAGCAAATCTGGTCACTTCGCGAGCAGCACTTACTACATGCAAAGTCATCCGGCCTGGGTGCAGCAATATCACCAGGGCAATCCACAAGATCGCTTCTACGGCCAGGAGTGGAAACCTCTGCTGGCTGATAAGGCATATATCAATGATGCCAGCGATGATCTGGTTGCCGATCCCAAAGAACGTTTCCCTTACCAATATGTGAGCAAGTCCGGTAAACCGGATGCCGAGTATTACAACAAGCTGCTCACCGGCCCGTTTGTCGATGAAATGACACTGGACTTCGCACGTGCCGCAATTGAGGGTGAAAATCTGGGTAAAAATCCAGCAGGCGTGACTGATGTACTGGGCGTGAGCCTTTCCAGCCACGACTATGTGAATCATGCGTATGGCCCGGAAAGCCGCATGTCACATGATCATTTGCAGCGACTGGACAGACTGCTGGGTAACTTCTTCAGCTATCTCGATAAACGTGTCGGCCTGGATAACACCATCGTCGTACTGACCGCTGACCATGGTTTCCCGAATGTGCCTGAGTTTTCACAATCCATCAAACGTGAAGCGCAACGCATCAACAGCAAAGACATGATGGCAGCCTTGAATAAAGCACTCAGTGCCAAATTCGGCAGCGAACAACTGGCTGAAAAATGGTCCAGCCCGACTATTTTGCTCAATACTAAGCTGATCGCTGAAAAGAATTTGAAGCAAAGTGAAATCGAAGCAGCGGCAGCAGAATTTTTGCTTGGCTATTCGGGTATCGCCAATGTCTACACCCGTCACCAGCTGGAGCAAGGCATGGTACCGGACACACGTCAGGCAAAACTGATACAGCGCGCCTGGAACCGTCAATTATCCGGCGACTTGTTATTAGTCACTCAGCCTTACACCTACTTCAGCTACGGTGCCAAAGGGACTTCACATGGTTCTCCGTATAGCTATGATACCAATGTGCCATTGATGATCATGGGTAAGCCATGGTTCCGCGCTGGTCACTACAGTCAATATGCAGAAGTCGTTGATATCGCACCTACGTTGTCTCATCTCTTACGCATACGTCCACCATCCGGTGCGGAAGGCCGCGTGCTGAGCGAAATTATGCATTGATACGATACGGTGCAATCGTGATGTGATGAAGCTGAGTCGCACGTATCACCAGGCTTTGCCCTGAATACACTGCAAAAAAAAACCGCATGTTCAACACATGCGGTTTTTTTTTATTGCAGCCTGCCAGCAATCAGCAGATACAGAATCAGTATCAGTATCAGAATCAGAATCAAGACTTACGATAATTATTCAGCATCTGGTAACTACGTGCATACAGTGCAAATAACAAGGCAGCGACCAGCGCAAAACCGGCGAAGAAGAACATTTGGAAAGCCGTCACGCTGATACCGGTCGTTTTTATGTACTCAGTCACAGCCGGGCTTTTCACGCTGGAATTGGCCAGCAACACCCACAAGTTACCGATAGTCACAGACAGATTCCAGAAGCTCATGATCACGCCCTTCATCGCCAGTGGTGCCTGACTGTAAGCGAATTCCAGACCAGTCGCAGATACCAGCACTTCACCAAAAGTCAGCAAAGCATACGGCAGGATTTGCCAGGTAATCGACAAGGCATCACCACCATCCATCGCGAGCTGCATAAATCCAACCACGATCCAGGCCAGACCGGAAAAGGCGATGCCCAAACCCATACGGCGCAAGGCCGTCAGCTCTACACCCATGCGTTTGAGCATAGGATACAGAACCAGATTATTAAACGGGATCAGCAACATCACCAGCATAGGGTTCAATGCCTGCATCTGAGCCGCCTGAAACCATTCCGGCTTAGTCATATCGTTGGCCTGCAAGACCCAGGTCGATGCTTTTTGATCGAACAGTGACCAGAAAGGCGTGACCAGCGCGAAGACAACCAAGACGCGCAGCACAGCACGCACACCATCCACAGCTTCATCCGGATGCACGCCGCGTGCACGCTCTAATTGCAGCCACGCACCCATACCACCAAAACCCAGGACCAGCACCAGTGCCAGACAGAACGCTGCCACCACACCGACACTTGGGATCAGGGTTAAGGACGCAAGCGCCAGCAAACCGCCCAATACCGCAATGAAATAACCAGTGCGGCCCTGACCTGGCTGATGTGCATTCAGCGCAGTTTTCACCACGTTCAGGAAAGAGTGAGGATTGTTTGGGAATGGCGGCACATGGACATATTTAGTGCGGCCCGACCAGAAAATCACGGTCGCAATAAACATCAGGATACCCGGAATACCGAAGGCGACACTTGGACCGTATTGTTTCAGGAAAATAGGCATCAGCAGCGATGCAAAGAAGGAACCAAAGTTAATGATCCAATAAAAACCATCAAATACTTTCTGGGCCAGACTGCGGTTACTCTGATCAAACTGATCACCGACAAACGAGGTGACCAGCGGCTTAATCCCGCCAGAACCCAGCGCAATCAGGAATAAGCCGGTATAAAAGCCTTCCTTATTATTTTCAAACACAGCCAGGCAGGCATGGCCAGCGCAGTACACCAGGCTGAGCCAGAACACCGTATTGTATTTACCAAAGAAACGGTCAGCCAGCCAGCCACCGAGCAAAGGGAAGAAGTAAACGCCGATCACGAAGGTATGGAATACCTCTTTTGCCATGCCAGCGCGCATGCTTTCCGGCATAGATAACAGCAGACTGGTAATCAGGAACGGGGTCAGGATATTACGCATGCCATAAAAGCTGAAGCGTTCACATCCTTCGTTTGCGATGATGTAGGGGATCTGCCCTGGCATCTTCGGCTTATCCAATTGAGCAGTTTGCTGCGTCATCGGTTTCTCCAATTCAGTTATTGTAAGTTGTGGTAAATCATGTCAGTGCATGATGAGCGCAGCCCTTATTGCAAGCTGCGCTAAGCCCAGACACAAGCACATCCGGTCAGGCATAGCGCAGTGAGGACGGCTACCCAATCCGCTATAAAACAGTGCGCGCAGTATCCCGATTTGCCCCCGTCAAGTCAAGCAAGAAGCACTTGCGCAGCGCATCATTGCTGATCAGTTGCGCAACAGGCCTTAACGGCCTTAACGGCGTTAACGGCGCTGGCGCATCCAGCGCAGCGGCCACATCAGCATACGGAACACGAAGCGCACTAACAGTAAAGTCAGCAGGGCTTCGACGAACGTCATCACGAAGGCGACGAAAGTATTCCAGCGTTGATCACGTCGTAAAAACTTGGCGATCATGCTGTCGCGCTTGATTTCTATACTGTCATAGAAAGTCGGCACCACCAGCAAAGTCAGCAAGGTCGAGGTAATCGTACCGCCAATAATCGCAATGGCCAGCGGGCGATAGAATTCGCCGCCCTCACCCAGACCTATCGCGACCGGCAGCATACCGGCGATCAGCGCAAAGGTCGTCATCAGGATAGGACGCAGACGTTTACGCCCGGCTGTCATCAGCGCTTCTTCGCGCTCTAAGCCTTCGCGCTCCAGTTCGCGTGCACAATCAAGTAAGAGAATCGCATTTTTTGCGACCAGTCCCATCAGCATAATAATGCCGATAAAACTCATCAGATTCAGCGTTCCCTTAGTCATCAACAGCGCCAGCACCACACCGATCAGACTTAAAGGCAGCGACAACATCACCGCAATCGGCGCCGTGAATGAGCCAAACTGCATCACCAGTATCAGGTACATCAGGCCTATACCCATGACCAGTGCAATCGCCATTTCGCTGAACAATTCTTTTTGCGAGCGCGCCGCACCACCCAGTTCCAGCGCATAACCAGATGGGAAATTCATCGCCTTGGCGATCTTCAATGCATCTGCAGTCACCTCACCCGGCGAACGACCCTGCGCATTCGCAGAAACCGAAATCATGCGCTTGCCATCAAAATGCTGAATCTTGGCCGGACCTTTCGCCATGCTGATTTTAGCGATCTGTTCGAGCGGAACCATCTTGTCGCTGCCACTCACCGCGATAGGCAGGCGTTCAATATTCTCCAGATTAATTCGGTCAGCCGGATGTAGCCTGACCGCCACATCACGTGCCTCGCCGGTAGGATCGACCCAGTCACCGACCTCTACACCTGCGAAGGCAACCCGCAGAGCCTGCGCCGCATCGTTGACCGAAATACCCAGCGAATTCGCCAGGCCGCGATCCATCTCTATCTGCAGCTCATCCTTAGGCTCCTGCTCAGACAGGCCAACATCCACCGCCCCCTCTACCTTACGCAGCTTATCCATGAATTCATTGGCAATCGCCAGCAATTTGCGCGCATCCGGGCCAGAGAACTGGATCTGCACTGGCTTACCACCGCCATTGTTCAGATCGTCCTGCACCACATATTCGGCACCGACCAGACTGCCGACCAGGCCGCGTAACTCGACCGCGATTTGCGCCGCAGAGCGCTGACGCTCGGTACTCTTGCCGATATCCACATACACGCGGCCACCTGTTGCATTCACATTGCTGTTGGTGGCCTTGGTTTCCTTGATGGTGCGCGCGAGCTCGGCCGCCTTCTCTACTTTCAAGCGAGCATAATCCAGACTGGCGCTGGAAGGCGTCCTGACTTCAACAAAAATCGTACCATTATCGGCAGAAGGTAAAAAGCTGGAGCCACCAAACTTCGCATGCAGGCCTAGCGCCAGCACAAACGACATGGCAGCGATCACTGCCATTGAAGTACGGTGATGCAAAGCCCAGGCAATCACATTGCCGTAACGGTCAGACTGATGATCAAACCAGGCATTGAATTTCGCCAGCAGCAGACTCAGACCAGTCTTAGGCTGCTCATGATGGCCAGGCGGATCACCCCAGTAAGCCGACAGCATAGGGTCGAGTGTGAACGAGATAAACAGACTCACCAGCACAGAACTGGCGACAGTCAGCGCAAACGGACGGAACCATTCACCGGATACCCCGGGCATAAACGCGACCGGAATAAAAACCGCAATAATCGAAAACGTGGTGGCGGCCACTGCCAGCCCGATTTCCTTGGTACCGTTGCTGGCAGCCGTGCGTCGGTCTTCACCCATCTCCATATGGCGCACGATGTTTTCACGTACCACAATCGCATCATCAATCAAAACCCCGATCGCAAGCGATAAGCCCAGCAAGGTCATAAAGTTGAGGGTAAAACCGCACAGCCAGATGGCGATAAAGGCAGCGATCACCGAGGTCGGTAAACTAAGTGCAGTAATCAGCGTAGAGCGCCATGAATTAAGGAAGACATAGACCACAAAAATGGTCAGAACCGCGCCGAAAATCAGAGATTCGATCACATTATTCAGACTGCTTTCGGCATCCTTACCACCATCCTGCGTGACTTCCAGGCGCGTGCCTGCAGGCAGCGTCTTATTAATTTCAGCCACCAATTGGCGCACTCTGGCAGCGACCGACACGGTACTCGCATCACGCGAACGGGTAATTGAGATACCCACATTCGGATTACCATTGCGTACACTGAAACCGCTGATCTCGGCAAAACCATCCGCGATGTCAGCCACTTGCGCCAGGCGCACGACTTCCGTACCACGGCGCTTAATCACGATAGACTGAAATTCCTGCGGCGACTCAATGCGGCCGATCAGACGGATACTCTGTTCTTTCAAATCACCTTTGACCTTGCCTACCGGCGCAGTGGTGTTCTGATTTTTAAGCGCCGTCACAACTTCAGCCACCGAGACATTGTATTCACGTAGCTTCTGCGCATGTAGCAAGACACTCAGTTCTCGCTTAAGAGAACCATTCACCGACACGGTGGCAACACCATCAATGCCACGGAATTTATCCGAAAATTCATCCTCAGCCTTGCGTGAAATTTCGGCATGACTCAAGGTGGTCGATGACAAAGCCAGCTGCATGATGGGCTGAGCCGATGGATCTATGCGCTGCAAGACCGGTTCACGCATTTCTACCGGCAGCTTATAGCGCACCGCCGCGATAGAATTCCTGACCTCGTCCGAGGCTTCTATCATGTTCTTATTAAAATTAAAGAAGATGACGATGCTGGCATTGCCCTCTGCTGCCGTGGAAGTCAGTCTGTCTACACCTGAAATACTTTGCAGGGATTTCTCTATGCGGTTGATAATCTCGCGCTCTACGGTTTCCGGCGACGCGCCCGGATAGGGAACGCTGACCACCAACACCGGTTGCTCAACATCGGGAATCTGATTGACTTTGAGTTTTTTCAAAGCCAGCAGCCCCAGCGCCATCAAGGCGATGATGATGACTATCATCGCGATGGGGCGCTTAATACTGAAATCGGATAAGAACATGGCTTATTTCCCCGCAGCGGAAGAAGCAGCGACTGGCGCACTGACAGCTTTAGGTGGCATGGCCGATGCCACCAGTTGCGCCTTTTGTCCATCCTTCAGGGTGGATAAAGGATTGCGTATCACCTGATCGCCATTGTTGAGTCCGGCACGGACCGCAAAATCACCACGGCGCTGGTCGCGCTCACCGAGCTGTATCGCGACTTTGGACAAAATGCCGTCTTTCACGCGCCAGACGTAAGCCTTATCACCATCGCGCACCACAGCAGAGTTTTCCACCATCAGTGTTTCTGAGGTACTTGCCTCTATCATGCCTTCCGCATATAAACCGGCGACTCTGGGTTGATTGGCATCGGCAAACGCAATCAAGACTTCGACCTGACGGGTCGTGGCATTCGCAGCCGGGTCCACCCGTTTGACCTTACCTGCAAAATTCTGACCGGCATAACCATTGATGCGGAAGCTCACATTCTGGCCCACACGCACCGCGGTCACCTTATCGGCGGAAATCAGACCATCAAAACGCATACTGGCCGGGTCTATCACTTTCAGTAACTCTTTACCCAATTGCGCCGTGTCACCCGGGGAGACTTTACGTTCACTGACGACGCCATCGAACGGTGCACGTACTTCGGTGCGGGTAATCTGCTGCCTGGCCTGCGCAGTCCGTGCTTTGGCGGCGACCAGATCGCTCTGGCTGTTATTGCGCCGGATTTCTGCATCTTCCAGTTGTTGGGTCGACGCCATGCCAGAAGCACGCAGGGTTTTTAAGCGCTGGAACTGGCGCTCGGCCTGCTCAAACGACTGACTGGAAGCACGTTCCGCTTCCTGCGCAGAATGCAGGCTGTCGCGAATGGCGGTGTCGTCCAGCCTGACCAGTAAGTCACCACGCTTGACCGCTTCCCCGTTTTCTTTCAGTACCTGCAAAACGACCGAGGAAATTTCAGAGCGTAAATCCGCCTTACGTTCTGGCTGTATTGAGCCAGTCACCACTGGCCCCGAGCTCAGTGCGCTGCTCTGTACCAAAGTTAAGTCCTCACGTGTCACCATGAGGGCTTTGTCCAGGCTGGCAGGCACAGAAGCGGAAGCGGACGCAGAACCAGCCGCGCTGGCCTTGCCGGATTCGTCCTCTTTTTTAAGCTTACTGCAGCCTGTAAGCGCGAGCATTGCGCACAATACGATCAGACCAGGACGCGACATGGTGTATCTCCGGATAACAATTATTATAATGAAGGCCGCTTAGATGATGCGGCAGATAAAAAGTTTCAGCTCCAGGCGCTATATATATACGCTGTATATAAGCTGCATATATGCTGTATACACACCATGAAAGCCGGGCAGCGCTAAAATACATGAACATACGTGAACAGCGGTATGCCTTAAGTCTTGCAAACGAAGCATGTTAGCAGACAAAGTTCACTGTGTAGACGACAAAAGTGAGGTGTGCGGCTATGCGTTCACACACTGCGGCATCCTTGCAAAAATACGCCAAGTCCGGTAGTCTGCGCCCTCCCTGCTTTTGATGGTCTGTTCTGTGTCTGTTTCTGCTGTAGCTCACGCCCCTGTTGTCCTGATTGCCACCGATGTCTTTGGTCACACTGCCGCCGTCGATGGTCTGGTGCGCCAGTTGGCTCAGCCAGCACTCATCGTTTCCCCGTTTGACGACAGCAGCCGCCATTTCGTATCTGAGCAGGAAGCCTATCAAGCCTTTCTGGCCGAAGGTGGCATTGCGCGTTTCGCCGACAAGCTGGCAGCAGCACAACTGGCACATACAGCCAGCCTGCGCTACGCGATCGGCTTCAGCGCAGGCGCCAGTGCACTCTGGGTCAATTCAGAGCACAGCATGATGTCTGGCCTGCGGCAAATGGTATTGTTTTATGGCTCGCGCATACGCGAATACCGCCAACTGCAGCCACTGTGTCCGGTCAGGCTGATTTTCGCCGAACAGGAAGCGGCATTCGCGCCAGCTGAATTAGTGCAGGATTTACAAAAGCGCGGCCATCAGGCCGAGCTGCTAAAAGGCAGCAAACATGGCTTCATGAACGTGTATTCACGCGGTTCCTGTGTTAAAAGCCAGACCCGCTTTGGCGATGAGCTCTACCACATGATGCAGGATGCCGGCATTGCTGATGCGGCCTGAGCACTGAATTTAGCGCCCGGCAAGCTGATGCCAATCCACACTAAGGGCTGTCCCGAATTGCCTTCCCCCCTTGCCTTCCCCTATACTCTGCCCCGCGTGACACAATCACCGCCCAGTGCCTGAATCTGCCGCAACCAGCAGCCACAGGCCGTTTTTCTATCTGCAATACTTTCGGTAGCCCTTTTATTGGGACATTTATCAAGACATTGACCCGCACATGGATGAGCACAGATAAAGCTTCGTCGCTGCAGGAACAATGTCGTTAAATTCCTATTTATTAACTTTTTTGCGGGATGATGAGTCTGCCCTATCCGGCACTGTGATTCAGTCAAACCGCGCGGAGCCATAAGCATGACCGCTTTTGTATTTAACGAAATTAATTTTGACCACCACGAACAAGTCGTTTTTGCCTCAGAAGAAAAATCCGGCCTGAAAGCCATTATCGCCGTACACAATACCAACCTGGGCCCGGCCATGGGCGGTTGCCGTATGTGGAATTACGCCAGCGAAGCCGATGCGGTACGCGATGTACTGCGTCTGTCGCGCGGCATGACTTATAAAAACGCAGTGGCTGGCCTGCCTATCGGTGGCGGCAAAAGTGTCATCATCGGGAATCCAAAAACAGATAAAACCCCTGCGCTGTTTGAAGCGCTGGGCGAAGCCCTGGAACGCCTGGGCGGCCGTTATGTAACGGCAGAAGATGTCGGCACCAGCCCGGCCGATATGGCCTATGTAGCAGGCAAAACAAAATACGTTGCAGGTCTGGGTGACCGTGGCGATCCGTCTCCATTTACCGCACTGGGTTGCTTCGTCGGTGCCCAGGCAGCCGTCAAACATCAGTTAGGCCGCGATGATATGGAAGGCCTGGTGGTTGCATTGCAGGGTCTGGGTCACGTTGGCTTCGACTATGCGCGCCGCCTGAAAGAAGCCGGTGCCAAGCTGATCGTGTCCGACATCGACGAAGGCGCGCTCAAACGTGCTAAAGATGAGCTGGGTGCAGAAGTCGTCGGCACTGATGCGATTTATGATGTTGCGGCAGACATCTATGCGCCATGCGCACTCGGTGCTACCGTCAATCCTGACACTCTGAAACGCCTGAAAGCGAAAATCATCGCCGGTGCAGCGAACAACCAGCTGTCCACGCCAGAAATGGGTATCGCCTGCCGCAATCAGGGCATCCTGTATGCACCGGATTTCGTGATCAACGCCGGTGGCATCATCAAGGTCTGCTACGAATACCTGAACACACCGGAAGACGGCATGGATGCACATGTACGCCGTATCGGTGAAACCCTGGCTGAAGTCTTTGCGCGCGCTGATGCAGAAGGCTTGCCGACCAGTGTGATCGCGGATCGCGTTGCTGAAGCGAAGTTCAAACGCTAAATATAAGTTGTAAGACTGGCTGAAATTTCAGCCTTCAACGCAGGCTGAAAATAGCTACCTATCACGGGTAGCTATTTTTTTGCCCGCTTGTTTTGCATTATTTTCAGATCGGGGCTTACGCAAAATTGTCCCAGCAAGGCATGGCGACGCAGACAGTACAACTGGTACGACAAAGAGCCATAACGCCGCCGGGGTGGTTTTGCGTAAGTCCTACAGGTAAAATTGAAAGCCAAATTGACACATAAGACTAAGCACCCATGACCCTACTGCATACCGCCAGACTCAGGCTGGAACCGATGAACGATAGCCATCTGGATGGCTTGTTTGCGATGAACAGCGATGCGGAAGTGATGCGCTATATCACGGGCAAACCGGATACCCTTGCCGATACCCAAAACATGATCGATCTGGTTAAAGCACGTTGGGAACAATTTGGTTTTTCCTGGTGGAGTTTTTTTGAGATTGAAACCGACACCCTCATCGGTGCCGGCTGCATACAACATCTGGGGCGTGATCCGGCCAATTCTTTGGAAACCGGCTGGCGTCTGCGGCGTGACCGCTGGGGCCGTGGTTATGCCTCAGAAGCAGCGCAGGCAATGGCTGCATTTGCCTTCGATACCCTGCACAGCCCGGATCTGGTGGCGGTATGCGATCCGGATAATCATGCGTCGTCCCATGTCATGAAAAAACTCGGCATGCAATATCGTGGGCTGGAACACTGGTACAACCGTGATATGGCGGTGTATGCGATGCAGGCAGCGGATTTTCAGCGGCGCTGATTTAAGCCTGTTGTTCGCTCTGTTGACGCGCCAGCGCGTCCAGCACCTGTAACAAAGCTTGTGGCAAGGGCTGACGTTGCTGAGTTTGAAATTCATCCAAAGCGCGCGTCACACCTTCTATCCAGGCTTCAGATTTCAACACACGCTCCAACTGCTGAGGAATATGCGCGGCCTGACTGGCACAGGCAGCCAGGTCCAGCGAATGCGCTTTGCGACACACCGCAGGGCGGTAAGCATAGATGCTGCAATGCTGATCCTGTAATAAGGGGCAGGGCTTACGCTGACCGCTCGCATGAGCATCAACATACGCATCGACATAGGCCTGGCAGGCCACACGCAAAGCCGCGATATCACGCCGTTCAGCGATCCACTGATACACAATAAAACTGGCTTCAGCACTATTCACTTCCACCGTCAGATGATGGCAGCAATGACTGCAGCCTGCAGCACAGGCAACTGCAGCTGTGGTCACAGACTGACTGGCGATCAGATCCAGCGCACCATGTAAGCGCGGAATCACATGCAAAGGCCAGACCGGATGCTGTTTGCTGTTTTCCAGCAGGGTCTGATTGTCTTGCTTAACGCGCTCTATCGCCGATAAAAAAGCCTGTTGTTCTTGCTGGCTCAGTGCCATATTGACTCCGTAAAAAAACCCACCGGCTTGCGGTGGGTTTGTCGTACTCTTGTAATCTCTGCCATGAGTATTTAGTTTGCGACGGCTGCCGCGCTCGTATTTTCTTCCACCTTCGCTGGCTGAACGGCCTTCGCTTCTTTACCTTTACTGTCAGCAGGTTTAAACAAAGGCGTCACATCACGCTTGCCACGTTCGAGATAAGGAATTGGTTTTTCCATCCAGCCCGGACGCCCAGCACCGAGCAGGAAATGATCGAAGAACTCAGCCATATGGACCGTGTAATGCTTCACGTTTTCGCGGTCACGCAGACCATGCTTTTCGCCATTATAGTTAAACCAGTAAGCTTCTTTACCCAGGCGACGCAAGGCAGTGAAGAATTCTATCGCCTGATACCATGGTACCGCATCATCTTCATCATTATGCTTGGTCAGATAAGGTGTTTTCACTTTATCGATCTGGAACAAAGGCGAGTTCTCGATATACTCGGCGGTTTTATTCCACGGTGTCCCACCCATACGGCTTTGCCCGGTTTCGTACTGGAAGGCACGGCTGACACCAGCGCCCCAGCGAATACCGCCATAGCCACTGGTCATATTCGCCATCGATGCACCGGCCTCAGCCGCTGCAAACATATTGGTTCTGGTGATCAGATAATTGATCTGATATGCCCCCCAGCTATGGCCCTGAATACCAACCCGTTTGGCATCGACAAAACCCATGCCCACCACTTTGTTGACCGCACCGGTCACGGCTTGCAAAGCACTGCGGCCAGGATGGCCCGTGGTATAGGTGATGTCCGGACGCAGCACGATATAGCCATTGCTCAGATAACGGGTGACATTGATGTTCTGGCTAGGCGCAGGGACTGTATGACGATGCAGATTGTCGGTCATCTTTTCATAGATGTAGACCATCATCGGATACTTTTTAGCAGGATCAAAGTTTTCCGGTTTAGCCAGCAAGGCCTTGAGTTTTCTGCCGTCTGTCGTGCTGTATTCAATAATTTCCTGCGTGCCCCAGTTGTATTGCGCTTGCTGAGGATTAGCCTGACTGATTTTCTGTGGCGTATTCAGTTTCACATCACTGGCCCACACATCCGGGAATTCCGTGAAGCTTTGACGGGTAAATAACACCGTATCGGCTTTCTTCGCCTTGATCACACCGCCATACAATTTGTCGCCAAACACCAGTTGCTGTGGTTGCGCGCCGTTCGCTGGCATTTGGTAAAAGCCGCTAGCACGTGTGTTTTCATTCAAGGCTGACAGCATCCAGTCGCCCTGCGCCAGCGGCTTGCTCTCCGCGACCGGCGTTGGCTCTTCCATGACTTCAGGACGGGTATTCTCAAGGTTGATATAGCGCAGCTGTAACTGATGCGCACGACCGTAGCCCTGACTCAGATTGCGGCTGGCCAGCGTGGCCGGTGTGACTTCCCATAAATCGAACTGATCGTACAGCACCACGCTGCGATCACCCTCAGTCCAGCCCGCATAGCCATACGGTGAGCGTGGTTGCGGCGTATCATGCTCATGATCTTCAAAGCGGGCTTTGATTTTTCCAGTCAGGTTGACCTGCTTGCCATCCGCAGTCGACCAGGCTTGCCAGCTATAGTTTTTTGCATCAAAACCTAATACGTATTTACCGGCAGGTGACATGCCCGCGACAAAGCGCTGCTTCTGCGCTAACAGACGCGACTGCCCGGTTTTCAAATCAATCGCATACACATCGCGGTAAGAACCGTCCCAGGACAGCAGCATTTTGTATGGCACATCACTGCTACCCATCGCAAAGTCAGGATTATCATTGACGGACACCGCAGGAATCTGCACGCTGCCTAACTGCACAAAGCGCTGATCCGCCAGATGTATCACTGCCTTGTAATTTTTTTGCTTATCTTTTTCGGCGCGGACTTTCTGTACCGATTGCAGCTCAGGATCTTTCCAATGCCACAAATCGACTTTCACCGGTTCCGGCGCATCCTTGGGTTCTGCTTTCTGGATTTCTGCGGTACCCAAGAATAAGCGTTGTCCATCCTTGCTAAAGCCCAGCTCACCGAATTCACTGACACCCCACTTTTCCGGCATACCGGGTGTCGCAGCACTGGCCAGCAAGGTGGCATTGCGCTCTGCATTTTTCCAGTAATACAGCTGATACACCGCTGGATCTTCTTTCTCAGCAGCGGCGTCAGCAGCAGGTGCTTTCTTCGGTTTTTTCTCTTCCTCAGCGCGGCGCTTGGCCAGATCATCGCGATTACTCAGGAAAGCCAGTTGTTTACCGTCTTCATCAAAGCGCAGGTGCTTGATACTGCCTGTGCCAGAGAAAATCTGTAACTGTTGCTGATCAGCCGGAGTGAACAGGTAAACGCCTTCTTTGGCCGCCAGTTCAGCGACTTCTTTTGCACTTTCCTTAGTCGCCTCTTTATTTACTTCTTTATTTGCGTCTTTAGCCTGCTCTTTGCTGTCTTTACTGTCCTTGCTGTCTTTCAAAGCGGGTTTCAGCGTATAGGCCAGGGCGCTACCATTTTTCGCCCATAACATCTCGCCCACATCTTTCAGACTGATGCGCTGGCTGTTGGCGACATCGATTAACAGCAACTCGGACCCACTCTCTTTTTTCTTGGCAGCAGCACCCGGCGCACCGGCAGCGGCGGCTCTGGCGACCTGATCCGCTTCATCCAGGTCTTTCTTATTTTCTGCGCTGTCTTTTTTCGCGTCTTTCTTAGCTTCCGGCACAGCTTCCATCAGCACGGCCAGCCAGCCACCGCCCTCTTCCGACCATGCATACTGCTTGACGCGCTCGATCAGCTCTATTTTGCCGCTTTGCAGATCGATGATGCCCAGACCGGACTTCGGTGCATCTTCCGGTTTTTTCTTTTCTTTTTTAGCCTTCTCCTGCTCAGCACGGGTAGGACGCACCGCGAATGCCGCAAATTTTCCATCTGCGCTGAACAGCGGAGCAGCACCACGTGGCGAACGGAATTCACGACCGTCTTTGAGATGGCGGAACACCACTTCTCCATCACCCTCCTGGGCTGTCAGTGCATAGGCTGCCCATAAACCGTCACGGCTCAGCGTGCTTCCCTGTATGTTGCGCCAGTTGGCATAGACATCATGGGTAATGACTTTTTTGGCACTGACCGGTATTGGTGCCGCCAGTGCGGCTTCTGTTGCCAGACTGGCTGCATGGGAGGCAGGTGACCAGGTTCCGGATAAGACGCCTAACATCAGTGCGGCAGCACATACGGGACGCCAGGCAGGCAAGCGGTAGGAAAACTTAGACATAATATAAACTCAAAGGCTGAGGGATAAACAAAGAGTGCACCGCACTCACATGATTCAGGACAAGATATTCAGCGTGGTGACCGTACGCATTTCTGAGCGTTCGCCGGTACCGGAGCTCATATTTTTTCTTTCTTTTTTCTGTACCAGCAAACGGTCGCCGGTCACGGTATAGACCAGGTTGTCTTCATCGCGAATTTCAAAGCTGACGACGACAAAGGCACGGCCGGATATCTGCTGACTGGAACGGCTGGCCAGGGGCGTACCTTCTGCATCGACCCACACATCAAAACTACCTTCATACTTTTTGATGTATTTCTTTTCTTTTTCACTCAGCCTGTCGATGGATAATTCAAAATTTAACAGACGTGCCGGCTTGCCGTTATAGTTATCTGCTTTCTCACCTTTGAACTGGGCTCTTTCCAGTTTACGCAACAAGGCTGCTGCATAATTCACGACCGGTCGCAACTCAGACGGACTCAATTCTTTGATGCTGGACAGCGCCGGGGTTTTCGCTTTCGGATCTTTCTCTTTCGCACGTTCTTCAGCTTCCAGTTTACTCAACAAATCTTTAGAGAACACCAGTTGCAAGCCACGACTGCCGTCTTCCAGCTGTATGCTGGCCTGGCCTGAAATTTCCTCCAGATCCTTACCTTCACCAATGCGGTTATTGATGCGGGTTTCAACTTGTGCTTTGACTGGCGCACTGCCATGCAGGCGACTGAGCGCCGTTTTGAGGTCAGTCAGCCCATCGGCGTGGGCCGACAGCGCGCAGCTGGTGAAGACGATTGCAGCGGAAATCTGGTGTAAGGCAAGAGGCAGACGCATAGACTTTCCTTTTCAAAGAATTGTTGTGACCGGCAACGGTGACAGAAGTTCAGGCTGCCAGTGCTTTTGTTTTGAGCTCACGCCAATGCAGATACACCAGCAAAGCGACATGCGCATCATTGGCTGCATAAAAGATTTGCTTCTCGCTTAAAGGATGTTGGGCCCAGTTCGAGGTGGAAGTTTTTTTGGACTTACTCATCTGCATGCCAAAATACTTGGCGACCGCAGCCTTAACGCCCATATCACGCTGCTTGCTTTCGCGCATCACGCGTGCCAGGTCCAGCACATTGGCCGTCACAATACCGAATTTACTTTTCAAATGGCGCAAGTCGTCGACCAGGCCGAAACCGACTTTTTGTATCGCAGGCTGTTCCAGCAGCTGGCGGATGACCACGATAGCCTCGGCCTGCAATGCGGTAGTCAGCGGAAATAAGAAGGCCTGGCTCTCTGTAGCGAGTTGCACCAGATGCGGCCCCTCACTTTTCTGGCCCTTTTGAAACACAGGTTTGGTCTCAGTATCGAAGCCAAGTATGCTGGCGCTCTGCAATTGTGTGTATGCATATTGCAAGCTTACGGCATCTTCTACCATACAGATTTGCTGGCGCTTCAGCCCGGGATAGGCGGGCAACGCAGATTCAGGCTCCGGCTGCGCTTCATCTTGTTCTTGTTGTGGTTCTTGATTCATTAATCTGTTTCTTTATACTTAACTGGAGTTGCGCTGCGCTGGCTTGGCTCAAGCATAGCGACTGTTGCGCAAGGGTGCGCATTAATGTCCATTAATGCTCACTATCGGCCTCATCCTTATTTTCTGTAGTATCTTTATCTATGCGACGTCTGGCCGGCGCAGCGGACGGCTGTAAACTGACCAGCACCACATTATCCTGCCCGGTACTGAGCGCCACAATTTCGTCTTCACCGGTCTGGAAATGATACAGGGTGGCAGTACCTACCGCAGCAGAACTCAGCAATTTGGCTTCAACCAGCAATTGTGCCAGCTCAGCGCGCTGTCCGGCATGCCATCTGAGCTTAGTCATGTTTTAGCACCTTTTGCTTCACCTGAAACTGAGCGAAACTCTGCGCATCCATAGGACGCGCAAAATAATACCCTTGTACCTGACTGCAGCGCATCTCGCGCAATAACTGGATTTGCTCCAGACGCTCTACCCCTTCCGCGACCACATTTAATCCCAGACTCAGGCCCATGGCAATCACAGCGCTGGCAATCGCCGCATCATCAGGATCAGTATGAATATCGTTGACAAAGGATTTATCAATCTTTAGTTCATCGATAGGAAAGCGACGCAGATAAGATAAGCTCGAATAGCCGGTACCGAAATCATCCAGTGAAATCGACAAACCCAGCTTTTTCAAAGAGCGCAAGGTAGTCAGTGTGCTGTCCACGTCCTGCATCACCATGCTCTCCGTCAGCTCCAGCGTGATATAGGCAGGATTCGCACCGGTGGCCGCAATAATCGCAGCGATCCGGCCAGCCAGGTCGTCCTGTCTGAACTGGCGTGAAGACATGTTGACTGCCACCTTTAAGTCACCCAGCCCCTGCTCACGCCAACGTACTTGCTGGCGACAGGCTTCGGCCAGCACCCATTCGCCCAGCGGCAGTATCAGGCCGGTTTCTTCCGCCAGAGGAATAAATTCCACCGGATGCACCATGCCTATCTGTGGATGATTCCAGCGTACCAGCGCCTCGGCGCCGACGATAGTCTGTTGATCAAGATCGATTTTCGGCTGGTAATGCAGCAGAAATTCGTTACGCTCCAGACCGCGCCGCAAAGCACTTTCCATATTCAGGCGGCTGATCGCATTCAAGCCCATTTCCGGCACAAACTGGCGCATGCTGTTACGCCCATGTTCCTTCACGCGGTACATCGCGATATCGGCATAACGCAGCAAAATTTCGCCATGATCGCCATCACGCGGATACACCGAAATCCCGATGCTGGCGGTCACAAATACATCCACCGCCTGAATCTGGATAGGACGGGACAAGGCTTGCAGAATTTTATCGGCAACGGTATCGGCATCACTGCTGTCGGGCAAATCAGTCAGCACAACCACGAACTCATCCCCGCCCAGACGTGCAACCGTATCCGTGTCACGCACACATTGCCGTAGCCTGTGAGCCACCTGCTTGAGCATTTCATCACCGGCCCCATGACCTGAGCCATCATTGATCAGTTTAAAGTGGTCAAGATCGAGCAGCAGCACCCCGACGTGCAAATCCTGACGCTTTGCCCAGGCAATTGCCTGGGTGATGCGGTCATTGAGCAAATTACGATTGGCCAGCCCGGTCAGGCTGTCATGATTCGCCTGATATTCCAGTTCTCTCTGATAATTGACGCGTTCACTGACGTCATTAATCACGCTGACAAAATGGGTGGTGTTTGCGCCTCGTGCATCTTTGACTGGCGAGATATGCAATTCATTCCAGAACTGAGTGCCATCTTTACGGTAATTGCGCAACAAAGCCCGGCCCTCGCGCTTTTCGCGCAAGGCGGTACGAATTTCTTCCAGATCCGGCTGCTGCAAATCGTCGCGTACCAGAAAGCGCCCTTCGCGCCCGATCACCTCGTCTGCGCAATAGCCGGTAATCCGTTCAAAAGCGGGATTGACATAGACGATGGAGTGATCATTGGCATCGCTGCGCGTAATCATGATGCCGTTACTGCTGGAAACCAGTGCCTGTTCGCGCAGCAGCAAAGCCTGCTCCACTTCTTTCAGCTGAAACTGGGATGCGCTCAAATCCTGACGGATCGCGACCAGATGGGTAATCCTGCCATCCACGTCGGCGAGCGGGCTCACCACCTGTTTTTCCCAGTAACGCTGACCGTCACGGGTGCGGCTCAGAATATCGCCATGCCAGTGCTGCCCCAGCGTCAGCGCCTGGAATTCAGCCTGTAGACGCTGATCGGTACCATCCCCGCTATTCCACAACACAGGAATCCCCAGTAACTCCTCGAAGCGATAAGCCGTTCTTTGCAGATAAGCCTGATTACAATACTCCAGCTTGCCTGCGCGATCTGTGATGAGTACAGAGAGCGGGCTTTGTGCAATCGCCAGCGCCAGCAATTCCAGGTTATCCTGCAAATTCTGATGTTCGTGCGTGGTCAGCACTGCATCGACTGCGCGCCCGAGTTCCTGAGAAATACGGGTCAACAGCTGTCCGGTTTCAGCTTCATCCCACAGGCTTGCAGGTCCGCATACTTCCAGCAACACATCGCAACCGGTGCGTGTCAGCGTTCTGCGCTGCACAGGCTGATCCACGCTGTCCGCATCAGCACCAGCTGCAAAATGCAGCGTCAACTGCTCGCTGTTCAGCGTCAGCGCGCAACGCTGATAGCCGGCACGGGTGACCATGATGCGGCAAAACACCTGCAGCATCTGCTCTATGCTGTCGGGGTACCACAAACAATGCGTGAGTTCGCCCAGCAGGCGATACCAGGCTTCGAGACGCTGTGATTCTGCGTCCAGCACATCCTCGACCGGTGCGCTTATTTTCATATTTGGCAAGTCTCCTCTCAGCCAACTTCATCGACAGGTCAAGCAGACATCCCTCCCCCTGCTGGCAGCGGATGCTGAAGGCGACTGAGGCTGCGCTTGCGAGCGGGTGCATCTGCCTTAACGCAAGCAATAACTGCCTGTTGTGTCTGTCCTGTTTGCTATTATTTTTTTAAAAATCAGGTCGCCGCTGCCTATGAAATCTGGCGATGATGATGTGCGTGCGCCGGCCAAATTTATACCCTGTAACAAGTGTTACCGCAATAGAAACATTGCATCAGGAACGGTCTGAGCGCAAATAACTTGTTGCGCAGCGCAGCAAGAGCGCCATATCAACAGCGCCAGCAGCTGTCTTATCAGTAAGAAGCATGATTTCTAGGTTAAAATCTAAGGTTTGGCAAACCATTTTCTCCACTCCATCCGGAGTCACAAGGCAGATAGCACGATGCTCACATTTCAACAAATCATCCTGACATTACAAGATTACTGGGGCAAGCAGGGTTGCGCCCTGTTGCAACCTTACGATATGGAAGTGGGCGCCGGGACTTCGCACACCGGTACTTTCCTGCGCGCCATCGGCCCGGAACCCTGGCGCGCCGCCTATGTACAGCCATCACGCCGCCCTAAAGACGGCCGTTATGGCGAAAACCCTAACCGTCTGCAACACTATTATCAGTATCAGGTTGTGCTGAAACCGGCACCGGAAAATATTCTGGATCTTTACCTGGGTTCGCTTAAGGCGCTGGGTCTGGACCTGCAGCAAAACGATATCCGTTTTGTTGAAGATGACTGGGAAAATCCTACCCTGGGTGCCTGGGGTCTGGGCTGGGAAGTCTGGCTCAATGGCATGGAAGTCACGCAATTCACCTATTTCCAGCAAGTCGGCGGTCTGGATTGCAAGCCAATTCTGGGCGAAATCACGTATGGCATAGAACGTCTGGCCATGTATCTGCAAGGCGTAGAAAACGTGTATGACCTGGTCTGGACAGAACGCGAAGAAAACGGCAAAACCGTACGCCTGTCCTACGGCGATGTATTCCATCAGAATGAAGTCGAACAATCGACCTTTAATTTTGAATATTCAAACACTGATTTCCTGTTCTCGCTGTTTAACAACTACGAAGCAGAAGCCAAGCGCCTGCTGGAGGTCACAGAAAAATCACTGGCCCTGCCTGCTTACGAAATGATTTTGAAAGCAGCCCACACCTTCAATCTGCTGGATGCACGCGGCGCAATTTCGGTCACTGAGCGCGCAGCCTACATAGGCCGCATCCGCAATCTGTCGCGCGCGGTAGCCGCTGCGTATTACGCTTCGCGTGAAGCGCTGGGCTTCCCTATGTGTGCTGCTGACGATATCCATAAGCCAGCGCCGTCGGTCAACTCCGCAGCCGCCGCAGCCACGACAACAGACGCTGCCTGAGTCAGCAGCCGGACAGAATGGACAGGAATTTCTATATGAACCAAACTTTATTAGTCGAATTATTTACTGAAGAACTGCCGCCGAAAGCGCTGGCAAAACTGGGCGAAGCCTTTGCCGCCGGTATCGTTGCCGGCCTGCAGTCGCGCGATTTTTTAGAGGCCACTTCGGTCGCTACGTCGTATGCCTCACCACGCCGTCTGGCAGTCAGCATCACCCAGGTGCGTGCGACCTCACCCGACAAACAAATGCGTGACAAAGTGCTGCCGGTCTCAGTCGCACTCGATGCCAATGGCAATCCAACTGCACCGCTGGCGAAAAAACTGGCTGCGATGGGTTTTGCCGATGTGCAGCTGAGCCAGCTGGAGCGTGCGCAAGATGGTAAGGCCGAGAGCTTTTTCTACAGCTATACCAGCGCTGGTTCTGCACTGGCACCGGCACTGCAAAGTGCACTGGAAGAATCCATCAGCAAACTGCCGATTCCTAAGGTCATGAGCTACCAGCGCCCCGATGGCAGCACCGTGCATTTTGTGCGTCCTGTGCATCAGCTGATCGCGCTGCATGGTGACAGCGTAGTGCCTCTGAGCTTGCTGGGTCTGCACAGCGACCGTCTGACTGGCGGCCACCGCTTCCTGTCTCAGGGTCAGGTCAGTATTGCGCACGCCGATGACTATGCCAGCACCTTGCAGCAAGAAGGAAAAGTCCTGGCGCATGTGGCACAGCGTAAAGAACAGATACGTCAGGCCCTGCTCGCTAAAGCAGGTGCTGACCTGGTGCTGATGCCTGATTCTTTGCTGGATGAAGTCACTGCGCTGGTCGAATGGCCAGTGGTGTACGAATGCCATTTTGAGCAGGAATTTTTGGCCGTACCGCAGGAATGCCTGATCCTGACGATGCAGACCAATCAAAAGTATTTTGCGCTGACCGATGCACAAGGCAAGCTGCGCTCGCGCTTCCTGATCGTGTCCAACGTGGAAACCAGCGATCCGCAACATATCATCCAGGGTAATGAACGCGTGGTCCGTCCACGTCTGGCGGATGCGAAGTTCTTCTTCGAGCAGGATAAAAAGAAAAGCCTGGAATCACGTCTGCCGCTGCTGGCCAACGTGGTCTACCACAACAAACTGGGCACCCAGGCAGAGCGCACCCAGCGCGTGAAAACGCTGGCCGGTCAGATTGCAGGCATGCTGCAAGCAGATGTGGCACTGGCAGAACGCGCTGCACTGCTGGCGAAAACCGATCTGCTGACCGATATGGTGGGCGAATTCCCTGAGCTGCAAGGCATCATGGGCACTTACTATGCGCTGCATGACGGTGAGCATGCTGAAGTCGCTGCGGCCGCTTCAGAGCACTATCAGCCACGCTTTGCGGGTGATGCACTGCCGGCCAGTGCAACTGGTACCGCAGTGGCACTGGCAGACAAGCTGGAAACTCTGGTCGGTATCTGGGGCATAGGCCTGCAACCTACCGGCGACCGTGATCCTTTCGCGCTGCGCCGTCATGCACTCGGCGTATTGCGTATGCTGGTGGAAAAGCAGCTGCCACTCTCGCTGAGCAGCCTG
This sequence comes from Cognatundibacterium curvum, assembly GCF_014284235.1. Classification (GTDB taxonomy): domain Bacteria; phylum Pseudomonadota; class Gammaproteobacteria; order Burkholderiales; family Burkholderiaceae_D; genus Undibacterium; species Undibacterium curvum. Next base: position 26,041 of record NZ_JACOGD010000008.1, read on the forward strand.
TTAGCCAACACCGTCGCGCTGTTCAGCGGCAATGCGCAGTTCAAGGACCCAAGCGCTGAAGTACTGAGCTTCCTGTACGACCGTCTGCGTGGTCAGTTGCGTGAACGCAGCTTCAGCCAGCATGAAGTGGAAGCTGTGGTCGCACAACAACCGGATACGCTAGACACCCTGGTCGCACGTCTGCAGGCAGTACAGGCCTTTGCTGCGCTGCCTGAATCAGCTTCACTGGCTGCTGCTAACAAGCGTATCACCAATATCCTCAAAAAAGCGGAAGTCAAACCAGGCACAGTCAATCCTGCCTTGTTGCAGGAAGCCGCTGAACAGGCGCTGGCCAAAGCGATGGATGACGTCAGACCGCAAGTCGATGCAGCTTTCAGCCAGGGTGATTACACCGGTGCGCTGAAAACCCTGGCAGCTTTGCGTGCCGAAGTCGACAGCTTCTTCAATGATGTGATGGTGAATGCGGACGACCTGGCATTGCGTAATAACCGTCTGGCTCTGCTGTCTGCATTGCATGGCATGCTGAATCAGGTCGCCGATATTTCTAAACTGGCCGCCTGATATGCCAGAAAAAGGACAGCCTATGAAACTCATCATTCTGGACCGCGATGGTGTCATCAACCACGACTCCGATGCTTTCATCAAATCCCCGGATGAATGGGTGCCTATCCCCGGCTCGCTGCAAGCCATCGCCCGCCTCAATCAGGCGGGTTATCAGGTGGTGGTTGCCACCAACCAGTCAGGGATAGGTCGTAAGCTGTTCGATATGGCGACCCTGAATGCGATACATCAGAAAATGCATCAGATGGCGCAGCAAGTCGGCGCCACCATCGATGCGATTTTCTTTTGTCCGCATATGGCCGACGATAACTGCGACTGCCGCAAACCTAAGCCTGGCATGCTGCATGAAATCGCACGCCGCTATGACATCAGCCTCAAAGGTGTGCACAGCGTGGGCGATTCGCTGCGTGACTTGCAATCCGGCTTTGTGGTCGGATGCCTGCCACACCTGGTGCTGACCGGCAAAGGCCAGAAAACGCTGGACAAAGGCGGACTTCCACCCGGTACCCGCATTTATCCGGATCTGGCGACGATGGTCGATCAGCTACTGGATGCACCAACAGAACAACAACACGCGAACTGAGTACAGATTCGCTACTGGAGAAGACATGTTTCGTTTTACCTGCTTTATCCGTTCGCTGATTTTCATGATCGTGATGGTCGTGGCGACAGTGATCTGGGCCCCCATCAGTATGCTGTTTGCTTTTTTGCCGTATAACCAGCGTTACTATGTGACCTCACGCTGGAACGTGTTCATCATCTGGGCTGCCAAAGTCATCTGTGGCATCCATTATGAACGCCGTGGCTGGGAAAATTTTCCGGATGAACCGGCCATCCTGCTGGCGAAACATCAGTCTGCCTGGGAAACCATCTTCCTGTTGATGGCAACCCCGCGTCCGCTGGTGTTTGTATTCAAAAAAGAAATCACTTATATCCCGTTTTTTGGCTGGGCGATTTCTTTGTTGCGCATGATACCGATAGACCGCAGTAAGGGAAAAGATGCGTTTGCCCAAGTGGTCACACATGGTAAAAAACGCCTCGCAGACGGGCAATGGATCATCATGTTCCCTGAAGGTACGCGCATTGCTGTCGGCAAAAAAGGCACTTACAAAGGCGGTGGCGCGCGTCTTGCGGTAGAGACTAATACACAGGTCGTTCCTATCGCGCTGAACTCCGGTGAGTGCTGGCCGAAAAATTCTTTCATCAAAAAGCCCGGTACTGTCACCGTTTCTGTAGGAAAGCCGATTTCGTCTGAAGGAAAAACAGCGCCTGAGCTGATGCTGGAAGTGGAACAATGGATAGAAGCTGAAATGCGGGTGATTTCACCGCGAGTCTACCAGGAATAAGTCTGCCCTCATGCCCTGTGATCAGGGCATTTTTTTTGCATAAACCAGGTCTGCTGTGCGAAGTTTTGCGACTTGGTATACATTGCTGTCCTGAACCAGTCGCTGTGCCAGTTTCTACCACTCTCTATGTCATCTTTCTCTTCGCTAGGAAAAGCTATACAAATGGCCTTGCAGCTGGATTTATTCAGCGAAATTTTGCCGTCTGGCGCAGATAAACCCGGCTTGCAGCCATCGGCAACACCCGCCGCCTTGCCTAATCCTCTGGCAGAGCTGAGTCCAGCGGCCGCGACACCGTCAGCCAGCGATACGGCTTCGGGCAATAAACTGCGAAAAATGGTGCTGGCGGACTGCACCATACACTATGAATTACTGCGTTCAAAACGGCGCAGCATAGGCTTTTTGATTCATGACGGTGGCCTACGTGTGACCGCGCCACGCTGGGTCACTATCAGCGACATTGAGCACGCCATCAGTGAGAAGCAAGGCTGGATACAACGCAAGCTCAGTGAGCGGCGCGAACGGGTTGCCAGACGCCTGGAACCCGCCATGCAATGGCAGGATGGCGCACAATTTCCGTTTCTGGGCCAGACCCTGACTTTACGTATTTCACCCGGTTCACTCAGCGGTACTTTCCTCGACCGGGCAGCAGCAGAATTGCATATCCATGTGCCGGCGGATGCCGCTGAACAGCAAATCAGAGACCGGGTACAAGGCTGGCTGCAACAGGAGGCGAAGCGGCTGTTTCAAGAGCGCCTGCCCGTATTTGCCGAGAAGCTGGGCGTGCAGTATCGCAGCATGTCACTGTCGGCCGCACAGACGCGCTGGGGCTCCTGTACCTCCGATGGCAAAATCCGGCTTAACTGGCGACTGATCCATTTTTCGCCCATGATCGTCGATTACGTGATTGCGCATGAACTGGCTCATTTACGTGAAATGAACCATAGTCCGCGCTTCTGGGCGACCGTGCAAAGCGTGTTCCCGGAAATGGAACAGGCCAGACATCAGTTAAAGCAGCAATCCACTGCCGATTTACCGGCATTCTGAGCAGCCTGAGTACTCATGCATAGTCAGGCTGACGCTGATATAAACACTCTCATCAACTAAAGGAAAAATAATGCGAATTCTGCACACCATGCTGCGCGTAGGCAATCTTCAGCGCTCTATCGATTTTTACACTCAGGTATTGGGCATGCGCCTGCTGCGCCAGTCAGACAATCCTGAATACCAATACACGCTGGCTTTTCTGGGCTACGGTGCCAACCCGGAGCATGCGGAGCTGGAGCTGACTTACAACTATGGCGTGGATAGCTATGACATGGGCACAGCTTATGGTCATATCGCGATTGCGGTACCTGACGCCTATGCAGCCTGCGAGGCAGTACGTCAAAAAGGCGGAAATGTCACACGCGAAGCTGGACCAGTGAAAGGCGGCAAAACGGTGATCGCTTTTGTACAAGACCCGGATGGCTATAAAGTGGAACTGATACAGCGCGACAGCGAAGTCACGCTGTAAGTATTCCCGACAATTAAAGTCGTAAACTCAAGGTTCTATTTGACGCGGCTTGTAGGCTGGGCAAATTTTTCTACTTCGAATTAAAGTCGTAAACTCGTATGCAATTTCATATATAAATTACATTATTTCGTCAATTAAAGTCGTAAACTAATTTATTACCTTTTTAAGTAAGCTGGTTTAACAGCTTCAAGAATGAGCGTTATCATGGAACTCGATATCCAACCCATGATGCAATGAAGGCAGTGAGTTTTGATATATAACGTGATTTGGGTGTCGGAGTTCTTTCAAATTAAGGTTTAGCTTTTAGACTTGGGGACTCGTTGTAAAACATCGTCGAATTCGATATTTAGGTCTTTTGCATTGAAGTCTTTAGAGTATAAACAGAGCATACAGATTCAAAAGATGCTGGTAATTTGTGTTTTTCACATAGGTCTTTTCAGGAGTTTTTAGTTGCAGAACACTTAACTGGGACGGAGGCACTAAGCATTAGTCATGAAAAACGATCCGAAACGATTGATGAGGCGGTTAGCCAGTTCATATTATATGGGCAAAATCCAAAGGTAATTGATACTTGGTTTGAGTCCTTGCCTGGCAATGGAAAAAGGTTGTCGTCTACATATATAAATCTCTTTTGCTCCCGAAAAGAGATTTATAAAATTTTAGAGAGACGAATCGCCGATGATGTACGATATCAAGATCAGATTAGCGTAATTACAGTAGAGGAAGTTGGAATTCTAGGTAATCTAGCTCTAAGCAAAATGCTCTCAAGTCCAAGCCGACTAAAAGTTGTCCAATTTTTGAGAAGGCTTTTAGTGACGGGGGATAAACCGACTGCTGCTCTTGCTTTTCATTACATATTGAGAATAAAAAAAACAAAAAAAGATTGGATAAATATTCTCGAGCAAGTACTTCAGGAACGAATAAAGTTCCAAGAGAAAGTAGCACGTAAGAATGATCGTGTTGCACATAGAATTGTGTTGGGGGACGACGCTATCCTAAAAAAAATCGTTTGTGATATTTAATAATAATTAACTCATTCAGATTTAAGTACAAAATCATCAGATCAATTGCAAATAATGTATTCGGACACATTTTCGATATTTGCATAAGAAGGTGAGAAAATATTTAAACTATCAATTCGCAGACCCGAATTGAGAAAAAACTCTAATCTCGACCACTATGTTTAACGAGACGCAACTTCGTTATTTCTGTTTTTGCATTTATATCCTGTGTTAGTTCCAGTCTCTCGCTATTTCGCCAAAAAAAGAACTCAAGCTGCAAATCAAGGAAATAGGTATGCCCTTCTTCAGTATTGATATCAATAACTGCGTTTTCCTTAGTTTTGATATGAACGCTGTGCTTGCCTGGTAAAACTTCGACAACAAAATACGTGTTTACGCCTAATGTAGCGACCTCTACGTCATCTAAAAATACCTCACTCTTACTTCTCGGGCGAACCGTTGTAGATCGATAAATATAAATTTTTGCATATCCTTTATTAGGAGCTTCGAATTTCTTTTCATCTTCATCGCGGCTGGTAGAGTCCAAATCAACAGCAACGCAATTACGCCACCTACCCATCGTACGACATGGTACTGTTTCCGAATCCACAGTTGCAGCTTCTGCAGTTTGAATCCCAAAAAACAAATATCCTGCAAATAAAATGCTTAAATATTTTTGAGCAGCCCTATTCATATTATTCCTCTTTTGCTTTTTCTTTAAAATAGGTATAGCTGAGCGGCAGCAACAGCAAAGTAAAAAACGTCGCCGATACAATTCCACCGACAATGACCACCGCAAACGGGCGCTGTGTTTCAGAGCCTATGCCATGCGAGAGTGCCGCTGGCAATAAGCCTAGTCCAGCCATCAGTGCTGTCATCAATATGGGTCTCAACCGCGTCACAGCCCCTTCAATTTCACTGGCAAAATCTGAGGCTTTGCTTCTTTCAAATTCCAAAATTTGTTCCAGCATAATTACGCCGTTTTGCACAGAAATACCGGCTACCGCGATAAAACCAACCGCTGCAGATACTGAAAAATGCAAGCCTGCCAGTGCCAGACCAACCACGCCGCCTATCATCGTAAATGGCACCATGACCAGAATAAGCAAGGCCATCCTGACCGATCTGAATGCCCAAAACAGCAGTGCAAAAATCAGGAAAATAGTGATAGGGATAATGATTTCCAATCGTTTCACTGCCCTTTGCTGGTTTTCAAATTGCCCACCCCAGGTGATGTAATAACCCGCTGGCAAGTTGACCTGCGCCGCTACCTTTTGCTGTGCCTCGGCGACAAAACTGCCCTGATCGCGCCCCAGCAAATTGGCCTTCACCGAAGCATTGCGGCCACCTGCCTCACGACTGATACGACCCGCTCCCTGCCGAATTTCTATCGTTGCCAGATCAGCCAGGTTCATCGTACCCAAGCCGTTCGGTAAGCTAATTTGCAAGCTGCCGATACGGTCTATCGAATCGCGGTAGCCCTCTTTCAGACGCAAGGTCACATCGAAGCGCTGGTCACCTTCATAGAAAGTCGATACCGGACTATTGGATAAGGCGGATTTAATCGTGTTATTGACATCAGAGACATTGATACCAAGCCGTGCAATTTTCTGACGATCTATCACGATATTGAGTTCAGTCTGGCCGCCAATTTTGACGCTCTCGACGTCAGCCGAACCCTGGATGCTCTTCAAAATCGCCGCGATCTGCTCACTTTTCTGGGTCAGAATATCAAGATCCGGGCCAAAGATTTTGACCGCTATTTCACCTTTCACGCCAGACAAAGACTCCTCTACACTGTCCTGTATCACTTGCGAGAAATTGGAAGGTACGCCAGGCAGCGCTGCGATTTTCGCACTCATATTTTCGATCAGGCTCTCTTTGTCCGCAAACTTCCATTGATCATGCGGCTTCAGATCGGCCAGAATTTCCATATTATTCGGCCCTTTCGGATCGGTACCGTCGTCCGGTCGCCCCACATGCGACACTACACTGTTGACTTCCGGATAGCTAAGCAAAATCGCACGTACCTGACGCTCCACTTCTTTCGTTTTTTCCAACGCAGTTGAAGGTGGCAGGCTGATCGTGAGCCAGATATTCCCCTCATCCAGTTTTGGCAAAAATTCGCTACCCAGTCGTGGTGCCAGCACCAAAGTCAACGCCAGCACACAGGACGAAACGACCATCACCAGCTGTCTTTTATCAGTGGCCCGGTGCAGAATTTCCCGATATTTTTTTTGCAGCCTGTCCATCCAGTGACTATGACGCTCTGCCAGACTGTGTCGCTTCATCGTCAGCGTCAGCAAAGTCGGTATTAAGGTCATGGTCAATATCAAGGCACCCAGCATCGCAAAACTGAGTGTGAGTGCAACTGGCGAAAAGATTTTTCCCTCTACACGTTGGAAGGTAAAAATCGGGATAAATGCCAGAATGATGATGGCCTTCGCAAACAAAATAGGGTGCCCCATTTCGACCACGGTATCTTTTAAGACGTGCTTACGCCACAGGAACAGACTTTCGTGGCCCTCGTGCTGTTTCAGTGCCAGCCTGACCATCAGTGCCTCAACCAATACCACTGCGCTGTCGATGATGATGCCGAAATCTACCGCACCAAGCGAAATCAGATTCGCCGGAATACCACGGATGTCGAGCATAATGAACGCACACATCAGCGACAGAGGAATCACTGTCACAACGATCAGGGCAGCGCGCCAGTTATTCAAAAACAGGATCAGAATGGTGGTGACCAACACCGCACCGACGATGAGGTTCTCCACTACGGTCATCACCGTGTGTTGCAACAACTCAGTACGGTCATAGATTTTGCGCAGCTTGACGCCCTGAGGTAATTTCGCATTGACTACCTCGATCCGTTTTTTTAATTCCTCAATAATCTTTGCGGCGTTCCCGCCTTTGCTCATCTGTACGATACCAAGCACATAGCTGTCGCCCTGGTTATACGCCACGATGCCAGAACGCGGACGGTTACTGATCTCTACATCCGCAACATCTGAAACCAATACAGTCTTACCATTTTTAGAACTGACGATGACACGGCCGATATCGTCTTTGCTGTTGAATAATCCTATACCTCTGACGACCAGCGCCTCATCACCACGTTTAATGGTACCGCCACCGACATTCGAATTATTATTAGCGAGTGCCTGATTCACCTGATCCAGTGTCACTGCATAGCGCTTGAGCAGATTTGGATCGACCTGCACTTGATACTCTTTAATTGTGCCGCCAAAACTCACCACGTCGGCGACACCGCTCACGATGCGCAACTCAGGACGTATCACCCAATCCTGTAAAGCACGGATATCATTTTCAGACATACCGGCCGGCGCTTCGATAATGTAGCGGTAGATTTCACCGACTGCCGTCGTTAACGGCGCGATACTTGCCTGCACCCCTGCCGGCAGAGATACGCCTTGCAATTTTTCCATCACCTGCTGGCGTGCAAAATAGTCGTCGGTACCGTCTTTAAATGTCAAGGTCACGACCGACAATCCGGTAATGGATACAGAACGTACCTGCGTCTGTCCGGGTACACCGCTCATTTCGCGCTCTATCGGTAAGGTCACAGAACGTTCCACTTCTTCTGCCGCCTGTCCGGGAAATTGCGTAACAATCTGTACCTGGACATCCTGCACATCCGGGAAAGCTTCTATCGGCAAATTCGTGAGGGACCGGTAACCAAAGATGATCAATGCCAGTGTCAGTACCAGCACAAACACGCGCTGGGTTAACACAAAATCGACAAATTTATTGAGCATGAGCAGACACCTCCGCATTCAGCAATAAGGCGCCTTCCGTGACGATACGTAAGCCCGTCAAAGGCGCAGCGTCTGCATAGCTGTAGCTCACGCCTTTACGGACGACAGTGACGCGTTTTTTCTCAAACTCACCGTCCTTCTTTTCTATGTAGACGTAGCTGTACATACCCTCCGATACCAGGCTTGTATTCGGTATTTTGGCGACTTTCTGTTCGCTTTCAGATAAGAAGGCAACACGCGCAAACATTTCCGGGCGCAGCTTATTTTCTTTGTTATCGATCACTCCACGCACCTGAATGCGACGGGTATTCGGATCCAGCGCCAGCCCGATGCGATCCACAGTCGCTTCAAACAGCTGATCCGGATAGGCATCCAGTTCCACGGTCATTTTCTGTCCCGCTTTGACAGATTGCAGATATTTTTCCGGTACATCAATCAGCACCCACAGACGCCGTAAGTCAGAAATGACGAATAAAGGCAAAGGCGCGTCCGGGCGTACTTCCGTGCCGGGATTAATTTGCTTATCGGTGATGACACCAGCTATCGGTGCCCGCAACGCAAATTGTCCCTTTTCATTTCCAACCGAATTCAGATTCCGCATGCGCAGGCTGCTGCGTTGGGTCTCAGCCTGAGCCTGTCTGAAATCTGCTTCCGCATTTTCCATGTCCTTACGTGCCAGCACCTCGTGCTCAAACAACAGCTTGCTACGCTCAAAACTAAGTTTTTTTCTTTGTTCATCCGCTTTAGCCTTGCTCCAGTCAGCTTCTGCGGTGGCCAGATCGGGTGAATCGATCTCAGCCAGCGCACGGTTTTTTACAACGCTGTCACCCACCTCGACCGCGGAGGACAACACCCGCCCCAAGACTGGCGAGCTGACTCTGGCAGTTACTGTTTCATCATAGGCAAGCTTGGCATTCATCGCGTCGGCCAGCGGCATACTGACTATGTCCACAGCTGCGACTTTAATAGAAGATAATTGTGGTGCGTTCTTGAGATAGCTGATACGTCCGGTCTCCGGCTTCGGTGCCGGTTCATCCTTCTTTTTTTCGGTGGAACCAACTGCGCCTACGTAAAAAAAGGTGATGGCGGAGAGCGCAGCAATGCCTGCGCTGATAAGGATTTTTTTCTTGTTCATCATGGTGTAGTCACTTCCTGAATACTGATACGTAAGGCGCTGAGTGCTTTGGCATAGTCAGCCTGAGCATTGATGGCATCCAATTCTGTGGTGCGGTAAATGCGTCTGGCATCCAGCAAATCGGTGACACCGATGGCACCATTTTTAAATGCAAATTCAGCAGCACTGGCTGACTGTCTTGCTGCCTGCAATAATTCCTGTTGAAAGCGCTGTACTTTTTCCTGCGCCGAACGCGCCGACTCTTGTATGTTCAACAGCTCAAATCTGGCGTTTTCTTTGGTCTTTTCGAGTATCTCGCGCGCGCTGTCTACATTCTTTTCAGCCAGACTGATCTCGCCCTGATAGGCATAACGTGCAAATAAAGGTATCTGTACCGATATGCCAAAGCTGTTACCTGAGCCCAGTGTATTTGTCGGACTGACCGGATAATGCTCGAACTGCAGACCGACTGACACATCTCTGGTTTTCGCGGCCAACGCGAGCTGGCGCGCCGATAATGCGGCATCAAGCCTGGCCTGAGCAGACTTCACATCTGCCCTTTGCGCAATCAAAGGACGAATGTCCGCGTAGAGCAATTGCGCATCAGCAGCAGCTATGTCTGCCCAAGCATCTGTCGCCCTCAGGTCAGATGGGGCTGACTGCGCGCTGAGTAAGCTCAGCAAGCTGCTCTGCGCCTGAAATAAGTCATTCGCAGCCTGGCGTGCATCGTTCTCAGCGCGCATTGCGTCTACCTTGACCCTGGCTGCATCTGCACCCGCAATGTCACCGGTTTTTTTTCGCAAATCCGCCGTGCTTAACGTCGTTCTGAAAATGGATCTGAGCTCGTTTGCAATGCTGAACTTGCCTTGTGCCGCCATCAAATCGAAATAGGCGAAGCTGGTCGCCAGATGGAGTTGCCGGAGCTGCCCTTCGTTATCGAATTTTGCGGAAGTTTCCAGGTGCGTGGCGCTCTGCAAGCGCAGATCCCGTTTGCCACCGCGTTCTATCAACTGGTCGATACGGAAAGTGGTATCGACTGTTTTATCACGCAATGTCCCTGCTCCGATACCGAGCTTAGGATTCATACCCGCAGTCTGTATGGTGAGCGTAGGATTGGGTGCAGCACCCGCGATGATTTTTGCAGCAGCAGCGCTGTCGATTGCAATCTGGCTCAGTTTAAGATCCCGATTTGCAGCCAGCGCGATTTTCAGCGCCTGTGCCAGACTGAGTTGTGATAGCACGGTATCCGGTTTTGCGTTGATATCAGACGCGGTCAAGGGTGCAGCTATGTCGGTGATGACCGCGGCATACGCAGCAGGCATGGTCAGCACAGAGGAAAGCAGCAACGTTGGATACAATAATAAGGTGCTGTGCGGCCTGAGCCGCTGAGGGATAGTTGTCATAGGTCCAGCCATTGAGCATCAATTAACCTACTCAGTGTGCAGGACTTAGCTGTCAGTTACGTGACAGCCAGCTGACAAAATGCTGACAAACGCAAATTTATTGCGGCTGAAGCGGAGGAAATAAGAGTGTGAAAACCGTCCCCCCATGCGCCGCATCATTGACTTCTATGCTGGCGTCATGATCTTTCGCAATATCGGAAACGATGGACAAGCCCAGGCCATTTCCATTAGAGCGCTGTGTACCGGTGGCTGGAAGGGATTCGGTGATTCTGTATCTGCGTTGAAAAATCAGTTCGCGTTCCGCTTTAGGAATACCGGGCCCACTATCCTCCACTGAGAAAATGCCGCTGTGACCTTGCTGTTCATAACACCTGACCGTGACTACGCCATGTTGCGGTGTATAGGCGATGGCGTTGTCGATGATGTTCTCTATCAAATCACGCAATAAGAAAGCGTCGCCGGAGATAGTTACTGGCTGCAAATCGAAACCCAGATCTATATTTTTTCTGTCAGCAGTAATGATCAATGCATGAATACTGTCAGCAATGATTTTATCGAGTCTGACCGGCGCCAGGCGCTTGCGCTCAAAGGTATTTGGCTCAGCACGGGCTAAGGCTAACAGCTGGTTGATCTGCCGTATCATGCGCTCAGCAGAAATCATCATTAGTTCTGTTGAGCGCGCAGTCTCAGAATCAGCGCGGTACCGACCCTGCATCCATTCTATCTGCGCTTTCATGCCCGCCAGCGGGGTGCGCAACTGATGAGCGATATTGGCTAAAAATTCTTGTTGCTCTGATGCGCCAGTCTCAATTTTGCGCAGCAAGCGGTTAATCGCGTTGATCACAGCCGCCAGTTCCAATGCATTCTGGTCTTCCTGAATTGGCGACAACTCATCATAACTGCGTCTGTTGAGATCCTGCTGCAGAATTTTCAAGGGCGCCAGTCCGCGTGTAACCGCCAGCCACACCACGGCAACCAGACACAAAGTCAGTGCACTTTCTAATAGCAATAGCGCGATCAGGATATGAGATTGAATCGCATTCCGTTTGCTCAGGGTCTCGGCAACATTAATAATGACGGGCTCACCATCCACCATAAACCGTATACTGACGATGCGTATCTCCTCACCACGCATACGCCCATGAGAAAAAACAGGCTCATCCAGTTTAGATGGCGTACCGGTCACAGGAAAATCTTTGTCTCCGGCCAGCGTGTGACCATCGAGTTTGCGAATGGCAAAATAGACGATATTAAAGTGATCGACTCGTAATACCTGTTCGACTGGCAAAGGCAGATCGACATCCACCTGATCTGAGATTTTTTTTAATCGCGTACTCAGCGCCCAGCCTGTATCTGCCAGGCTTTGATCAAAGGCAGTTTGCGCCGGCGTCCAGGCCAGCCAGTAGACCAAACCTGCACCGACTGTATTGACCAGCAATAATGGAGCGATCAGCCAGATCAGTAAGCTTTTGCGTATGCTCAGGCGGCGTGATGGCATCAAAGCTCCTTTTCTTCTTCGAGCATATAACCAAAACCACGGATAGTCCTGATCGTGATTTTTGCATTATTCAGCTTGAGTCTGAGTCGCGACACATAGACTTCAATCGCGTTAAGCGTAATGTCTTCACCATACGGCAGGATGGCATCGATAATTTGCTGTTTGGAGACGACCTGCGATTCATGCTGCAACAGATAAGCCAGAATATTCCATTCCCGCACCGACAAGTCGACCACATTGTCACGGATAGAGACGCGCTTAGTCTGCGGGTCCATCAGCAAATGTCCCAGCCTCACTTCATTGGAGCGCGGGGCACTGCGCCTGACCAGTGCCTTCAGGCGTGCCACCAGCTCCAGCGTGGAGAATGGCTTGACCAGATAGTCATCGGCCCCCAGTTCAAAACCACGTACCCGGTCAGAAATCCCGTCTCTTGCAGTGAGCAGCAACACCGGAATCTGATTGTGATTGCCACGCAGACGACGCAGTATCTCCAGCCCCTCAATATCAGGTAAGCCTATATCCAGCACTATCGCTGAAAAGTGTTGACGTGGTATCAGATATTCCGCATCGTTTCCTGTATGTGCAACATCCACCAGCATACCCTGCCCGCGCAGCATCTGAGACACGCCCTCAGCCAGAACTTTATCGTCTTCTACTAGCAGTATGTGCATATTGAATTTTGAGATTGAAGATACTGATTAAGAATAAGAGCGAAGCTTATCAGTCCACAGCCTGCTTTGTCATCGCAGCATCTGCATGAACGACGATGCCAAGCAGAATGGAGCTTCATAGCTGCGTGCACAGAGCCTGACATTTCTCGCTCTGCCTTACTCTATTCGCTGCTGGCTAGGTACATCACTCCATCGTACTTGGACTCCAGAAGGCCTGCTTCACTTCAGGCCGGTCCGCCATTTTACTGAGTATCTGATCTAACTCTTCTGAATTGACTGAGGTGGAGGTCAGGATGGCTTCAATTTCAATATCATCATTGCCAAAGGCATGCACTTCCAGATCTCGGATAGGATAATTCGCCAGTTCCAGCTCCTTGGAGAGCATCGCCAGCACCAGTTTCTGAAACGGTTTAGCTGCAATCACGTAGACGGTATTAGTGACCTCCACATCCTCACCTTCGATAGGACGACGGTTAATCCGGTTGACGATAGGCCTGAGTAAGGTATTGGCCGCGAGCACAAAGAAAGTCGCGGCAAACGCTTCCAATATCAGGTCGGCGCCGGCAGCAGCACCAACCGCAGCGGAGCCCCATAGTGTCGCTGCCGTATTTAAACCGCGCACATTTCCGTCTTCACGCATAATCGCCCCAGCTCCCAGGAATCCTATGCCGGAAACCACATAGGCGATGACATGCACCGCACCTGCATGACCTTCTAAGCGGTTAGCCATGTCAACAAAAACGGCAGCACCTACCGCGACCAGCACATTGGTACGCAAGCCGGCAGTACGTTGCCGGTATTGGCGCTCATATCCAATCAGCCCGCCAAGCACAAACGCTGCCCCCAGGCTGATCAGCGTATCTAAAAAAGAATGAAAATTGATGTTTTGAATTGCTTCCATCTTTAGCTCCCTGATCAGTGAAACCCACATCGAAATTTTCGCAACAGAATATGACTATTCCGATGTAATTGAACACAACAAATATACCTCGCCTTTAGTATGCGGCAGATAATTACTATTTCCGGCTTTCGATCCTTCGCTAGCTGTAGAAACAGTTCTCAGCTTTCTCTTATAAGCGAACAGGCTGCAATAGCGCCCATAATAGAAAAATGTAAAGCGATACTTTGGTGCTTACTTGCGTGAGTTCAGACAGAAACGAAGAAGTGCGTCTTACTGACGTGCAAGTGAATCTGTTATTTTCGAAAAATCAGGATGCATCACCATCACATGATGATGAACACTGTTGATTCAGAGTGCAGGCCCTCGATACGATAAACAGCACAGACGACAGGTAGCAGACAAGGTCAGCTGACACGTGCCATGTAATAAACGAGGAAGGTTAGCCGAGAGTCGTTGGTGACCACAGCCAGTCTCATAGCTGTGGCAGGCAGCTAACTGCGGAGCTTATGCGAAGATGGTTGGGGTAAAACCCCAAGTTAGCAAGTAAAGACTGCAACTGTCCAAAATCATAGCTCCTTTTTTTCGATGAGCGGATTGTATTTTTGATTTTGCAGCCATGTCAAGAACAAGATTGCTTATGCGGTGAAGCTTTGATTTTTTATCTTTATCAGATCAGACCCGGCATCTACATCTGGACTTTCCGTCTGAAATATATTGCTCGCATATCAGGCTGTACAAGGCGCTATAACCATAAACACACAAACTGAAAATCAGACGGGACCGCTCCAATTGAACGATATTTTCATCCAAAGTGAACGCAAACGTAAACAGGCTTAGATGCAAAAATGCCCAAGCCTGATATTACAGGTTTGGGCATTTTCTTGAAGATTTTTAGTTTACGACTTTAATAACCAGTTTACGACTTTAATAGCCAGTTTACGACTTTAATTGTCGGGAACAGTAAGCAAGGTCAGGGCTGAAACGATTTCCAAGGCCCAGCAGGCTGGCTGAATGGCGGCTTGCTGGCTACCTGACAGGCAAGTTCAGCCCCTATGCGATGTATCATTGTTCGTCAGATTTGTTTTTTTTGACTGGCGCGTGGGTGACGTTATTCATCGCTTTCACCAGAAAGATGATCCCTAAAATAAAGACTAGAATTAAACCGGTAAAAATACCTGTCCACATGACGGCTATCCTGATGAAAAATGGTCAGGAACTACGCAAAATCCGTGAAAAGGATGGCATCTCAACTTATCAGAACGCCTTGCTACAACGCGTTTTGTCGGTAACATGTTTGCGTAATTCCCGATAGAAACTACTATTGCCCCAAAGCATATCGCAGATCAGATTCAGCCCAAATTGAATGACAAGTTTTTTTACATTATTTAACGGAATTTAAGCTTTTTGGAAAAATAGCAGTCACAAATGATGCTTTAAATCAACATTATTTATGGCAGTGTGGTGACATTGAGATGTTGCACGCCAGGTCTGAACGGGCCCGCAACGGGCGCCGCAGTTGTGCGCGATGGCACTTGCCACACTCAGCAAGTGCCGCATGCTTTAAACGTGACCGTGTCGGCGGAAATACGCAATCAGTCCACTGGTCGACGCATCCAGTTGCGCATCGAAAGCCTGATCACCGAGTATCGCGGGCAACAAACGATTTGCCAGTTGCTTGCCTAATTCCACACCCCATTGATCAAAGGAGTTGATACTCCAGATCACCCCCTGCACAAACACTTTGTGCTCGTACAAAGCGATCAGCATACCAAGCTGGAACGGATCCAGGCTAGGCATCAGAATCGTGGTCGATGGCTGATTACCGGCGAACACCTTGTGCGGTAACAGACGTGCCAGCTGCGCCTCAGACAAACCGGCCTGGCTCAGTTCTTCACGTGCCTGCTGCTCAGTTTTACCAAATGCCAGCGCCGCACTCTGGGCCAGGCAATTTGCCAACAGCGGTGCCTGATGTCCAGGCAAAGGATGATCGCTGGAAGCGGCCACCACAAAATCGCATGGAATCAGCCAGCCGCCCTGATGCAGCAACTGGAAGAAAGCATGCTGACCATTGACACCGATTTCACCCCAGACGATAGGGTTGGCACGGCAGCTCAACGGCTCGCCATCGCGGCTTACGGTTTTACCATTCGACTCCATTTCCAGCTGTTGCAGGAAGGCCGGCAAATGCCGTATCGATTCGTTATAAGGCAGAATCGCTGTGGTTTCTGCCCCCAGGAAATTGGTGTTCCAGATGGAGATCAGCGCCATCAGCACTGGCAGATTTTTTTCCAGCGGCGCCTCACGGAAATGGCTATCCATGGTTTGCGCACCTTGCAGCATGCGCTCGAAACCATTCATACCGATCGATAAGGCCACCGACAAACCGACGGCAGACCACAGGGAATAGCGTCCACCTACCCAATCCCAGATCTGCAGAATATTTTCGTCAGGAATACCGAATTCATGCGCTTTGGCCGGACTGGAAGTCACGGCGATAAAGTGCTTCGCAATCGCCCATTCTTCCATCGCAGCTGCCATCAGCCAGGTTCTGGCGGTCTGTGCATTGATGCTGGTTTCCTGCGTGGTGAAAGTCTTGGATGCCACGATGAACAGCGTCGTGCGCGGGTCCAGCTTTTCCAGCAAAGGTGCCAGGTGGGCACTGTCCAGATTCGAGACATAGAAAAAATTCAGATTCGGATGCTGATAGGCCGACAGCGCGCGGCTGGCCAGCTTAGGCCCCAGATCGGAACCACCGATACCGATATTCACCACATTCTGAATCGCATCGCCTTTAAAGCCACGCCATAAGCCACTACGCACACGTTCGACAATGTCACGCATTTGCTTGCGCACCGCGCGCACCTGTGGCATCACATCCAGCTCTGCACTCGGGAAAGGGCTGAACTCCATGTGGCGCAAGGCGGTGTGTAATACGGCACGGTCTTCGCTGAAGTTAATCTTTTCACCCGCAAACATGCGGTCACGCCATTCCTCGACGTTCGCCAGACGTGCAAGAGACAGTAAATGCCTAACCGCTTCAGCATCCACCCTTTGCTTGGAATAATCAATCAGCAAGCCATCGAGCTCTGCTGAGAAACGCTGAAATCGCTGCGCATCATTGGCAAACAAGTCACGTAAATGGGTGTGCTCCAGCCTTTGCTGATCCTGTAACAAAGCCTGCCATTCAGGGGTCTGGGTAATGTTCATCGTTGCGATAACATGAATAAGGTTCAGTCTTGGCTGTCTGCATGACGAGCGCTGTACAGACGTGTCAGCGCAATGTACTGCTCCAGCCCTATGGTTTCCGGACGTGCCTGCGGATCGACGCCAGCTTCCAGCAATTCAGCTTCAGTGAACATGCCAGCCAGACAGTTACGGATGACTTTGCGGCGCTGTGAAAAAGCCTTGGTCACCACCGCTTCTAAATCAGCCTGACGGCAATCGAGCATATCGCGCTTAGGTATCATACGCACGATGGCCGAATCGACTTTGGGTGGCGGATCAAATGCATCGGGCGGTACGACAAATAATAATTCCATGTGGTAGCGCCACTGCAGCATGACTGACAAGCGGCCATATGCCTTGCTGCCAGGTTCAGCCACCATGCGCTCCACAACTTCTTTTTGCAGCATGAAATGCTGATCCGACACCACGTCCGCCAATTCGGCCAGATGGAACAGCAAGGGACTGGAAATGTTATACGGTAAATTACCAACCACGCGCAGCTTTTTCCCTTCCGGCACAGGAATAGTACGGAAATCGAATTTCAGTGCATCGCCTTCATGGATAGTCAGTTTTTCTGCCGGAAAAGTCTTCTTAAGACGCACCACCAGATCGCGGTCCAGTTCCACCACATGCATATGTGGCAGGCCTTCGAGTAAGAGGCTGGTCATCGCGGCCAGACCGGGACCAATCTCGACCATGGTGTCGGCCGGACGTGGATCGATGGCGCGGATAATCTGACTCAGTACCAGCTGATCCGTGAGGAAGTTCTGGCCAAATCGTTTGCGGGGTATGTGTTTCATGATTTAAGTGTGTGAGTTGCCATGGCGGCGGCGCTGCGGATGGCCACCACCATGCTGCGGATATCGGCCAGGCCGGTACCCTGAATTGCGAGGTCGAGTGCGGTGCCATGATCGACCGAAGTCCTTATCAGTGGCAGACCGAGCGTGATATTCACACCCAGGCCAAAACTCGCATGCTTCAGTACGGCCAGTCCCTGGTCATGGTACATGGCCAGCACACAGTCAGCCTGCGCCAGATACTTTTGCTGGAAAAGGGTGTCAGCCGGATAAGGTCCTTCAACCGAAATACCCATTGCGCGCACTCGCTGCAGCACAGGGATAATCACATCGATTTCTTCACGCCCCAGATAACCGTTTTCACCCGCATGCGGATTGAGTCCGGTCACCAGTATGCGCGGTGTGGCAATACCAAATTTTTGTTTCAGATCGCTGTCTATGATTTGCACGGTGCGCAGCAGCGCATCGGCCTGTATCGCGTCAGGCACCTGTCTGAGCGGTAAATGGGTGGTCGCCAGCGCCACCCGCAAAGGCTGCGGCAGATGGGCATTCGCATCCGACGCCAGCATCATCACGACTTGCGCCGTGCCAGTTTTTTCAGCCAGATATTCGGTATGTCCGCTGAACTGTACACCTGCATCATTGATGGTGCTTTTTTGCAGCGGCGCCGTGGTCATGGCATCAGCCCAGCCCTGTTGTACACATTCGATTGCGACATCCAGCGTCTGCAGCACTGGCCTGCCATTGCGCGGATCAGGCTGACCTGCTTTGACGTGCGCATTGAGCGGACAATCGATCAGGGTCAGCCGGTCCGGTGGACAGCCTGGCATACCCGCGTAACGCAGCGCTTCCAGGGAAATGCCCATGAAGCGTATATCAGGATTAATTTCATTGGCGATCATCGCCAGATAAGCGGCATCACCAATCAGGACGGAACGCACTTCGTGCCGCAATTCCCAGGCGGCACGCAAAGAGATTTCCGGCCCTATTCCTGCCGGTTCACCTACCGTCAGGGCTATGACCGGCAATCTGGATTCAGGCATTATTTTTCTTCCGTACGGAGTTCAACATAGGTGCGGTCGCGCAATTCGCGTAACCAATCCTGCAAGGCTTCATCCGATTTACGTTCACGCAGTGCCTCACGTGCTGCCATGCGTTTGCGGTCTTTCGACTGGTCTTCAGATTTACGCTCTGTGACTTCGATCAGATGCAGACCAAACTGGGATTGAATCACATCGCTGACCTGACCGATGGCCAGTTTCGCGATCACCTCATCGAAAGCAGCTACATCACCGGGATTGATCCAGCCTATATCACCGCCTTTTGAGGCCGTGCTGTCGGCTGAATAGCTTTTGGCTGCTTCTTCAAAACTGATTTCTTTGGCTGCGATCTTACGCTTCAGGTCGCTCAGTTTCTGGCGTACTTCAGCTTCCGGTACGATCTGGCTAGGCTTCATCAAAATATGACGGACCCGGTTTTGCTGAACAATTTCAGTGCCTGCTTTAGGATCATTCCCGGCACGTTTGCCAACCAGCTTCAGGATGTGGAAGCCATTCGCACTGCGGATAATGCCGGAAAATTCGCCGGTCTTTATCTGAGCAACTGCATCCAGGAATAATTGTGGAATACGTTCCTGTTCGCGCCAGCCGATTTCCCCGCCTTTCAAGGCTTCCGCGCTGTCGGAATAGGTCACGGCCATCTTGGCGAAATCTGCGCCGCCACGTAATTTTTCCAGCACTTCTTCAGCACGGTTACGACGCAGCGTAATTTGTTCTGCACTGGCATTTTCAGGGATACGCACCAGAATATGGGCCAGATTGACTTCCTGCTTACCGGCTTTGGCACTGGCTTCAGCGGCCAGGAAATTGTCGATCTCGGTTTCAGTGATAATGATTTTGCTGTCGACTTCACGATCGCGTATGCGCTGCATCATGATGTCATCACGCATCTCTTCACGGAAACGCGCGAACGGGGTGCCTTCACGTTCGATCTGATTGCGCATTTCCTGCAAACTCATTTTGTTTTGCTCTGCCATACGCTGCAAAGTGCGGTCCAGCATCAGATCATCGGCACGCATACCGTTTTCTTTCGCCAGTTGCAGCTGGGCGCGGTCCAGGATCATGCGCTCCAACAATTGCTTTTGCAGTTCTTCACGAGAAGGCAGAGCCGTACCCTGTGCCTTGAGGCGTTTTTCAACCACGTTGATACGCTCTTCAAGTTCCTGACGGGTAATAATTTCATCATTAACAACAGCAATAATGCTATTCACCGCACGTGGCTTGCTGCTGACGACAGGAAGCGTGGTCGTGGATTTCAGTTGCGTTGTTTGCGCCCAGGCGCCCGGATTCGCCAACAAACCGGTAGACACTGCCAGTAAAGTAACAAGAGTACGTTGTTTCATGTGCAATAGTTGTCGCATAAAAAGTTAAAACCTGGTTAAGCTTTGCTTAGAACTGAGCATCGCCAATGGCGCAAAAGCTGCAATATACACGTTAGCAAGCATTTCACAAACTAGGCAGCCGGAAAGGCGGCTGAATCTGACTCCCGCCCGCAGACAAATCAGCGATCGCTATTCGGCTGATAGCCGTAAATATTTCGCTTCAAGGCTTCCAGCGGATTGCCACCTACACCCAGCCTGGCCAGTCCGCTTAATTCCAGCTGTATCGAAAATCCGGTATTACTGGTCGTACTGTTGACCGCAAAACGCTGCGCCACAAAGCGCAACGACCAGCAATCTGCTTTGTATTCAAATCCTGCCAGCCCATCCACCACCCGTTTATCCATCAGCGAGTAATTGCCACGACCAACTGCGTACCAGCGCTGAGCGACTGGCCATTGTCCTGAGATATCTACCTGCTCCAGGCTGTCGCGCTGGAAGCGATACGATACATTCAGCACTTTTTTCGCTTCCGGCTGCCAGCGTATGCCATAGTTAGACTGCACAGACTGGCGCGTGCCGGCACTGATCTGAAACCCCAGATCGCCGGACAATTGCTCCGACCATTTACCACTGGCGGCCAACAACAAATCTGAGCGGCTAGGGCTGACTGTATTATCCAGCCTGACCTTCTGTGTATTAAAGTAAAAACGCTGTCCCATCGCGAGCTTCAGGCGTTCGCTGCCATCCTGCTCCAGATAACGCGATACCAGTGCCGCTGTGATCTGATTGGAGTCACCTATCCTATCCTGACCTACAAAACGGTTTTCACTGAAAATCTGGGCAAAGTTAAAATCAGCCAGACCACTGTCAAAATTCGGCAATTTGGACTGATCGCGGTAAGGCGTGTTCACGTAAAACAAACGCGGTTCCAGAGTTTGGGTAAAGTCACGTCCCAGCAGATTGGTTTGCCGCTCGAAGACTAAACCACTATCCACCGAGAACGTCGGCACAATTCTATGCGAATCTTGCTCTTGTCCGGGGTTAGGATTCACCAAATGATAATTGGTCGCATGCAGCGATACTTTAGGTGTCACAAAATATCCGGAACTGATCAATGGTGCCGATACCTGGAAGGTATTTGCGAAGCGGTCACCACGAACCAAACTAGGATGCCAGAAACGGGTAAGGCTGGAATCCATCATGAAATCCAGTCCCATCACATCATATTTTTCTGCATGAAACTGCAGCTGCGGCAAACGGTCATAGGGACGACCAATCGGTACCGCAGCCGTTGTATCCTGCAATACCTGATAATTGGTGGCCCTTAGTCCCAGATTCCAGAACGAACCGTAATAAATCAGACTGGTTTCACGCGATAGCAAGCGCTGCGCCGTCTTGGCAATCGAGGTGGAGAAATCGGCCGGGTAATCATCATCAGATGCGACATTGATATTCCAGGCCAGACGCAGACCCGGCATCAAATCCTGCTCATGCACCGAGGTTACCGCATAGCGATTGGTATGGGTAATGCGATCGCTGGGTAAATCCTCGACCGTGGTTTCGCCCTTGTATATACCGCCAGGGAAAGTCTCGCCCATGTAACGCGCTTCTGCACCGAGCTGTATGCCACGACGGCTGACCATTTTAGGATACAGGGTCAGATCGCGGTTAGGCGCGATGTTCCAGTAATATGGCAGCGCAAACTCGACCCCACCCTTGCTGGTGGTACCCACCGTCGGCGGCAAGAAGCCCGAATGGCGGGCGCCGGACAAAGGGAAAGTCATCGAAGGTGTAGCCAGAATCGGGATATTTTTGAAGTAGAGCACCGACTTACCGGCGACGCCGGTATCGAGCCCGGTATCCAGACTCAAGGTATTGGCTTTCAGATACCAGTCAGGGTTGAGGCCTTCGCAGGTACTATACGTCCCTTCATGAATCAGGGAGCGCTCATCATCAAGTAAATCTATGCGCCTGGCGTGACCCTGCGCATTGCTGCGCAATAGTTTGTACACAGGATTGTCGATACGTCCGGCACCGGAATCGAGCTGCAAGGTGGCATTATCACCATAATAGCAGTCGCCATTTTTCTCTACCCGTACATTACCGCTGGCCTCCACTTCATCTTCCAGAAAGCGGTAGCTGGCTTTATCCGATCTCAGATTCAGCGCCCCCTTATTCACGTCGACATCATGTTCGAAATGGATAAAACGGTCTGAACGGCCCCAGAATTTATACGACTTGACGATGACAGGCGCATCTTTGTCATCCACCGGCTTTGTTTCTGGCTTTGCTTCAGGTTTTTTTTCATCCTTCCTGACTTCCGCATTTTTCTTTTTATTGCGGGCCAGTTCTTCCTCAAAACTGCTGCTGGTCACAGCCTGAGCCCTGGCTTCAGAAAAGAAGGCAGGCAGCAGTACCGACACGACAATCGCGGGGATAGTAGGAAACAACAGCGGTGAGTGAGATAATACGGGTTTCCTGCGCATGTATTCAGTATGTAGTAAGCGTTTTGGCAAGTAGGCTGGCTGGTATCCTGCAAACTGGCCGCCAGAAATCAGCCGCCTATTATAGGTGAAATGCTGCTGAACCGATCTGAAGCTTGTGTACAAACCTATTCAATTATTCATTTAGCCATGTCCTCTCACGTTCCCAGCACGCCGTCCACAGTCGCACCGGACAAAGAACAACGCCGCATCGCCCTGCAACAATGGCTGAGCAGCCTCAGCGATCAGGCCCTGCTGACTGACACCCTGCGTGCGGCCTCGTCCGACGCGAGTTTCCGTTCGTTTTACCGCTTAGATACTGCCGATGGCAAAACCCGTATCGCGATGGATGCGCCGCCTGCGACAGAAAATTCTGCTGCGTTCATTCGTATGGCCGGCTTGCTCAAGTCCATGAATCTGTCGGTGCCGGAAGTATTAGCCCATGATCTGGAACAGGGCTTCCTGCTGGTCAGCGATCTGGGTCAGCATACCTATGCCCATATCCTGAATCATGACACTGCGTTCAAACTGTATATGGACGCAATTGATGCGCTGGTACTGATGCAGGCACAAAGCCAGCCGGACGTATTGCCGGAATATGACCGCGCTTTCTTAGAGCGCGAACTGCAGATTTTCAACGAATGGTATATAGGCAAACACCTGGGCGCGACGCTCAGCGAAGATCAGCAAAAAACCCTGCGTGGCGTATTCGATCATCTGCTGGCCAGCGCGCTGGCTCAGTCTCAGGTATTTGTACACCGCGATTTCCATTCACGTAATCTGATGTGGATGGATCAGGGCAATCCTGGCATCGTCGATTTCCAGGATGCGGTATACGGGCCTATCACCTATGATCTGGTGTCGCTGCTGCGTGATGCCTATGTACAGTGGGATGAAGAAATGGTGCTGGACTGGGCTATCCGTTATTGGGAAAAAGCGCGCCGCGCCGGTCTGTCGGTACCACCGGATATCGACCAGTTCTATCGCGATTTTGAATGGATGGGCTTGCAGCGCCATCTGAAAATCCTGGGCATTTTCGCGCGTCTGTCGCACCGGGATGGCAAGCATCAGTTCCTCAATGACATCCCGACCGTGATGGACTATGTGCGTAAAACTGCTCATCGTTACAAAGAATTAGTCCCCCTGCTGCGTCTGCTGGATCAGTTAGAAAACACAGCGCCACAAGTTGGCTATACCTTCTGAGGCCAGTACGATGAAAGCGATGTTACTGGCGGCTGGCCGTGGCGAGCGCATGCGACCACTGACTGACAGCTGCCCCAAACCTTTACTGAAAGTGCGTGGACGTCCGCTGATCGTCTGGCACATCCTGAATCTGGTCAAAGCAGGCATTACCGAGATCGTGATTAACCATGCGCATCTGGGGCAGATGATCGTGGATGCGCTCGGTGATGGCAGCCAGTTCGGCGCCAGCATACAGTACTCTGCGGAAGAGCAGGCATTAGAAACTGCGGGCGGTATCGCCAAGGCACTGCCCTTACTCGGTGATGCGCCATTTGTGGTGGTCTCGGCCGATATTTACATCCCGCACTTCAACTTCAAAGAATGTCTGAATACGCTGGAAGAAAATGATCCCTGGGGGAATCCGCATCCGCCTGAGCAGCGCGATATCGCCTGGCTCTATATGGTAAAAAATCCCAGCTTCCATCCACAAGGTGATTTTGCGCTGACCCTGATGGGGCTCGCAAATGAAGGTGAACCAAGGCTTACCTTCGCCAATATCGGTGTCTATCGTCCCGAAATGTTCGCCACTATCAAAGCTGGTGAGTATGCCAAGCTGGGACCGCTGCTGCGCGACTACATTGATGCCGGGCGCGTTGGTGGCGAACTGTATCGCGGTGACTGGCACAATGTAGGCACGCCTGAGCAATTGCAAGCCCTGAACGCGCCTCTGCAATTCACACAAGGTAAAGCATGAGCACTTCCTCCCTGAGTCTGGCCTGCAAGACAAGGCGGCAACAGCTGATGCAGCAGATGCAGGCGCAGGGCGGCGGTGTGGCCGTGATTCCGACTGCGCAGGAAATGACGCGGAACAACGACAATCATTTCCCATTTCGGCACGATAGTTATTTTTACTACCTGACTGGTTTTTGCGAGCCGGAAGCCGTGCTGGTGCTGATCGCGACTGCTGAGAGAGAGGAGTCCATCCTGTTTTGCCGCGAAAAAAACTTAGAGCATGAAATCTGGGATGGCTACCGATATGGCCCGGAAGCTGCGCGTCAGCATTGCCTGGTCGATGCGGCCTATCCGGTGAGCGAACTGGCAGTCAGGCTGGAAGATGTCCTGGCCGGTGCTGCCACGCTGTACACCAGCCCCTTATTCGATCATCGTCTGACACCGCAAATTCAGCAGGCGCTGGCAGGCATTGCCGCCAAAAGCCGCACGGGTATTCAGTCTCCGGCCGGTTGGATGGATGTCTGCCGCCTGGTAGATGAAATGCGCCTGCTCAAAGACGAGCAGGAAATCGCCTGTATGCAGGAAGCTGCGCGCATCTCAGGACTGGCGCACCGCGCCGCGATGCGTGCTGCGCGTCCCGGTCTGCATGAATATGCGCTGGAGGCAGAATTACTGTATTGCTTCCGCCGCCATGGCGCTCAGGCTCCCGCCTATTCGTCCATCGTCGCCAGCGGTGCCAATGCCTGCACCCTGCACTATCAGAGTAATCAGGCCAGGATCAATGATGGCGAGCTGATATTGATTGATGCTGGCTGTGAATTTGACAGCTATGCCTCGGATATCACACGCACTTTCCCGGCCAATGGCCGCTTCAGCCCGGCCCAGAAAACCCTGTATCAAATCGTACTGGCGGCGCAGCAGGCAGCACTGGCTTGTGCCCAGCCCGGCGCAGGCTATATGGATGGGCATCATGCAGCGGTCAGGGTACTCACAGACGGTATGCTCG
Source organism: Cognatundibacterium curvum (assembly GCF_014284235.1). Classification (GTDB taxonomy): domain Bacteria; phylum Pseudomonadota; class Gammaproteobacteria; order Burkholderiales; family Burkholderiaceae_D; genus Undibacterium; species Undibacterium curvum. The sequence goes on from NZ_JACOGD010000008.1 coordinate 51,633, forward strand.
ACACTGGCCTGCTAAACCGCCAGCAAGTTGGTACTGTAGACGATGCGATAGCGAGTCAGGCTTACCGCCAGTTTTACATGCATGGCACTGGCCACTGGCTGGGTCTGGATGTGCATGATGTCGGCGATTACCGCACGCCGCACACCAGCGGCGATGCAAGCACAGCACGCCCTTACCGGGCGCTGCAGCCCGGCATGGTGATTACCATAGAGCCCGGCTTATATGTGCGTCCGGCTGCTGGCGTTCCTGAGCAATACTGGAATACCGGCATACGGATAGAGGACGATATACTGATTACCGCCAGCGGACATCAGAATCTGAGTCAGGACACCCCGAAAACCATAGATGAAATCGAAGCCTGGATGCGCGGCGACTGAGATACAACATGACTACCATCATCAATGATGCAGACATTGCGATTTGTGGTGCCGGCCCGGCCGGGCAGGCACTGGCTTTACTGCTGGTACAGCAAGGCATACCGGCAGCAAGAATCGCTCTGTTTGACGGAAAAACTGCGACCGAAGCCGAACAGGATGCGCGCTCAATTGCGCTGTCTTACGGCAGCCAGCAAATCCTGCAACAGGCAGGTTGCTGGCCACTGCCTGCGACTGCGATTCAGGACATTCATGTCTCGCGGCGCGGTCATTTTGGACGCACCCTGATCCAGGCTGCGGATTATCAGTTGCCGGCACTCGGTTATGTCGCGCGTTATGGTGACATCGTGGCACCGATGCAAACTGCACTCGCACGCTCGGGTGTGCAAATGCATAGACCCTGCCAGGTCACAGCGATAGAAGAATTCACTGATCATGTCAGGCTGACGGTGCAGACTGGGACTAAGACTGGGACTGAACTGCAGCGCCAGTTTTCTGCGCAAGTGGTGGTGCAGGCTGAAGGCGGCACCTTTTCCGACCAGAGCCAGCGCCAGCAAAGCCGCGACTATCAACAGACTGCCATCATCGCCCATGTCTGTTTTGATGAGGCGATTGCGCACCGCGCGTTTGAACGCTTCACCGAAGAAGGTCCGCTCGCCCTGCTGCCGCAAGAAGATGGCTATGCGCTGGTCTGGTGTGTACGGCCAGAACATGCGGTGCAGCTGATGGCACTGGATGAAGCCGCATTCCGGCAAAGGCTGCAAAGCGCATTCGGACAACGTATGGGGCAACTGACACGCATCAGTAAGCGTGTCAGCTATCCGCTCGGTCTGAATGCCCAGGCCCAGGCCAGCGCGCGCGTGGTCAGCATAGGCAATGCCGCACAAACGCTGCATCCGGTCGCTGGACAAGGATTAAATCTGGGGCTGCGCGACAGCATGGTGCTGGCGAAATGCCTGAGCCGTGAACTGGCGATGCCGGAAGCCGCATTGCAGCAGTTTTTACGCGAACGGCAGACCGACCGCAGTCTGACGATAGGTCTGACGGATACACTGGCCCGCATTTTCGCGAGTTCCCCCGATGGCAGCTTGCGGCAGAGCCTGCTGGGCTTGTCACTCGGTGGTCTGGATTTATTCCGCCCGGCCCGGCATTTGATTGCCGAACATATGCTGTATGGCTGGCGCGCCTGATCACCTTTACACACGCAGAATTAACCTATTTTTTTCGCAGGCTTGCCCTGCATTTTTTAAGCGAAGGATCTACCATGAAATTACGCACCAAACGCCGCCTGATGAACTATGGCCGTCTGTATAACCATCAACTCGCCAGTGTGCTGGAAGCCGCATTTGAAGAATTCCGCGCCAGCTTCGTGCAGGAAGGTGAATCCATCGCTGAATCGGCAGAGGCAATCGAACACCTGAGCGCGAGCTACCGTCATTTCAAAAAATTCTCGCTGCGTTTTGCGATCGTACGCTGATCAGTCGGCCTGAGTAAATCGACATAGTTTGCATTTCCCCGCCTCAGCTGCGTTGTAGCTGCGTGGGGATGCAGACATAAGCGCGTAAGCTCCACAGCGCCTCATCTGCTCAGGCTTTCCTGCCTGCTGAACTCTATGCATATCCTGATCGCCCAGCTGGATGCGGCATTAAGACCGGCCGCTGATCTGCAGCGTGCAGAAAAAATGTCTGCTTATATGCAGCATCAGCTATGCTTTTTAGGCATCCAGACTCCTGCGCGGCGCGCCCTGTCGACGCCCTTACTGCGCCCCTATTACCGTGCTGATTTCGCCGAAATTCAAGACCTGGCGCTACAGCTATGGGCACAACGCGAACGTGAATTCCACTATTGTGCAATCGACCTGCTGGGCAAAGCCAGACGCTATCTGCCCGCCTCCGCCCTCACTTTCCTGCTCGAACTCGCACAACAGCATGCGTGGTGGGACAGTGTCGATGGCCTGGCCGATGTGGCCGGTGACCTGATCCGTCTGCAAAGACAAGAACAGCCACAAGTGCTGAGCCAGATAGAAAAGGCGCTACAGCATCCCTCATTCTGGATCAGACGTATCGCGATGCTGCATCAATGCGGCTGGCGCGCAGAGACCGATAGCGAACGTCTGTTCCGTTTTGCGCTGATGCTGGCACCTGAGCAGGAATTTTTTATCCGCAAGGCTATCGGCTGGGCCTTGCGTGACTATGCGCGTCATGCACCGCAACAGGTCACTCAATTTCTTAATCTGCATGGCACACAACTCTCTTCGTTGAGCCGGCGCGAAGCCGCGAAACATCTGCCAGACATCATCTGAGGTCTGATGTTAGGGTCTTAAGTTTTACAAAGTGTTAAACCTACATAAAGATAGCTGCGCTTTCGGTCATTTGTCCTTACGATGTGTCAGTTCCCTGACTACAATAAGTTACCGCTCCGAAAAGCCCTGGTATGCGCCGCTCAGACTATTTATCCACTGTATTGCTTTGCTGTGCCGCGCCAGCGATGGCTGCACCGGTCAGCTTATGCTATGAGGACAGCTCAGTCTATCCGTGGATCACAGGCACTGGTCAGGGTCTGGCAATCTTGCAAATGCAATTGGTCGCGAAAGAAACCGGTATCGAGTTTGAATTGATACGCCTGCCCTGGAAGCGCTGTCTGCTCGAAGTTGAAGCCGGGCGCATCCATGCTGCGATTGCCGCCAGCTACAACAAAGAACGCGCAACCTGGGGAGTCTATCCGCGCACACCAGACGGTAAGCTGCAGCGCGATTACCGTATGCACACGGACAGTTTTTATGTGTATCGCCATGCTGATAGCCCGATACGCTGGCAAGCCAAGGGGTTCCAACACCTGGGGAATGAAGCTGTAGGCGCACAACTGGGCTATAGTGTAGGCAAGGATCTGGAAGAAGCAGGCTATCGCGTCAAATATCACCCCGCCTCCAGCGATCTGCTCAGCTACCTGGAAAACCGCGTACTGCAAGTCATCGTGCTACAGGACCACGAAGCAAAGCGCCAGCTCAGCCACCGTCCTTCGCTCAGAGATATCGTCATCAGAGAAGCGCAGCCAGTCAAGGTCGCAGATCAATACCTGTTATTTAACACTGCGTTTTATAAGGCCAATAAAGCACAAGTCCAGATGATCTGGCAAAGCATAGAAAAAATACGTAAGAGCAAACTCTATCTGGATGAGGAACGCGAGATGCTGGGTACTGGTACAGGCGACAAATAAAGCCTGCAGTCTGCAGTATGCTTTTGCGCAAACTCTGCACTGCCGGAACGGGCTGATACACAGTAAGATACTGGCTTCAACCCTAAACTGCCACCCGCGCCAGCTATGTTGTCTTCCTTTTTCTCCTCATCACCCCGCTCACCCCAAATACAATTTCCGATTTTTTCTGAATGCCGCAGCGGAGTTACCGTTGTGCTGTGCACATTGCTGTTCAGCCTGGCACTGACACTGGCCCCGCTCAGTATTCAGGCGCAAATACCAACGCCGGTCAACGATGGCCCTCATGTATTCTTCAGCAGCAACAGCGCGCAACTGCAGGCCAGCTGGGTCTGTAACGATCAGCGTCAGGATCAATTGCTCGCGACGATCAGCGCAAGCATAGCGCCGCTGTGCGGCTATCCGTATACGATACAACTGCGTGCGCAGGCTGCTGCCGCACCGGTCGCAGCCAGATTTGAAGCGAAAAAAATCGCGGCTTTCAGTGATATCCATGGCCAGTTTGATCTGATGCTGAACCTGCTCAAAGCGAACCAAATCGTTGATGCACAGGGTAAGTGGCAATACGGCAGCGGCCATCTGGTCATCGCTGGCGATGTATTTGACCGTGGTCCCAAGGTGACTGAAGCGCTGTGGTTGTTGTATATGCTGGAAGCGCAGGCCGAAGCGGCGGGTGGCAAAGTACATTATCTGTTAGGTAATCACGAAGCGATCAGCCTCGCTAATGACTTGCGTTATCTGCATCCTAAATACCGCGTCGTTGCTGACAAACTCAATACGACTTACCCACGTCTGTTTAGTCAGGAAACCGTATTGGGACGCTGGCTGCGCAGCAAACCGGTCATCATCCGCATCAACGACAGCCTGTTCATGCACGGCGGCCTGCATCCGGATTATGCGCAGCTGAAACTCAGTCTGGCTGAAGTCAATGCACAGTTTCATGCTGGTCTGGGTTTACCCAAGGCCAGCTTCAAAGAAAACAATGTGCTCTCCTTCCTGTATGGCAGCACCGGCCCGCTGTGGTATCGGGGCTATCTGAAAGCACCACAGCTACAGAGTGAAGCGCTGGATCAGTTACTGCAAACGCTGCAAGTACAACATATCGTGGTTGGCCATACCACCATGAACGGTGTCTATGCGCATTGGCAAGGACGGGTGTATTCCATCGACTCAGATATTAAATCCGGTCAGCGTGGCGAAATGCTGTTTTGGGAAAACGGCTTATGGACTAAGGCCGGACTGGATGGCAAGCGGGTGCCGGTTCCCAGTCCGGAGTCAGCGCAAAGCACGACAGAATAAGGGGGGCGGCGTGGAGTGGCGTCAGGCAGTAAAATTAAGCTCTATGCCATTGCCGGCAGGATCATGAAAAAATATCTGACGCTGCAAAGCAAAGCCTGCTGAGGCCGGGACTTCCGATAAGCGATAAGGAATCCCATCCTGCTGCAGGCCTTGCAGCATCTGCTCAAAGCCGGTACAGGCGAAAGCCAGATGATCAAAAGTGGTCTTCACTCCGGTCTGTGCAGACTCGCCGGCACGATTTTCTGAGATATGCAGCACCGCCTGTTCACCCGCATACAGCCAGTAACCAAAACTGCTTAAGGCCGCACGCGGACCATCGACCAGTCCTACATAGCGAATATAAAAATCACGCAGCTGAGCCATTCCGGCACGGTCGGTGCGCAGGTTGGCGTGATCGAGTCCGGTCGCGGCCATTATTTCAACCAGCCACGACGGCGGAAATACCAGAATGGCGTGATGGCCGATGCGATCATCAGCATCAGTGCGAACGGATAGCCGAGTTCCCATTCCAGCTCGGGGAACCAGCCTTTAAAGTTCATCCCGTAGATACTTGCAATCAGGGTAGGCGGCAGGAAGGCCACGCTCGCAACCGAGAAGATTTTAATGATCTTATTCTGGTTAATATTAATAAAACCAACCGTCGCATCCATCAGGAAGTTGATTTTATCGAACAGAAATGAGGTGTGGCCATCGAGCGATTCGATATCACGCAAAATCTGTCTGGCTTCTTCAAACTGATCCGCATTCAGCAAACGGCCACGCATCAGAAAGCTCACTGCGCGTCGGGTGTCCATCATATTGCGACGGATACGGCCATTCAAATCTTCTTCCTGGGCGATTGCATTCAAAGCGGCGGCAGCATCCTGATCGCTGAATTCTTTTTGCAATACAGCGCGGCTGACTTCTTCCAGTTGTTGATAAATGCCTTCCAGCGCATCCGCCGAATATTCAGCGTCGGTCGCATACAAATCCAATAAGACATCTTTGTAGTCGCCTATCGAACCCGGACGGGAACGCGCGCGCATGCGCACCAAGCGGAATACCGGCAAGTCGGTATTGTGTACGGAGAACAGAATATCGCGCGCCAGGATGAAGGCCACAGTTACAGTGCGGGCTGGCTCATCATCCTCATCTTCATCGATCAGAAAATCGGTGCGCAGATGCAGATCACCATTGTCCGCTTCGTAATAACGGGCCGAGGCTTCGATATCCTTGACCTCATCCTCACCTGGCAAAGTCACGCCATAGATGCTCTTGACCCACTCACGCTCTTCCTCGGTAGGGTCAGTCAGATCAACCCAGATCGGCAAAGTGTTTTCGAGATCTGCGCGGTTTTCGATATTGATCTGGCTCAGCCGGCCATTGTGTAAAACAAAGACATTAATCATGAGGTGATTCCGGAAAAAGCGTGACAAACGGTTGGGCTGGATTGTAAACCTGTTTGAGGTCAGCGCGACCAGCGGCGCAGGACTTTTTTACATATATCCTGACGACGCTGGCCCGGACTACACCATCCATGCACGACTTTATTTGGATGCCTTCTCTATGGCTTTTTCTATCATCTTGATACGTGCATCCTGCTCAGGTGAGCTGGCTGATGCCGCATCTGCAGCTGGCTTAGGTTTCTGGAAGCCCTGGGTATCCTGCAGTTTGAGGGTAGTAGCGGTCGCATTATTATGGCAATCAGTGTCGGAGTACACGGTTTTGCCATTGATAACACAGCGTTTGACACCGGACTCAACCGTCACCGGAGCCGGCATATTTTCAGCGCCAGGCGCACTGCCAGTGGCCGGTGCAGACGAATCCGGTATACCGCTCGCATTCTTTAATTCTTTGCCGATCACATTGGCTGATTTACCCCAGCGTGCCCAGACTTCCTGCATAGGCAAATGTCCATAGCGTATGGTGTATAAAAATCCCATCGCAACCAGGCCCAGTATCATAAATAAAACCGATACGGCGACCAGACTCATTCCTCGTTGTTTGTGTAAATTCATGGTAGTTCTGCGCTATTCATGCGTTTCATGATCAGCTCGCTGCGCCTTTGCAGATAGCCTGATCCCTGATTTTTATCAAAATAGCGTGGTTTCGGTAACATCACTGCCAGTCTGGCCGCTTGTGCCGGACCCAGCGTCGCGGCACTGCTGCCGTAATAATGCCTGGCTGCGGCTTCAGCACCGAACACACCCACGCCCCATTCCACCACGTTCAGATAAATTTCCAAAATACGTTGTTTATCCATACAGGTTTCAAGCATGTATGTTATGACAAGTTCTTGTCCTTTGCGCAAATAACTACGCTGTCCGGATAAAAATAAATTCTTAGCGAGCTGCTGGGTAATGGTGGAACCACCGGAAACGACCTTGCCTTTCTTTTGATTTTTTTCGTAGGCTTTCTGCATCGCCTCCCAATCCACCCCGTCATGATCGACAAAGCTGTCGTCTTCCGACGCGATCACTGCGCGCTTCAGGTGATTCGAGATTTTGTTATACGGCACCCATTGATGCTGTAATTTCGCATCAGGTTTTTTTTCCTGTAATACGCTGAGCTGCTGGCGCATGAAACTGGTTGAAGATGGATTAAACTGAGTCCACCACAGTATCTGCAGCAAAAAATAAAGCTGCAACAAGAGCACCAGCAACAACGGCACACCGACCAGCCAGAACAATAAGCGCCGCAGCATCTTCACCTACCCTCCGCCGCTTGCATTTCCATCCTAAGCTCATGTAGTACCGGCCCGGTCGCTGGCTGTACGCCGCGCCACAGGGCGTATGCAGCAGCAGCCTGCTCCACCAGCATACCCAGACCATCGCGACACTGCGCAGCATGCTGTGCTGCGACCTGCAAAAAGGCGGTAGGTGTAGCGCCGTACATCATGTCATACGCCAGCGGCCGTGCCTGCCACACATAGTCTGGTAGCGGCGGTACCGCATCCTGCAGACTGGCAGAAGTCGCATTGATAATCACGTCAAACGCGCAATCTGCCGGAACCGTTTCGAAAGTACAGGCTGCGACGACAAGATCAGGGAATTCAGCCCGTGCCGCCTGCGCCAGCTGTTGCGCTTTACTCAGTGTGCGGTTGGCGATGATTAACTGCGCAGGCTGCTGCTCCAGCAAAGGCAGTAAAGCACCTCTGGCTGCACCACCCGCACCTAGCAGCAGTATGCGCTTTGCTTGCAAAGGGATACCGGCATTGCGCACGATGTCGTTCACTAAACCAAGGCCATCGGTGTTATCGCCGATGATGTCTGCACCATCAAACATCAGGGTATTCACCGCACCGGCCGCCTGCGCACGCGCTGTCAGCCGGGTTGAATAGGCAAATGCTTCCAGCTTAAAAGGCACGGTCACATTCGCTCCACGCCCACCGGCAGCGCGGAAGGCCTCAGCGGTGGCGACAAAGCCATCCAATGGTGCCAACAGGGTGGAGTAATTCAGCCTCTGCGCCGTCTCAGCCGCAAAGCGCGCATGAATGCGTGGCGACTTACTGTGGGCTATCGGATTCCCTATCACTACATACTGATCCGGCTGGTTTGGGATATCTGTCTGCATAGAGCCTGACATCAGTTTTTCCCTCCGCGCAAATCGGTTTCCAATTGCTGATCGCGGGTGAAACGGAAGCGTGAAATCACGACCCACAAATCATCTTTGTCGCCGGATCGCATATTCTGCGGGAACTTACCAAAAGGTGCGGCATTGCGCACGATGCGCAAAGCGGCTTTATCAAGTGCCTTATTGCCGGACGATTTTTCTATGCGTGGCCCACCCTCTTTTTCATAGATGCTGCCATCCTGAAAAATCGGGATATAAATCACCAGTTCCCCGTACAGTTTTTTCCCATCTTTTTGTGGAAAATTCAGCGTGCCAAAATCCTCTATGCGCTTTTGCAACTGCTTGTAGTAAATCGCATAGCCGACCCGCTGGGTACTTGGGGTGATAAAGGTTTTACGCGGACGACGGTTCTGGTCTTCTATGGTCTGATTGATTTCAGCCGCCATCCGCGCCAGCGCCTTAGTCGTTTCCAGGTCTTCGGCACCGGCATTCGGCGCACGCTTATCATCGAGCTTACGTTTATCCTGCGCCGGCAACAGGAAATCGGTATTTTTTCTGACCTGATCCAGCAGGTGCTTTTGCTGTTGTTCGATTTCTTCGATACGCTTGGTAGTGGCAATCAGATGATCGCCATTTTCACTGCGCTGCATATCGGGCAAGGGCGACTTGCTGCGTCCTGCATCATGCATGCCACCGCCATCCAGATCGGCCTGTGCCAATGCCTCTGCCTTGACGGGTTTTTTGTCGTGTTTGGCATTCACCAATATCACTTCCAAGCCCGGATCAGTGGCTGGCGACGACACGGCCGGTGGATTGACGAAATGCATAAAGGCGAGCGGGATCACATGCGCCAGTACCGATACGGTAAGCGCTGCACCAAGTACGAGATTTTCAAAGCCTGGTCGGTTAGACATACTGCGGGTCTCTGTCATCAAGGGTTAGCTGTTGTTTCATTACTGTCTGGCGCGGATGGCGTTTCAGCTTCGGGCAACGCTGCTACAGCCGCTGCAGCGTCATCCGTCAACAGGGTAGCTGCTGGCGTTTGCTCCTCCGTCACATCCAACGCATCCGCCGTCTCCAGCGCGGCTTCGTTATCGTCTTCGAGTTCTTCTTCGCCGATATCAGTCACGACATTCAAGACTTCCAGCAAGCGTGCTTCTACGGTCAAATCGACTTCATCCCAGCGCAGGATATCAAGTCTGACCTGCGCACCACGGGCTGTTTGCGGCATGCCTGGCAAGCGTATCACGAGCGGAATATCAACCAGACGCAAGACTTCATCTTTCAACACCACCGCATCGACCTGACGTGCATTTTCCTGCTGCAGCCAGCGCAGGCACCAGTAACGTTCCATATTGCTCTGGAAGTCGGCATAGGCGGAGTAAGCTGCATCAAATCCGGACACGATTGCAAACAGATCCGCATCTTTCGGTTTAAATGCTGCCACCAGCGGCGCGGTGATTCCATGCTGAACGCAGGCGATAATCTGCCATTGATTGACCAGATCGGTATAGCGACGCAGAGGCGACGTGCTCCACGCATATTGATCTACACCCAGGCCCTGATGAGGCGCAGCATGCGTCAGCATACGGACTTGCATACGCGCAGCCCAGCCACCCGGGCCACGGCCACCAGCCACGCCTTGTGCACGGTAAATGCCAGGGATGCCATGATCAGCCATCAGCTTGCCCCAGGTGCTGTTGGCGAAGATCATCAGCTCAGCCACCATCTTATCGAGCGGCGCACCACGCTTACGGCGCACGATGCTGACCACATCATCTTCGACATAGAAATTAAAATCGACACGGTTATTTTGTTCCGGCTTCATACCGAAACTTTCACGCTTCGCCATACGGCCCTGCTCCAGCGCCAGCGCCCATTGCCAGATGCGGGCGATTTCGGCTTTGTGCGGATAATCACCGGCGTCATTAGCCAGGTTTTCTTCCGTGACCAGCGCATCCAGATCATTGTGGCGCAGATTGGAAGCCATAGTGATCGCTTCCACTTTGGTCTCGGTACTGAGCACACTCCAGTCCGCTGTATTCAAGGTCGCATACAGCGATAAAGCCGGACGGCTTTGCCCGGCGCCCAGCGTGAATACATCCACTAACTCATCCGGCAGCATGGTGATTTTATCGCCGGGCATATACACGGTAGACATGCGGCTGCGCGCGAGCTGATCAATCGCATCATTTCTTTGTATCGACAATCCCGGCGCCGCGATATGAATACCGACGCGTATCTGCCCATCACCTAATTCCGCGACTGAGAAAGCATCATCAATTTCCGTGGTGGTCACGTCATCAATCGAAAACGCCTGCACATCTGCGACCGGCAGATCGGCCGCCAGCGCAGGTAAAGGCAGTGAAGGAAATCCTGTGCCTTTAGGGAAATGCTCATAATGAAACTTCGCCAGATGCAGATGCTTGGGACTGCTGATCCCGCCCGCAGCCAGCATCAGACGTGCGGCGCTGGTCTGCAAGGCGTCGCAGGCTTCCACCAGTGCCTTGTATTCGATACTGTTTTTATCCGGTTTGAACAACAATTGCAGTGCCAGCGGGCGCATCGCTTCCGGCAACAGCTGCTGCATCAGCTGTTCAACATAGCCCGCCTGTATCAGCAATTGCTGCTTCTTTTTTTCTATCCCGGCCAGCGCTGCTTTGAGCGCAGTCTCGGGCGCTGCCTTGTAACGGCCACGGCCTTTTTTATAGAAATAGACCGGTGCATTATGCAGCGCAAAAATCAATCCGGCCGCTTCCACAGGCTGTGCAGCCTGGCCGAAATATTCCGCGCCCAGTTCAGCAAAACCAAACTCTTCCTGACCTGCGACTTCCCACAAAAAAGGCAAGTCAATTTCAGCTGCCGCCGCTTTAGCCTGTTCGATCAGGCTGACCGGATCGGGCGCTGTGAACTGCAGCAGCACATCTTTGGCTTTGACCTTAGCACGCTTACCGCTGGCCAGTTCAACCTGATAGGCTTCCCCTGCCTGCGATAACACGCTGCCTGCTTTAAAGTCGCCTGACTCTTCAAAAAATACATTCATTACAGTTTTTCTTTTCTCTACGGACGGATGCAAAGGCGGCGGGTTTCAGACCAGCACACGCTGCGCTATCTATCCTTGCTATGATGCCGGCAAACTGATGTGTGCGCGTCCAGCGACGCGCCTCAGCTCCAGTCTGCCAGCTTAATTCTTGTTTAGCCCGGCTGCCAATGGCGCATCCGGTAAATTTCTGCTGGCTGGTAAAAATACTTCTGTCACTAATAAACAGGCACCGCGTCGCCAGAACAATGAACGCCGGGCCGGCAGCCAGCTGATGCCACGCAATTCAGGCAAGGTCTGCACGATGCGCTGCATCAGCGGATGACTGGCATGCAGGCGCGCATAGCTGAGCTCGCCACGCCGCACGCCAGGATCATTGAACAAAGTGCTGCCCAGCGACTTTTCACCCAAAGCATGAAACAAGGGCCATTCATTGGCAGTGGCGCTCAGCGGCACCACGGTATGCCCATAAATCACCGGCGTTTCGTCACAGCGCAGTATCACCTCGCGCTCATGCACCATCTGCGCGCGCGCAAGGCCGATAGCAGCATACTCATCGGCCAGACAGCGTGCTTTGTGTTGCGACAAGCGCTGCACCCGGAAGCGCTGACACCGCGCAACCAGTCTCGCCGTCAGCGAGTCACGGTTACTCAGCCAGGTCTGCATCTGACGGCTGACCTGCACGGCATTCACATGCGTGCTCCAGCCTGCCGGTTTGCAGTGATAACTTTGCTGCCGTATTGCACTCTCCATGCGCTTAAGCACTCCGGCCATCGCAGTAATCCAGCACCAGATCCAGATGATCAGCAAATTCGGCGATGCCGTGATCACTGCCCTCGATAATGAGTTGTCGGGCACCCGCATAAAAACTGATCATTTCACGGTAATCCAGCACTTCATCACCGGTCGCTGCCATCAGAAAATAGCGTTCAGGCCGGGTAATGCCGCTAATGGCCAGCGCACGCAGCTGATCCACGTATTCCGCCTTAAATTCAAACACCTGATCGCTGTGATAATACGTCGTCACACCCACATAGGATTCCAGCTCGCGCGGCGGCTTCACCGCCGGATTGACCACCACAGCGCGACAGCCATACTGTTCCGCCAGCCAGGTCGCATAAAAGCCGCCCAGCGATGAGCCGATTATCGTCAGTTGTTCCGGTGGGGTATCTGCAATGATGGCCTGCGCCTGTGCTATCGCCTCTGCCGGTGACGGCGACAAAGCGGGACTATGGAATTCTGCACTGCGGCCAAGCTGATCCATATGGGCCTGCATCACCCTGGCCTTAAAGGAACTGGGTGAAGAACGAAAGCCGTGCAGGTACAGTATCATGCCTGCTCCGCTGGCAAGGCTGTGAGCGCATCGAGCAGCTTCTGATGGATGCCGCCAAAGCCGCCATTACTCATCACCAGTACCGTATCACCGGGACGGGCTGCCGCCACGATGGCATCGACCAAAGCCGGTATCTGCTGAAACGCAGCTGCCTTGTCACCCAAAGGAGCGAGTGCTTCGGCCAGGTCCCAGCCCAAAGCATCCTTGCCTTCCTGGGCACCATAACCAAACACCAGATCGGCCTGCGCCAGCGCTTCCGGCAAGGCCTGTTTCATGGTGCCCAGCTTCATGGTGTTGGAACGCGGTTCCAGCACAGCCAGTATGCGCTGCGCACCGACTTTGCGACGCAAACCTGCTACCGTGGTGCTGATCGCGGTCGGATGGTGGGCAAAATCATCAATCACAGTGACACCCTGCACCACGCCACGCACTTCCATACGGCGTTTCACATTCACGAATTGCGACAGTGCTTCTATCGCCAGTGCCGGCGGCACGCCCACATGGCGTGCAGCAGCAATCGCAGCCAAGGCATTCTGACGGTTATGTTCACCATTCAGCGCCCATTGCACGCGACCTTGTAATTGCTGCTCAAAATACACATCGAAATCTTCACCCTGTTGCAGCTCCAGACGCCAGCTTTGCTGCTGTCCGAAACTCTCCTGTTCGCTCCAGCAGCCGCGCTGCATCACATTGCCGAGAGCTGCACTATCGCCATTGAAGATCACACGGCCCACACCCGGCACGGTACGCACCAGATGATGGAACTGGGTTTCTATCGCTTTCAGATCAGGGAAAATATCGGCGTGATCGTATTCCAGATTGTTCAGGATCGCCGTTTTGGCATGGTAATGCACAAATTTACTGCGTTTATCGAAGAAGGCAGTATCGTATTCATCCGCTTCGATCACAAAAAAATCAGAAGCATGATTGCCCTGTAGGCGCGCTGAAATACCGAAATTCATCGGCACCCCGCCGATCAGAAAGCCTGGCGCATAAGCTGCATACTCAAGTATCCAGGCCAGCATGGCCGACGTCGTGGTTTTACCATGGGTCCCCGCAACAGCCAGCACCCACTTATGGCGCAGGATATGCTCCCCCATCCATTGCGGACCAGAGACATAAGGCAGGCCACGGTTCAGGATCTCTTCCATCAGCGGATTACCGCGCGAAACCACATTGCCGATCACATACAGATCCGGCTCTAAGGCGATCTGCTCTGCGCCGAAGCCCTGGGTCAGGGTAATGCCCTGCGCTTCCAGCTGGGTGCTCATGGGCGGGTAGACATTGGCATCGCAGCCCGTCACGGTATGCCCGGCTTCCTTCGCTAACACCGCCAGTCCACCCATGAAGGTACCGCAGATACCTAAAATATGAATATGCATAATGCCTCTAAATTTCAGAATCCCGCAATTCTACCCGACATCAGCATGGATACCCTATGGGGAAATCGGTGGAAAACGACAGAAATGCGGCGTCGGCAGCCCCTTACGGCGATACGCGGGTAACAGTGGTGACTGGCGAGGCTGACGGGCTTGGGCTATCATGCCCGCATGATGATACACACACCGAATGAAGCCGAAGCACTGCGTGCCGAAATCGCGGCGCTGGCAGCCCGCATGATTGCTGAGGATGGCGCGGATTACGCCTCAGCCAAGAAGAAGGCTGCCAAACAATTGCTGGGCAATCAGCGCATCAAAGGTGATGTACTTCCTGACAATGCGCAGATAGAACAGGAAGTGCGTGAATACAATGCGCTGTTCTTTGGCGACACCCAGCCGCAACGCTTGCAGCATTTACGCCTACTGGCGCTGGAAATCATGGAGCAGCTGGAGCAATTTCAGCCCTATCTGGTCGGCGCCGTACTGAATGGCACCGCCGGTCAGCATTCTGATATTTATCTGCATCTGTACACCGATAATGCCAAGGAAGTCGCGATTTTCCTGCTGAATAAAGATGTGCAGTTTGAGGTATCGGAAAGCTATAACGCACGTAATGAGAGCATAGAGACGCTCAGTTTCCTGTACAGGAATGAAGGCGTGCATCTGATCCTGCACGAACAGGATGGCTTACGCAGCGGGCAAACCCGCAGCAATGAACGTGCGAATCTGTCAGCACTGCGCCAATTGATTGCTACGCCCACGGAATAAGCTGGCAGCCTGTCAGCCTGATCAGCCAGCGTCGGTATTGTATGAGGCTGGCTGTTCAAGTTTTTACGCTATTTAGCTGCTGCGGCGCGCGCACGCTCTATGCGCAGCTTGGGATTCGGATGCGAACTCACATAATCCAGGCTCTCGCGTAACCATGTGGGTAACTTATCGACATTCTTTTCACTCTCTTTGGTCAACTTAACGAATGCTTCGGCAAAGCGCCCGGGTGATATCCCTAATGCCTGCATTCGCGCAAACGCATAGGCATCCGCCTCCGCCTCTGTATCGCGCGAATAATCCATTTTGATCAAGAGGCCGGGCGCGACCGTCATTACCACACTGAAATCACCGAACAGCGTGGCCATCATTACCGTCACCATGGAGTCACTGATCAGCCCACGCATGGGATGGCGATACTGAATATGGCCGACTTCATGCGCGATGATGGCAGCGACTTGCTCCTCTGCCTCAAGGTCGAGCAAATCGTCTTTCTCCGCTTTCAAAAGAGTAATCAACTCATCCGTCACCACGATCGTACCGCCAGGCAGAGCAAAGGCATTCGCACCAATCTTCTCAGCGGATCTGACTTCCAGATGTATAGGAAACAGCGCATTGGCTGGCTTGATACGTTTCAGGATTTTTTCGGCTTGCGAAATTTGCGCATCGCTGAGCTTACTTGGTTTGAAAATCTGCTCATCTAATAACACCATCACCTTGCCGCCAAATTCACGCTCAGTGATGACTGGCACCCAGTTCACAGCCCGATCCGCAATCGCCGGGATCAGCCAACGATACGCACTGAACAACATAGCTGCCATCACGATAATCGCCAGCAGTGCCAACATCCATTTGGCTTGCCAGCGCTCGACCAGACCGGGCTGGTAAGCCATCATCTGGCGCAGCGCCTGCTTATCAGATGCCGCCTGTACTTCGGCATGCGATCCATCCGGGAAGCGCAACAATCCTGGCGCTGCAAGAAATAACTCGTCCAGCTGGGTTTGTGCTTTGTTATAGCGCTGCGTCCAGGCTTCACCACTCAACTCCAGGACATCACCGTGATCCTGCAGCTGTGCAGAACGATGCTGTGCGTGAAGACCATCAAAATACAATACTTGCATCACATCACCCTCACCAGGAAAGATCAAAGCCGAACATATCTGCCGACGCGTCTGAGGTCGCAGCGCTCCCCTGAGCGTCTGCAGCAGCACCCGCAGCATCAAAACTGGCAACCGTCAGTTGCATATGCTCAAGCCGGAAGCGATAAGCTGCGACTACCGCAAACGGGCGATAAAGCCCCAGACTCAACATAGTAAGGAAGAAGTTTTTTGTTTGCAGTTTGACATATTTTTGCATAGAGAGCGCCGACCTGATTTGTATCCCAGGTAAGCTAGTTGCATTCCAAATCAGATTCCACAGGTTTGTTTGCAAAGCCGGTCCCAGTATCAGATATATAACATAAGCGAATATTATGCTTCCGACAAACCCCAATATACCTCCCCAAACTTTACCGATAACAAACGCAAATATTGCGGCCAGCAAGCCGCCAAGAAACGTGGCAAGCAGGATCACTAAACCAGCAGCGACAAAAGGCCACACAAAGTTACCCCGCCCCAAAGTCGTGGCAGAGCGCAAACGTCCATAAGCAAAATTCCCATTCTGATAGCGCTTCATGCCCGCATATAGCCAGGGCCAGCTCAAATACGGCAGGAAAGCATACAAAAGCCAGGTGGTACGGCGCGGATACAGCACAGTCACCAGACCCGGCAACAGGAACACCACCACCACTGGGAGATACACCAGGTAAGCACGCATGCGGCTGCCGTGAAATTGAAAGCGAATGCCACGGTAGCTGGTATTTTGTAAGCGAAAACGTAAGGCCCCTCTGAGCATCAGCGGTAGCATAAATAGCAAAGCCACGGCGATCACGATTGCACTCATTTTAGACAAGCCATACACATAGTGATAAAAAAACAAAAATATCACGCTGATGATACGGCCACGCAAAATCACCTCGGGACGGCCATGGAAATTAAAAACCGCCCCGGCATACACCGTATTCTGGTCAAAGTACTTGAGCCGCCTGACCTTGGCCCAGGCCGAATACACCCCCAGCGTGAGCAGGCTCAGACACAGGTTAACGATCCAGATACGGAAATACTCTTTGCCACTCCCGGTAAAATAAATGCGGTCGTCGACAGACGGAGCCTGCGCTGTGTCCGTCGAGGTGATGGACGGACTGGATGGCATGGCATCCTGACTTTCTGTGGCCGGTGCGCTCAACTGGTCCACGGGTACTGCATGACTACTTAACATAAGACTTCCCAAATCAGTGACGACATCAAGGCGGACGATAAAGCGATTGCAAATAAGCGATTGCAACATATTCAAGGCTTCAGCATGGCAACACTCCCGGCACGGTGAAGGACTTACAACGCCTGCACAACCAGAAGCCATGACCTGATCTATGCTGCTTTGAATTAATTACATTACTATTTTTACATACAATTTACACAAATACCACTTATGAGGCGGCGCACAATCAGACTGACTGAACACGCGCTAAGGCAAACTGAGCTAAGATGCCTGCCAGTCATAAACTCAGCAATTCAGTCACACAGAGAGTAAGCGATCATGATCAATAAAAAATTCCTGTCCTTCGCCGTCCTGATCGGTGCCGTCTGCGCCGGTCTCGGCATTTATGCTGGCAATGTCCATTCCACGCCGGACACACCGCAATCGGGTGCAGTCAAACAATTGATGAGTAAATCCCTGCCTGACGCCAGTGGTAAACCCCACGCGCTGGCGCAATACAGCAATCAACTGTTGATCGTGAATTTTTGGGCGACCTGGTGTAAACCTTGCGTCCAAGAAATGCCAGAATTATCTGAATTGCAAAATGAACTCAAATCTAAAAAGGTGCAGATACTGGGTCTGGGCATAGACAGTCCGTCCAATATCACCGAATTTACGCAGAAGTATCCTGTCAGCTACCCCATATTTGTCGCGGGTCTGGACGGTAGTGAGCTATCACGTCAACTCGGCAATCAGGCTGGCGGTCTGCCGTTTACTGTGATGCTGGATGCACAGGGTAAGCTGGTCAAAACCTATCTGGGACGCTTGAAAATGCAGGAATTAAAAGCAGATATCGCCAAATATTCTGCGGAAAAATCAAAGTAAGTCGTTTTTTTCTTGCCAATCTGCGGTTATTAACGGCAAAATGCGGCCATCTTCGTCAAACTGAATGCGACTATGGCAAGCAAACTGCTGCTGCTGAATGGCCCCAATCTGAATTTGCTTGGCACCCGTGAACCCGCAACCTACGGTTCCACCACCCTCGCTGAAGTGGAAGCTGCCGCCATCGCGCAAGCGCGGGCGGCGGGTGCAGAACTGGTCTGCTTCCAAAGCAATCATGAAGGCGCACTGATCGATCGTATTCATGCTGCGCGTGCGGAACAAATTGACGCCATTGTGGTCAATCCCGGTGGGCTCACGCATACCAGCGTGGCACTGCGGGATGCATTGGCTGGTGTGGCGATTCCTTTTATTGAGCTGCACATCTCTAATGTGCATCAGCGCGAAAGCTTCCGGCATCACTCATTTTTATCCGCCATCGCTCAAGGTGTAATTTGTGGCCTGGGCACAGACGGCTACCGGTTAGCGATTGATTTTTTCCTCAAAAAGCGCTAACTTCCACCATCTCCGCGCTAACTTAGCTTAAATTTAAATAAAATAGTTTACAATTTGCTGCGCGGAAGCATTGCAGAAACCGAGTAAACACTCTATATTGCGCGCTTACTTTTTTCAGAACTACTTTTTTCAAGGGGATTCCACATGGATTTAAGAAAACTCAAGACCCTGATCGACCTCGTAGCAGAATCGGATATCGCAGAACTCGAAGTAACGGAAGGTGAAGGCAAAGTCCGTATCGTTAAGTCCTCCGCCATGCCCCAGAATCAAGTTGTGATGATGCAGCCGCAGGCGCAACAAGCCGCACCGCTGGCAGCAGCACCCGTAGCGAGTGCAGCACCAGTGGCAGCAGCGCCTGCAGTACCTGAGGGTCTGATCGTGAAATCACCGATGGTCGGTACTTTCTACCGTTCTTCCGCTCCAGGCGCAGCGCCATTTGCGGATATCGGCAAGAGCGTCGCTAAAGGCGATACCCTGTGCATCATCGAAGCGATGAAGCTGTTGAATGAAATTGAAAGCGATTACGAAGGCACGATTAAGCAAATCCTGGTAGAGAATGGTCAGCCAGTCGAGTTCGGCCAACCACTGTTTGTGATTGGCTAATCCTGGCCGGGATGCCTGACAGGCACCGCAGCTGCAACCATTGCTACAGCAAAGTTAAATCATGTTTGAAAAAATTCTTATCGCCAATCGTGGTGAAATCGCATTGCGTATCCAGCGTGCGTGCCGCGAAATGGGCATTAAAACCGTGGTTGTGCATTCTGAAGCCGACCGCGAAGCCAAGTATGTGAAACTGGCGGATGAATCCGTCTGTATCGGCCCGGCACCTTCCAATCTGAGCTATCTGAGCATGCCAGCCATCATCAGCGCGGCAGAAGTGACCGATGCCCAGGCTATCCACCCAGGCTATGGCTTCCTGTCTGAAAACGCTGATTTCGCAGAACGCGTAGAACAATCCGGCTTTGTTTTCATCGGCCCACGCGCCGAATCCATCCGTATGATGGGCGACAAAGTCTCAGCCAAGCACGCCATGATAGAAGCTGGTGTGCCTTGCGTACCCGGCTCAGAAGGCGCACTGCCGGATGATCCTAAGGTGATCGTCCAGACTGCACGTAAAGTCGGCTATCCGGTCATTATCAAAGCTGCAGGTGGTGGTGGCGGTCGCGGTATGCGCGTGGTTCATACTGAAGCCGCACTGCTCAATGCAGTCACCATGACCAAGACTGAAGCCGGAGCCGCCTTCGGCAATCCTGAAGTCTATATGGAAAAATTCCTGGAAAATCCACGTCACGTGGAAATCCAGATTCTGGCCGACCAGCATGGCAATGCAGTCTGGCTCGGTGAACGCGACTGCTCTATGCAGCGCCGCCATCAAAAAGTCATCGAAGAAGCACCGGCACCCGGCATTCCGCGCGAGCTGATCGCCAAAGTCGGTGAGCGCTGTGCGGCTGCCTGCCGCAAGATAGGCTACCGTGGCGCGGGTACCTTTGAATTCCTGTATGAAAACGGCGAATTCTATTTCATCGAAATGAACACCCGTGTGCAGGTTGAACATCCGGTCACAGAAATGATTACCGGCATCGATATCGTGCAGGAACAAATCCGTATCGCTTTCAACGAAAAGCTGCGCTTTACGCAAGACCAGGTACAGTTCCGTGGTCACGCGATCGAGTGCCGTATCAATGCTGAAGATCCGTTCAAGTTCATCCCTTCACCAGGCCGTATCACTTCCTGGCATACACCGGGCGGCCCTGGCATTCGTGTTGACTCACATGCTTATGCAGGGTATTTTGTACCGCCTAACTATGATTCCATGATAGGTAAGGTGATTGCTTACGGTGAAACCCGTGATCAGGCTATCCGTCGCATGCAGATCGCGTTGTCAGAGATGGTGGTGGAAGGCATACAAACCAACATCCCTTTACATCGTGAACTGATGATCGATGCGCGCTTTATCGAAGGTGGCACCAATATTCACTACCTGGAACATAAACTGGCAGGCATGCCCGTGCTGGATAAGAAGGTCAAGTAATCAGTAAAAAATCAGTAAAACAGACTGCGCCGCATCCTGATTAGCGCAAACTGAAATTGACAGAAGTGTACAGAGGCTGGCAACAGCCTCTGTGCGTTACAACAGACTAAAACTAAGAAAACAGAGTTTAGGCAAAACCGCTCCGGCGACAGCCCAACTGCCAAACGGAAAGCACGGCTGTCACACCGGAACAATTTTGCGTAAGTTCTGAGAAAGAAACAAATTATGGGTTGGATAGAAATCGTCATCGAAGTGGCGCGTGAGCATGCAGAGTCTTTATCGGATGCCTTGATGGAAACCGGTGCTTTATCGGTGTCTGTCGAAGATGCAGATGAAGGTACCGAAGCAGAAAAACCGCTGTTCGGTGAGCCTGGCATGGAGCCGGATGAAGCGGCCTGGGATCGCAGCCGTGTGGTTGCACTCGCCGATGTCGATATCGATCACGCCGCACTGGTGGCAGAAGCAGCAGCCAGTATCGGCCTGACAGTCACGCCATCCTACACGACGCGCAGCGTTGAAGAGCAGGACTGGGTACGTCTGACCCAATCTCAATTCGCACCTATCCATATCGGCAAAAACATTTGGGTCGTGCCTAGCTGGCATGATGCGCCGGATGCGAATGCACTGGTACTCGAACTCGATCCTGGCCTCGCATTTGGCACTGGCAGCCATCCAACCACCCGTCTTTGCATGGAGTGGCTGGAAGCACATGCGCCACAAGGCTTATCGGTACTGGATTACGGCTGCGGTTCCGGCATTCTGGCCATGGTTGCTAAAAAACTCGGCGCAGCGAAAGTTATCGGTGTCGATATTGATCCGCAAGCGATAGAATCAGCAGGCTTTAATGCTGAACGCAATCATTGCGAAATCGAATACGCGCTGCCAGAACCTTTTTCTGTCGCCTATCCCGAATCTGAAAAATTCAATGTGGTCGTCGCCAATATCTTGTCCAGCCCCTTAAAGCTGATGGCGCCTATGCTGGCCGGACGCGTTGCGCCAGGCGGTGCACTGATACTGTCAGGCGTATTGGCACGTCAGGCGGAAGAAGTGGCGGCCGCTTATGCCCCGTTCATCCAGCTCAGCGTATGGGCAGAACATGAAGGCTGGGTTGCCCTGGCCGGTCATTTACCCGCTTAAGCCATGGCACTTGCCACCCGTTGCCCCCATTGCCAGACGACCTTCCGGGTCGCGAATGACCAGTTAAAGCTACATGCCGGACTGGTCCGTTGTGGTGCCTGTCATCAGGCCTTCAATGGGGTGGAACACCTGGTGGCACCGGATGCCGTCAAAGCGGCTCCCGCCAGCCCGTCTGCACAAACGGCTCAGTCGGACAACCAGCCGCTGGCGCAGACACCTGCCGCAGAAACATTCGCTGCCCACACTGCCGTCGCAAACGAAGTGCAGAACGAGAGCGATAACAATGCCGCAGATGTGGAATTGAGTGCCATGCTGGCAGCAGCGACACAGGATGCAGCAGACAGCCATATCAGCACTACCGCACCTGCAAGCACAGAAACTCAGACTGCAAGCCCGCAGGTCTGGAGCCATGCCAGCCGTGCTGAAGCTGATGTTGAGGCTGAAGCTGATGCGGAAGAGTCCGACGAATTCGCACTGGCGCTGCGTGAGCAACAAGAACTGGAACGACTGCAGCTACAGGCCGAATCCGCAATCCAGACAGCCGAACCGCAAGTCAGCCGGGCGACACCTGTGAATACGGACGCGCCAGCCGTCAGTGCAGCGGCGATAGACTTCGATCTGGGTGATGGCATGGACAGCATGCTGCCGGACAGCCTGAGTTCAGAAGCCAGCATCGCCTCCGGTATAGAGTTGGAAACCCGCGCCGCACTCGCGAGTGAGCCGGAAATTGACTGGTCGGTCGCAGAAAATGGCAATGAGGCCGACTTACTATCTGTCCCCGCGCAGCAGGATACCTTGCAGGCCGACCCTTTGCTGGCAGATCACCCTATTGCTGACTTCCCGCTGTCGGATGCAGAAATGCATGCGCTGGCAGCGACAGACTTATCCGTATCACTCGCAGAAACAAACGAACTGAATGCGGACAGCGCAGCCGTGTCGCAAGCCGAAGCGGCAACTGAAGACAAGCCGGAATTTGTATTACAGGCAGAGCGCGCCCAAAAGCGCAAAAAAATGCTGACCATCGTGTATGCACTGCTATCGCTCATCCTGCTTCCAGCGCTGTTGGCACAAGTGGTCTACCTCAATCGCAACAGCATTGCCGCGATGTATCCGGATACCAAGCCGGGTTTGCAAAAAGCCTGCGCCCTGCTGGCTTGTCAGATCAGCCTGCCTGCCAAAATTGATCAGATCACGATAGAAGCGAATGAACTGATTTCTCAAGACAGTGAAAAAAATACCTTCCAGCTCACATTGCAATTACAAAACCACAGCGCCATGCCGCTCGCCTGGCCCCACGTGGAATTGACACTGAATGACGCCAAAGATAAGACGGTGATCAGAAAAAGTTTCAGCCCCAAAGAATATCTGAGCGAAGCAGGCGAAGAAGCCAAAGGCTTCACGCCCAATTCAGATAAAAACATCAAAATTTATTTTGAACTGCCTAAGCTCAAAGCCTCAGGCTATCACGTAGGTGCCTTTTATCCCTGATGCATACCTGATGCATACCTGATGCAAAGCGCATTTAGCTTGCGCCAGAACGCATCAGCTGCTGCGAAGGGCAAGGCCTGCGCACAATCCGGCCTCCCCTTTCTCTCTGCCCCTGTGCCTGGTACTGCCAGCCACCGGGGATCCATCCTTATATGCCTTGTTTCAATGCCAGTGCGAGCTGTGCACCGCATACTGCATTATTTTTCACCAGCGCGATATTCGTCACCAGACTGCGCCCAGCCGTCAGCTCCTTGATGCGAGCCAGCAGGAATGGGGTCACTGCTTTACCGCCTATGCCCTGTTGCGCCGCTTCATCCAGCGCCTGACGCGTGATCGCCTCGATTTCAGCTTCAGGCATGGCATCCGCTTCGGGCACCGGATTCGCGATCACGACACCACCCTCTAAGCCCAGTGCCCATTTGGTATTCAGGAAGGCTGCCTGCTGCTGCGCCGTATCTAAACGGAAGTCAGCACGGAAGCCACTGTCACGTGTGAAGAAGGCTGGGAAGGCTTCCTGTCCGACACTGACGACAGGAACGCCGTGGGTTTCCAGATATTCCAGTGTGAGTCCCAGATCCAGTATCGATTTTGCGCCGGCACATACAACCGCTACTGAAGTCTGCGCCAGTTCCTGCAAATCGGCAGAAATATCAAAACTGGTTTCGGCGCCGCGATGTACGCCGCCTATGCCGCCAGTGACGAATACCTTGATACCTGCGAGTTCGGCACAGATCATAGTTGCTGCCACCGTGGTCGCACCCAGCTTACCGGTGGACAGCACATAGGGCAAATCACGGCGGCTGACCTTGATCGCATCACGCGACTGGCCCAGCAATTCCAGTTCCGCATCGGACAGGCCAATATGGATTTTGCCGTTCATGATCGCTATCGTAGCGGGCACGGCACCATGATCACGAATGATTTGCTCCACTTCTTTGGCGGTCTGTACATTCTGCGGGTAAGGCATACCGTGAGAAATAATAGTCGATTCCAGTGCGACCACTGGTTTGCCAGCCTCGCGTGCGGCCTGAACTTCTGCTGAAAATACCAGGTAATTATGCATAGCTTTCCTCTTGAAAAATGTTAGGCTGCAGTTGCTCGGACACGGTCCGGCCACTCTGCAAAGTCAGTGCCGCCAGTCGCTGTCCGCGCTGGCAAGCGAGTTCTAATTGTGTAGCTTGCTGTAATAAGGAATAGCAAACGCCAGCGCTGAAGGCATCGCCAGCACCGGTCACATCCACTACCTCACACTGCGGCGCAGGTATCGCCGTCAGCAAATCGGTATCAGGACGGGTGCACAAGACCCCTGCGCTACCCATGGTCACGATCACATCCTGCACGCCTTGTACCCGCAGCGTAGCAACTGCTTGCTGTATCGCGACCTGATCCGGCAAAGCCTGTCCGGCGCGCTGCTCGAGTTCACCATGATTCAAAATCAACAGACGCAAACCATGCAATTGCGCGGGCAGGCGCTGCATTTTCGGTTGTGAGACCGCGATAAGCACCAGCGGAATATGTTGCTGCTGCTGTTGCTGCTGTTGCTGCGCATCCTGCAATAATAAACTCAGGCTGTCGGCTGGCAGATTCAGGTCAGCAATCACCATGGCAGCTGCGCTGCGCTGACGCTGGCGTGAGCGCAGAAAATGCGGGTCCAGCCGCTCGCACACATCCATTTGTGCCAGTGCCAGCACCATCTCGCCTTGCGGATCCAGCACCGCCGTGTAACTACCGCTGCTGACGCCAGCCAGGGTCTGACAAGCACTGGTATCTATACCTTGTTCAGCGCTATAGCCGAGTATGGCCTGACCGGCAGTATCATCACCGACTATGCTCATTAACTGCACACGTTGGCCACAACGTGCGAGGTTTTCCGCCACATTGCGCGCCACGCCGCCAAAGCTTTCATATTGGCTTACCGGATTCGAGGTGCCCATTTGTACATCGTTCAGGGTACGCAACTTACGATCCAGATTGGCACCGCCTATGCACACGACTGGCCTGCTGTCTGGCAAGACATAGGCACGGCCCAGTATTTTGCCTTCTCGTATCAGTGCGGCCACATAGCCAGCCACTGCCGAACGTGACAATTGCAACTGATCGGCCAGCTCTTGCTGAGTGACCGCAGGGTTGGCCTGTATCAGCCGCAGTAAATGCTCTTTTCTGGACAAGCTGTTCATTTCAGGGATCACATTAACTTTCTAAGGAGGCAAGCTGCCGGCATGGTATGAACAGAACAGTAAACGCTGTATTCAGGCTATCTGTGCGGAGAAACTATGCAAAAAAAATTTCGGCAATAATAACATCAGACAATCAAACATTTGTTTAAAATTTCAAACAATTGTTTATCCAAATCCATCTTGACTAATCTGCAGTTGAAGCCAGTTTGCCGGCTTGCGCATCCCGCCGCAGGCAAATAGGGAAAAGCAGAATTCCCCGCCATCGCACGTTGTCAAACAAGCGCATATTAAGATGATTTTTCATGTGTTCTTTTCCATTTTCTGGCCACTTTCCGGTCCGTTCTTATGCTGATGATCAAACCTTATTTGACAGCGAGACTCAAGCCCTCCACAATCTCGCTCGCTGCAAAAAAAATGCCGACTAGAGCATCTATTCCAAGTGTGTTTTACCGAATGCTGAACTGCCTGAATCTCCGGTCAATATTGCGCTGACGGAAACGACAATTCAGCGTATTGAGGACAAGATCCGCCTAGGGTGGCAGCCGCTGGCTATTGCACAAAAAATCACCAGAAAACGCGAATCCGCTTGACTAGGCGTTTCGCCCATAGTTAAATACGAAATCGTTTGCGCAAACGATTGCGCAACCCTATTTATTTGAGAAAAACAGCATCATGAAGCCACAGATATGCGTTGTCGGCAGCGTTAATATGGATTTGGTCTTCCGCACACCGCGTATGCCTGCGGTGGGCGAGACTTTGCATGGACACGAATTCCGTCAGATACCCGGCGGCAAAGGCGCGAATCAGGCAGTTGCTGCAGCCCGTCAGGGAGCAGATGTACGCTTTATCGGCGCAGTCGGCGATGATGGCTTCGGCGATTTTTCTCAGCAATCCCTGTCCGCTGACGGCATCAGCCTGACGCATCTGAGCCGCATTCCAGGCGTTGCCACAGGCGTGGCCGGTATTTTGGTAGAAGACAATGGCAGCAACAGCATCGTGCTGGCAGCTGGCGCCAATGCCTCCCTGACCCCGGCCCATATAGATACGGCAGCGGCAGATATCCGCTCTGCGCAAATCCTGCTGTGTCAGTTAGAAACACCACTGAACACCGTGACCCAGGCAATCGCTACCGCGCGCGCCGCTGGTGTCAAGGTCATCCTCAATCCGGCGCCGGCACAGGATCTGAGCCCGGAACTGCTGGCTCAGGTCGATTATCTGATCCTGAATGAAACAGAAGCCGGTCAGCTGAGCCGCATCGCTGTGACTGACAATGCCAGTGCTCAGGCCGCCTCTGAAAAGCTGCTGTCTATGGGTGTCGGCCAGGTATTGCTGACCATGGGCGGCCACGGTGCGCAAATCACGCAAGCTGGTCTGAGCCAGTTCATTCCGGCGATCCGGGTGGATGTGGTCGACACAACAGCGGCTGGTGACACCTTCGTTGGTGCGTTCGCAGTCGGCATCGCCAATGGCTTATCGCTGCTGGAAGCCAGTCAGGAAGCGCAATATACTGCGGCACTGACCGTGACTAAACTGGGTGCGCAGACTTCCATACCACAAAGGGCAGAAGTATTGGCCTTCATGGCAGCCCGTAAAGCATAAGTGACAGATTACATCCCCGGATACAGCGCGGGATTTGATAAAATTTTTATTCCATGGTGAGCCAAAGGTGTTCGCCATGTTAGGCTGGTGAAGATCTGACTATCGTTAAGCGTCTGCATCCCTCACACTACGACATCTGAATAAGGAAGCTCTCATGAAACTCAAACCTTTCTGCCTGACTCTGGCTGCTCTGTTCACTGCAGCCAGCGCCCATGCTGCAGACCCTAAGTTTGCGGTGATTTACGATGCAGGCGGCAAATTTGATAAGTCCTTCAACCAGTCGGCTTCCGAAGGCGCAGAACGCTTCAAAAAAGAAACCAAGATCGGCTTCATGGAAGTACAGGTCGCGAGCGATACCCAGACTGAACAGGTATTACGCAATCTGGCGCGCAAAAAAGTCGACCTGATCGCAGCGATCGGCTTTGCCCAGGCGCAGGCAGTACAGAATATCGCCAAAGAATTCCCTGCAACCAAATTCGTTTTGATCGACGGCATCGCCAAAGGTGACAACGTGAGCTCGGTACTGTTCAAGGAACAGGAAGGCTCGTATCTGGTTGGCGTGGCAGCAGCACTGGCCAGCAAATCGAAAAAGGTCGGCTTTATCGGTGGTATGGACATCCCGCTGATCCGCAATTTCTCTTGCGGTTATGCGCAGGGTGCCAAAGCGACTGACGGCAAAATTGAAATTCTGCAAAACATGGTAGGCACCACCACTGCGGCCTGGAATGATCCGGCCAAAGGCGGCGAGCTGGCGCGCGCTCAGTTTGAACGCGGTGTAGACGTGATTTTTGCCGCAGCCGGTGGCAGTGGCATGGGTACGCTGCAAGCAGTCAAAGAAAAAGGTAAGCTCGGCATCGGTGTGGATTCCAATCAAAACTACATGCATCCGGGCAGTATGCTGACCTCCATGGTCAAACGCGTTGATCAGGCGATTTATGACAGCTTCATGCAAATGAAGAATGGTGACTGGAAAGGCGGCACCGTCTACAAAGGCCTGAAAGAAGGCGGCGTGGATTGGGCGCTCGATAAAGATAACCGCAGTGTCATCAGCGCCGAGATGGAAAAACGCATCAACGCCGCTAAACAAGACATCATTAATGGCAAAGTGAAAGTCGTCGACTTCCGCGATGCCAATAAGTGCCCGGTCTGACCCATACAGTAATTCAGCGGGGCGCAGTAAAATGCGCCCTGATTCATTACTCAGTTTCATAGTCCCGATCCATTTCACCAGTTCCGCCGAACCTAACATCCCGAACGTATGCAGCCAGCTGTCGAATTTCAACACATCTCCAAACGCTTTGGCGCAGTACAAGCCAATCGCGATGTGAGCTTCTCCATTGCGCAAGGATCCATCCACGGTATCATCGGCGAAAATGGTGCAGGTAAGTCCACCCTGATGAGTATCCTGTACGGTTACTACCGTGCCGATGGTGGCAAATTGCTCATCAATGGCCAGCAGCAGGATATCCGTAACAGCCATGAGGCAATCGGCCTCGGCATAGGCATGGTGCATCAGCACTTTATGCTGGTCGATAACATGACCGTGCTCGACAATGTAATGCTGGGCGGCGAAGGTGGCTTCCGTCTGCAAAAAAACCGCAAACAGGTTGAGCAGCAATTGCGTGAAATCTGCCAGCGCTATTCACTCGACGTTGATCCGCTCGATAAGATAGAGGATTTATCCGTCGGTGTGCAGCAAAGGGTGGAAATCCTGAAACAAATTTACCGCAGCGCGAACATCCTGATTCTGGATGAGCCGACTGCGGTATTGACGGTACAGGAAACAGCTTCCCTGTTCGAAGTATTACGCCTGTTCAAAGAACAAGGTAAAACCATTATCCTGATTACCCACAAGCTGCAGGAAATCCTGGATATCACGGATGAAGTCACCGTGATGCGTGCCGGTACGGTAGTGGGTGCGGTACAAACAGCAGCAACCAACAAAGAACAACTGGCTGAGCTGATGGTGGGCCGCCCTATCGAGACCCAGCTGCCGCGCGCGCCATATGTGCCGGGCGCGACGGTGCTCGATGTGAAAGGCCTCAACCTGATCAATGCCCAGCAAGTCAGTCTGCTGAAAGACATCAATTTCCAAATCCGCGCCGGTGAAATCGTCGCCATCGCCGGCGTATCCGGCAATGGTCAGAGCGAATTACTCGAAATTCTGAGCGGTATGCGTCTGCCTACGACGGGTGACATCAGCATGCAAGGTAAGACTTTGCCGTATGCCGGACGCAAGGATGCCGATGGCCTGCCAGCCACTTTCCGTGAACTCGGTATCGCCCATGTGCCGGAAGACCGCTTGCGTGACGCTGTGGTCAAAAACTTCTCAGTCATGATGAACAGCTTCCTCGGTTACCAGAAAAAACTGGGCAAAAGTTTAGGCTGGCTGGATTACAAATCGATTCTGAAAAACTGCCAGAATTTGCTGGCACAGTTTGATGTACGCCCGTCCGATCCGCATTTGCGTATCGCATTGCTGTCCGGCGGTAATCAGCAAAAAGTCGTGATGGCACGCGAAATGGCGGCCAATCCGCAACTGATCTTAGTCGGCCAGCCTACCCGTGGCGTCGATATCGGCACCATAGAAAGCCTGCATGCACGCCTGCTCGCGATGCGCGATGCCGGCGTTGCGATTTTGCTGGTCTCGGTAGAGCTGGAAGAAGTACGCGCGCTGGCTGACCGCATCCTGGTGATGTCAGGCGGTTGCATTACCGGCGAACTGAAAGTAGAAGAATTTGATGCTACCCGCATCGGCCTGTTAATGGGTGGCTTACACAAACACTGATGCGGCTGTCCTACCCGGACAGTCAAGCGTCACCAGAGTAATTCTTTAAGACGATACGTATGAACCAAACCGATCTGCCTCGCTGGGCCACTGCCTTTGCCCTGCCCCTGTTGAATCTGCTGTCAGCCTTGCTGGTGGCCGCAGGCGTGATTTATCTGCTGGGTGAAAGTCCGCTGGAATCTCTGGGCATCCTGCTCAACGCGGCTGTATTTAATCCTGAAGGTCTGGGCTACACCTTGTTCTATGCGGCGACCTTTATCTTCACCGGTTTATCGGTGTCGATTGCGATGCAGGCTGGCTTGTTTAATATCGGCAGTGAAGGTCAGATGTATATCGGTGGTCTGGGACTGACGCTGGTGGTGCTGGCACTCGATGCGAGTCTGCCGGGCTGGGCGCTGATCCCGCTGGCCATGCTGGGCAGCGCGGTATTCGGAGCGGCCTGGGCTTTTCTGCCTGGTTATCTGCAAGCTAAACGCGGCAGCCACGTGGTGGTCACGACCATCATGTTCAACTTTATCGCTGCCAGCCTGATGAATTATGTGATCGTGAGCTTCCTGATCCCGGCTGGTGAACAAAATACTGCCAGCCGCGTGTTTGCAGAAAGCGCATGGCTGCCTAAGCTCAATGGCATTTTGCCGATACTGGGCGAAACACCGCTCAACATCAGCTTTATCCTGGCGCTGCTGGCACTGGTGATTTACGGTCTGGCTGTATGGCGCACCACCTGGGGCTATCAGTTGCGCGCCACCGGACTGAATCAGCATGCAGCGCACTATGCCGGTATTTCTATCAGCAAAACCATCATCGTCACTATGATGATTTCCGGTGCACTGGCGGGTCTGGGCGCGGTCAACTCGGTGCTGGGTTCCACCCACTATCTGAACCTGAACTTCCCGGCCGGTGCCGGTTTTATCGGTATTGCGATTGCACTCATGGGGCGTCAGCATCCGCTTGGCATCCTGTTATCCGCCATCCTGTTTGGTGCACTGATCCAGGGTGGCTTCGATCTGTCGCTGGAAAAACCGAATATTCCGCCTGAAACCTTTATCTTTATCCAGGGCCTGATTATCCTGTTCTGTGGCGCCATGGAAAACCTGTATGCACCGGCTTTATCTGCCCTGCTCAAACGTAAGCCATCCTGAGGAAAAATGATGTTTGATGATTTTCAATTTTCCAGCATTCTGGTTTCTACCATCCGTAATGCCCCGGTTCTGATTTTTGCCGCCATGGCGGGTCTGTTTGCAGAACGCAGCGGCGTGGTTGATCTGGCGCTGGAAGGCAAGATGCTGGCCTCAGCCTTTGTCTCAGCCGCAGTCGCCTATGTGACGCAAAATCCATGGCTGGGCATCCTGGCCGGGGTAGGCGTGTCAGTCGCGATCGCGCTGTTGCAAGGCTTTGTCAGCATTACCCAAAAAGGTAATCAGCTGGTGGCCGGGATCGCGATCAATATCGCGCTCAGTGGTCTGACCTTTGTGCTGGCCCAGTTCTTCTTCATGCAAGGTGGCCGTACTCCGGATCTGGGTGCAGCGCGCCTGTTTGACATCGTGCTGCCAGGTTCGGAAGCACTGGCCTCGATACCGCTGCTGGGCTGGATCTACACCCGTCTGATCGGCGGTCACAGTGCGCTGGTGTATCTGGCATTTGCACTGATACCGCTGGTACACTGGGTGCTGTACCACACCCGCTTTGGTCTGCGCCTGCGCGCGGTCGGTGAAAATCCGCATGCAGCAGATGCGGCAGGTGTCAATGTCGAACGCACCCGCTTTATGGCGATGCTGTGTGCCGGTTTGCTATGCTCATTCTCGGGCGCTTATCTGTCCATCGTACAAAGCGGCTTTTTCCTGCGCGATATGTCGGCCGGTAATGGTTATCTGGCGCTGACCGCACTGGTGTTCGGTAACTGGCGTCCGCTGCAAACGGCGCTGGGTTGCCTGATGTTTGGTTTTTTCACTGCTCTGCAAGTCCAGATCGAAGGGGTGGTCTTCCCTGGCTTAGGAAAAGTGCCGGGATCATTGATACAGATGATTCCTTATGTAGTAACCGTCGTCGTTCTTGCAGGCCTGATGGCGAAATCCGTCGCGCCTAAGGCGATAGGCGTGCCGTTTGTAAAGTCAAGATAAAAGACTATAAAACCTGCCGGCAAACTGCATGGGGCTGACCCGTGCTGGCTGCCGGTGATTTATTTTTTAAATCGACAACGTTAACGGCCTCCTTGAACCAGGTCAAACACAACAAATCGCTTCATGTCTGGGTTCTGTCCAATGGCCAGCTGAAGCTATTTCCTGGAGTATTTTCATGCAAGCAAAACATAAAGTCATATTCGATACGGACCCTGGTGTAGATGACGCAATGGCGCTGTATTTCGCGCTGGCCCATCCTGATATCGACGTGGTCGGTATCACGACTACCTTCGGCAATGTCTATGTCGAACAGGCGACCATCAATGCACTGTACCTGACCCGTATTGCAGGCCGCGCTATCCCGGTCGCGCAAGGCGTCAATGTGCCATTCGCAAAAGCTGCCGGCACGCCGCCCGACTTCATACACGGCGCAGACGGCCTCGGCAATCTGCCATCCCGTATCGAAGTCGGTGGTAAAGCTGAAGTAGAAAGCGGCGCTGAATTCATCGTCAAGATGGCACGTCAGCATCCGGGCGAAATCACGCTGGTCGCAGTCGGTCCGCTGGGCAATCTGGGTCTGGCACTGAAAATGGAACCACAACTGCCTAAGCTGCTGAAAAAAGTCGTGCTGATGGCGGGTGCGGTTGATGAGCCGGGCAATGTATCACCAGTCGCAGAAGCCAATGTCTGGAATGATCCGGACGCAGCAGATCTGGTCTTCACCGCAGGCTGGGATCTGACCATGGTCGGTCTGGACGTTACCCACCGTGTAGTCTTGCCATCGAGCTTCTTTGCGCGTCTGGCAGAACAACATAAACACGTAGCGATGGATACCCTGTCGCATGCTGTGAATTTCTACGCAAACTTCTACCAAAGCATACGCCCTGACCTCGGTCACGCTTGCTACGGTCATGACGTGCTGGCCTTTGTCTGGCTGGTGGCACCGGAAATCTTTGAAACCCAGAGCGGTCGTGTGCGCGTTGCCAAAGAAGGCATAGGCAATGGTCAGACCATGATGGCGAAACTCGCTATCCCTTACCCGCAAGCAGGCTGGGAAGTCAGCAAACCGGAAACCCGCGTCTGCATGAAAGTAGATGCCGATGCCTGCGCTAAGCTGATCGACCAGACCCTGTCCGGCGACTGGCTGCAACCAGCTCTGGCGTA
Source organism: Cognatundibacterium curvum (assembly GCF_014284235.1). Taxonomy (GTDB): domain Bacteria; phylum Pseudomonadota; class Gammaproteobacteria; order Burkholderiales; family Burkholderiaceae_D; genus Undibacterium; species Undibacterium curvum. The sequence goes on from NZ_JACOGD010000008.1 coordinate 84,783, forward strand.
ATCGGGAGGGGAAAGATATGTTGATACAACCTGTTGACTACCGTGATCCGGATGCCGCGAAAAAATTCACCGAAAGCCTGCACCAGACCGGCTTTGGCGTATTGACCAATCATCCTTTATCGCAAACCCTGCTTAACACCATTTATCAGGAATGGTACGAGTTCTTCCAGACTGATGCGAAGCACAAGTACAACTACGATACTGAAAAAATGGATGGCTATTTTTCGCCTAAAGTCTCCGAGACCGCCAAAGGCTTTGCCAAACGCGATCTGAAAGAGTTCTACCATGTGTACCCTTGGGGCCGGGTGCCGTCGGAAGTATCGAACGCGGCACGCGAGTACTACGAACAAGGCAATCAGCTGGCGACAGAGCTGCTGCAATGGGTGGAAGACCATACCCCGGCAGACATCAAGGCCAAGTACTCCATGCCTTTGTCGGACATGATCACCGACAGTGACATGACCCTGCTGCGCGTATTGCACTATCCACCGCTGAATGGCGATGAAGAACCGGATGCAGTCCGTGCTGCGGCCCATGGCGACATCAACCTGCTGACCGTTTTGCCGGCAGCGACCCAGGCTGGCCTGCAGGTGCTGGGCAAAGACGATGCCTGGCATGATGTGCCATGCGACTTCGGTATGCTGATCGTCAACATCGGTGACATGCTCGATGAAGCCTCACAAGGCTATTACCCGTCGACCATCCACCGCGTGCTGAATCCGACTGGTGAAGAAGCGAAGAAATCCCGTATTTCGCTGCCACTGTTCCTGCATCCGCGTCCTGACGTCGTGCTGTCTGAACGTCACACGTCCGGCAGCTATCTGCAGGAACGTTTGCGTGAACTGGGCGTGAAAAAATAAGCAGAGACCCAGGCAGAATGCGGCTGCTGGCAGCTTTTCGGGCTGGCAGCCTTATTCTGTGCGGACTTCTGTTTGCAGCAAATAAGCAGTAAGTAAGCAGCAAAGAATTCTGAAGGCATGCGAGGCATGCCTTTTTTTTCCTCAACATGAAACACTGACAGACGAGTCAAAGACTGGTACGGAGAACTTCGATATGCAAGACCAGGAATTAATCGCCCTGGCCAATCAGGCCAGAGAAAAAGCCTATGCGCCGTACTCGCGCTTTTTGGTGGGTGCGGCCTTGCTGACCAAAGATGGCAAAGTTTTTCAGGGCTGTAATGTAGAAAACGCGTCCTATGGCCTGTGCAATTGTGCCGAACGCACCGCCTTGTTTTCAGCCATTGCAGCGGGCTACCGTCCACGTGAATTCGCAAAAATCGCCGTCACCGGCAATACCGAAGCCCCGATCGCCCCTTGCGGCGCCTGCCGTCAGGTGCTGCTGGAACTCGGCGGCCCTGAGCTGGAAATCATCCTGACCAATCTCAAAGGCGACATCAAAACCACCACCGCCGGTGCGCAATTACCGGACGCCTTCTATCTGCAACCGGATTAAGCTGGGCGGCCTGGCGCCGCCACTGTTCAAAAAAGACCGAGGCTGTTTCAGCGAGCATCCGTTCGCAATGCACGACGAATACGGATGCCGTCTACACACTCGCGGGCATGATAGATTGCCATCAGAGCCAGGAAACCAGCCGGAAATAATCCATAGACCAGGCTGATATCAACGGTGAGTACAGCCATCACCACCATGACGGTCGCCGCGATGCCTGCGCCAACGAAACCCGGCGCGAACAATTCCCCAGTTCGCAGATTGCGCCAGCCGCATAAAGTTTGCCAGTCATCGGCTTTTCCTAGTACAGCAAGCACCGTGTCACCGGATTCGAGTTCAGGCCAGCCTGGCACTTCGACACCACAATGATGCGAAAATATCGTCTCAAATCCGAATAAAGTATGACGCGCCTTGCCTCGCATAGCTGGCATACGTACCACATCAAATACACGCGTAAAGCGTACCTGAACAAGATGCAGTGTCATGATGGCGGGTTAGTTGACAATAGCTCTCAGGACCGATCCAAACGCGGAAACAGCTTCACCAGGAGTAAAGGCAAAAACAAGACTAGCAAGCGCTGAAAGCCCGGGACGGCTGCGATAAACATGATGCTGAGTGACAGCGCAGCGCCGCCCTGCATAGGTGCTGCACCATCGCGTATCAGCCAGTAGCACAACATACTCAGTGCCAGGCCAAGTACCCCAGTCGTGATCTGAAAAGAACGTCTTAGTTCGATTGGCATGATGTAGTCCTTTCTCCAATTTTTTCAAATTAATTCCAGCCCCGCAAGAGCTCAATCGTCAGCCTTTTCCCCAGCAAGCTCGGCATCATGCAGCCGCAATAACTCAATAGCGATATCCAGTTTACGTTGCACTCCGATAAGGGCGACGAAATTCGCAGCCGCTACACTCCCTATCATCAATATCAGCATTTTCATGCCTGAAGGCGTTGAGAACTCCGGCAGTAAGCTTATCCCTACGCCTAATAAGGGCACACACAATATGTTGAATAAGTTGCTCCATGTTCCAGCCGCCTGCAAACTATGAGTCAGTATCTGTTTGCGTCTGCTTTTGCGTACCACTTTGCCCAATAGTTGGTCGATATCGTCGTCTGTCAGTGGCGGTTTAATCTGTTCGGTGTGCATGATCAATACGGGTGCAGGATTGAGGCCGGCAGTGCCGGGCGAGCGTTCGCCAATATACGCCCGCAAACAAAAATTTGCAATTTGCTCATTTTATTGAACCTACTTGCTGACTGCACTGCCAGTAAATCCAAAAACCGCTAATATGCAGCCTGATACTGCGCGGCCTGAATCGCAGAGTGCGGTATCGCTGTAAGCACGCCTCTATTTCAGCCACCATCCAGGAGACTCGCATGCATAATCAGAATGACAGAGCAGAATTTAACAGCCTGACCGGCGCCAGCCTAGACAGCACGGGCACGCAGAACAAAGCAAGCAGCCAGCAAGACAGTAATCGACGCCAGTTTTTGCAAAGCGCGCTGGGCGTGGGCTTTGCGGCAGCGGCCTTACCGGTCTGTGCCCAGACCATGCTGCGTACACCGACTACTGGCCTGAGTGAGCAAAGACTGCAGATAGAAGTCGATGGCCAGGCAGTGCCTGTGTATAGCGTGCGGCCTGAGGGCAAACAAAATCTGCCTGTGATTTTGGTGGTATCAGAAATCTTTGGTGTACATGAACATATCGCGGATGTGGCGCGCCGGTTTGCCCAACTCGGCTATCTGGCACTGGCACCGGACCTGTTCGTGCGTCAGGGTGATGCGAGCAAATATGCGAGCGTGGCAGAGCTGATCAAAGAAGTGATCGCCAAAGTCCCCGATGCGCAGGTGATGCGCGATCTGGATGCAGTACTGGCCTGGGCCGATACACATGGTGGCGATCTGAAGCGGGTTGGTATCACCGGTTTTTGCTGGGGTGGCCGCATCACCTGGATGTATGCTGCACATAATCCAGCCATTAAAGCCGGGGTGGCCTGGTATGGCCGTCTGGTGGGTGAGGCGAACGCGCTGTCACCGCAGCATCCGGTTGATATTGCTGCCGCGCTCAAGGTGCCGGTACTGGGTTTGTATGGCGCCAAAGATACCGGCATCAGCCTGGACTCCATCGCCAAAATGGAAGCAGCGCTAGCCAAAGGCAGCAGCCATTCTCTATTCAAAGTGTATGAGAACTCCGGCCATGCCTTCCATGCCGATTACCGTCCCAGCTATGTGGAAGCTGATGCCAAAGATGGCTGGAAAGCTTGCGTGGCCTGGTTAAAGGCGAACGGTGCTGGCTAAACCGGATTGCCGCATTCTGTGAGCCGCTGCGTGCAGCTGCCTGCATGCGGACAGGCTGATGCAGACCGGCTCCGGCCAGTCTGCATCAGCCTTTGATTTGCTTAATTCGCCAGTCTGTGCTTTAATTTGCAACCTGGTTGCAAATTCCCCCGAGGTTCAAAATTCACTCCACCCTGTTATCCATCCTCTTCACCACAGCTTTAGCAGGGGTGCTGAGCATATCTGCCGCTGCGATTTTCTCGTTCTCCCTGTTGTCGAAAATGGTGGAAAAACTGGTCAGCCTGTCGGTCGGTATTATGCTGTCCACCTCTTTGCTGCATGCGCTGCCGGAAGCCTTCGAATCCAAGGCTGATCCACGCACGCTGTTCGCCTGTCTGCTGGCCGGTTTGCTGGCGTTTTTCCTGCTGGAGAAGGCGGCCATTTTGCGCCACTCGCATCATCATGAAGGCGATGGCCACCATCACGAACATGGACATGACGCGCATGAAGCAGGCAAATCCGGCTGGATGATTTTGGTCGGCAATGGGATGCATAACTTCACCGACGGCATCCTGATTGCGGCAGCTTTTCTGGCTAATCCTGAACTCGGTATCGTGACTGCATTCGCGATTATCGCGCATGAAATTCCGCAGGAAATCGGCGACTTTATCGTCTTGTTGAATGCAGGTTTCAGTCGCACCCGCGCCTATCTGTACAATTTGATGACCAGCATGATGGGCGTAGTCGGTGGTGTATCGGGTTATTTTTTACTGGAGCAGGCGGCCGACTTGCTGCCCTATGTACTGGTACTGGCTTCTTCAGGATTTATTTATATCGCCGTCAGCGACCTGATGCCGCAAATGCAGCGCCGCGCCACACTCAAAGAAACCGTGCCACAAGTCTTGCTGGTCACGCTGGGCATCGTGCTGGTTTTGCTGGTGACTGGTCATCATTGACGCCAGACTGTGACTCAACAGCTCCCCACAAAAAAAGCACTGTGTCTCAACAGTGCTTTTTTTCGTACACAGACTACATGCAGTATTAGCGCTCAACCGGACGCGCAGGATCAGCGCACCATTCGCTCCAGGAACCAGGATACAAAGCCGCGCCGTGCAGGCCAGCGACTTCCAGTGCCAGCAGATTATGGCAGGCCGTCACGCCAGAGCCGCATTGCATGATGGCGCGGGCCGGATCACTGATCAGTTGTGCCCATTCCTGGCTTAATTGTGCTGCAGGTTTAAAGCTGCCGTCGGCTTGCAGATTATCTTTGAAGAAGCGGTTTTTGGCACCAGGAATATGGCCACCTACCGGGTCCATGGTTTCATTTTCACCGCGGAAGCGATCCGGCGCACGCGCATCGATCACGATGCGTTCTGCACTCTCCAGATTGGCTACCACCTGCGCCACGCTGACCTGGGTGACCAGACTGGGCTGTACATGGATATTGCCCGCCGCACGGCTAACTTGCTCAGTGCTAAGTGCATAACCCGCCGCCTGCCAGGCCGGTATACCACCATCCAGCACGGCGACTGCAGCATGGCCTATCCAGCGCAGCATCCACCACAGACGCGCCGCAAACATGCCGCCATGGGCATCTACCGCGACCACTTGAGTATCCGCGTTGACGCCCAGCTGACGCAGGCTGGCGGCAAAGTCTTCTGCGTCCGGTAAAGGATGACGGCCACGGAATACGCCATCAGCGCCGGTTTTAGCGGCCGACAACACCTGATCAAGATGCACAAACTGCGCACCGGGCAAATGTCCGGCTGCAAATGCGCGGGTGCCGGCATCGGTATCAGTCAAGTCATGGCGGCAATCTAAAATCACGGTATGTCCCTGTGCTGTAGAAGCAGTCAGCGCGGCCAGTTGGTCGGCACGGATTAAGCTGGTGTACATCATTTCCCCTCAGATGAAGAATCAAGACAGGATGCAAACGAGTGGCATGCTGGCCTACTCAGTCGCAATCGGATCAGGCGCTACTTTAGCAGGACTATTGCGTGCATTGTAAAAACTGGCCAGACAGCCGCTGCACAGTATCACGACGATACCGGCCCAGCTGAGCCAGGACAGGCTGTCATGCCAGATCAGTACATCCCAGATACTGGAAAAGACGATGCCCAGATACTGCAGATTCGCAGTCAGCAAGGTATTACCAAGCCGATAGGCGCGTGTCATCGCCATTTGTGCCAGTGCCGCCGTAATGCCGATGGCCAGCAGCAGCAAAGCGCCCTGGCCCGTATGTGCATGCCAGCCAGCACCGCCAGCCAGTGCGCTCAGGCTCACACCCAGAAAACCGGCGACCGCACAGGTCAGCGAAAAATAAAACACCACGCGGTATTCCGGCTCACCGGCCACGCCCATTTGCCTGACTTGCAGATAGGCCAGAGCTGCCAGCATGCCGGATACCAGCGCAATCACGCCACCCAGCCACTGATCGGCATGTATCGTTGGTCTGAGCAGCAAAATGACACCACCAAAACCCAGCAGTATCGCCGCCACCAGACGCCAGTCCAGCTGCTGTTCACGCAAGCGCCAGGCACGCAAAAACAAAAAGGCAGCGATCCAGACTGCAGACATGTAATTCAGAGTGACCGCCATCGCCAGCGGCAAGCGGCCTATCGCGTAAAACCACATCCACAGCGCTGCCACACCGACCAGACCACGCCATAAATGACTGCCCGGCATGGCCGTACGCAAAGTGCCACGCTGAACACGGACCAGGGCCAACAGCAGCAGGCTGCCGATCAGACCACGATAAGACACGATTTCTGCGGTCGCATAATGATCAGAAGCGAGTTTGACGCAGACGCCCATCAGTGAGAACAACAGACTGGCGACCAGCATCCATAAAGATTGCATTTCTTTTTCTCCGCTTACCTAGGGCGAGCTGCGCTTCACCGAGGCATAAAACAAATTCAGGCAAAATGATCGCGACAGGCAGTCGCCACAAACGTTTGCTTCAGGATGAAAAAGAGGCGCATAGCAAATGCCAGCGCCTCTTCAATTTTTGATCGCATACGACAGTACAATGCGGAATCAGAATGTCATGTTACGACGATACCATTCATGGAAATGCTGCATGCCATCTTCCATCGGTGACTGATACGGTCCGACTTCATTTTCTCCGCGTTCCAGCAGTATCTTACGACCGGCATCCATGCGCATACCGATTTCATCGTCTTCTACGCAAGTCTCCATATACGCAGCGCGTTCTGCTGCGATGAAATCGCGTTCGAACAAGACGATTTCCTCAGGATAGTAAAACTCCACCACATTGCGGGTTTTACCTGTTGCAGTTGGCCACAGCGTGGAAACCACCAGCACATGCGGATACCATTCGACCATGATATTCGGATACAGCGTGAGCCAGATCGCGCCGTACTTCGGTGCTTCACCATTACGGAATTTCAGCAATTGCTCTTGCCACTGGCGATATACCGGTGAGCCAGATTTGAGCAAGCCACTGTTCACGCCCACAGTTTGTACACTGTAGTCTTCGCCGAATTCCCAGCGTAAATCATCGCAAGAGACAAAACTGCCGAGGCCGGGATGGAAAGGCTCGACGTGATAATCTTCCAGATAGACCTCGATAAAGGTTTTCCAGTTGTAATCACATTCATGCACTTCCACGTGATCCAGCATATAGCCGCTGAAATCGAGATCCTTGGTCACACTCAGTTGCGCCATGCGCTCCATCACGTTGTAACCATTTTGCTCGAACAGCAAACCATTCCAGTTCTGCAATGGTGTGCGTTTCAGATTCATACAAGGCGTATCTGAAAAGTGCGGCGCACCGATCAGCTCACCTTTGAGATCATAGGTCCAGCGGTGTAAAGGACAGACGATATTATTCGTATTGCCGCGCCCATTGAACATCAATGCCTGGCGGTGACGGCAGACATTCGACATCAACTCTATGCCCTGTGCATTACGCACCAGCATGCGGCCTTCATTTTCAGACTGTAAAGTAGCAAAGTCACCTACGTTAGGAACCATCAGTTCGTGGCCCACGTAGCGAGGACCTGCCTGGAACAAATCCTTGATTTCACGCTGCAAAAGCGTCTCATCAAAATAGACGTGTACCGGAAGTTGCGCGTCAGAACGCGCTAATGTAGACAAAGAAGCCAGATCGGACATCCCCACCCCCCAAATTAATTTGCACCAACCTAAGAGAGAAAGAATCCACAAAAACCTGTTTCCGACTGGTTTGCTGCCAGAGCGGAAGTTCAAACGATCAAACGACTTGAAGAGGAAATTTTGGACAGAACTCACAATTATACCTGAATCTTGCAACTTTGCCCCGCTCTGCTGAAATTTCCCGAGCAAAATCAACTTCTTAGCATAAACAGGCCAGCGCGCTGCACAGCGCCATAAACAACATCGCTTGCGTTTTAGATAAAAACATCTAAATCTTTCACTACCAGAAAATGAAGTCCGTCCCGGCCTGCCAGTCTTCTCAGTTTTGTCATAGACAAATGCAGCGGCATACGCCGTGCAACAGGTACTGCCGTTGCAGACTAAGCTGAACCTGAACGCGGTGCACGATGTCTGTTTGCACACTTTTTATGTTGCATCGCAGCTTGTCGCTTGCGTGTTGCAAACTTAGTCTGCATACACGTTGGTCTTACCGCAGTTAGTCTGAGCGCCCGCAGAGGCAAGCATACCAACGTTGCCTGGTTTCATAGGAGTCTGCTTTTGAATTCAATCAGGGCTGGCTTTGCTACAGCCCCACAACTTTTGAAAGAGTCAACATGAACAACACACTGATGAAGAAAATGCTCGCTTTCTTTCTCGCGTTGTCTGTATTACCGCTACAGACATGGGCTGCAGGTTATACGGAAACAAAATTTCCTATCGTGCTGGTGCACGGCCTGTTCGGATTTGACAAGATCGGTCCCGTCGATTACTGGTACGGCATCCCATCTGCCTTGAAAGCAGACGGCGCTAAAGTCTATGTCACGCAGGTGGCTGCCGCTAACAGCACCGAAGTACGTGGCGAACAATTACTGACCCAAGTTAAGCAAATCCTGGCCGTCACCGGTGCCAGCAAAGTCAATCTGATCGGACACAGTCATGGTGGCCCGACCATACGCTATGTGGCTTCGGTACGTCCTGATCTGGTCGCTTCCGTCACCTCAGTCGGCGGCGTCAACCGTGGCTCTAAAGTGGCCGACGTGCTGCTCGGCATCGCGCCGGATGGCAGCCTGCCAAATGCCGTGCTGGTGTCGGTCGCAAATGGGCTGGGAACACTGATCAGCTTCATTTCTGGCAAACCCGGCGTACCTCAGGATGCGCTGGCAGCAGCCAAATCCCTGAGCACGGCTGGCTCACTGCAATTCAACAACCGCCATCCGGCCGGGGTGCCAACCAGCGCCTGCGGCGAGGGCGCTTATTCCGTGAATGGCGTAGCGTATTACTCCTGGAGCGGTGCGCAAGCGATGACCAATCTGTTCGATGTTTCAGATCCGGCACTGGCCCTGACTTCACTCGCGTTCGCTGGCGCCAAGAACGACGGACTGGTCGCCAGCTGCTCAACACATTTAGGCAAGGTGATCCGTGACGACTACGCGATGAACCATCTGGATGAAGTCAATCAGGCAATCGGGCTGGTGAATATTTTTGAAACCAATCCGGTCACAATTTATCGTCAACATGCAAACCGCCTGAAAAACAGCGGCCTCTAGGCTAAACCACTCTGACGGAGCCGGCAGCATGAAAACTCTTAACTGGACACTCGGTTTAGCGGCGATCGGTTTCGCCGCTTTTTTCATTTTTGGGAACACTAAGCTCACTGAGCCGCCGGACAGGGCTCAGCTAACTGCGCCAGATCCGCACTTGTCTTTTGTACGCTCCATGGAGGGCACACAGACCGATGGCAAGCTCGAAGAAGCGCAAGGCGAGCTGGTGGTCAATGCCGAATTACGTTTAATGTTCGATTATTATCTGGCGGCGACCGGAGAAAAATCACTGGCTGAAATCCGCAAGGAAATCGAAAAAGTGCTGGATCAGCGTTTGCGTCCACATGCTGCGGCACAAGCCAGGCAGCTGCTGGCACGCTATCTGCAATATAAAACGGCCTTATTCGACAGTGAAAAACAGTTGGGACAGCAGGTTCAGTCTGCCACCATGATGGCGACCGCCATGCGTGCACGCTGGCAGGCGATGCAAAATCTGCGACTGCAGTATTTCAGCGCCAAAGAAAGTCAGGCGATGTTTGGCTACGATGATGCGTATGATCTGGATGCAATTGCGCGGCTGGAGATTGCGAATAACCGCGCACTGACTGAAGCCGAAAAGCAGGCGCGTTTGCGCACGCTGGATGAGAACTTACCAGCGGACCTGAAAGAAGCGAAAAACGCACCATTACAAGTGATACGACTGGAAGAACAGGTAAACACCATGCGTAATCAGGGTGCCAGTGAAGATGATGTGTATCGTATGCGTGCCGCCGCCATCAGCCCGGAAGCGGCAAACCGGCTGGCACAAGTGGACAGAGAAGAGGCAGACTGGAAATTACGGATACAACGTTATCTTAATGAGCGCCGCAGTTTGCTCAACATGGGGCTGAATGAAATACAGCGATCGCAATCAATACAGGAGTTAAGGAATCGTTATTTCAGTACGCAGGAACAAATGCGGCTGCCGGCGTATGAAGAGCAATAAGTCACAAGAATCAGGCATAAACCAGACAACATACGTCCGTAGCTGACTCTTCATTGACACGTAGCAGCTCAGAAGCAGGCGTTTCAGCTGAGGGGGACGGATACCTGGCGATCAGTATCGTTTACCGCTACGTCCGGTCCGGCTGAAGGCGTGACATCGTCAGGATGCAAGCTGCCCAGGGCTTCTATCAAGGCGCGGTCTACCACTTTATCGAGTTCCAGCAAGCGGGCTTTCTGATCGCGGAAAGCCTGCTGCAGCTGTTTGACCGGTATAGAAAAACTCTGCTCTTTCTGACTGGACGTGAAAATAAACAAGCTGCGCATAGGACTGACCCAGGCCAGCCTGACCTTGACCGGCTCAGCATCTGGCTTCTGCAACTCCAGCCAGACACCGCGCTCCAGACTTTCAACCAGCTGCATGGCCGGATCGTCGTCCGCTGCGGCTTGTTGCTCGGCCTGTTGCTGCGCTTTCTTCTCCGCCTCGGCACGTATTTCCAGTCTGCGCTCAGCGGCATGCTGCGCCGCTTCGACCGCAATTTCTAATTGCTTATCGGGTGACAGTTCCAGCGGTGCGCGCACGATGGAAGCATGGCATTCAGCCAGTTCAGCAAAAAAGCGTACGCGGTCAGCGTCTTCCCATTTAATCAGGCTCAGCCATTTATTCAGACGCGCCAGGATAGCTGGCAAGCGGTTGAGCAACTCTTGCCTGTCTTGCAGTGTGATCTTAGGTTTGACACTCCAGATCAGATCGTCCATGGTACGGATCGCATCTTCCACAGCCTGGGGCTTTTCTTCTTTCACGCTGTAAGCCAAGGTCAGCACCTTGGTCCAGCGATTTTCCAGGAAGGTTTCAACAAAAGCGACCACTTCGCCAGTACCGACGCGTACCGCGACGGTTTGCGTCGCAGTCATGCTGGCCTGCTTGATTTTCTCTTTGCGCAGCGCAGTTTGTATCGGTGCCTGCAGCGCCTGGACACTGGCCTGCTCTTCTTTCGCAATGAAAGCTTCCAGATCATTCACGACTTCTTCGAACAACGCTACTTCCTGATCGAATTCATCACTGACGCGCTGCACATTGCGCTGCATAGTCTGGAACAGGGGATCTTGCTGTGCCTGTTGAGGATTGACTGCAGGACTGTAGCGCGACAGCAGGTCAATCAGACGTCTTGCCGGATGATGCTCGTTAAAGAAAAATTCTTTGTCGATCATCGCCGCTTTCAGCACCGGGATCTGCAGAACGGAAATCAGTTCTTTCACCTGGGCCGGAATGGCCTGATTACGGAAAACATTGTCGAACACCTGAGACAGCAAATCCAGCGTCTGTTTTTCCACGCCGGTCGCAAACATTTCCGGCGCCTGTTCACGCATCTGCGACAAACGCAGTACGTCTTTGGCTTCCGACATCAGCTGACGGAATTGCAGGCTTTTCTGGAAGTCAGATAACTGCTGCAATGAGCTTCCTGACATAGCGGCACCAGCCGGGCCACCGCCCGTCAGTCCGTGATGCCCCACCGCAGTCTGAGCGGCATGCTGCGCACCACCTTGTGAAAAGTAATGGCGTAATTTTTCTTCAGTGGTGCTGGCTGCACCCAGCTCATTGTGTTCTTCCAGCTTTTTCTGACGCTGGCGACGGATGCGATACGATTCCTGTAAATCCGGTAACACCCCTTTCGTGACCAGTGCCTGATTTAATTCCGCCAGTATCGGTTCCAGATCGAACAGGATATCGGGACGCAACAAAGACAGTACCAGTTCGTGCGTACCGGTTTCAGGATCGAACTGACACCAGGCCTGATGCAGGGTAGTCAGCAATAACTCTGGCCGGAAGGGGTTTTGCGCTATGCTTAAGGCTTCTTTTTGCATCAGGTGCGCGATGCGCATGTTCAGTGCTGTGTACTGTTCCGCGTTATCAAGCTCTATGCTGCGGCTGGCGCGGCTCAGCGCCAGTTTTTTATCCATCTCTTCGTAAGACACCAGACTCAGATCGGGCTCCATCATGAGCTTCTTTTCTGGTTGTGCCACACGCTGTGGCGATAACAGCTGGTCGATATCTGCGCGCAGGGCTTTCTCTATATCAGCTGCAACCAGATAATAAAAAGCATAGGCATTTTTCTTCAGCAGCTGTCCGGCATGAAAACTGAGGTTGGCTTCGCGCGAATCCTGGCTGGTTTCAGACAAAGCCAGGAATGCGGTCGACAAGCGCATCGACATTGCCTCAATTTGCGCTCCCACCAAATGCGACGCAATCGGAATCAAAGCGCGCAGCAGCTCACCGGCAGGCGCGTTGACGCCCACTGACTGACCGGTATGCTTATGCTGAGTAGGCATGTTTAGGGATGCAAATTGAAGTAAGTATGTTGTCTGCCTTATCCAGCCTGAATGAGGGGTGTTACCTGGATAAGAAAAAATTTGACACTAGAGGTGACACACCATGTATTTTTGATAAAATTTCATGGATAATGTGTTCTATCACGCCTGTATCTCACCGAATCTCACCGAACTATATACACATAATTTCCACATGGAAATGTTTGAAACGCAATTCTGCGTCTTTTTTCAGTGTAATTCGGTTTTCCCCAACAGTAGCATTTCCGATTTGAAACTGCAGTTTCAAATTGTAAGCAAATGCACTTTGAATTTGCATGGTTTTCATGCTGAGTACAGCCGCTTTGCTCTAAAATAGAAGGTTCATTAAATTTTGTGTCACAAGACGCCGTTTTCAACATCTTCACCATCCTATGCCCAAGAAAAATCCAGACTCTCACATCTCTGCTGCCAGTCAGCCAGCCAGCTTTGAAGCGGCGATGGCGGAACTGAGTCAGCTGGTTCAGCAGATGGAAAGCGGCAATCTGCCGCTGGAGGCCTCTGTGACTGCGTATCAACGTGGTTCGGAATTGATACAGTTCTGCGCCAGCCAGCTTGAGAAAGTTGAACAACAGGTCAAAGTACTGGAGGCGGGCGTACTAAAACCTTTTAATGTCGATCACGACGAGGAACTTGCATGAGCCAGGATTTCCAGACTTGGATGAAACTTACCCAGCAAACTTGCGAGCAAGCTTTAGAAGAACTGATCCCTGACACGGACACCACACCACGGGAATTGCACGAAGCCATGCGCTATACCGCGCTGGATGGTGGCAAGCGGGTGCGGCCTTTGCTGGTGTACGCAGCGGGTCAACTGTTTGATGCGCCAGCCGAATTGCTCAAACGTGCGGCAGCGGCGGTAGAAATGATACATGTCTATTCGCTGGTACACGATGATATGCCATGCATGGATGATGATGATCTGCGCCGTGGCAAACCGACTGTACACATCCGTTACAACGAAGCGACCGCCTTGCTGGTCGGTGACGCACTGCAGGCTCAGGCATTTATCACCTTGTCTGAAGGACCAGGCGATGCTTCCGCCAAACTGGCCATGGTCAAAGTGCTGGCACAGGCTTCCGGTTCGCTGGGCATGTGCGGTGGTCAGGCCATCGATCTGGCCAGCGTAGGACTTGCACTCAACCGCGAACAACTCGAGCAAATGCACAGACTGAAGACTGGCGCCCTGTTACGCGCATCGGTCATGCTGGGCGCGATCTGCGGCAAGTTGCCGGATGCGACAGAAACGGAAGCACTGCATGCGTATGCAGGCGCCATCGGTCTCGCATTTCAGGTAGTGGACGATATTCTGGATGCGACTGCGGACTCAGCCACCCTGGGTAAAACCGCAGGAAAAGACGCGGCCGATAACAAGCCGACTTATGTCAGCCTGCTTGGTCTGGACGCCTCACGTCAACTGGCCAGCCAGCTGTGCCGGGATGCCCATGAGGCACTGTTGCCCTTTGGTGAGAAGGCACAATACTTGCATGATCTGGCCGATCTGATCGTACAAAGACAAGCATAAACCGCGACCTATTATGACTAGCTTATTACAACAAATTCAATCTCCGGCGGATCTGCGCCAAGTTCCGCGTCACCAGCTCAATCCCTTAGCGGATGAACTGCGCCAGCATGTGCTGGAATCGGTATCGAAAACCGGCGGACATTTATCGTCCAATCTGGGTACGGTAGAACTGACTATCGCTTTGCATTATGTGTTCAATACGCCGGAAGACAGGCTGGTGTGGGACGTGGGTCACCAGACCTATCCGCATAAAATTCTGACTGGCCGTCGCGACCAGATGCCTACACTGCGTCAATACGGTGGCATCTCCGGTTTCCCGCGCCGCGATGAAAGCGAATACGACACCTTCGGCACGGCCCACTCTTCCACTTCGATCTCCGCCGCGCTGGGTATGGCGCTGGCAGCGCGCACCAAGGGTGAAAGCCGCCATTCAGTCGCAATTATCGGCGATGGTTCCATGACAGCCGGTATGGCTTTCGAAGCACTGAATAATGCAGGTGTGTATGACGACATTAACCTGCTGGTGATACTGAACGATAATGACATGTCGATCTCACCACCGGTAGGCGCACTGAACCGCTATCTGGCGCGTTTGATGTCGGGTAAATTTTATGCAGCAGCGCGTAATGTCGGCAAATCGGTATTGCCTTCACCTATGCTGGAACTGGCTAAAAAGTTTGAAGAACACGCTAAAGGCATGCTGGTCCCTGCGACCATGTTTGAAGAGTTTGGCTTCAACTACATAGGCCCTATCGACGGCCATGATCTGGATTCCCTGATCCCTACCCTGCAAAACATCAAACACCTGAAGGGCCCGCAATTCCTGCATGTGGTCACCAAAAAAGGTAATGGTTACAAGCTGGCGGAGGCGGATCCTGTGTTGTATCACGGCCCGGGCAAATTCAATCCGGCGGAAGGCATTAAGCCATCCACCACGACCAAACAAACTTATACCCAGGTATTCGGACAATGGCTGTGCGATATGGCTGCCGCTGATAAGAAGCTGGTGGGTATTACACCGGCCATGCGTGAAGGTTCAGGCATGGTGGAATTTGAAAAGCAATTCCCTAAGCGCTATTACGACGTCGGTATCGCAGAACAGCATTCCGTCACGTTTGCGGCAGGTCTGGCTTGCGAAGGCCTGAAGCCGGTCGTTGCGATTTACTCGACCTTCCTGCAACGTGCCTACGACCAGTTAATTCATGACGTGGCCTTGCAAAATCTGGATGTGACATTCGCGCTGGACCGCGCCGGACTGGTGGGTGCGGATGGCGCCACCCATGCCGGTAATTACGATATGGCCTATCTGCGCTGCATCCCGAATATGGTGGTGATGGCAGCCTCAGATGAAAATGAATGCCGTCAAATGCTAAGCACAGGCTATCACTATCCTGGTCCTGCAGCAGTGCGTTATCCGCGCGGTGCCGGCATAGGCGCGCAAGTCACAGCAGATTTGCAAACGCTGGAAATCGGTAAAGGCGAAATTAAACGCGAAGGCAAAGAAATCGCGATACTCGCATTCGGCTCCATGGTGCATCCTGCGCTGCAAGCGGGTCTGGCCCTGGATGCCAGCGTTGCCAATATGCGCTTCATCAAACCCTTGGATGTGGACTTAGTGCGCAAACTGGCGCAACAGCACAAAGCCCTGGTCTGCGTAGAAGAAGGCTGTACCATGGGCGGTGCCGGTTCTGCAGTCGCCGAAGCACTGGCTGCAGAGGGTATCTCTGTTCCTTTGCTGATCCTGGGATTGCCAGACAAGTTCATTGATCACGGTGATCACGCGCTGCTGCTGTCTCAATGCGGACTGGACGCCAAAGGGATAGAGAATTCTATACGTCAGCGTTTTCCGGAACTCACACTCAGCAACACAAAGTAAATCCGGCGACGGACTGGTCGACTGGTGATACAAACAAAAACGGCAATCTGAAGATTGCCGTTTTTTTATATGCTGAAACGCGGTGCTTGTACGCTAATACCTGTGCGCTAGTCGCTGTGTACGGTCAGGCGGCCACCCATTCACGCTGACTTTGTTCTGCATAGGTGATGGGCGCGTTTTTTTCATCATCAAAACTGACGATTTCATACGCATCCGGTTGTGATAACAGTACACGCAATAACTGGTTATTCAAGCCATGACCAGATTTATGGGCGGTATAGCTGGCCAGTAATGGATGCCCGATCAGGTATAAGTCACCGATCGCATCCAGAATTTTATGGCGTACAAACTCATCATCGAAACGCAATCCATCGGCATTCAGGATGCGGTACTCATCCATCACGATCGCATTTTCCATCGAACCGCCACGCGCCAGTCCTATGCCACGCAGCATTTCCACGTCCTGCATAAAGCCAAACGTACGGGCCCTTGCCACATCTTTCACGAACGAGACTTTTTCAAAATCGACCACGGCAGTCTGCACCGTACCGTCTACTGCCGGATGATTGAACTCGATAAAAAAGTGCAATTTAAAGCCATCAAACGGTTCCAGACGCGCCCACTTTTCACTGGCACCTGAGCCTTCACGAATTTCGACCGGTTTCAATACACGGATAAATTTTTTGGCAGCATCCTGCTGCTGCAATCCGGCTTGCTGCAATAAATACACGAAAGACGAGGCGGAACCATCCATGATGGGGATTTCTTCTGCACTCACATCGATATATAAATTGTCCACACCCAGACCGGCACACGCAGACAGCAGATGTTCGACCGTAGAGACGCGCTGTCCGTTATTGGTCAGCGTGGAAGCCATACGGGTATCGCCGACTGTGGTCGCGGATGCAGGAAACACCAGCGGTGGCTGTAAGTCAGTACGGGTGAAGACGATGCCGGTATTGACAGGCGCGGGACGCAGCACCAGTTCGACCTTGGTACCGGAATGCAGGCCGACACCGACGGTTCTGACAGTTTGTTGGATAGTGGTTTGCTTTAACATATGCGTATTATAGCGATTCACGACAATTCATATCGTCAGCGATGAAAAAGCACTAAATTATTCACAGTAATGTGGTGTGGGCCGGACACTGTCCGTCAGGCTTGCGCAACGTCACTGGGTGTTTTTGATAAAAAAATGCCAGGCGCAGACCTGGCATTTTTATCACGAGTGCAAACGATCAGCCTAACTGAGCCAGCAGTGTTTCTGCATTCGATACTTCAAACTTACCACCAGCTTCTACGTTGAGCTGAGTGACCACGCCATCCACGGCGAGCAGCGAGTAACGCTGGGAACGGGTGCCCATGCCAAACTGGCTGAAGTCTGCATCCAGACCCAGTGCCTTGGAAAAAGCCGCATTACCGTCTGCCATCATGCGAATAACGCCAGTCGCTTTTTGATCGCGGCCCCAGGCACCCATCACGAAGGCATCATTGACGGACACACACCAGATTTCATCCACGCCCTTAGCTTTCAATGCAGCAGCATGTTCGATATAGCCAGGCACATGTTTTGCCGAGCAGGTTGGTGTGTAGGCACCAGGCAGACCAAAGATCGCGATGGTTTTACCTTTGACCAGATCAGCTACCTGGAAAGTGTTAGGACCCAGTGTGCAGCCCTCGCCTTCCACTTCTATGAATTCCGCCAGACTTGCTGCTGGGAGTTGATCGCCGATCTTAATCGTCATGATGTTTCCTTTCAAAATAGGTAAGTTGACACGTGTTGATCCACATCAGAAAAACCGCATTTTTCTGATCAGGCTGAAGTATGCATCAAGGCGCAAAGTTTTGCTGGCCTGCGTTTTTCGTGCGAAACGTAAAGATAAAAAAACCTCGCCGCAGCGAGGTTTTTTCAGACATATCAGCAGCGCTGATTAGTCAGCATTATCAGTCAGCCTGTTTGCGCAGGAAAGCTGGAATGTCATAGGTTTCCATGCCATTTTTTTCCAGAGCGCGTACTGTATCTGATGCAGATTCACGACGCCATACCGCTGGTTTGCTGAGTCCGTCAAACGCAGGCACTGCATTCACCATACCGTTGGAAACAGTGGTCGTTGTCATTGCTGCAGCCGACATTACTGTTTCGTTATTGGTACCGGTACGCAGCACCGGAGTTTGTACCAGCTGGATATTTTTCTTACCACGCCCTAGGCCAGTTGCAACCACAGTCACACGGATATCATCACCCATGGTGTCGTCGTAGGCGATACCCTGAGCAATCGAGGCGTCCGGAGCTGCAAACGCGCGCACAGCAGCCATGACTTCCTTGATCTCTTTACCTTTCAGACCACGGCTGGCAGTGACGTTGACCAGTACACCGCGTGCGCCGGACAGATCAATACCATCGAGCAAAGGAGAAGCAACTGCCTGTTCTGCAGCGATACGGGCACGATCAACGCCGGAGGCTGTTGCGGTACCCATCATTGCTTTGCCCTGCTCACCCATAATGGTTTTGACGTCGTTGAAATCGACATTAATGTGACCTGGTACATTAATGATTTCAGCGATACCGGCAACCGCATTATTGAGCACATCGTCAGCATGTTGCAGCCATTCGATCATGCTGTCGTCTTCATAAATCTCTTCGAGCTTCTCGTTGAGAATAATGATGAGCGAATCTACATGCTGGGTCAGTGCATCCAGACCTTCGTCAGCGATGTCCATGCACTTCTTACCTTCGTAAGAGAATGGCTTGGACACAACCGCAACGGTCAGTGCACCTAATTCTTTGGCGACTTGTGCCACCACAGGAGCAGCACCGGTACCGGTACCGCCGCCCATACCGGCAGCAATGAACACCATGTGTGCGCCACGCAGTGCATCTTCGATGCGCGCGCGCGATTCTTCCGCCAGCTGACGACCGACTTCCGGTTTCATACCAGCGCCCAGACCGGTATCACCGATCTGTATCACATTGTGTGCTTTCGATGCGAGCAAAGCCTGCGCATCTGTATTTGCAGCGATAAACTCAACGCCGGACACACCTTTGTTGATCATATGCTGAACCGCATTACCGCCTGCACCACCCACGCCGACAACCTTAATTACGGTGCCTTGTGTGGCGTTATCAACCATATCGAACTCCATCATGACTCCTCCAGGTAGGCAGTTATCAGTCGCTAATGATCACGGATGAGACGACTAGCGACTAATAACTGTATATCAGACCATTATAAAATGACTACACCAAATGTGGTACAAAAAGCTGCTTAAAAATTCCCCAAAAACCACTCTTTCATGCGCTGCCACACCGCTTTAGCAGAACCTTCCTGCCGTATCACGAGATGACCGCGCAAATACTGCTTCTTCGCTTCCAACAACAACCCTAAAACTGTCGCATAACGCGGGCTGCGCACCACATCTGCCAGCTGTCCGCTGTAGGCTGGCATACCCAGCCGGGTCGGCTTCAGGAAGATGTCTTCCGCCATCTCCACCATACCCGGCATCAATGCCGATCCACCGGTAAGCACGATGCCCGATGACAGCACATCTTCGTAACCCGATTCACGCACCACCTGATGTACCAGTGCGAATAATTCTTCGACACGTGGCTCGATCACAGCCGCTAATGCCTGACGTGATAAAGAACGTGGGCCGCGATCACCCAGACCCGGTACATCCAGCGTATCCGAAGGATCAGCCAGCACCTGTTTGGCGACGCCAAAACGAACTTTGATTTCTTCCGCCTCTGAAGTCGGTGTGCGCAGCGCCATCGCAATATCATTGGTGATCTGATCACCGGCGATAGGAATCACCGCAGTGTGACGTATTGCACCTTCACTGAATACCGCAACATCCGTGGTGCCGCCACCGATATCGATCAGCACCACACCCAGTTCTTTTTCATCGCGCGTCAGTACGGCTTCGGCCGATGCCATCGGCTGTAAAATCAGATCCGAGACTTCGAGGCCACAACGGCGTACGCACTTCACAATATTCTGTACCGCCGACACCGCACCGGTCACGATGTGCACTTTGACTTCGAGGCGGATACCGCTCATACCGATAGGCTCACGCACGTCATCCTGACTATCGACGATGAATTCCTGCGGCAGGGTATGCAGTAATTGCTGATCGGTCGGGATGTTGACGGCCTTGGCCGTTTCTATCACACGCGACACGTCAGCTGCGGTGACTTCCTTATCCTTAATCGCCACCATACCGCTGGAATTGAAGCTACGGATATGGCTGCCGGCGATACCGGTATAGACGCGACTGATTTTGCAGTCCGCCATCAGCTCCGCTTCTTCCAGCGCGCGCTGTATCGATTCAACGGTCGCCTCGATATTGACCACGACACCTTTTTTCAGGCCTTTCGATTCATGCTGGCCCAGGCCGATGACTTCATGACGGCCGTCAGTCATCACCTCGGCAACCACGGCCACGATCTTGGATGTCCCGATATCGAGACCAACGATCAGATTTTTAGCGTCTTTTGTCATGTCTTTCCACTTGCTTTTATTTGTTTTTTTGAACCCACAGCGCTATGACTGGACTTTAAAGCCAGACCATTCGGGTAACGCATATCCACACTCTCTATACTATCTTGCAGACTGGCGATTAACTGTGGGTAAACCGTCATAAGGCGATCAACCCGGTTTTTCAGTGTTTCGCTATCCTGCACCCGGCCCAGTTCCACATTCATGCCATTATTGAGTTTCACACTCCAGGCATAGCGTCCCGAGTAATTCACGCCATCGGGTTCCAGACCAATTTTCTGAAACCAGCTTTTAAACTGCATATACTGCGACAGCACTTCTTTTTCACTGCCATCCGGCCCGGCAAAAGCGATCAGATCGGCGTCTTCTTCTGCTTCCGCCAGATTCGCGGTGAACACATCGCCTTTGACCGACAACAGCTTACCCTGATCACCCCAGGTACCCAGCGCAACATGCTCATCCAGCGAAATCACCAGCCGGTTCGGCCATTCTCGCTGTACCGATGCTTTCCTGACCCAGGGTACGCTTTCAAACGCAGCGCGAACAGAATCCAGGTTCGCAGTAAAAAAATTACCGCGTATCTTAGGAATCGCATTATTGCGTATCGTGAGTGTATTCACGTGGCGCAGGCTTGCATGATTGACGCCTTCCACTTTGATCGTGGCCAGCGTAAACATGGGCCTGTGAATCACCCACCATACACCCGAGGCGATCAGCGCGAGCAATACCAGGCCAAACAAGGCATTGGCGGTATTGTTCATCAGTCTGACGTCATGCCACATAAAATTTACACTCCGCTCCGCATGTCTGCTCAGGACTTCTCACCCGAAATTTTCAGGCGTGCTGTCTTCAATATCTCTACACATAAATCTTCATAACTCATACCCACTGCCTTGGCCGCCATAGGCACCAGTGAATGTCCGGTCATACCAGGTGAAGTATTGATCTCCAGCAGGAAGGGACGCTGATCCGATTCGCGCACCAGCACATCGATACGTGCCCAGCCTTCACAATCGAGGGCACGATAGGCGTCCACTGCCATTTTCTGGATAGTCGCACTCAGTTCTGCATTCAACGGTGCCGGGCACAAATACTTGGTATCGTCAGTGAAGTATTTGTTTTGGTAATCGTAATTGCCTTCCGGCGCCACGATCTCAATAATGGGCAAGGCATAGGCTTGTTCACCACGGCCCAGGATAGCGACCGTGAATTCACGACCTTCAATAAACTCTTCTGCCAGCACCACCTCATCAAATTGCGCGGCGAGAGTATAAGCCTGTTGTATGTCAGCAGTATGATTGACTTTGGTAATACCTATGGTCGACCCTTCATGCGGCGGCTTCAGTATCATAGGCAAGCCCAGATTCTGACCTAAAGCCTGCAAATCGGACTGTCCATTCAGTACCGCATAGCCCGGCGTGCTGATACCGTGGGTTTGCCAGATACGCTTGGTGAAAATTTTATCCATCCCTATCGCGCAGGCCATCACACCGCTGCCAGTGTAAGGAATATTGCATTGTTCGAGCACGCCCTGCAGGCTGCCGTCTTCGCCATAGCGGCCATGCAGCGCGATGAAAACGCGGTCAAATTTTTCCGCCTGCAGTTCAGCCACGCTGCGTTCAGCCGGATCAAACGGATGCGCATCCACACCCTTGCTGCGCAAAGCAGCTAATACGCCGTTACCGGACATCAGCGAGACTTCACGCTCAGCAGAACGACCGCCGAACAGCACGCCTACTTTACCCAGGGATTGCATATCAAAATCACTCATTTTCGTATCTCGGTTTTCAGTATTCTGTTTTCTATTATCAGTTTTCAGATTTCAGTCTTCGCCTGACTATCTTTACTGATTGTGCGCTAATTTTCCCGGTATGCCACTGATCGATCCGGCACCCATCACGATCAGCACATCACCGTCCTGCAAAACATGCAGCAAGCCATCCGGCATATCCTGGATAGACTCAATAAACACAGGCTCGACCTTACCCATGACACGCAAAGCGCGTGTCAGTGCACGACCGTCCGCGGCCTGAATCGGCGTTTCACCGGCCGCATACACCTCGGCCAGCACCACCGCATCGGCAGTGGAAATCACACGCACGAAGTCTTCAAACAAATCACGGGTCCGGGTGTAACGGTGGGGCTGAAACGCCAGTACCAGACGGCGATCCGGATAAGCACCGCGCGCCGCAGCCAGCGTTGCCGCCATTTCCACCGGATGATGTCCATAATCATCGACCAGCGCAAAACTGCCACCCTTCGCCAGCGGAATTTCGCCATAGCGGGTAAAGCGGCGGCCTACACCATTAAATTCACTCAGGGCTTTCTGGGTCGCACTGTCTTCCACGCCGACTTCACGCGCAATCGCAATGGCGGCGCAGGCATTCTGCACATTGTGCATACCAGGCTGATTCAGACTGACCTGCATATCAGCATAGCCTTGCTGGACCACAGTGAAATGCATCTTTCCACCACCCGCATGCGCATCGACCGCACGCACATCAGCCTCTTCATGAAAACCATAGCTGACGATGGGCTTGGAAATCTGCGGCATGATTTCACGCACATTGGCATCATCCAGGCACAACACAGCCACACCGTAGAAAGGCAGACGCTGGGTGAATTCCACAAAAGCCTGTTTCAAACGGCCAAAGTCATGGCCATAGGTTTCCATGTGATCCGCATCGATATTGGTGATCACTTCTATCACTGGCAGCAGATTGAGGAAAGACGCATCCGATTCATCGGCTTCCGCCACGATGAAATCACCGCTGCCGAGTTTGGCATTCGCACCGGCGCTGTTCAGGCGGCCGCCAATCACAAAGGTAGGATCTAAACCACCTTGTGCCAGCACGCTGGCAACCAGACTGGTGGTGGTGGTTTTGCCATGGGTACCGGCAATCGCAATACCGCTTTTCAAACGCATCAGTTCTGCCAGCATCATGGCGCGTGGCACGATAGGAATGTGACGCGCACGCGCAGCAAGCACTTCCGGATTATCGGCTTTGACGGCAGTTGATGTGACGATCGCATCGGCACCGGCAATGTGTTCTTCAGCATGTCCCAGTTTCACGTCAGCACCCAGTTCTGCCAGCCTTTGCGAGGCGGCATTGGTGCTGAGGTCGGAGCCGGAAATGGTATATCCAAGATTCAGTAAAACCTCGGCGATACCGCTCATACCGGAGCCGCCAATACCGACAAAATGAATATGTTTGACTTTGTGTTTCATGCTAATGCTTCCAAAATAGTGGCGATCTGCTGCGTCGCCGCGCGTTGTCCCAGTTGATGCGCTGTCTCTGCCATACGCTGGCAATCAGCACGACTCAGGGCGGACAACTGTGTTGCCAAAGCTTCGGGAGTAAGCCCGCTCTGGCTGATAAAAATTGCGGCCTGCTGCTGCGCCATCCATTCCGCATTCTGCTTCTGATGCGAAGTACTGGATGCCATGAAGGGCACCAGAATACTCGCGACACCTGCGGCTGTTAATTCAGACACGGTAATCGCACCGGCACGGCAAATCACCAGATCGGCATCGGCATAACGGCGCGGCATATCATCGATAAAATCGAGCACCTCGGCTTCAACCCCGGCTTGCTGATAATTCGCACGCAAAGCGGCAATATGCTGTTTGCCGGATTGATGTGTCACGACCGGACGCTGTTCCGGTGCCAGCAATGCCAAGGCTTCAGGCAGGGTTTCATTGAGCACTTTTGCACCCAGACTGCCACCCACGATCAGGATGCGCAATGGTCCCTGACGCTGCGCATAACGCTGCGCCGGTGCCGGCAGTTCGCAAATCTCACGCCGGATAGGATTGCCGGTCAGGCGCAACTTTCCATTCATCTGTGAGCCGCCAGACATTCCCGCTGCCGGTAAGCCAAACAGTAAATGCTGTGCCAATGGCTGCAGCACTTTATTCGACAACAGCAAAGCGGCATCCGCATTCATCAGTACCAGCGGCACACCACGGCAGGCAGCCATCACGCCGCCAGGGACGGTCACATAACCGCCCATGCCTAACACCACATCCGGTTTGCGCTGGCCGATCAGGCGATAGCAAGCGATGAAACTGCTGATCAGTTTCCAGGCACCGGTCAGGCTGTGACGCAGGCCTTTACCGCGCAAGCCACGGAAATCCAACGTATCCATAGCGATGCCGTGTTGCGGCACAATCTGATTTTCCATACCGGCTTGTGTGCCCAGCCAGCTGACCTGCCAGCCGCGCTCACGCATCATGTCGGCAATCGCCAGCCCAGGAAAAATATGACCGCCAGTACCGGCCGCCATAATCATCAGTGTTTTCTGAGTGCTGCCCGCGTTGCGCTTGATCATAAGCGGCCTCCGCGCATCAGTACCCGGTTCTCAAAATCTACCCGTAACAAAATCGCCAGTCCTACACAGTTAATCATCACACCTGAACCACCATAACTCATTAACGGCAAGGTCAGTCCTTTGGTTGGCAGCAAGCCCAGGTTCACACCCATATTAATAAAGGTCTGCACGCCTATCCATAAACCTATGCCCTTGGCAGTCAGGCCAGCAAACGTCTGATCCAGCGCGATCGCCTGACGGCCGATTTCAAATGCGCGTTTAACCAAAAAATAAAACAGCAGGATCACGGCAGTCACACCGAAAAATCCTAATTCTTCACCGATCACGGCCAGCAGGAAATCAGTATGTGCTTCCGGCAGATAGTGCAGCTTCTCTACACTGGCACCGAGGCCGACACCAAAAATCTCACCACGACCAAACGCGATCAGGGAATGCGTGAGCTGATACGCCTTACCCAGTGCATGATCTTCCTGGAAAGGATTCAGGTAAGCAAAAATCCGCTCCCTGCGCCACGGCGACAACACAATCACCATGGTGAAAATACCGACCAGCGTTGCTGCGATACCGCCAAACCAGATACCGTTAATACCACCCAGGAATAAGATACCCATCGCGATACAAACGATCACCCCAAACGCACCCAGGTCCGGCTCCAGCAATAATAGTAAGCCGACTACCGTTACCGCCGCCATCATGGGCAGAAAACCCTTGGTCAGCTTATGCATGTATTCCTGTTTTCTGACCGTGTAATCCGCTGCATACAAAACCATGAACATTTTCATGAATTCAGACGGCTGCAGGTTGATCACCTTCAGAGAAATCCAGCGCTTCGCACCATTGACGCCCTTACCCAGACCCGGCACCAGCACGATGACCAGCAAAATCAGGGTAGCGACAAACAAATACGGTGCCAGCTTTTGCCAGGTGGCGACCGGAATCCGGAAGGCAAATGCAGCAGCCACCATAGAAATCAAAATAAACATCCCTTGCCGCAGCAGGAAATGATTGTTCTTATAGTTCGCGTATTTCGGCGAATCCGGTAAAGCGACAGAAGCGGAATACACCATCACCATGCCGAATAACATCAGTATCATGGTGACCCACACCAGCAGCTCATCGTAGTTCATCATTTTGGAGCGATGCACCAGCTGCGTCTCCGGCCCCGGGGCCGAAAACGGGAGTAATTTCTGCAATGGAAGCAATAACTGCTTCATCAGCAGACCTCCCCGCGTTCCAGCGCGATCTCACGCACACTGGCAATAAATACTTCGGCACGGTGCGCATAATTGCGGAACATATCGAGACTGGCGCATGCCGGCGATAACAACACGATGTCGCCTTCCTGCGCCAGCGCTGCGGCCGCTGCTGTCGCGGCTTCCAGTGTGGCGTGGTCTTGCAGCTCAACGCCGCTCTCTGCCAATACCTGACGCAGCACGTCTTTGTCTTTACCGATCAGCAGTACTGCTTTGGTATAGCGGCTGACCGGATCGCTTAAAGGAGAAAAGTCCTGGCCCTTGCCATCACCACCGGCAATCAGCACGATGCGTCTGGCACCCGCGCCTAATTGCTGGCCCAGTCCGGTTAAGGCGGCGACAGTAGCGCCAACATTGGTGCCCTTGCTATCATCGACATAATCGACGCCAGCCACAGTCGCGACGCTCTCTACCCGGTGTGGCTCACCTTTGTATTCACGCAGCGCATGCAGCAAAGGCGCCAGTGGCAAACCTATGCCACGGCATAGTGCCAGTGCGGCCAGCGCATTGCTGGCATTATGCTGGCCACGAATCTGCAAGGCATCCACCGGCATTAAGCGCGTCAAAATCACAGGGATTTCTTCTGCCTCTTTTTTCTTGCGACGGCTGCTCACGACCGGGATATCTTCAGCCGGATTAGCGGTGACCAGCCAGGTCATACCATGTTCATGCAACAGGCCCAGATCATGCAGATAATCGGGCGCGGAACAACCAAAACTCACCACTGCAGCGCCGCTCTTCGCCATGATCATGACTTGCGCATCATCGCGATTGAGTACCTGTACCGTACCTTCGCCAAATATTCTGGCCTTGTCCTGACTATAGGCAGCCAGGCTGCCATGCCAGTCCAGATGATCCTGGCTGATATTCAATACTGTCGCCACATCCGGTTTCAGGCTATACGTGCTGTGTAACTGGAAGCTGGATAATTCCAGTACCCAGACCTGCGGCAGCGTCTGCTGTTCCACACATTCGAGCAAGACATCGAGTACCGCCGGGCTGATATTGCCCGCAATCCGGGTTTGCAAGCCTGCGCGTTCGCACAGCAAACCGACCATGCTGGTCACTGTGGTTTTACCATTGGTGCCGGTGATCGCAATCACTTTGGGTTGGTACGCAGTTTGTTCACGCAAGTCCTGCAAAGCCTGAGCGAAGATTTCCATCTCGCCCCAAACCGGGATTTGGCGTTCCTGCGCCAGCGGCAGCAATGCGGCTAATTCTTTGCCGGGTGCCAGACCAGGACTGACAGCAATCAGCGTGATTCCGTCCAGCAAAGACGGCTGAAACTCGCCTGCCACAAACTCTGCTGGTGTAGCGAATTGCGCAAGCGCAGACAAACGCTCAGGCTGGCTGCGGGTATCCGCCACACGCAGGGTGGCACCGGCACGCGACAACCAGCGCGCCATTGCCAGACCGGACTCACCGAGCCCCAGAACCAGTACGTGTTGATCAGAATAATTCATACCCGGCTACATCCACTTTTTCTCAATAACGTTACAAAAAACACGAGCTGCTTTGCGTATTGGATTAACGCAATTTCAGCGACGACAAACCGATCAGCACCAACAACATGGTAATGATCCAGAAGCGCACCACTACCTGCGTTTCTTTCCAGCCTTTTTTCTCAAAATGATGATGCAGCGGCGCCATCAGGAATAAGCGGCGACCAGTGCCATAACGCTTTTTGGTGAACTTGAAATACGAAACCTGCAGGATGATGGACAGGGTTTCTGCGACAAAAATACCGCCCATGATGAACAGCACGATTTCCTGTCGGACGATCACGGCAATAGTTCCCAAGGCACCACCCAACGCCAATGCGCCGACGTCACCCATGAATACCTGGGCCGGATGGGCGTTAAACCACAGGAAGGCCAAACCCGCACCTGCCATCGCGCCACAGAAAATCAGCAATTCACCGGCACCCGGAATATAGGGGATCAACAGATATTTGGAATACACCGCGTGACCGGACAAATACGCAAACAAGCCCAGCGCCACACCGACCATGATGATAGGCATAATCGCCAGCCCATCCAGACCATCGGTGAAATTCACCGCATTCGAGGTGCCCACAATCACGCAATAGGTCAGGAAAATAAAGCCCCAGACACCGAGCGGATAACTGATCGATTTAAAGAAAGGCACGATCAGATCTGCCTTCGGTGGCAGATACATGCTGAAACCCGACTGTACCCAGGCATAAATCAAATCCAGAATTTTGGAGCCACTTGGCGCCGATACCGAAAACGCGAGGTAAAACGCAGCCGCAATACCGATCACCGATTGCCAGAAATACTTTTCACGCGAACGCATGCCTTCCGGATCTTTGTGAACTACCTTACGATAGTCATCGACCCAGCCGATCGCACCATAACCCAGTGTAACGATCAGCACGATCCAGACAAAACGGTTACTCAGATCAGCCCACAATAAAGTAGAAATCCCTATCGACAGCAAAATCAATGCACCGCCCATGGTCGGCGTACCGGATTTGACCAGATGCGTTTCCATTCCATAGGCGCGTACTGCCTGGCCAACTTTCATGCGGGTCAGCATACGTATCACCGCCGGTCCGGCAAAAATGCCGATCGACAGTGCAGTCATGGTGGCGAATACCGCGCGGAACGTGATGAATCCAAAGACGCGTAGCAATCCCAGATCTGACTTAAAATATTCTGCTAACCAAAGCAACATGCTAAAAACTTCCTATTGTTATTGTAGTGTTGATACCAATTCGGTCTGGCTCGCCAGATACTGCACGACCCTTTCCATTTTCATGAAGCGCGAGCCTTTCACCAGCACGGTGCTGTCTTTGGTGAGTGCTGCTGCCAGCGCGCTTTGCAGCGCCTCTACGCTGGCAAAATGTTGTGCACCTGTGCCATAGGCACTGACAGCATGCGCCACCAGTTCACCCAGCAAGTACAGATGGGTGATGCCGGACTCGCGTGCATAGGCACCGATTTCGGCATGGAACTGCGGTCCGTTCACACCCACCTCGCCCATATCACCGAGCACCAGCATGCGTGGTCCGGCCGACTGGCGCAGCACATCGATTGCGGCGCGCACAGAATCCGGATTGGCGTTATACGTGTCATCAATCAGCAGCGCACCATTGCTCAGGGTTTGCGCCTGCAGTCTGCCTTTCACCGGCGCAAACGCTTCCAGCCCCTGCACGATCTGCGCATCAGGAATTCCTATCGCGAGGCAGCAAGCAGCAGCAGCCAACGCATTCAGCACATTGTGTTCACCAGCCGCATGCAGACGTATGCTGAGGCTGCGGCCCTGAAAACTGGCTGTCAGCACACTACCAAATTGTTGTGGCACATAGCTGGCACTGACTTCCGCCTCAGCCTGCAAGCCAAAACGCAGGATACGGCGCTGCCCGGATTCCTTCGCATAAGCAGCCCACAAAGCGCTGTACTCATCGGCATACGGGAATACCGCTACGCCATCCTGCGGCAAGGCGCGGATGGCTGAACCATTTTCTTCTGCTACGGCCTGCACCGTTTGCATAAACTCCTGATGTTCACGCTGTGCGTTATTGACCAGCACTACGCCGGGTTGCGCCACTGAAGCCAGCAAGGCGATTTCACCCGGATGATTCATACCCATTTCTATCACCGCAGCACGATGTTGCGCAGTCAGCCCGAACAGAGTCAGCGGCACGCCGATTTCATTATTCAGATTACCGCTGGTCGACAGCCTGGCCGTTTCACCAAACGCAGTCGCCAAAATCGAGGCGATCATCTCTTTGACGGTGGTTTTACCATTACTGCCGGTCACACCGATTACAGGCAAAGTAAATTGCTGACGCCAGTAACGTCCGGTTTCTGCCAGCGCCTGTTTGGTATCCGGCACGATGATGGCAGGCAGTGCAAAATTTGCCGGTACGCGTTCGGCGATCACCGCAGCAGCACCGGAGCTGGCGACCTGTTCAAGAAAATCATGCGCATCAAAATTATCACCGCGCAGTGCCACGAACAGGTTGCCCGGCGCAATACGGCGGCTGTCGGTAGTCACGCCGCTCAGGCTGACGTCAGAAGCTAAATCTGCACTGACAGTGGCCTGGCTGAGTGCAGGCAGTAATTGCTGAAGCGTGGTTTGCATTATGAAGTCCTCTTCATGCTGGTAGCGACCGTGGCCAGCGCCAGCGAGGCGTGCTCCTGATCAGAAAATGGCCATTTTTTGCCCTGAATATCCTGATAGGTTTCATGGCCTTTACCAGCGAGCAGAATGACATCGCGGTCGCTCGCATGCTTAATCGCGTACAAAATCGCAGATGCGCGGTCTTCGATCACGTGAGCCTGACGGCGCATACCAGCCACGATCTGAGTGATGATGGCGGATGGATCTTCGGTACGCGGATTATCGCTGGTGACCACGATATGCTGTGCGGTTTCCGCCACCAGTCCCATTTGCGGACGCTTGCCCGGATCACGGTCGCCACCGCAACCGAATACACACCAGAGCTGGCCTGCGCGTTCAGTCGCGACCGGCAGCAGGGTTTCCAGGGTTTTTTGTAAGGCATCCGGTGTGTGCGCATAGTCGATCACGACCATGGCGTGACCAGGCGAGCCGAGTAACTGCATACGTCCCGGAACCGGCTCCAGTTTTTCTATCACCGCGACTGCCTTGGCAAAAGGAATGCCCTTAGCCAGCAGTACCGCAATCACAGCAAGTACATTGCTGATATTGAAGCGACCGATCAAATGCGTTTTGACCTGGGCATGACCAAATGGCGAATCCAAATGAAAGCTGGTACCGGCATGCGTAGTCTTCAAATGCGTCGCCAGCAGCGTCGCACTGCCGTCTTCAGCATTTTTTTCCAGACTATAGCTAAGCAGATTGACTTCGGGATGCTGAGCACGCATGTGCTCCAGCATCTGTGCACCGAATGCGTCATCCAGATTCACGATCGCATTTTTCAGACCTGGCCAGTCAAACAGACGCTGCTTCGCCGCTGCGTAGTTCTGCATATCGCCGTGGTAATCAAGATGATCACGGGTCAGATTGGTCAGCACTGCGGTATCAAAATGCATGGCATCCAAACGCCCCTGATCCAGACCGATAGACGAAACCTCTATCGCCAGTGCCTGTGCGCCCTGATCGCGCAATCCGCCTAAGGCACGCTGCAGTTGTATCGCATCCGGCGTGGTGAAACCGGTTTCCTGCAAATGCGCGACGCTGCCCTGCTGATACAGGCCCACACCCAATGTTCCGATCACTGCGCTATCGCATTTGAGTAAGGACAAGGCCTTGGCTATCCATTGACTGCACGAGGTCTTGCCATTGGTACCGGTGATACCGACGGTATGCATAGACTGATCCGGATGTGCATACCAGGCCGCAGCCAGTTCAGCGACACAGCTGTGTAAATCCGTCACCGCCAGATGCGGCACGGTCCAGTCGGCTTGCCAGCTAAAATCTGCTGCTTCATAGACGATGGCAGCCGCGCCCTGCTCGATAGCTTGCGCAATGAAATTGCGGCCATCGCCCTGATGGGTAAGCAGCGCGAAAAATACGTCACCCGCAAGTATCTGTCGGGAATTCGAACACAGCTGCGCATCTGCCGCATGTGTTCTGAGCCAGCTTAAGATTTCGTTCATGGAGACATCGGTGTTGATCATTACATGCTCTCCTGCACACTGTTATCAGGAATAATGCTGGTCACTGAAGAATCAGGAGGAACATTCATAGAGCGCAAAACATTGGCCGTGATGGCCGCAAATACCGGTGCGGCGACGATACCACCGTAATAGCCACCAATAGTCGGTTCATCAATCATCACCGCCACAATTACGCGTGGTCTGGAGACCGGTGCAAAACCGACGAAATCGCCTATGTATTTTTTGACATAGCGACCGCCTTCGAGTTTATGCGCAGTTCCGGTCTTACCGGCCACGCGGTAACCGGCGATACGGGCTCGGGGTGCAGTACCACCCGGCTCAGTCACAGACTCCATCATCAGGCGCATTTGCTGCGCGGTTTTTTCTGAAATCACGCGCTGACCATGCGGCATTTCTGAGGTTTTTTCAAAGGTCAAAGGAATCAAGTCGCCATTGCGTGCAAAGATGGTGTAAGCACGCGCCATCTGGATCAGCGACACCGAAACACCATGGCCATAACTCATGGTCGCCTGTTCGATAGGACGCCAGTTTTTATGATTGCGTAAGCGACCTGCGACTGCACCAGGGAAACCGATTTTTGGCTGCTGACCAAAGCCCACCGTGGTAAATAACTCCCACATTTCTTTAGGCGGCATTTGCAAAGCCATTTTGACGGTACCAATATTCGAGGATTTCTGTATTACCTGCGACACCGTCAGCGAGCCTTGTTTATGCGCATCATGAATCGTTTCTGGACCGATTTTCATCACGCCTGGCGCTGTTTCTATGATG
Organism: Cognatundibacterium curvum; assembly: GCF_014284235.1. Lineage (GTDB taxonomy): Bacteria > Pseudomonadota > Gammaproteobacteria > Burkholderiales > Burkholderiaceae_D > Undibacterium > Undibacterium curvum. Next base: position 117,415 of record NZ_JACOGD010000008.1, read on the forward strand.
GTGTCCGGCGTCACACGACCGGTTTCCAGCGCCCATGCGACCGGAAACGGCTTCATGGTCGAGCCGGGTTCAAAGGTATCGGTCAAAACCCGGTTACGCAATTGCGCACCGGTCAGTACCGAACGGTCATTCGGGTTATAGGTGGGCAGATTCACCAGCGCCAGCACTTCACCGGTCTGTACGTCGATCACAACCGCACCACCCGCCTTGGCCTTGTGTTTTTCGACTGCCTCTTTCAAATGAGTGAAAGCGATGTACTGGATTTTGCTGTCTATCGACAGGGTCAGTTCCTTGCCATCATGCGGTTCACGAATCGCCTGTATATCTTCAACGATGCGGCCCAGACGGTCTTTGATCACACGGCGGCTGCCCGGCTTACCGGCCAGATTTTTTTCCGAGGCCAGCTCTATGCCTTCCTGCCCGATATCTTCCACGCTGGTAAAACCAACCACGTGCGCCATCACCTCACCTTCGGGGTAATAGCGTTTATATTCTTTACGCGCTTCGATGCCTGGGATGCCCAGTGCCAGGATTTTTTCTGCCACCGGCATTTCCACCTGGCGCTTCAGATACACCAGCTGACGGTCAGAATCGAGCTTCTTACGCAAATCGGGCTCGCTCATTTCCAGCAGGCTGGCCAGCTGGCTTAATTTTTCTGCGGGCGCAGCGCGCACATCTTCCGGATCGGCCCAAATCGCACGCACCGGTACAGAAGACGCCAGCACCTGACCATTTCTGTCAGTGATTTTGCCGCGCGTGGCAGGTAATTCTATATTGCGGGTATAACGGCTGGCGCCCTGCTTTTGCAAGAAATCTGTACTTTTCACTTGCAGGAATAAGGCACGCGCAATCAGCGCAAAAAATGCGCTGAACAACAGGAACAACACCAGACGTGAACGCCAGGTCGGCAGTTTCACTTCCAGTAAAGGATTCGACGCATAGGCGACGCCGCGTGAGGCGGCAGTGCGGGACATATTGCGGCCGCGACTCATTTGACTTCCACCGCTTTCAGATACTGCGTGCGATCCGGTGTGATCGGCAGCATATTCAATTCACTGGCCGCTGTGGCCTGGATGCGCGAATGCTTACCCAGCGTGGACTGATCCAGCTTGAGCTGGGTCCATTGCAATTCGTACTGACGACTCAGGGTCTGTTCGCGCTCGAGCTCAATAAACAGGCGACGCGCCTGATATTGCGCATTGATCAGCAGCAGTGCGCAGCTGATCAGTAAGGCGGCGAGCACGATATTCAGCTTGGTCATTGCGCGCTTCCCTCCGGCAAACGCTCTGCCACACGCAAAATCGCTGAGCGGGAACGCGGATTCACGGCGATTTCCTGCTCAGACGGTTTGATACGTTCGATCAGCCGCATTTTGGGTTGCGGCAGTTCAGTCTGACGTATAGGCAAACGGCGGTCCGGTTGCTCGACCTTGACCTTAGAGGCAAAGAATTGCTTGACGATGCGATCTTCCAGCGAATGGAAGCTGATCACCGACATGCGTGCCTGCGGTGCCAGCGCCGCATAGGCGGCGTCCAGACCTACTTCGAGATCTTCGAGCTCTTTATTGATGTAAATCCGTATAGCCTGAAAGGTGCGAGTTGCCGGGTCCTTACCCTTCTCGCGAGTTTTGACGGCGTGTGCGACCAGTTGTGCAAGTTGTCGGGTTCCAGTAATGGGATCCGTTTTCCGGCAAGCAACAATCGCCTTTGCAATCTGAAAAGCAAACCGTTCTTCCCCATAATTCTTAATCACCTCCCTGATTTTTTCCTCGTCTTCTTGCGCCAGCCATTCTGCAGCAGAGATACCACGGGTGGTATCCATACGCATATCGAGTGGACCATCGGCCCGAAAACTAAAACCACGTGCGGCATCATCCACCTGCGGCGAAGAAATGCCGAGGTCGAGTAACACACCGTCTACGTGCTGAATTTGCAATTGCGCCAGCGCTTCTGTGATGGTCGCAAAACTATTGTGTACGATCGTAAAACGCGGATCGCGTATTTCTGCGGCATTGGCGATGGCCTGGGTATCTTTATCAAAAGCGATCAGACGACCGCGTTCCGATAACTTTTCCAGGATCAGGCGACTATGCCCGCCACGCCCAAAAGTGCCGTCTATATAAGTGCCATGCGCACGCTCGCCACTCAAATCGAGGGCATCCACCGCCTCGTGCAAAAGCACGGTGGTGTGCGTGAATTCTGTCGCCTGCTGATTGGTCATTGCTCGCGATCAGAAAGTGAAATTATTTAAAACATCCGGCGCACCTGCCGCTTTGGCATTGGCTTCATTCTCAGCCAGACGACCGGCATCCCAGATTTCGAAATGACTGCCCATGCCTAACAGCATGATGTCGCGCTGTATGCCCACTGCATTACGCAGCTCCGGTGCCAGCAGGATGCGCCCTGCGCTATCCATGTCGACATCGAAGGCATTACCAAGAAAAATACGTTTCCAGTCACGCGCCTGGATAGGCCAGGCAGCGATTTGTTCACGGTGGGATTCCCAGGTGGGGCGCGGAAACAGCAACAGACAACCGTCAGGATGACGGGTCAGGGTGATTTGCCCCTGATAGCGTTCGCTCAGGGCATCACGATAGCGCGCAGGAATACTCATCCTGCCTTTCGCATCGAGATTGAGTGCGGATGGACCCTGAAACACGCTATTTACCTTTTGTCTGAACTTGTACGCGGAAGTGGTTTGGTGAAGATATAAGAATGCTGGGATTTTTTCCCACAAAATTACACTTTTTCACACTAATGCCCACTTTAGAGGATGCATGAGACATGGTCAAGCAAAATTACAGGCGAAAAAAGCAATTTCTTTAATGAAGTCAATGACTTAGCTCGCAATGCAAAATGTTTCCAAAATAAAATTCTTAGATAAATGAAAGACTTACACAGCTTTGTGCAAGTGAGACCTCAGAAATAAACACAAAATGCCGGAATTTCCCGGCATTAAATTTTTACAATTTGGAAGAATTTAAGCGATCTTAGCGACGGCTTCCCGCTTTTTACAGGCGGGAAAAGCCGTCACAGCGGCGCTGGCGGCCGGTTCTGCGTCAGATGCTATCAATCGCGATAGGCTGACCGCTACTGACCTGCTTTTGAAGCAGAGTCTGGAAGTCTTTAGCAGTAATCGCTTTGCTGAAGTAAAAGCCCTGATATTCATCACAGGCAAAGTTAAGCAGGGTATCAAGCTGCATGCGTGCATCCACCCCTTCCGCGATCACCTTCAGGCCCAGCGTGTGCGCCATCGCGACGATGGCCAGCACGATCGCCGTGTCATTCGGATCATCGGGGATATCTTTGATGAAGGAGCGGTCCACCTTCACGCTGTCGACCGGGAAGCGTTTGAGGTAGGCCAGCGAAGAATAGCCAGTACCAAAATCATCAATAGACAAGGTGAAGCCCGCATCCTTGAAGCCATCCATCAGCTTGATCGCCTGTTCCCGGTTATGCATCACCATGCTTTCGGTGATTTCAAATTCGAGTGCATTGGCCGGTACGCGCCAGAAGTCGACTACGCTTTTGACCTCTTCCAGCAAGCCCATATCATTGAACTGTGAGCCGGACAAGTTAATCGCCACACGTCCGAACTGCGGGTCGGTTTGCCTGAAATTGAGCACGTCACGGCAGGCAATATCCAGCACCAGCATACCCAGACGCGGAATCAGCCCGGCCTCTTCTGCCAGCATGATGAAGTCATTCGGATACAGGATGCCGCGCTCAGGATGATTCCAGCGCACCAGCGCTTCTGCGCCAACGATCATGCCGCTGTCGACTGCGATCTTAGGCTGGTAATACACCACGAATTCACGTCGTTCCAGCGCCTTACGCAGGCGCGCCTCAAAGGCCAGCCGCTCGACGGTATGGGTATTCATTTCCGACGCATAGAACTGGTAATTATCCTTACCTTTGTTCTTGGCGCGGTACATCGCGATATCTGCATTTTTCAGCAAGGTCTGCGCATCCTTACCATCGGTCGGGAAAGTCGCAATCCCGATACTGGCGCTGAGCTGACATTCCTGTCCGTCGATTTCAAACGGCTGCGAGGCTTCATACAGCAATTTGTCGGCGATATCACCCAGGTCGCGTGGCTCATGGAACTGATCGATCAGCAGTATGAATTCATCACCACCGATACGCGCCACAATATCCGATTCACGCAAGGTATGGCGGAAACGCTGAGCCACGCTGCGCAATACTTTATCCCCCTCGTCATGACCAAAGGTATCGTTGATATTTTTAAAGCGATCCAGATCCAGGAACAGCACCGCCAGCCGGCTGCGATTCCGCTCCGCCAGCGCCAGCGCCTTCGCCAGATGCTGGTTATACAGAAAGCGGTTGGGCAAGCCGGTCAGTTCATCGTAATGCGCGAGCTGCAGGATTTTTTTCTCGGACCGGCGGCCTTCTATCGCGATACTGGCGATTTCTATCATGATCCCGATCAGGCCCATGTCTTCATCATTCAGCACAGGCTTCGCCGGAAACAGCAAGCTAAACGATCCCAGTACCTGGCCATGCTTATCCATCAGTGGCCAGGCTGTGGCCGAATTCAAATGACTAATGGCCTCCAGCTGATTTACAAACTGCATACTGGGCGCAGTCAGCAAGTCATCACTCTGGACCGGGCAGGCAACCAGCACGGCTTCGCTCCAGATACCATTCCCATGTGTGACCGGCAAACCCGACAACTGATTCAGCAGCACCTCCGGAAAGCGCTTGCCCACGCCCTGTACAAAGGTACGCTGATCGTCTGACAGCAGCTGTATGCCAGCTATCCACTGCGGGCGCATCTCTTGCACAAAGTCGCAAACCGCATTCAGTATGTAGATAGGATCTTCATTCCCGCCTATCAGCTGCAGCAAGCGGTTCTGACCTTCCAGCAGCCGCTCTGTGCTTTTGCGTGAATTGATATCACGCTCCATACAAAATACCAGCATCTCGCCATTCAATTCGACCCGGCTTAAGCTGACTTCATTGTAAAACGGCTTACCATTGCGGTTCATGACCCATTCAAAGCGCTGCGGAATACCGGCGAATGCACGGTCTACCAACAGTCTGACCAGCTCATCACGTTCAGTTTGACTGAAGCCAGTCACAGACTGTGCAGCTTGCGAAAAACAACCGACTGGCTTGCCAATAATTTGCGATTCATTATTCAGTCCCAGTAAAGTGACTGCAGCCGGATTGCAATCGACATATAAGTAATCGCGGCTGATCAGCATGATGGCGTCCTGCGCACCGGAAAACAGCAGACGGTAACGGCTTTCACTCGCATCAAACCTTGCCTTGGACTCCTGCAAGCGCCTGAGCTGTATCAGTAACAATATCGCCAGGACCAGGATGAAGATCACGGTGGTGGCAGTAAACATCGTCCTTTGACGTACCCGGCCATTCCAGTCGGCCAGGATATCGTCGATATTCCTTGCATATACCAGCGTCAGCGGCACACCGGTGATCTTACGATAGGTGTACAGGTAATCCCCTGCGCCGCCCATCAGCGGGCCGCTTTGTAATGAACCTTCGTTACTGACATCGGTAATCGCCTTCATCACGTTGCTTTGCGTGAGCGGCGCATCCAGATAGGCTTTATCAAAAGGCGCACGGGCCAGCACATTACCACTGCTGTCATGCAAAGAAATCGCCGCTGCACTGCCGCGCGCGACCAGTTCATAAAAATCCTGAAAATAGGCCAGACGGATGTCAACCTCAAGTATCGCCAATAGCTGACCATCCTCACTGTAGACATTGCGAGCCACTGGCAAAATCCACAAATCAGATTCATCCAGCCTGAGCGCGGAACCAATCGCCAGCGACCGGTCTTTAGGATTTTTCAATAAGGTAGAAATATGCGTCTGACTATGGCGCTGAAGATTTTTTTCTGTCGTCATCTGTTCAGCCGGACGACTCGCAACTTCACGCAGACCGGCGCTGTTATAGACCGATACCGCATAGATAAACTGGGTTTCCTGATGCTGAGTGCGCAGAATTTTTTGCAGCCTGGCTTCCTGCTCAACGCTGCCAGGATTTTGACGGATTTCTGCACCGATCAGCTCCATTTCACGCAGGGCTTCACTCAAAGCCCGGCCCGCATGCTCTTCCAGGATGCGTACCGTGAAATAGCTATTCTGCTGTGCATCGGCCAAGGTCAGGCTATGGTCTTCGCGCACCGACCACCAGCTTTGCGCAATGATGACGAACAACACTAACGCGATGCAAATGACAAAGGCCATCAAGGGCACATCGCGCACTTTTTTAATCCCTGTTGTCTCCATGCGTTTCGTTTTTATGTGTTGTAGGACTGATGCAAAACCGCCCCAGCAAGGTTATAGCTCAAGGTTACGCCTGTACACTGCGTACTGCCTGCGCCGCCAAGGTGCAGCCAGCGTTTCAGGCAATATGTTACCTGCTGGTGTAACGGACATCGCTTACCAGGGAAGTTTCCCAAAGCACCAAAGAGTTTTTTAGCCTTGCCGGGACAATTTTGCGTAAGTCCTATGTTGTAATGAGTAGCTTTTTACGTCGAAGCTTGTTATCAGACACGGCAGACCCGGCAGACCCGGTACACCAGCTGCCACGCTGCATACTGCGACATACAGCTGCGATGGCAGCAGGAAAACGGCTAAGTGTAACACCAGTGATTTTGATTTTGCCTGAAACTTTGGACTGAAACTTCGATTTATCTCATCCTGAGCGTGAGCAGCGGTGAAATAGACCGGAAAGCGGGATGCGCGGGCTGATTTGCCCATGTGCTGCGGCCCTCAGCCCTAAGCTGCGCCGCACCGTGACAAGAAGTGAATTAGAAGTAAAGCAGGCCGGTAGGCCGGATTCTGTTACGGTCTTTCATATTGCTATGAGCGACTATGACAATCATTCCTCTAGGCGACGGATTGCTCCGCCGCTCAAGCTTTCTACCCGCACGCTCCGCGAGCCACATCAACGCGTGCCTATTTGAAATTGCTCCGGGTGGAGGTTACCGCGTTTCACCGTAACTAAATACGCTCGTCTCTGTGGCCCTATTCCTCGTCTTATATCGCAAGCTAAGCCTGCGACTTTCAACGTACGGCCGTTAGCCGTCACCCTGCTCTGTGGAGTCCGGACCTTCCTCCCGTCACCACATTGCTATGGCAACCAGCGATTGTCTGGCCTGCTTCGGGCGCTATTGTAACCGAAAGCAGGCCATCCCGCCCTGATTATCCACGCCGCGCCCTGATAGCGCCGCCATCCCGGCTAAGACCAGTTGATTGCCGTTGTTGTGATTTCCCTACGCCCGCACAGAGCTGAAATGACTGATTTTCAAATAGAAGACCTATATTCCATGCGGCTTTCCAAGCCAAAATGGCCTGTCATCCAGTCTGTATCAGGGCTATGGATTCCATTCCAAATATGGCGCAGTTTCTGGTAGCGTACGGTTTCCTTTGATAAAACACAGGCTTACCCAAACTTGCTGCGGCAGATCAGGTAAGACCAACAACGATAAAAAATAGAATGAAGACATTACGCTCTGGTGGTCAGTTGGTGGTGGACGCATTGCGCGTACACGGAGTTGAGACAATTTTTGGTGTACCCGGCGAGAGTTACCTGCCGGTGCTGGATGCGCTGCATGACAGCGCGATACGCTTCATCATTAACCGCCAGGAAGGCGGCGCGGCATTTATGGCCGATGCCTATGGCAAGATGACAGGCAAGCCCGGCATCTGCTTCGTCACGCGCGGACCGGGTGCCACCAATGCCTCGATAGGCGTGCATACCGCGTATCAGGATTCGACGCCGATGATCTTATTCATCGGCCAGGTCGGCAATGATTTTGTGGAACGCGAAGCCTTTCAGGAAATCGATTACCGCCGCATGTTTGGTCCTATGGCGAAATGGGTGGCGCAAATAGACCGTGCCGACCGTGTGCCCGAATACATCGCGCGCGCCTTCCAGGTTGCCACCAGTGGCCGCCCTGGCCCGGTGGTGCTGGCACTGCCGGAAGACATGCTGGCCCAGACCGTGGAAGTCGCAGACACCCTGCATTACACGCCGGTACAGGCTTACCCTTCACCAGCACAACTAAGCCAGTTGCGCAGCATGCTGGAGGCGGCTGAGCGCCCTGTGCTGATACTGGGCGGCAGCGGCTGGGATCAGACCGCCTGCACGCAGTTGCGTGAATTCGCAGAACTGAATCATTTGCCGGTCGCCTGCGCTTTCCGCTTCCAGGATTTGCTGGACAATGCGCATCCTAACTACATCGGTGATGTCGGCATCGGCATCAACCCACAGCTGGCAAAACGCATACAGCAAGCCGATCTGGTGATCGCAATCGGCCCACGTCTGGGTGAAATGACGACCGGTGGCTATACCCTGCTGGAAGCCCCGATACCCAAACAAACACTGGTCCATGTACACAGCGATGCGCTGGAACTGGGACGCGTGTATCAGGCACCGCTGATGATCAACAGCGGCATGAAGGAATTCGCGCATGCGCTGTCTGAACTCAGCAAACAGGGCAAGTTAGCAAGCGCCGCCCGCTGGCAGCAAAGCGTGGCTGAAGCCAAGGAAGAACTGCATGCCTGGCAGCAGGAACCCGCCATTTTTGCCAAAGAAAATGCGCCGCTCAATCTGTGGCAAGTGGTACAGGACATCATGCGCCTGGCACCGGTTGACAGCATCATTACCAATGGCGCAGGCAATTACGCGACCTGGGCCCATCGTTACTTCCGTTATGCCGGCATGCGCACCCAGCTGGCACCGACTTCAGGCGCGATGGGTTACAGCGTGCCGTCCGGCGTGGCCGCCAAGCTCACCGCACCGGAACGCTGCGTGATCACATTTGCGGGTGATGGGGAATACATGATGAATGGTCAGGAGCTGGCCACCGCCGTGCAATACCGCGCCGGCATCGTCATCATCGTGTTTAACAATGGCATGTACGGCACCATACGCATGCATCAGGAGAGGGAATTCCCGGAACGGGTGTCCGGCACGGAATTACATAATCCTGATTTTGCCGCGCTGGCGCGTGCCTATGGTGCGAGTGGAGAAACCGTATTGACGACGGCAGAATTTGGCCCGGCACTGGAACGCGCGCTGCAGCACACCCGTGACCACCAGTTGCCTGCGCTGATAGAATTGCGCTATGACGGCAATCTGATTACGCCGGGCGCGAGTCTGATGCAATTGCGTGCGCAGGCCAAAGCCAGCGGGAGATAAGTCATCGGAATAAGTCAGCAAAAAATCCTGCCATGATCGCGTAAAGACCAACGCCGCATACGCTCAAGCGTTGCGGCGTTTTCTCTTGCGGCAAAATCAGGATGCGCGAAAAGTCTTCAGCGCTGAATTCCAGGCAAACTCATCGGCATACGGTGCTTTTTGTCTGAGTACGTCCAGACATTCCTGCGTTTCCATCACCTTATCCTCCAAGGTATCCAGTTCTTCAAACTGGCTCAGCAATTCCTGATGCACGTTAGCGTAATACACATCATCCAGGATCAGACGCAGCGTCATTTGACGTGTTAATTTTAGTTTTCTGTGCAAGTACAAGACGCTGATCGCCAGAATCAGAATGACTGTTCCAGATAACAGATGTACCGGCATGCTTTTCTCCTGTGTATTCGTTCAAAATAAGCTCAATATCAGTTCCAAATGAGGGCATGCAAATTGCATGTTCCACCCGGCTGCTGTCAATCTACTGTAAAGCTGTCGGCTCAGACAGCAAAACTAATGCCAGCTTTAATGTCAGTGGCAAAGACAGCAATGTCAGCAGCTAACTCGTCCGGGGCATCTGGACAGCGCGTAACATGCGCTGCGGAGCAGCTGCTTTTATATGTAAATTGACATGACAGGCAATGAAATTTACATTCACTGCTTTACATGTATTTTCAAGAAAAGGTCTCCATGAGTTTCAGCGATCACACCATGACCTCTCCTTCTCTGCTGGTCGCAGGCAGTAACAGTCCGATGCTGGGGCTGACCATCGCCTGGCATCCGGACAGCAATCGCGTCGGCGAGCAGTTTATCGTTGCTGATCCCCAGGCCGAAATGGAGCTGAGCCGCTTCAGCCCCGCCTTCCGGCTGGCTGGCAAAGATGCACTGCCACTCGGTCATGGCGGCATATCGCGCGAGGCGCTGCGCATACAACGCAATGGCGATCAGGGTGTACTGATTACGCCGCCCGCCAGCCGTATGGTGGTCGAAGTCAATGGCGTACCTATCCATGCCGCGGTTCACATCACGCAGGAACAACTGAGCAAGGGTCTGATACTCGGACTCGGGCGCGCCGTGCTGCTTTGTCTGCACTGGATGCAATGCCTTCCTAAGATGAATGAGATGGAAGGCGTGATCGGTGTTGGCAGCAGCGCGATACTGCTGCGCGACCAGATCCGTCAGGTGGCCAATACCGATTTCCCTGTGCTGCTGCTGGGCGAGACCGGCACCGGTAAAGAAATTGCGGCACGAGGTATACATCAGCACAGCCAGCGTCGTCACAGCCAGATGGTGACCGTCAATATGGCGGCCTTGAACGAATCACTGGCCGCCGCCGATTTGTTTGGCGCAGCGCGTGGCGCATACACCGGCGCACAACAGGCACGTAAGGGCTTATTTGCCGAAGCGGAAAACGCCACCCTGTTTTTAGATGAAATCGGCAATACCCCGGCCAGCATACAACCCATGCTGCTACGGGTATTGGAAACCGGCGATTACCGGCCACTCGGCGCGGCCCAGGATTTACATGCCAGTGCACGCCTGATCGCAGCGACCGATCAGGATTTATACGGTGAGAATTTCAATCAGGCCTTGTTACGCCGTCTGGAAAGTTTTGTGATTCATTTGCCGCCACTGCGTGAACGCCGCGAAGACATCGGTGTACTGATCCTGTATCTGCTCAAGCAAAATAAACTCGAGTATCCGGTGAGCTTACCCACTTCACTGATCAGCGACTTATTGATTTACGACTGGCCAGGCAATATCCGTCAGCTCAGTCATGTACTGCGCCGCATACTGCTTGCACTGCAGGCCGGGCAGCCCGCCGACTTCCATCAGCTGGTCGGCGCCAGCAAAGAGCGCAGCAGCATCGCATCAGCTAAGCCAGTCACACCCACGGCGAGCCTTGCAACGAAAGGCATAGAGGCACCGCCTGCGGTACGTAAGAAACTGGCTGACCTGAGTGAAGACGATGTACTGCAGGCGATGGTACAACATGACTGGTATATCCAGGGCGCAGCGCAGGAACTGGGTATTTCGCGGCCCTCCATGTATAAATTGCTGGAGCAGCATAGCCAGATACGCAAAGCAGAACAGATACCGGTCGCAGAATTACGCGCCGTGCTGGATGCAAGCCAGGGCATCATCGAGCAAGCTGCCCACAAACTCAAAACCCCAGCCGAAAGCCTGCGCCGTTACGCACGCATCATCGCGATTAGCGCACTCAGCGGATAAGCTGCTGGCCTGATCGCCTTGCTCGTCGCAGTAAGAATGAAAACAAAAAAACCGGCCTCAGCCGGTTTTTTTATCCATGCAGTACAGATCAGATTGGACCCGGGCCCATTCCCGTCCCTACGTCTGCTTCAGGATCAATCAGGAAAGGGATGCTGATCGCTGCATGACCAAAGGTCAGGGTTGCCTGATAGGTACCCGTGATCACGAAGCTCCAGTTACCGGACTGTCTGTCGACGGTAAATGTATCGCCTTCTTTCACTGGAAATTTAAATCCCTCCTGCCCGGCAAATGGATTCAGTGGCAAATCATTTGCCAGCGGGCGCCAGTACATCGTACCATCCAGGACTTCACGTCCTTTAAATGAGAAACTAAGCGTGTCACCGTAAGCCAGCGGGGGCATGGTATTCAAAGGCAGGATATCCTTGCCATCCAAGAAGATCAGAAAAGATGGCGTGGTACCGCCGTATCTCAAATCCACAGTAAATACATAATTCTTTGCCATTCAGACTCCGCAATATTAAGTTCTACTTCAAATAAGCCGGATCACGGCGCAGGGCCATTAAATCCGGTTCCGCTTCTATTAACTTGAGCGAGACGCCAAGTTGCACAGCTTTTTTAACCTCAACCAAAGCCTGCTGCCTGTTACCTAGCAATTCATATGCCAGACAGGCATAAAAATGTATTTTCCCATTGTTAGGCGCCAGTTCCAGCGCATGCCGCATATGGCGCACCGACTCTTCTTTTTGGCCCAGCCTTGCGTTGTATAAGCCCATCCGATACAACAGCGTCACATTTTCAGGCGCACGCTGCAATTGCGGCATCAATAATTCCCTGGCTTTCAGATAAGCATTGCGCGCTTCTGGCTTACGGCCAGGTATCCATAGCAAAGTATCCGCCAGATTGGCCCAATACACATAATTGGCAGGATTCCCCTTGTCGGGTGCCACGGCCAGCTCGAACGCACTGGCAGCCCCCAGATAATCAGCCTTTTGAAATAAAGCGAAACCCAGCGCCGTATTCAGCCTGCCACTGGAGCGTATCTGTAAGCCCTGCTGAAGGACGTGTAGTGCATCTTCTGTTCGACCCTGAGCGCTCAAGGTCGCACTCAGATTTGCGTAGGCATTCACTGCGTCAGGTTGCAAACGTATACTGTCACGGAAGGCTTGTTCGGCAGAGGTGTAGTTACCAACAGTGTAATATGTCGTGCCCAAACTATCGGCAAATAAACGATCGTTTGGAAAGCGTTTACGTCCTTCCTGCGCAAAATTACGTGCATCTTCCAAACGCCCCAAAAACAAAAGAGCTTCAAACTTCCCATACCAGGCAAAGCAATTCATTACATCCAGTGAAAGGGCTTTATCGAAAATCTCCAACGCTTCTTTTCCGCGTCCTTTATTCATTTGAAAAAAACCATTGGCAGCATGCGCAATAGCGAGATTTGGACTAAGCTTCAGCGCATGCTGCACACTCGCATCTGCCTTGCTTAGCCAGATTTCATCTTTCTCATCACTGGTATAGCGAAGACTGTACACCAGTGCTATGCCAGCCATGGCAGCTGCGTTTTCGGGGTTGTGCCTGAGTATGGTTTCAAAATGCTTAGTCGCTTTATTCAGGTTACCCGGGCGGTCAAACAACTGCACAGCCTGTATGCCTTGCTGCATACTCAATGCTTCTGAATACGGTTTGAGCAGACTGAAATTATCTTCCAGATAAGGATAAGTCTTCCATACGACCAAGCTCAGTACTGCCATGACGCCGACGATACCGATATAACGTCGCCAGGAAGCCGAGAGTATCTGACTTTGCCCGGAAATCAGCTGGGCAGGCGCAGCGACTGGCAGCGTATCGGATACTGTCGTGCGGGCAAGCATGCCGCTGGCATCCGCATGCTCCAGCAAGTCTTGCATGCGTTCCAGCACTGCTGCCATGCCCACAATCCGGCGCTCAGGCTGGCGTGCCGTCATGCTGAGTATCAGTTGTACGACCGTGGTTTCTAACTGTGGCGGAAAGCTCCAGCTGTCGGAATTGGATTGCATATGTGCTGCTGCCAGTGCCAGCCCCTGTAATTCCGGAAAGGGCCGGTGACCAGCCACGGCCTCATACAACATCACACCGAGCGCATATACATCAGCCTGCGCATCGGCGGCGCGTCCTAACAAACGCTCCGGCGCCATGTAAGCAATCGTTCCTTGCGGATCCGCATAACTGACCGAACCGGTGGCCTGGGCATCGTCTTGCGAAGCCAGTCCAAAGTCCAGAATGCGTACACGGCCCGAAGCTTCCACCATCAGGTTCGAGGGCTTGAGATCGCCGTGTACCAAGCCAGCCTGATGCGCAATCTGCATCGCGGCCGCCACCTGCACCAGCCATTCGATTGCACGTAGCGCCGATACCGGGCCTTGCTGCATGAACTGCTTCAGGGTTTTCCCCTGTACCAGCTCCATCACAATAGCGGCCGGGGAGACATCATCTTCAATCGCAAATATCTGCACAAAGGCGGCATGTTTGAGCGAGGCGGCCAGGCGCGCTTCTTTGAGCAGCTTAGTGCTTGCCGGGCCAGATTCCTGACTGTCGATTTTCAGCTGTTTGATCGCGACATGGCGGCACAGCTTAGGGTCCCAGGCCTGAAAGACATGACCGAAGCCACCTTCACCCAGCCGCCCCTCGATCTGATAGTGCTTGTAATAATGCTGTGACGCTAACTGGGCCGCGTTGTCCGCATCGCTTGCGCCGCTGATCGTCACTGTAGGCTGGTTTTGCATGTGGTTTCAGAAATAAGTCCAGTGTGAAGTTGTGTTCTGCCTGCGCCAGCTACACGCAAACGATGTCAACAATTGCCATATGATAAGCATTTTATATGTAAATAACATGTCAATGAGAAATATGACTTGAAGTTGCCATCTGCTTGGCCAGCTTTGCGCCCCATGCTATTGCTCAATCCTCGCCCAGACCATTGCGCGACCTGGCGAGGGCCGAACGTAATTGTTGCTTTTGCTTACGCCTGTCCTCACGCAAAGGATGCGGCCCGCTATGGGCTCCGGCATTGCGTAAGCGCGCCGCCAGCGCATGCGGATTACGTGGCTTAGCCAGCGCAGATTGCAAATTTTTGCGTTTCATAGCGAAAAAATTCCTCTTTCAATTTCATCTGTTACGGCTGCGACAAGGATTTCTTTTGGCTATCCCGCGTAACTGAAGCATAAGCAGATTATCAATATTTACTCTAATTAACATTATCTTTCACGGAATTCAATCTTTCTTTTCTTATATTGCTGGACTTCAATAGATTTCTCGGTAGAATCTTGCACCGATACAAACATGCTGTATTGGAGACAATCCTGTCCCTGGATTATCCGCCGGATACGCATGCAGTAACCCCGTTTTTTGTCCTCTGAATTGCCCAGATATGTTCAAGAAGTTTGCTTTAAGACTGGTACTCGCTGCCGCAACCAGTATGGCCAGCGTCGTCAGCGTTGCCAGTGCCACTACTCCGTTTTCAGATTGCCCTCAGTTTTTTGCCAAAGAAACTGCACCTGTGATTCCGAATGCGCATCAGCTCAACACCCGGCCTCTGTGTTTTTCCAAGTTTGCGGTCATGCATTCCGGTAAAAGCCGCACCCCATTGTACGTCGCAGAAAAGCTGAACCGGCGCAGTGTGCTGGATGCCCAGGATAAGGAAAGAACCAATCGTTTCTTTGCCGATGCGCGTTTACCACGCGCAGAACGGGCCGAGCTGGAGGATTACAAAGGTTCTGGTTTTGACCGTGGTCACATGGCACCGGCTGGTGATATGGCGAGTGATGAAGGCATGGCGCAGAGCTTTTCTCTGGCGAATATGGTGCCGCAAGCGCCGGAAAATAATCGCAAGACCTGGGCCAATATCGAAAAAGCTGCACGCAAATACGCAATGCGCGCCACCGGCGATGTCTATATCGTGACTGGCCCGGTATTCGACACCCAGCCACAAACCATAGGCAGGAACCAGGTCTGGGTACCTAAGTATTTATACAAACTGATGTATGACCCGTCTGAAAAACGGGCCTGGGCGTATTGGGTGGAAAACGCTGACGATGCCAAAGCGGGCAAGCCTATCAGCTATGAAGAACTGGTGAAACGTACCGGCATCCAGTTCCTGCCCGGCATACTGTAAATCCGACAGCCAGGCTCAGAATGTGCATAAGGCCAGCATGATGCTGGACTTATTCACATATTCGTTGGTGCGGCGACCGCAAACCTGAGTTACAGCTCAGTGTCAGCTTAGTTGAACTGACTGAAATCCGGCTTACGTTTTTGGAAGAAGGCCATGAAGGCTTCACGCGCTTCCGGTGCTGCCAGCATCGCAGCGAAATGCTGGTTTTCCTCTGCCATCTTGGCTTGTATCGCGGCTGGCTGGTTCGCCTTCATCAGACGTTTAGTGACGCGGATGGAAGCAGCTGGCAAAGCGACCAGTTTAGCAGCAACCTGCTGCGCATAAGGCAGTAACTCAGCCAAAGGCAATACCTTGTTCACAAAGCCCATCTCCAACGCTTCCTGTGCGCTGAAGGCCTCGCCCAGCATCAGTTTTTCTGCTGCACGCTGATAACCGACGATTTGCTGGAACACCATGCTGGATGCGAATTCCGGGCACAGACCCAGTTGCGTGAAAGGCATGGACAGCTTGGCATTATCGGCCAGATAAATCAGGTCACAATGCATGAGCAGAGTGGTACCGATACCCACTGCTGCGCCGGACACGGCTGCGATGACCGGTTTGCTGGATTCATTCAGCGCCTGCATGAATTGGTACACCGGCGGTACCGCAGTGCTGGTGGCAAAGCTGCTGGCGTTTTTCATGAAGTCTTCCAGATCATTGCCCGCCGTGAAAATCTCTGGCTGGCCGGTGATCAGGATGGCGCGCACTGCGCTATCGGTTTCCGCTGCACGCAAGGCATCGGCCATGGTCTGGTACATGCTTTGGGTGATCGCATTCTTTTTTTCCGGACGATTGAACTGTATGGTCAATACGCCTTGTTCGGTCTGAGTCTGAATATCCATGTTGTGTCCCGTTATATGTTCTGTGATGTTCTGTAATGTGTTTGCACGTCTGGCATTGTAGCGTCAGCGGTCAGCGCCTGCGCGGACTTTGGGTCTGAAAAAAAACCGCACAAATCGCTCTGTGCGGTTTTTCTCAGAACCCAATGCGGACTATCAGCAGCGTTCGAAAATACCTGCTGCGCCCATACCGGTACCCACGCACATCGTGACCATACCGTATTTCAGGTTGTTACGATGCAGCGCATGGATAGTGGTTGCGGAACGGATGGCACCGGTTGCACCGAGTGGATGGCCCAGAGCGATCGCGCCGCCCATAGGATTGACCTTGGCTGGGTCCAGACCCAGATCCTGCACCACGGCCAGCGATTGTGCTGCAAACGCTTCATTCAGTTCAAACCAGTCGATCTGATCCTGAGTGATGCCAGCGGCACGGCAAGCAGCCGGAATCGCTTCTTTAGGACCAATACCCATGATTTCCGGTGGTACGCCACGTACTGCGAAAGACGCGAAACGTGCCAGCGGTGTCAGGTTGAACTGCTTGAGGATTTTTTCGCTAACGATCAGCAAAGCACCTGCGCCGTCGGAAGTCTGGGAGCTGTTACCGGCAGTGACAGAACCTTTGGCAGCGAACACTGGCTTCAGACGTGCCAGGCCTTCGATGGTGGTGTCTGGACGTGCGCCTTCATCACGGCTCACAGTGCGGGTTTTCAGTTCGATTTCGCCAGTGATCAGATTTGGTACACGGTCGATGATGTCCACGGAAGTGGTTTCTGCATCGAAGTAACCCGCATTCTGCGCAGCGATCGCGCGCTGGTGCGATTGCAGCGCAAATGCATCCTGCGCTTCACGCGAGATTTTCCATTGCTGTGCGACTTTTTCAGCTGTCAGACCCATGCCGTAAGCCATGCCGACGTTTTCGTCGTTCAGGATCGCCATGTTCATGGATGGGTTGCTGCCCATCATAGGCACCATAGACATGGATTCCACACCAGCTGCGATCATCACATCAGCCTGACCAACACGGATACGGTCCGCTGCCATCGCCACGGCAGTGATACCGGATGCGCAGTAACGGTTGATGGTGACGCCACCGATGGTATTCGGCAAACCAGCCAGCAATACGCCCATACGTGCCAGATTCAGACCCTGTGCGCCTTCCGGGAAGGAGCAGCCAACAATCGCGTCTTCAACCAGTTTAGGATCCAGATTCGGTACCTGTGCCATAGCCGATTGCAGTACGCGCACCAGCAGATCATCCGGACGGGTGTTACGGAACATACCGCGACCGGATTTACCGATAGGGGTACGGGTAGCAGAGACGATATACGCGTCTTGGAGTTGTTTAGTCATTTTTGATTACCTCAATTCGTTAAGGTCAGCTCAGGCTTAATCTTCAAAAACCCCTCACCACAGAGGCACAGAGACACAGAGGAAAAACAGAGGAAGTCAACACTACAGGGTGCTCTCTGTGCCATCTCTGTGTCTCCGTGTCTCTGTGTCCAAGGGTTTTTGGTCTTTAAGCTTTTAATTAGTTACGTACTGGTTTGCCGGTTTGCATCATGCCCATGATGCGCTCTTGCGTTTTCGGATGATTCAGCAATTCCATAAACGCTTTACGCTCCATATCGAGCAACCATTGTTCGCTGACCAGACTGCCATTGTCGATATCGCCACCGCAAACTACTTCTGCAATCATCTTGCCGAGTTTGAAGTCATGCGCAGAGATGAAGCCACCGTCACGCATATTGATCAACTGTGCGCCTATGGTCGCGATGCCATGACGGCCAGTGACAGGTACCAGTTTTTTCATCGGTGCGCGGTAGCCTGCATCGAACATCGCACGAGCCTCTACTTTCGCTACATGCAGCAACTCATAAGGGTTGAACACGATTACGTCGCTATCAGACAGGTAACCCATTTTCTTCGCTTCCAGCGCAGATTTGGAAACCGCTGCAGTCGCTGCATTGGTGAAGTAGTTCTTCAGGAATTGCAGCAAGTCTGTGCCTTTGGCATCCGCTGCAGCACGTACTGCGGCTTCTTTCAGACCACCACCGCCAGGAACCAGACCAACGCCGACTTCTACCAGACCGATGTAGGATTCGATCGATGCCACACGCTTCGCAGCATGCATCATCAATTCACAACCGCCACCCAGTGCCAGACCGGAGACCGCAGCCACGACCGGGATGTTCGCGTATTTCAGTGCCTGATGGGCATTTTGCAGACGGGAGATCGCAGGCTCAATCGCCTTGATGCCACCGGACATGAACAGCGGCAGCATCGCTTGCAGATCAGCACCGGCAGAGAATGCACCGCCATCGGCTGCATCCGCACTCCAGATCACCAGACCTTTGAAATTCTTCTCGGCTTCAGCGATGGCTTTTTCCATGCCTTCGATCACGCCTGGGCCAATCACGTGCATCTTGGTTTTCATGGACAGGATCAGCACATCATCGTTCTGATGCCAGATGCGGACCGATTCATCTTCGAAGAAAGTCGTGCCTGCATTGGCACCGCTTTCTGCGCCTGCACCCAGTACCGGTGCACGGAATACCTGACGGTCATATACCTTGAGTGCAGAGCGTGGTACATAGCTGCTGCTGACTGGCGACCAGGAACCTTCTGCGCTGTGGACGCCGGTGCGGCCATCGAATACCCAGGCTGGCAATGGTGTGTTGCACAGTGCCTTGCCTGCTTCGATATCTTCTTTGACCCAGCCTGCCACTTCCTGCCAGCCAGATGCCTGCCAGGTTTCAAACGGACCCACGTTCCAGCCAAAGCCCCAGCGCATTGCGAAGTCGATATCGCGTACATTGTCAGCGATCGTTGCGCCATGCACAGCGATGTAGTGGAAAGCATCGCGGAAAATCGCCCACAGGAACTGTGCCTGTACATGGCTGGATTCACGCAGAGTCTTCATTTTCTTGACCGGATCTTTTTCCTTGAGCATACGCGCAACTACGTCGTCTGCCTTGGCTCCACCCGCTACATATTCGCCGGATGCGAAATCCAGACGCTGGATGTCTTTACCGACTTTTTTGTAGAAACCGGCACCGGTCTTGGAACCCAGCGCGCCCGCCGCTACCAGCTTAGCCAATACGTCCGGCGTTTTGTAGACAGCGAAGAAAGGATCATCCGCCAGGTTGTCCTGCATGGTTTTGATTACATGACCCATGGTGTCCAGACCAACGACGTCCGCAGTACGGAAAGTACCGGAAGAAGCACGGCCCAGTTTTTTACCGGTCAGGTCATCCACTACGTCTACGGTCAGACCAAATTTTTCTGCTTCATAGATGGTGGCCAGCATACCGAAAATACCAACGCGGTTAGCGATGAAGTTCGGTGTGTCTTTAGCGCGTACCACGCCTTTACCCAGCGTAGTGGTCAGGAAGCCTTCGAGCTGGTCGATGATCTCAGCACGGGTAGACACGGTAGGTATCAGTTCCACCAAATGCATATAGCGTGGTGGATTGAAGAAGTGTACGCCGCAGAAACGGGCTTTCAGTTCTGCCTCGAAGCCTTCAGACAAGGCAGTGATGGACAGACCGGAAGTATTCGATGCGAAGATCGCATTTGGCGCAATGTGTGGAGCAACCTTTTTGTACAGGTCATGTTTCCAGTCCATGCGCTCAGCGATGGCTTCAATAATCAGATCGCAGCCAGCCAGTACATCGAGGTTGTCTTCGTAATTGGCGACTTCGATTAATGCTGCATCATCTTTGTTACCCAAAGGAGCAGGATTGAGTTTTTTCAGGTTTTCTATCGCGCGCAGAACGATGCCGTTTTTTGGACCTTCTTTTGCTGGCAGATCGAACAGGACTACAGGTACTTTTGCATTGACGCAGTGAGCGGCAATCTGCGCACCCATCACGCCAGCGCCCAGAACAGCGACTTTTTTAACGATGAAATTGGTCATTTTTAACCTCGGTTGAAATTCGTAAAACAACGAAAAGCAAATTATCTGTGAATGATCTTTTCCCTCAACAGCGGGTTGAACCGACAGGCCGCGCATCGCGCAGCCTGTCAATCCGGAAGATCATGGTGTGTTATCACACCTCACTACCAACCCGCAGCGTGCAATGCACACCCCGGGTGTTAAAACATCAGAACAAATCTGCTTCAAGCGACAACAGGTTAGCGGAACCGGAACGTGCCTGACGGATCAGCATCGCTGTTTCAGGATACAGACGGGCGAAGTAGAAACGTACGGTCGCCAGTTTCGCTTTGTAGAATGTATCGCCGGAATCCTGTTTTTCCAGAGCGATTTTCGCCATTTGTGCAAAGAAATAGCTGTACACCAGATGACCGACAACGCGCAGGTAAGGCACGGCAGCAGCGCCGACTTCATCCGGATTCTGGAAGGCTTTCATGCCGATTTCCATGGTCAGCTTAGTGACTTTATCACCCAGCTCAGCCAGCGGTGTCACGAATTCAGCCAGTGCTTCGTTAGTACCGTTGGCTTCAACAAAGGCTTGTACTTTAGCGCCGAATTTACGCAGTTTTGCACCGTTATCCATCAGGATTTTACGACCCAGCAAATCGAGCGACTGTACGGTATTGGTACCTTCGTAAATCATGTTAATACGTGCGTCACGGACATACTGTTCCATGCCCCATTCTGCGATAAAGCCGTGGCCACCGTAGACTTGCAGACATTCAGAAGTCGACGTCCATGCGTTGTCAGTGATGAAGGCTTTGACGATAGGTGTCAGCAGAGCGACTTCGTCAGCGCAATCTTTACGGGTTGCTTCGTCTGGGTGGTTCAGTTCTTTGTCGAGTTGCAGTGCGACGTAAGAGCAGAATGCGCGCGCACCTTCAGCATAGGCTTTAGCGGTCAGCAGCATACGGCGTACGTCAGCGTGTACGATGATAGGATCTGCTGGTTTGTCCAATGCTTTCGGGCCGGACAGGCTACGCATCTGAATACGGTCTTTTGCATACACCAGCGCGTTTTGATACGCGACTTCAGTCAGACCCAGACCTTGCATACCAACACCCAGACGTGCTGCGTTCATGAACACGAACATCGCGTTCAGACCTTTGTGCGGGCCGCCGATCAGCCAGCCAGTTGCGCCATCCAGATTCATCTGGCAGGTAGAGTTACCGTGGATACCCATTTTTTCTTCGATCGCGCCGCAGAAAATCGGGTTACGTGCACCGTTAGAACCATCTGCATTCGGCAGGAACTTAGGCACGATGAACAGGGAAATACCTTTCGAACCTTCCGGTGCGCCTGGCAGACGTGCCAGTACCAGATGGACGATATTGTGTGACATATCGTGTTCACCAGCCGAGATGAAAATCTTAGCGCCAGTGATTTTGTAGGTACCGTCTTCCTGAGGTTCTGCTTTAGAACGCAGCAGACCCAGATCGGTACCGCAGTGTGGCTCAGTCAGACACATGGTGCCTGTCCATTCGCCGGAAATCAGTTTAGGCAGGTACAGCGATTTTTGTTCGTCTGTGCCGTGCTCATGAATGCACTCGTAGGCGCCATGGGACAGACCTGGGTACATGGTCCATGCCTGGTTGGCCGAGTTCAGCATTTCATAGAAAGAGTTGTTGACGACCAGCGGCAAGCCCTGACCACCAAATTCCGGATCGCAGGACAAAGCAGGCCAGCCTGCAGCGATGTATTGTTCGTAGGCTTCTTTAAAGCCTTTTGGTGTCTTGACAGTGTGTGTCGCTTTGTCGTGGTGGCAGCCTTCGCGGTCACCGGAATGGTTCAGCGGGAACAGTACTTCAGAGGTGAATTTGCCGCCTTCTTCCAGAATCTGGTTGATGATATCGGCATCGACTTCCGCGTGTGCTGGCAATTGCTTGAGCTCGGATTCGACATTCAGTAATTCATGCAAAACAAACTGCATATCACGCAATGGAGCGATATATTGACCCATGATTATCTCCTGACGGCAAAATTAAATAGTTAAATTTACGAAACTAGTGACAGGCATGTCCGGCACATGACAAGCGCCCCTGTCGCTACTGAAAAAAACAGTCTGGTATCGGCTTAAGCAGCTTCTCCGACTGGTGCATAGCATTCGATCATACGTTCAAAACCTGCCTGGGCCCGGTCGACACTGCCAGGTTTGCGCAAGAAGCGCGCATCGTGGTGTAACGCCAGTATCAGGCCATACATTTCATACACTATCTGCTCCGGATCGACCCCGGCGCGCAAATGCCCAAGCTGAATTGCCTGGGTGGCAGCGCGGTGCAATGCACCCTGCCAGGCTCTGACCATGCCGACCAGTTCATCCCTGATCGGACCAGGCCGGTCATCGTATTCCGCCGCACCACTGATGTAGATGCAACCGGAAGCGATTTCCACCGTCACGCGCTTAATCCACAATGCAAACATCGACTGCAGGCGCGGTAAGCCGCGCTCTTCTTTCATACTCGGGTAGAACACTTCCTGCTCGAAGTGATGGTGATACAGCTTCAGCACTTCGATCTGTAAATCCTCGCGTGAGCCGAAATGGGCAAAAACGCCAGACTTACTCATGTTCATCTTGTCAGCCAGCAAGCCTATAGTCAGGCCTTCTATGCCGTCACGACTGGCGGCATCCAGAGCCACATCCAGGATAGCCGCGCGGGTCAATTCCCCTTTGCGCATGAATTTCGATGTCATATTCATATTACATTGCTTATTTTGAAATGCTTTACGTTTAGCAAAAATATGCAAACGAGTGAATTAATCGAACGCTCGTACTATTAGTCAGAGCGCATGAAAAGTCAAACTGCTTTCCGCCTTTAGAGGAGAGTATCTATTTGTTTTGCGACAGCGGTATTTCATTGCTTCAGGCTCCGGCTGTTTTTTCAATGTTGTCTGTGATTGCAAGCGTCCCGGCGACTCAGGAACGGTCAAAGTCGAGCTGACGGCGATCCCGCTTGGTCGGTCGTCCCTGTATCGCAGCGGCCGGTTCGCGGTAATACTTGCGGTTCTCAGCCTGGGTGTGACGGCGCGCCAGGCTGTCCTCGGTTTCCTGATACATGGTCTGCGCCACCGCTGCTGGCCCGCGCATTTCAAGGATGCGCAGGACATGGATTTCCCAGGTTTGCTCACCATGGGTAACCTGGATCAAATCGCCGGGTTTAACGCTGTGCGCCGGTTTAACTCTTTGTTCATTCTGTAACACGCGGCCTAATTCAACGGCGTGGGTGGCCAGACTGCGGGTTTTAAAAAAACGCGCAGCCCAGAGCCATTTATCAATACGGGTGGTGTCTGTCATGGGGATAGGTAAAACGAAGGTGGCGCAGTCAGTGCTGACGGACAGCCAGGCTGCGCAAAATTTTCGTACGTTCATTCTATTTTGAAGCAATGTATTGCAGCCTCAGATGAATTACAAGCCATTTCTGTGCTGCATCAGCGCTAGTACCAACAGCCGACGCAGCTGACGCCGGCATGGCTCAGGGGATCAGCAGATCACAGCCGACGATCCAGCCCTCCAATGCGTCAAAGGAAGGTAAGCCAAACTGTTGTTCCCGCCGCTGCCAGGCCCAGCCCGCCAGCAGCAGACACAGCACCGCATCAAGCAAATCGGCACTGCCATCGGCCAGAATCGCATCGCGCCACGGCCCTAATTGCAGCGGAGTTTGCCAGGGCGTGGCGCCGGTTTCAATGGCAGCGATGATGCGGCTGCGCTGCTCTGTACGGGATGCATCCTGCTTCGCTTTATCATCACTTTTATACGACAGCCGGGTGATGCTGCGTGCAACCATGCCGGGATAGGCTTCCAGCGCAATTTTGTGCGATTGCGCCAGATGCATGCCGGGCACCGAAAAGCCAGCTTGCACTATCAGCGGCATACCCGCATGCAGCATGTAGGCGACGGGTGGATTCACCCATTTCATCGAAGGTGAAGAACCGGCAGGCCGGTCGGTGGCGCGATGGGCAAATTTATTACCGGGTGGTCTGGCATCGCAAAAGGCTTTGCAGACCTCACGCAAACCGGCCCGGCTCAGCGTGCTCAGCTCAGCGATCAGCGCGGGCCAGTGCTGCGGCCAGCCCTGCTGCCCGATCAGTTCACGCGGCAGTGAAAACGGCAGGTCAAACGCGGCCACACAGTGTTCCTGTTGCTGTAACCACGCAGAGAATTCGGCCAGACTATGCAGCCTCGTGAGGCCACTCAGCGCCAGCATTCCATCCTGCGCGACCGCAGTCGCGATCGTCACGCCTTTCCGACGACTGGGTGCGGAGGTGAAATCTATGCCGTGTAGCAGCGTCATCAGCCGTAATGCCCGGAAGTCATGATGCGCATCAGATTGCGGTACACCAGAAAAGCGAAGCCATTCCACAGCTTGCGCGTCCACGGCAGGCTGGAAAAATCCGCCTCCTGCACTTCGCTGCCGTCGGCTATCCCCTGATTGAGTTCTGTCTCTAATTCAGCGGTAAATTCAGCATCCTGAATCACGATATTGGCTTCATGATTCAGAAACAGGCTCAAGGCGTCGAAATTACTCGAGCCGACCGTCGCCCAGTCATCATCGACGATGGCGACTTTCGCATGCAATTGGGTTTTATGATATTCGATAATCCTTACGCCCTGCCGTAACAGGCCAGGATAATAGGACTGCGCCACCGCATCCTGTAAGGCAAATTGTCCAACCCCGACCACCAGTGTTACCTGCACACCACGACTGGCCGCCGCTGTCAGTGCGCGCCGGAATTTCCGGCCCGGCGCAAAATACGGCGTGACCAGGATCGCACGCCGCTTTGCCTGCCCCAGCGCCTGCAGATAAGCTTTTTGGATCGTGCTGCGGTTACGCAGATTATCCCGGACCAGCAAGGCGGCCGGACTCAAACGGGTACGTGCGACTTTAGCTTCATGATGCAAATCCCGCATCAATGCAAAACGGGCGCGTAAATTGAGCTTACCGGTACGCCGCCATTGCGCATCCACCTCGTGAAACACAACGCGTACCAAGGGTCCACGCAGACTGACGGCGAAATCCCAGCGTGGGTAAGGGAGAGGCAAGTCCCAGCCATCATCCGACACCAGATCGTCAATAATATTCAAGCCACCAACCAATGCGACGGCACGGTCGGCCACCAGAATTTTTCGGTGGGTACGCGCCAGTCCACGGCGGAACCAGGGATTGAAACAACGTGCAGCCACACCTGCAGCGCATAAGTCAGCCACCAAGGTTTCTGCCGCCGCCCTGCCACTGCCCAGCCAGTCAATCACGACCCGGACAGTGACGCCACGGCGGGCTGCGGCCTTCAGCGCATCCCTGACCTGGTTGGCAGTCGGGTCGGCAGTGAAGATATAAGTTTCGAGATAAATTTCCTGCTGCGCGGCATGTATCGCGCCCAGCAGTTCCGGAAAAAATTCCTTGCCCGAACGTAGCAAGCGCACATCGTTGCCATCGATGAACGTTAGCTTACTCATCGCTCAGACTGCCCCGGCTGCAGTAACTGCAATTCAGCGCTGATCGGTACATGATCCGATAAGCTAGTCCAGGGCTTACCATTGAGGACCCGCGCCTGACTGACTTCAAAGCCGCGCAGATACACGCGATCCAGGCAGAGCCAGGGTAAGCCAGCCGGAAAAGTTCTGGCATGATTTGGGCGCGACGGCTTCCACAGACGATGCAGACTGGCCGGTAAAAATGCGGGATGCCGGTGCCCGGCATCGATATCAAATGCCTCGCGCACACCCAGCGCTGTGTATAAATCATGACTCAGACGCTGATTCCAGTCATTGAAGTCGCCTGCAATAATCAGCGGCGCATCGGCGGGCGTATCGCGTTCTATGGTCGCAATCAGCGCCGCAATCTGACGCTTTCTGCTGGCAGCAAACAAACCCAGATGAATCACAAAACAATGGATAGCTGCAGCCGGATGATCGACCACCGCATGCAGAATGCCACGCTGTTCATACGCATGATCAGACACATCATGGTTAGCCTGAGAATGAATCGGGAAGCGGCTCAGCAACGCATTGCCATGGTGTCCGTGGTTATAAACAGCATTCATGCCATAGGCGGCATGATGCGAATCTCCGGCCAGGAATTCATGCTGAGCCTGCTGTGGCCACAGTGCATGACGGCGTGCATGCAGATCATGCTGCCCCTGTACTTCCTGTAAAAACACCAGATCCGCATCCAGCGTAGCAATCGCATCTTTTAAATGATGGATACGGGCCTGACGACCAAATGCGCTGACGCCTTTATGAATATTGTAGCTGGCGATTTTAAGTGTCATACGCTGGTGACCTGTTCAACAGCACCGGGATGAAACTTCGCATGCAGGCGCGGCAGCTGCAAAATCGCTTCCGCATTGGAGGGTGAAAAACAGGCATCGGCGGCAGCATGCCAGGGCAGCCAGCGATACTGCAAATGTTCGCGCGGCGCCAGCGTGACCGCCTGAATCGCATCGACGCACAGTCCGAATACATGTTCGGTATTTTGGGTGACACCCGGCGCATAGCGGTGACGCCAGACCGGGTAAATGTCATAGACATTGCACAGTTCCCAGTCATGCAAGCGATGCAGGCTTGCGTCTATTCCGGTTTCTTCTGCCACTTCACGGGCGGCGGTATAGGCCAGCGCCTCATCGGGCGTATCTTTGGAGCCGGTCACCGATTGCCAGAAACCAGGCTTGTCAGCGCGCTCCAGCAAGAGTACATCCAGCGCAGGGGTATAAATCACGACCAGTACAGACTCAGGAATTTTATAAGGCATAGCAACAAGTCAGAAGCAGAACCGTCATCAACACTGACCTGCGGTCTGAATACACATGCTGCAAACAGCACATATATCTTCATCACGGAGGCCAGCAACAGCGCTATTCTAACTGGTTTCGGTCACAGCGCTGTGACGGGCGCTATCTGCGCGCTGCGGCTAATTGCAGTCTAGCGGAGGGCGCGCAAAATGCCGGATCAGCATGCCTACGCCACCCAGCGTCCCGGCCAGAAAAATCGTCAACCCCAGCATGCTGGCAGTGGCGGGCAACTGAACCACAGCCGCCTGATTAGCCTGTACGATAAGAATGTGGGTGTAGCCGAAGAACAGCACCATCCAAACCTGAATCAACATAACAAAGGAGCGCAGACAGGCAATGGTCGCGGCTTTACGCTGATCCGCCAGCCAATAATCTGCATGTGGCACATTGATGGGTACATCGGCACGTAATACGGCCGAAACCAGTCCTGTGACCAGCGCTGGTAAACCGACGATCAGCAAAGTCATCAGTATCAGATGGGAAGTGCGTGAAGCATAACGATCAGGCAGACCGGCCGCATTAAAATGGGCGGCCAATTCCGGCGGCAAGCCGGCAGCTGACCAAAACAGAAAAATCAACGTCAAACCCTGAGTGGCAATCAACAGTTTGTGTGCATTACGTAGCAACATGAGCGCCTCGTCAAAACAGTGAAGTGTATTTCTAAGGCGCGGCATAGCCCTCTGCAGCAGCGCCCAGATTGCGTGAAAGACTGCTTCTCAGTATAGACGATTTAAGCGCATTTTCAGGCGCTGCCCGGATACCTGCGTAGCGGACACAACAAAAGCATAAGAAAAAAAAAGCATGGCGCTGATGAGACGCCATGCCAACTCTCGTTTTGATTGTTATTGAGGAATGACGCAAGATAGTCTCGGCAAGGCCTGGCGAGGCAGTACGCTAAAGTACGACAAGAAGCCAAAACGCAGCTGGGGCCGATTTGCGTCAGTTCTTTTATTTAGATGCGTAGACGCCCACGCATAGCATGCTGTCTCCTGCACCACGCTCACAATAGGATTTTTTCAGATCATAGGACTGGGTGGCCGGGTTATTGAATTTATAGGGTCCATACCAGCCTTTACCCGACGCTTTGACCATGTCTATCATGCCTTTGATGAAGGCATTGCCGTCCACATCTTTCATGCCTAATAAATTTTTTCCGACCATCTTGGCATTCGCTCCCTGGGCCAGACAATTGCCCTCAAAATCATAGGCGAATACATACAGGTCGCGGTCTTTAAACGCACCGTCAGGATGTTCAGTAAAGGTTTTATAGGCTTTGTCCGCACCGGCTGACTTCACCAGCGCGATACCGTCTTTCACCATTTTCTGCGCTTCGGCTTCACTGCCGTGTTCGGCCGCGCTGGCCAGACCAGAAAAGAAAACAGCGATACCAAAAGTGCTGGCAACGAGAGAGGCAAAACGTAGTTTCATAAGGGCTCCTAACAGTGCGGAACAATCAGTCGGCTGGATGTGTACGTTATAGCACTTTCCCCACGGAAAATAAGTGTCATATGGAGAATTGACAATACTTAACTTAATGCAGCGCAATATTTCTTAATAAAACTATCGCCCCATTTTTCTATCCCGGCCCAATAGGCGTTCCGATCTCAGGCCATCACCTGCGACGCTGTGCAATGCAAACATTCTGTGCAGCCTCACAGCCTGGAGCAGACTAAACCGCAACATAGCAAAAAGGCTGACAGCTCACACTGTCAGCCTTTTACTGGCGATACGCTTCGCTTATTTCTTCGGCACTGCAGGCGGCAATTCCTTGCTCTGTAATTGCTGCACCTGGCTCACCAGCTTGTTATGCGCATCCAGAAAAGCCGCCACGATGACTTTGGCTTCGTTAGTATTGCTCCAGCCTGCACCCAGACCACCACCGCCCGCACCGAAGCTCAGTCCCCCCATGCCGAGATCGGTGGATTTGGCGGCACCCGTTGCAGCTGCAATTTGCTCCGTGGTTTCGTTATCAGTCAGCAGCAAGGCGACTTGCGCCTCTTTGAAAGTGACTTTCTCGGCATAGCCTGTGAAATTTTTGAGGAAAGGGATCATGCCCATGATGGCGCCTATGCCACCACCGGCGTGGCTTTCTGAAAACGTCAGGCTAGGGATCATGGTGTATTGCGCTTCGTAGCCTTTGCCCTTATGCACCGTGGTGTTCTTACGGATGATGCCTTGCGCCTGCAAATCCTGTTCCTGTATCACAGACTTCAGGCCGGACGCGCGGTCCACCACGCGGAAGCAGCCGCTTTGCTGCGCCAGCAAACGGATCAGCGGAACGGGTGAAGTTGGCAGATTATACGAACTCTGCAAAGTGTAACCATTGGGATTTTCTACCATCGCCAGTGTGGCGACCGGTGCGCTACATTGCGTCAGGGATTTGCTGGCACCTTTGGCACCCGCCGGACCGGCAGAGCCTGTGACCTCCGAAGTACCTTGTCCGAGCTCGGTTTTTTTCTCACCGCAGGCACTCAGTGCGAGCACGGTGATCAGGCATAAGCCGATTTGATACGGGGTAGTGGTGCGCAGTGTCATGTATCCTATCCTGAATAGCATTAGAAAACGGGAAATTTACACTAAGCAAGGCGAAAAGTGGCCTTTTCAATATGTAAAAATTGTAACTTTTACCTTACAACCGTGTTCATACTCTCCGCCGTTTGCTATTGCCCCATCAGGTAATTCAGATAACGCCCCTCACCGAGCTCAAAATACCAGTCACCCAGGCGTTGGTAAGCGTGTTTTTCATAAAAGCGGATCGCCTGGTTATTTTCCGCATTGACCTTGAGCCATAGCCGCGCTTGCTGGCTCGCTGCGAGCTGCTCTGCATGCCGTAGCAAAGCGCTGCCTATGCCCTGCCCGGCTGCATGGGCCTGCACATACAGAGTCGCCAGTTCCACGCCATAAGCGGGCTGCGAGCAGTCAGCCATGTTGAGTCCGGTGCTACTTGCGGTATCCATCAAAGCATAAGCCAGCAAAAATCCGTCCTGCTCCACCACAGACAGACGCAATTGCGGCTGATTTAGCATAGCCAGAAAGGCTGCAGGCGTGAGGCTGCTCAGCACATAATCTGCTATATCCTGATTGATACCCTGCTTACAGTAGGTATGGGTCCAGACCTGTGTCGCGAGCACGGCCAGCCGGTTTGCATCACTCACTACAGCGGGACGTAGTGTCCATGTGGTCACCATTCTGATTTCCTTGTTCGATACATTGCGGCCATCGTTGCAGCCTGAAAAAAAAGCGCGGACATCATCCGCGCTTTTTTTCTTAAGCGATCCCGCACCAGTTCAGCGGGATGGGCTGCATCATGCCTTGATGGCTGGTTCAGCTGCGCGCAAACGGATGTGCAGTTCACGCAATTGTTTTTCATCCACCGGGGATGGTGCATGGGTCAGCAAGTCTTGTGCACGTTGTGTTTTCGGGAAAGCGATCACGTCACGGATAGACTCTGCACCGGCCATCATGGTCACGATACGGTCCAGACCGAAAGCCAGACCACCGTGTGGAGGCGCGCCGTATTGCAGTGCGTCCAGCAGGAAGCCGAATTTCAGTTTTGCATCGTCGTCACTGATCTTCAGAGCACGGAATACCTTGCTTTGTACATCAGCACGGTGAATACGCACAGAACCACCACCCAGTTCCCAACCGTTCAGAACCATGTCATAGGCTTTAGCGATACATTTGCCCGGATCAGTTTCCATCAAGTCTTCGTGACCATCTTTTGGTGCAGTGAAAGGATGATGCACAGCGGCCCAACGGTCATTTTCTTCATCATGTTCAAACATAGGGAAGTCGATCACCCACAGTGGCTTCCAGACGTCGTCGAACAAGCCATTGGATTTACCGAATTCGCTGTGACCGATTTTCACGCGCAATGCGCCGATCGCATCGTTGACGACTTTGGCTTTGTCGGCACCAAAGAAAATCAGATCGCCATCTTTCGCGCCGGTGCGTTCCAGAATCTGAGCCAAGGCAGCGTCATGGATGTTTTTAACGATAGGCGATTGCAGACCATCACGGCCTTTTGCCAGTTCGTTGACCTTGATGTAGGCCAGACCTTTAGCGCCGTAAATCGCGACAAACTGGGTGTAAGCGTCGATTTCGGAACGTGGCATGTTGGCACCGCCCGGTACCAGCATACCAACCACACGGCCATTGTGCATATTGGCTGCACCGGAGAAGACTTTGAAGTCTACGTCTTTCATCACGTCGGTCAGTTCTGTGAACTGCAGCTTGACGCGCATATCCGGTTTATCGGAGCCATACAGGCCCATGGCTTCTGCATATTCCATGACCGGGAATGGGTCAGGCAGATCGATGTTCAGGGTGTTTTTGAATACCAGACGGATCATGCCTTCGAACATGTCGCGGATTTCCTGTTCAGACATGAAGGAAGTTTCGCAGTCGATCTGGGTGAATTCAGGCTGACGGTCAGCACGCAGGTCTTCGTCACGGAAGCACTTGGTGATCTGATAGTAACGGTCAAAGTTAGCCACCATCAGCAATTGCTTAAACAATTGCGGCGATTGTGGCAAGGCGAAGAATTCACCGGCGTTCACACGCGATGGCACCAGGTAATCACGTGCGCCTTCCGGTGTGGATTTAGTCAGCATCGGTGTTTCGATATCGATGAAGCCGTTCGAATCCAGGAACTTACGCACTTCCATCGCGACTTTGTAACGCAGACGCAGATTGTTTTGCATCTGTGGACGACGCAGGTCCAGTACGCGATGTGTCAGACGTGTGGTTTCAGACAGGTTGTCGTCATCCAGCTGGAACGGTGGCGTAACGGATGCATTCAGGATTTCTACCTGATGCGCCAGCACTTCGATTTTGCCGGATTTCAGATTTGCATTACCTGTGCCTTCAGGACGTGCGCGAACCAGGCCAGTGATGCGCAGGCAGTATTCATTACGTACAGTTTCAGCAGCGGCAAACACATCTGCACGATCCGGATCGCAAACCACCTGCACCAAGCCTTCGCGGTCGCGCAGATCGATAAAAATCACACCGCCGTGATCACGACGACGATGCACCCAGCCGCACAGGCTGACGGTTTGGCCGAGTAATTCCTCAGTAGTGAGGCCACAGTAATGGGTACGCATGGACATATTTCTTACCTGTCTGTTTTCAAAATTAATAATGTGTAGGAAGCGCAGAATTCCGCGCTATCTTATTTTGGTGGTTGATGCTCGGGAGCCACCACGCCCATGGAAACGATGTATTTGAGTGCTTCATCCACACTCATATTAAGTTCTATGGCATCTGCCTTAGGCACCATCAGGAAAAAACCGGAAGTCGGATTCGGCGTGGTGGGTACATACACGCTGACGTAATCGCCTTTCAGGTGATTCACTACGTCGCCCCCCGGCACGCCGGTCAGAAAACCGATACTCCAGGAACCCTGACGCGGATACTCTATCAACACGGCTTTGCGGAAGGCATTGCCGGACGAAGAGAACAGCGTATCCGACACCTGTTTCACGCTGGAGTAAATCGAATTCACGATAGGGATACGGTTCAGTAAACCTTCCCAGATGCGCACCACGTAATTGCCGATGAAATTCTGCGCCAGCAAACCGGTCAGAAAAATAATCAGCACCGTCAGCACTGCGCCGAAACCCAGAACCTGAAAACCGAATAATTCTGCTGGTCGCCATTGTGGCGGCAATAACAACAGAGACTGATCCATGGTGCTGATGATGGCATGCAGCACCCATAGCGTAATCGCCAGTGGAACCAGTATCAGTAAGCCCGTCAGGAAATATTTACGCATGGTGAACATTCTATGTTGATCAAAAAAATCGGTCTTTACAGACTGCTACTAAGTGCTCAGACGCTGTCGCCTGAGCCGGATGCAGTGCTGGCTGCGGCTGGTGTAGCCGCTGCAGCAGCTGTAGCGGGCGCTGCAGCAGGTGCCGTCGCAGCTTTTACTTCGCTGGAGACGGCAGGTGCAGACGTACCGGGTACACTGGCAGTTTCACCGGATGCCCCCGCAGCCGCAGAGCCACCCGAGCCACCGCGGAAATCGGTCACATACCAGCCACTACCCTTGAGCTGGAAACCGGCCGCAGTCACCTGCTTTTTAAATGCAGACTTGCCGCACTCAGGACAACCGGTCAGCGGCGCATCAGAAATCTTTTGCAATACATCTTTGGCAAAACCACACTGTTCGCAACGATAAGCGTAAATCGGCATACTCTCGCCCTAAAAAACTGATAAAACCCTGAATTATAAAGGTTTTACCGGAAAATTTGCGCATTGCATCAAGCCTGATTCAGACTTCCGTCACTTGTCGTGTATATTGTGGCAACAGAGAGCCCAGTAGCATACCCGCCATACTCATCAGCACGCCCACCAGCTGCGGCGGCCAAAAGCCTTCCGGCGCGGTGATTTCGAGTGCAATCCAGCTGCTCAGCCCTAACAATATAGAAACCAGGCCACCCTGGGCTGTGGCAGGCTTCCAGTACAAGCCAAAAGCCAGCGGGACAAAAGCCGCCACCAGCGTGACTTTGTATGCGTTTTCCACCATCTTATAAATACTGGATTCCGTATTCATCGCAAACAAGGTCACCACAGTAGTGAACAGTAAGACCACAATACGCATCATGCGCAGGAATTGTTTGTCGCTTTGCTGCGGGAAAAACGGCTTCAGGATATTTTCTGAGAACGTGACTGATGGCGCCAGCAAAGTCGCACTGGCACAGCTCTTAATCGCCGATAACAGCGCACCGAAAAACATCACCTGCGCCAGCATAGGCACCTTGGTCATGATCAGGGTAGGCAAAATCAGCTGCGAATCCTTTTCGATCAGGCTGGCCACCATAGATGGATCGATCAGGGTCGCCGAATAAGCCAGGAACATAGGGATAAAGGCAAACCCGAAATACAGCAAGCCACCCAGTACCGAAGCGCGTCCGGCGATGCTTTCATTTTTAGATGAAGCCACGCGCTGGAATACGTCTTGCTGCGGTACCGAGCCCAGCATCATGGTAATCCAGGCAGCGAAGAACCACAGCATTTCACGTGCGGTCGGGGCTGGCCAGAATTCAAATTTACCGGCATTGGCCGCATGCTCTATCACCACACCGGCTCCACCGACCATGCCAGACACTTCCCAGCCTATATAGACCATACCGATCACGATGATGATCATTTGTAAAAAATCGGTAATTGCGACCGACCACATGCCACCCATCAGAGTGTAAATCAACACACTGGCAGCGCCGATCACCATACCTACATCCATAGGAATGTAACCACCGGACACCACGTTAAATACTAGCCCCAGCGCCTTGATCTGCGCGGCTACCCAACCCAGGTAAGACACCACGATACACAGGGTGACCAGCACTTCAACTGCACGGCCAAACTTATTGCGGTAATAATCGCCGATAGTCAGCAAATTCATGCGGTACAGCGGTTTGGCAAAAAATAAACCAACCAGAATCAGACACATGGACGAGCCAAACGGATCAGCCACCACGCCCTTGAGCCCCTCTTTGACGAAGGTAGATGAAATCCCCAACACCGCCTCAGAACCGAACCAGGTCGCAAACACGGTGGCGGTCACCACATACATAGGCAGCGAGCGGCCAGCGACAGCGAAGTCTTTGGAGTTATTCACATAGCGCGCAGCATATAAGCCGATACCAACCGAGATCACCCAATACAGGATGACAAACCAGATAAGTGTGTTCATGTAGGCGTGTATACCAATAGTTCAATAAAAAAAACCCGCATTTTTTGCAGCGCGCATTATAGACCTAAGTAAGCAGGGCTTTAGAAAGCAGTTAAAGGATTTTTGTCGCTAAAATCACGAATTAGTCCATGTTTTCTAAATACCCAGATACCGTCAATCCGGTCTTAGCCGGGTGCGCCCTTCACAGTAGCAGGTGCAGCATCCTTTTTCCGGGCTTGCAGGCCAGCTTGCAAACCACCTTGTAATATCCGCTGGTCCGCCGCTCTGAGCGCCTGCGCAATCAGATCGACCGCGGCCCGATAAAAGGCGGGCTGGATTTTATCCGGCGTATCCCCGGGCTGATGGTAGTCGGCATGGTCTTCCACGCCAAAGTACAAAAACGGTATCCCGGCCCGGAATAAGGGATAGTGGTCGGACTGGGTGGTCCAGTCGTCCTGACCCTGCTCCGGTCTGTCATGCCCCAGCTTCAGGCGCAGGTCCGGCGAGGCTGGCAAGGACAGCAACAATTCGCGCAGAGCAGGCGTATGGTAACTGCCACTGGCATACAATTCCCC
Organism: Cognatundibacterium curvum; assembly: GCF_014284235.1. Lineage (GTDB taxonomy): Bacteria > Pseudomonadota > Gammaproteobacteria > Burkholderiales > Burkholderiaceae_D > Undibacterium > Undibacterium curvum. The sequence continues at coordinate 152,845 of NZ_JACOGD010000008.1, forward strand.
ATGATCACCACGCCCGACCATGTCCAGATTGATATTCAGCGCGATTCGTTGCAGTTCAACCGGTGGCTGAGCGACCAGCGCTTTGGCGCCCTGCAGCCCCAGTTCTTCTGCATCGAAGAATGCCAGCACCACATCATGCTGTAAGGGCTGAGTCTGTAATCCACCCGCAATCGAGAGTAAGGCTGCCACACCGGAAGCATTATCATCTGCGCCAGGATGCACTTTGCCATTGCGTACACCCAGATGGTCATAGTGGGCCGACAATAACAGCATGGGGCGGCTGGCATGATCCGGCGCACTGCCTGCGCGGCAGGCCAGAATATTTCTGCCCTGCGTATCCTGCCCACGCACAGTAAAACGGAAATCCTGAATAAAATCCGCACCACAAGGACGCAGTCCCAGTTGCTCTAAACGGGAGATAATCCAGGCCGCTGCCTGCCGGTTTCCTGCCGTATCGGTCGCACGTCCGGCCATCTCCGGCGCGGCCAAGGTGTACAGATCCTGCATTAATTGCGTCTGCACGGATGGCGTGCTGTCTGGTGCCGCAGCCTGCTGCGCCTGTGCCAGACCACCCAAACAGGCCAGCCCCATCAGACTCATACCAGTACAAAGACGCAACGCACGGCTCCATCCATGCTGACCAAGGGACATTGAAAACATAGTAGCTATCCTGAATATCGTAAAAAATACACCGTTCAATGCGTCGTACCGGCACTCATGCGCACATCCTGCCTGACCGCCACTGCAGTTTCTGCGATCAGCCGCAGTCCCAGCATGACCTGCGACAAACTCATACTGGGCTGGCCGGGGTGACGCACAGCCTGCTCGGGCATATACGGGATATGCACAAAACCTGCGCTACGCAAGCCCGGATGCTGACTTGCGAAATGCATCAGCGCGTAAAACACATGATTACACACATAAGTGCCCGCCGTATTTGACACGGAAGCGGGCACGCCCTGCAACTGCAGCTCCTGCACAATAGCCTTGAGCGGCAGGCTGGAAAAATAGGCAGTTGGCCCGCCTGGCACCACCGGAATATCAATCGGCTGCGCACCCGCATTGTCTGCAATTCTGGCATCAATCAGATTGATAGCCACCCGCTCCACACTCAGATCACAGCGTCCGCCCGCCTGTCCGACCGCGATCACGATCTCAGGCTGCAGCGCATTCAGTGCCTCATTGAGTACGCTGAGCGAGGCCTCAAATTCACACGGCAATTGCAGCCCTATGATGCGGTGGCTGCCCGCAATCAGACTCTGATCGAGTTGCGACACGGCTTCCCACGAAGGATTGCTGCTCTCTCCGCCGAAAGGCTCAAAGCCTGTCATCAGTATTTTTTTCATGCTTAACCATCCTGTCAGCTGTTAATTCGACATGCGGGGCTGTGTTCAACCCAAAACGCGGTTGCCAAAGTCCTGCCTAAAAGGCCAGAAAATACATCAGCATCACATTACAGGCCAACACGGCCAAAGCGGTCGGTATCTGGATTTTGATGACCTGATACTGATCACGCAGTTCCAGCAGTGCGGCCGGTACGATATTGAAATTCGCCGCCATCGGCGTCATCAGTGTGCCGCAATAGCCGGAAAACATGCCTATCGCCACCACCGCAGCAGGATGCGCATGCTGCCCCTGTATCAGGAAAGGCAGCGCTATGCCCGCTGTCATCACAGGAAAAGCCGCAAAGGCATTCCCCATAATCATGGTGAACAAGGCCATCCCGCCGCAATACATCAACACCAGACCTAAGCGGCTGTCTGGCTGTATCAACAGACTGACCACTTGCTGTATCGCCTGACCGGTATGCGCAGCCACAAACACGCCACCCAGCATTGCCAGCAATTGCGGCAGGATCAGTGCCCAGCCCATCGCATCGACTAAGCGGTGCGCTTCGCGTACTGCCTGTAAGGGCGTATCGCGACTCAGCCAGCAGGCCGCAGCCAGCGCGCACAGGCTGGCCAGCACCAGCGAAGCAAGCGTCAGATTACCCTGATCCAGCAATGGCCAGCCCGCCAGTTGCCAATGCTTTCCGGCGAGGGTCAGAATCACGGTGATGAATGGGATTGCCAGTGCGGGCAGGAATATTTTTTTGCCTATGGCTTCAATGCGGCTGCGCAGCCGCGCCGTCATGTTTTGTGTATGCTGACCTGTTCCTAATCCTTTGCAACCGGCGATCAGCGCCAGTATCAGCACGATGCCACCCACGATGCGGTAAGTGAGCGGCTTGCCCAGGCTGGCCTGCATCGCGTCGCCCGCAATGAAGACACTGCCAAATAAAAACCAGAACAAGCCACTGCTCCAGCGGCGCGGGTTACTCGCATCGCGCCAGCTCATGAATGCAATCAGCATCACCACGATGCCTATCAGGTAAAACACGACTTGCAAGCTGATCCAGGCCTTCATTGCGCGCCTCCTGATGCAGCAGTCACGCCCTGCTGTTGCTGCCAGGCGTGTACCTCACGCGCAATCGAGGCATCCAGCCGCGACAGCCGGAACAAGTGAATCAGCAGCGCACATAAGGCGGTTGGTATACCCCACAAACCTATCGCTAAAGGCTCTACCGTGTGGATACCGTTTTCTTTCAAAAAAGCGGTCATCAGCAAGACCGCGCCGAACGCGATAAACAGGTCTTCACCAAAAAACAGCGCCACGTTATCGCAGGCTGCGGCATGCGCTGCGATACGTTCGCGCAGTGCCAGCGGCAATTCACCATGCTGATGGCGGGCGGCACCCTCCGCCATCGGGGCCAGCAAAGGGCGTACCGTTTGCGGATGCCCACCCAGGCTCAGCAGACCGAGCGCCGCACTCGCTTCGCGTACCACAAAATACAGCATCAAAATACGTCCGGTTGTGGCGCTGCGTATGCCTGCCACCCAGGCCTGGGCACGTTCGCGCAAGCCATAGCGTTCCAGCAAACCGATCACCGGTAAGATCAGCAAAGCACTGGCCAGCTGACGGCTGTTCATGAATTTTTCACCAAAGGTTTCCAGCAACAGCCAGAAATCCATGCCAACTGCGAGGCCGGTCACCAGACCTGCCAGCGTGACCACCAATACCGGATTGAAACGCATGGCAAATCCGATCACTACAATCGGAATACCGATCAGCGCCAGCCACTGCTGCATCTCCATACTTAGTCTCCTGTTTTTTGAGTTCTATATCTATTTTTTTGAATTCAGCGTCAGCCAGCATCCAGCCAGTCACGCAACTGCCGAGCCAGTGCCAGCGCATGCGCACCATCACCATGCAGACACAGGGTATCGACTGCCAGCGTCAAGCTGCTGCCATCATGCGCGGTAACGCTGTGATGTTCTACCATTTGCTTCGCCTGCGCCAGCGCCTGTGCATTATCCGTGATCACGGCAGCAGCCAGCTGACGCGACATCAGGCTGCCATCCGGGTTATAGCGGCGATCGGCAAAAGCTTCCTGCGCAAACGGCATGCCAGCTTCACGCGCAGCGGCAATCAGCGCGCTGCCCGCCAGGCCGACCACGCACAAATGTTCGCCAGCGGCACGAATCGCACTCACCACCACCCGCGCCAGCGCCAGATCACGTGCTGCCTGGTTGTATAAGGCGCCATGCGGTTTCACATGCACACATACGGCACCTTCTTCAGCGCAGATCGCCTGCAAAGCACGGATTTGTGCACTGACCTGTGCGTACACAATCTCGGCCGGTAACTGCATTTCCGAACGCCCAAAATTCTGCCTGTCTTCAAACGAGGGATGCGCGCCGATTTTCACCCCCAGCTTATGTGCAGCCCTGACTGCCGTGCGCATACTGTCGGCATCACCGGCATGTCCCCCGCAGGCGATATTGGCGGAACTGACGCAGGCCAGTATCGCCTCATCATCGCCGCAGCCCTCACCCAGGTCTGCATTCAGGTCTATGCCCCAATCCTTTGCCATATAAACTCCATTCCATACGGTATAACTCTTGTTCCCATTGTTTTCTGGCCAGTGCCGCGCCGTCCCTGTCGGTCGGTACAAAGCAAAAGCGCGCACCGCTCTGAGCCTGCGCCAGTTTCCACATATCGGCCGCAATCACCGTCGCGATACGCGGATAGCCACCCGTCGCTTGCGCATCGGCCATCAGTACAATGGGCTGACCGGAGGGCGGCACCTGCACCACACCGGGAAACACTGCATGCGAAGGTAAATCCTGTTGCACACTGCGCTGCAAGGGTGTGCCTTGCAAACGAAAGCCCATGCGATTGCTCTGCGGACTGACCTGCCAGGCGGCACTGAAAAAATCATCTTGCGCAGCGGCATTGAACTGTTCAAATTCCGGACCGCGCAAGACACGGATTTCCGGCGTCCAGCTGCGCTGCAAAACGCCCACGCGTGGGCCACCCACATAGGCCGGGCCAGTGGCGAGCCAGTCGCCATTCCTGAGTGCCCGGCCATCCAGGCCACCCAATTTAGCGGCAAAATCGGTAGAGCGTGATTCCATGACGGGCGCAACATCAATCCCCCCATCGACCGCCAGATAGGCACAGCGCCCGCTGACTGGCCCCTGCAAACGCAAGACCTGGCCAGCACGAATCTGCGAACGCCAGCCGTTGGCAATGATCTGGCTATGATGACTGCCTTCTATACTGGCCTGAAACACAGCGCCGGTCAGCGCAATCCAGCTGTCGCGGTGGAAGCGTATCACCACCGGGCCAGTCATTATTTCCAGACCGGCAGCACCGCCCGCATTTTGCACCAGCCGGTTAGCCTGCCACAAGGCAGCCGCATCTAATGCGCCAGCCTGCGCCACGCCCAGATGACGAAAACCGTAACGTCCCTGATCCTGCACACTGTTGTGCAATCCTGCCCTGACCATCTCAAGCATCAGCCACTCCTTGCGTAACCGGGACAAAGCGCACCAGATCGCCACTTTGTAGCAGACTGGGTTCTGCGCGTGCCGGATCAAATAAGCTTAAAGCGGTACGCCCTATCAATTGCCAGCCACCCGGGCTGGCAGCCGGATAAATGCCGGTCTGCGCACCACCGATACCAACCGAGCCAGCTGGCACGCTGAGCCTGGGCTCAGCCCGGCGCGGTGTGACCAGCGATTCAGGCAAACCACCGAGATATGCAAAGCCCGGCTGAAAGCCCAGAAAATACACCCGGTATTCCGCCTCGCTATGAGCGGCAATCACCTGCGCTGGCGACATGCCGCAATGCGCGGCAACCAGCTCCAGATCAGGCCCATCCTGACCGCCATACTGCACCGGTATCTGCACCAGCCTGGCAGCAGACGCTGTGTGCGAAACAGGATTAGCGGCGGTACTCTGCGTTTGCCATTGCTGCTGCAAGGCGGACAGCATTTGCTCAGGGTCATAACGCCTGATGTCGAAGCGTACGCTCAGATTATTCATACCGGGTACCACCTCGATGATGCCTGGCTGTCCGCGCAAGCTAGCGGCCAGTGTCCAGCAGATTTGCTGTATCTCCAGGGTGGCAACAGGCTGAGCTGCCGCTTGCAAAACAGCGACATCCTCTCCCAGCAAATAGGCCTGCACCGGCGATTTGCCACTGCGTGCCGCCACAGTCTGTCTTTTGGGTACCATATTCTGCTTTCAGGTCGGTCCGGTGTAAGCCGAGATGCTAACAGAGCCCCTGTGCTTTTGGCGCAGCTTTAGCCTTATTTGCCGGACGCATGCGAAAATAGCCGCTTTGGCTGGCTCCGTTTTCACAGGAAATCCCTTTGCGACTTTTACATACTTCTGACTGGCATCTGGGCCAGACTCTGCAGCAATTTGACCGCAGCGCGGAGCATCAGCATTTTTTGGACTGGCTGTGCCAGCAAATACAGGCGCAGGACGCCGATGTACTGCTGATTGCGGGCGATGTATTTGATACAGCCAATCCCTCGGCAGCGGCGCAGAAAATGTTTTACCGTTTTCTGCAGCAGGCCAGAGCAATACAGCCGCATCTGCAAATTGTCGTCATCGCGGGCAACCATGATTCGCCGGGACGGCTGGAATCAGCCCTGCCTTTGCTGGAGCAATTCAACACCCATGTGATCGGCTTTGTACCGCGCCTGCAGGATGGCAGCATCGATCTGGACAAGCTGATCCTGCCTCTGCGCGACCGCCACGGAGTCACGCGTGCTTATGCACTGGCACTACCATTTTTGCGTCCGGCCGATGTGCCGCGGGTGGACGATGCGCTTGATCCGTATATGGCGGGCATAGGCCTGCTGTACCAGCAAGTGCAACAGCGTGCGCTGGAATTACGCAATGAGGATCAGGCAATCGTGGCACTCGGCCATTGTCATCTGGTCGGTGGTCAGGTTTCTGCCGCATCCGAGCGCAGTATTGTGATCGGTGGCAGTGAGGCTTTATCAGCCAGCATTTTCGACAGCAGCGTGGCCTATGTCGCACTCGGCCATCTGCATCTGGCACAACAAGTCAGCCAGCAACAGCACATACGCTATTGTGGCAGTCCGCTGGCTTTATCGTTTGCTGAAACTGATTATCTGCATCAGATACTGTGTGTTGATCTGGCCGGTGCGCAGCTTGCCAACGTGACGCCGCTGCCAGTGCCGCGTGCTGTGTCTATGTTGCGCGTGATGCCGCAGCCAGCGCCGCTGGCTGAGGTACTCGAAGCACTGTGGCAACTCGATTTGCCGGCGACAGACTACCCACCGTATCTGCAGGTACGGGTACGTTTGCAAGAACCGGAACCTGCGATCCGCAGTCTGGTTGAACAGGCACTGCAGGGAAAGACGGTACGCTTAGTCCGCATAGAAGTGGCTTATGCGAAGGCAAACAATGACCCGGATGCGCAGAGCGCGCCGCAAGAACTGGCGCAGCTGAACCCAGCCCAGATGTTTGAACGCCTGTATCAAAGCCGTTATCAGGAAGCCCCCTCACTGGAATTACGGCAGGCATTGAATGAATTAATGCACGGAGCCGCACAATGAAAATACTGGCGATCCGTGGCAAAAATCTGGCTTCACTGGCCGGAGAATTTGCGCTTGATTTTCAACAGGAACCGCTGGCCTCGGCCGGTTTATTTGCGATCAGTGGCGCAACCGGCGCTGGTAAAAGCACCCTGCTCGATGCGCTGTGTATGGCCTTGTACGAAAACACGCCACGCCTGCTGCGTGCGGCCGCTGGCAAGGTTTTGCCGGATGGCGAAGACCTCATTTCCCAGCAGGATGGTGGCAATCTGTTACGCCGTGGCTGCAGTGAAGGCTATGCCGAAGTCGATTTCGCTGGCATCGATGAGCAGCACTACCGCGCGCGCTGGAGCATCAAGCGTGCTTACAACAAAGCCAGCGGCAAATTGCAGGCCGCCAGCATGAGCCTGCACAAGCTGCCGGAGCTGACGCCAATAGGCGGAAAAAAAACCGAAGTCAAAGAAGAAATCCGTTTCAGGATAGGCCTGGAATTCGAACAGTTCACACGCGCCGTGCTGCTCGCGCAAAATGAGTTTTCCGGTTTTCTGAAAGCTGAAGACGATGAACGTGGCGCACTGCTGGAAATGCTGACCGGCAGCCAGATTTACCGCGATATTTCGCGCCGCGCCTTTGAACGCGCCAAGACCGAACGCGAAGCACTGGATCGCCTGACACAACGCCTGAGCGACAATGCCGGACTCAGCGATGAACAGCGCGCCGCACTCGATCAACAACTCACAGACAGCCAGCACACAGTACAGCAACTGAATAGCCGCAAAGAACAGGCGGACGCTGCCTTGCGCTGGCTGGACACCGCACAAACACTGGCTGCGCAGGCAGAGCAGGCAGACAGCCAGGCGCAGCAAGCCTCGCAGGCATGGCAGGCGGCACAGCCGCGCCAGCACACGCTGAGCCGGGTGGAGCAGGTGCAGGCGGCGCGCCCCTTAGTGCAGCAGGCAGAACGCGGCCAACAGCAATACCAGGTCAGCGTCCAGCGTCTGCAAGACATACAGCGGCAACGCGAAGCCACGGCACTGCGCAGCAGCACAGCCCAACAACAGCTGGAGCAAGCACAGGTCGAGGCACAACAAGCGCTGACAACTTGGGAGCACAAGCAGCCGGAGTTACAACAGGCGCGTCAGCTCGATACGGAGATTGCACAGCAAGCGGCGCAGTTACAGCCGCTGCAGCAACGTCAGCAGCAGCAAAGCAGTACGCTGCAGCAGGCCACACTCAGCCTGCAACAACAGACCACACACCAGCAACAATTACAGCAACAATTGCAAGACAACGCGCAATGGTTGCAGCAGCACACACACTGGCAAGCGCTGGTCACAGTCTGGCCTCTGGCCGACCGCGTATTGCAACAGGCCGCAGAACAGCGCAGCCGCTTACTGGCGGATCAGCAAACGCTGCAGACACTGGAGCTGCAACTCAAGGAGCAGCAACAGCAATACGCTCATGCGGCAGAACAGGCGCAGCAAGCCGAACAGGCACTGCAACTGGCACAAACGGCGCGTGAAGCAAGCCTGCAGGCAGTGGCAGCGCTGGATCAGCAGGCATTACAGCAAACAGCACTACAACTGGCGCAGGAAAAACAGCAACTGCAGGAGGTCCGTCTTTACTGGTCACAAACGCAGCAAAGTACCCAGCAGTTACAGCAGCTGGAACAACAACTCAGCCAGGCACAACACACACAGCAGCAAAGCAACGCACAACTGCAGCAAGCACAAAGCGAACTGCCGACACTACAAGCCGCCACACACCAGGCACAGCAGGCATTGAAGATCGTCGAAACCGCCTGTGCTCAGGATGTGGAAAGTTTGCGCGCTGGCCTGCACGATGGCGAAGCTTGCCCTGTGTGTGGCAGCGCCAGTCATCCGTATGCAGCAGAGGGTCAGCAAACCCGGCTGCATAATGCGCTGACAGGCTTGCAGTCAGCGCTGGACGCCTGTCGCCAACGTGAAGCCGCCTGCCGCGATCAGATCACTATCCTGACTGCGCAACTGAAGCACGGCGCACAGCGACTGCAAGAGTTACAGCAGGCAGAAACAGCAGCCAGACTGACCCACAGCCAACTACAAACACAGTGGCAGCAATTACAGCACCTGCGCTGGGTGTTGTGCCAGCCACAGCCTGATGCCAGCTTACCCGATGTGGAACACAGCGCGCAGATTCAGAGCTGGCTGGATCAGGCGCAAATGCAGTGGCACCAGCAGCATCAGCAAGTGCAGCAACAAGAGCTGCAATGGCAGCAAGCCAGCCAGCATCATTCTCAACAACAGGCAGCATGGGAGCACCAGCAACAACGGCAGATACAGTGCCGCGAACAACTAGGCCAGATCGGTCAGGCACGCGAGCGCTTAAGCCAGCAACAACACAGTTTGCAGCACCAGTGCGTACAGGACGCAGCACAAATACAGCAAGACTTAGCGCAAATCGATGCAGCCATGCAGAGCGCGCTGCATACGGCCGAAGCGAGCCAGCAAAGCGCTACGCCGACATGGCAAATGCAGTGGCAAGTGCAGTGGCAACAGGCCGCAGCTGAGATCCATGCACACTGCCGCACCCAGGTCGGGCAGTGGCAGCAAACCCAGTTGCAGCAGCAAGCGCTGGAGCGCAGCCTGCAGGACGCCAGCCATGCACGTGATCTCGCGCAACAACAGCAAGAAGCGGCACAGCAAGCGCTGCAACTGAGCACGCTACAAACGCAGGAAGCACAGGCCCTGCTGCAGCAAAAACAGCAGCAACGTCTGCGCTGTCTGGATGGACAAGCGACTGAGGTCGTCGCACAGACGCTGCAACAGCAAGTACAACTGAGTCGTGAACAAGTCGCACAACAGCAACAACAGGCACAGCATCAACAGCAGGAATTAATCCGTTTGCAGCAAGCAGCTGAACTGCTGCAGCAACAACAGCAAGAAACGCAGCTAGCCTGGCACAATGCGTCAGAAGCGCTGGATACCTGGCTGCTGCAACACGCGGACTTACTCCTCACTCAAGCTGTTGAGGATGACAATGAAAGCAGCACTACGCAAGTCAGTCAGGATGCAGCATCGCCTGCTTTGCCTGCTTTGGCTGCCTTGCATGCACAGTGTGCACACTTGCTGCACTTTGACGGCGACTGGATACAGGCAGAAAGAGATGCACTGCAAGCCATCGCCAGTGCGCGCTTGCAGGCTACTACCATCCTGACTGAACGACGCCAGCAAGTCGCACAACATCAACAGTCTATGCCCGCCTCCCCGCCATCATTTGAGGCTGACAGCCCACACCAGGCGCAGTCAGTGCATACAGCAGAGCACCCGGAAGCACAAACGCTGGAGCAGGCATGGCAAGCCCATGCGGGCAGCCTGCAACAGCAATGGCAGCAGGCGCAGCAGGCCTACAGCGAGCTACTGGCGCAACAACGTCAGGATGATGCACGTCGCATGCATAACAGCAGCCTGCGTCAGGAATTGCAACAGCAGTCCACACAAACCCGCTTATGGGAACAGATGCGTGAACTGATCGGCTCTGCTGATGGAAAAAAATTCCGTAATTATGCGCAGCAAATCACGCTGGATGTATTGCTGGCCTATGCCAATCGCCATTTACAACAACTGGCGCGACGCTACCGTCTGCAACGCATACCGGATACGCTGGCGATGATGGTGATTGATCAGGACATGGCAGATGAACAGCGTTCGGTGCATTCGCTATCAGGCGGTGAATCCTTCCTGGCTTCGCTCGCACTGGCACTGGGTCTGGCGTCTTTATCGAGTCAGCGTGTCAAAGTCGAATCTTTATTTATCGATGAAGGCTTCGGCAGTCTGGATGCAGACACCTTGCAAATCGCCATGGATGCACTCGACTCGCTGCAAGCGCAAGGGCGTCAGGTCGGTGTGATTTCTCATGTACAGGAAATGACCGAACGCATTGCCACCCGCATTCTGGTGCAACGCGCGGCCGGTGGGAAAAGCGCCATCACAGTCAGTTGAGGCAGGCTGGCCAGCTAACACAGCTGTCCAGCCTAATCAGCAGATCAGCGCGATCAGCGTCCCATTTCTTTCAGATAGTCAGCGCGGCTGCTGAGTGCGGTGTCCGCAAAATCCGAGAACAAGCCATCTACACCCAAACGCAGGAATTGCAGATACTCCGCTTTAGGATCGCCTTTGTAATTCGCAGCTAAACGGCGCTGTTCATTACGGAAGGTGTATGGATGCACCAGCAAACCGGCTTTATGCGCATCGGCGATCAGGCTGCCCGGTGCCAGCGTGGTCGTGTCAGCATCATTGATTTTGCCATCGCCATTGATGTCCTGCAGCTTACCATCGGCACCGACTGTGCCCTTCACGCTCACGATGTAACGCTTCCAGGGACCGATGCCATCAGCATAAGTTTTGATTTCAGCCAGACCGGCTGGTGTGACCATATCAGAGAACATGCGTTTATCACCAGCCAGTGCCCAGTCATACGGTCTGTCATACGGCGCGGCATAAGTCAGGGCACCGGTTTTGAGATCGACATCATCCGCATCGATCAGCTGTATCAGGCGTACATTCAAGCCTTTCTTGCGCATTTCCTTCAGGCTGCCCGGCTCAAATGACTGCACCAGTATTGGCGCAGTTTTACTATTCCAGCCAGCTTTGTTAATCAGGTCTATCAGCTTGTCTTCCAGGGCTAATCCTAATGCACGATGGTAGCTCGGGTTCTTGGTTTCCGGATATACCTGGATAGTACGGCCAGTCTCTTTAGACTTAGCTTTGACCAGATCGATGATCTCTTGAAAACTCACGATTTTATACAAGCCATTGTATTGCTGAGGACGTTCAGCGTCGGTGGAAATGCCGCCCAGCGTTTTGATTTCTGCGAAAGTAAAATCGCTGGCGAACCAGCCAGTCTGTACTTCACCATCGACACTCACCGTTTTTTTGCGGGACGCAAATTCAGGACGTTTATCAACGTCAGTGCTGTAAGCCAGATTCGGATCATGGCGCGCAATCAGTACACCATCTTTGGTTGAAATCAAATCCGGTTCTATCGCATCCGCACCCAGCTCTATCGCCTTGACATAGGCTTCATAGGTTTCTTCCGGCAGATAGCCGGACGCGCCGCGATGCGCAACCACCATCGGTTTTTCGCCATCCAGCGTCAGCAAAGGGAGTGCTGGTGTGGAATTGCCGCCACATGCGCTCAGGGACAAGGCAGTAATTGCCAGCATGATTTTTTTGGGAGTAAAGGACATAGTCAGCGATCCGTCAGAAAAAACCGAACGATATAGAACAGTTGTGACGAGCAGATGACGCGATACGATTCTTTTGAAAAAACAGGGTTTCCACAAGCTTTGGATTAATCCGTGCAATATGGAAAAAAATGACTTTTATAAAAATGAGCATGAGTACGATGTGTCTCCAGTCATGCTACGTAATTGTTGTAAGCTTGCCCCTGCCCGCAGGGCAGGATAGCTTTGCGTGATCTCACAGCAGTGCCAAGCAGGAGCACTGCAAAACATCAGAAGCACGCTTACAATATGCCCCTTTCATCTTTACTTTTCGCTGACCGCATATGCAATTCTCAGAAATCTTATCCACCCTGCCCACCGTTGATCATCTGGCCGCCATCGCGCTGTATCAGGATGGTACTTTGCTGGCACGTATAGAAAATCAGCCTGGTTCGGCTGGCAGTGTGCGCGTCTATCACGCGCTGATCAATGCAGCATCGCAGATTGATCAGGTGGCGGCACAGCAGGGTCTGGCATGGTATGCCGAACACACTGCCGATGCGCAGCAGCACCCGGGCAAACATCCGAATATAGATCGCTTGCTGCAATTGTCGCAGGCCGCCCCGGGCAGCTTTTTTGACGCAGAACTGATAGAGAAATGAACTGACCTGCCTGTCCAGATAAGGACTTAATATCCAATTAAATTAGTCATTTAACATAGTCTGACTTGCCAAGTCCCCCACGTTCACCTAGAGTCAGACTATGTGACAGAAAGGGACTTATGAAGCTGATTTACTATGTTGCGTGCGGCTTAGCGGTATCAGCGACTGCGCATGCACAAACCCGTGCCTGTGGCGGCGAGAGTCAATGGCCGCCATTCTCTTATCAGGCCACAGGGAGTAATGAAGTACAAGGCATCTCTGCTGACGTATTACGCCAGGTCTTCCCCAATCCGCTCATCAAACTATTACCCTGGCTACGCTGTCTGACCGATATGCAGGCAGCTACGCAAATAGATATCGCGATGTCTACCTTAAAAAGCCCGGAACGGGAACAGATCTATTTATTCTCTCGCCCTTACTTTTCGCTGACTCCGTCTTATTTGTATGCAAGCCAGCGCTTTCCTTCTGCACCCGTCACTCAGCTCAGTGATCTGACTAAGTTTAAAGTCTGTGCCTTGCGCGGCAGCTATACCGCATACAGCAAGCTGCCCGCAGCCAGCATAGACAGTGGTGCGCCGAATTACGCGAGCCTGTTGAAAAAGCTCGATATCGGCCGCTGCGATATTCTGATCGATATGCAAGAGATTTTCGGCGGTTTCGCGCAATTAGAAATCCTGCCCTTTGACAGCGAGCGTTATCGCATTCTGCCTTTGCCTGAAACCAGTCGTGTGGCGCTGCATTATGCGGTCAGCAAATCCCATCCTGAAGGCCTTAAGCTGATTCATCAGATCGATAAACGCCTGGATGAAATGCAGCAATCGGGACAATTAAACCGCATAACGCGCAAGCATCTGGCTGAGCGCTCAAATTGAATGCATGCAGTCATTTCACCGCGATGCGCCTAAGGCCTGGCGTGGTGGGAAGCGTAAACTGTATTGAAATTCGCCATCTGGTTTCATTGTTGAACGCAGTGCATCCAGTTCATTAAGTAAAGCTACGAACTGCTCTGGCCTGATCTGCGGGCCCAGCGTCACTTGTATTTCATAGGTATGCGGCGTATTCGCCACCTCTTTCCAACTCTCTTTTTGTATATCGTTTTGCGTTCCCTCTATCTGCAATTTCACTTGCCGGAACTGCGTGACATCAAACGGGCTGATTGCAGTATGCCGGAAGATCACGGCGGCCAGCGCCTGCATCAGCGCCGGCTGACTATCCCGGATCAGGATGCTCTGGGACAGCACGGGCTGCTGTTGCGGATAATTCTGTCCATACAAATCTTCCAGTTGAAAACGGCCAGGTAACACAGTGGCTGCTGTAGCTGACTTTGATGCGCTGGCAGCAGCGGGTTTGCGCTCACAGGCAGTGGATGCCAACACTGTCAGTAACACCAGCAGAGTAGCTAAACTTCGGGAAGCAGACATGATGGAAACGCGCAGGCTGCGTCAAAAATAAAAAGCGCAACATACCATTTTCGCGCCAGCTGCGCCAGCCTGACAGCTGCGCAGCAAGCAAACAAGGTAGTGGTCGCTGATCAGCGATCAGGTGCGCAGCAAAGCCAGGTTTGAACCAGCTTGCTGCTGCATCTTAGCCGCTGCCGGGAACTGATTCTGCAATTTAAACACACTGACCACCTGCACCAGCTCTTCTGCCTGATCCTGCAAGGATTGGGCCGCGGCAGCAGCCTGCTCCACCAGCGCCGCATTTTGCTGAGTCACGCCATCCATGGTGATAATTGCCTGATTAATTTGCTCTATGCCGATTTCCTGTTCACGGCTGGCGGCAGTGATTTCACTCATAATGTCAGTCACCCGTTTGACGCTGTTGACCACTTCTTGCATGGTACTGCCAGCTTCGCTGACAAGACGATTGCCCTGCTCTACATTTTCTACAGAATCTGTGATCAGCACTTTGATTTCCTTAGCGGCAGCAGCAGAACGCTGAGCCAGATTACGTACCTCTGATGCGACCACCGCAAAGCCCCTGCCCTGCTCACCGGCACGTGCAGCTTCAACTGCCGCATTCAGTGCGAGGATATTGGTTTGAAATGCGATGCCATCAATCACGCTGATGATGTCAACAATTTTTTGCGAAGAGCTGTTGATCGAGCCCATGGTATCGACCACGCGCGAAACGACCTCCCCACCTTTGACTGCGATCTCTGAGGCGGACAAGGCCAGTGTATTGGCCTGGCGCGCATTGTCGCCGTTTTGACGTGTGGTGGAGGTCAGCTCCTCCATAGAAGATGAGGTTTCTTCCAAAGAGCCGGCCTGTGCTTCAGTACGTGCGGATAAATCCATATTGCCGCTGGCAATTTCAGTTGATGCGGTAGTGATGGTTTCCGTCCCCATCCTGACCTGATGTACGATTTGCTGAAGATTGCCACCCATTTTTTGCAGCGCCTGTAACAGATCCCCGATTTCATCCTGAGAATCAATCCGGATCTGACGCGTTAAATCACCTTCTGCGATTGCATCTGCAAAACCTACCGCCCTGCTGAGCGGGGCAGAAATCGAGTTAATCAGCCAATAGCGCATGCCCAGCGCCAGACACAGTCCCAAAATCACCGCAATGCCGGCAATCCAGCTAAAACTGCTGAATGTGGCCTGACTTGCCTGGTATTCCCGCTTTGCCTCCCTGAGCTGCAACTCCAGTAAGTCATCCATGTTTTTTTTGACGGCTTCAAACTCAGTCCGCATCGCCCCCCGAAACAAGTCAGCGGCTGCTTTTTGGTCTTTTTGCTGCAGAGTGGCTAAGGCCGGAAGTAATCCGCGCTCAAGAAACTGCTTACGGCTTTGGCTAAATTGGTCCGCCAGTAGTTTTTCTTCCGGGGTCAGATAGGTCGCCATATAATCGGCCCACTCTTTATCTGCGATCTCTTTATTTTTTTTGACGGCATCAAGATGAGGCTGTATCGCATCCGGTTCGGCCGATAAGGCTGAGGCGACTTCAATCTGATTGCGTAAAATGGCACGTATTACTGCGTCAAGCTGTCCCATCGCGATCAATCTGTCGTCATACACCGTTTGCACTGCATGATTAGATTGACGCAAGCCTATGAATCCACCAATGGCAATCAGCACCAGCAGCGCACCCAGACTGAGCATGGCAAAATTCAATCTGGCGCGTATGGATATATTCCACATCATTCTTCTCCGTATAAGAATTACTATAAAAAGATATGTACTTACGAAGCAGTAATGCTGCCTGCACCCAGCTGGCTGGCGGGTGTAAGCCGGCGGGCATACAGTGCTCAGTGAAATATGTGCAGACGGCAAACAGACAGCCTGACGCTTCCGGACAGGTTATCGGCAAGGAAGAACGTGGGATTCAATGTAGCAGAAATTTCTGCAGATAAAGGTTCACTTAGGCCAAATTAACAGAAAGAAATGTTATTTAACATTTACAAAAGTGAAATGCCGTGGCAATCAATCCACATACAAGGCTTTAGCGCAGGGAATGATTACTTACTGCGTGCCTTATTGCTACGTTTTGCCGGTACATGAGGACGTGAGGCATGGCGCTGATCGTAAATCGTTTGTGCATCCTGTACCGCGCGCTCGAGCGTACGCATCGCAGGGATGTCATCGTGTAAGGTGAAAAAGTCATTCGCCTGGGCGCGCATCACATATTTGATCGCAGCTTCATCGGACAAATCAAAATTTTCTGTCATTAAGGTGGTGACTTCATCCAGATATTCTTCGTAACTCATGCTCATCTTCATTGCTCCGGTATATGCTGAGGGATCAGCATTGTACCCGTATGTCAGACTTTTCCTCGGTTTTCTGCTGTTTGCACAGCACACAGGCATGCTGTAACGCTCAAGGATGTCAGTCTTCCGCGCAGCAGTCTTGTCATTTGCGACAGAAGCAAAATCACCCTCAGAATATTGCAATAAAAATATCACCATCACATTCAGCTGACAGATGACTTATCCCATGAGAATAGCGCAGACATGCTTACCTGTAGACAATCATCATGCATCAGCAAAATGAGCACAAGCTGGAAACCAGTTCAACAGATTCACATAAGTAAGATTTTTATCAAGCAACTCCCCATAAACTGGATGAACATTCTTAACAATATTTGACAGGACTTTGCGCAGTTATTGCTTATACATCGTGCGATTTCCTGGAAAGTAAAACCTATAATAACAAGGTTACCGATTACTCCGAATCAGTATCAGGCTGCCACCCTGCTTGTACTGAAAGCGCATCTCTCCTTTTTTCTTCAATATGCGTTTACCTCTGAAACTGCTCCTCGCCAGCGGCTTAAGCTTACTGCTGAATGGCGCCTCAGCCGCTGATTTGAAAGCCGGGCTAGGTTATCTTCCATCGCTGGCAGAGAAAAACGGCAGTGGCCCGTTTGTTGATCTGCTCAAGGCCATCGAGGAAGTGTATCCGGAAGTCAGAATCCAGATTGAGGTTTTACCTTTCGCGCGCTCTATGCGCAATATAGAGCTGGGCTTACAAGACTTTCATGCCCCAATGATGGTAAGCCCTTATGTGGATCAGGAAAAGCTGCCCTATCGTTTTGTGAAAAAACCTATGGGTCAGGTTTGCCATGTGCTGTACTCACGAAAAAATGCGACAGTCAGCAAGGAACAATTATTTACCGCAGTCTCCCATACTGTCTATCCTTACCGGATTGAAGTCATACGTGGCGCCAAAGAATTCTTTAATTTCCCCTTTCCAATTGCCGAGGCAACCTACTTTGAAGAAGGAATGAACCGCGTGATCAAAGGACAAAGCGATGCCTTTATCGCCGCACAGGAGGAAGGTGATACGATACTGCGCGGATTATCCGGTAAGGAACAGATACACCGTTCATTATTAGCCTGCTGGGATGACCAGATTGTGATTCCCAAAGGTCCTCATGGGGATGAAGTCGACCGTATCCTGACTGAGGCGTTAAATCGCCTGGAGAGCTCCGGACGACTCAAAAAACTGCGCCAGAAAATACATGGTTCCTACTCTGACTGGCAGACTGGCGTAACTGAAGCGATGTTACCGGTGCCAATAAAAAAATAATCAGCCTGCAACCCGCCTGTGAAGAGATTTGCAAAATAGCGCTATCCATCGTCTAATGCGCGTTATTTAAAAATTTTCAGGAAGAATTCCATGATAGATGGCTTAGTGGCAGGGCGTATGTATGGCATTGCAGAGCAGCGATCTGGCCAGTCAGGCTCTGTGTATGTGACCTGCAAGCTGAAAGTCGCCACTGATGAGGGCGATACCATCATGTGCAATGTGATCACTTTTCAGCAGAACGTACGCAACGCACTGATGGCACTGGGTGATGGTGAAAGCGTATGCCTGTCCGGTGCACTCACGCCCAAAGTCTGGACCGACAAGCAAGGTAACACCCGCCCCGCGATCGATCTGATCGCCCATGCCATACTGAATGCACAGCGCGGGCAATAAAGCCATTCTGTTCTGTCAGCGCCAGTCGATGCGAGTCAAGGTCAGTTCAGTCCATCATAGATGCGCTGACCGGTGTACGCAGTAATTCAGTAAACACTTGCCAGCGCAGCGCAGCATCGGTTTTACCAGCCCGTTTTTCGACAAAGGCCTGCACCGTATCCTGACCCAGGTTGTAGTTAATTACATAGGAACGGTTATGCTCTATAAAGCGCAGGCGCTGCGCAGAGCGGTCTGCATCTGACAGGCTGTACTTCATCAGCATCGAAATTGCCGCTTCACGCCCTATGTCTCCATCGAGATAGCGTTTGGCGACCATATTTCCGGAATAGGATAATTGCTGCAGCACTGCCTGTATCCGGTAATACAGGTCGGCCTTTTCCGGATCTATGCCCGCCAGCGGAAATAAAACCGTCTTTTCAAACTCCATACGTTCATCGTGCGGAAACGCGATTTCTATACCATAGTTGGCGCTGCCTTCTGCCAGAAAAGACATGGGTGAATACAAAGGATAGACCGCATATTCCATCCAGGCTTTTTGCTGCACCATGTCTTGCTCAAGCAGCAAATTGAATACATGGTGGCCAGGATAAGCTTCGTGGCTGGCCAGGTCTATGGCACGACTGATAAACATGGGGAAGTCAGTGTTAACTTCGATCAGACTGCGGTTATTTCCCTTGTACCAGTTATATGCACTCCAGACTTGATTATTGACATAGGCAATTTCAAAACTCTCATTGTCGGGTAAAGCAATATAGCGCCGCGTTCTGGCACGCGCTTCATTCACGGCAGCCGTAAATACGGCATCGAGTTTATCACGCGGAATTTCGAATTGGCGGTTGTAGTCAGACAGCCGTGCATTGAGCTCACCCTGCCCCGGTACCAGCGCATCCAGTTCTGCCAGTGTCGCATCCAGATCGGCTGGCGTCAGCGGCGGGGAAACCGCATCATATAAGGCCAACGATTCCTGATCAAAGGGCAGTAACTGGCCCATCAGTTGCTCTATATATGTCTTCACTGAAGCGATCTGCAGGCGCAAAAACGCCTGCCGCGCACTTTGCTCTGTTTCGATGTCAGTCAGCGCACTGATACGCTCCAATAAACTAGCGGCCTGCTGCTGCAACTGCGTCAGCGGCAACTGCTGCGCCTCATCCCGCCAGGCCTGCGGCCCAATGTAGGCATCGACATAACCAGGATCATGCAAACCGACAGCCAGGACTAAGCGAACATAGGCCTCAGCAATGGAAGAAAGTTCTGACATAGATGGCCCTTAGCAAAAACTGCTGAGTAAAAATGATGGATAAGAAATACTAAATGGGGAAATAATTCCTGGTAAGCATTGTGTATAAAATTACAAAAATTAACAAGTTTTATTCAAACAGCCATATAAAAAAACCCCGTCTGATCACTAAACGGGGTTTTATCTGTGCAGATCAGCTTACAGCTAAGCTGCGCTTTATCAGCGAAGCATCAAGGCAACACGACCCGGAATAATGCTGACTCAGCAGTCACCAGCAAAGAACGGCTGCTTTTATCATAGGCCAGCCCGGATATTCCAGTCAGATTGGCAGGCAGTTTACCGACAGAGGTTAAATAGCTGCCATTACCCACCAAGGTAGTCACATCGCCTTGCGGGGTGATTTTACGAATGACTTCACCTCTGTTATCCATTACATAAAGATTATCCAACTCATCAGCAACCACAGCTCTGGGGCAAAAGAATCTCGCATTTGTGCCGTTGCCATCAACTTTACCTCTTTCACCAGAAGGCGAACCGGCAATAGTAGTAACATCTCCATTCGTAGAAAGTTTTCTGATTCGATTCGAAGCGCAATCTGCAAATACCAGATTAGCTTTACTGTCCGTCGTCATCCCATAAACGCGCCCCAAACCAGCGTTCAATGCTTTCCCATCTGGATAGACCAACACCGGTTTCTTACCTGAATAGTCGTAGTATTGGTGGCCGCCAGCAACGATAGAAACCTGACCATCCGGTCCAATTTTTCGAATCGCATCCTGTTGGCCGACATAAATGCTGCCACTCTTATCCTGAATAACACTCGACGGAAAAGTAAAACTAGCGACAGTAGTGCTGCCATTTTCATTACCTTGCAGAGTCGGCACACCCGCCAGCGTAGTCACTTTTTGATTGGCATCTACTTTACGAATCAGATTATTCGAACTATCAGCGACAAGCACCGAGCCCTCGGCATTCACATAGAGACCTTTGGGTTGATTGAATTTTGCACTTCCCCCCATACCATCCGCAAACGCACCGACAACATTACCACCTGCGACGACCTGAACATTTCCGTTCTTGTCCAATTTATAGATGGCATTAAAATAAGAATCGGACATGAAGATATTACCCGTTGCATCTAATGCCAAACCGTATAAGTAAGAAAATCTGGCCTCCGTCGCTAAGCCAGATCTAAACCCGCTATATGGACTCCCGGAGAAGGTTGTCACAACTCCCGCTGCAGTAATTTTTCTGACTGTCGCATTATAGAATTCAGTCAGATACAAATTATTTTCAGCATCAACCGCTAAACCATTCACATCACTAAACTTTGCAATTGAAAGCGATCCATCCTGGTAGCTGGTCATACTTTCAGCCGATATCAAAGGTATGGATATCAACACAGATAAGTTCATCGCTGCATCAATGGAAAACACTTTGTTTTCCGATGCGCTGGCGATATAGATACGTCCCTTACTATCTACAGTCAAGTCGGTATAGTCCAAGCCCGACATGCCCTTTCCACGCAATTTAAGTAAGGGCTGCACCTGTACATTATTGTCAGTTATCTGCAATTTCACCAAACCACCAAAAACGCTTTCCAAACCATAGATGTCGCCATTACGGCCATCCATAGCCATTGCTACGATATTGAACTGAGTTTTCATGTTCAACAGTTCAACAGCGCCATTTTTGATTCTGTACGTTGATATTGGTGGTACGTAGAAATTGATATAACTATCATCCAAAACCGCATCGGAAAATATAACGCTGCCATCCTTAGTAACGACCAGGCTAGCGATGCGGTTAAAACGCTCGTTACTATTTGGCTTATTGGGCCCAGCTATCGTTGAGACCACTCCATCTGGCGTTATTTTCTTGATGGTGGTATCACTTTCGTCAATCGCATATAAGGTCTCATCCGCCGTAATCACAAGATGGCCTAGACTACCAAAACGCGCATCGCTTCCGGTACCGTCCTTAGGTGTTCCAGCGAAGATGGAGCCAGCCAAGGTGGAGACTGAGCCATCTGGACTTATTTTGCGGATGACCGATCCATCGTTGACAACATACAGATTACCTTTGGAACTCACTACTGCACTGCCTGGACGATATTGCTTCGAAATACTTACCGGACCATCCACCATGCGCCCGTAGTCACCCGCCAACAGGGCAACACCGGCTGCGCGTTGTACCGTCAGGCTCACAGATTTACTGATCTGACCAGCGCTGGCAGTAATAGTCACTGGCGTATCAGCCAGTACGGTACCGGCCAGCGGCGGTATGTATTTCACCTGCGTGCCGCTGGTGCTATCCAGACTGCCGATACCAGCAGGTGAGATACTCCAGGTCACTGCGCTTGTGCTACCTGTAATCTGGGCACTCAACTGCACGCTGCCATCACCCGCTGCGACCGTGCTCACGCTGGAACTGACTGTGACGCTTGGCGTTTGCGTACCGCCATTCGTATTACCATCTGATCCACTGGCACTGCTCCCGCCGCCCCCGCCGCCACATGCACTCAAGCTAAGCGACAATGCAAACATCGCGGCCAGCGTCCAATTCTTCTTCTGTAAATGCTGCTTCCCCACAACTACACCTTTGTTTTTATTGAAAGAGTAAAAAAGTATAACTGATTAGCTTTTTAATCATGTTGAGTCATACATCAAATAACTGAAAAACAACTGCCTGAAACATGCATACAGTTGAGGAGATGATTCAGATTTTGACGTCAAGCGGAGCTTTAGCTTAAATTACATTTGTGCGCGCATTGACTACTTCGGTCATCACAATCCGCAACTACACTTTGTTTTTTGGAATTTCCATGCTGCATTTTTTGATATGATGCGTGCATTCAAATTTCACCTTGCACAGACATGTCCCCGGAACTCGTACACACCATGGTGCTAATGGCCACTGCAATGGCTGCGGGTAATGGTCTGGTCTTGTTTTCGGCTTACCGTAGCTTTCCTAAAGATGTACAGGGACTAGGTTACTGGTGTTTGGGTGCTGCAGTTTCCGTATTGATCGGCCCCAGCTATGGCTTGGTCTATGTATTACCGCAGGCATGGGCGCTGATCATTGCCAACTGCATGGTGTTCGTCAGCACCATCGCAATTGTGGCTGGCACGACGCGCTTTTTCAGGCGCGCTATCAACTGGCCAGTCTTACTGAGTTTTTCCGGATCAGCTTACCTGCTTTTGCTCTGGTTTTTGCTGGTGCATGACAATTTTCCGCTAAGGGTGGTGATTGCCGCTTTTTTCCTGTGTACCATGTATGTGGCGCAGGTATTTTTGATACTGCGGCATGGCGACCGCCATTTTTCTTCATACTTTCTGGTCGCGCTGCTACTCATACAGACGCTGGCAATTCTGAATAATGCCTGCCACATATACCAACAGCAAGAAACGCCGTTTGATATTTTCCATGGCGGATTCGCCCATCAATTCTACTTGTACAGCAATACCTTCATGTCCCTGTTAATAGGCGTCGGTATTATGCTCATGAGTACCCATGAATTGCAGAAATGCCTGGTGCAGCGTGCATTAACGGATCCGTTAACCGAGGCGTTAAACCGGCGCGGCTTTGATATCGCCTATCAACAAAAAAATGCAGCCGCAGCCTCGCTTCAAATGCGGCTGAGTGCGCTGGTGATAGACATAGACCACTTTAAAGCGATCAATGACCAGTATGGTCACGGTATGGGTGACCTGGTATTGGTAGATATCGTCAGAACGATACGTGATCATCTGAAGCCAGATGATGTGCTGGCACGCTTCGGCGGGGAAGAGTTTGTTGTGTTGTCTGCAGTCAGTTCTATTGATACTGCGGTGGCACTGGCAAATGCAATTCAGCGCCAATTAGCACAACAAACAGCACAGCAAACCCAGCCCGACCTGCCCGCCTATACGATCAGCATAGGGATCGCTCTGCAGAAGGATGACGGCCATGCTGAAGCCTTAATCCACGCGGCTGACCGTGCCTTGTATCAGGCGAAAAAGAAGGGCAGAAACAGGGTATGTGTCGAAGGACAAAAGGAATTCGATCCCGTGCTGAGCGATGATGCAAAGTACCAGCAAGCTGCACACAACCCGCTGTAAAAGCGGAGGTGACAGAAACTGAAGATCGCCGGCAAATGCAACTTGCTGTCTGAGGCCAAGGTAATGTACTCAAAAAAACAGGAGGCGATTGCGCCCCCTGCCTGGATATTACCCGCAATATCGCTCTGCTTACTTGTTAGCCCGCATTTCTTCCTGGACGTGCCTCTTAAACATATTGAAGAAAAACACCCCCATGAACAGCACAAAAAGTATCACGCCCAGGCTCATCAGACCATAATCAGTAGAAAACAAATCTAACATCAGTTTCATCGCTCACCTCGGTAAATAGTGGAGTAAACAATCCTGGCAATCTGGGCCTGTCAAATCACCTTTTCGCAAAGACGGGAATAAAGCTTGCATGCCGGATCACTGTGAGTATGCGGTGTCAGCCCTGACTAGCCTTGATGCTGCTCAACGCAGCTGAGTAAATTGAGTATTTCTCTGTGCACTATATTGCATCAACCCGGCATTGGTCTGACAGCGACAGTCGGTTCACAGACAGCGCCTTCACCTTTATGCCTACACTACATACCAGTCAGACTTCAGTTTGGAAAATCTATCCTCACTACCTGGTTTTACACCCTGTTCAGCGTGCCTGCTCATGCAATAGCGAACAGACCAGTTCAGAACTTTACTCAATTAATTACGCTGAAATTAGTTGCCTGAAACAAAAAACCATGGCATAAGCTAAGTCCTTGTAACGCAGTGTAGCAAGTAAGTTTCCAAATAAACATACATCAAATCCGTTGTTTGCTTGAATGAATCCGTCCGCATGAGCCATTTACAGAAAAAGATAATCCGATCCGAAGCTGACTTCGATGCGCTGGCAGATGCCTGGCGCAAACTGGAGGCTCAGGTGGCAGATTTGCTACCGTTTCAGACCTATGACTGGAACCGGGTCTGGTGGACTCATTTCGCTCAGAGGTCCGGCTGGCGTAAAGATGAATTGCTGATTTGCGCGCTGTTTTCCGGCCAGGATCTGGTCGCCGTGCTGCCACTTACCAATATCCATATCGGCACCCATTATTTTTATCTCTACCGTTATGTGCGTCCCTTTGGCGCAGATCCAAATCTGACCGAACTGCGCCTGCCGCTAAGCCTGCCGCAATATCGCGAACGGGTGTTGCGGTGTTGGGAAGAAATTTCCAGTGAAGAGCTATTCGGACTGACGGAATTTCAATTGGTACAGGACGCAGAGTCAGCACAACACTTCCTGCAAAATAATCATGCATTACATCCGCTGAGCAGCCGCCCCATCCCTAACTTTATCCTGCATCTGGGGACGGACTGGGATAGTTTTAAATCTCAGTTAAAGCGCAATATCAAGGAATCGCTGCGGCGCTGCTATAACTCGCTGAAACGCGATCAGCTGGAACCGGAATTCTGTGTGCTGCAAGGGCGTGAACAAATCCTGCCGCTGTTACCGCTGTTTTACCAATTGCATGGCATGCGCGCAGCAGCCAGTGACACCATACAGCATCCCGACTATTTCGCCGCGCCGCGTCATCAGGCACTGCTGCAAGGCTTGCTCAACAGTCCGTTTTCGGAACGCTGCCTGTTACTGGCCTTGAAACTGAACGGCAAGATAGTCGCGCTCAGACTGGCCTTTCGCATGGAGCAGCAAGTCTATCTGTATTATTCGGGCTATGATCTGAACTACGGCCAGTACAGTGTGATGACCACCCTGGTCGCGGAGACCATACAATGGGCTATCCGTTGCGGCATCCCGGCCATCAATTTATCTGTCGGCGAGGATGTATCGAAAACCCGTTGGGGACCGGAACAAGTCGATTATCTGGAATTTCATTGCGTGAAGAACAGCCCTTGGCGCCGGCTGGTAGCAGAACAAATCTACAGGCTGAAACAATGGCGTAAAACAAGGCAAAACAAGCTGACACTACAAAGCATGGGCATTGCGGGTTAAACCCTGGTCCGGCAGATAGCGCCAGTCCTGTAAAGCCAGATAGCCATCAGCACAAGCCAGTACCAGCGTATTCCCTGCGTGATGTACCAGGCTGCCAGCGAGCAGATTATGGTCACCGGGCCAGGCACTGGCTTGCAGCACCTGGATTTTTTGTCCCTGAAAACGGGTATAACAGCCGAGCTCGCCAAAAGCGCGTAACTGACGCCGGATATGCGCGACGCTGCTACTGCAATCCAGCGTCTGCTCTTCCATACTGAACATGGGCCAGTATTCGCCCTCATCCTGAATTTGCGCATCACGCCATAACTGGCTGAATCTGGCCACAACCCTGGTCGCCAGCACTTGATTGGCAATCTGTATTTTCAGGTGCAGGGTTTCATGCGTATCGTACTCATCGAGTGCAAACCTTTCAGCGTCCAGCACTGCGCCAGTGTCATAGCCCGCATCGATACGGTGGCAGCTCACCGCCCACGAACGATGTCCGCGCAGGATGGCCTGAATCAGCGGATACGGACCGCGTCCGACCGGCAGCGGCGAAGGATGGAAATTCACGGCATACGGCAGATAAGCCCGCCAGTCGGGAATTTTATAGTTGTAGCTGGCGACGATCAGAACCTCACATCCAGTATCTGCCAGGCTCTGCAAATCGGCAGTCTGTATACGATTCAATTGCAACGGAATACTCTGCAAGGCCGCCAATGCAGTCAGTTGTTGATTACTGCCCGAGACCTCCGTGGCTAACTGGCTAAACACTTTGAGCAAAGTCCAGCCTGCGGCTTGCAGACTTTCCAGTACGCCGATATTTCTGTCACAGCCAACAAATGCAAAACGCATCGCTTACTCCTGTTCAGCGCATATCTGGCAAGGTGCAAGCCTATAACACCCGGTAAGCCAGGCGATCCAGCCTTACCGTACTCAGACGTCCAAGTAATTTACTCACATCCGCCGGATAATCACGGATTTTTTCGAGTTGCTGATAATCGTGAATCTGGCTGGTATGCTGCAAAATGCTGTTCAGTTCCTGTTGCAGCTGTGGCTGCAATTCATGCTGAGGATCGTGGATCAGCAAGGCATTTTCCAAATCCAGCCGGAAGGCGCGTGGATTCAGGTTATTGCCGGTCATCAGCGCATAATCCTCGTCTATCCACATGCCCTTGAGATGATAGCTATTCGTCCCCTCACGCCACAGATGCAGACGCAGGCGCTCTGCCTGGATATCTTTCTGATGCGACTTGGCAAAGCGCCGTAAATTGGCCTCGTACAGATACGGCAATGCGGAAATCACTTTGAAGGGTTCTTCCGGCGGTATATAAAAATCGTTCGCGGTTTTATCACCGACGATCACATCCACTTTCACGCCACGTTTTAAGGCGCGGTTGATTTCACGGGTAATCGCAACTGGAAAATTGAAATACGGGGTACAGATACAAATGCTTTGCTGGCTATTAGCGATCAACTGGCAGATCACGCGGTTTAAGGGATTGTTTTTCCCCACGCCGACTAAGGGCGTCACCGACAATTGCTGCGCATGCCGCTCCAGCCCGGATGGAAAATGATAGCGTGCTTTTTTGAGACTGGCACGAAAGCTGCGGATTTCCGGACGTATCTGTTTAGTCGCAGGATAGCCTGCTTTATCCAGTCTGTGTACAGCTGAAGCGGATAGCAAATGCTGACGGATAAAGTCCACCATGGAATTCGCGAGCACGGCATTCTGTATCAGCAAATAGCGGTCATGCCGATATTTATCAAACTGATGCAGGTAGACATTGTTCAGGCTGGCACCACTGTAGATGACCAGATCATCAATCACAAAGCCCTTGAGATGCAGCACACCAAACAATTCGCTGGTCTGCACCGGGATGCCATAGACCGGCACCTGGGTCGCGCTGTGACTGCTGATGCGCTGATACCAGGCGGCGTTACCGGCACTGACACCCGTCTGTTTTTTTTCACCGATTAAACCACGCTGCGCGCGGTGCCAGTCCACCATCACGGCGATATCCAATGCCGGACGCGCAGCTTTGGCAGCATGTAGCGCCGCCAGTATTTCCGCTCCGGCTTCGTCATTCTGCAGATACAGACTGCACAGGTAAATCCGGTTTTTTGCATGCGCAATCTGCTGCAGCAATTCCTGCTTATAGGCAGCAGCACTCAGCAAAGTCCGGACTTTGCCCGCATCCAGTGCTATCGCTGGCAACTGATCTAAGTTTGAACGTGGTCGTAGAAATCGCATCGGGAAGTGTGGCTGATAAAAACAGAAAGATAGTAGCACTACCTGCGCTGGCTTCCTAGCAAGCGCTGCCCGCTAAGCATCAACAAAACTCACTTATATCCGGCGCCAGACTTGCCAGCGCTCTTTACCACCGAATACCTCCAGTGCATCGAGCGAAGCCTGATCCAGCTCTAACTGAAAATAAGGCGACATCATTTGCATCAGGCTGTCGGCATGCGTCAAAAATGGCGGCCCTTTGGGTGAGTGCAGTGGGTTCTCATCGAGGTAAAAATAACCCGCCAGCGTGGCGCCGGCCGGCAATAGCTCTGCCCAGCGCTGAACGATGCGTGGCCGGAATTCAGGTGGCAATGCGCAAAAAAAAGCACGCTCGTAGATCAATGCCAATGGCTGAGCGGGCGTAAATTCAAAAAAATCTGCCTGCGTCACCAGCTTTGCCCACGGGCCAAGCACTTGCTGCGCACTGTGTACCGCAGCCGCAGAAAAATCAATGGCCTCTACCTGCCAGCCTTGCTGCGCCAGGAATCCTGCTTCATACGCATTGCCGCAGCCGGGTATCAGCACGCTGCCAGCCTCACTTTGCGCGATGAATTGCCGGAATTGCTGAGGCACAGCGCCTTTGTCCCAGGGTGTGAATTGCTGCTCAAAGCGCTCATCCCAGAAGGCTGGCTGGCGCGCATCACGTTGCAGAAAGTTTGACATAGTGGCAGCGTCCCTGACTGAGAGGTTCAGGCCAAAAAGTACCAGTGGTAGAGCAATTGTGCGGCGATCACACCCGCCAGCAAGCCTCCGGCAAAATAAATGATAGTACGCAGCAGGGTATTGGTTGCCCTTTGTTCTGCCAGCAAAGCAGCCAGCATCTGATGATCCTGATTACCCTCTGCCATCCGGCTCAGGGCCTGATGCGCGAGACGTGGCAATTGCGGGAAGATATGGCTGTAGCGTGGCGCCTCGTCTTTGAGTTTATCGAGCAGCCCACGCCAGCCTACCTGTTCACTCATCCAGCGCTCCAGATACGGCTTGGCGGTTTTCCATAAATCCAGATCCGGATCGAGCTGACGTCCTAAGCCTTCAATGTTCAGCAGCGTCTTTTGCAGCAGTACCAGTTGCGGCTGCACTTCCACATTGAAACGGCGCGAAGTCTGGAACAGGCGCAACAGCACCTGACCAAATGAAATATCTTTCAGCGGACGGTCGAAAATAGGTTCACAACAGGCGCGCACCGCGGCTTCCAGCTCATCAACACGGGTCTCTTTCGGCGCCCAGCCAGATTCGATGTGGGCTTGTGCCACACGTTTGTAATCACGCTGGAAAAAAGCCAGGAAATTCTGTGACAGATAATCTTTATCAAAGTCATTGAGGGTGCCAACGATGCCGAAATCCAGCGCGATATAGCGTCCAAAGGTCGCCGGATCGGTCGATACCAGGATATTCCCTGGATGCATATCCGCATGAAAAAAACCATCGCGGAAAATCTGAGTGAAAAAGATGGTCACGCCATCTCTGGACAATTTGCTGAGATCGACACCGGCTTCACGCAAACGCTCAATCTGGGAAATCGGTATGCCCTTCATGCGCTCCATCACGATCACTGATGAAGAACAGTAATCCCAATGCATTTCGGGCACCAGCAATAAATCGGAATCCATGAAATTGCGACGCAGCTGGCTACCGTTTGCCGCCTCGCGCATCAGATCCAGTTCGTCGTGCAGGTATTTATCGAACTCTGCGACTACCTCTCTGGCCTTGAGGCGCTTGCCATCGGCCCACAAGGCCTCCAGCCAGCTGGCGGCGACCTGCATCAAGGCTACATCTTTATCGATGGTGTCTTTCATCCCCGGACGCAGCACTTTGACCGCGACTTCACGGCCGTCTTTGAGGGTAGCGAAATGCACCTGCGCGATAGAGGCAGACGCGACCGGTATGCGTTCAAAACTGCCGAACAAGGTATCCGGATGGGCGCCCAGTGATTTCTGTATCTGTGCTATTGCCAGATCAGGATCGAAGGAAGGAACGCGATCCTGCAGCTTCGCGAGTTCTTCGGCGATATCCGGTGGCATCAGATCACGCCGGGTGGATAAGACCTGGCCGAACTTCACAAAAATAGGACCCAGATCTTCTAAGGCTTTACGCAGGCGTTCGCCACGTGGCGCCGACAAATCACGCCAAAACAAAGCCGTCTTCAGCAGCTTAAGCAAACCTGGCACTTGCAAGCCGCTGAGCGCGATTTCATCTATGCCATAACGCAGCGTGACACGGATAATTTTAAACAGACGGACAAACTTCAAAATCATGAACGCAACCTTTCCAGTCTTTCGATGCGCTTCATGAGACGCTCGACATCGTCACGGGTTTGTTGAACTTGCTGAGCCAGCTGGCGGGTCAGCTGCGGGCGTACCAGTACGGGTTTTTCTTCGGTGAGATATTCCGCAAGGTTGTGCTGCAGTCGCTGATGTGCCTGCTGTACGTTTGCTATCAAGGATTTACTGCCTGCGACCAGATGGACGGCGGGAATGTCGCCGATCACACGGCTCAGATCGGCCTCAGCATCCCAGCGCAGATGTTCACTGAGTCGGGAAATGGTATTCGCCAGATCAGCATCCCCTTCAATTTTCACATAAGAGAAAGCACGTTCGCGGTTTTGCAGTATCAGCGGCACATCGCTGGCCTGTATCCGTATCGTGACATCAGCCAGCGCATCCGGCGCTACTGCTTCCAGATAGCCATCGACCGCTATCCTCAGGCGGATTTGCAGCATTTGGGTATCAATACAGGCGACCTTACCGGCGTGCGGCAATAACTGCTGCAAAGCCCAGTCTTCGCGTGCTAACAAGTGATTAATAAAGGGAGCAACGGAGATCATAACAGTCCCGGTGGCAGGCTTAATATCCGATATAAGCGGATCTACTCTGCCAGGTATCAATAAAAAAACCGCCCGACAAATGACGGGCGGTCTCCAGTTTAACAGTTTCCGGGCAGGCAGGTCCTGGATCTGTATCAGCTAAGCCCAACTTATTGCTATCAACTTATTGCTATCAACTGATTGCGATCAACTGATTGACAGCGCTTAGCTATGACCTGTCTGCACTACTGCTAAGTGACAGATCAGACTTGCTGTATCCCTGCCAGTACCCAGCCGCCCTGACCATTTGCAGGTTTAGACAGATTCCAGACTTCGGCGAAAGGCTCGGTCGGCGCATTCGCCGCTTCTTTGATCATGCCGGTGAACTTCACGCTGGCCATGTAATCATTGCCTACCTGTTCAATACCCAGCAAATCGGCATCGATGCTGACCACGTCGGTCACATTCGCACTGGCACCACGTTCCTGCAATTGCAATTTCAATTCAGCGAACATTTCACCGGTGGTGAATTCACGCAGATCATTGACATCTGCCTTATCCCAGGCCGCTTGCAAGCGGATGAAATAAGACTTGGAGCTACGCAGGAAACCAGGCACATCGAAATCAGCCGGAATCGTCCAGGAACCCGCATTCGGATCAACTGCAGTCTGGGTCTGGGCTGACTGATAAGCCTGATGATCAGGCTGAGACTGAGGCTGAGACTGACTGAAGCTCTGCGCCTGTGGCACACCGGCATACGCTGGCTGACTGAAGGCGTTCGCCGGTGCCGCTTTATTGCCACGGAACAGACGGAACAGGAAGAAAATCAGGAAACCGATGGCCGCGAACGTCAGCAGCGAACCCAGCATACTGGCGACTGCACCACCCAGACCAAAGTGGGACAACACACCGGCCAGTAAGGCGCCACCGATCAGACCGCCAACGATACCTTTCCATGGAGTCGCTGGTTTAGGCGGCACAGCAGGTGCGGGCGCAGCAGCTGGCGCACCTGGCTTAGCCTGATTGGCCGCATTACCCGGATTCGCAGGTGCAGCCGGCGTCGCCTGGCGCGACACATTTTGTGACTGGCGTCCGGAAGACCCACCGCCGCCCAGGCGTTTAGCATCAGCATCCGTCACCGTCATTGCTAAGGTGCTGGCGACCATGACCATGGCGAGTAAAAATTTCTTCATTGCTGTGACTCCTTCACTTCTTAAAGTTTGATACCGGTGTGTAATGCGGCCACACCTGCCGTCAAATTGAAATACTGTACTTTTTCCAGACCGACCGCTTCCATCATGCCTTTCAGCGTTTCCTGATCCGGATGCATACGGATAGATTCCGCCAAATAACGGTAACTGTCTGCATCACCCGCGATTTTCTGTCCCATCCAAGGCAGTATCTTGAATGAATACAGGTCATACGGTTTTTGCAGCACTTCAGGCACCTTAGAGAATTCCAGCACCAGCAATTTACCGCCCGGTTTTAACACCCTGCGCATTTCTGCCAGCGCCTGCTCTTTGTGCGTCATATTACGCAAACCGAAAGCAACCGTGACGCGGTCAAAATAATTATCCTGGAAAGGTAATTTCTCTGCATCGCACAGTAAAGTGGGGGTGATCAGTCCTTTATTCAAGAGGCGGTCGCGTCCTACACGTAACATCGACTCATTAATATCGGTATGCCAGACTTCGCCAGTCTTGCCCGCCTGCTTCACAAATTCTTTGGTCAGGTCACCGGTACCACCGGCGATATCCAACACTTTGAAGCCGGGACGCACGCCGGCCTGGGCGATGGTGAAGATTTTCCAGATGCGGTGCAAGCCACCAGACATCACGTCATTCATGATGTCGTATTTGGCCGCCACAGAATGGAAAACTTCCGCAACCTTATGTACTTTTTGATTTTCTTCGACTGTGGTGTAACCGAAATGGGTGGTATTGCTCATAATTTCTGACTCCTTTGCGATGCCGCATTATAGGGGAAGTGCCCGCAAACGGCATGGATTTTGGTCATCTCAACATGTATCCGGGGCACTGGCCGCAGCCCGAGGCGCTGCACAGCAGCCTACTCTGCGCGCTGAGGTAAGGCGATACTGCGTACCTGGAAACGCCCATCATCGTTGAACAGCCAGGTTTCAGATAGCTCCAGTCTGGCGCCACGAATTAATTTAGCTGGCGGTTTGGCAAACGGTGCAGCCTGACGCAGGCTTTGCATGGCGCGCTGTTCAGCGTAACGATCGCCGTTACCGCGTAACAGTTCCACCCGGTTCAGACTGCCATCGGCATTGATCACATAGCGCAACACGATCACGGCGCGCAGCAAAGGCTGAGGCTGCTCCTGATACACATAAGAAGGGAAACTGGCATAGACGCGCTGTGCCACTTCGCGCTTGTATGCATCTATGCTGGCGGCCTGCGATGGCGCCGGTGGTGGCAGTGATTTCCCTGCTAACTCTGCGGGTGATGCGCTGCCGTTGCCAGTTGCAGCGATAGGACTGGCAGTGCCAGGCACAGAGCCACTGCGACCAGATGGCGCTTCAGTAATGCTGCTGCAAGCGCTCATCAGCAGCAAACCTGCCGCACTGACACTGGCTGTGCGGCCATGGCGCTGCACTTGCCGCTGTCCGGCCTGTAACAGCCGCTTAGTGAGCGCTGCCACAGGAACGTCCTGCACTGATCATGGGCGCATCGCGGCCAGTCTCACCCGGATGCCCTGCTGCCTGCAGCTTTTGCAGATAGTCTTGCCACAGCTGGCTCTGATTTTCGCCTAACCAGTATAAATACTCCCAGGTGAAAATCCCTGAGCTGTGTTCGTCAGAGAATAAGGGGCGCACCGCATAATTCCCAACCGGTTCTATGCCCACCAGACTGACTTCACGCTTACCGGTTTGCAGGGTTTCCTGCCCCACGCCGTGACCACGTACTTCCGCTGAAGGTGAATACACGCGCATCAGCTCAAACGGCAGTACAAAGCTGCGACCATCGTCGAAGCTGATTTCCAGGACGCGCGACTGGGTACGCGCATTGAGTGAAGTAGGTTGTGGTTTAGCTGTACTCATCGTTGTTATATGCTGGATAAGCGCTGTTGTATGGCGCGGATCAATTGTGGCAGGCGTTCACGTCTGGCACTCAGAATTTCTTCTGCTGGGCCGCTGGTCTGTGCTGCGGCCCAGACCGGATTCGGAAAATGAGTGTCATCCAGATAGCGCGGTATCACATGCCAGTGCAAATGCGGCACCATATTACCAAAACTGGCCAGATTGATCTTATGCGGCTGCAGCACTTCACGCTGTGCCGCTTCCACCTGCCACACCACCTGCATGATTTCCTGCCGTTCCGCCTCAGACAAATCGGTCATTTCTTTGACGTGCTGATTCCAGATCACGCGGCAAAAGCCTGGATAATTCACATCATCCACCAAAATCACACGCCAGTTAGCGCTGCTTACAATAAGCTGCGCCTGAGTAGCCGCACATAATTCACAGCCGGGCACGGCTTCATGCTGAACAGACTGCATCACACCAATACCCTTTCAATTCCGCCGTTATTCGCTTTTTCCACATACTCGGGCAACCAGTTCTCACCCAGTATATGTTTCGCCATTTCGACCACGATGTAATCTGCCTCAGTGCCGCTGTCGTCGTTATAGCGCGACAGGCCTTGCATACAGGATGGGCAGGAGGTAAGAATTTTCACATCACCGCTGAAGCCATCCGCGCGCAGCTTATCGGCACCGCGCTGCATTTCACCTTCTTTGCGGAAGCGTATCTGAGTAGATATGTCAGGACGGCTGACTGCCAGCGTGCCAGACTCACCGCAGCAGCGTTCGTTTTTCTCTATCTTCTGCGTACCATTGGCAGCTGGAATCAGCGCGTTCACTGTCTTCAGCGGGTCCTGTAACTTCATCGGCGTATGGCAGGGATCGTGATACATGTAACGGGTGCCGGTCACGCCTTCCAGACGTACATTTTTCTCCATCAGATATTCATGGATATCGATAATGCGGCAACCCGGGAAAATTTTATCAAACTCATAGGTCGCGAGCTGGTCATAGCAAGTACCGCAAGACACCACCACCGTTTTGATATCCAGATAATTGAGCGTATTCGCCATGCGATGAAACAGCACGCGGTTATCCGTCATCATTTTCTCTGCCTTATCAAACTGGCCGTTACCACGTTGCGGATAGCCGCAGCACAGATAGCCAGGTGGCAGCACCGTCTGCACACCGACATTCCACAACATCGCCTGCGTCGCCAGACCTACCTGTGAGAACAGACGTTCCGAGCCACAGCCGGGGAAGTAAAACACGGCTTCGGTATCAGCATTGGTGGTGTGCGGATTACGGATAATCGGCACCACTTTATCATCCTCAATATCAAGCAAAGCGCGCGCAGTTTTCTTAGGCAGATTGCCCGGCATTTTTTTATTGATGAAGTGGATGACCTGCTCTTTGACCGGTGCGCGGCCTACCGTTGCGGGTGGCGCCTTAGTCTGCTTTTTCACCACTTTCTTCAGTAAATCATGACCGAAGCGCTGCGCTTTATAGCCCAGCCCTACCATGACCTGACGGGTCGCATTAATCGTGGCCGGGTCAGTCGCATTCAGGAAGAACATCGCAGCCGAGGTACCCGGATTGAATTTTTTTTGTCCCATTTTGCGCAGCAAATTGCGCATATTCATGGATACATCACCAAAGTCGATATCCACCGGGCAGGGGTTCACGCATTTGTGGCAGACCGTGCAGTGATCGGCCACATCCGAGAATTCATCCCAGTGTTTGATCGAGATGCCACGCCGGGTCTGCTCTTCATACAGGAAGGCTTCGACCAGCAAGGAAGTCGCGAGAATTTTGTTGCGCGGCGAATACAGCAGATTCGCGCGCGGCACATGGGTGGCACACACCGGTTTGCATTTACCGCAGCGCAGGCAATCCTTGACGCTGTTGGCGATCGCACCGATATCGCTTTGCTGCATGATCAGCGATTCATGGCCCATCAGACCGAAAGAAGGCGTATATGCATTGCGTAAATCTGCGGCGAACTCGGGCAGATTCAGCAGCTTGCCTTTATTGAAGCGGCCTTCAGGATCGATTCTTTGTTTGTAGCTGCGGAAGTCAGAGATTTCTTCTTCAGTCAGAAATTCCAGCTTGGTGATACCGATACCGTGCTCGCCTGAAATCACGCCATTGAGCGAACGTGCCAGCACCATGATGCGCGCTACCGCATGATGCGCCACCTGCAGCATCGCATAGTCATCCGAGTTCACCGGCAAATTGGTATGCACATTGCCGTCACCCGCATGCATATGCAAAGCGACAAACACACGGCTGCGCAGCACTTTTTTATGCAACGCGACGCACTCATCGAGTATCAGGCGGAATGCAGCGCCGTTAAAAATCTGACGTAAAGGACTGCGTAATTCGTTTTTCCAGGACACGCGTATGGTTCTGTCCTGCACCAGCGAAAACACAGTCGCATCAGGCTGGCGTTGCAGCCTCTCTTCAACATTAGCGGCCAGTTTTTCCAGGCCCAGTTGCAGTAATTCGGACTGCGCTTCACGCAAAGGCTTATCCAGTTGCTGTAATAAATAAGACCAGCGCGCCTGGGTCGCATCGAGTAATGCCTGGGTTTGCAATACCCGGTCT
Source organism: Cognatundibacterium curvum (assembly GCF_014284235.1). Taxonomy (GTDB): domain Bacteria; phylum Pseudomonadota; class Gammaproteobacteria; order Burkholderiales; family Burkholderiaceae_D; genus Undibacterium; species Undibacterium curvum. The sequence continues at coordinate 189,011 of NZ_JACOGD010000008.1, forward strand.
TCCAGCAATTCAGCCGCCGGAATATCGTCACCATCGGCATCCTCACTCTTACCCAGCGGCAGATTGCCTTTGCTGAAAAACGCTTTCAGCTCAGCTAGCATGGCGAGCTTATTTTGTATCGATAATTCGATATTGATACGTTCTATACCATCGGTGTATTCGCCCATACGATTGAGCGGTATCACCACGTCTTCATTAATTTTGAAGGCATTGGTATGCTTGGAAATAGCGGCTGTTTTGGCGCGGTCCAGCCAGAATTTTTTACGCGCTTCCGGGCTCACCGCGACAAAGCCTTCGCCCACGCGGGTGTTCGCGATGCGTATCACTTCCGAGGCGGCGCGTGCCACCGCATCTTCATCATCACCGACGATATCGCCGAACAAGGCCATTTTCGGCAACACGCCACGTTTCGATTTGGTGGTGTAGCCGACTGCTTTCAGATAACGCTCGTCCAGATGCTCCAGACCGGCCAGTATCGCGCCACCCTGCTTGCTTTCGCCATCCAGATAATCTTTGATCTCGACGATGCTAGGGATGGCATCCCTGGCCTGGCCAAAAAATTCCAGACAAACGGTACGTGCGAATTTCGGCATTTTGTGCAAAATCCAGCGTGCTGAAGTGATCAGCCCATCACATCCTTCTTTTTGCACACCCGGCAAGCCAGCCAGGAATTTATCAGTCACGTCCTTACCCAAGCCCTCTTTGCGGAATACCCGGCCCTTGATTTCCAGCTGCTCGGTCTTGAAAGGCTGCTTATCGCCGGGATGGGTCCACTCCAGACGGAATTTCGCCAGCTCCACATCGTGGATTTTGCCCAGATTATGTTCCAGACGCGTGACTTCCAGCCAGTCGCCATTCGGATCAACCATTTTCCAGGAAGCCAGGTTATCCAGCGCGGTGCCCCACAATACGGCTTTCTTACCGCCTGCATTCATCGCCACATTGCCGCCTATGCAGGATGCCTCGGCCGATGTCGGGTCGACTGCAAATACGAAGCCAGCTTTTTCTGCCGCATCCGACACCCGTTTCGTCACCACTCCGGCGCCGGAATAGATGGTTGCATAGTCGCGATCCACACCCGGCAAGCGCGTCATTTCTACCGCTCCCAGGGTTTCCAGTTTTTCCGTGTTAATCACGGCCGACAAAGGCGTGAGCGGAATCGCACCACCGGTATAGCCGGTGCCACCGCCGCGTGGAATGATGGTCAGCCCAAGTTCTATACAAGTCTTGACCAGACCTGCCATCTCGTCTTCGGTATCCGGCGTCAGTACCACGAACGGATATTCGACGCGCCAGTCAGTCGCATCCGTCACATGGGAAACGCGGCTCAGGCCATCAAATTTGATATTGTCTTTGGCGGTATAGCGCGCCAGCAGACGGCTGGCTTTTTTACGCAAATCATAGGTATCACGGAATTCACGCGCAAAATCGGCCACCGCTTTGCGCGCAGCCAGTACCAGCGTTTCCACGCTATTGCTACGCTCGGCATCGTCATCATTCTGGGTATTCAGACGGCGTTTTTCGACTTCCGCCAAACGGTGATTCAGCGCATCAATCAGTGCCTGACGCCGTCCCGGATTATCCAGCATATCGTCCTGCAGATACGGGTTACGGCGCACGACCCAAATATCGCCCAGCACCTCATACAACATGCGCGCAGAACGCCCGGTCTGGCGCTTACCGCGCAACTGATCCAGCAAAGACCATGCATCTTCGCCGAGTAAGCGGATCACAATTTCACGGTCTGAAAAGGAGGTGTAGTTATAAGGGATTTCCCGGACACGGGTAGGTAAAGCGCCCTGCGGCGTCTCGGCATGCAGGGTGGGTATCTGGACTGGAGCGTTCATGTGCGGCGGCTTAGACGATGGCAGACAGCGCAGGCAGGCTGCCGGCAAACCAGCGCCAGCGTACCAACTTGCTTCTGTCTGAGGTTTCTTAAAGGCTTATTCTAACTTATTGCGATGCACCATGCGGCAACAGCCTTGAAGTTTGTACGGCTATGGCCCCATTTTGTGGCATTTGACCAAAGTTTATTCAGCAAAGTACCGCTATTTTGCTCAAAATAATGAAAATTTACCTATCACGCCTAATTCCAAGATGAAATAAACCGTTCAGCTTATGTGCCTTAGGCCAGGATTAAGCAAAACCCGGAAGCAGACGGCCCCCTCTTTCATCCATCTTGTCTCATCGCCACCGCATGCGACCCAATCAACGGCCCGTCAACGGTAACAATGAAAAAATCAAGCGACACAGCGCTTGGAATTTTGCCAGAAGTGCAGTAACAACTTTAAACCAGGCGACACATGAGATGCCCCCTTGAGATTGCTGCGTTCATGGTTCCAGTGCGCCTGGGCAATCGCTTGCAGCTCTGAGGCCGAGCCCTCCGCGAATCCCATCGACCAGGACGAGAAGTGACGCAGGAGTATGGGTTCGCTCACTAACTCACAAATATTTCGATGAGAGAGAGAACGACGAATACGCTCATAGACGAGATCAACTGCGTCTTTAGAACCCTCAAGGTATTGAAAAAAACTACCGTCATTATGCAACAGCACCCCGGTAACATCGCACTTACGATTGAAGGCTCTGGCATCTACAAGTAAAGCATCAATCGCCTCTGGAGTACTTAATCGTTCTGTTGCAGTACTGATGTAGGCTAAGGCATAAAGTTTTTTTGGCATTGTTTTATATAAGCGCGAACGTCGATGGATTCAGGAAGCTCCGCAAACCGCAACATGTCGGGCAAATCAAATGCAACCGGATGGGAGACTGCCACATAGGTTTTCTCAACTACGCAAACACACTAGCCGGACGATGTTCCGGCGAGCTTCACTCTTTACCGTACAATTTGCACTGCCTGAGTCGCTATGATGTTGCCTGCTGGCGAAACGGACATCGTTTGCAGCGTTGCCTCCTAATGCACCAAAGGGTTCTTAGCCTTACCTGCACCAATTTGCGTCAGTTCTGACATAACAACGCAAGACTATGTGTCGGCAAAGCGCCGGAGGATGCAAGCAATCACGCAAATGTTAACAGGCCCTGGTTGATGCAAAGAATTATATGTATATGACTTGCCAAAATACCAGTAAATTTATAAACAGATATGCACTTTCAGCGATTCAATTGAATTTCACGGCCAGTCATGCGCCAGTTGCATCAGACAAACCGTAACAGGAAAACGAAGCAGAATACTGATTGAATGAATGCGTAAGGAAAAGAAGATTTTTGGAATGCATCAGTATAGATTTTGCGTAAAAATACTTAATCACGCATATACACATTCGCGCCTCTGAGACGTGAATCAAAAAAAACCCTCAGCTACCGCAGTGCGCTGAGGGTTTTCTGCAAACCAGCGCCTATGCGCTGACAGCCCGTTAAATTAGCCCAACAAAGCTGCTGCAGTCTTACCTAACTTCAGGGTCGTTTCTACAGGCAACCAGTTACCTGTCGATTCCTGGCGGCCTTGCAGCAGGAAGCGTGGATGCGCTTCTTTCAGTGCGTCGGCGGCGGCTTTGGACAATTCGCCGATTTTGCCTTTTTTCAGGCGGTTGACGATCAGGCCGACTTCGGTTTCCGGGAAGTCGCGCAGCATGTCGTAGTCGCCATCGCTGTCACCCGCAACAAATACCGGGCCATAGCCTTTTTTGGCGACCAGTTCTTGTTTGATCACGATAGTTTTTCCCGGACCCCAGTTCAGTGTCCAGTTTTTGCGATAGGCGTTTTTGTAAACTTCGCCGTCTTGTTCCAGACGCAGGCCGAGTACGTTTTCACGCTTGACGTGGTAACCGTATTTAGGATTGGTGGCGAACTCTGCGACCACATCTTCCAGCGAAGCGGTGCTCACATACACATCGATACCATGATTGCGGAAAGTATCCATCAGTGTCGCCACTTCGGTGCACAGACGTATGCCCTGAGAATGCGAAGCAGTGATCACACCGGCCTTACCAGGCAGAGAAGCCGGGCTGGTGAATTTGGCTTTAACCAGACTCATACCCAGATTGGCGTCATGCGAGGCTTCTGCCAGTTTGCGTACTTCGCTGACGCTCATGTTAGCGAAGAAGTAAATCACCCATGGATAGCCGACATTGACGCCGTGGGTATCATTCACTGCTTCGTACAGGAAGTAGAGCTTGGCGCGGAAGTCGAGGAACTGTTCAGTAGTTGAGATGTCTTCCAGCGTACGGCTGCCGGCCAGACCTTTGTAATTCGCGTGCAGGAAGGCGTAATCGCTGTCGAGATCGGCGCAAATGCTTTCCAGATCGACGACTTTACCGGCCGCATTTTTGAAGTCAGGCGCAAAATTGCCAGCCGGGACATTCTGACGCACTATCGCAGAGAATTCTGCCGGGCTCAGTTTAAAGGCGAGCTGGTTGATCTGGTACAGCAGCAAGGCTTCTTCGCAGTCATTCATGATACTGGTGTTATCCCAGTCAAACACAGCGTAAGGCTTGCGCTTAGGATTATAGGTCTTGCTGGTGATGCCATGCTTAGCGATCAAAGCAGCGATCAGTTCACGATTGCGTGGCGCCCATTTCGCACTGTCCAGGATAACGGCCGGTACGGCCGCGGCTACCGGACGCGCCAGCGCTGGAGCTGCCAGTGTGGCACCAGCTGCCGTTGCCATCAATCCCTGAATAAAGCCACGACGTGGTTTGTCTGTGTGTTGCATCGTTATGATCCTTTAATAGATAGTGAAACGAAATACTGACCAGCGCATCCACGCTGACCGACTATATGAGTAACCCGCGAGTATGTCAGCGATTCATGACACCGTTACGACAAAAACATACCCAGCAGAAACAAATGGCAAAATACTACCTGAATCCTGGCGTAAGGTCAGCCTGATTTCAGGAAAACAATTCCACCAGACGGCGCCAAAATCCATCTGGCACTTTCAATAATAAAAACGTAATCGTCACGTAGCGCAGAAACTTACCGATTGCCATGTACAACAAGCTGCTCCAAAACGGCAGCCTGAGCCAGCCTGCCAGGGTGCAAATCGGATCACCAATAATGGGTAACCAGGCCAGCAGCATGGCTTTCGGGCCGAACCTTTCCAGCCAGCCAAACCAGAAACTGCTGCGCTCTTTGTGAAAAGCCTTTTCTGCCGCGTAGCCCATCGCATAATCGACCGCTCCACCCAGCGTATTACCGACGGTAGCGACCGCGATCACCAGCCAGAATAGTTCGGGATTGGCTTTGATGACGGCAAACACGGCAGGCTCTGAGCCCATGGGCAGCAATGTTGCCGAAATAAAACTAACAATAAAGACTGACAGCAAGCCCACCTCGGGCACTGCCAGAACCTCAAAAATCCAGTGTATCAGTGCATCCATTCGGCTTCCATTCAGCTTTCATTCTGTTTCAATTCAGGTTCAATTCAGCGATATTACATTCAGCCTGCGGGTCTCAAAAGCGCATCCATTATAATAGGCGCTCAACTACCGCTATTATCAACCCAACTGAGCCTGTTACTGAGCTCAGATTCAACCTGAACGCATATGAGCACTGATTATCTGAAAAAGATCCTGACTGCACGCGTCTATGACGTGGCTTTTGAAACACCGCTGGAATTCGCACCCAGCCTGTCAGCCCGGATGGATAATCGAATTATGTTCAAACGCGAAGACATGCAAAGTGTGTTCAGCTTCAAAATTCGCGGCGCGTATAACAAGATCGCCCATTTGAATGCTGCCCAGCTCAAGCGCGGTGTGATCTGTGCTTCCGCTGGCAATCATGCACAGGGCGTGGCACTGAGCGCCAAACGACGCGGCTGCAAAGCAGTGATCGTGATGCCGACCACCACTCCGCCAGTAAAAATCGACGCGGTGCGTGCGCATGGTGGCGAACTGGTGGAAATCGTGCTGCATGGCGACTCGTATTCCGATGCCTACACCCATGCGCTGGAGCTGGAAAAAAAACGTAAGCTGACCTTTGTCCATCCTTTCGATGATCCGGATGTGATCGCCGGTCAGGGTACGGTGGGTATGGAAATCCTGCGCCAGCACGCTGGTCCTATTCATGCGATTTTTGTTGCAATTGGTGGCGGTGGCCTGATTGCGGGCGTATCCGCCTATGTCAAAGCAATCCGCCCTGACATTAAGATCATCGGTGTGCAAACCACAGATTCTGATGGCATGGCACGCAGTCTGGCCGCAGGAAAACGGGTGACGCTGAACGATGTCGGCCTGTTCTCGGATGGTACTGCAGTGAAGCTGGTGGGTGAAGAAACCTTCCGCCTCGCAAAAATGTATGTGGATGAAGTCATCACGGTTGATACCGATGCGGTCTGCGCTGCAATTAAAGACGTATTCCAGGATACGCGCAGCATATTGGAACCCGCCGGTGCACTGGCGGTGGCTGGCTGTAAAGCCTACATCGAGCGCGCCAAAGCTCAGAAAAAACCGCTGAAAAACGAAACTCTGGTGACAATAGCCTGCGGTGCGAATATGAATTTTGACCGGCTGCGCTTTGTGGCTGAACGCGCCGAAGTCGGTGAAGCACGTGAAGCCGTATTTGCCGTGACCATACCCGAAGAGCGCGGCAGTTTCCGTCGTTTCTGCGAACTGGTCGGTGCACGTAATGTCACTGAATTCAACTATCGCATCAGCGATGATAAAGCCGCGCATATTTTTGTCGGCATCCAGGTCAATGACAAGCTGGAGTCCAGCAAGATTGCCAAAAATTTTGAGAAACATGGTTTCCCAACTTTGGATTTAACGCATGATGAACTCGCCAAGCTGCATATCCGCCATCTGGTCGGTGGTAAGAGTGGTCTGGCGCAGGATGAGCTGCTGTATCGCTTTGAATTCCCTGAGCGTCCCGGAGCATTGATGCGCTTCTTAAACAGCATGGCACCGAACTGGAATATCAGCCTGTTCCACTATCGTAATCACGGCGCCGACTATGGCCGTACGCTGGTCGGCTTGCAGGTACCGAAAAAAGAAATGAAGGACTTCCGCTCCTTCCTGTCCACGCTGGGCTATCGCTACTGGGATGAGAGTCAGAATCCAGTATACAAATTATTTTTAGGCTGAGTTCTTCAACAATTTTAAGAACTGTAAGCGCTTTAGAACTTTAAAACCATGACACAAGACCACACACTGAATTCACCGGAACAATCCCAGCTGGGCAAAGTCGCCACCTACAAGGCAGAATATGATGCATCCCTGCTGTTCCCGATTCCGCGTAGTGCCAAACGCGAGGAAATCGGTGTCAGCGGCACCCTGCCCTTCTTTGGCGTGGATATCTGGAATGGCTATGAACTGTCCTGGCTCAATCAACGTGGTAAGCCACAAGTTGCGATTGCACGTTTCCATGTACCGGCAGACTCCCCTAACATCATAGAATCGAAATCCTTCAAGCTGTATCTGAATTCTTTCAACCAGACCAAGGTAGTGGATAGCGACACGCTGATCCAGACTTTACAACGCGATCTGAGCGCAGCAGCTGGCGCCCATGTTTCCGTCAGCCTGACGCTGCCGGAACAGTTTTCCCAATTGCAGATGCAGGAACTCAGCGGCACTTTACTCGACCGGCTGGATATCGAAGTGGATAGCTATCATCCGGCACCGGAATTATTGCGCGCTAACCGCGATGAAGCGATAGTCGAAGAAACCCTGGTTTCGCATCTGCTTAAGTCTAACTGCCTGGTCACCGGTCAGCCCGACTGGGGCAGTGTACAGATCCATTACGTCGGTCCGCAGATCGATCAGGAAAGCCTGTTACGTTACCTGATAGGCTTCCGCAATCACAATGAGTTTCACGAACAATGCGTGGAGCGCATCTTTGTCGATATTCTGCGTCAGTGTCAGCCGCAGAAACTGGCCGTGTATGCACGTTACACACGACGTGGCGGACTGGATATCAATCCATGGCGCAGCAATTTCTCCACTGCTCAGGCACCGGGCAATGCACGCAATGCGCGGCAATAAATACTCAGCAAACACTTTCAATTAATCCTTTAACTATTTACTCAACTGGACCCATGAAGTCTTATTTCACAAAAACTTTGCTACGCGTAGGCTTATGCCTTGCCGCTGCATTACCCCTGGCCGCTATGGCTCAGGAAAAAACCGACACCAGCTGGTGGGAAAAATATAAAAACAAGGCCGTTGGCTTGTATGACAATGGCCAGTTGTCTTTAATGCTGTCGGGCTATGCTCACCATGGACGCAACACCTATACCGCAGAACGTATCGCTGAATTGAATGAACGTGCCTGGGGACTGGGTTTCAGCAAAGTCATGCGTGATGAAAAGGATAATGAAGAATCCATCTACGGCATGGTGATTTCAGATTCCCACTTTAAGCCTCAGCCTATGGTCGGCTACGCCTATCAATGGACCAAACCCTTGTCAGAAAAACTGGAAGTCGGCGTAGGCGCGACTGGTTTGCTGATCAGCCGTACTGACTACTTTGGTGGCTTCCCCTTCCCGGCCGTATTGCCGGTTGCCTCAGTCGGTACCCGCCACAGCAAGCTGATGGCGGCCTATGTACCACGTTTTTCTAAAAATAAAGGCAATGGTGACGTTTTATTGCTATTCGTACGTATCGATCTAAACTAAACGATTGACGGACGCCATCCGTATTTGCGATGATCATTGCCTTGCGTCAATTTGATGGCATAAGACAATGATCGGGCATGCGTGTTTACTCGTTTTTGCCATGCATACGGACACATAGCAGTCAGAATATCTGTAAGCAATGTAAGCGATGTAACAGACTGACACTAATTTGCATTTCCACACAGGTACTAAGAAGCATATTATGCGAGTCGCTAACTCCGATCAGGATGCAGCTGACTTTTTTTGTTGAACTTGTTGCTGCCTTGTTTTTACGTTGTCGTGATACCGTCCAAACCTAATTTTGAGCCTGCGCCAGCTGTGCTCACCGTCAGCTCAGAATGGCATAGCAGCATGCTGGACATGCAGCCGGATGCGATCTTTGTTTTGCTCGATCAGAAAATCGCGTATGCCAATCAGGCAGGGCTGGAGCTGCTGAAAGCCAATAGCACTGAGCAGATCATGGGAATGCGGCCGGAAGATTTTTTGACAGGCAAGTATCACCTTGCGGTACGTCAGTTATTTGAGCTTGGCAAGAATGAACGCATTCCCGGCCCGCAGTATTATCAATGTGTAGCACTGGATGGGCAGACTGCAGACGTAGAGGTTTACAGCAAAGGCCTGCTGATCGGTGAACAGAGCGCTATTTTACTCAGCGCACGGCAATACAAAAGTCCTTCCCCGGCGCAGCAAACCATTGAACAATTAATCAACGAAGTCAAACATCAGAGCAGCCGGGTGCATGAAGCGCTGCACCACGAAAAAGAAATCCTGGAAATGATCGCACTGGATAAGCCTTTGGCCGATATCCTGGAAGATGTGTGCGATCGCATGGAGCGCTTGCTGGACAACGGCGCCTTATGCGCGATCAGTCTTTACGATGCGGAACAGCAAGTGCTGAATCTGGGCGCCGCCCCTTCGCTGCCGGAAGCGTTTGTAAAACGGATATTGCAGCTGAAAGTACAGGAAAACAATGGCTGTAGCGCAGCAACGATACTGAAAAACCGTATTACTATCGTACAGGATATACAGCACAGTCCGGTCTGGGGTGGAATGAAACAACTGGCTGCCGAAAATGGCTTATGTGCGAGCTGGTCTACCCCAATTTCTACGGCGTTCAGCTCCCTGTTGGGTACGGTCGATGTGTACTACCGTCATCCACACACGCCGGATGATGATGAGCAGGCCATGATTATGGATGCCTGCGATCTGATTGCACTGGCTATTGATAAAAAAAATATGGAGCAAAGTCTGGAAGAAAGCGAGGAGCGTTACCGTTCTGTCGTGACCAACCTGACTGAAGGCATCATGGTGATAGGACCCGGTGGTCAGATCCTGACTTCCAATCCTTCCGCACTGCGCATCCTCAAAATTGCAGATATCAACTCGGTAGGGCGTCGCCACCGCTATTTCAAACGTATTTTTACAGAAAATGGCGATACCTTAAAACTGGGAGAAGATCCCGCCTCCCAGGTCTTCCGCAATGGACGTGCCATACTGGATCTGTCGATAGGCATGGAATTGCAGGATGGCTCTGTGGTCTGGCTGCTGGTCAATTGCTTACCGATTTCCGGCAAAAACAGTCAATATGCCTCGGCCGTACTGATTTCATTTACCGATACCACAGAAGTAAGGGAAACCCAGCGTCAACTTAATCTGATGGCCAGTTTTGATGCCCTGACTGGCCTGCCGAACCGGCATCAGCTGAATCAGCGCCTGGATAAAGCGATCAGCGAGGCCAAGCAGCAGCGACAACATGTCGCCTTATTGTTTCTGGATCTGGACCGTTTTAAAAATGTAAATGACACTGCAGGACACGCAGCTGGCGACAGCCTGTTACGCAATGTCGCCGGGCGCCTGCATTCCTGCATACGTGAAACCGATATGCTGGCGCGCTTAGGTGGCGACGAGTTCGTGATCATTGCGGAACAAGTCAGGGATGCAGTCTATTTACGTGAACTGGGTGAACGGGTACTGGTGTGCATGCGCGAGCCATTCATCATAGACGGCAACGAATATCATCTGGGCACCTCGATAGGCATCAGCGTCTTTCCGCATGATGGCCAGGATGCTGCGACGCTGATGCGTTGCGCTGATTCTGCGATGTATCATGCCAAAGAATGTGGCCGCAATAATTACCAGTTCTTTACCACCGAACTCAATGTGCGGGCCCAGCATCGCTACTCGCTGGAAACCAATCTGCGCCGCGCGCTGGCAGAGCAGGAGTTCCGCGTGTATTACCAGCCCAAGCTATGCCTGAGCAATTCCAGCATCGTTGGGGCCGAAGCATTGCTGCGCTGGCAGATGCCGGGACTGGGCTTGATTTCTCCGGCCGAGTTTATCCCTATTGCGGAAGAAATCGGCCTGATCCTGCCGCTTGGGCGTTGGGTACTGGAACAGGCTTGCCAGCAAACACAGCACTGGCGTGAGCAGCATCACGCGGATCTGGTCATCAGTGTCAATATTTCGCCTAAACAGTTTCAGGATACTGGCTTATGTAAGTTCATACAGCGCACTTTGCAGCAAACCGGCTTACCCGCGCATGCACTGCAACTGGAAATTACCGAAGGGCTGCTGATGGCAGACCTCGATACTTTGCTGCCTATGTTTGAGAGTCTGCGTCAGCTTGGTGTCAGTATTTCATTAGATGATTTCGGTACCGGATTTTCTTCGCTGTCTTATTTGCAGCGTTTTCCAATTGATAACCTGAAGATAGACCGCTCTTTTATTCATGATATCCCGCATAACCCGGATTCCGTCGCGCTGGCACGTGCGATTATCGCGATGGGACAGGCCTTGCAAATGAGCGTCACTGCCGAAGGTGTGGAAAACCGTGAGCAGGTGCAATTCCTGGCCGGATCTGGCTGTCAGGAAATGCAAGGCTATTACTTCAGCCCTCCAGTACCTGCGGCCGAATTTGAAACTCTGTTTGAGCGCAGCTGGCACAATGACTAAGCTCCGGACGCAGGTAAAACTGCCTCAGCGACCTTATGGCTCCTGCTCATACAATTCGTCATGGCTGTGTCGTCTGGACTTGCCGGAACAATTTTGCCAAAGTCCAGACTTAAGTTAATTACACTGAGCATTCAATTCCAGCCTATAATTTGCATGTCTAGCTCCTATCGCAGCTGTACTTTCTTCGCACCATGACAAATATTGCAAAAATTCTGCCCCTTTCCAATGTGCTGCTGGATCTGGAAATTTCCAGCAAAAAAAGAGCATTTGAACAGGCAGGCTTGTTATTTGAAAATAACTGCAGCATCGCCCGTTCCACCGTATCGGATAATCTGTTCGCGCGGGAGCGTCTGGGCTCTACCGGACTCGGGCATGGTGTGGCGGTTCCCCATGGTCGTATCAAGGGCTTGAAAGCGCCGATTGCCGCGTTTGTACGCCTGAAAGATCCGATTCCGTTCGAATCGCCGGATGGACAGCCGGTCAGCCTGCTGATTTTTTTACTGATGCCTGACAATGTACAGCAACAGCATCTGGCCATACTCTCTGAAATCGCTGAAATGCTGTCCAATGAAGCATTCCGTGATGAGTTACAGACTGAGGCCAATGCCAGTGTCGTCTACGATAAAATTCTGGCCTGGCGCCCGAATTTACCTCCTGCTGTTTAACGCCTGATCGTCTTCGCAGATTGTTGATTTTCCCGCCATGCCAATATTTACAGAATTAACGATACAAAAAATCTACGATGACAACCGCGATATCATGCAGCTGGGCTGGTTTGCCGGCTTTGCCGGAGCGGATAAACAAATCACTGGCGATGCCGCTTCTTCGGCCGATCAGGTCGGCCACTTAAACCTGATTCATCCTGGCCGTATTCAGGTACTCGGGCATCAGGAACTTGCTTACTACAACCGCCTGTCGAATGCCTCGCGCGCTAATCTGATCCGTGAACTGGTGGCCGGTGGCCCGCCTGCACTGATCGTAGCGCAGGGTCTGGATTCCCCACCGGCGTTTCTGACTACCTGCGACGATAACAATATTCCCTTATTTTCCACGCCCTATCCATCAGCACAGGTCATCGATTATCTGCGTGTTTATTTGTCGAAAAAACTCGCGCAACGCATCACCATGCACGGCGTGTTTATGGATGTGCTGGGCGTAGGTGTACTGATTACCGGTGAGTCCGGCTTAGGAAAAAGCGAACTGGGGCTGGAACTGATTTCACGCAGTCATGGCCTGGTAGCAGATGATGCGGTGGAATTTTCACGCATTGCGCCGAATATGATAGAAGGCCGCTGTCCGGAATTACTGCAGAATTTGCTGGAAGTACGTGGCCTGGGCTTACTCGATATAAAAACCATATTTGGCGAGACGGCGGTCAGGCGCAAAATGCGTTTGAAGCTGATCGTGCATCTGGTCAGACGCAGCACGTTGGAAGAAAATTATGAACGCCTGCCTATCGATTCACATACCGAAGAAGTGCTGGGTCTGCCGATACGCAAAGTCGTGATTCCAGTAGCGGCTGGCCGCAATATTGCGGTTTTGCTGGAAGCGGCGGTACGCAACACTATCCTGCAGCTGCGCGGCATCAATACACTGGAGGACTTTATGGAACGCCAGCGTCGCGCCATGGAAGCGGGAGACTGAACATGGATGTGATATTGATTTCAGGTATTTCCGGTTCAGGAAAATCGGTGACGCTAAATGTACTGGAAGACGCAGGTTATTTTTGTGTTGATAATCTGCCGCCCTCCTTACTGCCCGAACTGATCGCGACACTGGAGCGTGAGTCGCAAATGAAAACTGCCATTGCGATGGATTCACGCAGTGCACATTTACTGACCACAGTGCCGGCCACCATAGAGAAACTGCGCCAGGCTGGTCATACCGTCAGGATTTTATTTCTGACTGCCAGCACTGAATCGCTGGTCGCACGCTTCTCAGAAACCCGCCGCAGCCATCCTTTATCGCATCGCATGGGTATTGATGCACACGCGTCTATTCATCTGACCTTAACCGAATGCATAGAAGAGGAAAGAGAAATACTGGCATCTATCCAGGCCAGCGCGCATGTGATCGACACGACCGATCTGAGCGCCAATCAGCTACGTAAATGGGTGAGAGAATTTATCCAGATTGAGCACGTACCGCTGACCCTGATGTTTGAGTCATTTGCATTCAAACGCGGGGTGCCGCTGGATGCGGATCTGGTGTTTGATGTACGCATGATACCAAATCCACACTATGATCTGGCGCTGCGACCGCTGACCGGACGCGATGAACCGGTAATAGAATTTCTGGACAACCAGCCCATGGCACAGGAGATGTATCAGGATATCCTGGAATTTCTGCGCAAATGGATACCGGCATTTAAGGCCGATAATCGCAGCTATCTGACGGTAGCGATAGGATGTACCGGTGGCCAGCACCGCTCTGTTTATATGGTGGAAAAACTGACTCAGCAATTCCTCACGACAGAGCAAGTTTTGATACGCCACCGCCGCCTGCATTAAGCGCAGCGCACTGAAAATGATAAAAAAAACCGGGAATTTTTCCCGGTTTTTTTTATTTCAACTTCCTTGTTCAGGCTCAGACCTCCTAAGACCCGCTCAGATCAGATCAGGCCATTACCACTTTTCGCATTTTTTGTGCGATATACAGCAAGGCGGTCAGCGTGATTCCGCTACAGACAATCAGTGCTGCACCGGCGGCCGGGAAATTCAGCGCTTCGCCTTTGAGTACCTGATTCATCATCTGGTTCTGCGCCAATACCGGCACCCATTGAAACCAGGCTGGTTCACGTCCCGGAAACAGGATAGGTGCGAGTGACACAAATGGGATAAACATGGTGACGATCTGATTCCTGACCTGTGCCTCTTTGTAGCTCTTGCAATCCAGCGCAATCGCGATCTGTAAAGCTGCGACGCTGGCTGCCAAAGGCAATAAGATGAACAGGAAACCGAAGGCGTCTTTCAAATTGAATTGGAAAGCTGCCCGCAGAGTCTCATTCTTAATCAGCCACTGGGTGGGGAAGAAGCTGAAGATCGTCAGCACCACCACACCCATACCGACCAGCGCCACCGCGCCCCATTTACCGACGGCCAGTTGCCAGCCACTTACAGGATTCATCATCAAAGGTTCCAGCGAACCACGCTCACGCTCACCGGCTGTGGTGTCGATCGCAGCGTACATACATCCCACCACGATCGCCATCAATACCATCATTGGCAGCATTTCCGTCAGCGTAGTTTTACGCTCCTCCGGTTTTTGCAGATGGCGCTCACGGATGTCTATCGTCTGTAACAGGTCGGGAGATATACCTCGCATGGTCAGGTTCATCACCATGCTCTCCTGCACAAAGGCATCGAGCAGGCGGCGCAAAGGCCGCAGGCCGAATTCAGCCTGACGATTCGAGGTATCGTAGGCCAGCTCCAGCCGGACTGGCTCAGCGCTCAGCAGCTTGCTTTCAAAGTCTGCCGGGATCAGTAATACCGGCTGGGTCAGTTCCTTATTGCGGGACTTGGCTTCGTAATCGGCTGCTGCTGCCTGAATCTGATAACCCTGACGCTGTATGAAGTTCTCGAGTTGCGGCGCATGCTCCATGCCGACCGCGATCACGATACGCTTTTCTTCCTGAGTTTCAACCTGGGACAGTATGGCTGAAAAGATCACCAGCATGATGGGTACACCCAGCAAAGAGCTGATCAGCGCAGTCATCAGGGTACGACGATCACGCAAGGCATCGCGCAATTCTTTTTTCAGAATTTCTATGGTCGCCATCATGCTGGCACTCCTTTCACAGCGTCGGCATCATTTAAAAATGCGAGTTTCACGAAGGCGTCTTCAAAGTCCGGTTTACCCGCTAAATCCAGTAATTGCGGTACCGTGCCACGCGCCACATTCCGGCCTTGCGCCACGATCACCACATCATCGCAAAGGCGTTCCACTTCCTGCATGATATGCGTGGAAAAGATGATGCATTTGGCGCCGCCTTCTGCTGAGCGTAACCAGCGTAAAAACTCACGCAGCGCCCGTGTAGCGACGACATCGAGTCCATTGGTCGGTTCATCCAGAATAATGTTTTTAGGGTCGTGGACCAAAGCACGTGCCAGTGCAGTTTTCATTTTCTCGCCCTGACTGAAACCATCGGTACGGCGGTCCAGTAGTTTTTCCATTTCCAGCCAATGCGCGAGTTGGGAAATTCTGGCGTCTACCGCATCTGCCTGCAGACCATGCAGCAAGCCGTAATAGCGTATGTTTTCACGTGCAGTCAATCGTGGATACAGACCACGTGCATCCGATAACACGCCCATTTGTGACTGGGTGGATTGTGCGCCCGGCTGCACTGCGACACCATCAACCTGTATCGAACCTGAGTCCGGTTTCAATAAGGCGGCAATCATTCTCAGGGTAGTAGTTTTACCCGCACCATTCGCGCCCAGTAAGCCGGTAATCGCACCATCGGCCGCACTGAAACTGACGCCGTTGACTGCCCTCACCAGCTCAGGCTGCTTTTTCATCAAACCCAGCGAACGGGCTATGCCTTGCACAGTCAGCACTTCTGCTTTGCCTACACGTACGAATTCTTTATGCAGATTGTCGACGATAATCATGGCTGAGCTCCCTTCTTTTCCTGTACCGGCATCCATGCCAGCGGCCTGGGTATCTGACGTACACAGCTGCTGTCGGTCGCCAGGGCTTCTTTATCTTCCTTGGCACTGAAAAAGCGAACCACCACATCACGCACGCAAGAGTGAGCGAGCAGTCCGTGACCGGCATTATCAACCGTGATATGCCGCGCGTTGGCGCCCAGTGCCTGCGCAACTGCGGCACCGTTGCGTATCGGCGTGACCGGATCGATACCACCGCTCAGCAGCATGACGGGCGCGGCAGTCACCGGTATCTGATAAAACGCCTCAGGCACTTTGCCACGCGGCCAGTTTTTACAGGCTTTTTCATACATGCCATTCATCGTTTTTTCAAACTCGTTACGTGCAGCTGGCAAAGGCTTGGTCATGGCTTCACTACACCAGACCGAGTAATGCATACCGTAATTGATTGCGGCCGGGCCGGGCAGATTGGTCGAGCCACTCAGGCCAACCAAAGGCTGAAAATTCCCTTGATCCGCCTGCGATATCGCGTAGGGCAAACCCGCGGTCAAGGCTGGTGTATAGAGGGTACGGTGCACCATACCCAAGACCTGATCACGACGCAGATCCAGCTTCATCATGGCGGCAGTACGCGGGTGTGTCAGTGTCACTTGCTTAGGCAAACTGTTCAGCAAATGCTGCCAGCGCTGTGCCAGTTGCGGATAAGCCTGATTGCAGCGCTCCTGCTTGGCACAATCGGCAAACAACCCATCCAGTGCAGCCTGCGCGTCGGCGCTTTGTATGCCCATATCGGGCGGTACCACACCATCCAGCACCAGTCGTCTGACAGAACCGGGGAACTGACGCAGGTATTCGAGACCGACACGGGTGCCATATGACGCGCCAACCAGATTAATTTTGTCATAGCCCTGCGCCAGTCTGACTGCGTCCAGATCCTGCACCGCGATACTGGTGGTGTACATCCCCAGTTCGCCATGCGGCAAACTTTGCAGGCGCTTCAGACAAGCCTCGGTACGGCGTTCTGTCTGTACCTCATCCAGCACCTCATCGCGTGCTTCCAGCTCAGGACAACTGAGCGAAGCGCTGCGGCCAGTGCCACGCTGATCAACAAACACCAGGTCGCGCCGCTTATTCAGACGCCCCAACACAGCCTGGCCAAAACCCGCGACCTGTATCGCGCTCTGACCAGGTCCACCGGCCAGCAAAAACACCGCATCCGGTAATTTGTTTTTATCCTGGGATGGCAGCACCACATAATGTACGTCGATTTTTTTACCGGCAGGCTGATCCGGATTGAGCGGGCGTGACACCACACCGCATTGGACTTCCTGTGGAAAATCAGGCACGCGACAAGCACTGGTCGCGGCCTGCGCACCGCCTGCGGCCAGTAAGGCAGTCAGGCTCAGTAGCTGAGAAAAAACATGACGGGGCAAGGCAGTCTCCTGAGTTGATTTACTTTAGGGACGCCTAGTGTATCGCTAACAATTAAAAAAGTGGCAGCATGTGACGAAACAGGGTTTTGCAGCGATTAAATACTGCAACACGATGCTGAACTAAGCAGCGTTATGTACTCCTGCACAGCATTCAACTTGCAGTGCTCTGTACATTCCTTGCAAGGCTCAGCAATAAGCTTTTCACCGGTGCCGGCAAAGCAGCATCCTGCACTTGATTTAATGGCAGCCATTGGTATTTGTCTTCGGCCACGACCAACCGGGAGCTTGCGGCGGCAGGCTGCAACTCCATCAGCAGCGGATGTATCCATAAGCGGAAATGGGTGAACACATGCTCCATCACCGGTAATAAGCGGCCTGTTCCAGCCTGACCAAATGGCCGTATCACCGTGTTGAAAGCATCAGTGGGCAGTTGTGGCAGATCGGGGCTGCGGCTGGGTTCACATGCCTGCATGCCATCCAGTTCAGGCAGTGATAACAAGCCACCCCAGATGCCGATATCGGCACGACGTTCGACTAATACCGCATCCTGATGCATCAGCACCAGCATCACCGCCTGTTTCTGTTTTGTCGCTGCCTTAGGTTTTTTGAAGGGCAGCAGCTCGGTCAGTCCCTCTGCCTTGGCCACACAACGCTTTTGCAAAGGGCACAGCAGACAAGTCGGACTGCTACGGGTACAAACGGTCGCGCCCAGATCCATCAGGCCCTGGGTATAGGCTTCAATGCCGCTGTCCGGCAATAAGGCATCGGCCAGTCGCCACATATTATCCTCAACTGGTTTACTGCCGGGATAACCATGTATGCCAAACGCACGCGCCAACACCCGCTTGACATTGCCATCCAAAATGGCTGCCTTGGTACCATAAGAAAAAGCGGTGATCGCTGCTGCAGTGGATCTTCCGATTCCAGGTAAATCCTGTAGCAAGACAGGATCAGCGGGAAACTCCCCGCCATACTCAGCCACCACGCGTTTGGCACACTGATGCAAATTGCGCGCACGGGTGTAATAACCGAGTCCGGCCCAATGCGCCATCACCTGTTCTGAGGGTGCCTGCGCCAATGCATGGACGTCAGGGAAGCTGCTTAAAAATTTCTGATAATAAGGAATGACTGCGCTGACCTGGGTTTGCTGCAGCATGATTTCCGACAGCCAGACGCGGTAAGCCGCACGGCTTTGCTGCCAGGGTAAGCCATGGCGGCCGTGCTGCTTTTGCCATTCAATCACAGCGGATGAAAAGCCGGCGTCTGGTGCATATTCAGAAAAAAAATTGGCGGCCGCAGCCGCCGGTGTCACATGGGTCATGGATAAATTCAGGCGGCTACTTTTAATTTGGATAAATTGGCGGCCAGCGCTTCTTTGAGTTCGGTTTCCAGATCGGTCAGCGCTTTTTTCTGTGTATCGACCTCAGCCTGCATGGTTTCAAAGGAAGTGATTTTATCTTCCAGACTATCGGTCGCGACATGGATACGCTGTATCGATTGCATGCGGTTTTTGAGCTGAGATTTATGCTCGCGAATCTGCGCTTCCAACGGTGCCATCACCACTTTTTGCCAGGCTTCGACATCTTTATTTGCCTGTAAAAAGTTTTGTTTGACGCGCGCTGCCACTGAATCAAAGAACTTATGAATCAGCTTGACACGTGTTTTACTCATCATCTTGGTATAGCTAAACTGTTTTTGACACACTACTTCAATAGCGTCTAACTCATTGATGTATTTATCGAGTGAAAAAGGCATAGGCGCAGACAAAGCCAGGCCATGCTCAGTCGAGAATTTACGATACATCACCGCCATCATCTCAGAAATCTCATCGGTCTTTTTGTTAGAGGAAATGAGATTCAGTCTGACCTGCGCAAAGAACTGGCGTATCGAATCACGCAAACCGGTTGTCAAATGACTGGCTTCCATCGCTTCGCGGGTTTTACGGATTTCCTCACGCAGGATATCCATGCCCAGGCTGGTGAATACTTCGGTCGACAGTTTGGTAAATACCGCACGGGTACCCTGCATACGGATCAGGCTCGCATCGAATTCTTTTTTCTCGGCATCGACGCGCTTCATCATGTGCTCGATCACATTCATGTTCTTACCGCGTAAGCTTTTCAGCTCCAGCATTTGTTCAACCACGCTGCGGCTACGTGAAGTAATCACGGCTTGTTGTGCATGTGTGATTTCGGTAATTTCTGCGATCAGTTGCGAACGGATGATGTCTTGCTTGGCCGGGATCAGCTCTTTCGATAAGGCATATTCCAGGCTGGGCAAACGGCTGCGAGCCAGCAAAGGCGCATCCTTATTGATTTTGGCAACCAGACCTTTTTGTGCTGAGACCGGGAATATCTGTTTCTCTTCTAATGCCAGCGTCTGTGCGACGGTGCTGACCTGACGCGCGATCTGCTGCTCAGTTTCTTCCGTCGTACGCAATTCATCCCACATGCTGTCGATTTTATTGAGCACCACCATACGGCCCATACCAGAGCCTATATGATTGCGCCAGACATCAATATCACTCTTGGTCACACCGGTATCGGCAGCCAGAATGAACAGGACGGCATGCGCATTCGGGATCAGGTTCAGGGTCAGTTCAGGCTCGGTACCAATTGCATTCAGGCCTGGCGTGTCAACAATGATCAGACCTTCTTTGAGCAGGGGATGCGGGAAATTGACGATGGCATGACGCCATTGAGAGATTTCAACCAGACCGTTTTCATCGACTTCCAGCGCTGCATCGGGATCATCTTCATCAAACAGGCCATATTGTTTGGCCATCTCAACGCTGACCTTTTTGGTCAGGCTGACTTGTTTAAAAGCTTCCAGCATGCCATCGCCTGAACTGATATTCAGCGGCAGCACTTTCCATACATGGTTCTGCCCCTTGTATTCGCTGGTTGACTGCGCTTCGGCACGGGTTTCAATCGGCAGCAGACGTATGCAAGGCGGAATCGTATCGTCGTACAGCAATTCAGTCGGACACATGGTGGTACGTCCAGCCGATGAAGGCAGGATGCGCTGACCATAATCAGCAAAGAAGATAGCGTTAATTAATTCAGACTTGCCACGGGAAAACTCAGCAACAAAAGCAATTGATAACTTATCGTCAACAAGGCGCTCCTGCAAACGGGCCAGACGCTGATCAGTTGCCGCATCAGCCATGTCTGATCCACTAATCCAGCCGCGATACTGTTCCAGCGCCCGGGCGACACCCTTGCGCCATTCGCTATATTCTTGGAATTTTTGAACCAGATTGCTCATGTTCCCCTCAGTAAATTTTTTATTCGTTCAAGTATATATGTAAGCGCCGCAAAAAAAACGCAAAACACGGCATTACCAACAAGCATTGCCCGAAAGGACAGGCATTTTGACGGTTTTTTGACTTATTTCTGACAATGCGCACAATAAAAAGTGCTGCGCTGTCCCTGCCGGATTTGCTGCACTGGCCGTTCACACAAACGGCAAGGCTGGCCCGCACGGTCATACACAAAATAAGACTGTTGAAAATATCCGCTTTGCCCGTCTACCCCGACAAAATCTTTCAAGGTGCTGCCACCCTGAGTAATGGCTCTTTCCAAAGTTTCCTTAATAGCATGAGCCAACAACTGGTAGCGCTGCAGACTGATGCGCTGCGCTGCGGTTTGTGGCCGTATACGGGCTTTGAACAGGCTCTCAGACGCGTAGATGTTACCAACCCCGACAACAATGTCACCCGCTAATAGCACCTGTTTAATCGCCGCACTGCGCTTTCTGCTTTGCTGGTACAGAAACTGTCCGTTGAAGTCAGCCTGCAAGGGCTCCACGCCCAGGCCACGTAACAGCACATGCTGCTCCAGCGGTCCCTCGGTATTGTCATGCCATAGTACCGCTCCAAAGCGGCGCGGATCAGTCATACGTAAAGCCTGGGCACCGACCACAATATCCAGATGATCATGCTTGGCAGCAGGCTGCTCTGCGGGCAGGATGCGCAAATGGCCAGACATACCCAGATGTATCAACAGACTGCCATGCTCAAAGTGCAAGAGTAAATATTTCCCACGTCTGCCAGTGCTCAGTATCCGGCGTCCGCTAAGCAGACCGGGCAATTGCTCAGGGAATGACCAGCGCAAACCTGCCCTGCGCATCACGACGCCGGTGACGATTTGTCCATGCAGGTGTGGATCAAGTCCCTGACGGGTCACTTCAACTTCTGGCAATTCAGGCATAGCGGGAACTTTTCTGGGCAGATAAATCTAAAAAGCTGGATGCGCCATTGTGCCACTTCAGTTTGTGACCGGGATGCATGTTTACCGTCATCATGGTGTAAGCAATCAAGGCAGACAAACGCATTTACAATTTGACACAGAGCAATAATTTGAGGATAAAGACCAGTCACGCAGATCGTAAGACTGGCATCGTATTGTATAAAATCCTAAGAAACCCACGCTTTGATCACTTCAGCGTAAAATCGCTCATCCTTTTCTCTATTCGGATCCGACTTGAAAACTCTGAACAATGTTGTTTCGACCGCTATTGTAGCTGCTCTCAGGCCGGCTGCTTACCTGGCATGTGCCGCGGCACTGACCGCCTGCGCCGGATTAGGAACACAGACGGCACTACAGCCTGAGGATGCGCATCATGCGCGTGACGCTGCCCATGCAGCACTGTCCGCCGAAAAAGAAGTGGGTGCCACACCAGCGACGCCAGTACCGGCACAAGATAAGCTGCCCGAACTCAGCCTGAGCCCCGAATTACTGTACAAAGTGATGATGGCGGAAATCGCCTATCAGCGCGGCAGCTGGCAAGCCGCCTATGTCACCCTGATGTCGACGGCACAGGAAACGCGTGACCCGCGCTTTGCCAGCCGCTCGGCCGAAATCGCACTGAGCGCTAAGCAACCGAGCGAAGCCTTGTCGGCCATCCGGCTGTGGCGCGAACTGGCACCGGAATCAAATGAAGCCATGCAGTATTACCTGGGCTTCATGCTGATGAATAATAATCTGAGCGAGATCCGTCAGGTCTACACAGACAGACTGAAAGCCGCCAGTCCTGAGCAATATCAGGTCATCATGCTACAGGCGCAACGCTTGCTGTCACGTGCGCGCGACAAACAGGCCGCCATGAGCATGCTGGAAGAACTGCTGGCACCGTATCAGAATTTTCCGGAAGCGCATCTGGCACTGGCGCAAGGCGCGATGGTAGCTGGTAACAAAGCACGCGCACTGTCCGAGGCACAACAGGTGCTCAGCAAAAAATCCGATTCCCAAATCGCCGCCCTGACCATAGCGCAGGCTTCCACGCAGGCCGATGCGGTTAAATTCCTGAATAGCTTTTTGAAAAAAAATCCGCAGGCACGCGATGTGAGACTGGCGCTGGCCAGCTTGCTGATTGATCTGAAAGACTACGACAAGGCCTATGGTGAATTCGAATACCTGTTGCGTGATAAACCAGATGACGCCAATACCCTCTACACACTGGGCGTGTTGTCTATGGAGCGTAACCAGCCGGAGCAGGCTGAAAACTATCTGAAGCAATATCTGAAGCTGGCTGAAGATAAACCGGAAGATCGCGATCTGAGCCCCGCGCTGCTGAACCTGTCACGTATCGCCATCGAGAAAAAGGATTACCAACAAGCGCTGGACTGGCTATCGCAAATTGAATCCTATGATGGTAAAAATCCGGTCTGGTTCAATGTACAAATCCGGCGCGCTCACCTGTTAGCACGCACCGGCAATGCCGACGCCGCAATGCAATTACTCAAAACCACGTCTGCAGCAAATGAAGCAGAACAGGTGCAATTGATACAAACCGAAGCGCAGTTACTGCGTGACCGCGGTTCCGTGCTGGAAGCCGGTCAGCTACTCAGAGAAGGCAGTAAAAAATTCCCGGACAATGCCGACCTGCTGTACGACTATGCAATGCTGCTGGAATCCCAGCAAAGTCTGGAAGAAATGGAAACCAGTCTGCGTAAAGTGATCGCGCTGGCACCTGAGAATCAGCATGCCTACAATGCGCTCGGTTACTCATTTGCAGACCGTAATATCAAGCTCGATGAAGCGCTGACTCTGGTGCAAAAGGCGAATCAATTGGCACCGGACGATCCCTATATTCTGGACAGCCTGGGCTGGGTTTACTTCCGCCTCGGTAAAATCAACGAGGCAGAAAAAGCCCTACGCCGTGCCTATGAAATCCGTAACGATGCCGATATCGCGGCGCATTTAGGCGAACTGTTGTGGAGCAAAGGCGATCAGGAGGCCGCAAAAAAAATCTGGCGTGAAGCGCACCGTAAGGATGCGGGCAACACGACATTAAAAGGCACGCTGCAGCGCTTTCAGTTTAAGCCCTGAAGCGGAATGAGGAACTGGCACAGGCACTACCGTTACAGGTAAGCCTGTGCTGGCATCACTCTGCCCTGCTCTCTGACCATTCAGGTTTTCCCCTTATGCATTTAATCAAACCCATGCTGTTGAGCATGCTGCTACTCACCAGCGCCTGCTCCGTCATACCAGTCAATCCGTCCTCCGGCAGCATGCTCACGACTCAAGCTGCGAGCAGCTATCAGCAGCAAATCAGCCTGAGCGGCAAACTGTTTATACGCTATGAACAGAATGGCAAGGCACAGCAATTACCCGGCAACTTTGACTGGAAGCAGAACGCGCAAAATCTGGTCATCGATCTCTACAATCCCTTGGGACAAACTATCGCCAGAATTACCCAGACTGCGCAATCAGCGATGCTGGAGCAACAGGACAAGCTACCGCTACAAGCCGACAATCTGGAACAGCTGCTGCAAGACAGCCTGCACTTCCCGCTGCCGGTATCCGGTTTGCGCTACTGGCTGCAAGGGCAGATACGCCAGGCTGATGGACAGCTGAACGCCTTAAGCGCGAATGATCAGGTGGTAGAAACCGATGGCTGGAAAATCCGTTACGCCAGCTGGCATCAGCCGGGTTCACCCAAGCGCATAGAATTATCCCGTTACACCGCCGAGGCTGGCCAGGTCAGCCTGCAGATTATTTTAGAAGCCCCTACCTCACCATGAAGTCTTTACATCAATGTCCGGCACCGGCCAAACTGAATTTATTTCTGCACGTAACAGGTCGCCGCGATGATGGCTATCACCTGCTGCAAACCGCATTCCAATTGATAGATCGCTGTGATTTGCTCGATTTCGATGTACGTCAGGATGGGCAAATTCTGCGCACCAATGATGTGCCGGGTGTACCGGCGGACAGCGATCTGATCGTACGCGCCGCCCGCCTGCTGCAACAGAAAACCGGCACCACGCTGGGCGCTGACCTGACTCTGCATAAAATCCTGCCTATGGGCGGCGGTGTCGGTGGCGGCTCCTCCGATGCGGCAACGACACTGATGGCTTTAAATCATTTATGGCAAACCGGACTAAGCCGCACTGAGCTGATGGCACTGGGTTTGCAGCTGGGTGCCGATGTGCCATTTTTCATCTTCGGCGAAAATGCATTTGCCGAGGGTGTAGGCGAGGAATTACAGGCAATCAGCACGCCAGAACGCTGGTTTGTGGTGATAGAACCGGGCGTACACGTACCGACTCCGGCAATTTTTTCGTCCAGGGAGTTGACAAGAGACAGTAAGGCCGTCAGAATAGCGGACTTTTCCAGCAATGCAGAAAATTACTGGAGAAATGATCTGCAAACAGTTGCCTGCGCAATGTTTCCGCAAGTCGATGAAGCCATACAGTGGCTCTCGAAGTTCGGAAATGCGAAGATGACAGGATCAGGAGCTTGTGTTTTTTGTGCTTTTGCTGATGAATCAGCAGCAGACAAAGTGATAATGCAAATGCCCGGTCGCTGGAAATCATGGAAGGCAAAAGCGCTGAATCAACATCCTTTAGTTGATTTGCTGCAGAGATAAAAATTTGGTCTGTTGCGAGTTTTACGCTAGAATAGCGAAAGA
This sequence comes from Cognatundibacterium curvum, assembly GCF_014284235.1. Taxonomy (GTDB): domain Bacteria; phylum Pseudomonadota; class Gammaproteobacteria; order Burkholderiales; family Burkholderiaceae_D; genus Undibacterium; species Undibacterium curvum. Next base: position 214,489 of record NZ_JACOGD010000008.1, read on the forward strand.
TTCTGACAACAGATAAACGGTTGTGTAGGGGAATCGCCAAGCTGGTTAAGGCACCGGATTTTGATTCCGGCATGCGAAGGTTCGAATCCTTCTTCCCCTGCCATTAAATTAAAGCCGCCGCATACAATGTGCGGCGGCTTTTTCAGTTTATACCTCTGATTATTTTCTAAAGCTTCACCAATTAGACAAATAATCTGGCCCTCAAAAAAATTCAGCCGATAGGTCCCGCCATGGCAAACGCGCGCGCACACGATAACATGATGGTCTTCACTGGTAACGCCAATCCTGCATTGGCTGCCGGCGTTGCAAAACAATTGGGTATTCCGCTTGGTAAAGCAGATGTCTCCAAATTCTCTGATGGTGAAGTTGCTGTCGAAATCAATGAAAACGTGCGCGGTAAAGATGTTTTCGTTCTGCAATCCACTTGTGCGCCAACCAATGACAACCTGATGGAAATCATGTTGATGGTCGACGCGCTCAAACGTGCATCCGCTGGCCGTATCACTGCAGCGATCCCGTATTTCGGTTATGCACGCCAGGATCGCCGTCCACGTTCCGCACGTGTGGCTATTTCTGCCAAAGTTGTTGCCAACATGCTGGAAGAAGCCGGTGTAGACCGCGTCCTGATTATGGATCTGCATGCAGATCAGATTCAGGGCTTCTTTGATATCCCGGTTGATAATATTTACGCATCCCCGATTTTGCTGGGTGATCTGGTTTCTAAAAACTATGATGACCTGCTGGTGGTATCACCTGACGTCGGTGGTGTGGTTCGTGCACGTGCGCTGGCAAAACGCCTGGGCTGCGATCTGGCGATTATCGACAAGCGCCGTCCTAAAGCCAATGTGTCCGAAGTCATGAACATCATCGGTGAAGTTGAAGGCCGTAACTGCGTGATCATGGATGACATGGTTGATACCGCAGGCACACTGACTAAAGCAGCAGAAGTACTGAAAGAACGCGGCGCGAAAAAAGTGCTGGCTTACTGTACTCACCCTGTATTGTCCGGCCCGGCGATTCAGCGTATTTCCCAGTCCCCGCTCGATGAGCTGGTCGTGACTGACACCATTCCACTGTCAGACGCAGCACGCGCCTGCAGTAAAATCCGTCAACTGTCCTGTGACAGCCTGCTGGCAGAAACCTTCCGCCGTATTACTAAAGGCGAATCGGTCATCTCCCTATTCACAGACTAACAGACTAATCGACGTAAGCGTTTCCGGCGCTGCCATATTTTCGTGGTGGCGCTTTTTACTGTATCCCTGGTCGCGGGGATACAAAACCGCAAGTTAGCTCTTGCATTTTTTGGAGTAACACCATGAAAGTTATCGCATTTGCACGCAAAGAACAGGGGACCGGAGCGAGCCGCCGCCTGCGCAATGCTGGCCAAACACCTGGCATCATCTACGGCGGCACAGAAGCCCCAGTAGCAATCAGCCTGGATCACAATGCGCTGTACCACGCATTGAAAAAAGAAGTATTCCACTCTTCCATTCTGGATCTGGAAGTTGACGGTAAAGTAGAAAAAGTTCTGTTGCGCGACTTCCAGGTTCACGCATACAAACAATTGGTATTGCACGCAGACTTCCAACGCGTTGACCCTAACCAAAAGATCCACGTTAAAGTGCCTCTGCACTTCATTAACGCTGACGTATCTCCAGCAGTAAAACTGTCCGCAGCAGTCATCAGCCACGTAGCGGTTGAGCTGGACGTTTCCTGCCTGCCAGCTGATCTGCCAGAATTCGTTGAAGTTGACCTGTCCAAACTGGAAGCTGGTCAATCCGTACACGTTTCCCAACTGGTTCTGCCAGCTGGCGTAACAGCAGTTGTACACGGCGACGACGCAACTGTAGCTATCGCTACCGTACCAGCAGGTGCTGTTTCTGCTGACGCTGAAGCAAAATAATTCTGCGAATTGATTTCGTCAGAATGATCTGAAAAAACCAGCCTGCGGGCTGGTTTTTTTACGTCTGCAGTTTTTCGCTTACACTACTGGTTTCGTTTTACGCAAAATCCTGTCCGCGCAGGCATTAGTACCGTCCTGCTGGCGTGCTGGTTTTGCCTAAGCTATCACACCTGACCTGCCTGGAGTAGACCATTGCTGAACCGTTCTCCCTTATTGCCAGCATTCTGTGCAACGCTGCTGGCCCTGACTGCACTGAGTAATGCACAGTTCGCGCAGGCGCAGATTGCAGCCAACATCAAATACGACACCAGCTATCCCATCATCAGTCCGGTAGAGGGAAAAAAAGGCCTGGTCGCGAGTGAGCATCAACTGGCTTCGCAGGCGGGTATCGATATCCTCAAACGCGGTGGTAATGCGGTTGATGCGGCGATTGCAACCGGCTTTGCGCTGGCCGTGGTATTGCCGAATGCCGGGAATATCGGTGGTGGCGGCTTCATGATGATACATCACGCGAAAAGCGGCAAAGATGTGGCGATTGATTTCCGTGAACTGGCGCCGCAACTGGCCAGCCGCGATATGTATCTGGATGCCAATGGCAATGTGATACGTGGTAAATCCCTGTACAGCCATCAGGCCGTCGGTGTGCCCGGCACCGTGGCGGGATTCGAGATGGCACTGCGTGACTATGGCAGCCTGCCGCTCAAAGACTTGCTGGCACCGGCGATCCGTTATGCCGAACAAGGCTTTGTGGTCAGCCCGCATCTGGCCGCGATGCTGGAAGCGAGTAAAGAACAACTGGCCGCCTTCCCTGCCGCTAAAGCGATTTTCTTTCAGGATGGTCGTCCGCTGCGCGCCGGCGAGCGCCTGATACAAAAAGATCTGGCGAATTCCTTGCGTCAGATTGCAGCACAGGGTGCGAAAGCATTTTATGAAGGTGAGATTGCGAAGAAAATCGTAGCCGAAATGCGTCAGCATCAGGGACTGATTTCTGAAGCAGATCTGAAATCTTACCGTGCCGTGCAGCGCCAGCCGGTGCGCGGTCAGTATCGCGGTTTTGACATCGTCTCCATGCCGCCACCAAGTTCAGGCGGCGTACACATTATCCAGATGCTCAATATGCTGGAGCGTTTCCCCTTGCGCGAGCAAGGCCATAACAGCGCCCAGACGCTGCATCAGCTCAGTGAAGTCATGAAGCTTGCCTATGCCGACCGCTCAGAATTCCTGGGTGACCCGGATCACGTCAAGGTGCCGGTCACTGGTCTGACCTCACGCCGCTATGCGGATGTATTAGCGCAGAAAATCAAGCAGGACAAAGCCACGCCCTCGGCCGAGATCAAGCCAGGCCAGCCGCAGGCCTATGAAAGCGATCAGACCACGCATTACAGCGTGGCGGATCAATACGGTAATGTGGTAGCAACTACTTACACGCTGAATCTGAATTTTGGCAGCTGCATCGTGGCCGCCGGTACCGGCATCCTGTTGAATAACGAGATGGATGATTTTTCGATTAAAGCCGGGGTGCCGAATGCATTTGGCTTAGTCGGCGGTGATGCCAACGCGGTGCAGGCATGGAAGCGTCCACTGAGTTCGATGACACCGACTATCGTACTAAAAGACAGCAAACCCTATTTGGTGACAGGCAGCCCGGGCGGCAGCCGGATTATCACCACCACTTTGCAGACTATCCTGAATGTGATCGACTTTGGCATGAACCCGGCGGAAGCCGCCGTCGCTCCACGCATCCATCAACAATGGATGCCGGATCAGCTGCGCTTCGAAAAAGGTATCAGCTTCGACACCCTGCGTCTGCTGGAACAAAAAGGGCAGCAATTAAAAGCCGGTGCCACCATGGGCAAAACCCAGACTATCCTGATCAAATCCGATGGGATCAGTGGTTATTCAGATCCGCGCAATCCTGATGGAGCGGCCATCGCATACTAAAAAAACGCAGGGCAGCATCACACCGCCCTGCGTTTTTTATACCTGGTGCGTGATCAGAACTGATGCTGCACTTTGAGCGATACAAAGCGGCCACGCGGATCAGCCTGGGTGATATCGAAGAAGCTGGTCGATGAATCCCAGGATGGACGACGATTCGTCAGATTCTGTACCAGCAAACTCAGCGTGGTTGCCGGGCTCAGCTTGTAAGAAGTCGTCAGATCCAGGCTGCTGAATGCAGACACCGTTTCATTGCTGGCAGATTTTTGCTCATAGCCACCGACATAATTCCAGATCAGGGTATTTGACCACGCACCCTTAGTCCAGTTGACGGAGCTGACGCCGCGCCACTTAGGAATGGAACCAAAGTAGTTAGTGCCCGCTCCCTCTGTCAGTTCAGCCCCGGCAGATAAAGGCTCGGCAAAGCGCAGCACATAGCTGAGCTGTCCATTCAGGCTCAGCTGACCCCAGTCACTGCTCTGGAAGCGTTGGCGTATATCGAGATCCAGTCCGGATACTTCGCGATTTCCCTGATTGCGGTATTGACGATACAGCGTTGTGATACGGCCTTGCTCATCGCGGGTCACTTTTTCCGGACGTGTTTTTTCCGACGCCAGGATAGTATCGGCAGACTCAGTACCGATCACGCCTTTCTGGGTGATGCGGTAGTAATCAATGCCCAGGCTGGTATTGGCGGAAGGCGCGATCACGATACCAAAGTTCAGATTATTGGAACGCTCAGGCTGCAAAGCCGCATTGGCGATCGTGATATTGGTCACACCACGTGGCTGATTCGGCGTCAGCGGGTCGCGCGGATCGGTCACACTGCCATAGCTGACCGAGGTGCTCTTGGTAATTTCCGGGAAAGACGGCGCACGGAAACCACGCGAGGCAGTACCACGTAACAGCAACCAGTCAGCCGCCTGATAACGCAGGCTGGCCTTAGGTGAAAACGCATTGCCGAAATCGGAATAATGATCATAGCGACCAGCCAGATTCAGATTCAGATCTTTGACCAGCGGCACGCTGAGTTCACCAAACAGGGCAGACACGTCACGCTGACCATTGATGATATTGATCGCGGGACGCAATTCGGTGCCGCTCAATACTGCGGTGGAAGTCTGGGAATCCATCGCTTCCCTGCGCCATTGCGCACCACCGGCAAAACCCACTTTACCGGCTGGCAGCGTCCACAACTCGGACGAGGCACTCAGATCCACAGTAGTCAGTTCAGATTGTGCAGGACGGCGGGTAGACAGACGCAGACGGTTTCTGAGTTCTTCAGAATTTTTCGACTGATCGGCAAAGTTATAGCTGCCGTCAGCCAGCACTTGCTGGAACACATAACGGTTCACGAAATTGGCGACCGTTTCCACCATCACACTGCTGGATTTCCCGGCGGATAAATCCCAGTCCCAGCCTGCGGTATAGCCTTTTATCCCGGCCAGTGCACGGTAAAACGTGACGCGATCAGTTTTCAGACGCGGTCCCAGATCGAATAAAGTGGCACTGAAAGCCAGCGGTGTGGAGCCCGGATTATTCGGATGACCGACCGGCAGCACGACCGGGATCGTGGTCAGAGATTGATTTGCATTATTCCAGACACGCAGATTACTCGATACGCTGAGTGGTGCGCTGAAAGTCTGGTCGGCGCGCGAATAGCTGTGCAGCCATTCTGCATAAGCCTGGGTATCCGGATTGATTTGGTAAGTGCCGGACAAGGCGGTATGCACACGCTCTATGCCTGGAATCAGGGTACGGTAAGGCGCAGGATTATAAGCCAGCACCTGCCCCGTTTTACCCGGGGTCAGCGCGGAGTAAGGCAGCAACTGCAAAGGTCCCTGCACACCGCCCAAAGTACGGGTAGGGTCAGAGCCGAAGTAATTGGTCGCGACCCAGCCCAGACTGCCATTTTGCTGATCGCGGAAATCCGCATCGCGTAACCAGCTCACATCACTCTGCTGCAATTTGCTGCGCTTTTGCGCATCCACCGACAGCGAAATACTGTAGCCATCTTTGTTCAGTTGCCCCCAGCCTGTTTGCAGCAAGGCGCTTTGCTCAGACTGGCCGGTGCCGGTAGCAGACTGACCGCCCTGCACCGTCAGCTCGGTTCCGGTGAATTCACGGTAGAGGATAATATTCACCACACCGGCCACCGCATCAGAACCATAGACAGAAGACGCGCCGTCTTTCAGCACTTCTATACGTTGTACCGCAGCCATAGGCAGACTGTTCAGATCAACGAATACATCCTGAATATTTTGTGCAGTTGCATAGCTGCTCACGCGTTTGCCATTGACCAGGATCAGGGTATTTTTCTGACCGATGCCGCGTAAGGATAAGCCGGAAGTACCCGCTGAAAAACTGCCGGTATATTGTTCGTTATAGCTGTTACCGCTATTCGCTGAAATCGAGCGCAACACATCAGCGACGCTGGTTTTACCGCTGTCTCGGATATCTTTGGCGCTGATCACCTGCACCGCTGCAGCACCTTCTTTTTGCGTCACACGCAGATTGGAACCGGTAATCACCACACGCTCCGCCTCTTGAGCAAAACTGTGAGAAGGGTAAATGGCGGCCAGCGCCAGCACCAGACGTAAGGGTCGTATCATAATTTCCTCTGTAATAGGACTTTCACAAAAACGCCCCAGCTGCGTTATGGCTCCTTGTCGTACCAGGCGTACTGCCTGCGTCGCCATGGTGTAGCCAGGGTTGCAGGCAACATGTTGCCTGCTGGCGAAGCGGACATCGCTTACCAGCGATGTTTCCCATAGCACCAAAGGAGTTTTAGCCTTGCTGGGACAATTTTGCGTCAGTCCTCTTTAAATATAAGCGTTTGCGATCACAAACGATGAAGCTCACCACACCAGCCTGATGGGTCAGGTGATGAAAAAAAAATCGATGGGGGTAACACAGAAGCTGAGCGACAGAGCGGCTCAGCGTGGGGGCACAATCACATGCACTGCGCCATGCACAGTGAGTAGAGTGTGTTCAGAACGGGGATGCAACAAAAGCGGAATACAACTAAGTAAGACATGAAACACTTTACATAATCAACAATGCGCCCAGTGTAATCAGCACGCTTCAGATTGAGAACGAATTAAAAGTGAGTTGCATATATGAAATAATACATAAAGACAGCGTAACAGAGCCTCAACGCGCGACCAGCATTTCATGCATGGGCAAGTCAAAGTGGTCAGGCTCGAACTCACAGGCCGCGACCGGATACGCAATACCCAGTGCAAGTGCGGCTGGCAACTGCGCCAGTGTTCTGTCATAAAAGCCACCGCCATAGCCTAACCGGTAAGCAGCATTAAAGCCTACGCAGGGAATCAGGATCACGGCAGGCTCCAGCAAATGGGTGCGCTGGGCAGGCAAAGGAATGCCGTAACTGTCAGCCTCCATCGCATCACCCGGCTGCCAGGCCAGAAAACGCAGCGGCGCCTGCGCTTGCACCACCCAGGGTAAGGCCAGCTGTATGCCCAGCGCATGCAGTTCTGCATACACCGCGCGCAAATCCGGCTCGGCGCGAATAGGCCAATACAGCGCCAGACTGGCTGGTCGCAGCGTCTGCATTTTGTCCAGCAGTTGTTGTTGCAGGCTGTGATCCCAGGCTGCGCGCTGCGCGGCAGGCACGGCACTACGCTGCGCTAATAAGTGGCGGCGCAGGCTCAGTCTTGAGTTGGAAAGAAACTGTTCTGGCGCATGCGCGCCCTTGTCTGGCTGTGTCATACTGTCAGCAATCATGCTCAAAAGATAAACGAATGATGTCTTTCAAAAGAAAATTAGCCGGGCTAAGCCTGACGATCTTAGCAGGTTTATTGTGCCAGCTGGCACATGCGGCGAATACGCCAAAAAAAACCCTGGTCACTGATGATGACCGCTTCATGGCGCTGCGCGATGCCGCCTTTCATGATGATGCCAGCGGCGCCGATCAGCATGCCGCACTGCTCAGCAATTACGATATTCCCTCTTACGTTGATTACTACCGTCTGCGCTCACGTCTGAGCAAAACCAGCAATGCTGAATTCCGTGAATTCCTGAGTAAGTACGAAGGCAGTGCGATTGCCGACCGGCTGCGCAATGACTGGCTGCTGGTATTGGGTCGACGTGGCGAATGGGAACTGTTCGATCAGCAGTATCCGCAATTTGTGGTGGCGGATGATAACCAGCTGCGCTGCTATGCACAGCTGTCACGCGCCAGCCGCCAGCAAAAAGTAGCAGCGGAAGCCAAGGCCTTGCTGAACTCGCCCAAAGACTATGGCGAAGGCTGCTACAGCCTGGTCAATGCGCTGGCCGCGAATGGCCAGTTCAGCCAGTCCGATCTGTGGGATCAGTTAAGAATGGCCGGTGAATATGGCGCTATGCCTTTAGCTCAACGCCTGGGAAAATTACTGGAACTGCCGGAAAAGAAAATCAGCGAAGCGCTGGAAAAACCCGCTGCACTGCTCAAAAAAGGCCCCGATGGAACCAAAGCCGGTAAAGAGTTATTCATCATCGCACTCGGACGCGCAGCTAAATCCGATCCCGAAGATGCGGCTGAAAAATTATCACGCTACAGTGCCAAACTGAATGAGACAGAACGCGCCAACGGCTGGGCACAAATTGCTTTGCAATCGGCATTAAAACTGGAACCCGAAGCACTCGGTTATTGGGTGCGCGCAGAAGCAGCCCGCTTTAGCCAGGAAGCCTATCAATGGCGGGTGCGCACTGCGCTGCGTGAAGGTGACTGGAAGCTGGTGAAGAATGCGATTCTGGCGATGCCCGCCAACCTGCGCAATGAACCAACCTGGATCTACTGGCTGGGCCGTGCGCTGAAAGCAGAAGGCAAGCACGACGAAGCGCGCCAGCTGTTTAATGGTATCGCCGATCAGATACATTTTTACGGTCAGTTAGCGAGCGAAGAAAATGGCCGCAAAATCGGTATCCCGCCTGGCAATAAACCTGTCAGCGCCGAGGAAGTCGCGCCGATGGAAAAAAATCCTAACCTGCAAAGAGCGCTGCGCTTTTATGCGATGAACTTGCGTCCGGAAGGCACGCGTGAATGGAACTGGGAATTGCGCAAAATGAATGAGCGCCAGACCCTGGCCGCGGCTGAACTGGCGCGTAAAAACAATCTGCTGGATCGCATGGTGAATACCTCAGACCGTACCCGTGGCGAGCTCGATTTCAGCCAGCGCTATCCGACGCCATTCAATGACAGCATGTACAAAATGACGCAGGCGCTCGGGCTGGACATGGCCTGGGTGTATGGACTGATACGTCAGGAATCGCGCTTTGTGATGCAGGCCAAATCGCATGTCGGTGCCTCTGGTCTGATGCAGGTGATGCCATCCACCGCACGCTATGTGGCGAAGAAAATAGGACTGGGTAATTTCGTGCCTGAGCAGGTCAATGATATAGAGACCAATATCGCGCTCGGCACCAATTATCTGAACATGGTACTGACCGATCTGGGTGGGTCGCAGGCACTGGCCTCAGCCGCTTACAACGCTGGCCCTGGCCGTCCGCGTGCCTGGCGCGCCAAGCTCAGCCACCCGGTCGAAGGTGCGATTTTTGCTGAGACCATTCCGTTCAATGAAACCCGTGGCTATGTTAAAAACGTCTTATCGAATGCGACCTATTACGCTGCGCTGTTCGAGAAAAAACCGCAGTCGCTGAAAGCCCGTCTTGGCGTGGTGGTGCCAAAAGGCATGTCCGCCAGTGATGCCGAATTACCTGATGAAAGCCAACGCAATGCAAGAGACTGAAATCCACCCTGCCCTCGCAGCCATCATGCACGATCAGCGTTCGCCGCTGACACTGGTGATAGGGAATAAAAATTATTCTTCCTGGTCTATGCGTCCCTGGCTGGTATTGAAAGCCTTTGGCATTCCTTTTGAAGAAATCCGTATTTTGCTCGGGCGCCCGGATACCACGGCACTGATCAGTGAATACTCGCTGGCTGGCAAAGTACCGGTCTTGATCAGCAAAGACATCACCGTATGGGATTCACTGTCTATCTGTGAATTCCTTGCTGACCAGTACAGCAGCCTGCCTCTGTGGCCGCAGGATGTGGCAGCGCGTGCGCATGCACGCAGCATTTGTGCGGAAATGCATTCCGGTTTTTCTGCGCTGCGTTTCGATATGCCGATGAATATCCGTGCCGCGCTGCCCGGTAAAGGCCGCACCATGGGTGCCCAGGCTGATATAGGACGTATCTGTGAAATCTGGGAAGACTGTCTGGCGCGCTATGGTGCGCATGGCTATTTATTCGGCGGCTTTTCGATTGCCGATGCCTATTTCGCGCCGGTCGTGATGCGCTTCCGTACCTATGAAGTGTCGTTGGCCCCAGCCTTGCAAGCCTATGTAGAACGCGTGATTCAGCATCCGGCTGTGGCGCAGTGGATACGTGAAGCGGAAGCCGAGTCTGAAGTCTTTCCTGCCCATGATGCACGTTTAGAGAAGTCGCCCTGATGAAGATTTATGAAGTGGGTGGCGCAGTGCGCGACCGATTACTGGGGCTGGCGGTGCAAGACCATGATTATGTGGTGGTAGGCAGCACGCCGGAACAAATGCTGGCTGCCGGTTTTCAGCCGGTAGGCAAGGATTTTCCGGTGTTTTTGCATCCGAAAACTCATGAAGAATATGCGCTGGCCCGCACTGAAAGAAAAACTGCAGCAGGCTATAAAGGCTTTGTATTTCATACCGATGCCGAAGTCACGCTGGAACAGGATCTGATACGGCGCGATCTGACGGTGAATGCGATGGCGCGCGACAGCGATGGTCACATCATCGATCCGTTTGGCGGCCAGCAGGATTTACAGGCTGGCGTGTTCCGCCATGTATCGGCAGCTTTTGCCGAAGACCCGGTACGCATACTGCGGGTAGCACGTTTTGCGGCGCGCTTTTCACGGCCACCACAGGTATTTCAGGTGGCAGCAGAAACGAATGCGCTGATGCGCACTATGGTGGACGCGGGTGAAGTGGATGCGCTGGTACCGGAACGGGTGTGGCAGGAAATTGCACGCGGCCTCATGGAAGCTGTCCCTTCGCGCATGTTTGCGGTGTTACGCGAGTGCGGTGCCTTGCAACGCCTGCTGCCAGAACTCGATGCACTGTGGGGCGTGCCGCAACCGCCACAGCATCATCCCGAAATCGATACCGGTGTGCATGTGATGCTGGTGGTCGATTACGCCGCACAGCAAGGCTATACACTGCCGGTCAGACTGGCGGCTTTACTGCATGATCTGGGCAAAGGCTCGACCGATCCTGCATTATGGCCACGTCACCACGGCCACGAAGCGCGCAGTGTGGAACTGGTACAGGCGATTTGTCAGCGCCTGCGGGTTCCGGGCGATTGCCGCGATCTGGCTGTGATGACCGCGCGCGACCATGGCAATGTGGGCAGAGCGTTGGAAATGCGCAGCGCCAGTCTGGTGGATCTGCTGATGCGCAATGATGCTTTCCGCAAGCCTGAACGTTTTCTGGAATTTCTGCTGGCCGCAGAATGCGACCATTTTGGCCGCACTGGCTTTGAACAAGTGCCCTTCCCGCAAACCGACTTTCTGCGCGCAGTGCTGCACGCAGCGCGCCAGGTCAATGCCGGTGCCATCGCCGCACAATGCGCTGACAATCCGGCACGGATACCGGAAGCGGTACGCACTGCGCGCATCGCCGCTGTGCGTGCCTTGCGTGCTGCGCTTGCTGAATCTGCTGAAACAAAATAAGCGAAACCAAAGTCCGCATGAAATAAGGCGTACAGCCGTTTTTCGAGCCAGCAGCCGCAGCGGATATAGGTCTTCTGTTTTTCCACTTGCCTGCAGACGCGCTGCTGGTGACAGCACACTTGCTACACGCAGAAAAAACAGCCAGCTGTGCAGCGAGTCCAGCTATCATGCGGAATAGCTGGAGTTCAGCCAGTTATTGCTCTACAATTGATTGTGCACTGCACCATTCATGCAGTAAGGAGTTGTTATGCAGCCCTCCGACCTCTATCCCGATCCCTCATCCGGCCAGCCGGAGTCTAAGTCGCGTCCCATCATTCATGTTAAGGAATTATCGGAACGCGACCGTCACCGCATCTTGCGCCATTTCCTGGCACTGGAGGAAAGCGACCGCCTGCTGCGCTTCGGTACTTATCTGCCGGATGCGATGATAGAAAAATATGTCGATGGCATTAAATTTGAACAAGACAAAGTATTCGGCGTGATGAGCCACAGCTTCCGCCTGATCGGCGTCGGTCATCTGGCATTTGCACCGCGTACAGAAAAAGATGAAGCCACTGACAAAGCCAGGGTCGCGGAATTCGGCGTATCGGTGTCACAAAATGCGCGTGGCAAAGGCGTCGGCGCCAGACTGTTTGAACGTGGCGCCATCCATTGCCGCAATGCCGATGTCGATACCCTGTACATGCATTGCCTGTCTTCGAATGCGACCATGATCCATATCGCTAAAAAAGCCGGCATGGAAATTCACCGCGAATATGGTGAAGCGGATGCCTATCTGAAGCTGCTGCCAGCCAGTCCAGCCAGCGTCTTGATGGAAGCGATGCAGGAACAGGTGGCAGCGCTCGATTACAGTTTCAAGGCCAATGCGCGCGCTGCGGCCAAGTGGCTGCGCCATTTACCGGGCTGGAAATAAAACGCGGTGCGTGCTTTAGCCAGCGCCATTCACGGTTTTCAATACCAGACTGGCGCAGAGTAAATCCGCCAGCGCGGTGCCAACGGATTTGAACACAGTAATTTCTTCTGCATTGTTCCGTCTGCCCTCCCCGCGGCATAATTGCGCTAACTCGGCAGAGATCGCCGATGCCTGAAACTGGCCTTCTGCAATCGGGATTAATAACTCTCCGGCTTCCCTGAGTACGTTTTCCCGCGAATCGACACAAACCCGCGCACGGGTAATCAGGGCGGTATCACATTCGCGCCGGTCAGGGCTATGATTGCCGAGCATATCCACATGACAGCCTGGCGCGATGCGCGCGCCCTCCAGCAAGGGCGTAGCGGAACCAGTGGCCGCTACGATGATGTCGGCCTCTGCCGTTACCTGCTGCAGCTCACTGACTGCCTGCACTTGCAATTCAGGATAGGCGCTGCCTGATTCAGCATAAAACTGATCGACCACCGCCTGCGCCTTAGCGATATCCCTTCCCCACACCGATATGCGGCCCAGCGCATGCTGGCTCAGATGCGCGCGCAGCAAAGGCAAGGCAAGCCGACCGGTACCCAGCAATAGCAAATGCTGTGCATCAGGCCGGGCCAAATAGCGTGCCGCCAGCGCCGATACCGCAGCGGTACGCCAGTAAGTCACACTGGTGCCATCAACCATCGCCAGCGGCATACCATCTGCTCGCCGGAACAACAGGATTTTGGCAAACACCGTGGGCAGCTGATTTTCTGCATTATCCGGAAAATAGGTGAAGGCCTTCATCCCTATCAGCTCCTCATTCCAGGCTGGCAGCAATGCAAAGCCCTCGTGGCTGTCCGTATGCTCTGCCAGGCGATAGACCTGACGCGGCGGCATGCTGAAATCCTGACTGAATCCCTGCTCTAATGCATCGATCAAACGCGGAAAATCCAAAGCCTGCCCGACTTGTGCTGCATCGATAATCTGCATAGCTGCTCTCTCTGCTCTGTGTTGAGTGATAAGGAATAAAGGTAACTGGGGCCTTATCCTGCCACCGGCAAGGCCGTGGTTTCTTTAATCTGTTGCAGCGCGAAGCTGGATTTCACATCCAGCACGGCCGGATGGCGCAACAGGGTCTCCATCATAAAGCGGGAAAAGTGATCCATGTCTTCGACATGCACACGTAGCAGATAATCCATTTCACCGGTCATCGCATAACAGGCGACCACTTCCGGCCATTGCGCAACCGATGCCGAAAAATCCTCACGCGGCGAACGCGAAGCGCCCTTACCCGGCTGATCACTATGTTTTTCCAGCCTCACGTTCACATAGGCGAGCAGGCCGAGACCAATTTTAGCCGGTTCCAGCAAAGCCACGTATTTGCGTATCACACCACTGTCTTCCAGCCGCTTGATACGGCGCAGGCAAGGGGATGGCGATAAGTTAATCCGCTCTGCCACTTCCTGATTAGTCAGACGACCATCTGCCTGCAGTATCGCCAGAATTTTCCTGTCGATTTTATCCAGCACTAACTCTGTCATGATTTACCAAGGATTAATTGATATGAGCAATATTATTGCGCAATTTCAGCCAGCTTTGGACAAATTTGGAATTTTATGGCGCGTTTTGCGGACTATACTGTGAGTTTGATCTGCATCAAAAAGCATCCGGAAACGGACATTGATACAGCCATAAAGACTGATGCAAGCCTGCAATTATCTGGCAGACTGGACGCAGGCAACATCGGTTCTACATTCGATGATTTGACACAGGAGACAAGCATGACATTCCAGACTTGGGACAACCCGATGGGGACCGATGGGTTTGAATTCGTAGAGTACGCCGCACCGGATCCAAAAGCTATGGGCGAGCTGTTTATCAGCATGGGCTTTACCGCTATCGCTAAACACCGCACCAAGGATGTGACGCTGTATCGTCAAGGCGATGTGAACTTTATCATCAATGCAGAACCTGACTCTTTTGCACAAAAATTCGCACGCAAACACGGGCCTTGCGTATGTGCCTTCGCGTTCCGCGTGAAAGACGCGAATGCCGCTTACAAACGTGCACTCGATCTGGGCGCATGGGGCTTTGATAACAAAACCGGTCCTATGGAATTGAATATTCCTGCGATTAAAGGTATCGGTGATTCCCTGATTTATTTCGTTGACCGCTGGCATGGTAAAGATGGCGCTGAGCCTGGTTCTATCGGTAACATCAGCATTTATGATGCGGACTTCGTCGCTATTCCTGGCGTAGCACCAAATCCAGTCGGCAATGGCCTGACCTATATCGACCATCTGACCCACAATGTGTACCGTGGCCGCATGAAGGAATGGGCAGACTTCTATGAAAGCCTGTTCAACTTCCGCGAAATCCGTTACTTCGATATCGCCGGTAAGCATACAGGTCTGAAGTCCAAAGCGATGACTTCCCCTTGCGGAAAAATCCGTATTCCTATCAATGAATCGTCCGATGACAAGTCCCAGATCGCAGAATATCTGGACCTGTATCACGGCGAAGGCGTGCAGCATATCGCGATGGGTACCGACAATGTGTACAAAACCGTGGCCGACATGAAGGCAGCTGGTGTTTCTTTCCAGGATACGATAGAAACCTATTACGACCTGGTCGACCGCCGCCTGCCTGGCCATGGCGAAAACCTGGAAGAATTGCGCAAACTGCGCATCCTGATCGACGGTAAGAGCACAGAAACTTCACGTGAATTGCTGCTCCAGATTTTCACGACCACCGTGATCGGCCCTATCTTCTTTGAAATCATCCAACGCAAAGGCGATCAGGGCTTTGGCGAAGGCAACTTCCGCGCTCTGTTTGAATCCATAGAACTGGATCAGATACGCCGCGGTGTACTGAAAGATGAGAAAGCAAGCGTATAAGCTTGCTGTATTAATGTGAGACTCCAACAAAAGGCCGACACTTTGTATGTCGGCCTTTTGTCTAAAAAAGATCAACAGGACTGACGCAAAACCGCCCCGGCGACGTTATAGCTCCCGCTTGTGAACCTTGTACTATGCGTACTGCCTGCGTCGCTATGCCTTGCTGGGACAATTTTGCGTAAGTCCTAATCAAAATATTGGATATGAATACAACTACCACCGTCAGCAATGCGGATTTTCTCGCCACCGTTGCTGAAAAATCAGATGGTGCCGCGCTGCGCGGCGACTATAGCAAGGCGGATGCGCACTATGTAGTCAGCCAGGATTGGGCTGCCTATACCGAAGAAGAACATGCACTGTGGCGACGTCTGTATCAGCGTCAGATGGCCTTGCTGCCAGGACGTGCGTGTGATGAATTCATCGAGGCACTACAGGCGATGAATGCGGCCGATGGCATCCCGGAATTTGAAAAAACCTCGCAACAATTATTTGCTGCGACTGGCTGGACCATCGTTGCAGTTCCGGGTCTGATTCCTGAACTGACTTTCTTTGAACATCTGGCCAATCGTCGCTTCCCGGTCACAGTCTGGCTGCG
This sequence comes from Cognatundibacterium curvum, assembly GCF_014284235.1. Lineage (GTDB taxonomy): Bacteria > Pseudomonadota > Gammaproteobacteria > Burkholderiales > Burkholderiaceae_D > Undibacterium > Undibacterium curvum. The sequence goes on from NZ_JACOGD010000008.1 coordinate 230,429, forward strand.
CACACCGGAAGAATTCAACTACATCGTGGAACCCGATGTATTCCACGATTTCTTCGGGCATGTGCCCATGCTGTTTAATCCTGTGTTTGCGGATTTCATTCAGCTGTACGGCAAAGGCGGCCTCAAGGCGATGAAGCTGGGCGGACTCGATCAGCTGGCGCGCCTGTACTGGTACACCGTGGAATTTGGCCTGATCAATACGCCGCAAGGTTTACGCATTTACGGCGCGGGCATCCTGTCTTCCGGCGGCGAAGTCGAATACTGCCTGACACCGGGCACCAGTTCGCGTCACATCCATCTGGAGATAGAACGCTGCCTGAACACCTTGTACAAAATAGACAGCTATCAGGAAACCTATTTTGTGATCGACAGTTTCCAGGAATTGTTTGATGGTACCGCGCCTGACTTTACGCCTTACTACGATAAGCTCAGATCAGGTAATCCATTACCAGCCAATACCCTGTTGCCGCATGAAGTGGAATTACTGCCTGCGCAGTAATCCACCAGCCCGTTAAGACGGCTGCGATCAACGTGATCGCAGCCGTTCCCTGCGCTGCCTCTGTTGGCTCAGCTGGATCAGCTGGATCAGCTTTCCTTGTTGGCAGCCGCCACACACCAATACACTGCATTCTCACGCTGCATCAAACCGTGCATGATCATTTCTCTTCGCAGCGTCGCGCAATCTTCGTGAAACTGTAGCAGGAATTGATTCAGCTCGGCTTCCGGATAATGCCTGTGCTGATCCAGCTGCGCGAGCAGCCAGTGCAAAATCACCAGCCGTTTTTTTCTTTGTTCAGGTATTTTCAGTAAGCGGCCATCACGTACAAAGCTCGCCATGACACGCGCCGTTTCCTGCGCGTTACTATGCAAATCCAGATTCGCCTGCTGCACATTCCAGTGCTGATGCAGACGTTCGGTTCTGGTATGGCGCAAACGCTGCAGCACCAGTTTTTGCCAGGCTGGCGTCGCATAGGCCTGTACCAGATCGCGCTGTATGCCATCCCACACACCGGCATCCGCAGTGAGTCCCAGCGCTTGCAGATACTCGCTTCTGACCAGCATAAACTGCTTACGATAGGGCAGCAGGAACAGACTCGCATCCTGCTCAGCGCACTGACGCGCTTCTGCATACTCACTGAACCACAGATTGGTCAGGCCTGCGACTTCAGTACCATGCCATAAAGTCGCCATATCGCTGCCGGGCGCCGCTTTACCGGATAAGACCTGCAAGGCATGCTCCCAATGTTGAAAGCCCAGCTCAGCCGCGCACAGGTTCAGACTATGGCGTAGCTGCCAGCACTCGGGCAAAGTCCAGTGCTGCTGACGGCTGAGCACCAGCGCATGTTTGCACGCAGGTGCATGCCCTTGCTGCAACAGCTTCAGCAACAAACGCGCGCGCGTTTTCATTTCCTGTATCAGTGGATTCATAGCGACACCCCGCTGCAACCAGACACAGGCCGTGCATGCACAGAACAGGAAACCGGACAGGGGTAAAACTGAAATACAACTAAAGACAACATGATCGCTCCAATTCGTTATCTGACGACCCGCTACGTCAAACGAATAATCGCTGATCACATCTGATGATGGCCAAACCGGCTGGCCGGTAAGGATGCGATAACACAGGGTGAGAGCCTCTTTTGCGGGCAGGCGCCCCTCAGCACCTGAGCCGCGATTGTAAAGTCAGGCTGAAGTCGCTGTCAATCAGACTGTTGGTGCTGTTGCGCGAAATCGCCGATCAGCTCCAGCCCAAGAGTTTTACCCAGCACATCAAGCGCTGCCTGATCGGCCGGATAAGGATAGGCTGTGATGCCTTTGACGCCATATTTGATCAGCATATGCTGGTTAGGGAAATAGACTTTTGGGGAGGGACGGCCGACTTTAAAATGGAAATTTTTAAATGTTTTTCTTCTCTTCTTAAGAAAGCTTGTCAGCTCATCTTCGCTGGAAAAAGTATATACCTGCTTATCTTCATCCAACTGCAATTCGAATGTTAGCGGCGTCGTTGAAATCGTCAATACCGCAGACAGGTGTATCAAAGCCGGATCAAAGCCCGTCGAGCGATAAAATGACTTCTCGTCGCTTGCCAGCGTCTCCATATCTGTTTCGAATTGGTCTTTCTTTTTACGCTTAGACTGTTGCTGATTTTCCGCAACCCCGGATGCACCGCCATGAAAACCCAGCACCGCACCCAGCATTAATTTTTTCTCTGCCGCAGCGACAAACAGATAATTGGCGCAGCTGGAAAAACAATAATCCTGCACCTGTAAGGCGACCTGATGACGGCGCATTGCATTGGCCACATCCAGCGCATCTTTGACACTACCACCCTCAGAACTAATCACAATCAGCGTAGCACCGCTATCCAGCTGCGCGATCAAAGCCTGTGCGGATTCCGGGCCAATTTCACCTTTAAAAGTGACCGTATTCTGTTCACGGCGCAGCTCAAATTCCGGCTCTGCATTGGCAGCTGCTGCCGCTCCGGAGAGCAGTGCAGCGCAGACAAAAGACACTGCATTCACATATTCAATTACGTGGGTCAATTAGATCAACTTCAATTTAGAGACAACTATTTTTTATACATGCGGTTTGAATATTTCACTAGAAAGTCTAGTTTTTTCATTGAGGCTAAACTGTATTTTTTCAACACAAATTAGTCCCATACTATTTTGCACTGAATTATTCATATCTCGAGGGTACACTTAAAAATAATTATCTTTTTCGACAGAAATTATATCTATTTGTTACACTCACGTAGTGAAAAAAGTTACCCCCTCGTCGCGTATGACAAAGGAACCTAATTATGAATGACCAGAACCATCCTGAACAGGATTCCATCGAGGCGAGGGCAACAGCCAACCAACGCCGAGTCAGCCTTCGCAATCTATTTTTAGACCCAAACAACTTTCGAATCATCCATGAGCCGGATCAAAAGCAAGTATCGGACAATGAAGTAAAAAACCGCGATGTTATGCACCGAACGTTGAGACTCGTATGTGGAGATAAAAATCAGGGTATTCAGGATCTAATCGATAGTTTTAAAACAAACGGCTATCTACGTGTTGATCAGATCCTTGTGAGGGAGTTAGAGGGAGGCAATGGATATGTTGTCGTTGAGGGCAACCGTCGCATCGCTGCTCTCAAGCACTTACAAAATGAATATGAATCCAAGGGTATCGACTTAGGAAAACTTAACCCAGAAATATTTAGTCAGGTTCCCGTTGTACTTTATGTTGACGCTGACGAAGTTCATCACCTCACACTGATGGCACTTAAACATATTAGTGGTAATAAAAAATGGGGTGAGTGGAATCAGGCTCAACTTTTAGAGCAACTACATATGATTCACGGCCTTGATGAGGAGGAAATTTGCAAACGAATCGGCATTAGTAAGGTTGAACTGCGGCGTAGCCTAAGAGCACTCGCTTTAGTAACCGAGTATAAAAAATCTGACTATGGAGATCAATTCAATGAATCGATATTCCCAATTTTTCGTCATGCGGTTCGTAGTGCTGCGCTTAAAAATTGGCTAGATTGGGAAGATAAAAGCAGACAAATCAACAATAGTATAAATCGTGACTTCTTCTTTTCGCTGCTCTCTCGGGAACCGATGGATGAACAAGACGATGACGGTTCCGTGGGCTTCGGTGGTCAATTTAAAGAGCCTGTAATCACACGCCGAGACGACATTGATATATTTGCTAAAGTGATTGCTGATCAAAGAGCCCTAGAATATCTAAAAAAGAGCAGGGATCTAAATGGCGCTTACAGGAGTAGTGATATTGTTTTCAGTGAACGGCAAGAAGCTGCAGTTCGCTCAGTCACTGCCGAAGTGGATACTCTAGCTCAGTTGGCGATTAGTCCTCAGAACGTACCGGGACTAGAAAGTGTTCGTGGGAAGCTACAATCAATTATTGAACGTGCCCGTACTTCTGGTCTCGTTGGTGTTGAACAAAAAGCGGTTTTCCGAGATCGTGTCGATGCTCATTTCAGCGAAATTCACGTTCAACGCTATCGAGGGTTAGCTGGCCTTGAGATGAAAAAACTTTCCAGAATTAATATTATCGCTGGAATTAACAACTCTGGTAAGACTTCGCTACTAGAAGCTATATATCTACTTGCACGCCAGAACGATCTTGACGGCTTGATAGAGGTTATGAGACGGCGAGGTAAAGTCGCGACAGACCAACTAGATCCAGAATGGATGTTGGAGCAACTCGGCGATGACTCGTTGAGTATCGACGGTATGTTTGATCAACTTCCTGCAGCAGTCAATATCGAACATCGAATAGAAGAGGACTCCTCTATTGATCGTACTAGATATCTTGGATCCATTGATATTAATTCAAATTTTGGCACAACTACCCTCCACTCGATAAACCGAATTTATAAGGGACAGGATAGAGAAACCCACGCTGACAGTCTGCGATTGTTGTGCCCGGTTATATTCAGTAGTCCATTCTTTTTCAACGAACCTCATCGTTACACAAGTTTTTATCATAAAAGCGTTCAATCGAAAGCACTGCCTGACATTTTCAAATTTTTACAGGAAAACCTAGTGCCAACACTTGAAGATATCCGCCTAACAGATGAGCGACAACGATTTGTTGTAATCGACCGAAGGTTCAGCTCAGGAGTCGATCTCTCGTGCTATGGAGAGGGGCTGCAGAGAATGTTCTTACTCTCATTGCTGTTTGCATCAGCCCAACATGGGATCATGCTCATTGATGAGTTTGAGAATGCACTTCACTACCATTTGATAGAACCTTTCTCGCGCTTTATATATGATCTTGCAAAAAAATTTAATGTACAAGTATTTCTCACTAGTCATAGTAAGGAATGCATCGATACATTCATCAACGCGATCCCTGAATCTGACGATCTCTCATGCCACGCAATTGTGAACACTAACGACGGTATCAGAACACGTGATTTCTCAGGATCTGCGTTTAAAAAATTACTAGAAGCAGGTGATGTAGATTTGCGGGGGGCTCAATAATGACTAGCTGGTCTAACGTACACCTAATGTTTTGTGAGGGTGCGCATGATGCAGCAGCCATAAAATTGCTGCTAAGAAAATCTCTTGGTTTCAGCCAAGAATCATTGAAAGTCTCGGATTTCCCCTATCCAGTTTCCAACGTAATTAAACAGAGTTTTAAAACACGAGCATCTGAAGACTTGCGTCTAGATTTGGCTAAAAAATTTTTCCTTCCTGATTTCGTAGTTTCCAGAGACAGTGTACTAGTTATGATTTTCAACTATGGTGGTTCGAATCGATCCCAACATATGACCCCATTTTTGGAGAATGTATTTACATTACTCAATGCGCCTGAATTTTCAACTTCTGCCAATTCTAATGTTGAAGTGAGGTTTTCTTACACAGTCTTCGCAGACGCTGATGACATTGGAATTGTTCGGGCGCGAGAAAGAATTAGCTCAGAATTTGGTCAAATCAATAGCAGCCCTTGGCTTACTAGAACATGGACTGCAATTGAAAATACAAAAGCAGTTATGCAGCCGAGTGTTTTTGGCCCAGTCGCAGCCTATATCTGGAGTAAGTGGGCTGAGGACAACGGAACGCTTGAAGACTGTCTATTGGAATGCTTTGTAGGACGCGACAGATTTGATACTACGCTAGAGTTTATTGATTCTCGATTTAACTGGACTCCAGGTGAGGATGCTACATCCGATGAAATATGCGCAACCGCCTCAAAAAGACTTAAGGCTGCATTCTGTGTTGAAGGTCAATACAAAAAACCTGGCGGTAGTCTTAGCGTAATTTTGGATCAGGGAGAATTACTAAACCTCGACTCTTTTGGTAGGTCCAATGCAATTCAAGATTGCTTGAGATTTTTGAATACATGGCTTGTAGTGACTTAGAGTTAGCGCCAACTCATCAATTATTTGATTGGATGTAAATTCCAGCGCTCACTACGCTCTTTTTAATCTCAAATCAATGAGGCAAAACCATATAGCCATGAAATAACCTTTAATAAACAGATACTACAGCCGTGCTCAATACACGCCAGGCTCACCCTCAGGACGGGTCTTGAAACGTTTGTGTGCCCAGAAGTATTCGGAGGGGGCTTTCAATACTTCCTGTTCGATGAACGCATTCATTTCGCGGGTGGCGGATGCCAGATCACCGGATGGATAATTTTCCCAAGGGCGATGGAAAGTGACTTTCCAGCCCTGATAATCAGGCAGCATAGTGGCGATCACAGGCACAACTTTGGCGTTAGTGGACGCAGCTAAACGCGGCAGTGCAGTCAGGGTTGCGGCGGGGATACCGAAGAAGGGGATGAAGTCAGCATTCTTCACGCCGAAATCCATATCCGGCAACATAAAGTAAGGCAGGCCTTCATTGCTCATAGCACGGATAATCGGCTTGACGCCTTCAGCGCGCGAAAACAGCTTGACCGGACGGAAGCGCGAGCGGCCTTTGCGCAAAGCCTGATCAAATACTTTATTGCGCTGCTCGGTATAAATCGAACACAGTGAAGACTCCAGCATCACAGCGACACCAGCCACATCCAGACACACAAAATGCGGGCACATGAGTATGGTCGGGCCGGACTGTATCACGTCCAGCGGCACTGCTGGCTCAACCTGAATCAGGCGCTTCAGACGGGCTTCAGAAGCCCACCACAAAATGCCGCGTTCGAACACGCTGCGTGCATACATTTGAAAATGCTGCTTCGCGATCTGATGACGTTCCTGCTCGCTTAAGTGCGGCAGACATAAGCGTAAATTGGTCAGCGCGATATGGCGCCGTTTGCGCAGCAATCCAAACAGTAAACTGCCGACAGCTTCCCCTAATCTTCCTAAAACCGGCAGCGGCAACCAGTGCAACAACCACATCAGCACCAGCACGGCTCTCATGCAGACTCCTGTTTATCTGCATCCGGTGCGGCCACGCCATCGGGCTGTTTGTAGCGGTTGTAACTCCAGAAGTACTGCGCCGGCGAACGTGCAATCAGTTTTTCCATGGCGCGGTTAATCGCTGCTGCCTGCGCTGCGGTATCGCCATCCAGATTTTCTTCAAACGGGACAAAACGCACGATATAGCCTTTACCGGCTGGCAGCCGTTCGGCATAGGTCAGGATAATCGGCGCGCCATTCATGCTGTGCAGTTTGGCTGACAGGGTCATGGTGTAAGCCGGCTTACCGAAAAAGCGTGCCCACACGCCCTCTCCTTCCTGTGGCACCTGATCCGGCAGCAGGCCTATCGCTTCGCCTTTTTTGAGCGCTTTGGCCATGATGCGCACGCCGGACAAATTGGCCGGAGCGAGTAGCAGATTGTCACGTGCCCGCGCATCCTCGATCAGCGGCTTCAGCGCTGCTTTACGCGGTGGCCGGTACATCACGGTCAGACGGGTACGCTCTGCAATCATTTGCGCCACGATTTCAAAACAGCCCAGATGCGGCGTTAAAAAAATCACGCCTTTTTTTGCATCCAGCGCCTGCTGCACCAGTTCCCAGTTTTCCAGCGTGGCGGTTTTCAGCACCCGCTCAGGACGCGCGCACCAGATAAAAGGTAGTTCAGCGATGTTCTTACCGGCTTCGCGCACCGCATGCCAGCGTTGATCAGAAAAACCGGCCCGCTGCAGGTTTTCCTGCAGGCGGCGGCGATAAGAACCAGACAGTAAATACACCAGACAGCCAAGCAAGGCGCCGCCTGCATGCAGTATAGGTAAAGGGAAACGGGAGAGAAATCGGAATAAATGGACAAGCATGACGCCGCGCAAGAATCAATGAAAAATGGAGGGGTATTCGACATAGATGCGCCGAAAGGCGTAAAATATCATACATTGGCTGGCTGATGGACGATCCTCAGCAAGCTGACCGCCGAGTTAACAGACAACTTGCGAGGCGGTATACAAGTTCCGCTAAAGCGTCGCAGGTTCTATTTTCGACTGCGGCACATTTTTTCGGTCAATTTTTATAGGAGCCTGCGATGGCGAATGACTTCCTTTTTACCTCTGAATCCGTGTCCGAAGGACATCCGGACAAGGTTGCAGATCAGATTTCCGATGCGATTCTGGATGCAATCCTCGAACAAGACCCTTACTCCCGCGTTGCAGCTGAAACCCTGACCAATACCGGTCTGGTGGTGCTGGCCGGTGAGATCACGACGCAAGCCAATGTGGATTACATCCAGGTGGCACGCGATACCATCAAGCGCATAGGCTACGACAATACAGAATACGGTATTGATCACAAAGGCTGCGCGGTGCTGGTCGCGTATGACAAACAATCAAATGACATCGCGCAGGGCGTGGATCGCGCCAGCGATGACTACCTGAACATCGGCGCCGGTGATCAGGGTCTGATGTTTGGTTACGCTTGCGATGAAACACCGGAGCTGATGCCAGCGCCGATTTACTATGCACACCGTCTGGTTGAGCGTCAGGCACAATTGCGTAAAGATGGCCGCCTGCCTTTCCTGCGTCCGGATGCGAAATCCCAGGTCACCATGCGCTATGTCGATGGCAAGCCACACAGCATAGATACCGTCGTGCTGTCAACACAGCATAGCCCGGACCAAAGCGAAACATCCACCAAGATGAAGCAATCCTTCATCGATGCGGTGATCGAGGAAATCATTAAACCTGTGCTGCCTAAAGAATGGCTGCAGGATACCAAGTACCTGATTAATCCTACCGGTCGCTTTGTGATCGGCGGTCCGCAAGGCGATTGCGGTCTGACTGGCCGTAAAATCATCGTCGATACTTACGGCGGTGCCTGCCCGCATGGCGGCGGCGCATTCTCCGGTAAAGATCCGACGAAAGTGGATCGTTCCGCTGCGTATGCTGCACGTTATGTGGCAAAGAATATCGTGGCAGCGGGTCTGGCGCGTCAATGCCAGATTCAGGTGGCGTATGCGATTGGCGTGGCACGTCCTATGAATGTCACGGTCTATACCGAAGGTACCGGCGTGATCCCGGATGATCAGATCGCAGCATTGGTCAATGAACATTTTGACCTGCGCCCGAAAGGCATTATCCAGATGCTGGATCTGTTACGTCCGATTTACTCCAAGACTGCGGCCTACGGCCATTTTGGCCGCGAAGAGCCGGAATTCAGCTGGGAACGTACCGACAAAGCCGCTATCCTGCGCGCCGCAGCCGGTCTGTAATTACGTCATGAAGGAGCCCGCGTCACAATGCTTGTGCAGTATCGTTTGAACACAGTATCGCTGACGCGCTCCGCTTTTTGCTCATGCCTGCTGGCTGCTACAGCCATGCAGGCGGCTCTGACCACTACGCATACCTATGCGGCGACGCCAGCAGCAAATGCCACCCCAACCAAAACAGCCAAACCGGTCACTGACTGGTGCCCGGCTTTAACTGCCAGACTTCCCAAAGTATCCGTCGCTGACTGCCGCAATGCGCAGCTCAAACCAACCGGTGTGAATTCGCTCAATGGTTTTCCGGTATTGTTCCGTGATATGCCAGCCGATGCGCGACACCCTGGCGCGATACGTGTGCTGTTATTGGGCGGGATACATGGCGATGAACAAACCGCATCATCTATCGTCTTCAAATGGATGGAGCTGTTACAGCGTCCCGGTGCAGCGGAATTTAACTGGCGCGTCGCACCTGTCGTCAATCCGGATGGTTTGCTGGCGGCTAAGCCTAAACGCGTCAATGCGCGTGGCATTGATCTGAACCGCAACTTCCCGACCCCGGACTGGGAAAAAGAAGCGCCTGCTTACTGGGCCCGTGTGACGCGTAAAGATCCACGCCGTTTCCCGGGTAAAAAACCGGTCTCTGAACCGGAAAGCCGCTGGGTCTATGACACCATAGAACGCTACAAACCCGATGTGATTATTTCGGTGCACGCACCTTTCGGCGTACTCGATTTTGATGGCCCGACTGATCCGCCTACCCGCTTTGGCAGGCTGGTGTATAACCGCGTCGGCATTTACCCTGGCTCACTCGGAAATTACAGCGGCATACACAAAGATATTCCTGTAGTGACCATAGAGCTGCCACATGCTCTGACCATGCCATCAGATGCAGAAGTTCAGCGTATCTGGACCGATATGCAAAAATGGATACGCCAGCATATCGCTGCGCCACTCAAAACTGCTGGCAAATCCTGAAGCCAGTTCTGCCCTTTTTTTGGGCAAAGTCAGATCAAAATTGCACGAAATACTGTCAGACTTACTTTTTGCAACTCTTTTTACATGGCAAGAAATTTTCAAAAATCCCGTGTACTTTGGAACTTTCTTTGCTTCCCCCTCTCAAAGCCTCAGATTTGTTTATTAACCCGCCCTGAAAATACTCTTAATTTCAGAAAAATCTCCGATAGTCAAGCCGTTTTTTTTGGTGCACTGCCACTTTTATAGGCATTCCAGTTAAAACAGCTTTGATTTTTATCAATATAGAATTCACCTTTACGTAGTTTCCACAATCAAACAATGAAGCAAGTTTGCTCAAAGTCGATTGCAAAGAAATTTTCTTTTGAAAATATATTTTTACACTTTTCCTCTAGAAACAATAAACAACAAACCCTGTTCTCGTTTTTTCCATTGTCTGATTTACTAATACTCAGCTAAACAGGCATAGCACCGAAGTCAACACTGTGTAAGCAGCGTATTGCTGAGAGCCGGACACCTGCCTGAGGTCTGCTCTGTTTCGGTCTGATTGAAGAAGTTCAACTCTGGCTGTACCGGTACGCTGGTCAGCTGACAGCAAAAATAAACAATCATTGGAGAAAAAATGTCACGAGCTTTGAAAATGAAACAGGTCTTCCGTCCAACCGCGATTGCCCTGATGCTGGCATGCGCATGGGATGCGCAGGCAGCAGAAAGAATCAATCTGAATCAAGCAGGTGCTGAGCAGGCGGTTGCTGCTTCCCTGGCAAAAACTGGCGCTGCACGCGCCCACGAAGTGCTGGGTCTGGCCAGCGATGAACTGCAGGCAGTGCGCAGCCACACTTATGCGAATGGCAAAGTCGTGACCCGTCATCAGCAACTGTATAAAGGCATCCCGGTCTGGGGTGAAGCAGTGGTTGAGCACAGCGGCTCCAGCCAGCCATCTCTGGCCGGTGGCTTCGTGCGTGGTCTGGACAAAGATCTGCCTAGCACAAAAACAACCTATTCCGCTGCTCAGGCACTGAATCTGGCTAAAACCCAGGCACGTACCCAGCAAACAGAAAACGAACAGTCCAAACTGTTCGTCAAACTCGATGGCAATAACACTGGCCGTCTGGTGTATGCCGTGTCCTTCGTAGATACACGCGATCCAGCCAAGCCTAGCCGTCCACATTTCATCATCGATGCCAACACTGGTAAAGTGCTGGAACAATGGGAAGGTATTACCCACGCGCTGTCCGGCACAGGTCCTGGCGGTAATGCAAAAACCGGTCAGTATGAATACGGCACAACTGCAGGTTATGGCTTCCTCGACGTCGTTGTGAGCGGTTCCACCTGTAAGCTGAGCAGCACCAATGTCGACACGTACAACATGAACGGTGCGACTTCCGGCTCAGGTACCCTGCATTCTTTCACATGCCCACGCAATACCGTGAAAGCCATCAACGGTGCTTACTCGCCGATGAATGATGCGCATTACTTCGGTAATCAGGTATTCAACATGTACCAGGCATATGTCGGTGTACGTCCGATCAGTCAGAAACTGGTCATGAAAGTGCATTACGGCAGCAACTACGAAAATGCATTCTGGGATGGCTCTGCAATGAGCTACGGTGATGGCGCAACCACTTTCTATCCATTAGTCTCGCTGGACGTCACCAGCCATGAAGTATCGCACGGCTTCACTGAACAAAATTCCGGTCTGGTGTATTCCGGCATGTCCGGCGGCATGAATGAGGCTTTCTCTGACATGGCGGGTGAAGCAGCGAAATTCTATGTCAAGGGCACAAACGACTTCAAAGTCGGTACCGACATTTTCAAAGCTTCAGGTGCGCTGCGTTATATGTACAACCCACCACTGGATGGCCGTTCGATTGATAATGCCTCCAAATATACCAGCAGCTTAGACGTGCATTATTCCAGCGGCGTGTACAACAAGGCTTTCTATCTGCTGGCAACAACGGCAGGCTGGGATACCAAAAAAGCATTCCAGGTCATGGCCGATGCGAACCGCCTGTACTGGACTTCCGGCAGCACCTTCAATGATGGTGCCTGTGGCGTAGAAAAAGCAGCGGCTAACCGTGGCTATGTAGTCGCTGATGTCACCAACGCATTCAAAGGCGTAGGTGTAAGCTGCTCTACAACACCAGTTCCAGCAACCGCTTTGACTAAAGGTGTACCGGTATCCGGCATCAGCCTGGCAAGTGGCGCCAGCAAACTGTTCAGCATCGTCGTTCCTAGTGGCGCGAAAAACCTGAGCATCAAGCTGTCTGGCGGCACAGGTGATGGTGATATCTACGTAAAAGCCGGTTCTGCACCGACTACCACGTCTTACACCTACAAATCGGATGGCTCCACCAATGCAGAAACCGTTTCAGTCGCAACACCTACTGCAACGACTTACTACATCCTGGTGAATGGCTACGCCACAGTCAGCGGTGCTTCTCTGGTCGCGACTTACCAGTAATTCCTGACTCAAGTCACACTTACAATTTTCCCGCTCCCACCGGAGCGGGATTTTTTTCGCCCGTGTTTCAGCTACGCTCACTTTTCTATGGAGTTGATCATGCAAAAACGAATTTCTTCCCTGTTGATATCCAGTCTGTTTGCCCTGCTCAGTAATCAGGCTTACGCCGCCGAAGATAAAGTCTGGATTTCTATCGGCGACAAGGCTTTACAGCAATTACAAAAACTGGCGCCAGCCACCGTGATTCAACAATCCAGCATGGTGCTGGCCGCGCCCGCCAATAGCCTGAATAAGCAAGCTGCGCAGGAAGAGCAAGTCCATCTGGTACAAGTCAGTCAGGATCAGATGCTGCGTTTGTCCGATGCCATACATCATGAACTGAAACGCTGCGGCGGCTTCATGTTCCACCGCGATCTGAACAGCGCAAAAACCAGCCTCAGCAAACTCTCAGCTCAAAGTAAAGCTGGACTGGCGGCACTCGCCGCACCCTCGTATACCATCGATAATCAGTCCGTCGTGACACCAATGCTGACGCAAATGCAGGCTACCAATATCGGTCAGACTATCGTCGATTTTTCCGCCTTTGCCAACCGCTACTACACCACCAATAATGGTGTGAATGCCTCCAACTGGCTCAAGCAGAAATGGACTAGTATAGCCAGCGGCCGTAGCGATATCACGGTCGAACAATTCACCCACGCAGGCTGGGCGCAGAAATCGGTCATTCTGACCATTAAAGGCAGCGACAACAGTGCTGAAGTCGTGGTTCTGGGCGCACATCTGGACTCCATCAATACCAAGGGGACCACAGAAACCACCAAGGCTCCGGGCGCGGATGATGATGCATCCGGCATCGCCAGCCTGACCGAAATCCTGCGTGTGATGGTGGCCAATAATTACAAGCCACGCCGCACGATTAAACTCATGGGCTATTCGGCTGAAGAAGTCGGTTTGCGCGGTTCGCAGGATATCGCCAAGAGCTACAAAGCAGCCAATACCAATGTGGTTGGTGTGATGCAGCTGGATATGACGAATTACAAGGGCTCACCGCAAGACATCTATCTGTACACCGACTATACCAATGCAGCACAAAATCAGTTTGTCGCCAATCTGATCACCACCTATCAGCCCAGCCTGACCATAGGCTACGATAAGTGCGGCTATGGCTGCTCGGATCACGCCTCATGGAATGCGCAAGGCTATGCGGCATCCATGCCTTTCGAAACCGCATTCAATCAGGATAACCCTTACATTCACACTGAAAACGATACCTTCGCCAACAGTGGCGGACAGGCGAATCACTCACTGAAATTTGCACGTCTGGGTTTGTCGTTTGCCGTGGAACTGGGTAGCGATGGACCAGCCACACCGGGCAAACCACCCGTCACGGACAGCTACAGCGGCAGCCTGACGCAAAATCAGACTAAGAGCTTTGGTCCCTTCAAAACCGCCTCAGGCAGCGTGACAGTAGCGACCACAGGTACTGGCGATGTGGATTTGTATGCACGTAAATCCAGCGTGCCAACCACTACGACCTATGACTGCAAATCCGATGGTTCAACTGCGACGGAAAGCTGCAGCCTGAACCAGAGCGCTAACGGTGATGTCTATGTTTTACTCAAGGGTTATACCGCTTCCAGCTATAGCCTGAAAGTCACTTATACACCGCAATAAGCGTATCTGGCTGTACGTTCAATGCAGTGTCATGCGCTGCCTGAATAAAGAAAAAAAGCAGACCGGATTCAGCCCCGGTCTGCTTTTTTTTCACAGTAAACGCCGTCGTGAATACAGGCAAACTGGACGCTGTCAGTACTTGTATCCGAAGCCCACGGTCAGCAGACTGGATGTGGTTTTAAATCCTGCTCCGGGTTTGCTGTTGTAGTTGATGTTCGCCCCCACATTCAGCGTCCAGGCATTGGCAACCACGGTAGCCAGTGACATGTCCAGTGTGCTGCGCAGGCCCATATCAGACTGCCCCGGATAAATCACCAGTTTTTGTTTAAACGCCGAGGTGGCGCTCAATTGATGGCTGTATTCTTCACCCAATAATAATTCGGCACCGTTCACACTGGATGGTGCCGGAGCCACAACAGCGGTAAAACGTTTACCGGAATAGCCAATACCGGCGAATACATCCAATGCGGTTTCTTTGCTGCGGATCACGTGATAACCGGCACCCGCATTCAATGCATAGCGGGAATTGATATTTTGCGGCTTATTGGTTTCCAGTTCCGCGCCACCAAATGCAAACGCATCCGGCGAGAGATTGTAATCATAGCGTCCACCGGCACGCAATAATTGCGCAGTGCGGGTTTTGACATCGTTCACAGTACTGCTGCCATAGTTAGCCAGACTGTACAGAGATACTTTATCTTGCAACGTCGCCTTGCTGCCATCTGCATTGAAATTCAAATTTTGCGTCGTCGAATTATTATTAGCAAAAGAACCGCCAGCAGAGAGCGCACCATGCCACTGTCCATCGGTAACGGTTTGCGCCTGCACTGCACCAGCAGCTAAAACGCTGATCATGAATACGGACTTAAGCATGTACTTACCAGAAAATTGCATCGTATGACCTCATCAATAAAATTACACGGCCGACTCAAAGTGCGACCCCGGGAAAATAGCCAGGCCGGATTATAAAGAGAGGAAACAAGTCAAAATGATAAATACCGTCAAAATGCATGACTGCTAATGTAAAGCAATGTTAAGCAAAAAATTCAATAACTGTCGGAAATTTGAACTATTCATCCCGCGCTGCGGTCGAAAAAGCGGCTTGTCTGCTTGAAACTTTCGTGGCAGGCTGGCAGCTCAGGCGATGCAATCAAGCGATACGTGATATCCGGTTTTCCGGATTCAGCAATCCGCCTTCGCCCATGTTCTATACGATGATCACAACACTACAACGAGACTGAGGACACATGAAACCACAACGTCAATTTCTGGCGGCGCTGACATTGCTGGCGGCAGCCAGCGTCAGCTATGCGCAAACGCAAGATCCACATCAATGGCTGGAAGATGTCAGCGGCGATAAGGCGCTGAACTGGGTCAAGGCCCGCAATGCAGAAACCCGCAGCAAACTCGACAAGGATGCGGGCTTTATCAAATTGCGCGACGATCTGGGTGTGATCCTGAATTCCAAAGACCGGATTCCTGGCATCTATAAAATGGGCGATGCGGTCTATAACTTCTGGACCGATGCCGAACATCCGCGCGGCTTGTGGCGTAAAACCACACTGGACGAATACCGTAAGCCGCAACCCGCCTGGGAAGTGGTGCTGGATGTGGATGCACTGGCTAAACAGGAAAATGAAAACTGGGTCTACAAACGCGCTAATTGCCGCGAACCGGAATACGATCGCTGCCTGATCGAGTTATCGCGTGGCGGTGCCGATGCAGTCACACTGCGTGAGTTTGATCTGAAATCTAAAAGCTTCGTCAAAGGCGGCTTTAGCCTGCCAGAAGCCAAGATGAATGTAGATTGGCGCGACAAGGATACGCTGTATGTCGCGACCGATTTCGGCAAAGGCTCGCTGACTGACTCCGGTTACGCACGCATCGTCAAAGAATGGAAGCGTGGCACGCCGCTGAGCAAGGCACACACCTTGTTGGAAGCACAGAAAACCGATATGAGCGTGGCGGCACAAAGCAGCGAGCACGGTGGTGTGCGGCATGAACTGGTACACCGACAAATCACTTTCTACACCTCCGAACAATTCCTGCGCAATGGCGACAAACTGACGCGTCTGGATGTGCCGGCCCAGTCCGATGTGTCCTTCTTCAGTACGCAAATCATCGTCACCCCAAGAGAAAACTGGACCACGGGTGCTCAGACTTTTGCCGCTGGCAGTGTGCTGGCGATGGATTTCGACGCCTTCATGAAAGGTGAGCGTCAATTCACTGCGCTGTTCACACCAAGCAGCAGCACCTCATTCACAGGCATGGCAGCGACGCGCAATACTTTGCTGCTGCAATCCCTGAACGATGTGAAAAGCAAGCTGGTGGAATGGAGCTTCAAAGACGGCAGCTGGACACAACGCGAAGTCAGCCTGCCTACCCTGGGCAGCGTAGGCGTGATGGCCTGGGACCCGGATCACAGCGATGAATACCTGCTCAGCTATTCCGATTATCTGACCCCGAGCGTCTACCTGATGGCGAAAGCTGGCAGCGATGAGCGTGAAAAACTGAAGTCTGCGCCAGCCTTCTTTGATGCGAGTCCGTATGAAACAGTCCAGCAGTTTGCCACCTCCAAAGACGGTACCAAAGTGCCTTACTTTATGGTGAAACGCAAAGACCTGAAACTGGATAGCAACAACCCTACTCTGCTGTATGGCTACGGCGGTTTCCAGGTATCGCTGACGCCTTCTTATTCCGGTGCTTTAGGTAAGAACTGGCTGGAAAAAGGCGGCGTGTATGTGGTCGCCAATATCCGTGGTGGCGGTGAATATGGCCCGAGCTGGCACCAGGCTGCACTCAAAGGCAATCGCCAGCGTGCCTATGATGATTTTGCAGCGGTCGCCGAACATCTGATCAGCAGTAAGATCACCAGCCCGCAACATCTGGGTGCGATGGGTGGCAGCAATGGCGGCCTGCTGGCCGGTGTGGCGCTGACCCAGCGTCCTGACTTGTTCAATGCGGTCGTGAGCCAGGTACCTTTGCTCGACATGAAGCGTTTCAGCCACTTGCTGGCAGGGGCTTCCTGGATGGGTGAATACGGCAATCCGGATGTGGCCGAGGAATGGGCATTTATTCAGCGTTACTCACCTTATCAAAATGTGAAGGCAGAAGTGAAGTATCCGAATGTATTGTTCATTACCTCCACCCGGGACGACCGCGTCCATCCTGGTCATGCACGGAAAATGGCGGCCAAGATGCGGGCACAGGGTCATAAAAACGTCTGGTACTATGAGAATATCGAAGGTGGTCATGGCGGTGCGGCCAATAATGCGCAGCGTGCAGACATGAGTGCGATCACCTATAGCTTCTTATGGAATATGCTGAAATGGGAGAATGCAGAGTACCGCATCCACTGACCACTGTTCCGCTTGTTAGCTGATTAACCCGTTTAACCCGTTGATCAGCACAATCCGTTATCCTGTCAGGGGTAACGGATTTTTTATTTAGACTTAAGCAAAACCATCGCAGCAGTCTGAGCATCTGTTGATGCAGCGCGCTACGCTACTTCCAGCTCGCTTCTCATCTTCTGTTGGCGACATAACAGTCACAGGATGGCCGCCTGATAATCGCTTTTCAATTCATCGCATGACACTGAATCAACTCTTATTTCAATTTATACGCCGTCACTGGCGCCAATACTGGCTGGCGGCAGCCATGCTGGGATCGGTAGCGCTGCTGTCGGTCTTGATACCGCGCCGTGTCGGTGTCGTGATAGACGGCTTGGTCAGTCATCAGTTGCAGGGCAAGGCACTGCTGCTCGAGCTCAGCTATCTGCTACTGATGGGGCTGGCAATTTACTTCTTACGGGTAGGCTGGCGCATGCAGCTATTCACTGCTTCCTATCAACTGGGTGCGGAATTACGTACCAGACTGTATCAGCGTCTGAGTCTGCAAGGACAGGACTTTTTTCAGAAGCAGCGTACCGGCGATCTGATGGCCTTAGGTACCAATGATGCCGATGCGATTGAGCTGGCGGCCGGTGAAGCGGCACTGGCAGGCTTTGATGGCAGCCTGACCTTCGCACTGGTGATAGGCATGATGCTGATCGGCGTGGACTGGCGACTGGCGCTCGCAGCACTGCTGCCCTTCCCCTTGATGGCGCTGGCCTTCCGCCGTATCACGCATCATATTCACGAGGCATCGCGTGATGCCTTGCAGCGTTTCAGCCATTTGAATGATCAGGTACAGGAAACCCTGGCCGGTGTGCGCACCGTACGTGCACTCGGGCTGGAACAGCGCAGTGCGCAGCAATTTGCGCTGCTGGCAGAACAGGCGGCACAAGCCAGCCTGACCGCACAGCGCTGGGAAGCGGCGTATGAACCGGCAGTGGGACTGGCCCTGACTTCGGCTGGTGCGCTGACGCTGGGTGTCGGTGGCTATCTGGTGTGGCATGGTGAAATGACGATAGGCTCGCTGACCAGTTTCAGCATGTATCTGGGCCAGCTGATCTGGCCTATGTTTGCTGCTGGCTGGGTGCTGGCTTTACTGGAGCGCGGTAAAGCAGCCTGGGCCAGGCTGGAGCCGGTATTGAATATGGAAATCGCAGTCACAGATCGTGGCCAGCTGAGCACTACACCACAAGGCAGCATACGCGTGCAGCAACTCAGCTACCGCTATCCGGGTCAGACACTTGCTGCGCTGGACCATATCAGTCTGCACATAGCACCAGGTCAGACGATAGGTATCGTCGGCCCAACCGGGGCGGGCAAGTCCACCCTGATCCGCTTATTACAGCGTCAGATAGAAAGCAGCCAAGGTCAGATAGTGTGGGGTGATCAGAACATCGCTGACTACCGCTTGCACACGCTGCGGTCAGCGATTAACTGGGTGGCGCAGGAGCCATTCCTGTTTTCTGCCTCGATCGCCGACAATATCGCGCTGTCCAGACCGGATGCCACGCGTGAGCAAATCATGCATGCAGCGACACTGGCATCGGTACACGAAGATATCATGCGCTTCCCGCAAGGCTATGACACACCGGTCGGCGAGCGTGGTGTCACCTTGTCCGGCGGCCAGCGCCAGCGCGTGGCAATTGCGCGCGCACTGCTGACTGACAGCCCCCTGCTGTTACTCGACGATGCGCTGTCGGCAGTAGATACCGATACTGAAACCCGTATCCTGCAGCATCTGGCCACGCTCAGAAAAACCCATCACCAGCGCGCAGCGGTGATCGTCAGTCATCGTCTCAGCGCAGTGGCCGATGCCGACCACATCATCGTGCTCAAAAATGGGCAAATTCTGGAACAAGGCACACATGCTGAATTACTCGCACAGCCGCATTGGTATGCCTCGCAGTGGCGCTACCAGCAACTGGAGGCCAGCCTGAATGCAATCTGAACGACACAGTCCTATGGCACCTAATTCTGAAAAAAAACTCGCGGTACAACTATTGGTCAATGCCGCCCAGCCGGAACGGCGTCAGGTAATAGCTGGCGTATTCTTCCTGCTCGCTGCGGCTGGGCTGGAAGCCTTAGGCCCCTTACTGGGCAAGGCCTTTATCGATCATTATCTGCTACCGCGCCAGATGGAATGGGGCATGATCGCCTTATTGCTGACGGCTTATCTGCTGACTGGCTGGGGCGCGACCTGGTTACGCTATCTGCAACTGACACGGCTGGCAGGTGTCGCGATGCGCTCGGTACGGCGCTTACGTGAACAGGTCTATCAGCATGTGCTGCGTCTGCCTATGGCCTTCTTCGATAAAGCGATGACGGGACAGCTGGTCAGCCGTGTGACCAACGATACCGAGGCGGTCAAGAATCTGTATGTACAGGTGTTATTCGTAATGCTGGACAGCTCTATCGTGGTGCTTGGTGCGCTGCTGGCCATGGCCTGGCTGGAATGGCGTCTGATGCTGATCGTATTGATGTTAATTCCTGCAGTGGTGCTGATCGTCTGGTTTTATCAGCGCTGGAGCGCGCCCGCCGTCACACGCGCACGGCAACTGCGTAGTGAAATCAATGCCCAGGTCGCGGAAAGCATACAGGGCATGGCAGCGCTGCAGGCCAGCAATGCAGAACAGCGTTTCGGTGAGCGCTTCGGGAACACCAATCAATTGCATTATCAAGCCAGGCTGGATGAGTTACGGGCCAATGCCTGGCTGTTAAGACCTGCGCTCGATCTGATGAATACCCTGTTGTTGGTGATTGTGATTTACAGTTTCAGCCAGCGCAGTTTTTCCGGCATAGAGATAGGTATCTTGTATGCGTTTGTCAGTTATATCGCGCGTGTGGTGGAGCCGCTGATACAAATTACTTTGCAGTTCGGGCAGATACAGCAAGCCGTTGTGTCCGCTGCACGCGTCAATACGCTATTGACTGAAACACTGACCGCCGATCACAGTTGCCAGGCACAGATGCATAGCGGCCAGGTCGATATCGCTGGGCTGCAATTTGGCTATGATGCGGCCCCTCCGGTACTGCATGACATCCATCTGCACATTCCATCCGGTCAGTTTTTCGGCATCGTCGGTCACACTGGCAGCGGCAAATCCAGCCTGATGAGTCTGCTGTTGCGCTTTTATAGCGCGCAGTCTGGCAGCATACGCATGGATGGTCAGGACATCGCCGGATTTTCCGAAGCCGACTTCCGTGCTGCGGTCGGGCTCGTACCGCAGGAACCCTTTCTGCTGGCGGCCAGCGCACGCGAGAATATCGCTATGGGCCGTGACATTCCCGAAGCAGAACTGATTGCTGCCGCCAAAGCCGCGCATGTACATGACTTTATCCTGCAGCTGGAACAGGGTTACGATACCCAGTTAGGCGAAGGTGGCGCACGCTTATCGACCGGTCAGAAACAACTGATTGCGATTGCGCGCGCCCTGGCTGGCAAGCCACGCATCCTGTTCCTGGACGAGGCAACCTCGCATATAGACAGCGAAACTGAGCAAATCGTCCAGGTAGCACTCAATGCACTCAGAGGTAGCGTTACCATCATCGCCATCGCGCATCGCTTGTCCACCATCCGTGATGCCGATAATATCGTGGTCCTGAATCATGGCCGTATCAGCGAGCAAGGCAGCCATGCCGCATTAATGCAGATAGAACAAGGTATCTACCAGAAGCTGTATCTGCTGCAAACTTTAGAGGAATAAACCAAGATGAAATGGATCGCTGCCGTACTGGCATTGCTGGGCGTGGTCGCAGGGGCAGTGCTGGCCTATGTGTTTCTGGTACTAGCCCCGAATCTGCCGGCGCTCGATGCGGTGACGGATTACCGCCCTAAGATACCGCTGCGTATCTATACCGCCGACAATGCACTGATCGGTGAATTCGGCGAAGAACACCGGGAATTTGTGCCGATTAAAGATATTCCCGAAAAACTGAAAACCGCACTGCTGTCGACTGAAGATGCGCGCTTTTACGATCACAGCGGTATCGACTTTATCGGTGCCGGTCGCGCGGTGCTGGCGGATTTGCGCGGTGGTTTTCATCAGGGCGCCTCCACCATTACCATGCAGGTTGCCAGAAATTTTTTCCTGTCTCAGGAAAAAACCGTGAACCGCAAACTGAAGGAATTATTACTCACTACCCGCATTGAAGCCGCACTCAGCAAAGACCAGATTCTGGAACTGTATATGAACCAGATTTATCTGGGTCAGCGCACCCACGGCTTTGCCGGTGCAGCACGTACTTACTTTAATAAATCTCTGAATGATCTGAGCCTGGCAGAGGCTGCCATGTTGGTCGGGATACCGAAAAATCCGGTACGGCATAATCCGGTCAGCAATTTTCAGAAAGCCAAACAAAGACAGGAAGTGGTGCTTAAACTCATGCTCAACCGCGGTGTGATTACCGAAGCACAGTACGACCAGGCTTTGCATGAAAAAATCACTGTGACCGGCAAACAGATTTATGAAACCCATGCTGACTATGTCGCTGAAATGGTCAGACAGAGTATCGTCGAGGAATACAAGGAGCAGGCCTACACCACCGGTATCAAGGTCTACACCACACTGCTGAAAGCGGATCAGGAAGCGGCTTATGACGCGGTACGTAATAATGTCATGGCCTATGATCAGCGCCATGGCTACCGTGGTCCGGAAGCCTTTATCCAGTTACCCGCCGATGAAGATGAACGCGATGATGCAATCGATGAAGCTTTGCGCAAACATCCTTCCAGCGATAAATTACTGGCAGCGGTTGTGACTGAAGTTAGCACCAAAGTCGTCAAGGCTGAGTTGGCCAATGGCGACACCATAGTGATTGATGGCGATGGCTTGAAGTTTGCTGCGGCCGGATTGCAGGCGAAGGCTAAGTCTGACCTGAAGATCACACCAGGTGCGCTGATACGCGTGCTGCAGGATCAGAAAAAACGCTGGAGCATCACTCAGTTGCCGGAAGTCGAAGGCTCGTATGTGGCGCTGAATGCGGAAACTGGCGCTTACCGGGCGCTGGTGGGTGGCTTTGATTTCAACCGCAAAAAATTTAATCATGTCACCAGTGGCTGGCGTCAGCCCGGCTCCAGTATGAAGCCCTTTGTGTATTCGGCCGCACTGGAAAAAGGTTTTTCTCCGTCCACGCTGATCAATGACGTACAGTTGTCCGCCACCTCAGAAGAAGCGCTGCGCTGGGACCCGCGCAATGATGATGGCAAATACGATGGCCCTGTCACGATGCGCACGGCATTGGCGAAATCAAAGAATGTGGTTTCTGTGCGCATCCTCAAAGCGGTTGGCGTCAGCAATGCTCAGAACTGGATCAGCCATTTCGGTTTCAGCAAAGATAAACATCCGGATAATCTGACACTGGCCTTAGGCACAGGTTCAGTCACACCAGTACAGCTGGCAGCAGCCTATGCGGTGTTCGCGAATGGCGGCTATCAGATACAGCCAAATCTGATCACCAAAATCACCGATAGCAAAGGCAATGTATTGAAATCCTATCCGGCGCCAGCCATAGCGCAGGATGCTGACCGCGTGATCGATAGCCGTAACGCCTTTATCATGGATGCCATGCTACGCGAGGTCACGCGCAGTGGTACCGCCGCTGCCGCCAGTATCAGACTGGGGCGACATGATCTGGCCGGAAAAACCGGCACCACCAGCGATGCGGTCGACGGCTGGTTTGCCGGTTATGCCGGAAATGTCGTGGCCGTGGCATGGATGGGTTATGACACGCCTAAATCGCTGGGTGGACGAGAATTCGGTGCGACCCTGGCCTTACCGATCTGGATAGACAGTATGCGTGCTGCGCTGGCTGGGAAAGCGGAAGTTCAGCGTGCTGTACCGGAAGGTCTCAGCAATGCCGAAGGCGACTGGATGTATGCTGAATTTCTGAATGGTGGTGGTGTGCGTACGCTGGACATGAATGAAGCCGCTCCGGCCACACCGGCTACGACGAATAGTCAGGCTGGCACAGCGCAATAAGATAGAGCTGCAATCTACAATCCTCAACAAACATCAACAATCATCAACAATTTTTAGCAAAAAAAAACCCACAGCACGCTGTGGGTAAATATCCTGACCTTTGGAGGAGAAGCAGTAGGACGATCGCATTGTAGCGAAACGGCATGACAGGACAATGACATGCCGGCTGCTTCTTCATGTCAGAATTCAGGCTGCACAAGCAAGCGTATTTTTTTCGTCTTGTGTACGTAAGGCAGCAAAACCTGAGTCCAGATCACTCAGCAGATCTTCAACCGCTTCCAGTCCTACATGCAGACGCAGCATAGGCGCAGCCCATTTCTCTGCATTGATAGTGCGGTAGGATTGCGGATTGGTTGGCAGGATCAGACTTTCATATCCACCCCAGCTAAAACCAATACCAAACAACTGTGTACGGTCGATTAAGGCAGCGACTTGCTGCTGCGTGATATCAGCACGGAATACAGCGCCCATCAGACCACAAGCATACTCAGCACGGAAATCACGTTTCCACAATTCATGGCCAGCCGCACCAGGCATAGGTGGATAGAGAACTTCCGCCACCTCCGGCTGCTCGCTCAGCCAGCGCGCCACGATCTGAGCACTCTCGCGGTGCACCGCCAGACGGGCTGCCATAGTACGCAAGCCACGCAAAGCCAGCGCTGCATCATCACCACCAACTGACATACCCAGCTGTTTGTAGGTAGCTCTTACACGTGCATGCAAAGCTTCGTTAGTCAGAATGGCACCCATCAAGGCATCTGAGTGACCAACGATGTATTTAGTCGCGGCATGGATAGAGACATCAATGCCCAAATCGAATGAAGACCAGCCTATAGGCGTAGCCCAGGTTGAGTCAGACACCACCACAGCGCCTGCTGCATGCGCGACAGCTGCAATCGCTGGAATATCCTGCACTTCGAAAGTCAGCGAGCCAGGAGACTCGACAAATACTACCTTGGTTTCCGGACGCATCAGGCTTGCGATGCCAGCACCAATCAGCGGATCGTAGTAAGTGGTGCTCACGCCTATTTGTTTAAGCAAGCCATCACAGAATTGGCGGGTAGGATCATAAGCAGTATCGACCATCAGCAAATGGTCACCAGGGCCCAGCAGCGCCAGCAAAGTCGTGGTGATCGCCGATAAGCCTGAGGAAGTCAGCATGCAACCCGCAGCGCCTTCAGCTGCACACAGAGCTTGCTCCAGAGCCATCGTGGTCTCGGTCGCGTGACGGCCATAGCAACTGCGGGTGCCATACGCATCCTGCAAGGACGCACAGTCAGGAAACAGCATGGTCGACGCACGCACCAGCGGTGGATTGACCGGGCCATGATGGCTTTTTCCCTTGCGGCCGGCATGGGTCAGGCGGGTGGCAGTGTGCAGGCTGGTATCGTGCGGATTCATACGGGCTCCTCGGTTTAAATCATTTTCTGCAGCACATGACGTGCTGTCACAGAGGTTCACATCCTACCTATCCTGTCAGGAAATTTTTTACCAATTTTCCATGTATTTCATGCTAAATTAAGAAAAATTTTCTACTATTTTATAAATATGGATAAAAAAGACCTAGAAATTCTGCATTTATTACAAAAAGATGCATCTATCGGCATAGCAGAACTGGCCCAGGCCGTGCATTTGTCTGTCACGCCCTGCTGGCGGCGGGTGCAAAAAATGCAGGAGGATGGCGTGATCCGTCAGCATGTAGTGCTGTGTGATCCGGTGCGCCTGAATCTGGGCCTGACCGTGATGGTGACGCTGAAAGCAGCGCGCCACAATGAACAATGGATGCAGCAATTTATCAGCGGTGTGAAAGACATACCGGAAATCGTGGAAATCCTGCGTATGAGTGGCGATATCGACTATCTGTTAAAAGTCCATGTGCCGGATATGGCGGGCTTTGACCAAGTCTACAAAAAACTGGTGCGGGTAGTTGACCTGCAGGATGTGAGTTCCAGCTTTGTGATGGAAGTGATTAAGAGTACCACTGCCCTGCCGCTCGATTATGTGAACATCAAGGCGGCACGGCAGACTTAAGATACGGATGCTTAACCGCGGAAGCGGTAGTGTTCCTGAGTGAACAAATCTATCCCGCACTGCAGATTTTCTATCCAGTCGAGGAAGGCATGGATAGCTTCTTTGCCCTGGAAGTAACGGCCGTGCTGAGGCACCAGCATGTCCACATCCATACCACGCACCATATTTGCCCAATAACGGCAGACCTTATTCGAGACCATGTAGCGCTTGTGGAAACCGCTCATGCTATGCAATTCCTGATAAAACTCTTCTTTGCTGGTGATGGGACGTTCTATATCTTTTGCATCCACCATGGAGGCACCCATATCGCCGGAAAACAGGATTTTCGACTTGCTGTCGTAAAACTGGAAATTGCCTTCCGCATGCAAAAAGTGCGCAGGCACTGCGTGTATCACGGTGTCACGCAGATGCACCGGCATGCCTTCATCGGGAATGCCGATGATACGGCCTTCTGCCCGGTTCAGATTACAGAAATGCGGCACAAAGCGCGACCATAGTTTAGACACATATAAATTACATTCTGTGCTGAATAACCACTTGTCGAGCGCACCGATAATGTCAGGGTCCTGATGCGAAGCAAACAGATACTTTAACTGCTGCTTGGGCAGGTATTTATGCATCGCCAGTACCAGCGAGTTATACGTCAGGTGACCGGAAGGATCGATCATCGCACCTTCACCGTCGGACACGATCAGAAACTGATTGGCCTGCACAGCATGATCTGCTGCATCGTCCTTGATCAGATCATTAAACATGATACAGACATGTTTTCCGTCGTTGTAAAGTTCGATAGCCAATTTTTCTCCCCGCTGCGCTGTCATCCAAAATCGGACATTTGATTGTAACCATTACTACACAGGCAACGTTGACTTACATCAAAACGATGCTTAAGGAGAAATGAATCAAACAGAAAAAAAGACCACCGCAGCGGCAGCTGAGGTGGCCTCAAGAGGAGCATATTTACTTTGTCAGAACGTGCCTTGCAGTGACAAAGACAAGAGCTTGGAATCACCAAAGAAAGGATAAGGATAATGCGACTTGTCTTTAGAAATATCGTATTGCAGTTTCAGCGCCATGTTTTTACGGAAGTCCCAGCGCAAAGACAGATAATGCGACTGACGTCCTTCTGTCGGCTCGGTCACCGTCGTGTATTGCGAGTAGGTATACATCGGTGTCCAGGCACCGAAGTTATAGCCAACACCAAACAAGGCGTATTTATAGATATTGTTAATACCTTTAGACGCATCCTTTTGTTCAAAGCGGTCAAACTCCGATTTGAGCAACCAGTTTTTGTAATCCATATTGATGGATAAGCCCATAATCCGGGTCGGCTGATCTTTCAGCAGGAAAGTAGTGCCAGCGACCGGGTCATTTTGTGACACGGTTTCTTCATGCCGCATCATCATCGCACGTACATCGAAAATCCCATTGTTGACACTGACTGAAGCACCGAGAATTTTTTTCCATGCATCATTGGTCGGCGTGGTGTAATACAGCCGCGTGTAGTAGGGATTGTTATCCGAAGTAAAGCTGCCGGTCCAGGCGCTTGCTGTCATCGCCCAGTCAGATTCGCCCAGCTGACGGCGGTAACTGACATTGCCACCATCGTAGGCATAAATCGGCCAGCCATACACATCCGGTGCCGGGCGCGACCAGGGATAAGCGTAACCGATGTACAAATAGTCGCTGTAGTAATACAAAGGAATACGGAAGCGCCCAGCCTGGAAGGTCCAGTCAGATTCTGCACTCGGTTGCCAGCTCAGATATGCCCAGTCTACCGTTGGGCGTGAACCTTTATTCGGATTCTGTGCGCGCATCACCACTTGCGCGGTGGCTGACAGGGTAGGCGAAAATTCTTTTTTCAATTGCAGACCCAGCAGCGATTCCTGATCCAGTTGCCAGCCCTTGGATTTTTCATATACGCCAGTGTATTCCCAATTCTGTATCGAACATGGACATTGATACTGCTGGTAAGTCCAGGGTGTGGAGCTGCCGAGTGCAGAACCACTGAGTACCTTACCTGCAGTCAGATTATAAAAACCGCTCAGCTTGAGCGAACCGCTTTCATCCAGATCAATCGCTGAAGCCAGACCTGGAAGCAAGAGCATGGCACATACTAACTTCTTCATCGCTATTCTCCTTATCTTGATGTCAGCCCGGCAGATCACGGTACGATCGCGACAACTTTAACGCTGTCGTCTACCGCGGATTTTTCTATGTAACCCATCGCATTTGGGGTTTCACTGACATACTTCTTCACCTCAGCACTGGATTTGAATTCTTTCGGTGCTTTGGCTTTCCCTGTGAAAAGCAGTTTGGACCAAATGGCCTGTACCTGCGCCGGATCTTTATCCAGCACTTTTTTATAAAACTCTGCACGCATCGGTGAGTTTTCTGCGAGCTCCACCGGTGCAAATAAATTAGAGCCGCCCAGATAAAATTGTGCGACCTGATTCAGGAACATTTTGGTGGCGGGATTTTCTTTATTAACGATGATGACCATCTCAGCATGGGCGGGCATGCTCAGGCATCCCACCACGATTACAAAAAGCAAACTCAGGTATCGGCACTTCATGACTCATCCTCCGGTAAAAACTGCAACAGCAGAACAGGACTGACAATGAGGCTATTTCAGGGAAAATACTGGTGGGGAAACAGATTACAGGTGATACAAGGACTGATTTTATGGACTGATAACAAGTAGTCAGCGCAAAAAACGTATTGTTAAACTCAGTCTAGTCATGCTTTTCAGAAATTTCCAATTTGTTTGTGCTGAGCGTCGATTTTCCACAACGAAATAAAAAAGCAGCAGCGGAACCTGGGTTCCGCTGCTGCTTTTGGTACGACGATAAAGGAAATTAAATCAGGTTTTTCCAGATCGCAGTGGTAGGCGCAGCCTGATTCAAAGAGTAAAAATGCAAACCAGGTGCGCCGCCTGCCAACAGACGCTCACACATACTGCTGACCACATCCAGACCAAAGGCCTTGATCGATGCGCTGTCATCGCCATAACTATTGAGCTTCAGGCGTATCCAGCGCGGAATCTCAGCGCCACACATTTCTGAGAAGCGCTGTAACTGACTGCTATTGGTAATCGGCATAATACCGGCCAGCACAGGCACATCCACACCCAGTTTGCGCGCCTCTTCCACAAAACGGAAGTAAGCATCTGCATTATAAAAATACTGGGTAATTGCAGAATTCGCACCCGCCTTCACTTTGCGTACAAAGTTTTGCAGATCATCCTGCGGCGAACGCGCCTGCGGATGCATTTCCGGATAGGCGGCTACCTCGATATGAAACCAGTCACCGGTTTCAGCGCGGATAAACTCAACCAGTTCATTCGCATAGCGGAACTCGCCGCCCATGCCGTAACCACTGGGCAAATCACCGCGCAATGCGACCAGACGACGGATGTCATGCGCCTGATATTGCTGCAGAATCTGACGTATCGATTCGCGGCTGCCGCCGACGCAGGATAAATGCGGAGCCGCTTCAAAACCCTCGCGCCGGATATCGACCACAGTATCGAGCGTACCTTGCTGGGTAGTGCCACCGGCACCGAAAGTCACGGAAAAATATTTAGGCTGCAGCTCAGCCAGCTTAGTACGGGTAACGCGTAGTTTCTCCACCCCTTCAGCGGTCTTAGGCGGAAAAAATTCTATGCTGAAGTTATGTTGATTCATGATTTTTGCAAAATTAAAGTCGACAAAGTCCAGGAGATCACGCTGTATAGCAAGGCGCCACCCACGGCAGACCAGAAGCCAGCCACATGAAAGCCATCCACCATACTCGCCACACCCCAGAACAGCAGGCCATTAATCACAAAAATGAATAAGCCCATGCTGATGACGGTGACCGGCAAAGTCAGCAGCAAGAGCACCGGACGCAATACGGTATTGGCAAAGCCCAGCACCAGCGCGACTAACAGCGCGGTACCAAGGCTATCAATCGTCACCGAATGCATCAGATAAGGAATCGCCAGTAATGCAAGCGCATTCACCAGCCAGATAGCGAGCAGACGCATAGCATCTCCTGTAAAAAAAATCCCCGGTCTGCGCTGACAGAGCCGGGGAAAGGTTCAAATCTTAATAACGGTAGTGTTCCGGCTTGTAAGGACCTTCTTTTTTCACGCCGATGTAGGCAGCCTGTTCATCCGTCAGCACGCTCAATTGTGCATTAAGTTTTTTCAATTGCAGACGCGCGACTTTCTCATCCAGATGCTTAGGCAGGGTGTACACGCCTACTGGATATTGCGCATTGTTGAGGAACAGTTCGATCTGGGCGATAGTCTGATTCGCGAACGAAGAGCTCATCACATAAGATGGGTGACCAGTACCGCAACCCAGATTCACCAGACGGCCTTCAGCCAGCAGAATGATGCGTTTACCATCAGGGAAGATCACATGATCCACTTGTGGCTTGATGTTTTCCCACGTGTATTGCTTGAGCGAGGCGACATCGATTTCATTATCAAAGTGACCGATATTGCAGACGATGGCCTGATCCTTCATCTTCTGCATGTGGGCATGTGAAATCACATGGTAGTTACCGGTAGTGGTCACGAAGATGTCGCCATGTTCCGCTGCATAATCCATCGTCACCACGCGGTAGCCTTCCATCGCTGCCTGCAAGGCGCAGATAGGATCGATTTCTGTGACCCATACCTGGGCAGACAAAGCACGCATCGCTTGTGCAGAGCCCTTGCCGACATCACCGTAACCAGCGATCACAGCGACTTTACCCGCAATCATCACGTCAGTGGCGCGTTTGATGCCGTCAACCAGCGATTCGCGGCAGCCATACAGGTTATCAAATTTAGACTTGGTGACGGAGTCATTGACGTTAATTGCCGGGAAAGCCAGCTTGCCTTCTTTATGCATCTGATACAGACGATGCACACCGGTCGTGGTTTCTTCGGTTACGCCTTTGATCTCAGCCAGGCGCTTGGAGTACCAGGTCGCATCAGTTTTCAGATGGGATTTAATCGCATTGAACAGACAGACTTCTTCTTCGGAGCCTGGATTATCGAGTACCGAAATATCTTTTTCTGCACGGGTGCCGAGGTGCAGCAACAAAGTCGCATCGCCACCGTCATCCAGGATCATGTTGGAATAACCACCATCGGTCCATTCAAAAATGCGGTGCGTGAATTCCCAGTATTCATCCAGGTTTTCGCCTTTGAATGCGAATACCGGCGTACCGCCGGCTGCGATGGCCGCAGCAGCGTGATCCTGAGTCGAGTAAATATTGCAGGAAGCCCAGCGTACCTGTGCGCCCAGTGCATTGAGTGTCTCGATCAGAACTGCAGTCTGTATCGTCATATGCAGCGAACCGGTGATACGTGCGCCTTTGAGCGGCTGGCTGGCAGCGAATTCCTCACGGATCGCCATCAGGCCAGGCATTTCTGTTTCAGCGATCTGAATTTCTTTGCGGCCCCAGTCAGCCAGGCTGATGTCGGCGACGAGGTAGTCTTGAGTTGCTGTTTGAGTAGTCATGATGGCGGCGTTCTCACGCCCTCCTTTCTTAAGAAAAAAGTAACGTGAGCGCAGTTGTGGTCAGCAAGGCCGGAAATTTGTTCATTTTTGCATCATCAGAAACAAGAAAGTCAAACTACCGGCTTACGCCTATGATTCCAAGCCTGGCGGAAAAGAGATTTCCGTCGCAACGCTCCTTGGAAGCTGGGAAGTATAGCGCAGCTCAGGGTTTTCTGCATAGCAAGCTGAACTGCGCGCAGTATTTACGCTAAGCCGCCCCAGCCGGGGTTTTGCTTCTGGCCGTACAAATCAGGTGCATACCGCAGCAATACCGCTGTAATACCGCTGTAAAGCAAAAACGGATGCCAGTCGGGCATCCGTTTTTGTCAAAGCTGGCAAAAGTGCAGTTTTAATGGCCGTCGAAATTGCAAATTGTATACAAAGGCATGCCGCTGTCTTTGATGATCTTAGAGCCGCCTAATTCCGGCAAATCGACGATGACCGCACCTTCAACCACGGTGGCACCCAGACGCTCCAGCAGTTTTTTACCGGCCATCATGGTACCGCCAGTCGCGATCAGGTCATCGATCAGCACCACGCGGTCGCCTTTTTTGCAGGCATCCGCATGCAACTCTACGGTCGCACTGCCATATTCGAGTACATATTCTTCGGATACGGTATGGAAAGGCAGCTTACCTTTTTTACGGATAGGCACAAAACCCAGATTCAGTTCATAAGCCAGCACCGAACCGATAATGAAACCGCGCGCGTCCAGCCCAGCGATCACATCAATTTTTTCATCCATATAGCGGTGTACGAACATATCGATCAGCACACGAAACACCTTGGGGTTTTGCAGCAAAGGGGTGATATCGCGGAACATCACGCCTTCTTGTGGCCAGTTTGGCACGGTGCGGATATGTTCTTTAATGTACTCGGATGGATTTAACATCGCCAGATGTCCTTCAATTTTTAAAAATAACCCGCTATTTTAACAGCCTCAGCTCCGCTCTTGCGACTGCTTCTGAGGTTCCGCGTACCACGATCACATCACCGCTCTGTAAAACCAGCGTATCGTCCGCTTCCTGCCTGGCCTTGCCGCGCCGTATGGTATGGATATCCACCTCCAGCTCGGCCAGCGCCAGCTCGGCAATGCGCTTGCCAACCGCGCTGGCACGTTCGCTTAAGGTGACTGAGTGTAAGCGGATTTGCATGGCATCCGGGCTATCCGCCACATCACTGGCACCATGGAAGAAGCCACGCAGCGATTCATAACGCTCATCGCGCGCAGCCTGCACCCGGTGCACCACGCGCCGCAAAGGCACACCCAGCAAGACCAGTGCATGCGAAGCCAGCATCAGGCTTCCCTCCATCAGCTCAGGCACCACCTCGGTGGCACCGGCGTCGCGCAGCTTTTCCAGATCGACATCATCATGGCTGCGCACAATCACTGGTAAGCCCGGCTGCAGCTCGTGCACAAAGTGCAAAATCTTCAGCGCTGATGCCGTGCTGGTATAAGTAATGACCAAAGCGGCAGCGCGGTGTATGCCAGCCGCGACCAGGCTTTCCTTACGTGCGGCATCACCATAAGACACGTTGGCACCGGCCGTCTGTGCTTCACGTACGCGGTCCGGGTCCAGATCCAAGGCGTGATAATCGATTTTTTCTTCACTCAGCAAACGCGCCAGATTCTGGCCGCTACGACCGAAACCCGCGATGATCACATGTTTGCGGGTCGACATCGTGCGCGCAGCGATTTGCGTCAGGGCCAGCGACTGCATCATCCATTCATTGGCAGAAAACTTCATCACGATTGCATCCGACTTGGCCAGGATGAAGGGCGAGACCAACATAGACAGCACCATCGAGGCCAGAATCAGCTGCAGCAGTTGCGGGTCTATCAGGTTCAGCGCACCGGCCTGATTCAATAAAACAAAGCCGAACTCACCTGCCTGCGCCAAGGCCAAGCCGGTACGCAGGGCGACACTGGTGGATGAGCCAAACAGACGTGCCAATCCAGCAATCAACACCAGCTTCAGCAGCAAGGGGCCGATAAACAGGAACAGCACCATCCACACATTCTGCGCCACCAGCTTCAGATTCAGCAGCATGCCTATGGTGATAAAGAACAGACCCAGCAACACGTCACGGAAGGGCTTAATATCCTCTTCCACCTGATGCCGGTATTCAGTTTCAGAAATCAGCATGCCTGCGACGAAAGCGCCGAGCGCCATCGACAAACCGGCTTTCTCGGTCAGCCAGGCCGCACCCAGCGTGATCAGGAGCAGGTTCAGCATGAATAATTCCTGCGAGCGTCGCTTCACCACCAGCTTAAACCAGCCACGCATCAGGCTCTGCCCGACCACCAGCAGCAAGACCAGCACCAGCACGGCCTTGCCACCGGCCCACAGCAGGGTAGTGACTATATTGTCTGAGTGGGTAGCAAGCGCCGGTACCAGGATCAGCAGCGGTACCACGGCCAGATCCTGAAATAACAGGATGCTGATAATCTGACGGCCATGCAGGCTTTCCAGCTCCAGGCGTTCCGTGAGCATTTTCGACACAATCGCTGTGGATGACATGGCAAGCGCGCCACCCAATGCGAATGCGGCTTCCCAGCCTATCTGAAAGAACTTGGGCAAGCAGTAGCTGGCCAGCCAGCCACTGCAGAGGCTGGCCAGGATAGTCACCAATACCTGCGCCATCCCAAGTCCAAATACCTGCTTGCGCATGGCCATCAGCTTGGGCAGGGAGAATTCCAGCCCGATTGAAAACATCAGAAACACGACGCCGAATTCCGCCATTTCATGAGTCACTGCGCCATCTTCAGCAAAACCCAGGCCAAATGGGCCAATGACCACACCGACCACCAGATAACCCAGTATCGGCGGCAATTGCAGCATGCGGAAAGCGACCACCCCCAGAACGGCGGCGGCCAGTAAAGATAAGGTGGTGTCGAGAGCATTCATAAAGACATTATTGCCGAAAATGCTGGCAAACCGGTGTTTCCATTGAATAAATTGCTCGATTTCAAGAAAGTCTGTCGCTGGATAGGCTGAGTATGCTCACGCGCGCCTGATACACTCCTGTGAATCGGCGACCACCCGGATGCCATACAGATTCCGGTAAAGCAAATTATGTTACATCTGGCAGAGTTTTTGCTTACAGGATTTCGTTTATACTTCGTGCATGAATCAATTCACTGCTCCCTTAACCTCTGACGACACGTCAAAGTCTGGCTGCACCAGTGCAGCGCAGCGGGCGGTCATGCTGGCCGCAACTACCCTGCAAATTGAAGCCGATGCACTCCATCATCTGCGGCAGCGCCTGCAGGCAGAAGATGCCGCTGCTTTTGCGCAGGCGGTCGACATGTTGCTGTCCTGCAACGGCCGTGTGGTCGTTTCCGGCATCGGAAAATCCGGTCATATTGGTCGCAAAATCGCAGCGACTTTCGCCTCTACCGGTACGCCATCTTTTTTTGTCCATCCAGCCGAAGCAGCCCATGGCGATCTGGGGATGATCACTCCGCAGGATGTGTTTATTGCCATTTCTTATTCCGGCGAAGCGGCCGAGCTGATGTCCATCGTCCCCATCATCAAGCGTCTGGGTGTGAAACTGATCGCGATGACCGGTAAGCCGCAATCCAGTCTGGCGCAAATCGCTGATGCGCACCTGAACCTGCATGTCGAAAAAGAAGCCTGCCCGCTGAATCTGGCACCAACTGCCAGTACCACCGTCACACTGGCGCTGGGCGATGCACTGGCGGTTGCGGTACTTGATGCGCGCGGCTTTCGCGAGGAAGACTTTGCGCGCTCGCATCCAGGGGGCGCCCTGGGGCGCCGCCTGCTGACCCATGTCAGAGACGTCATGCGTACCGGGGACGCAATTCCCAGCGTGACGCCGGATACAAAACTGACCAGCGCCCTGCTTGAAATCACCAAAAAAGGTATGGCGATGACGGCGGTGGTGAATGCAGAAAATCAGATCGTCGGTGTGTTCACGGACGGTGACTTACGCCGCATGATGGAGACCGTACAGGATTTCACACAAATTTCAATTGCCGATGTGATGCATTCGAATCCACGCCGCATACGTCCGGAACAACTCGCGGTCGAAGCTGTAGAGATTATGGAAACCTACCGCATTAACCAGTTACTGGTAGCGGATGCAAACGGCCGTCTGGTCGGTGCGCTGCATATCCACGATTTAACCCGTGCCAAGGTGATCTGATGAGCGACTATTTACTTAAAGCGGCGCAGGTCAGGCTGATGATATTTGATGTGGACGGTATCCTGACCGATGGCAGTCTGCATTTTGGTCCTGAAGGCGAAGCTTTAAAAACCTTCAATGTACTTGATGGCCAGGGCATACGGCTGCTGCAGGATGCGGGCATCGCGACGGCCATTATCAGTGCCAGACAATCGGCTATCGTGTCAAAACGTGCTGCTGATCTCGGTATCACCCATGTGCGTCAGGGCATACATGATAAGCAGTCTGCCTTCCTGAGTTTAATCGCAGAATTAGACATCCCTGCAGCAGCCTGCGGTTTCATCGGCGATGACGTGATTGACTTACCGGTGTTGAACCGGGTCGGATTTTCTGTCAGCGTACCAAATGGTCACGCCGAAGTCCGGCAGCGTGTGGATTTCGTGACGACTGTGGGCGGCGGCAAAGGTGCAGTGCGCGAAATCTGCGACATTATCCTGCGCGCCCAGGATAAGTATGATCAGGCTTTGGCACGCTATCTGTCATGAAACGCCAAGTCACTATCGATCAGGCGCGCAGCTGGATGGGAGTGGCGGCACTGGGCGTCGTGGTGCTGGCCGGTATCTGGATCCATCAGGTCATACACCGTCAGGGTGATGAAGCTGCAGGTCGTCTGCAAAATCGTAAAGAACCTGACTATTATGTGGAAAAATTTAATTTCATTAAATTATCCAATAACGGTCAGGCCAATTATCACGTTCAGGGCGATAAGCTGATCCACTTGCCGCAGACTGATCAGTATGAAATCACCAATCCACTGATACATAGTTTTGACGAACGCAGACAACCGGTCACGATACAGGCCAAACGCGCGGTGGTAGAACAAAAATCTACCAATCCACTGTTAAACCGCAGCTATGATCAAGTCCATTTTTATGAGAATGTGATCGTAGCGCAGACCTCGGCTGATCCCAAGAATTTTTTCCAGTTAAGCTCTGAATACCTGCTGATGCTG
The DNA here is from genome assembly GCF_014284235.1 of Cognatundibacterium curvum. GTDB lineage: Bacteria > Pseudomonadota > Gammaproteobacteria > Burkholderiales > Burkholderiaceae_D > Undibacterium > Undibacterium curvum. The sequence goes on from NZ_JACOGD010000008.1 coordinate 266,771, forward strand.
CCAGATTCAGACATTGTTAAGACGGATCAGGCAGTCCGTATGCAGACTTACAAAGTAGATGCCACTGCGATAGGAATTGAAGCGAACAACCTGACTCAACAAGTCAGCTTTCTCAGCAAAGTCCATATGCGTGTCAAGCGGCGCCCAGACCTGGCAACACCGCCCTCACAACCAGATATCAGGAAATAAATATATGCACCTTTCTTTACGACACCTAGTCACTGTAGCCAGTCTGCTGATGTCCTGCACGCTGTCGCCATTCGCCCATGCAGAAAAAGCAGATGCATTGAAAGATGCGGTGATTGAAGCAGGTAAAAGCTTCTACGATTTGAAAAAAAATCTGAATGTGCTGTCACTCGGCGTCACCATCACTCGTGGCACGCTGTTGATTCAGGCAGATAATGCGACCATACAGGAAGAAAAAGACGGTACACAGATCGTCACCCTGCTCGGAAAAAATCATGGTCTGATTACCTTCCGTCAAAAAATGGATGGCCCGAATGAGCGCTGGTTAGAAGGCGAAGCGGAAAAAGCTGTCTACAATGAAAAAACTGAAATCGTCGTTTTCACGACCCGTGCCAAGGTCCGCAATATTGAAGCTAACAAAGTAATGCAGGAACAATTCGGCGAATATTTATCCTATGACAGCCGTAATGAAGTGCTGACCGGAACCAATAGCGTCAGCGGTGAACACGATACAGCCAAGCCACGGACTCAACTTATCCTGCGCAGCAAATCGGCGTCCGGTACAACACAGGCTCAATAAAATGCTGGCTAAAGATAACACTTTGCAAGTCAAAGGGCTGAAAAAAAGCTATGGCGCGCGCCAGGTAGTCAGAGATGTATCGCTGATGGTGAAAAGCGGTGAAGTGGTGGGCTTGCTAGGGCCGAATGGTGCCGGCAAGACGACTTCGTTTTATATGATCGTTGGCCTGGTGCCGTCTGACAGCGGCGAGATAGGCATTAACGGTGTCGATGTTTCCGCATTACCGATTCATCAGCGTGCGGTGCTTGGCCTGTCCTATCTGCCGCAAGAGGCTTCTGTATTTCGCAAGCTGACGGTAGAAGAAAACATACGTGCCGTGCTGGAATTAAAAAAAGACAAGCGCGGCAAATTCCTGAGCAAGGACGAAATCAGTCAACGCCTGAATCAGTTATTAGCGGATCTGCAAATAGAACATATACGTGAAAACCCAGCCTTATCTCTGTCTGGCGGCGAGCGCCGCCGGGTGGAAATTGCGCGTGCACTTGCGACCGATCCCTTGTTTGTGCTGCTCGATGAGCCATTTGCCGGCGTTGATCCGATTGCGGTGATTGAGATACAACGCATCGTACGCTTCCTCAAAGGACGTGGAATCGGCGTCCTGATTACAGATCATAATGTACGTGAAACCCTGGGGATCTGCGATCATGCCTACATTATCAATCAGGGGGCAGTCCTGGCCAGCGGCAAGCCAGATGATATTATCCAAAACGAATCTGTGCGCCGGGTTTATCTCGGAGAACACTTCCGCATGTAACCGGGCGCATCATGAAACAAAGTCTGCAACTTCGTACTTCGCAACACCTTGCCCTGACGCCGCAACTGCAGCAGTCTATCCGTCTGCTGCAACTTTCCACGCTTGAGTTGCATCAGGAACTGGAATCCCTGCTGATCGAGAATCCTTTATTAGAGCGCGTAGATGATCCTCTGGATCATGCCATCCGCCTGCTGGCCGACGGCGCAATAACACAGAATACCCCGGATGCTACGGCAGACAAAGATAGCAATGCCCAGAACGAACAGCCTGTGGCCGACAGTCCGGCAGAAGCCGACTTTGCCGCCAGCGAGAGTGTGAGCGCGGAAGACTGGAGCTTTGACGAAGTTCCATCCGGATCGCGCCAGGCAGACGACGATGATGGCCGGCCTCAGCTGGAAGCGGCCAGCATCAGTCTGCGTGAACATTTGCTGGAACAGATGCGCGTCAATCTGCGCGGTGCTCGTGACCTCGCCTTGTGTGAGCTGATTATCGATGCGCTCGATGATAATGGTTATCTGACTGAGAGTCTGGACGAGATCCACTCCAGCCTGCCGTTGGAATTGCGTGTGGAACCGGAAGAGTTGCAGTTTGCCTTAAATATGGTGCAGAGCTTTGACCCCCCCGGCATTGCAGCACGTAATCTGTCTGAATGCCTGGCATTACAGATACGCCGTCTCCCCAAAATTCCTGTCGTGACGCGCAGACTGGCGCTGGCGATTATTGAGCAGCAATTAAACTTATTCGCGCAGCGTGATTTCACGAAGTTAAAAAAAATCTTTGCCTGTGACGATGAGGATTTGCGGGAAGCGCAGGCTGTGATACGCCTGTGCGATCCACGTCCCGGGTCCGCCTTTGCGCAGCAGGCTGCAGACTATGTGGTACCCGATGTGATTGTGCGTAAATGTGGTCAGCAATGGCAGGTATTACTGAATCAGGATGTGATGCCTAAACTGCGTGTCAGCAGCATGTATGCACAAATGGCAAAAGATAATAAAAATGAATGCAGCCTTGGCACCCAGCTGCAGGAAGCACGCTGGCTGATCAAAAATATGCGGCAGCGCTTCGATACTATTTTGCGCGTTGCACAAGCAATTGTAGAAAGACAAAAGAATTTTTTCACACACGGTGCTGTCGCCATGCGCCCCCTTGTTTTGCGCGAAATAGCTGATACACTAGGTTTACACGAAAGTACGATTTCTCGTGTAACGACCCAAAAATACATGCTGACCCCGCATGGGATGTTTGAGTTGAAGTACTTTTTCGGCAGCCACGTTGCGACGGAAACCGGGGGGGAAGCATCGTCCACCGCAATACGCGCTCTCATCAAGCAGCTAATAGGAGCAGAAGACCAGAAGAGCCCACTCTCTGACAGTAAAATCGCAGACATGCTGGGCGAACAGGGTATGGTCATTGCGCGACGCACCGTTGCCAAATACCGTGAAGCCTTGAAAATCCCACCAGTCAGTTTGCGTAAAACTTTGTAACTCAGTTCTTGTAATCACGGCTTTAATTGCTATATATGATTTAGCTCAGTACCAATCAGATGAGATGAGCGCATCATCATAGCGAGTATTTAGCAAGTAACGTCACCATAGGAGCACAGTATGAATCTCACCATCAGTGGACATCACGTCGAAGTCACTCCTGCAATCCGTGAATATGTACAAACTAAGCTGGAACGCGTCCGGCGTCACTTCGATCAGGTCATTGATATTGCCGTCATCCTGACGGTCGATAAGCTCCGCGAGAAAGAGAAACGCCATAAGGCTGATATCAATCTGCATATCAGCGGAAAAGATATTCATGTTGAAAGTCTGGCGCACGATCTGTATGCCGCAATTGATGCACTGATAGACAAACTGGACCGTCAGGTGATCAAACACAAAGACAAGATCCAGGATCATCACCACGAAGCGATCAAACACATGCCTGACCCAGCGTCGGCATAACACATCTCCCTCAGGGGATCACTCAAAAGGACGCGGCTTGCGTCCTTTTTTGTTGGCATAAAATGTAAGCAAAGTTTGATCTGCAGGCAGATCACAGCATAAAATTGCTGACCTTAATGAATTTTCTGATTCTCTATGAGCGACTATCTTCTCACTTCAGTACTCAACCAAATAGCTTACATCACGCTGGACAGGCCAAAGGCGCTGAATTCACTCTCGCTTGATATGGTACGTGGCATTACCGCGGCGCTGATGGCATGGCGCGATGATCCCGAAATACGCGCAGTGGTATTGCAAAGCAGTAGTGAAAAGGCCTTATGTGCAGGCGGTGATATCCGCTTCTTTTATGATGTAGGCACGGCCAGCCCGCGAGGCGACAGCGCATTACTGGAAGACTTCTTCACAGAAGAATACGCTCTCAATCATCTGATTCATTTCTATCCTAAGCCATATATCGCATTGATGAATGGTGTGGTCATGGGCGGTGGCATGGGCATCGCCCAGGCAGGTCCGCAATCCTGTGTCAGGATAGTGACGGAACGGACCAAGATGGCGATGCCGGAAGTGAATATCGGTCTGTTCCCTGATGTAGGCGGCGGTTATTTTCTGTCCCGTACGCCAGGCCAATGCGGCAGTTATCTGGGTTTAAGCGGTGAAGTGATCGGTGCTGCCGACGCCTTATATGCAGGCCTTGCTGACGTATTTATTCCTTCGACCGAGTTACCCGCATTGATGCAGCTGTTACATACCAGCGATGCCACTGACCTGCGCGCACGGATTCATCAGTTTGCAGCAGCTTACCGCGACCAGGCTGATCCTGCAGGTTCGCAACTGGCACAACAACGTAGCCTGATTGATTCGGTCTTCAGTGCGGACTCCGTCGCCGACATTATGCAAGCACTGCGCGAAGAAGGCAGCGATTTTGCACAAAAGACGGCGAACACTATGGCCAGGCGTTCACCACTGATGATGTGCGTCACATTAGAACAACTCCGACGCAGTGCCACTATGACAGTGTCTGACTGCCTGCGTATGGAGCGCGATATGGTCAGACATTGCTTCAAACATGGCGAAGTGATTGAAGGCGTACGCGCCTTGGTGGTCGATAAGGACAATACACCAGCCTGGTCACCAGCCAGTCTGGAAGAAGTCAGCCGTAGCCAGGTTCTCAGTTTCTTTGCACAGGTGTGGCCAGACTATGCGCATCCTTTAAGAGAGCTTCAGGAACTCGCATTCTAAGAATGCTTGGCTATTCGTTTGAATAAGTCTGAACTAACTGAGTAAAGCCTAGAAACAACAAAGGGAGAACGCGCAAGCGTTCTCCCTTTGTTTTTATTTTCTGATTTTTGATTTTTGATTTTTGATTTTTGGTTTATGTTTTTCGCTCTTCGGCTGCTAGCAGCTTGCAAAGCGCAGAACCACAAAGCCTAAAGCACACCTAAAAGCAAAACCCCCCGTTACTACTGTAACGAGGGGTTTTTAAAGGGAGCCTGACGATAACCTACTTTCACACTGGTTGCAGCACTATCATTGGCGCAGAGTCGTTTCACGGTCCTGTTCGG
>NZ_JACOGD010000009.1 GCF_014284235.1 Cognatundibacterium curvum
TGCGGAAGTGGCTGGTGCTGCGGAGGCTGCAGTGGCAGAAGCTTCTTCTGCGAAGACTGGAGCGGCAACAGCTGCGGTCAGGGCCAGAACGGCGGCAGCCAGGAATGCGGAGAAACGGGTTTTCATTATGGTGCTTCCTTTAAACAAATTATTTAAGGTTGGTCGTGCTTACTGCTGTTTTTGTATGAGCGCTTGCCACCGGGGTGGCTTACGCTCGTTTGTAATTCCTCAGGAATGACGGGCGGTGGGTAGAACGGAGCTGACTCCGTTCTTGCCTGTTGCCTTAATCCAGCTTCCAGACGTACTGGACTTTGGTCCAGCTTTGTTGTGGCTTGCCATCCACTGTGCCTGGTTTGTTTTTGCAGGCACCGGACAACAACTGGGAGCGGACCGCATTGTCCAGACCGCGGAAGCCACTGGACTTCTCGATCTTGACGTCGGCGACGGTACCGTCTGCGCCGATCAGTACGGCCAAGGTGGTGATACCGGTTTCTTCATTACGCAGCGAAGCGCGTGGGTATTCCGGTTTGCAACCGCCCACATTGAAGTCGATCACAGGTGCCACGCTGACCGGGCCGGTGGACTTGGTTTCAGCCGCTGGCGGCGCTGGTGGCGCTGTCTTGGTGAAAGTTGGGTTTTCCGGCTTCTGGCTGGTCGTAGCAGAAATAGTGTTCTGTGGCTGTACCTGTGGCTGCACCTGCACTTCCGGCGGCGGAATGAATGGTGGCGGCGGAGCCAGCAGTTTCGGCGGCGGTGGTGGTGGCGTGTCTGGTGGTGGCGGAGGCGGTTTGACCTCTTCCACGATTTTTGTTTCTAGGGGCTTTTGAACGATTTCAACGAGCTTGGTGCCCAGGCCATTGGCCAGTGCGTACACCAATACCGCGTGAAATGCCACTACCAGCCCTATGCCCAGGAACTTCTTACCCGGCTCTTGCTGGCGATCTGAAAAATCCATTCCGACTGTCTCCTCAATCTAAGAATACGAAGGCGCTAATAATAACCGCTGTTGAATAAAAATTTTCGTCTTATGACTGAAAACTTTTCATATTTTTTGTACTTAAGCCAGAATTTTTCCAAATATAGAAACATTTACAGAAATTTTTTCGATCCTGCTATGCACATTATGGGTTAAATATTAATTCTGTTTGTTGCTGTCGTGGCGTTTTGTCATGCGCTGGATAGATGCTCCTCCTGTACAAAAAAACATCGGTGAAACTCAGTATCACATAAATTTTCGCGACTGGATATTGCTTGATCACTACATCTTAATTTAATTCTGTAAATGTGGTGATACTGCGTTGGGGAACATAAAAACCGGCGTGTGCCGCGTCATACCTGGCTTCCTGTGCGATTCTGCGATCCCCTGCCACGGTATTCTGATGCACAGGATGCAGTTGTAAAGGCAGATTATTAAGCCCAGGAATCTGTATCGATTGTGCTGTATCGGCGCTGTTAAAAATGACGATGATGCGACGGTATGCTTCGCCGGGTAAATTGCTGCCATCCAGCTGCATCACGATTAAGGCTGGATTTTGCTGAGCACCGGTATTGAAGAAGCGTAAACGCTGATTAATTTCAGTGGCATCGCTGAGCCGGAACAAGCCTGAACTCTGCCTGATTTTTAATAAATCCATTACGGCTGCCTTAGTGCTCAGGATATCTGTCTGCCCTGCTCTGATAGCGGTGTTCTCTAATAAGGGGCGTAACAGCGGATAGAACTGCTGATTATCTTTAGCAGGTGGCAGCCCGCGCCCATAGCCATTGCTGCGATAGCTCCAGTCGAGGACATTAAACCAGTCGCCGGAATTATAGCTATTACTATCCATGGATTTGGAGCGTAGGATTTCGCTGCCCGCATGCAGATAGGGTATGCCCTGACTGAGTAAGTTAAAGCCCAGGCCCAGCACCTGCACCCGCATTCTGTCTTCAGACGTACTGTTGTCCGGCAGTTTGTAGACATTCAGATCAAACAAGGTCTGGTTGTCATGGTTTTCTACGTAATTGACCACTTCACCTGGCTGGCTCGCATAGCCAGCAGGCTGACCGTTGTAATCGATATCCTGCAGACGTCGCTCAATATCATCTGCAGTTCGCATACGATAGCTGGCGACTGATCCGGCCAGGCCTAGTCTGACCATATCTGCTGCACGCATTTTTTCTTGCTGCGTGTATGCCTGGGTAATGCTGCTATTCGGGCGATCCAGCATGCCGTTGATATAGCCCTGGCGCTGGCGCATGCTGATAGGTGTGTCGCCGTGACCGCCACCGCGCAAGGCATCCCGCGCGCGGTCGCTGAACGTCGCAATCTGACTGCCATTTAATGAAAGCTGGCTGGCTTGTACAAAACGCTGATTATTAGCGACCTCACCGAAATTCCAACCCTCGCCGATCAATTGTATGGCGCGCCCGTTATCGGCTGTCAGCTGATCCCTGAGTTGTTCCATCACAGCGCGTGGCTGATGCCCCATCAAATCAAAGCGGAAAGAATCGATCTGGTATTGTTTAGCCCAGAGACGTACTGAATCCGTCATCAGCTTGGCCATCATCATGTGCTCAGTTGCGGTATTGCCGCAAGGCTGGCAAGTTGAGTCTTCGATTTTTCCGCTTGGACTCAGGCGATGATAGTAGCCGGGTACGATACGGTCCAACACGGAGCGTGCATGCTGACCAGTGTAGGCAGTATGGTTGTAGACCACATCCATGCCCACTCTGAGCTCGGCCTGATGCAGAGCCTGTACCAGTTGACGGAATTCGCGGATTCTGACGGCACCATCTTCGGGATTGCTGGCATAGCTACCTTCCGGTGCGCTGTAATGGTAAGGGTCATAGCCCCAGTTGAAACAATCCTTATCAGCGATTTTTGCGATCACAGCTTGTGCCTCAGGATCTGCACCTTTGCTGTTGATGCGTGGGCTGATGCAGTTTTTTTCCGGGATAGTTGCAATGTCGAATACTGGCAGCAGATGGACATCGGTCAGGCCAGCCTGGCTTAATTCTTTCAGGTGTCGCATGCCCTTGGCATTACTGTGTGTGAAAGCCAGAAATTTACCCCGGTCACGATGCGGCACACTGTCATCTGAAATCGAGAAATCCCTTACATGCAATTCATAGATCGCCATGTCTGTCGCCGTTTTGACGCGCTGCGGGCGTTGTTGCCGATCCCATCCGGCCGGTTTTAAACTGGCTGCATTTAAATCGGCGATATAGCTGCGTTGCGAATCGGTATTGAGGCTGATGGAGTAGGGGTCTGTGACCAGATTACGTACTATGCCGGTGCCTGGTACATACACGTCCACCAGATAGCGATAGTAATGGCCGGATAGATTTTGCTTCAGTGCTGTATGCCAGGTGCCACGCGCAGTGTCAAAACGCATGGGGCTGAGCTGGCTTGCATGCGCTTTGCCATTCTTATAAACGCAGGCCGCAACTTGTGCCGCAGTTGGTGCCCATAACTGAAAGTGCGTCCGGGTATTTTTTTCATCTTGCTTAGGCAGACTGACGCCGAGTGTGGCCTGTTGCGCATCTATATATAAGGCATCGAGTGCAGCAGCATGCTGCAAATGGGTGTAGCTGAGGACTCTGCCCTTGCTATCTTCTTTTGCGATGATCAGTTGCGAGTGCAGTAATTGTCGTATCCGGTCAGGGGATTGCTGTAACTGGAATTGAAGCCCTGCTGGCAGATACTGAAATTGTGCTTGGGTTGGTTTGGCCGCAAAGCGTGTGAGCGGTGTCAGTGTCAGCTTGCCATCCTCACCTTGCATGCTGCCATCTTGTGCGATGTGCAATCTTGCCGGGTTCGAATAGTAAAGACGGTAATGCCCGGTAGCAGCGTCAGCCGTTTGCTCTGACCAATGGATCAGCGTGGCGCTCAGCCATTGCGCACGAGCCTGATTTTGCTTGAGTTGACTGGCTTGCAAAACGGCCTGGTGGCTGTGCATGTCGCAATCCGTCAGATCTTGTGTGGACTTAGTTGTATTGATAGCGGCCCAGCACGATGTGCTTGCCGCAAATAGCAGCACAAATGCTGCGTGGGGTCGTATGGCGCGCAACAAAGAAATTGTCTCAGTCATTATGATGTTGTAGTTAAGTAGTTTGACTACATTGAATATCTCGGAAATTTAACATTATTGTGCCCTCAGGGGAAGTGAAGTCGTTGTTCTTTCAAGAGTGATCGGTGATAAGGGTAAAAAAATAGACAGTATTCCAGAATGAATGTAGTATTCCTACATATTGTGTGCTGGCACTGTGGCCAGACACCTGTGGTTCACAATTGACCCCGGAAATTTTTTTAAGTGAGAAAACGGTGCAGGAAATCACAATGCAAGCTGACGTGACCCCCCGCCTGCTGGCCGACATCGGCGGTACAAACGCACGTTTTGCTATCGAAGTCGGTCCGCAGCAATTTGAGCGGGTGCAGGTATTCGCCTGTAATGCCTACCCGGATTTGCGCAGCGCGATTCTGGCTTATCTGAAATCGATCCAACAGGATGGTTTGTGCTGTGACGGTATTAAGGATGCGGCGATTGCAATTGCTAATCCTGTTGTGGGTGACATCGTCAGTATGACCAATCATCACTGGAGTTTCTCTATCCAGGAGCTAAAGCGATCGCTGCAGTTGAATACGCTGTTGGTGGTGAATGATTTCACCGCATTGGCGATGGCCTTGCCACATCTTAGTATCAGCGAAAAAGTACAGATAGGCGGAGGTACGCCACAGCCCGCCAAGGTCATCGGGCTGATCGGTGCCGGAACCGGACTTGGTGTATCTGGCATTATTCCTTGCGGTCAGCGTTGGATACCGCTATGCAGTGAGGGCGGGCACGTCACTTATTCACCGGTTGATAAGTTAGAGACCCGTATACTGGAGCGTATCTGGCGTGACTTTCCTCATGTATCAGCGGAGCGCCTGATTTCCGGTATGGGCATAGAACTGCTGTATCGCGTGATCGCTGAATTGAGCGATGTGGAACTGCACATGCCATTGACTGCCGCAGAGATCAGTCAGCATGCATTGGATGGCAGTTGCGCGCTGTCTCATCAGACCATGTCTTTGTTCTGCGCTATGCTGGGTACGGTAGCGGGTAATCTGGCGATGACACTGGGTGCGGGCGGCGGGATTTACATCGGTGGCGGCATCGTGCCAAGATTGGGCGAATTCTTTGTACAGTCTGCTTTCCGTCAGCGCTTTGAGGCCAAGGGGCGCTTTTCTGCATTTTTGGCTCAGATTCCGACTTTCGTGATTACTGCCCAATACCCTGCATTTCTGGGCGTCTCCGCGATACTCGACGAGCATCTGCGTGATCAGGCACATAGTCCGTGACGCGCATGCGGCAGGACAGGTGCAGCGCTGTATCAGCTTGATTTCATCCGTTTTTTTTGCCTGCCTCAAAGTATGAAGGCGCAGCAATTGGGTATCCGTATAAAAAGATAGAAGGCTATGAAAACTTCCAACGATTTGCAAAATTCAGTGCATCCTACCCAGTCTCCGCAGTGGTGGCGTGAGGCGGTGATTTATCAGGTATATCCACGCAGTTTTGCAGACAGCAATGGCGATGGTGTCGGTGACTTGCCTGGTATTACCGCAAGACTCGATTACATTGCGGCGCTGGGCGTGGATATGGTCTGGATTTCTCCGTTTTTTAAATCGCCTATGGCGGATTTTGGATACGATGTTTCCGATTATTGCGATGTTGATCCGCTGTTCGGAACGCTGGAAGACTTTGATCGCTTGCTGGAAAAAGCACATAGTCTCGGTCTCAAAATTATGATTGATCAGGTGTTGTCGCACTGCTCGGATCAGCACCCTTGGTTTATCGAGAGTCGCCAGAGCCGCGATAATCCTAAGGCCGACTGGTATGTCTGGGCTGATCCGCGTCCGGATGGCACGCCACCGAACAACTGGCTGTCGGTATTTGGTGGCTCATCCTGGCAATGGGATGCACGTCGTCGCCAGTATTACCTGCATAATTTTTTGACCAGCCAGCCGGATCTGAATTTCCATCATCCTGACGTGCAGCAAGCGCATCTGGATGCGATGCGTTTCTGGCTGGCGCGTGGTGTGGACGGCTTCCGGCTGGATGCATGTAATTTCCATTTCCATGATCAGCAATTGCGCAGCAATCCGCCCGCGACCAAGCGCGATACCAAGACGGTGCAGGATACCAATCCTTACGGCATGCAAGCGCATATTTATGATAAAACCCAACCGGAAAATCTGGCCTTCCTACAGCGTGTGCGGGCTTTACTGAATGAGTATGATGCGGTGGCGATTGGTGAGGTCGGTGCCGACGATTCGCTGTCCGTGATGGCGCAATATACTGAAGGTGAAGATAAGCTGCATATGGCCTACAGCTTCAATCTGTTGACGCCATCAGTCACCGCGGGCTATATCCGCGAACAGGTTGAGCAATATGAGTCACGCGTTAAAGGCGGTTGGGTCTCCTGGTCAGTGGGTAATCACGATGTGGCACGCGTCATGTCGCGCTGGGGCAGCGCTGCACCAAGCCCGGCGTTCGCGAAAATGATCTACGCCTTACAAATGGCCTTACGCGGCACACCCTGTTTGTATCAGGGCGATGAGCTTGGTCTGACCGAGGCCGAAATTGCGTTTGAAGATATTCAGGACCCTTACGGTAAAACCTTTTGGCCAGAGTTTAAAGGACGTGACGGTTGTCGTACGCCTATGCCATGGCAGGCGGCTGCACCGTATGGCGGCTTTTCCACACAAAAGCCCTGGTTGCCTGTGCCTGCAGAACATTTGCCGAAAGCTGCAGACCAGCAGGAATCCGATCCACAATCTGTACTCAATTATGTACGCCATATTTTGCGCTGGCGTAAGCAGCAAGCGGTGCTGTTACACGGCGATATACGCTTCCTCGATGCGCCTGAACCGGTACTGCTGTTAGCGCGTCGCCTGGGTGAGCAGCAAGTATTTGCTGCGTTCAATTTGTCGCCAGATACCGTGACTTTGAATCTGCCGGACATTGCAGGAGCCAGCACGCTGGAGGCGGTGCAATTGCCTTACGAACGTGATGGCGCAGTGCTGACGCTGCCAGCCTGGGGTGGCTGGTTTGGTCTGCAATCAAACTGAAGACGCATTATGCGACGCTGGCGCAGCGTTGGTGCTTGCTGTAACTGTTACTGGCAATGAATACAGGTCTATGCTGCAGCGCCTTGTCTGCGTCTGACTTTTCCTGGCTTGTTCCCGCGTGGTGCAGACTGAATGAGGGCTCATCGCGGCCGGTGTTCGCTTCGTTTTTGCCTTGCAAGACGCGTTAGTTCATTGAAGGAAATTTTTATTTGCCACGCAAATAAAGATTGTCGTCAAAGGTCAGCAACCACGCGGGGCGATACACCGCAAAGATAGTGACCAGAAACCCCACCAGAAATGCCTCTCCCCATACCAGCAACAGCATGTAGGCAATCGCATCGGCTGGTAGTGTGGCTTCGGGGAATAGCAGGCTGCGCAACAGCATCGTACTGCCTCCCACACTGGCATTGACCAGTAAGACACCAAAGAAGCCATTGCCGAACAAATACACAAACATATGAAGTGGCAGATATTGCTGGGTCTTTTTCAACAGTAAATCACTGAGCCAGCATGGGATAACAGCCAGCAGCAATATGTTTGCGCCCAGATTTGACCAGTTGCCTTCGTATTCAAAGGTGTACAGCACGACCGCGATACTGATACCGCAAATTGCGAGGTGGCGGCCAAACATCAGGCTAAACAGCGCAACACCGCTCAGATGGAGATGCAGATCAGGCAGCACCGGGACCCGCATACGCCAGATCAGGGCTAGCAGAATGATGCTGGCACACCAGGCTGAAAAAACGGTGGGCTGTTCCAGTTGCGCCTTGCGCACCGAACGCAGCGCATGTAGCAGCGCCAGTGCCGCCGGGGCGGCCAGCATCAATGCCCAGAACAGGCTGAGCGGACTATAAAAGATTCCCATGATGTTCTCTCCTGACTTGCTTATAGCATAGTCAGGCTGCAGCTATTTTGCAGTGGCGCATACCGGTATTAAAAAACTTCAATTAAAAAACTTCAATTTAAAAACGTCAACGCAGTGTGGACATGGTCTCAAGCGTGTCCTCATTGTCACTTTCGAGCTTATTCATCAAGCCGAACTGACGCCGGTAGCGCGAGGGGCTGCAGTGTAGCGATAGCCGGAAATGATGACGCATGCTTTCTTCGGAGCCGAAGCCGCAGTGTGCGGCGATATGCGCGAGTGGGAGGGCAGTTTCTTCCAGTAATTCACAGGCGCTGGCAATGCGTTCGCGGGTCAGCCAGACACCCGGTGACATACCGGTACTGTCAGTGAATTGACGCTGCAGGGTACGTATGCTGACTGCCGCGATCCTGGCCATTTTCGCGAGGGGATAACTTTGCCCCGGTTCCGCACGGATTTGCTGCATCAGGACTTGCAGCCCACCGGACCCGGCGGGTAATACCGGACGCGGTAAATACTGGGCCTGACCGCCATCTCTATGCCCGGATACCACCATGCGGCGTGCCACCAGATTGGCGATACGGTCACCGTGATCTTTGCGCACCAGATGCAGCAGCATATCGATGCCTGCAGCAGATCCGGCCGATGTCACGATGTTGCCCTCATCGACATACAACACATTTTGATTGACGCGAATCGCAGGAAATTGACGCTGCAACTCTGCAGCGTAACGCCAGTGTGTGGTTGCGGTTTTTCCATTTAGCAAACCTGCTGCGGCCAACACGAAAACTCCCGAGCAGATAGAGGCAATTCTGGCGCCACGTGCTGCTGCCGCGCGTAAAGCCTCAGTCAGTTCGATAGGAACTGGCACCTCCACCCCCTGCCAACCCGGAATGACTATGCTATCTGCGCGTGCCAGCAGGCTCAGATCGTGTTCGCACTGAATACGCAAACCGCCTGCAGCCCGCATGTGGTATGGGGTCAGGCTGCACACTGCAAACTGATACCAATCGGTTTGTAATTCCGGTCTGTGCAGGGCAAATACTTCGGTTACACAGCCGAATTCGAAAGTGCATAAACCTTCATAAGCAAGTGCCGCAACCAGATGATTTTTCATGGCGTAATCTTAACGTAGATTGACTTAAGTGCCACTGGTGCCAGGCATATATTCAAGTCAAAATAATGTCCATACTTAGCCTGAAAGGAAATGCGATGTCATTGGTTACCGAAGTTGCTGCAGCAGACAGTCCACGCGCACTGGCGCATTTTTCTGCCATGCTGGAATGGGAAACGGATTGCTGGGATGTACAGGATGCAATCAATAGCGGACAGCAGGATTTTGTGTTGCTGGATGTGCGCAGCCATGCCATGTATGCGGCTGGACATATACCGGGTGCGATCAGTTTGCCACATGGAAAAATCGTGGTATCAACCATGAAGAACTATGCTGCCGGGGCTTTGTTTGTCGTCTATTGTGCGGGGCCGCATTGCAATGGAGCGATACGCGCGGCGATACGGCTGGCCCGTCTCGGCTTGCCAGTCAAAACCATGCCTGGTGGTGTGACAGGCTGGATCGATGAGGGCTTTCCACTGATTTCAGAAGCAGTCTGAAGGGGGGGGCTGTATTTTGAGCGGGTGGAGCTGAATGAGGCAGCTGCACGGATGTCTGTGCTGCTTCCATACCCGTGAATTTCATTTATAATGCCCGGCGTCGTGTATGAAAATACACATCCGTAAGCGTTTAACGTCAAGCAACGCGCCCACTGTTACCGGCCAGAACCGGTGCAGTCGCTATGCGTAGTTTGCTTGGCGGGCGCTGCTCTGGTCGCTTATGGAAGCTAAATATATGCAGTTACATACCTCAAACACTATTTTCGGATTGCCTAAATTACCGGCTCGCTATGCGTCACTGGTAATGCCGTTCTTGTTGTCGATTTTGATGACTTGCGTGGTATCTGCCATCAGCACTTTGCGCAGCCTGGGCTGGTCTCCCAGCTTTATACATGTCTGGCTGGGCGCCTGGGGCATCTCCTGGCTATTTGCATTCCCCACCTTGTTAATCGCCTTGCCTGTCGTCAGGAAGCTCACCGGCTATCTGGTTCGTTCAGTTTGATTCCATCGCGAAGACAACAAAAAGCCAGCGTTTGCTGGCTTTTTGTTGTGCAACCTGATTAGGCTTTGATCAGGCTTTGATCATATTCATGATGCCGGTAATCATTTGCTTGCTGAGTGCAGGCAGATTGTTTTTCTCTAAAGTCAGCCAGCGTATCATCACGCGGTGACAAGCGCCCATCATCAAATCCTGTAACAGAATCGGGTCGATTTTCTTGGTAATAACACCGGCTTTTTGTCCACGCTTGATGGTTGCATGGCCCGCCAGACTCACGCGCAACTGCAGGAAGTGGCGCTTGCTTACCCAGTAAGTCTGAGGGATATTCAAAAATACGATGCTGGCGATATTCGGGTTTTTAGCGAAATATTGCACCCATGCCTCAAAAAAAGCACGTATCTGCTGATCGGCTGAGCGTGGGCGGCGTGCCGCTGCCAATGCCTGTTCATTTAACTTTTCTATGTCTTGGCGCACGCAGGCATACAACATTTCTTCTTTACTGCCGAAATACTTGTATATCGTTTGTGGGCTGACCCTGGCTTTTTTGCAAATTTCGCGTATGCCAACGTCGTTAAATGAATTTTTTGCAAACATCGTCAATATCGTACGACGTAAGTTTTCTAAGGTGGCGGCGTCAATGACGCGTCTATCGTTCTTCATTAGCGTAGATATGCAAATTGTGCGTTAAATGGAGTAGCTGATCTTACTTAATGACAAAAAAGGCATGGGACGAACCAGCAAAAAGCATGGATCATAATGGAGATTAATGTCGGAGACGTCCGGAATGCTAAATTTATTCTTCGTCAATATTTAATTGAGATTTAGATAATATCGAAAAATGCTCTGGTTGCGTACAACTTACCATCTAAATTTCATAAAAAGGGAAGTTGTTCTGCGACAAAACAAAGTATGCATTAAACGACGTTTTGATGCTAATTTTCTCTAATTTGAAGTAACAATAAGTAACGTCTGTTTTCAGATTGAAATCACTCGCTGCCCAAAATAAGAAAAAAATTCTCGCAAGTGAGCACGGTTGCATAAGGGAAATGTTTTCTGTACTTGGGTAAATCCAATATTTGATTTCACTGAAATGTATCTATTTGCAAATTGCGAAGCTGGGCTTTACTTCTTTATGTAACAATAATCCCTGAACTTAAGTCTTGGCCACGCTGGCTGCGTGACGGCGTGCTGCGCAGCAGCTTGCACAAGCTGTAGCACCCTTAGCGTGCCCTGCCAGAGATTGACCTAAGTCTGACGTAACGATCTTTCCATACACCAGGGTTGTTGACATTTTCAGTTAGCGCCAACATTGAGCATTTAGCTTATGCATAAAGATCACGGGCTGCATACAGCCCAAATGCAGAGCGGCAAGTTTCACCAGGCTCACAGGTTCTTCTGGCGCTGCGTTGCGCTTGTAACCGGATCGCCGGCCTGGAAGGCCAGGTCTGAGTTTGTTGTATTCCACTCACAGTGTGCAACTTCTCCATTTGACTCACCAGGCCAGGCACCTGCGGCAGGCTTTGCACCCAACCAATGTAATGTTATCTGGCTCCAGGCATTTGCCTTGTTTTCGCAATATTGCTGTCTTGCGTAATGGTGTAGGTGAAGTGCTATTTTTGGGAAAGAGAGAAAAATTTGGGATTTGAGAAACGCTATCCAGGCAAAGCTGTTTGGACTTATTTGCTGACTGGTATTACGTTGACTGGCATGCTTGCGTTTGTGAGTGTCCTGCTTGCATGGCCGTTATCCGGCTCCCGCGTATTTTCAGCTTGGCTGTTACTGTTGATAGGATTGCTGCTGACATGGCTCCTCAGCGCCTATCTGAGATGGAAAGACAGTCGCAGCTTATCGGCGCTGGAAACGCAAAGTTATCAGGATGCCGCTCAGCTTGCCATATTGCAAGAACGGGCCGATAGTTTGACGAAAGCGCTGGATACCAGCAATCAGCGTCTGATTGAAGCCTTGCAGCAAATAGATCAGATGCGGCATCAGTTCATGGAAAATGAGCGTTATCTGATGCTGGATGCGCTGGTGCATGGCGTGGCCAGTGAGCTGGTATCGCCAGTCAGTAATCTGGTCCTGTTGAATTCCACGTTGGCGGATGCCTCCGTCCAGTTAAAAAAAATGGCGGAAGGCGAAGCCACGCGCAGCGGTTTGCGTAATCTCTCTGCCCAGTTTCAGCAGGGTACCAGCATGCTGAGTCAGAACCTGCAAAAGGTGGATGATCTGATGCTCAGCGTAAAGCAATTGGTATCGGGTCAGCGCAATAGCCAGAAACGTGAATTTTCCTTGCAGACTATGCTGGATGAAAGCTGTGCAGCCTTGCAGAGCAGGGTCAGACTCTCCAATCACGTGATGCTGATCGAGGTGGAATACGGCATCGTGATGAACTCTTATCCGGGTGCGATTACGCAACTGATGCTTAACCTGTTTAATAATGCATTTGTGCATGCTTTAGATGGCGTGGAGCAGGGCCTGATCAGTCTTAAAGCCTGCAAATCCGATGATGACACAGTCAGGATTATTTTTTCCGATAATGGTCAGGGTATCGACGAAGCCTTGCTCAAAGAAATACTGCAACCCATGTTGCTCAAAAAAATAGGCAAAGCAGGCTGTGGACTGGGACTGCATGTGTGTCAGCATCTGGTCAGTTTTGTACTCGGTGGCCGTATGCTGGTGGAAAGCAAGACCGGTGTGGGCACGACGATTACGGTGTATTTGCCGCTGGAAGCGCCCGATGTGTCCACGGGAACCATCAAAGTCGGGGTACCGAAAGATGTGTACGATGACTGGCAATTGCTGTTGCAGCAGGGCCTGGCTTATGATGCAGCGTCTCCGGCTTTTGACGGTTTTGACAGGATAAGGCGGGATCTGGTCGAGCTGCGCTTTCTGATGCAGGCCTTGCGCGACTATTTGCCAGAGTCGGAGGCCGTGCTGGTACCCGTGACCGACTATGCGACCGGGCTGCGTATGCTGCAAACCGCGCAGTTATCCGTGCTGGGAACCACAGTATGGGAAACGGATGCACAGGCCATTGCAAGCGAGGTGCTGCTGTCTGCGCCCGTCATCACTGCAGAGCAATCCCTGGTTGGTATTTACACTTTACCCGGCAATGAAATGGCTTTACGTTGCCGCAAAAAAGAAGACTTGCGTGATCTGCGCTTTGTTTGCAGTAAAGACTGGAGCGTGGACTGGACGACTTTGCAGCAGCTTGGCGTGAAGCATTGCCTGGAGTTGAAAAACTGGCATGAAATGGTGCTCATGCTGGCGGAGGGCGAAGTCGATGCCATACTCGCGCCATTTTCTATGCGGGATGATCTGGCGCTGCAGGTGGATGGACATATCTTTGTTCCGGTGCCGGGCATACGGGTAGCCTTGCGTGCCAGCCGCCATTTTGCGCTCAGCCCCGACGGCTATGGCCCACAATTGATGGAAAAGGTAATGCCTGGCATATTGGCTGAGGTCGACAACGGCCACTTTGCGTCAGCCTTGCTGCAATGTGGTTATCTGAATCAGGCCACCAGTACTTGGGAAATCTGGTAATGATATGCCGCTGCGAACTGTGCACATTGCGCTGAAAAATCTTCATCGTTCACTTGAAAATTTTGTCAGGTGGCTCGTTTGAGCCACTTTTAGCCCTTAGCCAGGTGGATCAGGACCAATTTTTAGCGACAACTACCGCTGTGCTGGCTCACTGGTACAACCAATTCTTTAACTGCCACTGGCCTGCGTATCTTCGTCTTGCCGGAAATAGCGCCGTACAAAGTCGATATGGGTATGCATGGCAGTGCGTGCTTCTTCGGGTTCTCCATCGCAAATCGCATCGGCAAAAGCCTGGTGCTGCTGCATCAGCTGAGCTGAAATCACCGGGTCCTGTTGCCGCATACCGACGCCGTTGACGGTGATGTGTTCACGTAACATGCTGATGATGCTGGTCTGTAAATGCAGGAACATCACATTGTGCGAAGCCATCGCAATTGCTTCATGTAGCTGTGCGTCGGCATCGGATTCGGCCACGGTATCCTGTTCGTCATGCGCGGTTTTCAGGGCCAGCATCAGACTACGGATTTTTTGTTTATCGCTGTCAGTGGCGCGTTGTGCCGCGAAATAGGCGGTGGCTCCCTCTAAGACGCGCCGGAATTCCAGAATATCCGAGCGTAACGCCGGATGATCGCTGACTAATTGCGCCCACGGCGAAGGCAGATGACTGCGCAATTGTTCACTCACAAACACACCGGCACCGGGTTTGACGCGTAACAGGCCGCGCGCTGCCAGCCGCTGTATCGCTTCGCGTACCGTATTGCGCGACACCGTGTATTGCTCCGCCAGCTGGCGTTCCGGCGCTAAACGGCTGCCACTGGGCAGGCTGCCATCCAGCAGCGCACTCTCCAGCTTACGCATTACTTCTTCTACCCGGCCTCGGCTGCTTGTCGTCATTGTGTATTCCGTATCAATTGGTCCTACCAATTTGGTGATCTGTCAGGTCGCTGAGATTATACGCAAAACTTTTACTTATAAATCGTCACAATCAGCAGCCGGAGACCCGCGTGCAAAGCAGAATCTATCCCAAGCGATCTGAACACGTTTACCTGTTCGTTACCTGTCTGGTCGATATGTTTGTGCCCGAGGCCGGCATGGATGCGGTACGCCTGCTGGAACGGGAAGGCATTACGGTGCACTATCCCGAACAGCAAAGCTGTTGTGGCCAGCCCGCTTACAGCAGCGGCAAT
The DNA here is from genome assembly GCF_014284235.1 of Cognatundibacterium curvum. Taxonomy (GTDB): domain Bacteria; phylum Pseudomonadota; class Gammaproteobacteria; order Burkholderiales; family Burkholderiaceae_D; genus Undibacterium; species Undibacterium curvum. The sequence continues at coordinate 14,793 of NZ_JACOGD010000009.1, forward strand.
CCTGAGCAGGCACGTGCCGTGGCTGCCGCCCAGATGGCTTTGTTTACTGAAGACTGGCCGGTCATCGTTCCTTCTGGCTCCTGCGCTGGCATGATGCGCCATCACTGGGTAAGGCTGTTTGCTGATGATGCGCAGCAGGCGCAACGCGCAGCCAATTTGTCGGAACGTGTGTTTGAACTCACTGAATATTTGCAGCAGGTATTGCAGCTGGATTTCGCGCAGCTGGCGCAGGCCAATACCCAGACCGAACGCGTTGCTTTGCATACGTCCTGCGGCGCAAGGCGTGAGATGGGTACCCGGCAGCACGGCGTGGCGACACTGGCGCAACTGCACGCCGTGACGCTGGCGGAACATCAGCGTGAATCCGAATGCTGTGGCTTTGGCGGTACCTTCTCACTCAAACATCCCGCCATCTCCGGTGCGATGGTAATGGATAAACTGGCCGCCTTGCGTGCCACTTCCTGTCAAGGCGTGGTCACAGCCGATTGTGGCTGCCTGCTGAATCTGCGCCATGCCGCTGAATACCAACAGCAGCCAGTCCGCATTGAACACATGGCGAGTTTTTTATGGCGTCGTACCAATGCAGCCGATGCATTGCAAGCCGATCTGCCATCCAACAAACCCGCAGGAGAGCCAGTATGAGCGCCGCGCGTGAGCTGATTTTGCAGCGTTTGCGAACTGCGGCACAGCAGAGTGCGCCAGCGGCACCGGTGGCGCAACTGGATGCCCGCATCCAGCAACACTTTCAGGCCAAAAAGCGGCCAGCAGCCGCATATTTGCTCAGTGAAATGCAAAAACAGCTGGAGCTGTTACATGCCGAAGTCCTGTGCTGCAAAGAGGCCGACTGGCCAGCACAACTGGCTCAAAAATTAAGTGCGACGACAGTCAGGCGTGTGCTGACCCATACCGCGCATCCTGCGAGTCAGGCCTTGCAAGCTTGCTTGCCGGCGCAGTTTGAACTGCTGGATTTTGATCAGCCTATAGAACACTGGAAGCAGGCTTTGTTTGAACAGATTGATGCCGGATTTACGGTGGTGCGCTCAGCCATCGCCAGTACCGGCACCCTGATCGTTGCCGCTGCACCGGACATGCCGCGCACGATGTCGCTGGTGCCGCCGCTGCATATCGCGCTGCTGTATGCGAGTCAGTTACACGCCGATCTGTACACCGCCTGTCAGGCTGAGGGCTGGGCGCAAGGTATGCCCAGTAATCTGGTAATGATTTCCGGCCCGTCCAAAACTTCCGATATTCAGCAAACCCTGGCCTATGGAGCACATGGTCCGCGTGCGCTGTGGGTGGTTTTGATCGATGACCTTGGCGATGAGCTGGCCAGTGAGCTTAGCGATAAGCTGGCTTAAGGAGCAAAAGATGAAAAACCAGGTTCAGCCTTTACAGTTTGTCGCCCCCGCTGATTTCCAGGCGCGCAGCAAAGCCGCTGTGAATGATCCTAAGCTGCGCCAGAGCTTTCGCGGCGCGATGGATTTTTTACAGAATAAACGCAGTGTGCAATTTCCGGATCAAAGCGAACTGGAACAATTACGCGATCTGGGCGAAGCGATACGTCAGCACGCGCTGGCACGCCTGCCGGATTTACTGGTACAGCTCGAGCTCAGGCTGACGCAAGCCGGTGTGCAAGTGCACTGGGCGCAAAATGCAGAGGAAGCGAATCAGCTGATTTTGCAGATCGCGCGCCAGCAACAGGCGACCCGTGTGATCAAGGGCAAGTCCATGGTCAGCGAAGAAATCGAAATGAACCATGCGCTGGAACAGCATGGCATTCATTGTCTGGAATCCGATATGGGGGAATACATCGTGCAGATGGCCGATGAAAAACCTTCGCATATCGTGATGCCCGCAATCCATAAAACCAAGCAGGATATTGGCACCTTATTTGCCGACAATATTCCCGATACGCCTTACAGCGAAGACGTCGATACGCTGATCCAGACGGGTCGCCGCGCGCTGCGTCAGGCCTTTATTGACGCCGACATCGGACTCTCAGGCGTGAATTTCGCCGCTGCTGATACCGGTACTTTGTGGCTGGTCGAGAATGAAGGCAATGGGCGTTTGACCACTACCGTGCCCGACACGCATATCGCCTTGATGGGGATAGAAAAAGTGGTGGAGAAACTGGAGCACATCGTGCCCTTGTCCAGTCTGCTGACGCGCTCTGCAACCGGTCAGGCGATCACCACGTATTTCAATCTGATCTCTGGTCCGCGCCGTGCCGGTGAAAAAGATGGCCCGCGCCAGATGCATCTGATTTTGCTCGACAATGGCCGCAGTCAGGCTTACGCCGATCAGCAATTGCGCAGTACGCTGCAATGCATACGCTGCGGTGCCTGTATGAACCATTGCCCGGTGTATGCGCGTATCGGTGGTCACGCCTATGGCACCACTTATCCGGGGCCGATAGGCAAAATCATTTCACCGCATTTGCTGGGGCTGGACAGCACCGCCGATCTGGCGACGGCTTCTTCATTATGCGGCGCCTGCGCGGAAGTGTGTCCGGTGCGGATACCAATTCCTGAATTGCTGATACGCCTGCGCACCGAGGCCAACCGCCATCCGCAAGAGCAGGTTGCACATCCTTTAAAAGGGCAGGGCGCACATTTTTCGCAAAGCGAAAAAATGATCTGGAAATTCTGGAGCGGCGCGTATGCCACGCCTAAGTTATACCGCAGCTTCCGCTGGATGGTGACGCGCTTCAGACATCTGACGCCGACCGCACAGATGGGCTGGACCGCACACCGCACCCCCTTAAAACCGGCCCCGCGCAGCTTTTCCGAATTGCTCAAAGACAAAGGGAAAACCGACTGAGCCGGGCCTGACACTGTTTCGTTGTAAGCCGCTACATTCAATTTAATAAATGCATATTGGAGGAGACCAGAATGCAAGTTTGGAATCAGATTTACACGCCCTTAGGGAGCCTGGGTTTATCGGCGCTGGTCGCCAGTATTCCTATCCTGTTTTTCTTTGTGGCGCTGGCCGTGTTTCGTATCAAAGGTCATATCGCTGCCGCCATCACGCTGGCGCTGGCATTGGCCGTTGCGGTGTTTGAATATGGAATGCCGCTGACGCAGGCGCTGGCTGCGGCTGGCTATGGTTTTGCGTATGGTTTGTGGCCGATTGCATGGATCATTATCACTGCGGTGTTCCTGTACAAAATCGTCGTAAAAACCGGTCAGTTCGAAGTAATACGCGCCTCGGTGTTATCGATCACCGATGATCAGCGTTTGCAGATGCTGCTGATCGGTTTTTCGTTCGGTGCTTTTCTGGAGGGCGCTGCAGGCTTCGGTGCGCCAGTCGCGATTACCTCTGCCTTGCTGGTTGGTCTGGGTTTCAATCCGCTGTATGCAGCGGGTCTGTGCCTGATCGCTAATACTGCGCCGGTGGCATTTGGTGCGATGGGGATACCGATTATCGTGGCAGGTCAGGTCACCGGGATTGATCCCTTCCTGATCGGTGCTACCGCTGGCCGTCAATTGCCTTTCCTGTCTGTATTCGTCCCATTCTGGCTGGTGTGGATGATGGATGGTTTTAAAGGTGTGCGTGAAACCTGGCCAGCCGCGCTGGTAGTGGGTGGCAGCTTTGCCGTGACCCAGTATCTGACGTCGAATTTCATTGGTCCTGAATTACCAGACATTACTTCGGCACTGGTCAGCCTGATCAGCTTAACCGTGTTCCTGAAATACTGGAGCCCGGCCAGCGCGCGTCAGGTGCAGCATGTTGGTGGCGGCGCCGCAGCCTTGTCGCTGCAAGGTGGCGCAGCACAAGGCAATGCCGGCAGCACACGTGAACAGCGTCGTTCCCCGTATTCCACCGCACAGACTATCCGTGCCTGGGCACCGTTTGGACTGCTGACCCTGATCGTTACGATCTGGAGCCTGAAACCCTTCAAAGCCTTGTTTGCAGCGAATGGTGCACTGGCTGGCACTGTCTTGAAATTCCATGTGCCGTTTCTGGATCAGCTGGTGGTGAAGACTGCACCTATCGTCGCCAGCCCTAAACCGTATGAAGCCATACTCAAACTCGATCTGCTGTCCGCGGTCGGCACTGCTATCCTGCTGACGTCTATTCTGTCTGCCATCCTGTTGCGTCTCAAACCACGTGATGCGGTGCTGGCATTCGCGGAAACTGTGCTTGAACTCAAGCGTCCGGTCTTGTCCATCGGCCTGGTATTAGGTTTTGCGTTTGTTGCTAATTATTCCGGCATGTCGTCGACGCTGGCGCTGCTGTTGGCAGGTACCGGTGTGGCGTTTCCTTTCTTCTCGCCTTTCCTGGGCTGGCTGGGTGTATTCCTAACTGGTTCGGATACCTCGTCGAACGCTTTGTTCTGCTCGCTGCAAAACACCACAGCTACCCAGATCGATGTGTCCAATACCTTGCTGGTTGCTGCGAATACGACTGGCGGTGTGACTGGCAAAATGATTTCACCGCAATCCATCGCGGTGGCCTGCGCTGCAACCGGACTGGTGAACCGGGAGTCAGAATTATTCCGCTTCACGCTCAAGCATAGTCTGTTCTTTGCCTGCGTAATCGGCATCATGACTTGCATACAGGCCTATCTGATACCGTGGACTATTCCACACTGATTTTGATAGATTGAATAGAGAAAACCCGCTGCTATGTTTACTGACAGCGGGTTTTTTTTAGTGCCTGGCGGATCGCAGACGCAAAAACGGCACCCGCAGGTGCCGTTCAGAGCAGAGCGTTGGCGTCTGTTTTACATGCCTAAAGACTTGAGCAATTCATCGTTATCATCGCTTGCGGCTGGCTCAGCAGCCGGCGCGGCATTGGCGTCCTGGCCTGATTGCTCGAAGTCCAGCAGTGCATCCGGATCCGGTATTTCATGCGCATCGAAATCATGCAGCTTGATGAATTCGGTACGGTCTATCGCCAGTTCCAGATAGAAGATATTATTTTTCTCAGTGAAGAAGGAGACGCGGCGCAGTTCCGGCCTGTCCAGCGGGGTATCCACACTCAACATGACCTGTTTGGTCAGCACCAGCATTTTCGGCTGATTTTGCGTGATATTGGTTTGCAGTTCACGACGTATCTTGCCGGTGAAATCACCCACGATCTGATTCATGAGTTCGCCCAGAATATTCGCGACTTCATCGGAAGTGAATGAGGTGGCCAGTTCCGATTTAGGCATGCCCATATTGAGCATGTATTTTTCATAGATTTCCAAGGCAGTCTCGCCGTTGAAATTCAACACGACCAGCCCTGAAAAACCGCCATCAAACAGTACAAAACAGCCGATGTCCGGCTTCAGACCGATCTTGGTAATACGCTGCACCATCGCGGAATAATGCACCTTGCTATGTGTCGCCACATTCAGAACGCGGATCACCGAGTTACACAAACTCGCCAGTAAATCCTCTGTTCCGTAGACGACACCCGTTTCTTCCGAGACCATGGTTAACTCCTTCATTTATTGCCTAAAAATAATCACGTCGTTCAAAATACACACAAATGTCCGGTTACCGTGTCACCAAACCGGTACAGACTGTGCGAATTCGTGATGGACGGTCGTGATATTGATGCTTTCAGTTGGGGATGGCGATTTTTCTCAATGATATTCAGATTGCGTGCTTAGGCAATTCATGTCGCTTTGTATTTGGCTATGCGTAATTTGAAATCTTGTCCCAGAAAAATACTTTCATCCAGATACAGGAAGAATACTGAACGAACGCTGCTGCGTCCACTTGTTTAAGCCGCCAGCGCTCAAATGGCGCAGCAGATGCCTGCTTAGCGGGTTTTTGGGTTGCCAAATAGCAACCAACACCTGTGATCTGTGATGAGGTGCATACAGCCTGACTTTCGAATGGCGAACAATCCAATGGTGTCACATCATTGGCGAGCGATCAACCAGGACATTGTTAGATTTTGCATGAAAGTGCAGGCGCCGAACTTTGGACCGCGAGTTTTTCGACTGACATATAAACACATCTTGCTAAGTATGTTCATTTAAGCGATCTGAATTGCTGGGTTCGACTGCCGGAATAATGTAATAAATTATTTATATAGCAATTTTATGGTTTTCAATGCATCGCTTATGTTGCGGAATAGGGACGTATTTGTAACGTTAATGTAATAATTTATATCGAATTGCTTACAAAAGTATCTTTTTTTACGGGTCTTATGGCTAATATAGCCATGAGTGAAAATTTTTTTACCAAGTTTGGATTGCTTGCTTGCTTTGTGAAAACTAATCGCTCAAATTTTCATCAATTCTCTGGATAACATTAATTATATGAGACACTATAAATCCATTTTATTAACCTCGACCGTAGGGATGATGGTTGCAGGTTGCGGGGGCGATTCCTCTCAGGGCGAAGTTGTGCCTCAGCCTCAACCTAAGGCTGAAGTCAATATCGACGTATTCGGCGCCAGGGGCAGCACCTTAACTGCGGTTATCAATAGCAGTAACTGCTTAACTGCACCAACAGTCAGCTGGGCTACCGCGGGTGGCGTGAAGCTCGGTAGCGGGCTCAGCATACAAGATACGCAACCCGATGCAGCAGTGGTAGCGACCGCCAGCTGCAATGATGTGACTGCTTCACAAACCTTGGCGGCTAACTCTGTCTTCAGCTCCGCTGCAGCGTTTGCAGTCCTGAAATCTGGAAGCCCGATTGCCTGGGGCAATCCGGTCTGGGGTGCGGGTAGTGCATTGTCCGCCACCATCACCAACGTTTCTCAGCTTTATCCTTCTGAGCGTGGATTTGCCGCTATTTTGCCTGATGCAACGGTGAAAGCATGGGGAAGTAGCTTTGTCGGTATTGCAGATCCAAAACTCGCCTATCCAGCCACCGGGGCAATTGCGACCGATCCTCTGACTGATGTTGCCTCGATTATTCCGGGTAAAGTCGCTTACTTTGCAGTAAAAAAAGATGGCACAGTAGCCGCATGGGGACGTGCCCGTGGCATGAAGGATCCTGATGTATTGATGGTCAATCAAACCTTGGGTTTCAGTCCTGCCGTAAAAGCTGCCATGAAAGACGTACAGACTATCGTCAGTAATGAGGGCTCTTATGCTGCCCTGAAAAAAGATGGTACGGTCGTTACTTTCGGTAAACAAAGTACTGGAGGAGATTCCAGTTATGTGACTGCTATCCTGAAAGATGTTACACAAATTGTAGGTGGCAATTACGACTTCCTGGCGCTGCGTAAAGATGGCACAGTGGTCAACTGGGGATACGGTTACGGACATACCGGAGACGACCAGTCGGTACCCGTTCCTGAAGTAACAGGGGCGGCCAGATTATTCATGAACGGTTATGCAGGCGTCGCGGTTGATGCTAAAAAAGCTGCGACCGCGTTTGGTTATGTCGGTGAAGTAGATTCCGCAGACGCCAGTTCAGTGGCTAAGTTACTCGTTAATGTCGCGCAGGTTTATTCGACCAATACTGCGTTCGCTGCCCTGAAAGAAGATGGCTCAGTCGTCGCCTGGGGCGACGCTATCCGTATGAATGACAGCCTGAATAAAGTTCAGTCCTCACTGGTCAATGTGAAGTCGATCGTGAATTCTGAGTACGCATTCGCAGCATTGAAACAAGATGGCAGCGTTGTTACCTGGGGTGATCCGCAAAATGGTGGTGACAGCTCAGCAGTGACGGCGCGTCTGACTAAAGTCGTGGCCATCACAGCTAACAAATATGCATTCGCTGCATTGAAATCTGACGGTACCGTCGTGACCTGGGGTATGGGCAGTAAAGGTGGCGACAGTGCAGATGTGGCCGCAAAGCTGGTCAATATTCGCGCCATTTATGCGACACCTTATGGTGCATTTCTGGCGGTAGCTAAAGACGGCTCTTACGTGACGTGGGGAGATGCCTGGGCGGGTGGTGATAGTAGTTCTGTCATCGCCAACCTTACCAAAATCCCATTTAGCAACTAATGCTGAATGCTCACGGAATGTAGACCCTGGAGACTCAATTTATGAAATTAATACTCAAAAAATCGGCATTTATCATTGCCGCCGCATTCAGTGCGGTTCTGGTATCTGGCACAACAACAGCGAATGTAACGACACCAGGCAAGGCCCGCGCAAACAGCCAACCGTCAGTGCAGGAAGAGTATCTGGATCAGATTATTGTGAAATATCGCAATGACCGTTTCAACGCAGAAGCGTATGCATCCTCCAAAGGCGTACGCAATGAATTGCTGAATTTGCAGGCCCAGCGCTTGTCCAGATTGCAGCAGGCTACGGCCAGCTCTGGTATGGCGTTTGAAATAAAACGGCAGTTAGCAACCGGTGCCTGGGTTTATAAGGCAAGCGGCAATCTCACAACTTCTCAGTTGCTGGCGTTGGCCAAGAAGATTGCTGCAAGTGACAGTTCGGTTGAATATGCAGAGCCGGATTACATCATGCACCGTCTTGCTGTCCCGACTGATCCATCCTATGCAAGCAAGCAGTGGGATATGCAGGAATCAAGTAAGCAGCCTGGTGGACTGAACGCACCGGCAGCATGGGATGTCACGCTGGGGCAAGGTATTGTGGTTGCAGTTGCTGATACAGGCTATGTTCCGCATGAAGATCTGACGGCAAATCTGATTCCTGCACAAGGTGGTCAGGCTGGACAATATGGCTACAACTTTATCTCCAGTTATGTGACTGCGCGTTTGCCTAAACCAGCCAGTGGAAACTCAGTGCGTGGGCCGGACGCGCTGGATATGGGGGATTGGGTAGATGCTAATTCCTCCTGCTTTAAATCGTCTGGTGCAGATGACAGTTCCTGGCACGGCACTCATGTGGCTGGAACGATAGCTGCGGCCGCCAATAATGGCAAAGGCATTACCGGTGTTGCACCGATGGCGAAAGTGTTGCCTTTGCGCGTACTGGGTCAATGTGGTGGCAGTACCTCAGATATTTCTGATGCCGTTGCGTGGTCTGCCGGACTGACCGTGCCTAACATGCCAGTCAATGCCAATAAAGCCAATGTGATCAATTTGTCGCTGGGCGGGATACATGCCTGCAGCAAAACCACAGCCGCTGCCTACAAAGCAGCAATGGATGCGGGAACTATCGTGGTGATCGCAGCAGGTAATGAAGCAATTGATGCCAAGCTGTCCAGCCCGGCGAATTGCCCTGGCGTAATCACTGTTGCATCGACTGATATCAATGGCGCGCGTGCTTCCTACTCCAACTACGGCGGCACAGTGACGGTTGCTGCTCCTGGTGGTGGCTTTACTAAAGCGGAAGATATCATTTTCTCGACGCTGCCAACTGGAAAAACCAGTTATACGGCGATGTCTGCTGCTGAAGTCAATGCCTATGGCGGCATGGCGGGTACTTCGCAGGCAACACCGCACGTTGCTGGTGTGGTTGCACTGATGCTTTCTGTGAATCCTAAGCTGACTCAGGCACAGGTCAAAGATCTCTTGATCAAGACCTCGCGCCGTCCGCCAGCTAACTGCCCGGCTTGTGGTGGCGGTATTGTCGATGCAGCAGCAGCAGTGAATGCAGCTAAAGCTAAATAACTAGCCGTGTAAACAAAAGCTGCTCACACGAAAGCAGCGCAAACGAATTAACCCCGGGAAGTTTTTCCGGGGTTTTTTTATGCTGAAAATCTGAGTGATAACATTGATGCAGATGGATATTGCCAAGGTGAGATCTGCTTAGCTTTGAAGGCGTACAGTCCTTTGAAATTCAAGCTGGTGATATTTTTTGCTGAGGAAAAAGCAAAAGCCCTTTGATTCTTGAAAATCAAAGGGCTTAGCATTCTGGTGGTGATAGGTGGACTTGAACCACCGACCCCAGCATTATGAGTGCTGTGCTCTAACCAGCTGAGCTATATCACCGAAAGACCGACATTATGGGCAGTTTCGACGACCTTGTCAAGCGTCGTTCAGATATTTATAGGTGGTGTCGAGTATGCTGAGCAGTGGGCGCGCGCTCAGGCAGTCGATCACGTGGCGCTCAGGCATGGAGCGTAGCCAGGTGATCTGGCGCTTTGCCAACTGGCGGGTGGCGATGATGCCGCGTTCACGCATTTCTTCGTAACTGCATTGCTGATTCAGATAATCCCAGGCCTGGCGATAACCGACGCAGCGGATAGATGGCAGGTCGGCGTGCAGTTCTGGTCTTTGTTTTAAGGCGCGTACTTCATCCAGAAAGCCTTGTTCCAGCATCAGATCAAAGCGGCGTGCGATACGCTGATGTAGAACCGAGCGTTCGCTCGGTTCCAGCGAAATAGACAACATAGGAAAGTCCGGGCCGCTGCGTACTTGTTTAGCCAGCAGTGCCGACATGGCCTGGCCAGTCAGATGGTAGATTTCCAGTGCGCGTTGTATGCGCTGGCTGTCATTTGGCGCCAGTCGTGCTGCGGTATCCGGATCGACTTGCGCCAGGCGCGCATGCAAGCCGGGGACACCTATGCGTTCGGCTTCTGCATCAAGTTCAGCACGCAGCGCTGCATCGGCTGCGGGCAGTTCATCGAGTCCGTGTTTGAGTGCATTGAAATACATCATGGTGCCGCCCACCAGCAAGGGCAGTTTGCCGCGGCTTTGTATATCCTGAACTAAGCGCGCTGCGTCTTTACGAAAGCTGGCGACCGAATAACTGTCTGCCGCATCGATGATGTCGATCAGGTGATGCGGTACCGCTGCCAGTTCTTCGGCGCTGGGCTTGGCGGTGCCTATATTCATATCGCGATATACCAGTGCAGAATCAACCGAAATGATTTCGGCTGGCAGATGGCGCGCGATTTCCAGTGCTGCAGCCGTTTTACCGGATGCGGTCGGGCCCATAATCGCGATGGCTTTATTGGTTAACTTCATGTATTTCTTACTTTCTTGAGGCAGCGCAGCTGCTTACTACATACAGCGGGCAGCCAGTTCTGCAAGCGTGGCTTACTGGCCGCGCAGGAACATTTTATCCAGGTCTTGCAGCCCCAGCTGCACCCAGGTTGGCCGTCCGTGATTACATTGATCGGCGCGCTCGGTTTGTTCCATCTGGCGCAGCAGTGCATTCATTTCCGGGATAGTCAGGCTGCGGTTGGCCCTGACTGCAGTATGGCAAGCCAGTGTGCCCAGCAATTCATTACGACGGTCTATCAGTACGCGTGAGCCGCCAAATTCCCTCACATCACGCAGTACATCTCGCGCCAGCGACTGGGCATCGGCATTTTTCAGCAAGGCCGGTACCGCGCGTACTGCCAGTGTGGTCGGCGAAATCGCAGTCATATCAAAGCCCAGGGTTTTCAGGGTGTGCTGATGCTCTTCCACTGTTGCGACTTCAATGGTATCGGCATAAAACGTCACCGGTATTAGCAATGCCTGTACCGGCATACTGTCTTCATCGAGTGCATTTTTCAATTGCTCATACAGGATGCGTTCATGCGCGGCATGCATATCGACCAGCACCAGGCCTTTGGTGTTTTGCGCCAGTACATACACGCCGTGTAACTGCGCCAACGCAAAGCCCAGCGGATTTTCATCAGCAGGTAATTCACGTGCTGGCAGCGTGGCAGGGTGGGGCTCAGATACTGCAGCGGTCTCAGGTGCCTGAAATAGGGCGCCATAGCGCGCCAGATTTTGCGAGATACCGCCTTGTGCTGCGGGTCGTGGCCAGGCTGCTGGGTAGGAAGAGCCAGCACCGGTATAGCCGGGCGTACTGCCAGCATAGGGCGAGGCGGCTGCAAATTCCTTGGCAAAGCTGCCTTGCTCGCCGGCGACCCAGGGCATGGATTTCCCGGCCAGTACTGCAGTTGCACTGGCTGCAGTGGCTGGCGCTGGCACGGTGCCGAAGGCGGTTGCGGAGGTCTGTGCCAAGGCGCGCTGTACCGCATGGAATACAAATTGGTGGACCGCGCGGCTGTCGCGGAAACGCACTTCAATTTTTGATGGATGTACATTCACATCGACCAGCGCCGGGTCCAGATCCAGTGCCAGCACGTAGGAAGGATAGCGGTCGCCGTGCAGAACATCCTGATAAGCGGCGCGCACCGCATGGGTCAGCAGCTTGTCACGTACAAAACGGCCATTCACATAAAAAAACTGCGCATCTGCACGGCCTTTGGAAGCAGTCGGCAAACCGACAAAACCATGCAGCCGTAGGGGGCCGGCGCTTTCATCCAATGGCAGCCGCGCGCCTGCAAAATTCTCGCCGAGGATTTGCGCGCTGCGTTTGTCGATTGCGCTCACATTCCAGTGATCGACCGCTTTGCCATTATGACTTAGTGAGAAAGACACATCTGGCCGCGCCAGTGCTATGCGGCGCACCACTTCGGCGCAATGGCCGAATTCAGTCTGTTCGGACTTCAGGAATTTACGCCGTGCCGGAGTGTTGTAGTACAGATCCTGCACATCGACTGTCGTACCGGGCGCGCCGGAAGCGGGTGAAATCTGTCCATTTTCAATTTGCCAGGCATGCGCCGCATCGGCTGTGCGCGTGGTCAGCGTCAGTAAGGATACCGAGGCGATCGAAGCCAGTGCTTCACCACGGAAGCCCAGCGTCGCGACATTTTCCAGCTCCGTCAGCGAAGAGATCTTAGAGGTCGCATGACGCGCCACTGCCAGTGGCAGCTGCTCGGGCGGGATGCCGCGTCCATTGTCTGTGATGGCGATGCGTTTCACACCGCCTTCTTCCAGCCGGATATGGATATTGCTGGCACCCGCATCAAGCGCGTTTTCCAGCACTTCTTTGACGACAGCGGAAGGGCGTTCCACCACTTCACCCGCAGCAATCTGCGAAATCAGGTGGTCGGGCAGCGCCTGGATAGGCCGGACAGACGGAGGGGAGGGAGTATGTGCATTCATTCCTGCGATTATACCTTTGCTGAGCGGCCTTGCCTTCCATTCTGGCATGCTTTCAGCCTTGCGCGGCATGCGCCTTAGTGTATGATTGCGGCGGTTTCCTTACTTGAGGTGAAAATGGATTTGATGCAACTCTTAGACATGGTTTTGCATGTCGATAAAATGCTGGGGCAAGTGATCGCGAATTACGGAACGATGGTGTACGTTGTGCTGTTTGCTATCGTGTTTTGTGAAACTGCGTTTGTCATTTTTCCATTTTTACCGGGCGACTCTTTGTTGTTCATCGCAGGCGCTTTCTGCGCGACCGGTGCCATGAATCCCTGGTTGCTCGTGATTTTGCTGTTGATTGCATCGATCTCCGGTAACACCATCAATTACTGGATAGGCAGCCTGATCGGGCATAAGGTGATGGAACGCGATTACCGCTGGATAGACAAAAATGCCTTGAAAAAAACCCATGAATTCTATGAAAAGCATGGCGGTAAGACGGTAGTGCTGGCGCGTTTCGTGCCCATCGTGCGCACGTTTGCACCTTTCGTCGCCGGTTTCTCCGACATGACGCACCGTACCTTCCAGCTGTATAACGTGTTGGGTGCCTTGTTCTGGATCCTGAGCCTGGTGCTGAGTGGCTATTTCTTTGGCAATATCCCTTTCATACAAAAGAATCTGAATACCATCGTCTTAATCGGCGTCGGTGCTGCGGTGATCCCACTTTTGCTGGGCGCATTGTGGAAACTGTTTCGCCGCGTCGCCAGCAAGGCCTGAAGTGGCTGCGCTGCCATGAAAGCTGAGCGGACTTCGGCCAGACTGATCTGTGTAGGATTGCGGCAGTTTCCTGACTTGAGGTGAAAATGGATTTGATGCAACTCTTAGACATGGTTTTGCATGTCGATAAAATGCTGGGGCAGCTGATCGCGAATTACGGAACGATGGTGTACGTTGTATTGTTTGCTATCGTATTTTGTGAAACTGCGTTTATCATTTTTCTGTTTTTACCCGGAGATTCGCTGTTGTTCATCGCAGGTGCTTTCTGTGTGACGGGTGCCATGAATCCCTGGTTGCTGGTGGTTTTTCTGCTGATCGCGTCGATCTCGGGAAATACCGTCAATTACTGGATAGGCAGTCTGATCGGGCATAAGATGATGGAGCGTGATTACCGCTGGATAGACAAGAATGCCTTGAAAAAAACTCATGATTTCTATGAGAAGCATGGCGGTAAAACGGTAGTGCTGGCGCGTTTTGTACCTCTCGTGCGCACGTTTGCGCCTTTCGTCGCTGGCATTTCCGATATGACGCACCGTACCTTCCAGCTGTATAACGTGTTGGGTGCCTTATTCTGGATACCGAGTCTGGTGCTGACTGGCTATTTCTTCGGCAATATCCCTTTCATACAAAATAATCTGAACGCGATTGTCTTAGCCTGTGTCGGTGCTGCGGTGATCCCACTTTTGCTGGGCGCATTGTGGAAGCTGTTCCGCCGCGTCGCCAGCAAGGCCTGAAGCAACTGCGTTGCGATGAAAGCAGAGCGAACTTCGGCCAGACTGATCTGGATACATCCGGAGGCGCCGGCTAAGCCCGCTGAGGGCTTGCCCTGTAATGGCTGTGGAATCTGTTGCGCTGCCGAGCCTTGCCCGGTAGCGCAATTTTTTTTGTGGCAGTTTTCCGGCAGTTGCCGCGCTTTGCAATGGAGTGAGCAGGATGGCTGCTACCGTTGCGGCATGCTGATCCAGCCTTCTGCTTACTGGCGCTGGCTGCCGCGCTCCTGGGATGCCTGGTTTGCTCGGCGTGTGCGACGCTGGATAGCAGCCGGTACCGCCTGCGATTCGAACGCCTGGCTGGAGCCTGCGCCGTCCGCCGCTGAGCGCGGGACGGACAGCACGGAGTGCTCCGGGCGCGCCGATTAAGCCATGCGGCTTTTGGCTAAAGGTGGATTTTTAGAGAAATACTTTTTGACGCCTTTGACGATGGCATCTGCCATCTGATCCTGATAATCGCTATCGGTCAGGCGTGCCTCTTCTTCTGGGTTGGAAATAAAGGCAGTCTCAATCAATATGCTGGGAATATCCGGCGCTTTCAGCACTGCAAAGCCGGCCTGTTCTACCGCGCCTTTATGCAGTTTGTTGATACCGCTGATTTCGTTCAGTACGACTTTTCCCAGCTTCAGACTGTCATTGATCTGTGCCGTGGTGGACAAATCCAGCAGCACACTGGCCAGCTGTTTATCATGGGTTTTGATGTTGACGCCACCAATCAGATCCGCTGCATTTTCCTTATCTGCCAGCCAGCGTGCGGCCGTCGATGACGCACCTTTTTCGGATAAAGCAAACACCGAGGAACCACGCGCCGATGAATTGACAAAGGCATCCGCATGGACCGACATAAACAGGTCAGCCTGCACCGCACGTGCTTTTTCCACCCTGACGTTCAAGGGGACGAAATAATCGCCATCACGCGTCAGCATCACCCGCATATTCGGCAGCTGCTCAATCTTTGCCTTGAGTCGTTTGGCAATCGCCAGCACCACGTCTTTTTCACGGCTGCCATTGCGTCCCAGCGCGCCCGGGTCTTCGCCGCCATGGCCGGGATCAATCGCAATTGTAATCAGGCGACTGACTGACTTTTCGCGATATTTATCACCTTTTTCAGCCAGCTGGGTGTCGGTTTTTTCCGGTTTTTCTGGTTTTTCCGTTGGCTTATCGCCGCGTAATTCGGGTTTGCCAGTACTATTGTTCAGGTTAGGGGTAGTCGGCGCAACTTGCTGTGGCATCGCTTCTTTTTGCCACTCGCCTTTTTCTATCAGCGCCGCCAACGGGTCGGCTGGCTGGGCCGGGTACAGATCAAACACCAGACGGTGTTTGTAGTTGCCTATCGGTTGTAGCGTGAATACCTGTGGATTGACTTCCTCCTTCAGATCAAACACCAGCCTGACCACATTCGGCTTATTCTGACCGACCCGCACCTGACGGATATACGGATCATTAGACTGGATTTTCGCCACCAGTTCTTTCAAGGTAGGATTAAGCTCCAGCCCCTCAATATCGACCACCAGGCGTTCCGGATTTTTAACTGTGAAATGATTGGTTTTCAGTTCGCTGTCATTTTCCAGCGTGACGCGGGTGTAATCTTCCGCTGGCCATACCCTTACCGCCAGGATCTTGGCGGCTTGTGCGGTGTGCGGTGCCATCACCGACAGCAATAGCGTGCCACCCGCTTTCAGCAGGGTGCGGCGTTTTTTGGCGTGGGTGGCGCCAGTCAGAGATTCGGAGCGAAGTGGAGTGATGCGAGACATGCGATACCTTTTGCAGACAACGCGTGCAATTCTACCTCACGACCATCACCGGCGACCGATAAATGCACATGCAAATCGGCTTCTGGCAGCACACCGGCAGCTTTTTCCGGCCATTCGATCAGGCACAAGGTCTGAGCATTCAGTTCTTCGCGAAAACCGGCATCAATAAATTCTTCGGGACTTCCCATGCGGTACAGGTCAAAATGCATGATCGTGGCCGGCTGGCCATGTAAATGCACTGCATATGGTTCAGCCAATGTATAGGTGGGGCTTTTGACGCTGCCCTGATGTCCGGCTGCATGGATCAGCGCGCGTGTCAGTGCAGTTTTACCGGCACCCAGATCGCCGTGTAAAAACACCAGCATGCCAGGCTGCAGTACCTGCGCCAGACTTTTTCCTAATGCCTGGGTGGCCGCTTCATCGTGCAGGGTAGTTTTATAATGTGACATTTCCAGCTAAATCTCTATTTTTCTATTCATGAATTTGCCTAACATAGCATATCGCTCCATCCTTGTGTGGCCACAACTGCCGTGTGCGGGTACTCACACAAATGCAAAGAGCGTGCGATGACGTTGCTGCCCGACCAATTACAGGCGCTCGCGCAGCGTATCAAGGACTGGGGACGCGAGCTGGGTTTTGCTGAAATCCGGATTGCCGATATTGATCTGAGTCATGCGGAAGCTGGCTTGCAGCGCTGGCTGGACGCTGGCTACCATGGCGAAATGCAGTACATGGCGGCACATGGCATGAAGCGCTGCCGTCCGCAGGAACTCGTGCCGGGTACGTTGCGCGTGATTTCAGCGCGTATGAACTATCTGCCCAATGTGCCTGATAGCGAGGGCTGGCGCGCACGCGAAGCCGGTCGTACGGCCAAGGATGCCGTGATTTCTGTGTATGCCAGGGGACGCGATTATCATAAGGTATTGCGCAACCGGCTACAGCAACTGGCCGACCGCGTACAGCAGGAAATCGGCCCTTTCGGCTATCGCGCGTTCACCGATTCCGCACCCGTGATGGAAGTTGCACTGGCCAGTCAGGCTGGACTGGGCTGGCGCGGCAAACACAGTCTGCTGATCAGTCGTGATGCGGGTTCCATGTTTTTTCTGGGCGAGCTGCTGGTCGATATTCCTCTGCCCATCGACGCGCCTGTGACTGAGCATTGCGGGCAGTGCTCGTCGTGTATCACGGCTTGCCCGACCCAGGCCATCGTCGCACCTTATCAGGTCGATGCGCGGCGTTGTGTGTCGTATCTGACGATAGAGTTGCAAGGTTCTATACCGGTTGAATTGCGCAGCCTGATAGGTAACCGGGTGTATGGCTGCGACGATTGTCAGCTTGCCTGCCCATGGAATAAATTTGCGCAAAAAGCAGTGGTGGATGATTTTGCAGTACGCCACGGGCTGGATCGTGCACGCATGGTGGACTTGTTTTTGTGGAGCGAGGAGCAGTTTTTACGCCATATGGAAGGCAGTCCTATCCGGCGCATCGGCCATGAAAGCTGGTTACGCAATCTGGCGGTAGGACTCGGTAATGCCGCTGGCGAGCATTATGCTGATGCGGAAATCGTGCAGGCTTTAGCTGCTCGCGCCGAGCATCCGTCCGCCATGGTCAGAGAGCATATCCAGTGGGCTTTGCAACAGCATGGCGTGACTTTGCCCGCTTAGGGCCTGACTACGCTTAACCAGAATGGCAGGCTTAGCGCTGATAATAAAGTGCTGGCCGATACCAGAAACGCGACGAAGGGTCCATTGCCACCCATGCGTGCCGCCAGCACGAACGCACTGGACGCGGTAGGCAGCGCGCAGAAAATGACGACGATCTGCAATTGCAGCAAGGGCAGTTGCAGATAGCGGCCGATCAGCCAGCCTGCAGCAGGCAGTAACAGCAGTTTGATGCTCAGAAAACTGGCAGCATATCCTTTGGCTTCATGCAAACCGCTGAGGCGGATACCGGCGCCGACGGCCAGCAAACCCAGTGCAATTGAGGCGTTACCCAGTCTGGATAAAGTCGCGGCTACGCCATCCGGCAGATGCCACCCCAGCAGGCTGAAAATCACACCACTGGCGGTGCCGACTACTAAGGGATTACTTGCGATTTCTTTGAGCAGGCGGCCACTGTTATGGGCCAGCGCATAGACGGCTGCCATATTGCATAGCGGGACCAGGAAACCGATCAGGATGGCCATTAGTCCTGTGCCTTGCTCACCTGCGAGGCGGGAAGCGATCGCCAGGGCGATATAGGAATTGAAGCGGAATGCAGTCTGCACGCCGGATTCAAAATAACGTGGTGGCGCTTTGAAGATAAATTGTGTGAGCCAGCCCAAAGCCATAGCGCAGCAAGTCGCGGCGATGCCGGTCTTGAGCATATTGCCAGTCGCATGAAAATCAAACTGGGTTCTGGCAGTGGTGTAAAACAGCAGGGCAGGGAACAGGAAAAAATAGACCAGCTTTTCCACTCCGGCCCAGAAATGTCCGCCCCAATGCTGTTTGCGCGCGAGCAAAAAACCAAGCAAGATCAGACTGAAATCGGGGAGCAGCAGGTTGAAGACGGACATAGTGACACAAAGTAGACTGGCTGAAGTGGCCTGACTATAGCAGGCCTGCGTATCCTGTTTAGGATACAGATGTGGATTTATTTGAGCAGACCAGCCAGTTCTACCGCTGTTTTGACTTGCATCTTATCGAAAATATGCGCACGGTGGACTTCGACGGTACGCATGCTGATGCCCAGCTCATCGGCAATCACTTTATTCATTTTTCCTAGCAAAATCAGATCCAGCACTTCTTTTTCGCGCGCCGACAGACTGGCCAGACGTTCATGGATTTGTGCCGTGACACCGGCTTCGCGTGACATCGCCAGTGCTTCCAGTACGCGGTCCATCAGCTTATTATCGTTGAAGGGTTTTTCAAAAAAATCAAAGGCACCGCGCTTGAGGGTATCGACCGCCATCGGTACATCGCCATGACCGGTCAGGAATATAACAGGCAAACGCTTGGTCAGTTTTCTGGCCGACAGCATATCGAACAGGCTGGTGCCGGACAGGCCTGGCATACGTACATCCAGTAACACGCAATCACCCTCGGTATCGAAGCGGAAGCCTTGTTCCAGCCCAGCCAGAAACTGTTCGCTGCTGGCATAGCCGACGGCAGCAATCTGGCGCGAACGGGCAAGCCAGGACAGAGAATCCCGGATCACTTCTTCGTCGTCGATGATGTGTAACATAGTCTCTCCACACGGGTTGTTAAGTGCCTGCTAGGCTTTTTTCTATGCATGGCGGGCCTGAGTGCGACCCCGGCAAACTCAGGCGATATCAGCCATGCGCGGCAGTATTGTCTTCGCTGATGACGGGCAACGCAAGCCGGAATATCGTACCGCCCTCAGGATTTGCACTATGGGTCAGCTGCCCGCCATGAAATTCTATGGCTGTTCTGCAAATATTCAGACCCATCCCCATTCCACTGTTCTTAGTTGAAAAGAAGGGGGAGAACAGTTTTTCTGCAACCTGCTGTGAGATGCCGTGCCCGCGATCAATCACCAGAATCTGAATGCGCTGCATTGTCTCATCATAGCTGATTTGCAGGCGTAAAATTTTTTGTGATTGTGCCGTATTTTGCATCGCCTCTATCGCATTCCGGGTCAGATTCAGCAAAACCTGCTCCAGTAGTACCGGATCGGCCAGCAAAGCCGGCAAAGGATCGTTCATGTCGGCATACACCGTAATGTGGGAGGGCTGCGCCTGTAATTCTATCAGTGGCAAAACGCTGTTGATCACATCGCGTATGTGTATGCACTGGCGGTCTGGATCGCGTTTTTTGACGAAGTCATACACGCTGCGTATGATCTGGCCCGCCCGCTGCGCCTGGGTATTGACCTTACCCAGTGCGCTTTGCAGCAGCGTAGGGTCTGCGACACCAGCCTGTATCAGATTCGATGCAGCGGTGGTATAGCTGGAGATCGCAGCCAGCGGCTGATTCAATTCATGCGCCATCATGGAGGCCATTTCCCCCATGGTCGCCAGTTTGGCACTCGCATGCAGCTTTTCTTCTTGCTGACGCGTGATTTCCTGCGCATGTTTGAGTTCAGAGATATCGAGTATCGAGCTCATCCAGCCGGTTTGCTTGCCTGATTCATCAATCAGCGGAGATTCATAAATCAAGACCTGGATACGTTCACCGTTGGCATGCTGATAGATGGTTTCAAAACCGTCCTGCGGGACCGAGCCCGCCAACAACTGACTGAAACGTTCCTGATATTCCTCATAGGCTTCCGGTGCCCAGTAAGGCAT
This sequence comes from Cognatundibacterium curvum, assembly GCF_014284235.1. Classification (GTDB taxonomy): domain Bacteria; phylum Pseudomonadota; class Gammaproteobacteria; order Burkholderiales; family Burkholderiaceae_D; genus Undibacterium; species Undibacterium curvum. The sequence continues at coordinate 35,129 of NZ_JACOGD010000009.1, forward strand.
GGGCGGAACGCGGCCTATGATTTGTTCCGCCGGATAGCCAACCATCTTGCAAAAAGCCGGATTCACATAAGTCAGACGACCATGCATGTCGCGCGCGCGCAGCCCGGTAACCAGCGAATTCTCCATCGCGGTACGGAAAATCACTTGCTGACGCAGCGCACCTTCGGCGGCCAGCCGGCGGTTAATGTCGCGCCATAAAGCCAGCAGACTCCAGATTAAACCTATCGACAGCAGCACTATCGTGACGACCAGCAGATTAGACAGAATTTTTGGCTCAGTCTTGGTACTGTTGGTGCGCAAGATCAGACTCAGTTCAGGCAATTCCAGCGTGCGGTTATGGGTGTAGACGTTTTTGCCCACCCCACCGGAAGCGCGGCTGGCATACACCGTATCATCAATGTCGAGGATGGAAATCTGATTTTCCTGCGCAAACCACCAGGGCACCAGTTCTTCCAGGATGCCATTGGCCAGGTAGCTGATCACGATATTGCCGTAATGCGTGTTTTGCTTATACAGTGGCACCTGACAACTGATCAGATAGCTGTTTCTCTGCGCCTCAGCATCCAGCGCAGGCAGAAAGCAGCGTGTCTTGCGGTCGATTTCGAATACGCTGGATACCAGAGTGTGCGGTGGGGGGCCGGATTTGGATGGCGCCCCTTTTTTTTCGGTTGAGACCACCGTTTCGCCTTCCGGCCCTAACCAGCTGATACGGGCGATTTCACGGTTACTGGACAGCAGTTGCTGAAAGCGCTCCAGCACGGCTTTGGGCTGTATCCCTGCCGTCACCACATCGGAACCGATTTGTCGCACCACTTCATCATTGCGGTCTAACTGAAAGATGATGGCCTGCTCCACCCACAGGGTATCGGCGATCAATTGTTCCTGGCGCTCGTTGGCCTCCATCTTCTGCGCCTGCCATGGCAGCCAGATCAGCGTTGCCAGAAACAGAGCCAGCAACAGGATAGGTATCATCCAGCGCCATTTCTGATTGGGCCAGGTTTGCGATTGGTAGAATTTTTTCATGCCGTATAGTGTAATCGACCTGGCGCAGCGCTGATACTGACGCATACACAACACGTAGTGGTTATCCACAGTAGTATAGCTATAGCTAATTTTGAATAATCACATAAAATCAATAAATTAACTATAAGCAATAGTGTTGGCAAGCTGTTGCACTTTTCAATAATAACGTTCCGGAGACCAGCATGAAAATCAAGACACTACTTTTTTCCCTGTTAACCGCCTCCCTGGTGAGTGGTGTCGCGCATGCGCAGGCTCCCATCGTGATCAAGTTCAGTCATGTGGTCGCCAGTGATACGCCAAAAGGTAAAGCGGCCGAACGTTTTAAAGAGCTGGCTGAAAAAGCCACTAAGGGACGCGTTAAAGTCGAGCTGTATCCCAACAGTACCCTGTACAAGGACAAAGAAGAGCTGGAAGCCTTGCAACTGGGCGCGGTGCAAATGCTGGCGCCTTCACTCGCTAAATTTGGTCCGCTGGGCGTAAAAGAATTTGAAGTCTTCGATTTGCCATATATCTTCCCGAATAAAGATGTGTTGTACGCGGTGACGGAAGGACAAATCGGTAAGGATTTGTTCAAAAAACTGGAACCTAAGGGGATAACCGGCCTGGCATTCTGGGATAACGGCTTTAAAGTCATGTCTGCCAATAAGCCCATCCATCTGCCATCCGATCTGAAAGGGCAGAAATTACGTATTCAATCTTCCAAGGTGCTGGACGCACAGATGCGTGCCCTGAGTGCCAATCCGCAGGTACTGGCGTTCTCTGAGGTGTATCAGGCATTGCAGACTGGCGTAGTGGATGGTACAGAAAATCCGCCATCGAATCTGTACACACAAAAAATGCATGAAGTGCAGAAGCATGTGACGGTGACCAATCACGGCTATCTGGGCTACGCCGTGATCGTCAATAAAAAATTCTGGGATGGCTTGCCGGCGGATGTACGTACAGAACTGGATGGCGCGATGAAGGCGGCCAGCAAATATGCTAACGCGATTGCGCAACAGGAAAATGACAATGCTTTAGAAGCGGTACGTAAATCCGGCAAGACCACAGTCTATGTCCCGACTGATAAAGAGAAAGCAGAATGGCGCAAGGCCTTGCTGCCAGTGCAGAAGGATATGGAAGGCCGCATCGGTAAAGATCTCATTGCGAATGTGAATAAGGAAGCGGTCCGTCTGGGCGCTAAGTAAGCTGTTTCGATTCGTGCAGGCGTTTGCAAAAAAATCTGCAGCGCCTGCTTCTGCATGCTCCTTTCTCTGTTCAGGATACATGATGAAATTTCTCAATCATCTGGAAGAGTGGCTGATCGCATCCCTGATGGGCGCTGCGACTCTGGTTACGTTCTTCGCCGTATTGCATCGTTATCTGTCTGGCTTTGATATCCCCGTGGTACAGGATGCGCTGCTGAAAATGAATACCAGCTGGGCACAGGAACTGACTATCTATATGTTTGTATGGATGGCCAAATTCGGTGCAGCCTATGGTGTGCGCACCGGCATACATGTGGGAGTCGATGTACTGATCAATAAACTGTCGCCAACCCGGCGCAATCACTTTGTTATCCTGGGCTTGCTGGCTGGCGCTATCTTCACCGGAATTGTCGGCACCCTGGGCGGCAGTTTTGTGTGGGAGATTGCGCATACTGACCAGACTTCGGCGGATCTGGAAATCCCGATGTGGTGGGTGTATCTGGCTATCCCACTGGGTTCTTATCTGATGTGCTTCCGTTTCCTGCAGGTGTGCTGGACGTTTATCAAAACCGGCGAATTGCCTAAGCACGATCATGCCCATGTCGAAGGTCTGGAAGAAGAGGTGAAAGCATGAACGCCGCCATCATTTTTATCCTGTTGCTGGTCCTGATGCTGACTGGCATGCCGATCTCGATTTCGCTCGGTCTGACGGTTCTGACCTTCCTGTTTACGATGACACAGGTGCCGATAGAATCGGTCGCACTGAAATTGTTCACTGGTATAGAAAAGTTCGAAATCATGGCGATTCCGTTCTTTATTCTGGCCGGTAATTTCCTCACCCATGGTGGCGTAGCGCGGCGCATGATTAATTTTGCGGCGTCTATGGTTGGCCATTGGCACGGTGGTCTGGCATTGGCGGGTGTCATGGCCTGCGCCTTGTTTGCTGCGGTGTCCGGCTCTTCACCTGCCACTGTGGTGGCGATAGGATCGATTATTTTGCCAGCGATGGTGAAGCAGGGTTATCCCAAGGGCTTTGGTGCCGGGGTCATCACAACTTCCGGCGCGCTCGGGATTTTGATTCCACCGTCTATCGTGATGGTGATGTATTCGGTCTCTACCAATACCTCGGTCGGGCAGCTGTTTATGGCTGGCGTGGTACCTGGCTTATTACTCGCGTTCTTCCTGGGACTGACGACCTGGTTCCTGGCCCGCAAGCATAATTATCCGCGTATGCCCAAGGCCAGCTGGAGTGAGCGTCTGGTCGCTTTCCGCAAAAGCGCATGGGGCCTGTTGCTGATCGTGATCGTGATGGGCGGGATTTATACCGGCATGTTTACGCCGACCGAAGCGGCTGCGGTATCTGCGGTGTATGCGTTTGTGATCGCGGTCTTCGTGTATAAGGACATGGGCTTGAAGCAGGTGCCCAAAGTCTTGCTGGATTCTGCCTCCATGTCGGCCATGCTGCTCTATATCATTACGAATGCGGTCTTGTTCTCCTTCCTGATGACCAGTGAAAATATCCCGCAGGCGATGGCGGGCTGGATCATGGACAAGGGTTTTGGTGTAATCAGCTTCCTGCTGGTGGTGAACATCCTGTTGCTGTTAGCCGGCAATGTGATGGAACCCTCATCCATCGTGCTGATTATGGCGCCCATATTGTTCCCGGTTGCGATGAAGCTGGGTATAGATCCGGTTCATTTCGGTATCATTATGGTGGTCAATATGGAAGTCGGTATGTGCCATCCACCGGTAGGGCTCAATTTGTATGTCGCATCTGGTATTACGAAAATGGGGATTACCGAACTCACAGTCGCCGTGATGCCTTGGCTGTTGACCATGGTGGCTTTCCTTTTATTGATCACTTATGTGCCGCAGATCACCATGTGGCTGCCAAATCTGATTTACAAATAAGCGTATAAAGCTATTGTAAATTTTGATAAGACCAGGCTTAGCCAGTCTATGCTTGGTCTTATTTTTGTTTACCACATTTTTATATGTTTTTTTAGTACTTTTACATTTCTGCAACAGTGCCGTATTTTTACTTAGTTTTTTTTGTCACTGGTATTTCGCCATGCTATATTCTGCGCAGTTCAGAATTTCGCAGCACAGATTTATAAGGCGGTAGTGCAAAAAAACGGTACTCATACCGTACACTGAGGAGACGCGCGTTTTTCATATAAGCTGAGTGACTGGCCCCAGGCCAGCCAACTAAACAGCCAAAAACGCGAAAAATTTTTAAAGGCGCATCGGCAGATGCGCCTTTTTTCTTTGTGTATTCATTCTGTAGAGTGGGCTGTTAATATATCGCTCATACCTTGCATGCTGAGCTAAGGAGCCGATCCGCTCCCGGCCCTGACTGTGCACAGTTTCAAGCTTCTATTTGTTTTTCATCTTTACAGAACCAGGTATGACAAAAGCTGAATCCGAGCTGTTCGACTCCATCATCAGCGCGCCGTTTGGCGCGATGGGCATACGTACCGCGCAAGGGGTGCTGAGCGAGCTGGTGTATCTGCCTCCGCGTTTCGCTGAAAAAGCAGCGCCGGACGCACTGAATCAGCAGATACATCAGCAATTGCGCGCTTATTTCGGTGATCCGCATTTTCGCTTTTCCCTGCCTTTGCAGCCGCGAGGCAGTGAGTTCCAGAACCGCGTCTGGCAAGCGATTGCCGCAATTCCATGCGGTAGAGTGCTCACCTATGGCGAGGTCGCGCGACAAATACGCTCGGCTCCGCGCGCAGTAGGGCAGGCTTGTGGTGCCAACTGGTATCCGCTGGTGATTCCCTGTCATCGGGTGACTGCGGCCGGTGGTCTGGGTGGTTTTGCGCACCATGATGATGAAAGCGGTTTTCATCTTGGCGTAAAACGCTGGTTACTGGCCCATGAAGGTCTCACTCAGTATGGCGCTTAAGACGACTGCTGCGCTGACCGGACGTCGCCGTGGCCGGGTACCGGTGCAGACGATAGCGCTGAGTATGACGGTACAGGCGCAGATAGACAGTTTCTGTGACACGCTGTGGCTGGAAGAGGGCCTCTCCAAAAATACGATAGAAGCCTATCGCAGTGATCTGCGTTTTTTTGCTGCTTGGTTGCAGCAACATGAAGTCAGTGATCTGTACCAGGTCGGAAGTACGGAATTAAACGCCTACCTGTCTGAAAAAAATCCTGGCTCACAATCCAGCAGTGCTAACCGCCGCCTCAGTGTGCTCAAACGCTTCTATCAGCTCGGCGTGCGCGCTGGCAGCCTGAGTGAAAATCCGACAGAAAAACTACGTTCAGCCAAAGCTGCACAAAAACTGCCCAAGTCTGTCAGTGAAGCGCAGGTGGAGGCCTTGATACAAGCGCCGGATGACAGTGCAATTGGTTTGCGCGACCGCGCAATGATAGAGTTAATGTATGCCTGTGGTTTGCGGGTCAGCGAACTGGTGCAGCTCAAAACCACCGAGGTCGGCCTGAATGAAGGCGTGCTGCGGGTCACCGGTAAAGGAAGTAAGACCCGCCTGATACCGTTTGGTGAACATGCGCGCAGCTGGTTAGAAAAATATCTGCAAACGGCACGTCCTGCCATCCTGCAAGGGCAAATCGACGATGCACTGTTTGTCACCGCACGCGGCGGCGCCATGACCAGGCAAATGTTCTGGGTGCTGATTAAAAAGTATGCACTTCAGGCCGGCATCCGTTTATCACTGTCACCACATACCTTGCGTCATGCGTTCGCCACACACTTGCTGAACCATGGTGCCGACCTGCGCGTGGTTCAGCTCTTGCTTGGTCATGCGAACATCACTACCACTCAAATTTATACCCATGTGGCTAAAGAACGCCTGAAAAAGCTACATGCGGACCACCATCCGCGTGCTTGATCTGGAATATATTTAAATTTTTCCATACGTTTTTATACGTAGTTCAGTTAAATTTTTGTAACGAAGTAAGATGTTTTTGCTGCTTTTGTTACGAAACTAATATTAAAAAAGTAAGTAAACAGGTTTTTAACGCCCCGATTTTACAATCTGTGTTCTATAAACAACAAATTCCTAACACTATTTAAATATTGTTTTTATTGAAATAAATATAGGATTATTTGGTTAAGTTCTGTTTAATTGCCTAAATATTTTAAGAAGAAAATCCAGCGCAAAATAAAACAAAGAATTTTATGGCACAACTGCATGCATCATTTTCCTGAGTGGAAAATTTCTGCTGAGTCGAAAACAGCAAACCCGCATAATCAGATTTCCAGAGAATTGACACAAAGTAGTTGCAGGTAAGGTAGTTGCCATAATTTGGAAGTCATTTCTAGTGCTGACTTGAGGAGAGATGCAGTCAGTGTCTGGAGCTGTTCATTTTATAAAGATAAGAAAGGTAATTCATGAAACTCAGCCGTTTAGCTTTGGCATTGTCCAGTATAGGATTCTGCACGATTGCCAGCTCCGCTTTTGCGCAGACAGCACTGACAAAAGAAGAGGAAAAAAAGAAAGACAATACGCCGATACAGCGTGTTGAGGTCACTGGCTCAAACATTAAGCGCGTCAATATTGAGACAGCATCGCCGGTGCAGGTGATTTCCAAGGACGAGATAGTACGTAGCGGCGCAACTTCATTGAATGACGTACTGCGTAATGTATCTGCCAATATTGGCGGTATTGATGAAAACCGTACCAATGGCTTTACCGCAGGCGCTGCTGGCTTGAATCTGCGCGGTATCGGTAGTCAGGCGACTCTGGTGCTGATCAATGGCCGTCGTCTGGCAGCCTATGCACAACCGGAATACCAAACTACTTTCGTTGATCTGAATTCTGTGCCTATCGGTGCGGTAGAACGCGTAGAAATTCTGAAAGATGGCGCATCCGCTATTTATGGCTCTGAAGCGATGGCCGGTGTGGTCAACATCATTCTGCGTAATAACTATCAAGGCGCAGAAATCAGCGGTTCTTATGCCCAGTCCCAACGTAGTGACGGTGAACAGTTGCGTTCATCGCTCAGCTACGGTTTCGGTAGCCTGGTTGAAGATCATTACAATGTGTATGCGACTCTGGATGTGCGTCAGGTCAAGCCTATGTTTATCAATAAACGTGATGGCTATCTGAGCACAGAAGACCTGCGTCCATATGGCTACAAAGATAACCGCTCGATTTATACTTTCCCAGGTAACATTTACTGGACCGATAAAGCGACAGGAAAATTTGTTACCCGTCCTTTGGGTAATAACTGTCCGGCAGATAGCCTGGTTCCGGCATCTACTGTATTCGGTGCCAATTCCATCGGTAATGTCTGCGTCTACGATGATCTGAAAGACAGTAAATACAACTCTGCCGGTAAAACCGACCGCGTTGGCCTGACTTCACGCGGCACCTGGCAAATCGATTCGACCACAGAAGCGTTTGCTGAATTGATGATCAACCAGAATAAAGCAGTGGTGTCTGGTGTACCGCACTGGTTTGCTGGCCAAAATGGTCAGCCTACACCAGCTCTTCCTATCACCCATCCACAATATCCTAAAGATCTGATTGATCCGGTCACAGGTAAAACACTGGCTGGTGGTAACGGTACAGTGCGTGTCCGTGCATCGCTGAGCGATTTCCCTGGCCAGGGTCTGGATAATACGACCTTGTTTACCCGTGTACTGACCGGTGTAAAAGGCACCTACAAAAACTGGGATTGGGAAACTGCGCTGATGTTTAACACCAGCAAAGTCGATTCCAAAGCAAGCAGCGGTATTCTGGCTACGCCATTTATCAATGCTTACAAAAACGGTACTTTCATCTTTGGAAATTCCGCTGGTAACGCGGATTTGCTCAAACAAATCGTCACTGACTCAGCCAGTAACTTTAAGTCTGGTATGTATCTGTGGGATGGCAAGCTGACTGGCGATCTGTTCCAGTTGCCAGCTGGTGCAGTGTCTGCGGCGTTTGGTGCCGAAGCACGTCGCGAAACACTGGAAGTCAATCCATCTGCTTTGTCTGTTGCGGGTGAGTTGTATCACCGTGCGCAGGAAGAGCCTGGCTATAAGCGCGCCAGAAATATCGCTTCTGTTTATACAGAATTGAATATTCCGCTTTTGAAACAGTTAGAAGCATCGTTTGCAGCGCGTTACGATAACTACTCTGACTACGGCAATTCGACTACACCTAAAGCTGGTTTGAAGTGGAGCGTCACACCTGAGCTGGTGATTCGCGGTACTTATGCAACTGGTTTCCGTGCGCCGACACTGGTGGAAAACTCTTCTCAGATTAAAAAAGCTTTCCTGTCTTATCGTGATCCTGCACGTTGTAACGATAACTTCCAGGCTGGTTGCCAATGGAGCAGTGCGTATGAAGGCGGCTCGAATCCAGATCTGAAACCAGAAACGGCAGACAGCTTTACGCTGGGTCTGGTATGGGAACCAACTAACTGGTTCAATGCGACACTGGACTTCTGGCAAATCAAGCGTAAAGATGAAATCTCTACCTTTGATCTGGCAACTGTGCTCGCTAATCCTGGTCGTTACGCCGGTAATTCTGCTGCAGTGATCACCCGTGATCCACTGACAGCTGCGGATGCTGCTGCAGGTGCGAAAGCGGGTGAAATCACGAATGTACGCTTGTTGTTGACGAATATTGCCCAGACCCGTGTACGCGGTGTGGACATGACACTCAATGGTCGCTTCAATGGTGGTGAATACGGTAAGTTCACGCCAAATCTGAACGTGACTTACAACCACTCGTTTAAAACAGCACCTGCTCCAGAAGCGGAACAGATCGAGTTTGCCGGTACCCGTGGTCAGCCACGTGTGATGGCAACTTTGGGTCTGGGTTGGGAAAAAGCTGCATGGCGCGCATCGGTAGATGCAAACTATGTGGGCAAAATGTCAGCAAAAGACGACTTCACCCAGCCATGTACGTTTGAGCAGCAAGGTTTTGCGAATCTGTGTGGCGATATCGGATCCTTCACTACGTTCAACGTAGGCGGCAGCTATTCCGGTTTGTATAAAAACCTGAAGCTGAGCTTCGCGATCCGTAACATTCTGGATCGTATGCCACCGTTTGCGCCTAGCCCGACTTCTACTCAGGCAGTAGCTGCTTCATCGCTGCACAGCACAGTTGGTCGTTACTTCATGTTGTCCGCTGATTACAAATTCAAGTAATCGCGATGATGTGATGAGTGTCGGAGCCATACAGCTCCGGCACTCTTTTTTTTTCTGCCTGTTCAGTACCGGCAGAGTTATACCGAACCAGGAGACCTCATGAAATATGCTATGAGCCGCGCTTTATTGTTAGGTGCGACACTGATTTCCAGCGTATACGCACCTGCCGTGTACGCAGACCCATCCATACCTATCTCAGATTTTTATAAAAAGGCGCAATATAGCGGCCGCCCGATTTTATCGCCGGATGGACAAAGTATGGCGGTGCTGACGCCACGCAATGGCCGCACTGTGCTGGCAATCATCCGCCTGGACTCGCGTACGCCAAAGATCATCGCCTCCGATCCTGACTGGGATATCGTGAGTCCGGTATGGGTCAATAACGAGCGCCTGGCATTCAGCCTGAGCAAGGGCAGTGATGTGGTCTATGAGCAGCAGACCGGTGGTGGAATGTTTGCCGTTAATACCGATGGTTCCAAGTTCAGAAAAATCACGCCGACCATCAAAGAAGCCATGTCCAACAATTTGCCGTATAAACCTTACCGGATGTTGGCAAGGGTAGGCGGGGACAGTGCAGATCTGATCGTGGTGAACAATGAGCGTGGCCGCAGCGCGGAATTAGGCGCATCGGACGTGTTACGACTCGATACGGTCACTGGCCGCACCAGCTTGCTGACTTTTGATAATCCTGGAAAAATTGGTTCCTGGACGCTGGATCATAATCGCGTGATCCGTGCTGGTATCGCATTAGACGTTGAAGCAGGCAGTAAGCGCATTATACAAAGCGTGTACTACCGTGATGACGAGAAGTCTCCCTGGAAAAAAATTCATCAGGCCTATGTCGATGAAGGAAAGACGATGCAGATCGCTGGTTTTGACTACGATAATAAAACCATGTTTGTCGCCGGGCGCTTTGGCGGTCGCGATAAAGAAGCGATACATATCTGGGACTTCGCTAAAGGAAGTGCAGGCGAAATCATTGCAGATCATCCACTCGTGGATGTAGAGAGCCTGCGCTTTGATAATGCCCGTAAAAAAGTGATAGGTGCTGTAGTTGATGGCATGAAGGCAGAAACTATTTTCTTTGATGAAGATTACGCCAAACTGGATGCCGCATTCCGCGCCAGTTTTCCAGGCCAGGAAGTGGATTTTCAGTGGGCTGGAAAAAATGTGGTGTTGTATGTATCGAGTGCCACAAATCCGGGTTCCGTGTATTTCTATGACACTGAGAAAAAGAAGCTGGAACCTTTATATGTCATGAAGCCTGAACTCGAAGGGAAGAAACTATCGGATACTTCGGTCATTTCTTATGCTGCGCGGGACGGCCTCAGTATCCCGGCTTACCTGACTCTGCCTGAAGGTAAAGCTGCGAAGAAGCTGCCGCTGATCGCCTATGTGCATGGTGGACCGCATGCACGGGATGAATATGGCTATGACCCTATGACTCAGACCCTGGCATCTCGCGGTTACGCCGTGCTGCAGCCGCAGTTCCGCATGTCTACCGGCTTTGGCTGGAAACATCACACGGCAGGCTGGAAGCAATGGGGTCTCGCCATGCAGGATGATGTGACGGACGGTGTGAATTATCTGATTAACCAGGGTATCGTCGATAAGGATCGTGTCTGTATTATCGGTGCCAGCTATGGTGGGTATGCGACTATGTATGGTCTGGTCAAAGATCCCGACTTATACAAGTGTGGTGTGAACTGGGTGGGTGTCACAGACGTCAAAATGCTGTTTACCGTGAATTGGTCCGACATGTCTGGTCCTTATATGGATAATCTCGGACGCTTAATGCATGGTGATCCGGATAAAGACGATGCTTACTTTGCGAAGTCGTCTGCGATCGGCAATGCCAGCAAAATCAAGGCGCCGGTATTGATGGGTTACGGTAGTGAAGATGTGCGCGTACCGCTGATACACGGCGAAAAAATGCGCGATAAATTACTGGCCCAGGGTAACACGGTGGAATGGGTGGTGATGGTAGGCGAAGAACACAACTGGTATCGCGAAAGTAACCGGATTAAATGGGGCGAAATGGTCACACGTTTCCTCGATAAGTATATCGGTGACGGCGCAGTAAAAAAATAAGTCAGTCAGCGGTAAAAAAGGCGGAATTCATTTCCGCCTTTTTTTTGTTTAGTATCGCAGGAGAACACAGCTGTATCAACAGATTGGGAAAGATCGGTATTGACGCCTATTTTTTGCCGCATTAGGCTGTCGGTCTTGATATCCAGTAGCATACCGGGAGTATAGTTTGGCAAAAAAAGAGCATGTATCAGAAACGCCCGCAACGCAGTTTCTGAAGAAAAAAGGCCTCAGTTATTCGGAACATCCGTATGCGTATGAAGAGCATGGTGGTACGGCTGTCTCATCGCGAGAGCTTGGGGTGGATGAGCATTGCGTGATTAAAACACTGGTGATGCAGGATGAAGCGGCAAAGCCCTTGATTGTGCTGATGCATGGCGATTGCAAAGTATCGACTAAAAATCTGGCACGCCAGACTGGCCGAAAAAGTATAGAGCCTTGTAAGCCTGAAGTCGCGCAGAAACACTCAGGTTATCTGGTCGGTGGGACCTCGCCCTTTGGCACCAAAAAAATCATGCCTGTGTATGTCGAGGAAAGCATATTGAGTCTGCCGCGCATCTACATCAATGGTGGGCGCCGTGGTTATCTGATAGGAATTGCACCGCAGATTTTGATTGATGCCTTGTCCGCACAGGCTGTGCGTTGCGCATTAGAAGAGTAATTTTAGTCAGGTATAGGATAGAATTCTGGCTTTACATCCGGGCGGGCTTGCGTATCCAGTCCTGGTCCTGCCGTGTGGCAGCTCATCTCTGAAGGAAAAAATGTACACCTTAATTGCAATGCTTCTCGCCTATCTGATTGGCTCTGTTTCTTTCGCTGTTGTTGTCAGCTATGGCTTTGGTTTGTCTGACCCGCGCACCTATGGCTCTAAGAATCCCGGTGCAACCAATGTACTGCGCAGCGGGCATAAAGCTGCTGCGATACTCACCTTACTGGGCGATGCGCTCAAAGGCTGGTTTGCGGTCTGGCTGGCGCAGCATTTCAGTGAACAGTTTGGTCTGGACACGCTGGCATTGGCAGGTGTGGCACTGGCCGTATTTATCGGACATTTGTGGCCGGTATTCTTCAAATTTATTGGCGGTAAAGGCGTCGCGACTGCCGCTGGGGTGCTGATCGGTATTAATCCATGGCTGGGACTGGCAACGCTGGCAACCTGGCTGATCATTGCTTACGCCTTCCGCTATTCTTCACTGGCGGCATTAATCGCCTCTCTGTTTGCGCCTCTGTATTATGGATTTTTGTTTGGCCCTGACACGATGATGCTGGCCGTCTTCATCATGTGCGGTTTGCTGATTTATCGCCATCGTCAGAACATTGCGAATCTGATGGCGGGTAAAGAAAGTAAAATCGGTAGCAAAAAAAAATAAACCTGAACACTTCTATGCCATGGGAACCCGGTGCTTTCATGGCTGAGACGTACATCGCTGTTGCTGTTAAATAAAAAAATTTCAATTTGGTAATTTCTCAACTATCATCAATTAGCAAGATCCGGATTTATTCAATTTTTTCCAGGAGTGCAATGATGATGAAACTTCTTCAGTTCAAAATTTTTTTGCAAGTGCTGCTGTTAGTCGGCGGCTTAAGTGCTGGCTTAACATGGGCGCAGGAACAGGGTACGCCAGCGGAAGCAAAAGCGATGGTGCAGCGGACTATCGAGAGTATGAAAAAAAATGGTATTGACAGTACCGTCGCTGACGTAAATAAAAAAGATAGTAAGTATCAGGACCGTGATCTGTACATTGTTGTGTATGACATCAACGGTAAAAATCTCGCCCATATCAATTCCAAGATGATAGGCAAAGATCTCTCAGATCTGAAAGACGCTGATGGTAAGTACTTCGTACGTGAGCGCATAGAACTGGTGAAAAAGAAAGGCAGTGGCTGGCAAGACTACAAATTCGTCAACCCGGTTTCTAAGCAGATAGAGCCAAAATCTATGTATGTCGAAAGGTACGAGGATGTGATTGTAGGCTGTGGGGTCTACAAAAAATAATAAGTACTGAGCCTATCCATGTCGGGTTTGGTTTGACCATGCAAGGCATGGATAGGCGGGCGATGGAATTAGGCTGGTTGCAGTTCTTGCAGTGGCCAGCGCGGACGCACATTAAATCCATAATCGGTGGTTGCCAGTGCCGGATTGTTTTTCAGGCGCATCGCTCCCGCGAAGGCTATCATGGCACCATTATCGGTACAGAATTGCAATTCAGGGTAATACACGGTAAAGCGCTTTTTACTGGCGGCTGCATTCAGTGCTTCTCTTAACTGCCGGTTAGCGCCGACGCCGCCCGCGATCACCAAGCGTTTCAAGCCTGAGTGTTTCATGGCATTGACACACTTGGCCACCAATACATCCACAATGGCTTCCACAAAGCCACGCGCGATGTTTTCCTTATCCGTCTGGCTCAAAGGCGTTTCTGATTTTTTGACGACGGTCAGCACCGCAGTTTTCAGACCGGAAAAGCTGAAGTTAAAATCCTTGGAGTGCAGCATAGGCCGTGGAAAAGTGTGGACGCCAGTCTGACCGCGCTCCGCCATAGCTGAAATGGCGGGGCCGCCCGGGTAATCCAGACCAAGTAATTTGGCAGATTTATCAAAGGCTTCGCCTGCTGCATCATCCAGGGTTTCACCCAATAACTGATACTGGCCCACACCATCAACCCGCATCAATTGCGTATGTCCACCCGAGACCAGTAAGGCGATAAATGGAAATTCTGGCGCGGGTGTTGCGAGTAAGGGTGACAGCAGATGGCCTTCCAGATGATGCACGCCGAGTACAGGTTTATTCAGTGCCATGCCCAGGCCACAGGCAAATGAGGCACCCACCAGCAGCGCACCCGCCAGGCCAGGGCCCTGAGTATAGGCGATGGCATCGATATCCTGTTTGTGCTTGCCTGCCTTTTGCATGACATCCTGCAGCAAGGGAAGTGCACGGCGTACGTGATCGCGTGAAGCCAGCTCGGGTACCACACCGCCATATTCCTGATGCATCGCGATCTGTGAATGCAGGGCATGTGCAAGCAGACCGTGCTCGGTATCATACAGAGCCAGTCCGGTTTCATCACAGGAAGATTCAACGCCTAAAACTATCATGGGAAATACTCAAAAATGACTACATGCCAGGGCAGCATGCAAAGGCGCGATTATACCTTCGTCAGAGTTTCAGGGTGAGCCGGCGCGGCTAATTGGTAGGGCAACTCAAAATAAAAAGTGGCACCCTGACCTGGTATAGATTCGAAACCGACCTGACCGCCCATATGCTCGACCAGCTCACGAGTAATCGCTAATCCCAATCCCGTGCCTCCTTTTTCTCTGGTATCAGAGGAGTCAGCCTGTGCAAACTTCTGGAATATTCTGCTTCTGAACTCTTTTGGGATGCCATTTCCCTTATCTGTCACGCTGATGCGTACATGCTGATGGTGCAAACTGGTAGAAATCATCACTGTTTCCTGCTGCGGGGAATATTTAATGGCATTCGACAGCAAGTTGGAAATAATTTGCATGAAACGTTGACTATCGACGGAAATCAGGACGTCGGGCACAGGTTCACTGACAGCCAGTCGTATCTGCCTCTGCGCACCAAAGGTGGTATTGGTTTCCACCGATTGCTGCAGTAAAGCGTTTAAGGCCAATTGCTGGATATGGAAGTGCATTTTTCCTGCGCTGAGCTTCTCCATATCGAGCAGATCATCAATCAGATAAGTCAGGCGCTGACTGTTTTTACTCGCAATATTGAGCAGCGGCGTCAGGCTGTCGGGCAAAGTACCGGTTGCACCGCCCAGTAATAAGCCGAGCGCGCCGGAAATGGAGGTCAGTGGAGTACGCAATTCATGGCTGACAGTGGAGATAAATTCACTCTTAATGCGATCCAGGCGTTTTCGCTCTGTGATGTCGCGCATCAGTCCTATGTATAAGGGACGTCCCTGCCGGGTCACCGCAGATACCGACAGATCGAGCGGAAAAACATTACCATCTTTTTTTCGTGCTTCGATTTCCTGTGCCGCCCCCAGCACCGCATGTCCTTCCAGTTCGCGTCCCTGAAAAAGATGCGCGCCTACTGGCGTATGCTCAGGTAATAATACGCTGAAATGCTGCCCTGTCAGTTCATCGCGCTGATAGCCAAAGATATTGGCGGCGGCTGGATTTACCGCATCTATCCTGCCTTTGTGATTGACAGTGATGATCCCGTCGAGCACATTGTCGAGTATCGCCTGGGTATGTGCAGCCTGATCCTGCATCGCCTGTTCGCTGGCTTTGGTGATGCTGATATCCTGAAAAATCCCGTACAGTTTGTGGATCTGGTAATCCTTAAACTGGGCTAAACCGATCACGCGTACCCAGCGTTCATTGCCTTTGGCAGTGATGATTTTGAATTCAGAGTCAAACTTCTGCCCCTTGTTTAGTGCATCATAAAGTAAGCTCTTGATGCGCTCCCTGTGCTTTCCTTTTTTGTAAAAATTCAGTGCCTGCTCGGTATCGCACTCAAAATCTTCAGCCACTTCGTGTATTTGCCGCGTAACTTTACTCCAATACAGTTTTTTGTCTGATAAATCGTACTCCCATGTGCCGATACGTGCGGCGGCATTTGACTGTTCCAGTAATTCGTAGGCATGCGCCAGCTGTTCTTCTGCCAGTCGCTCCTGCGTCACATCCTGGTGACTGCCAGACATCAGCAGTGGGGCGCCGTCATCGCTCCAGTTAACGACGCAGCCACGATCTCTGACCCATATCCAATGTCCATTCTTGTGGCGCAGACGTGTGGTCAGGTCGTAATACGGAACCTCACCACTGAAGTGTTGCTGAAGTAAGCGACTGGCTATTTTGAGATCATCTGGGTGACAAAGATTGAGCCAGGTTTGTGTTGTCGTCGGTGATAATTCTTCCAGGGTATAGCCCAGCATTTCCGCCCAGCGTTCGTTAAAAATAGTATTGCCCGAGGGAATATGACATTCCCAGGTACCGATATTGGTGCCTTCTATAATATTGGCGAGGCGCTTTTCACTTTCTTCATGCTGGCGCTGTATGCGGTCAGCATTCACCAGTTGACCTACCGTGATTTGCATAGGGTGCATGAAATCAGCCAGTTCCCTGGTATAGCCATTCTTGCGGTTCGCCAGGCCTATCATGGCCACTAATTTGCCATCGTGGTGTACCGGTATGCCCAGAAATGTCCTGAGTTCAGGATGCCCTTCCGGAATACCCGTGGCACGCGGATCATTGTTGGCATCGTTCGCAATCACGACTTCCTGGCTCAGTAACACATACCCGAATAAGGTGCGCGTATTGGTAAATTCCAGACCACTCGCATGATTTTTCTCAACGAATTCCTTAGTCGCCTTATTCCATGCGATATCGGTAATGGAATAAGTTTTTAAATAGGGCGAGTTCAGTTTGTCATACAGCACTTCACCGACAAAGCCGTATTCGCTTTCGGTCAGTCGCAGCATGTCTTCCAATAGCGTGTCGAAGCCCTTGCTACGTTCTTTTCCTTTAATGAATTGCGTTTGTGCTTTCGCAATCGTGGCATTCATTAATTCCTGCATCGCGAGGGAATGGTTCAGCTCCATGCGTCGCAGAGTCACATTCACCCAGTCGCCCAGAATATTGATGAACTCTTTTTCTGTACCGGAATAGGGATTGGCGCGTGCGACTTTATCTGAAAATCCCAATGTGCCATAACGCTCCCCATCCATGAATAAGGGAATGCCGATATAGGTTTCCTGTTTAAATTGCATGTAACTGGGATGCAGCCGGTACGGACTGGTGAACACATTTTCCAGCGCAAACACACCATGTTCGCGGCTCACCAGGTCAGAGTAGGTCTCCGAACGCGGGAAAATCTGCCCTTCCAGATTGTCGCAGGTGTCAGGATGCTGTACCAGGATTTCCATTCTGTCGTCTGACAGCTTACGTGATATCACGCCGGTGGTGAGCTGCAGATATTGACATCCCAGCGCCAGTGTTTCACGCAATAGCGTGATCGGGTCCTCAAAGCTCAGCGAAGTAATTCGGGTCAGCGTCAGCAGCGCATCATGCTGACGTTGTGCCTGCTGACTGGCAATTTCATGCTCCACACAAGCCGCAAGTTCAAGCAGAATTTTTTCTTCATGCGCACTTAGCTCACGCGGCTGATCGTCGATCAAACACAGACTGCCCAGTCGTTGTCCGTTTGGGGCGTGCAAAGGCGCACCGGCATAAAAGCGGATAAATGGCGCATGCAGCACCAGAGGATTATCCGCAAAACGCGGATCTTTTTTTGCATCTCCGACCACCAGTAAGTCGGAAGAAAGTATGGTATGTCCGCAAAAAGAGATATCTCTTGGTGTTTCACAGACATCCAGGCCCTGTTTTGATTTTAACCACTGACGGTTGGTGTCAACCAGAGAAATCAATACTATTTTGCACTGAAACAGCTGTCGCGCCAGTCTGGTCAGCCGGTCGAAGCGCTCTTCGGGCTGGGTATCAAGCAATCCACATTGCCTCAGTGTTTTGAGGCGTAGTTTTTCGTCATGAGGAAGTTCCGGTGGCTGCATAACTTAAACTGGCTGTCAGGTGAGGTCGGTGCTGAGCAAAGATTGCAGAACGATGCTGAATCTCAATAAAGCTATAGCATTGCCTGCTTTTTTGCTTCGATCGAAAACAAACATAGCATTGCCTCAGAAATATACTTCATTTAAGCAATATTAATGCGAAGCTTATATCTTTTTTCTGAGAAATGTAGGCTAAAAACCAGAGAATTATGTTTTTTGCGACAACGGTATGTGCAAGTTCATCCACTCTTGCAGAGAGTTACCATATAAGGGTTTGCTGAGCAGGTAGCCTTGCATGGCGTCGCAACCAAGTTCGGACAGGGTTGTTTTTTCCTGTTCCTGCTCTATCCCTTCTGCCACCACGTGGAGGTTCAGCCCATGCCCCATTTCTATGATGGTTCTGACTAATTTTTTAGTGGCTTCCGCATGCTGAATGTCCGACACAAAGCTGCGATCGATTTTCAATTCATTGACCGGTAATTTTTGCAGATAGGCGAGTGATGAATAGCCAGTACCAAAATCGTCGATAGACAGGCCTACACCGGTATCTCTGAGCCTGTTGAGTAATTCTATCGTCGTTTGCGGATCTTCCATGATGCCACTTTCTGTCATTTCGATTTTGAGCAGATGGGGCGCAACATCATATTTTTTAAGCAGGCTCACGACACGCTCAGGAAAGCTGCGATCTCGTAAATCATAGGTGCTGACGTTGACTGCGATACTGAGATCCGGGTAATGCTGTTTCCATGCATGGAGTTTGAGTAAGGCGCTGTCCAACATCCATTGCGTTACGATGCTGATATAGCCGGTTTTCTCGGCAAAGGGGATGAAGTCTGCCGGCGAGATGAAGCCGCGTTCCGGATGCTGCCAGCGCACCAGTGATTCAAATCCATAAATTGTACCGCTTTGCAAACTCTGTTTTGGCTGTAGCCACATCTGCAGTTCCGATGCTTTGACTGCGGAGCGCAAATCGGATAGCAGGCTTAAGTGGCTAAGGCGTGATGCTTCCTGTGCATCGTTATACCATGCGCTTTGCCGCGTATAGCGCTTGGCTGCATACAGGGCGACTT
Source organism: Cognatundibacterium curvum (assembly GCF_014284235.1). Lineage (GTDB taxonomy): Bacteria > Pseudomonadota > Gammaproteobacteria > Burkholderiales > Burkholderiaceae_D > Undibacterium > Undibacterium curvum. The sequence goes on from NZ_JACOGD010000009.1 coordinate 54,141, forward strand.
CCGCATTGCGCATCAGGCTGATCAGACTGATTTTTGCTTCTGTGACGATAGCGAAACCATAGACCAGACTGACATCAACAGCATGTTGATGGCAGCGCACAGGCTGACTCATCGCGGCATCAATCCGTTCAAACAGTTCTGTCACGGTGTCTTTATGACGCGCCGGTATCAGCAGCGCAAAGGCGCCACCGGTCAGCTTGGTCAATAAATGCGTCTGGCCTGAATCAAAGGCTTGAGTGACCTCCTGGATACGCTTGGCAACATCCGTGATGACATAGTCGCCGGTATCAAAACCCAGGGTTTCATTGATAGTTTTCAGGCGCGCCAGATCCATCAGTATCATGCCGTAATGCTCCAGCTCCTGATGTTCAAATGCTTTTAGCAGATAGGTCCGGTTCGGCAGATGTGTGATCGGATCGTAATACGCAAATTGTTCGATATCGGTTTCACGCTGAGCAATTGCTGCCGACATCAGATTGAGCGCCGTACCTACCCGCGTGACTTCCTCGGTGTTACTGGCGGGGACTTTAGACGTATAGTCACCGGAAGCGATCCGTAATGCATTTTGTTCCAGAATGGCTAAGGGCTTAATCACGCTGCGCGTGGTCAGCCAGGCGAGGATGGCCGCAAACAGGATGATGACTGAAGAAAGAATAATGACGAGAAAGCCGGTTTTCTCTAACTCATCCTGGGATTGTAGCTGGTGCTGCTGCACCAGTTTTTGCTCGTAGTCGAGCAGGATTTTTGATTCTTGCAGTAATGCAGACAGGGCAGGCTGCACATCTTCAACGAAGGTTTGCTTAGCGATTTCCTGTCCCTGATCTTCAAGCTGATTCACCATCTCGTTGAAGATGCGGTAATAATTTTCCTTACGCAGTTTCAGTCTTTGCAGGTTGTCCAGCTGCATCTGATCGGTCAGATTAGTTTCCAGCGATTCGATCAGGTCCGTGATTTGGCGGTTTTTAACATCCACCAGCGCATACTCAATTTCGCGTTTTTCACGACTGGAAGTCAGTAACTGCAGTAAGGCATTACTCACGCTTTCGGCAGACAGACTTAGCGCCTGAACATCGAGCAGGCTGCGCATTTCTTTTTGAGTGAATTCCTTATTCCTGGCTGTCATTTTCTGAATTTGTGAAAATGGCATCAGTATCAGCGCAGCAATCAGTATCAGGAGCAAGCCATAGCTGATAGCAAGCCGAACGCCGATGCGGCGGAATCCTAATTGGTTGATCAGTTTTTCTAACAAGGCTGCTTTCCCGTTCGTGCTGGAGTAAATATGTCAGACAGAAATAAGCCCTTGTCCCTCAGCTATGAGGATAGGCAAGGCGCTGGCTCGCGAAATTTGCATCAGCATGCCCATCGTTCAGCTTATCTGTAAAAGCTATTTGACAAAGTATTATCATGCTTTGGTGGCGGTTTGATATCAGTGTTGACATGTACAAAAGTATATCCTTACTTTTCAGCATCATCGATATTTTTTAAGTCCTTTGTTGCACTGTGGGCGGGGAGTGTAACCTGCTTAGCACCAGATCTGTGATCAAGTCTTCGGCAGCCTGAAAATCCTGTTCCTGTAGTGCCGTATGGCCCAGCACCAGCCCCATTTGAGTGGAAAAATCGGCATAGGACTGGGTCATGGCCCAGATGGAAAACAACAGGTGAGCCGGATTGAGGGCAGCCATTTTGCCTTCACTGATCCAGCGTTCAAAAATCGCGATGTCTTTTTGCATCAAAGGCTGGATTTTCTTTTGCATCGCATGGCCATATACCGGCGCACCGCTGATTACTTCCATCGCATACACACGTGAAGCCTGAGGCTGTTCGCGTGAAAACCTGAGTTTGGCGGCAATATAGCTGCGCAGCAGACTGGCGGGCTCCTGACTCTCGTCTGCCAGTATGTCCATTTTTTCCAGCCATTGATCGAGTATCTGATCGAGTACGCACAGGTATAAGGCTTGTTTACTGGAGAAATAGTAGAGCAGATTTTGTTTCGATAAACCTGCTCTGTCCGCAATATTCGCCAGACTGCTGCCTGCGTAACCCGATTCAGCAAACACGTCGATGGCACAACGCAGTATTCTGGCTTCGGTCTGATCGCGCAGATCGCTCTGCTTTTCTGTACGCTCATTCGTACGTTTCTCTGTGCGCTTGTCCATCTCACAGACTCCGCAGAAAGTGCTGCAATAAGGGCGCATCACACCAGGCGATATTGAAGCGCCACCAGGGATAGGACGATTCCTGCAGGCTGAAGAAGTGATCCGGTGCCAGCAAAATACCAGCCTCTTGCGCCATTTGTGTGAGCTGATGCACGTTCTGTGTTGCGTTTGGCAAACCGGCACTGACAAACATGCCGCCACGTGGTTGTGCCAGCAATTGCAGGCCTGCGCTTTGCAATATCTGCTGTGCCTTTATCTGCCCTTGGTCCAGCTGACGCTTCAGCCTTTCCGTCATACGCCGGTACTGGCTGGAGCTTAGCGCATGTAGTACCGCACGCTCATTGATTTCTGAAGTGGTCAGCCCAGCCAGCATTTTGATGCGTAGCAACTCACCGGTGAGCGAGTGCGAGGCGCAGATAGAACCTACCCGGAGCGCAGGCGACAGCACCTTGGAAAAACTGCCTACCCGTATCACGCGCCGCAAGCCATCCATGGCCGCCAGCGAAGGCTCAGGCCGTGGGCACAATTCACGGTAGATATCATCTTCCACCAGCCAGAAATCGAACTGCTCAGCCAGCGCGAGTAAGCGATGTACCTGGGGCTGACTCAGACTGGTGCCGAGCGGATTTTGCAGCACCGTGTTGACGAACATGATTTTAGGCTGATGCAGCACTGCTTTCTCTGTCAGCACATCCAGTTGCAGACCGCTGGCATCACGCGGTATGCCAACCGGTATGCAGCCATGGTGGCGGATCAGAGAGATCAGATTGCTGTAGCCCGGGGTCTCCACCAGGACCACATCGCCCGCTTTGCACAGGGTACGCAGGATCAGGTCAAACGCATGGGTCGCACCATGCGTGAGTAGTATCTGTTCGGGATCGACTGCAAATAAGTCTTGCGACAAAGTCTGCGCCAAATGCTGGCGCAGGCTGGGAAAGCCTAAGGGATTGCCATAGCCACGCAGTCGCTGGCTGGGGATGCGCATCGCCTGACGCACCGAATCGAGTAAGGTGTCGTCGCCATACCACTCCGGTGGCAGCCAGCCAGAACCGACAGGCAGGGCGGTCGAGACGCCGGAATACAAATCCGGACTCAGCGCATCCTGCGTCAGCTGCGGACTAGGCACAGCCGGACTGGCCAGGGTGGCAGGCCGGTTCACAAAATAGCCGGAACCACGGCGTGAACTCAGCAAGCCCAGCGTAATCAGCCGCTCATAGGACTCCACCACAGTAAAGGTACTGACCGCATTACACTTCGCAAATTGACGCACCGAGGGCATCTTGCAGCCCTGAGTCAGTGACTGTTGCCTGACCAGCTGACTGACTTCCTGCACGATTTGTTCGACCAGGCTGGTGCTTTTGCCGCGCTCCAGATGTAGTCTGGGCCACTGCTGGACAAGGTCTGCCGGTCCGGCTGGTTTTTCAATCACGTCCATCGCGACACCTTTTTATCTGAACACTGGTTCTGACTGTACAGCTATCCTGAACTGTACGGTTGGGAAAATGAGTGGCTGCTGTATATGTCAAGCCTGCATAAGCTTATTTAGGATTTCAACATACTTTTACCAGTTGGTAAATTTTTTCAGGGGAAAGCATATGCTTAACAAACAACAGCTGAATGCCTACTGGATGCCATTCACAGCGAATCGTGATTACAAAGAGGCTCCGCGTGTGGTGGCATCGGCAGCAGGGATGTATTACCGCGATCAGCAAGGACGTGAAATTCTGGATGGCACCGCCGGTCTTTGGTGTGTGCCACTGGGACACTCGCATCCAACCATCGTGCGTGCGGTGCAGCAGGCAGTGGCGACGCTGGATTATGCACCCGCGTTCCAGATGGGCCATCCCGCTGCATTTGAGCTGGCGGAGCAACTGATCGCTTTCAGCGGTCATCAGTTTGGTCAGGTGTTTTACACTAATTCCGGATCGGAGGCGGTGGATACTGCGATGAAGATGGTGCTCGCTTATCACCGTGTACGTGGCGAAGCGCAGCGTACCCGTTTCATCAGCCGTGAGCGTGGTTACCATGGCGTCGGTTTTGGCGGTATGTCAGTCGGTGGGCTGCCGGCCAACCGCAAACACTTCGGGAATTTACTGGGCGGGGTGGATTATCTGCCGCATACCCATAACCTGGAAAAAAATGCGTTTAGCCGTGGCTTACCGGAATACGGTACTCACCTCGCGGACGAGCTGGAACGTATCGTCGCCTTGCATGATGCATCCACTATCGCAGCCGTCATCGTCGAGCCCCTGTCCGGTTCGGCCGGTGTGATTCTGCCGCCTAAGGGTTATCTGAAGCGTTTGCGCGAACTGTGTGACAAGCACGGCATCCTGCTGATTTTTGATGAAGTGATTACCGGCTTTGGCCGCATGGCGACGCCGTTTGCAGCCGATTTTTTTGATGTGCGGCCTGATCTGATGACGACGGCCAAGGGTCTGACCAATGGTGTGGTGCCTATGGGGGCTGTATTCAGCCGTTCCATGATTTACGACACCCTGATGCAGAGCCCGGCCGGTATTGAGTTCTTCCACGGTTATACCTATTCAGGTCATCCCCTGGCCTGCGCTGCCGGACTGGCTTCGCTGCAGGTCTTCAAAGAAGAAAAAGTGCTGGAGCATGCGCAGAGCATGACGGCGTACTGGGAAGATGCACTGCACTCGCTCAAGGGCTTACCGCATGTGATCGACTTACGCAATGTCGGGCTGATTGGTGCGATTGAGCTGGAATCTATACCGGGCAAACCCGGCGCGCGCGCCATGGCAGCTTACAAGCAGGCATTTGCAGAAGGTGTACTGGTCAGAACCACCGGTGACATCATCGCCTTGTCGCCACCGCTTATCCTGGAAAAACAGCATATTGATCTGTTGTTCGGCAAATTACATCAAATCCTCAAGAACCTGGCTTAAGCATGAAGACCTATCAAGTAGAACATTTTATCAATGGCAGCCTGCATCAGAGCCGTTTGCCACGTTATGCCGATATCTTTAATCCGGCTTATGGCACGGTACAGGGACAAGTGGCGCTGGGTGATACGGACGATGTGGCGCTGGCGGTGGCTGCGGCTAAACAAGCTTTTAGCGGCTGGGCCAATACACCGGCACTGGCACGTGCGCGTATCCTGATGAATTACCTGAATCTGCTGCATCAGCACAGCGATGAGCTGGCCGACATGCTGACGCGTGAACATGGCAAAACCACGGCCGATGCCAAAGGTGAGATTGCACGTGGCATAGAAGTCGTGGAGTTTGCGATTGGTATTCCGCAATTACTGAAAGGGGAATACTCAGAGCAGATCGCACGTGGCATCGATGCCTGCAGCATGCGCCAGCCGTTAGGTGTGGTGGCCGGGATTACGCCATTTAATTTCCCGGTCATGGTGCCGATGTGGATGTTCCCGATTGCACTGGCTTGCGGGAATACCTTTATTTTGAAGCCCTCAGAACGCGATCCTTCACCTTCGCTGCTGCATGCGCGCTTACTGCGCGAAGCCGGTTTGCCGGATGGGGTATTTAATGTCGTGCAGGGTGATAAGCAAGTGGTGGATGCTTTACTCGATCATCCCGATGTGCAGGCGATCAGCTTCGTCGGTTCCACGCCGATTGCTGAAGCGATTTATGCGCGCGGCTGCGCTAATGGCAAACGGGTGCAGGCACTCGGCGGTGCCAAGAATCATATGGTGGTGATGCCGGATGCCGATCTGAATATGGCGGTCGATGCCTTGATGGGCGCGGCCTATGGCTCTGCGGGTGAGCGCTGCATGGCAATTTCAGTTGCGGTGGCAGTGGGCAGCGCAGCCGATGCGCTGGTAGCGCGCATGGCAGAACGGGTGCGTGAGCTGAAAGTGAATCATGGCAAGGCGGCTGATGCAGAGATGGGGCCTGTGATCACCAAAGCTGCACAACAGCGCATAGAACACTTAATCACTGAAGGTGTACAGCAAGGTGCGACGCTGGTGGTGGACGGGCGCGGCTATGTGGTGCCAGGTTGTGAACAGGGCTTTTTCACCGGCGGCAGTCTGTTTGATCATGTGACGCCTGATATGAGTATTTATCGTCAGGAGATTTTTGGCCCGGTCTTATGTGTGCTCAGGGTGCCCGATATGGCGTCCGCGGCTGAACTGATCAATCAGCATGAATATGGTAACGGCGTCGCTGTATTTACCAGTGATGGCGGTACCGCACGCGAATTCGTGAGGATGATACAAGTCGGCATGGTGGGCGTGAACGTGCCTTTACCGGTACCGATGGCATTTCACAGCTTTGGCGGCTGGAAGCGCAGCCTGTTCGGCGATCATCATATCTATGGCCCGGAAGGCGTGCGTTTCTACACCCGTCTGAAAGCCGTGATGCAGCGCTGGCCCGACAGTGTCAGTAAAGGTACGGAATTTGCTTTTCCCCAAATGAAGTAAGTTTGCAACGCCAGGCTTGCAGCTGAACTGCAGGTCAGGCGGCACAATTGAGCACTTAAGTTGATTCATGTTTCAGGATGTACCTATGTATATGTAGCAATGATATGTAGCAATGACGATAGGAGCCACCCATGTTGGAAGCCTTAAAGCATCTTGCCTCAACCTCCGCAGCATCAGCATCAAAATCGGCAGAACAGACTGAACTGCTCAATCGCTTCAATGATTTACAGCCGCCGCTGAATGCGCGTCAGGCTGCGCTCGAAAGTGCGCGTTGTCTGTACTGCTACGATGCACCTTGTACCCGCATCTGCCCGACAGAAATTGATGTGCCTTCCTTCATACAGAACATCGCCAGCGGCAATCTGCAGGGCGCCGCGACTGGCATTTTGCAGCAAAACATACTGGGTGCGAGTTGCTCGCGTGTGTGTCCCACCGAGATTTTGTGTGAGCATGCCTGCGTGCGCAATCATGACAGCGAAGCAGCACCGGTGCGTATCGGCCTCTTGCAACGCTATGCGCTCGATCATGCCGGCTTCACTTCCCATCCATTTCAACGCGCAGCTGCGACTGGTAAAACCATTGCCATCGTTGGCGCGGGGCCGGCTGGACTGGCCTGTGCGCATCAGTTAGCCATGCATGGACATGAAGTAGTGATCTATGAGTCGCAAGCCAAAGCAGGCGGCCTCAATGAATACGGCATCGCACGCTATAAGCTGGTGCAGGACACGGCGCAGCGTGAAATCGAATTCCTGCTGGGCATAGGCGGCATTCGCATCCTGTGCAATCAGACACTGGGGCAGCAAATCCATCTGAGCGATTTGCGCAGGGATTATGACGCGGTTTTTCTCGCAATAGGGCTGGGTGCCAGCCGTAGGCTTGGGCTGGCAGAGGAAGATGCACCCGGCATGTTGCCTGCAGTCGACTATATCGCTGAACTGCGCCAGAGCCAGGACTTATTGGGACTGGCTCTGCCTGCACAATGCGTGGTGATAGGTGCCGGTAACACTGCAATCGACATGGCGGTGCAGATCGCCCGTCTGGGTGCAGAGCAGGTCACATTGGTGTATCGCCGTGGTGCACAGCAGATGTCCGCCACCGCACACGAGCAATCGATTGCGCGTGATCATCAGGTCAGAATCATGACCTGGCACCAGCCGCAGCAAGTGCTGCTGAATGCGCAGGGCCAGGTGAGCGGACTGCGCGTGGTGCAGACGCGCGAACATGCGGGGCGTCTGATTGCCGATGGTGCCGTCACAGATATTCCGGCGCAGGCAATCTTTAAAGCGATAGGGCAGACGCTGGATACGCAAACCTTCAGCGCTGGTGATGCGAGTGACATCCTCATCGAACACGACAAAATCCGGGTCGATGCACAATACCGCACCAGTCTGGACGGTGTGTATGCGGGTGGCGATTGCATCGCTGCCGGCCTGGACTTAACGGTGCAGGCGGTACAACACGGAAAGCTGGCTGCGCTGGCGATCCACTCTGATCTGAATGCGAAGGTGTGATATGGCTGATCTGTCGATTAATTTTGCGGGTATCAAAGCGCCTAATCCTTTCTGGCTGGCCTCTGCGCCACCGACCGATAAGGCTTACAACGTGGTACGTGCGTTTGAAGCTGGCTGGGGTGGCGTGGTATGGAAAACCCTGGGTGAAGATCCGCCACCGGTGAATGTCTCTTCGCGTTATTCCGCGCACTACGGTAAAAACCGTGAGGTCATCGGCTTCAATAATATCGAGTTGATTACCGATCGTAGTCTGGACATCAATCTGCGCGAAATCACGCAGGTCAAAAAAGACTGGCCAGACCGCGCCATGATAGTCTCGCTGATGTATCCCTGCGATGAAGCCAGCTGGAAGCGTATTTTGCCGCTGGTGGAAGCGACCGGTGCAGATGGCATAGAACTCAATTTCGGCTGTCCGCACGGTATGCCGGAGCGTGGCATGGGAGCTGCCGTCGGCCAGGTTCCTGAGTATGTGGAAATGATTACACGCTGGTGCAAACAGTATTGCTCCTTGCCGGTGATCGTCAAACTGACGCCAAATATCACCGATATCCGGGTTCCGGCACGGGCGGCACTGGCGGGTGGCGCGGATGCGGTGTCACTGATCAATACCATTAATTCGATTACGTCCATCGATCTGGAGCAGATGGTGGCGCGTCCGATAGTCGGTCATCAAAGTACCCATGGCGGTTACTGTGGCAGTGCGGTCAAACCGATTGCGCTGAATATGGTGGCGGAAATTGCACGCGACCCCGCCACGCGCGGTTTGCCGCTGTCCGGTATCGGTGGCATCGGTAACTGGCGGGATGCGGCTGAATTCATCGCACTGGGGGCTGGCTCGGTGCAGGTCTGCACTGCGGCGATGTTGCATGGCTTCCGTATTGTGCATGAAATGAAGGATGGTTTGTCGCGCTGGATGGATACACAAGGCTATGCCAGCATCGCTGACTTTTGTGGCAAAGCGGTACCGCAAACCACAGACTGGAAATACCTGGATATGAATTATCAGGTGGTCGCGCACATCAATCAGGATGCCTGCATACAGTGCGGCCGTTGCTATGTGGCCTGTGAAGATACTTCCCATCAGTCTATCGCCCAACTCATCACCGCAGACAATGGCCGTCGCTATGAAGTTAAGCCTGAGGAATGCGTGGGCTGTAATCTGTGTCAGATCACTTGTCCGGTAGAAGGCTGCATCAGCATGCTGCCGCAGGATACCGGTAAATCCTACATGAACTGGACCCAGGACCCACGTAACCCGCGTGCTGAATTGCCGTCACAATCCTGAAAGTCTGATCCTGAGGAAGTCCGTGATGGTGGCTGATCCGGCCTCGTCACACTTAAGTGTTGAAATGTCGGCCATGCTGACAAAAAACAGAACGTCGTGCGCAGGCAGGCGTAGTATGCTGCGATTCTGGGCGCCTGCCCGTCTTCCAGCGCAGCCTATGCTGACAGATGGACGCAGGCCGGAACAATTTTTGCGTGTATCGGCTTGCTGGAAAACGCAGCAACGAGGTACACCGTTTCAACACTTAAACTGAATTTTGTAGGAGACCAATGATGCATACTGAAAGTGGGCGATTGTGGAATGAAGACCTGGCGCCGACCACGGAGGCGCAGCGTAACTGGCGCTGGTACCATTTCGCTGCCTTATGGGTCGGGATGGTCATGTGCATACCCGCTTATACCCTGGCTGCGAGCCTGATCGAAGGCGGCATGTCTGCCTTGCAGGCTGTCAGTACCGTATTTATCGCGAATGCCATCGTATTGATCCCCATGCTGCTGATCGGTCATGCCGGAGCTAAATACGGCATTCCGTATGCGGTGCTGGCACGCACCTCATTTGGTGTGCAAGGTGCGCGTTTGCCTGCTTTGATGCGTGCCATCGTGGCCTGTGGCTGGTATGGGATTCAGACCTGGTTTGGCGGTCAGATGATATACACGCTGGGCGGTGTATTACTCGGCCATCCGCTGGGTGGCGATGCCTTACCCGGACTCGGTATCAATGCCGCACAACTGATTTGTTTTCTGCTGTTCTGGGGCATACAGTTCTGGTACATCTTTCATGGCATGGATGCGATCCGCCAGCTGGAAACCTATACTGCACCACTCAAAATCCTGATTTGCTTCGTCTTGCTGGGCTGGGTTTATCAGAAAGCCGGCAGCTTCGGCCCTATCCTGGATCAGCCCTCGCAGTTTGCTGAAGGTGGCAAAAAAGCCGGCCAGTTCTGGAGCAGTTTCTGGCCCTCACTCACAGCCATGATAGGTTTCTGGGCCACGCTGGCTTTGAATATTCCTGACTTCACACGTTTTGCCAAATCCCAGCGCGATCAGGTGCTGGGCCAGACCATAGGCTTACCGGCACCAATGGGCTTGCTGGCTTTATTGGCTGTGATTGTGACTTCTGCTACCGTCGTCTTATATGGCAAAGCAATCTGGGATCCGGTCGATCTGGCCAGCCGCATGACAGGCGCGGCGGTCCTGGTGGCCTTGATTATCCTGCTGATCGATACCGTTTCTGTAAATCTGGCTGCGAATCTGGTGGGACCTGCTTACGATTTTTCTGCGCTGAATCCGGAAAAAATTTCGTATAAAACCGGTGGCTATATCACGGCCGGTATTGCGCTGGTGATGATGCCGTGGAAGATATTGGAAACCACCCAGGGTTATATCTTCACCTGGCTGATCGGTTACTCTGCGTTGCTGGGACCGATAGCCGGTATCCTGATTATCGATTACTACTTTATCCGCCGCACCCGTATTGAGGTTGCAGCGCTGTATCAGGAACAGGGTATATACAGCTATCAGAATGGCTGGAATATGGCTGCGGTTGCTGCCTTTATTCTGGGCGTATTGCCGAATATACCGGGCTTTTTGAATGCCGCCTTTCCAGCTTCTTTCCCCGATATTTCTGAGATTTGGAAAACCCTGTACACCTATGCCTGGTTTCTGGGTCTGATGCTGTCAGGTGTGATTTATTTGCTGCTGATGAAGGGCAAGCGGGTAGCTTGAGTACCGGCTGGCAGCCAGCCGGGTGGCCGATGTGGACTTAGTTTCAGGAGTTGCGATGAGTATCTTGATACGTGGTGGTACGGTAGTGAATGCAGACACAGAATTTCGCGCCGATGTCTTATGCGAAGGCGGGAAAATTCTGGCAGTAGCAGCCCAGCTTGAGGCACCGGCCGGTGCCGAAGTCATCGATGCAGGTGGTCTGTATGTGATGCCCGGTGGTATAGATCCGCATACCCATATGCAGCTGCCTTTCATGGGTACGGTCACGCAGGATGATTTTTTCAGCGGGACTGCCGCCGGGCTTGCTGGCGGCACTACCAGTATCATCGACTTTGTGATTCCCGATCCTCAGCAAAGTCTGATGGCGGCGTTTCAGCAATGGCGCGACTGGGCAGAGAAATCAGCAGCTGACTATTCTTTCCATGTTGCAGTTACCTGGTGGGATGACAGCGTACATCGCGATATGGGGACGCTGGTGCAGGAGCATGGCGTCAATAGCTTCAAGCATTTCATGGCCTACAAAAACGCCATCATGGCGGACGATGAAATTCTGGTTAACAGCTTTTCACGCGCGTTGGAACTGGGCGCGATGCCAACCGTGCATGCGGAAAACGGGGAGCTGGTTTACCGCCTGCAGCAAGCCTTACTGCAACAGGGGAAAACCGGACCTGCTTCGCATCCGCTGTCACGGCCACCGGTAGTGGAAGCAGAAGCCGCACAGCGCGCGATCGCGATTGCCGATGTGCTGCATACGCCTCTATACATCGTCCACGTGTCTTGCGCCGAATCGCTGGCCGCGATCACACGTGCCCGCAGCAACGGGCAGCGGGTGTTTGGTGAGGTGCTGGCCGGACATTTGACCGTGAACGACAGCGTTTATCAGCAAGCCGATTTTGCCCAGGCTGCTGCGCATGTGATGAGTCCGCCTTTCCGCGCGGCGCACCACCAGCAAGCCTTGTGGCAGGGTTTGCAGAGCGGGAATCTGCATACCACTGCAACCGATCACTGCACATTTTGTGCGGCTCAGAAAGCCGCAGGCAAAGACGATTTCACGCGGATTCCCAATGGCTGCGGCGGCATAGAAGAACGCATGATGGTGCTGTGGGATGCCGGGGTCAACAGTGGCAAACTCACGCCTTCTGAATTTGTGCGTGTGACTTCTGCCAATTGTGCCCAGATCTTCAACATCTATCCACGTAAAGGTGTGATTGCCGCTGGTTCCGATGCCGATCTGGTGTTATGGGACCCGGCCGCCAGCAGAACCTTGTCGGTGAAGACCCAGTTTTCACGCGGTGATTTCAATGTGTTTGAAGGCCGCCAGGTCAGGGGCGTGCCTACCCATACCATCAGCGGTGGCAGGCTGGTATATCAGCTGGGCGACTTACGTGCGGTGGCAGGCGCCGGTCAGTATGTGAAGCGGCCACCGTATTCCGCTGTGTTTGCGGCGATGGATAAAATGCGCCATGCGTATTGATTGCGTATTGATTGCATATCGAGGAGAAGCACGATGTCTGTACAGCAGTTACGTATTAATCAGGAACGTTTATGGCAGTCGCTGATGGAACTGGCGCAGATTGGTGCGACTGAAAAAGGGGGCGTGAAACGGCTGGCACTGACCGATCTGGATAAACAGGGCCGTGATCTGGTGCTGTCCTGGGGCAGGGCAGCCGGACTCAGTATCACTATCGATCAGATCGGTAACGTGTTTATGCGGCGCGCGGGACGCAATCCGGCATTGCCGCCGGTGATGTCCGGCAGTCATATCGATACCCAGCCGACCGGCGGTAAATTTGATGGCAATTATGGTGTGCTGGCGGCGCTGGAAGTGATACGTACCTTGAATGAACATCAGATAGAGACTGAGGCGCCATTGGAAGTGGCGTTCTGGACGAATGAAGAAGGTTCACGCTTCGTACCGGTGATGATGGGCTCAGGCGTGTTTTGTGGCGCCTTCAGCCTGGAGCATGCGTATGCCGCGACCGACACCGCCGGGCTGAGCGTCAAAGATGAATTGCAGCGCATAGGCTATCTGGGTGAACAGGTGCCCGGACAGCATCCTGTTGGCGCTTATTTCGAAGCGCATATAGAGCAGGGTCCGGTACTCGAAGATGCAGGAAAAGTCATCGGTGTGGTTCCTGGTGTGCTGGGTTTATCCTGGTACGATTGCACCGTGACCGGTATGGAGGCGCATGCAGGGCCGACACCTATGGGCTTACGCAAGGATGCCTTGCAAGTCGCAACTGGCATCATGCAGGAAGTGGTGAATATCGGTAACCGCTATCCGCCTTATGGACGTGGCACTGTGGGCATGGTGCAGGTGTTTCCGAACAGTCGTAATGTGATTCCGGGTGAAGTGAAATTCAGTATGGACTTACGCAATGTCACGGCTGAATTACTCGATACCATGCATCAGGAAATTCTGGCCTTTATCGAGCAACGCAGCCGCGAGACTGGTCTGAGAATTCTTGCGGAACGGGTCTCGTATTATCCGCCTTGTCCGTTTCATCCCGATTGTGTGGAGGCGGTACGCACAGCAACGGCTGCACTTGGATACAGCACGATGGATGTGGTATCAGGCGCCGGGCATGATGCGATTTACACGGCAAGACTGGCGCCATCCGGCATGATCTTTGTGCCCTGCAAAGATGGCATCAGCCACAATGAAATTGAAGATGCACAGCCTGCGCATCTGGCCGCAGGTTGCAATGTTTTATTGCATGCGATGCTGGCGAGTGCAGGGGTCGTGCAGGATTAAACTGCGACAGTGTAAGCAGAATCCGCCAATTGTAAGACTGGCGGATTTTTTTATGCGCCAAATAATTGTTGTTCCGTGATATGCGCCAGTGCCTGTGCTGCGCTGTCGTTTTGTTCACGCAAACCAGCGGCGATATTGCTGCGGTTTTGTACCGACTTATTCTGGCTGGTTTTCCATTTACCTGTGATGCGTTGCACTGGAATTTCTATACCGACGATCATATCCATCAGTGTCTGTATGTAATCAGCTGGCGCATCACTGACGCGCCAGGGATGGCTGCGTTGCGCTTCAAAGTGATCGGTCAGTTGCTCCAGTATTTGCAGAAAGTCAGTCTTGTCATCGACGGTCTGCAGCTTGCCATGCACATGCACCACGGCGTAGTTATAGGTAGGCACCACTGCACCGCTTTGCTGTTTTTCTTCATACCAGGCTGGCGTGATATATGCATGCGGCCCCTGAAACACTACCATGACTTCACCCTGCTGCTGCCACACTGGATTGGCGCGGGCTACGTGTGCGATCAGCCTGCCTTGCGGGTGGGTGGCATCTGCTGGCAGCATCAGCATAGGAATATGATCTGCAGTTAAACCCTGATCGCTGTGGCTGACCAGGCAGCCCAGTGAGTAAGCGCGTATCAATGCGTGTAATACTTCAGGCCGGTTTTCATTGAATGCAGCTGGCATATACATAGTGTTGAAGGACTCCTGATTGCGTTGTTATGGATGGCTGTCTGGTGCTGAAATGGGAACTACAATTGACACATCATGCCATGAATGGGGGGCTGCTTACGCTACAAATGTCGCGTTTTTCAGGGAGTGTGTGTTTGCCACAAACTGCGCCGGAAGCAAATGATTATTGCGACCGGCACAGCAGCTTGTCAGCCATGATAAAGGCTTCAGTCAGGAGGCGTGCGCTGTGATACAGCGCGACAATGCGTGATCAGCGGGATAGTGTAGGGATGCTCTTTAGCGTGAGACATCCAGCGGTGGCCTGTATACTTACTGGCTGCCACCGGTGGACGCGCGGCCAGTCAAGCGAGTCTTAGTCGTAGCGTGAAAAAAACATTGCGGCGCGCAGCAACAGCCGAGTCTGCCTGCTGCTTGCGGAGGCGGACTTGTTCAGGTGTGCTCAAGGTGCAAAGTGTGCTTACGCTACGCATCATGAAATGATCAGTTTGGTGTTTGGTTGGAGCCTGATGACCTGATTGATCAGGGACATCGGTGTACTAAATATTGTAAGTATTGCGTGCTGCTGACTACGAATCAGCCTGGTTGTTGCAGATGTAGCGAGGATAGGGCTGTTAGCCTTAGCTGTAGCCCTGGTGTCAGCATCGATGCGGCCTGAGGCCCGGCAGTCTGAGCTGCGGTGCGCTTATTGCGTGTGGCGACATGATGGGTGTGAGAATTCATAAGCCCGACTGTATATGCTGAGCTAGCATGTCGTCAAGTAAAAAAACAGCCACTTCGTTTCAGGAAGTGGCTGTCTGGTTTGTCTTGCTCAATGCTGCTGCATTCAGCAGAACATGCTGATTACCAGATGGTGATGCGTTTTTCCGGCGCGACGTACATCTTATCGCCTTCTTTAACGCCGAACGCGGAATAGAAGCCAGGGATGTTGGTCAGCGGTGCATTGCCACGAACTGAAGCCGGTGAATGCGGATCGGTATTGAGCAGGCGGATAGCTTCCGCATCACGTGCTTTACCACGCCAGACTTGTGCCCAGCCCATGAACAGGCGTTGTTCGCCGCTATAACCATCGATCACCGGCGCAGGTTTACCGCCCAGCGAAATCAGATAGGCTTTATAGGCGATAGACAGGCCGGAGTTATCGGCAATGTTTTCACCCAGCGTCAGCGCACCATTCACGTTGTAACCAGGCAGCGGGCTGTAGGCATTGTATTGCGCGATCATCGCTGTGGTCAGTTTGCCGAAATTGGCTTTATCCTCTTTGCTCCACCAGTCGCGCAGGTTGCCGTCACCGTCAGACTGGCTGCCGGAGTCATCGAAACCGTGGCTGATTTCATGTCCGATCACTGCACCGATACCACCGTAATTGACCGCATCATCCGCTGCCGGATTAAAGAAAGGCGGTTGCAGGATGGCAGCCGGGAACACGATTTCATTCTGACGTGAGTTGTAATACGCATTCACGGTTTGTGGGCTCATACCCCATTCTTTACGATCTACCGGCTGACCCAGTTTCGCGAGCTGACGCTGATAGCCATGTTCACGACCGCGTATCACATTCCCCACCAGGTCATCTTTTTTGATGTTCAGTTTGCTGTAATCACGCCAGACATCGGGATAGCCTATCTTAGGTGTGAATTTAGACAGCTTGGTGAGCGCTTCTTTCTTGGTTTCCGGGCTCATCCATTCCAGCGTTTCTATGCTTTGACGGTAAGCCTCGATCAGATTGGCGACCAGCTTTTCCATGCGTGCCTTGTTTTCAGGCGGGAAGTGTTTTTCCACATAGATTTTACCCAGCGCTTCAGACAGACTTTCTTCTACACGAGATACACCACGCTTCCAGCGCGGCTGATTTTCCGGGATGCCACGCAGCGTCACGCTGGAAAACGCGAAATCCTCCTCCACAAAACGCTTGGACAGCAGGTGTGCATAGCTGCTCAGTACTTTCCATTTGTAATAACTTTTCCAGGTAGCCAGTGTCGTTTCTTCCTGCACTTTGGATAAGGCAGTGAAGAAACTAGGATGACGCACGATCACATAATCGACTTTTTTGCCTACGCCTGTGCCTTCAAAATAGCGGGTCCAGTTAAAGCCCGGCATCAGCTCAGCCAGTTTGCTGACTTCAATTTTGTTATAGGTTTTGACTGGATTACGGTTTTCCACCTTAGTCCACTGAATTTTTGCAATCGCGGTTTCCAGCGCGAGTATCGATGCTGCTGCCTGGGCAGCGTCTTTTTCGCCGCTCATGCTCAGCATTTTTTCAACGTGCTTCAGGTAAGCGTCGCGGAAGCCCTTCAGCTTGGCGTCGTCGTCCTTCAGGTAGTAATCACGGTCCGGTAAGCCCAGACCACCCTGGCTGATGTACACCGCGTATTTGGCAGAATCGCGTGCATCCTGCGCCACTCCGGATTGCACGGGCAAAGTCACGCCCAGGTGCGCCAGTTGCGCGATCAGCGCTGGCAAATCTTCTTTGCGGCTGACTTTATCGATTTGGCTGAAGATCGCTTTGAGTGGCTGTATATCCAGTTTGTCAGCACGCGCTTCATTCATGAAGCTGTTATACAGATCGGCAATTTTTTGTTCATTGCTGCCGGCTTTCAGATGTTTGTCCGCCGCCAGTGCGGTGATAATCGCATGCGAGCTTTGTTCAGACAGATCGCGCAACTGATCGAAAGAACCGAAGCGTGCTCGGTCAGCCGGAATGTCTGCCGTTGCCAGCCATTTGCCCGACATGAATTTGAAAAAGTCATCCTGAGGCCGTACGCTGCTGTCTATCCATTGCAGATCGATGCCGGATTGCGGCGCAGCCTGTTTGGCTGCGGCAGCCGGTGCATTGTTAGCTGGCGCGGCGCTGGCGGGCAGTGCGTGAAATGCAGAAGCGAGTGCGAGACTCAGCAAGGTAAGACGCATAAGAATATCCTTAAAAATTGAGTGACTGTTCAGCTGGCCGTAGCTTATGTGGTACCAGATGTGGTGCCAAATGTGGCGCAGTGATTGCCACTGACTACAAAAAAAGACCAGGCTGCTTGGAAGCAGTGTAACGATGAAAAGTTCAGCCAGCTACGCAGAAATTGAAAATTTTTTTGCGTATGTCTGATTCTGTGTACATTCATGGAGAACCATGGCGCTACAATGCGATCTTCCGAAATCTTGCTAAATAATTTTTGCCCAGCGATGTTTGCCTACGCTATGACTAGAGTTTTTGTCCAATTCAGCAAGCATGCAGCAAAGGATTCCTCTCTTTTTTTGTGAGTGTTTATGAAAAAATTTTTCCAATTAGTGAGCCTGGCAGCTTGCCTGAGTACGGCTGCCATCAGCAGCGCACTGGCGGCGTCTGCACCGGCTACCCCGGCTACAGTAAGGGTCGATTATCAGCATAGTGGCGACGCCAAGTCTGAACAGTATGCGATAGAGCGTGTATTGATCGAGCCCTTGCCATGGCCGGGCAATCTGGAGAAGCGCACCGATCAGACTAATCGTGGTGTAAATAAATTCGAGGTACGCGATGCCGTCAGCGGTGAATTGCTGTATTCACGCGGTTTTTCCACCATTTTTGGTGAATGGCAGAGTACCGATGAAGCGGCGAAACTCAAACGCAGTTTTCAGGAATCGCTGCGTTTTCCTAAACCTGAAAAACCAGTCACCGTCAGCGTACTCAAGCGCGACGAGAGCAATCGCTTTGTGCCGGTATGGAGCGTTAATGTCGATGCCGATGCCCAGGATGTAATTAAAAAGCAGCCAGATAGCGGCTTAAAGCCTATCCCTGTACATGTCAGCGGTGCGTCCGCGGATAAGGTGGATTTACTGATTATGGGCGATGGCTACACCCAGCAGGAAATGGCGAAATTTGAGGCGGATGCGCGTCGCCTGGCCAGGCATTTGTTCACCGTCACGCCATTCAAAGAACGCGAAAACGATTTCAATATCTGGGCTATTGCTGTACCTACCCCACAAAGCGGCGTATCGCGCCCTTCGACTGGCGTGTATCACGCTTCCGCTTTGGGTGCGCGTTATGATGTGTTTGGCAGCGAACGTTATATTCTGACGCTGGATAATCAGGCTCTGCGCAGCATCGCGCAAAATGCGCCGTATGAATTTATCGAAATTCTGGTCAACAATCAGACCTATGGCGGTGGCGGGATTTTCGGTCAGTTCAGTACCGCAGCTGCTGGCAGTGACTGGTCGAATTATCTGTTTGTGCATGAGTTCGGCCATCATTTTGCGGGTCTGGCTGATGAATACTATACCTCGCCAGTTGCCTATCAGAGTACCGGGCTGCGTAATGAACCTTGGGAACCAAATGTAACCGCGATGAAAGATCCGGCGCAACTGAAGTGGAAGCAGTATCTGCAGGCAGCCACACCATTGCCGACCCCGTGGCCTAAGCAGGTGTATGACGAGGCATCGCGCGCTTATCAGAAAAAACGCGCTGAATTACGCGCTGCCAACCGGCCCGAATCGGAAATGAATGCATTATTTAAAACCGACCTGGCTAAATCGACACAGTTACTCAATAGCGCGCCGCACCGCCATACCATAGGCGCATTTGAAGGCGCGAACTATGAGTCGACCGGTTACTACCGGCCTGAAATGCAATGCATTATGTTTGATCGCAGCGAGAAGTTCTGCGCAGTCTGCCGCGACGCGGTGGCAGCGATGATAGACCTCTACGTACCGGCCAAACCCTGAGTACCTTTGAGTGATAATCTGCAATTACAAAAAAGCCCGGAAGAATGACTCTTCCGGGCTTTTTTTATCAGATTCAGCTTAGGCTGATTTGCTGGTGGGCGGTGCGTTACGATAGGCCAGCAGCATTAAGACGCCACCTGCGATAATCATAGGGAAGGACAGCATTTGCCCAGCCGAGATGGTGAGTCCCAGCACATTGACTTCATAGTCCGGCGTACGGAAGTATTCAGTCAGGAAGCGTGTGCAGCCATACAGGATGACGTATAGCGAACCAACCGCCAGACGTGGGCGCGCTTTGCTGGCAAACCACCACAGGATGAAGAACACCAGCACGCCATCGACCAGCGCCTGGTAAATCGGCGAAGGGTGTACCGGTAACGCCTGTCCTGGCCAGATCATCGCCCATGGCAGATCCGGGCTGGCCAGACGGCCAGGTAATTCGTGGTTGATGAAGTTACCGATACGCCCAGCCGCATAACCAAGCGGTACCAGCGGCGCGATGAAATCATACACATCGGCTAAGTGCATGTTGGCGCGGCGCGCCCACAGTGCCATCGCAATCAGCACACCCAGGAAACCGCCATGGAAAGACATGCCGCCTTTCCAGACCATCAAAATTTCCAGCGGATGTTCCAGGTAATACGGCAGGCCGTAAAACAATACTTCACCCAGCCTGCCGCCGAGCACCACCCCGAGCACACCGTAAAACAGCATGTCATCGATATGTTCGCGGGTCCAGCCTTTGGCTGCGACGTGCGGCAGTCGCAGCCGGTAACGTCCGAGCAATATGAATTGGGTGAAGGCGACCAGATACATCAGGCCATACCAGTGAATTTTGAGTGGGCCCAGCGCGAAGGCAACCGGATCAGGATTTGGATGGATCAACATAATGACTAATCAGTTTCAGTGTGAAGATAAGGGCTGAGCCCTGTATGAGTGCAAACATGCCTCAGCCATGTCAGGCAAAGGTATCGGATAACTGTAAAAAAGCGGTCAGCGCGGCTGAGTGATTATCTTTGCGCCAGGCGATGCCGATTTCCACTTGTGGCACATCGTCCAGCAAGGCATGGTAGACCACACCGGGCCGCTTTAAGTTCGCGACGGATTGTGGCACAAGTGCGATTCCCATGCCAGCAGAAACCAGTCCGACGATGGTTTGCATCTGTATTGCCTGTTGCCCTATCACCGGCGTCAGGCCTGCCTGTGCAAAGCAGCTCAGGATGGCGTCATGCAGAGCGGGCGCGATCCGGCGCGGGAACAGGATGATTTCCTGCCCCACACATTGCGCCAGTTGCACTGGTCCTGGTGGCAGCAACTGTTCAGGTGCGGCCAGTATCAGCGCTTCATTCAGTATTTTGCGGTAATGTAAATCCGCCTGCAGATGTTCAGGCAGTGGCGGGATCAAAAATCCCGCATCAATTTCACCGGCTTCCAGCGCCTGTAGCTGCACATCAGTAGTCGCTTCACGCAGCGCAATTCGTATCCCGGGTGATTGTGTGCGGTATTGCCTTAGCAGTGGTGGCAGCACGCTGTAATCGGCAATCGAGACAAAGGCCAGATGCAGCTTGCCCAGGGTTCCGGCGGCATAGCCTTGCATCAGTTCGGGCAGTTGCTGTGCCTGTTGCAGTAATTTTTGTGCCTCCGGAATCAGCGCATTGCCCGCTGCCGTCAGGCTGATCTGGCGTGTGCTGCGGATAAATAAGCTGGCTCCCAGCGTTTGCTCCAGTGCCTGTATCGCTTGCGACAAAGGAGGCTGAGTCATGTGCAGGCGTTGAGCGGCGCGGCCAAAGTGCAGTTCTTCGGCCACAGCCAAAAAATAGCGTAATTGTCTGAGCTCGGGAAGTTTGTGATCTGCGGATGTCATTAGCGTAAAAAAACCGACAGTCAGCGTCGGCTTTTGATGGCGGGCTTAGTGTTGGCCTTACTGTCGGCCAGTCTTTTTATCGAAAGTGCGCTTGATACGCTCTTGCTTCATTTTTTCATAATGCGCGCTGTCCTGGCGTTTATCCAGTCCAAATAAGCGCTCAAAAAATTCGAACCAGAGGAAGGCAAACACCGCGAGTCCGACTATCCACCACCACGACATACTGGCGAAAATCGAGACTTCAGCCAACTTTAACACTACTAACAAAATCAGAGGAATGATGAGCAGCATAGAACCGTATCCTTTAGATAAAGCACACCGTCAGACTGGCGATGTAATGTATGAAGAGTAAAGCGGTATTTGTAACAGGTCAACACTTTCTCAAGTTCTGTTCTAACTTGAGAAAATACAGCTAAAATGAACACGCATTTTTAACCTGGAGAGAGCAATGAAAAAAACTGTATACGCAGCAGCACTGATGGCTGTTTTTGCATCTGGTTCCGCAATGGCTAATGCTGATCTGGCAAAGGCAAAAAACTGTATGGCTTGCCATAACGTGGATGCTAAAGTGGTTGGTCCTGCTTACAAAGAAGTCGCAAAAAAATATGCAGGCGATAAAACAGCAGAAGCCAAGCTGGTACAAAAAGTATTGAAAGGCGGCTCGGGTACCTGGGGCGCGATCCCTATGCCAGCGAATGCCCAAGTCAGTGAAGCCGAAGCGAAAACGCTGGTGAAATGGATACTGGCATTGAAATAATGCCTGCAGCGGCCGGTTCCGGCTGCTGAGATGCAATAAAAAAACCGGCAGTGCGAACTGCCGGTTTTTTTTAATGCGTGTAAGGCTGATTACTTAGTGACAGTCAGCTGTTCACGCTTACCTGCTTTGTATGTGAACAAAGTCAGTGTACCGTCTTTGATGTCGCCTTTGTCATCAAAGGAGATATCGCCAGTCACACCTTTGTATTTGATCTTTTTCAGCATAGGCAGGTATTTTGCCGGCTCAGCAGAGTTCGCCTGTTTCATCGCTTCTACCATGGTCATGACTGCGTCATACACATACGGTGCATAGATCTGTACTTCTACGCCAAATTTTTTCTTGTAGGCGGCTTTCCAGTCATCATTGATTTTTTTCTGTGCATCCAGAACGCCACCGGCTTCTGCGCAAACGACCTGGCCTTCACCGATACCATCGCCAGCCAGTTCAATCAGCTTCGCGCTACAGATACCGTCACCGCCCATGAATTTAGCATTCACGCCCAGCGCTTTCATCTGACGCAGCATAGGACCTGCAACAGAATCCATACCGCCGAAGAAAATCAGGTCAGGTTGTTTTGCTTTGATGGTGGTCAGGATCGCTGCAAAGTCATTGGACTTGTCTGTCGTGTGTTCCTGTACCACGATTTCTGCGCCTTTACCTTTTGCGCCTTTCATGAATTCTTTAGCAACGCCTTCGCCATACGCGGTTTTGTCGTCGATCACAGCGATTTTCTTCGCTTTGGAGATCTGTACTGCGTAACGGCCTAAAGTGCCACCCAGCTGACCGTCATTCGCCACTACGCGGAATGCGCCTTTGAAACCCTGGTTGGTGTAAGGAACAGCTGTTGCGGAAGGGGAGATCTGAGGAATGCCTGCATCGTTATAAATTTTGGAGGCAGGAATAGTCGTACCGGAGTTCAGATGGCCGATTACGCCGTTGACTTTCGCGTCAACCAGTTTTTGCGCAACGGTAGTACCTTGTTTTGGATCGCCGCCATCATCTTCTGCCAGCAATTCGAATTTAACTTTTTTGCCGCCGATGGAAACGCCTTTAGCGTTCAGCTCTTCAATCGCCATTTTGGCGCCGTTTTCATTGTCTTTACCCAAGTGGGCAATCGCACCGGACACAGGGCCTACGTGACCGATTTTTACTACCATTTCCTGAGCTGCCGCAGAACCAGCGAAAGCGAAAGCGATTGCGCCAGCCAGTGGAATCATTTTAGTTTTGAACGACATGAACATACTCCTAAGGTTTATTTTAAGTAGGACAACAATACTGCTAACCAACTTATTCAGAAAACTGAATAGACAAAAGGTACAACAGAAATTTTATTTCGCAAAGCTATTTTGTGCGGTTTTTCCTGCCAGGCAGCATTTTTTATATGCCTGATTTTTGGGAGGATTTGCACCAAAATTGGACTAAAAATCAACTGTTTTTTTGGGGATAGAGTTGTCGCCAGCCTGTGTAAATACGCGCAAGACGGCTTAGTTAAAAAATATGTGCGGTGCAGCATAACAATGAAAATACAACTTGTGTTTTGCCTTGCTGAGAGAGACAGGCGTTGAGCAGATTTTGCACAGGTGTTATTCGCACCAGAATGATGCGTAGCAGCAACGGCAGGTTGCATTAAGGCTTTGTTTATCTGCTCAATGATGAACGGTTGACGGGCAGCGCGTGTATGCTGAAGTGACCCAAGGTAGCTGAATCAGATTGAAAATTGAAAATCGACTTCAGGTCGGCGTCCGGCCATGATATCTGCCAGCGCATGCGCAGATCCGGCGGCCATGGTCCAGCCCAGACTGCCATGCCCTGTGTTCAGATACAGATTCTGAATCCGGCTGGTGCCGATGTAGGGACGATTGGATGGCGTAAGCGGGCGTAGTCCGGCCCAGAAATTGGGGTGCTCGTAATCGCAGGCATCAGGAAATAATTCTTGCGTACGGCGACGTAATGCTTCGCAGCGCACAGGATTGAGGGCACGGCTGTAGTCGTTGATTTCGCAGGTTCCTGCCACGCGCAAGCGTGAACCCAGACGGGAGAACACCAGCTTATGCGCATCATCGGTCAGCGATACCTCAGGCGCAGCCTGGGGATTGCTCACATTAAAGGTCGCCGAATAGCCCTTAGCTGGAAAAATCTCCAGCCGGATACCCAATGGTTTCAGTAAGGCGGCTGAGTAGCTGCCCAGTGCCATCACATAGGCATCCGCTGAAAGTTGTTGGTGCTGTCCTTGCGGATTAATGATTTCTACGGCCAGTATGTTGTTGTCTTCTGCATCCGGAATCAGGCGGCAAATTTCGCTCTGGAATAAAAACTGCACCCCAAGCTTGCGTGCTTGTTGCGCGAGCTGCTCAGCGAATAGCCGGATGTCACCGGATTCATCGCTGGCGGTGTAATCGCCGCCGACCAGGCGCTGGGCAATCGGATGTAGCGCAGGTTCGGTTTGCAGCACCTGCTCACGCGTCAGGGTCTGGCGTTCACAGCCGAGTTCACGCATTAGCGCAGCAACACGCTGGGCGCGGGTGAATTCCTGCTCATCGGTATAAAAATGCAGGATGCCGCGCTGTAAATCATCGTAGGCGATGCCGGTGTCTGCACGTAGTTGTATCAGGCAGCGCCGGCTGTAGTCGGCCAGTGCCACGATCTGACGTAAATTCTGCCTTGTTCTGTGCGGGCTGCATTCGCGCAGAAAAGCCAGCGCCCAGCGCCATTGCTGCCAGTCCGCATGCAGGCGGAATAGCAGCGGTGCGTCTGCTTTGCCAAGTGAGCGTAACAGGATGCCGGGCGCGGCGGGATTGGCCCAGGGTTCGGCATGCGAGACTGAGATCTGGCCGCCGTTGGCAAAGCTGGTTTCCAGCGCCACTGCAGGCTGCCGGTCAATTACGGTGACTTCATGCCCCTGACGTGCCAGATACCAGGCACTACAGGTGCCTATGATGCCAGCGCCAAGAATGATCACTTTCATGGTTCAGAGTCTTCGCAAAGTCAGACGGTGGGATAGCCGGATGGTCAGGTAGCCTGACTGTCAGAGTGTTCCGGGGGAGAGTATGGGTCTGGTACTGACTGGTCTGAGCGCTAAGCTGCTCAGTCCACGCTGCGCATTATTTGCCTGAGCGCAGTTTGGAAATTTCCTGATTCACCGAGCGCGTGATCAGTTCTTCCAGCGATTTACTAAGACCTGCCCGGATATCGTCCGCCAGTTTATCGACCGCTGTTTGCAGTACATCGGCCAGACCATCCCTGACCCGGTGTTCCAGCACAAAATCCACGCGCGTCAGCACTTGTTTGAGCACGGCTTCTTTTACATTCTGTTCCAGCTCTTGCCAGTCTTGCTGAGGCTCGCTATGGCTGTGCTGCTCCATAGCCACATTCATGTCCTGCGTCGCTGGCTGGTGGGAATCTGCCACAGCTTGTGCTGTGCTTGCTTCTGCATCAGGCAGAATGACCTCAGTCAGAACGGGAATATTGGCATCGATCAGATTACTCATCTTATTTGGCGGGATAATGGCTGAGGCTGTGCCCCTGCTGTTGATAATGGCGATAGCGCTCGCGCCCGGACAGGGTCTCTGCCTGCTCCTGACTCACGATTTCTATCATGCGGCCAAATTGTTGATAATGTTCAGGCACGCTGGTGCTCAGATTGATCAGCAAATCAAAATTCGGGCAGTCATTGAGCCTGCCTGCACTGAAAATGATGGGGGTGAGACTGGCGTGTGCGTGATCCATACCTACATGCGGCAAAAACTCTGCTTCCGTCAGCGTCCACAATGCCTCATCCAACTGACGTAGCTGGCTGGTATCGGTATCGAACACCACCAGCCTGGCACCAGCGTTATAGGCTTTACGTATCAGACGGCAGGTGTAATTCAGCTTGTCAGCGACATTGCTGTGAAAGTCTATCTTCATTGTTCAGAACCGGAATCCATTGTCAGCTTCTTTTTTCACAGGTTCAGGCTGCTTCTTTTTCTTCGCCGCCGGTTCTGCTGCCTTGTTTGCGGCAGCTGTGACGGGCGCAGCACTTTCCGCAGCCGGATAACGGTAATCACCAGGCAGCATATTACTGGCCGGGTAACCGGCACTGCTGAGCGCGCCCTTCCAGTCCTCAGTATTGTAACCATGCAGACCACGGCTACCTACCTGTAAATAAGGCAGTTGGGTATCGCCGCTGACTTGCTGCAGCTTGTCGCTGTCTTCTTTGGTTTTCACTGTTTTTTCGGCAAATGGAATGCCTGCAGATTTCAACAGGGATTTGCCTTCGTTGCATGGAGCACAGTTATTGCCGGTATAAATTGTGACCGGGTTCTTACCTGCGGCCAGTGACAGTTCGTAAGGAAGGCGGTTGCTTTCGGCAGCAGGATTCAGGCTGCGGGTTTCCAGCAGTTTTTGATTGGCGGCCGGTGGGGTGTCGGAATACGTGATTTTCCCGTCCGGACCCACGGTCTTATACAATTGCGCATGGGCTTGCGCGGCACATAGCAACATCGCGCAAGCCAGCAGGGCAGGGCGGAATGCTTGAGGAAAAGTAGACATCGCTTTCTCCATTTGCTGAAATCAGGCGGCCATGCCGCTATGGCGTAATAAGGCATCGATGGCAGGTGCTCTGCCACGGAAGGCCTGGAAAGATTCCAAGGCCGGGCGCGAGCCGCCAACTTCCAGAATCTCACGCCGGAAGCGTTCACCGGTCGCAGCAGACAGACTGCTGCCTTCCTGCGCTGCCGTCTCTTCAAATGCCGCATACGCATCGGCGGATAAGACTTCTGCCCATTTGTAGCTGTAATAGCCAGCCGCATAGCCACCGGCAAAAATATGGCTGAAGGAGTGCTGCATACGATTGAAAGCTGGCGGCATCAGCACGGCAACCTGCCGGCGCACTGCATCCACCACATCTTGTATGCCGGTGCTGCTGTTTGCCGGATCGAACTCACTGTGCAGACGCATATCCATGAGTGAAAATTCAACCTGGCGCAGGGTTTGTAAGCCGGAATGGAAGTTTTTAGCCGCAATCATTTTGTCGTACAGCGCGCGCGGCAGCGTCTCACCTGTATCGATGTGCGCAGTCATTTCCTGCAATACGTCCCACTCCCAGCAGAAATTCTCCATGAACTGAGATGGCAGCTCGACCGCATCCCACTCCACACCGGAAATGCCGGATACCGATAAATCCTCGACCTGAGTCAGCATATGATGCAGACCGTGACCAAATTCATGGAACAGGGTGATGACTTCATCATGAGTGAACAAGGCCGGGCGCGCCACGCCATTGATATTGAGCGGTTCCGAGAAATTACAGACCAGATAGGCCACCGGCGTTTGTATGCGTTCACCGATACGACGACGGCCACGCGCATCATCCATCCAGGCGCCGCCGCGCTTGCCGGAGCGTGCATACAGATCGAGATAAAACTGACCCAGTAACTGACCATCTTTTTCTATACGGAAGAATTTGACATCCGGATGCCAGGTAGGTGCCTGATCCGGCAAAATCGAGACTGAGAACAGGGTTTGGATGACACGGAATAAACCGGCCACGACCTTATGTTCAGGGAAGTATTGTTTGACTTCCTGCTCAGAAAACGCATAGCGTTGTTCGCGCAGTTTTTCAGAGACATAGGCGACATCCCAGGCTTGCAGTTCCGTCAGGCCGCATTGTTCCTGTGCGAATTGATGCAGCTCTTGCAAATCCTGTTCTGCAAAGGGACGCGCACGCTGCGCCAGATCTTCGAGGAAGCTGATCACCTGTGCCGGTGAGTCAGCCATCTTGCTGACCAGCGACACTTCAGCAAAATGTGCATAGCCGAGTAGCTGCGCTTCTTCACGTCGCAAGGCCAGTAATTCACGCATGATGGTGCTGTTATCCCAGTCAGGATTTGCACCCAGCTCTGAGGCCTTGGTCGCATTGGCACGATAAATCTGTTCGCGCAGGTTGCGGTTTTCCGCATACTGCAGCAGGGGATAATAAGACGGGAAATGCAGCGTGAATTTATAGCCGGATTTGCCGTCTTTTTCTGCCGCTGCCTTGGCGGCATGAATCACATCTTGCGGCAAGCCGCTGAGCTCTTGTTCAGACTCCACCCACAGACCGAAATCATTGGTGGCATCGAGTACGTTTTCAGAAAAACGGGTGGTCAGCGCAGCTTGCTGTTCCTGAATTTCTGCATAACGCTGCTTTTTGTCGTCCGCTAATTCTGCACCGCTCAGACGGAAGTCGCGGATTGCATGTTCGACGATGGTTTTGCGTGCTTGCGAATAAGATGAAAAATCCGGACTCGCCTGCAGTGCTTTATAGCGCTCAAACAGCGCCAGATTCTGGCCGAGTTCGGTCCAGAATTCGGTCACAGCGGCCTGATTGTCGTTGTAGGCCGCACGCATTTCCGGTGTGTCAGCAACGGCATTCAGATGGCCGACCACACTCCAGGCGCGTCCGAGTTTTTCTGTCGCCTCTTCCAAAGGCTGGACGAAATGTTCCCAGTCCGGCGCCTCGCTTGCGCTGCTCAGACGGGCCACGACTGCGCGTGCCTGGCTCAGCAATTCGGCAATTGAGGGCGTTACCTGTTCGGCGCGGATATCTTGAAAACGGGTCAAATCACTCTGGTCCAGCAATGGATAGGCTTGCTTCATATTTACATTCTTTCTGCAGCTTCGATAGTATTCACCAGTAACATGGTGATGGTCATAGGGCCCACGCCACCTGGTACCGGCGTGATGTAAGCCGCGACTTCTTTACTTGGCAGGTAATCGACGTCACCACACAGTTTGCCTTCATCATCGCGGTTCATGCCGACGTCGATCACGACTGCACCTGGCTTAATCATATCGGCGGTGACCAGATTACGTTTGCCAGTGGCGACAACCAGAATGTCGGCATTGCGGGTGTGTGCGCCCAGATCACGGGTCTTGGAATTACAGATGGTGACGGTCGCGCCCGCTTGCAAGAGCAACATGGCTTGCGGCTTACCGACGATATTGGAAGCACCGACCACGACTGCATTGGCGCCGCGTACCGGGTAGTTAATCGATTCCAGCATTTTCATCACACCATACGGTGTACATGGACGGAACAGCGGCTGGCCAGTCATCAGCAAACCGGCGTTACTGATATGGAAGCCATCGACATCTTTTTCAGCAGCGATCGCTTCAATGACTTTATTGGCGTTGATATGCGCAGGCAAGGGAAGTTGCACCAGGATGCCGTTAATTTTCGGGTCCTGATTCAGGCGTGTGATATGCGCCAGCAATTCAGCTTCACTCAGCGTGCCTTCGTATTTTTCCAATATCGAATAAAAGCCACAATCCTCGCAGGCTTTGACTTTATTGCGTACATAGACCTGGGAGGCAGGATTGTCGCCAACCAGTATCACTGCCAGACCAGGTTGCTGGCCTTTGGCAGTCAGGGCGGCGGCGCGTTGTTTGACGTCGGCGCGGATTTGTTGGGAGAGTTCGGTTCCGTTGATGATTTGGGCGGTCATGATGGTGGGTAGGGAGCTAGGTCAAAGCGTGATTATAAAGGATGCAGCGCGGCTATAACGCACAGACTGGTGCCTGCCCTTCACTGTTGCGGACTTCATCTCTTTTTAGTCGCTTTTTTTTGCCATTTTACTTAAATTTTTTATACGTATTTGTACTTAGTTGGCAGATGTTTTGTTGTTTTATCGTAACTGGAATTCATAATTCGTTGACACTTAAAACGCCTGATGGCTTCATCTCATTTGTGAAAATTGATTTTCAGATTAGTCATGAATTTGCAAAATCTGATGGAAAGTTTTTCTGCAACTGCCGAGGTCTGGTGGTAATGGGTGTTAATTAAAATATATAAAACTGGAGTGTGACTATGTATAAAGAGAAAGTGTTGGCGCGTTCATTGCGCGTCATGTTTTCCGGTAGCCTGATGGTGGCCGCCGGGATCGCCGCCTTGCCTGCTCAGGCCCAAGCGCAAGCGCAGGAAAACAGCAAGATTCAGCGCGTGGAAGTCACTGGCACCAATATCAGACGTGCAGAAGCAGAAACAGCTTCTCCGATACAGATTATTAACCGCGCTGATATTGATAAATCCGGTAAGGCAACTGTGGCTGAGTATTTGCAAAGTCTGGCCGCAGATGGCGCCGGCTCACTGCCAACCGGTTTTGGTAACGGTTTTGCGGCGGGTTCTACTGCGATTTCCCTGCGTGGTCTGGGTGCGACTTCGACGCTGGTGTTGCTGAACGGTCGTCGTATGGCATCGTTTGGCCGCGCTGACGACGGTCAGAAAACCTTCACCGATCTGAGCACCATTCCTATGGAAGTGGTGGAACGAATTGAGATTCTGAAAGATGGCTCCTCTGCGGTGTATGGCGCGGATGCGATCGCAGGCGTGGTCAACATTATTCTGAAACAGAATTACAAAGGCATCGTTGCTTCTGCCTCTGCCGGTACCTCTAAATACCATGACAACAATCAGACTAAGGCTGCGCTGACAGCCGGTTTCGGCGATTATGATGAAGATCGCTATAACCTGATCCTGAATGCAGAAGTTTACAAATCTAATGAAATTCATAACAAAGACCGTAAAGGGCGTGATTGGATCGGTGCCGGCGATCTGCGTCCTTGGGGCTATCCGATGGCAACCCAATTCGCTGCTGGTTATATCTCCGGAAATAATTCGGCCAGTGCCAGCCCGACCGGTTCTATCCGTGATCCGAAAACCCTGGATTACGTCTCTTTGCCTGGTTGCTCAGGTTTGTCCGCAATTACTAATCAGGATCCGAAAGGCGGTTGCCTGTGGAATCAGGATCAGTTCCGTTCCATGCAGCCACAAATCGATGGCGTGAACCTGTTCGCACGCGGTACCTGGAAAGTATCTGAAGATCTGCAAGCTTATGCAGAGTTCGGTTATTCCCAGCGTAAAACCGGCTTTGATCTGACGCCACCTAGCATCACGCCTACCGTTGCCTTCCCGCCAAATGCAGGAAATCCGAACGGTGTCATCAACTACGGTAACACCATGCTGCTGGGCGCAACCCATCCGCAAAACCCGTATGGCGTTCCGGTGCGTATGCGTTATTCTGCGTTTGATATCGGTGTTCATCGCCGCAATGCAGACAACTCCTTCAACCGCTTTGTTGCGGGTTTGAAGGGTAGCTATGCCGGCTGGGATTTCGATACAGCTTTCCTGCATTCGGAATCCAAGCTCAAGCTGGAATACACCAATATGTTGAATATGGCTGTATTGAAGTCAGCGCTGGGTGATGCGACCAGTCCTTACTTCCCTTACTATATCGGTGCTCAGGCAGGTAAGAATTCTGCAGCTTTGTACAATGCACTGCGTCGCACTGCAGTCGCAGATGGTAAAACGCAGATGGATATCATCGATTTCAAGGCCTCACGTGAACTGATGAAATTACCGGCTGGTTCTCTCGGTCTGGCCGTGGGTGCGGAATACCGCAAAGAATCCTATGACTCACCTGCGCTGAGCGGCAGTGAAGATGGTTCTATCAACTCCAGCTATGTAGCAGCAAAAGGTGATGAAAAAGTTTATGCGCTGTATGCTGAAGTGCTGGCACCTATCGTTAAATCGCTGGAGGCCTCTGCTGCAGTTCGCTACGACAAATACACCAACTTTAATTCCACCACGCCGAAACTGGGTATCAAGTGGACCCCGTTCAAAGAACTGGCTTTGCGTGGTACTTACTCGGAAGGTTTCCGCGCACCGGGTGCCGCTGAATCCGGCGCGACCAGCCAAAGTACCGGTTCTGCCACCGTGCGTGATCCGGTACGTTGTCCGAATGGCACACCGCTGCCAGGTGCGACCACAACCGACTGCTCACTGACTGTAGCGGCGGTGAAAGTGGGCGATCCTAGCCTGCAACCGGAAACTTCCAAAGGCTATACCCTGGGTATGGTCTGGGATCCCCTGCCTAACACCAGCTTTGCGATTGACGCCTGGAAAATCAAGCGCAGCAATGAAATCAACCCACTGGCCTATGCCGAAGCGGCTGCCTTGCCGACCGCGATCCGTCAGGATAACAACCTGACTATCAATGGTGTGGTGGTGCCTAACACCGGTACCCTGGTGATTTCCAAAGCACCTTACCGTAACTCCAGCTTCACAGAAATCCGTGGTCTGGATCTGGATGCGAAACAACGTTTCAATCTGGGTGAATACGGCAAGCTGACGGCCGATCTGCGCTGGACTCACGTCATTTCCTGGAAGCGCGTAGAGAAGAGTGGCATCTCTTATGAATATGTCGGCACGCATGGCAACTGCGACACATCCAACTGCGCCGGTACACCAGCAGACAAAGTCAATTTTGTGCTGGGCTGGGATAAAGGCGACTGGAATGTAACGGGCCTGGTCAACTATCGCGGCAAAATGAAGAATGTCTATTTTGAAGGCGACCTGTGCGCTTCCAAACTGGCTGACGGCAGCAATGCGCCAACTGCGGATTGCACACTGGCTTCGTTCACGACAGTAGATCTGTCTTTCCGCTGGAAAGCCATGAAAAATCTGGAAGTGTTTGGTTCGGTGCAGAATCTGTTCGACAAAGTTGCTCCGCTGGACCCGCTGACTTACGGTGGCATGAGCTACAACCCTATGGATGCCAGCGGTGCAATTGGCCGTTACTTCAAAGTAGGCTTGAAATATCAGTTTAAATAATTGTGTGAGCAGGCTGACGCAACATGAAAGCGATCATGCCGGGTTTGCCTGAGCAGGCAAGCTTTTGAACTGCAAGTCAGGTATTAAGCAAAAAAGCAGGGCAATGAGCAATCATTGTCCTGTTTTTTTTTCGTCATGATTACCGGTCGCCGTGATCGCAAAAAAACGACAAATCCTGATGGGTGATGTGGCAAAAGCGATACACAAAGTACGCTCCTCATAGTGTGTTGCAGTGCAAACAAAATCCCGCATTATGAAATCAAATATCACCATTTGGAAAATGAAAAAAGCCCTGTTAGAATGCTTAAGCTAAAAAAATTGAAGCTGTAAATTCGTCGAAATGCTAACGCGCGTTGTACTCATCAGCGCACCAACCGGAGACCCGTATGTCACCTCAGATAGACCAAGTTCTGGCGCAAGCCGTTAATGATCCTGATGTCATGGAAACCAACGAGTGGTTAGATGCACTCGAAGCTGTGATCGAGCTTGAAGGTCCGGACCGTGCCCACTATCTGATGGAGCGTATGCTGGATCTGGCACGCCGTCGCGGTGCCCATATCCCTTTCTCCAGCAATACCGCTTACGTCAATACTATCCCAGCTGACCAGGGTGTGCATTGCCCGGGTAATCTGGAAATCGAAGAACGTCTGCGTTCTTACATGCGCTGGAATGCGATGGCGATGGTGGTCAAGGCCAATCGTGTGGATGGCGACCTCGGTGGTCACTTGTCCAGTTTCGCCTCGCTGGCGAATATGCTGGGCATAGGCTTTAACCACTTCTGGCATGCACCGACTGAAGAACATGGCGGCGACCTGCTGTACATTCAGGGGCACTCCGCACCTGGCATTTACGCCCGCGCTTTCCTCGAAGGCCGTATCAGCGAAGAACAGTTGCTGCACTTCCGCCGCGAAGTCGATGGCAAGGGTCTGTCCTCTTATCCGCATCCAAAACTGATGCCAGACTTCTGGCAATTCCCTACCGTATCGATGGGTCTGGGCCCTTTGATGGCGATTTATCAGGCCCGCTTCCTGAAGTATCTGCATGCACGTGGCATTGCTGATACCGAGAAGCGTAAAGTCTGGGCCTTCTGCGGTGACGGTGAGATGGACGAACCGGAATCCATGGGCGCGATCGGTATGGCTGGCCGCGAACAGCTGGACAATCTGGTTATCGTGGTCAACTGTAATCTGCAGCGCCTCGATGGTCCGGTACGTGGTAACGGCAAAATCATTCAGGAACTCGAATCCGATTTCCGTGGCGCTGGCTGGAATGTCATTAAAGTGATCTGGGGCAGTGGCTGGGATGAGTTGCTGGCGAAGGACAAAGAAGGCATCCTGCAAAAAGTGATGATGGAAACCGTAGACGGTGAATATCAGAACTACAAAGCCAAAGACGGTGCCTATGTGCGTAAGCACTTCTTCGGCAAGCATCCGAAATTGCTGGAAATGGTCAGCAATATGTCGGATGACGATATCTGGCGTCTGACCCGTGGTGGTCATGATCCACACAAAATTTACGCAGCATTCAAAGTCGCGCAGGAAAACAAAGGCCAGCCTACTGTGATTCTGGCTAAGAGTATCAAGGGCTTTGGCTTCGGTAAGGCCGGTGAAGCGCGTAATACTGCACATAACACCAAGAAGCTGGATGATGAAGCGATCAAAGCAATGCGTGACCGCTTCCAGCTGCCTATCGCTGACGAGCAATTGCCGGAAATTCCATTCTTTAAACCTGCGGATGACACGCCGGAAATGCAGTATCTGCATGAGCGTCGCCGTGCCCTGGGCGGTTACCTGCCACAACGTCGTCAGAAAGCGGATGAACAACTGGTGGTGCCAGCGTTGTCTGCGTTCCAGGCCATGCTGGAGCCGACTGCCGAAGGCCGTGAAATCTCTACCACTGCAGCCTATGTACGTATCCTGACCGCCTTGCTGCGTGATGCCAGCGTGGGTCCGCGCGTCGTGCCTATCATGGTTGATGAGTCGCGTACTTTCGGTATGGAAGGTCTGTTCCGTCAGATTGGTATTTTCAGCCAGGTCGGTCAGCTGTACGAACCGGTCGATAAAGACCAGGTCATGTACTACCGTGAAGATAAAGCCGGTCAGATTCTGCAAGAGGGTATCAATGAAGCCGGTGGTATGAGTTCCTGGATCGCTGCGGCGACTTCCTACTCGACCAATAACCGTGTGATGATCCCGTTCTACACCTATTACTCAATGTTTGGTCTGCAGCGTATCGGCGATCTGGCCTGGGCTGCGGGTGATATGCGCGCACGTGGCTTCTTGTTGGGCGGTACGGCTGGCCGTACTACACTCAATGGCGAAGGTTTGCAGCATGAAGATGGACACAGCCACATTCTGGCGTCCACCATCCCGAACTGCGTACCTTACGATCCGACCTTCGCACATGAAGTGGCCGTGATCATCCATGATGGTCTGCGTCGCATGATCACTAACCAGGAAGATGTGTTCTACTACATCACACTGATGAACGAGAACTACAGCCATCCAGGTATCCAGCCAGGTCAGGAAGAGGGCATCCTGAAAGGCCTGTACCCACTGCAGAAAGCGCCGGAAGTCACTAAACACCGCGTCCAGTTGCTGGGTTCCGGCACTATTCTGCGTGAAGTGATTGCTGCTGCTGAATTGCTGAAAAACGACTGGGGTATCGCAGCCGATGTCTGGTCTGCGCCATCCTTCACTTTGCTGGCACGCGATGGTCAGGACGCAGAACGCTGGAACATGCTGCACCCGACAGAAACAGCGCGCCTGCCTTACATCACTGAGTGCCTGAAAGATACTCAGGGTCCTATCGTAGTCTCGACCGATTACATGCGTACTTTTGCAGAACAGGTCCGCGCTTTCATTCCTAAAGACCGCAGCTATAAAGTTCTGGGTACCGATGGCTATGGCCGTTCCGATACCCGCGCCAAACTGCGTGAGTTCTTTGAAGTTAACCGCTATTTCGTCGTCATCGCTGCACTGAAGAGCCTGGCTGACGAAGGTGCTTTGTCTGCTTCCGTGGTTGCCCAGGCAATCGCTAAGTACGGCATTGATGCGGATAAACCAAATCCGGTGACTGTGTAATGTCAGCGCCGGGGGATGCGCAGCGTCTCCCGGCTGGCTGCAAAGGACACACCCTGTTAAAGATACGCAAACGGAGCTAATTTATGAGCGCAATTGAAGTCAAAGTCCCGGATATCGGCGATTTCAAAGAAGTCGAGATTATTGAAGTGATGGTCAAAGTCGGCGACACCATCAAAGTGGATCAATCCCTGATCACCGTAGAATCTGACAAAGCCAGTATGGAAATTCCTTCCAGCCACGGCGGCGTCGTCAAAGAAATTAAAGTGAAGCTAGGCGATAAAGTCGCTGAAGGTTCCTTGCTGCTGATCGTGGAAGCCAGCGCTGATGCGGCTGCACCAGCGGCAGCACCAGCGGCTGCGCCAACTCCATCTCCGGCTCCGGCAGCTGCCCCGGTTGTTGCTGCACCAGCGCCAGTCGCTGCTGCACCGGCTCCTGCGCCTGCACCTGCGGTTGCAGCTGCTGCCCCAGTCGCCACCGCTGCTGCGGGTAAGGCACATGCTTCCCCGTCCATCCGTAAGTTTGCACGTCTGCTCGGCGTGGATCTGAGCCGTGTAGCCGGTTCTGGTCAAAAAGGCCGTATCACTCAGGAAGACGTACAGAACTTCGTCAAGGGCATTATGGCTGGCTCGACTGCAGTCGTTGCCGTGGCACCTGCCGCACCGGTGAATGGCAGCGGCACTGGTCTGAATCTGCTGGCCTGGCCTTCGCTGGACTTCAGTAAATTCGGTGCCACTACGACGCAGCCGCTGTCCCGTATCAAGAAACTGTCTGGCCCGAATCTGCATCGCAACTGGGTCATGATCCCGCATGTCACGCATTTTGAAGAAGCCGATATCAGCGACCTGGAAGAATTCCGTAAGTCGTCTAACGAAGCGCTGGCAAAATCCGGCGTCAAGCTGACGATGCTGGCGTTTGTGATCAAGGCGAGTGTGGCTGCACTCAAAAAATTCCCGGCATTTAATGCTTCGCTCGATGCAACTGGCGAAAACCTGATCCTGAAACAGTATTACAACATCGGTTTCGCGGCGGATACGCCGAATGGTCTGGTCGTACCTGTAGTGAAAAACGCGGATCAGAAAACGGTGTCTGAGATCGCACGTGAAATGGGCGAACTGTCAGCGCAAGCACGTGACGGCAAACTCAAACCGGCCGATATGCAAGGTGCGACATTCACGATTTCCTCTTTAGGTGGCATAGGCGGTACTGCGTTCACACCGATTATCAATGCACCTGAAGTTGCGATCCTGGGCTTGTCCAAATCCGGCATCAAACCGGTATGGGACGGCAAGCAATTTGTGCCTCGCCTGATGCTGCCTTTGTCGCTGTCGTATGATCACCGCGTGATCGACGGCGCGATGGCTGCCAAATTCGCTGCTTATCTGGCCGATATCCTGGCCGACATGCGTAAAACCTTGCTGTGAATGGAGAACCGGGCATGAGCACAATAGAAATCAAAGTTCCCGATATCGGCGATTTTAAAGAAGTTGAAGTCATCGAATTGCTGGTCAAAGTCGGCGACAGCATCAAGGTCGATCAGTCTTTGGTCACCGTTGAGTCCGACAAAGCCAGTATGGAAATCCCATCCAGCCACGCTGGTGTGATCAAAGAACTGCGCGTTAAACTCGGCGACAAAATTGCTGAAGGCAGCTTGCTGCTGATCGTTGAGGCAGAAGCGGGCACTGCAGCAGCGCCGGTCGCAACAGCAGCAACAGCAGCAACAGCCGCACCTGCAGTTGCTGCTCCGGTTGCAGCACCTGCTCCGGTTGCCGCCGCGCCAGTTGCCGCGCCTGCGGTGCTTGGCATCGTTGAAGTTAAAGTGCCTGACATCGGTGATTTCAAAGAAGTTGAAGTCATCGAATTGATGGTCAAAGCGGGTGATACCATCAAAGTGGATCAGTCTTTGATCACCGTGGAATCTGACAAGGCCAGTATGGAAATTCCATCCAGCCATGCAGGTGTGGTGAAAGAAGTCAAAGTTAAAGTCGGTGACAAAGTTGCGGAAGGTTCTGTGCTGTTGTTGGTCGAAGCTGCAGGCGCCACAGCGTCGCCAACTGCTGTACCTGCACCAGCATCTGCGCCTGCAGCTGCCGCTCCTGTCGCAAGTGCACCGGCAGTACCTGCTCCAGTCGCGTCCGGCTATGCCGGTCAGGTCGATATCGAATGCGACATGATGGTTCTGGGTGCGGGTCCTGGCGGCTATTCAGCTGCTTTCCGTTCGGCGGATCTGGGTTTGAATACCGTACTGGTAGAAAAATATTCTACGCTGGGTGGTGTTTGCCTGAATGTAGGCTGCATTCCATCTAAAGCCTTGTTGCACGTGGCAGCGGTGATCGACGAAACCTCACACATGGAAGCGCTGGGTGTCAGTTTCGCGAAACCGGCGATTGATATCGACAAGCTGCGCGGTTACAAAGAAAGCGTCATCAAAAAAATGACCACAGGCCTGGCTGGCATGGCTAAAGCCCGTAAGGTCAATGTGGTGCAAGGCGTAGGTCAATTCCTGAGCCCTTACCACATCGAAGTGACTGCAGCTGACGGCAGCAAAAAAGTGGTGCAGTTCAAGCAGGCGATTATCGCTGCAGGTTCTTCCGTTGTGAATCTGCCTTTCGTACCTGTAGATCCACGCATCGTTGACAGTACCGGCGCGCTGGAATTGCGTCAGGTGCCGAAACGCATGCTGGTCATCGGTGGTGGCATCATCGGTCTGGAAATGGCGACCGTGTATTCCACGCTGGGTGCACGCATTGATGTGGTCGAAATGATGGACGGCCTGATGCAGGGTGCTGACCGCGATATGGTGAAAGTCTGGCAGAAGCACAATGAAAAACGCTTCGACAATATCATGCTCAAGACCAAAACCGTGGGCGTGGAAGCGCTGCCGGAAGGGATTAAAGTCACGTTTGCAGCTGCAGTCGAAGGCGAAGCCGCACCTGCGCCACAGCTCTATGATTTGGTACTGGTCGCAGTTGGCCGCAGCCCTAACGGTAAAAAAATCGCTGCTGACAAAGCAGGCGTGGCAGTGACGGACCGTGGCTTTATCAATGTCGACAAACAAATGCGTACTAACGTGCCGCATATCTTTGCGATTGGTGATCTGGTCGGTCAGCCTATGCTCGCACATAAAGCCGTTCACGAAGCACATGTGGCAGCAGAAGCAGCGGCTGGTGAAAAAGCTTATTTCGATGCGCAAGTCATTCCTTCTGTAGCCTATACCGATCCGGAAGTGGCATGGGTAGGTGTGACTGAAGACGAAG
Source organism: Cognatundibacterium curvum (assembly GCF_014284235.1). Lineage (GTDB taxonomy): Bacteria > Pseudomonadota > Gammaproteobacteria > Burkholderiales > Burkholderiaceae_D > Undibacterium > Undibacterium curvum. The sequence continues at coordinate 92,943 of NZ_JACOGD010000009.1, forward strand.
CCAAAGCCAAGGGCATCAAAGTCGAAAAAGGTGTCTTCCCATGGATGGCATCGGGTCGCGCAGTAGCCAATGGCCGCGATGAAGGCTTTACCAAACTGATCTTTGATGCAGAAAGCAAGCGCATCATCGGCGGCGGCATAGTCGGTACCCACGCTGGTGACATGATAGGTGAAGTTGCACTGGCGATAGAGATGGGTGCAGATGCAGTGGATATCGGTAAAACTATCCATCCGCATCCTACGCTTGGTGAATCGATAGGCATGGCAGCAGAAGTCTATAAAGGCGTTTGCACCGACTTGCCGCCTCAGCGTAAGAAGTAAGTTCCGCTAAGGATTGCGACTGCGGTCGCAAAACTGGCAAACAGACCCCGTCTTTGCAGAAGGACGGGGTTTTTTTCAGGCGGGTAGCGTGTCCGTTGTATGTGATTTACGCTTTCTGTGCACGGCGATACGCATGTGTTGTTGGAATTGGCTACATGCACTAGGCCGTGGGGCAGCGCAGTCAGCCGCATGTATGTTGAAACAGAGAGGATGCATCCTGACTTGAGCTTGAGTTGCTATTCTTTTTCAGGCAGCGCATATTCAAGCTACGATCTGGCCGATGCTGATGTGGATGCAAGTGCAAGCAGCCTTGATTCAGACCGCATAACTTTAAGGGAAAAAAGATGGAAGCAGAATTCTGGCACGGCAAATGGGAACGCGAAGAAATCGCCTTCCATTTGGTGCAAGCGAACCCCCTGTTAACTCAGCATGTTGCGAGTCTGCAGCTGGCGCCGGGAGCGCGTGTATTTTTGCCCTTGTGTGGCAAGACGCTGGATATTCACTGGCTCAGACAAAGTGGATACAGGCTGGCTGGCATCGATCTCAGCGAGATCGCGATCCGCGCTTTGTTTGAAGAATTACAGCTGCAGCCTGTCGTGACGCAGCATGCTGATTTATTGCGATTCAGTGCAGACGGTATCGATATGTTTGTCGGTGATTTCTTCAGCCTGGATGCGGCTTTGTTGGGGACTGTCGATGCCGTGTACGACAGGGCAGCACTGGTGGCTCTGCCGCCAGCCATGCGTGCCGCCTATAGCCAGCATCTGCAGGCGCTGAGCCAATATGCTGCGCAATTGCTGATCACTTATGAATATGAGCAGGCACTGGCAGACGGGCCGCCGTTTGCGGTATTGACGTCAGAAGTGCAGCAACATTATGCACAGCGCTATCAGCTCAGTCACCTGACCCGGGTAGCGGTTGCCGGTGGCATCAAAGGCAAAGCACCCGCCACCGAATCAGTATGGTTACTGCAAGCGCGCACAGACGTTTAGCACAACAGCTGCTGGCTAAGACTTAAAAATACAGCACAGCCTTTATTTCTGCTGTGCCGACAATTCGACGCGTAGTTTTTTCGCTTGCTCCAGTATTTGCTCATCCGTCAGGCCGCTGGCCAGGCGCTGCTGTTGACTCACTCTGACTTCGCCTGCAGACAGATTCAGCGCATCGCGATAGAAGTCGCTCACGAACAGTTTGCAGTCCTGTTTCATGCTGGCCTTGCTGATACTCTGACCCTTGGCTGATGTTTTAATCCTTTGCAGGGCTTTAAGCTGAGAATAAGCGTTGATAACATCTAGATTTTTTTTGTATGCATCCAAGGCCGGACTCGCGCCATTAATGGTTCTGGAGATTTTTTCAGCCAGCATATGTGCCAGCAGCGAATTCTGATCTTTATCCATCAGATTCTGTGCGATCTGGCTGCATACCGGCTTCAGGCTTGCATCTGTTTTTATCTGCTTCTGGCAACTGTCATACAGCACCGAATACGGAGAGTTAGCCTGCACGATACTGGTCATTGCCTGCAATGCGGCGACTTCCAGCAGCATACCGGTGTCATCCAGCTGGCGCAGCAAAGTCAGAATGATTTCTTGCAGCGTTTGCATGCGAGCCTGAAACTGGCCGGCGCGGGAAATCTGGTTCAGTGTAGCGTTCAACTCTGCCGCTGGTGTCGGGGTTTTCTTTTGATCAAGCAACAGAAACATCCAGGCGAGCGCATTATCACTATCTAATCTGGTCCATTGCCGGCTGGAGATTTGCAGGCAAGCCTGATCAGGTGCCAGGTTAAAGTTATTGCAGCTCTTATAGGCCATTGCATACAGCTCCGGCTCAGTACTGGTGGTGGCTTGCTGAATTAATGCGCGTACGCTGGCTTGGGCCCTGACACTGGCCAGTTGCCGGAATTTGTTCATGCAATCGTCGGATTCATCGCAGTTTTTTTCATCCTTGAGATCGTTAGCAGAGACCTGTTGAGACTGTATTTGGGCCAGCAAAAACAGGATGGCGCCGCGCCTGACCACATCGGTTTCACGGTTGAGCATGGCGGATAAATACTGTATCAGTCTGTCGCGCGCAGCCGGACTTTCTTTTTTCAGCCTGTCTGGAAATTTATCCAGATCTTTTTCGCTGCTGATATGGCTAAGTAAGTCATCACAAAAACCTTCCAGTTTTTTGAGCTCTTCCTGGGTAAGGTCAATTTTTCCTGCCATGCCTGATTTTGCCTGTTTGGCGTCAGGGCTGACGTTCTGCTCAGAGGTCGGGCTGATCAAGGCAGCAGAGACTGACGTCATTGTGGTTTTTTGTTGCGTGCCAGAAGTCTGTGCATTGGCTGCGACTATCGCGGCAGCCTCAATGTCAGCGCGCCCTGACTGCCAGCGCCATCCCAAAAAGGCGATGACAGCCACTGCCAGACCCAACGCGGAAAGTTTATGGATGTTTTTCATTTTCAGGTGGAGCAAAAAATTGCCTTAAGTTAAGCTTTAAATCATGCTTTATATTTGCCTGATTTGCAATTTATTTGTGCTCCAGACGCATCCGGACAGCAGCGCAGCGCTGCTCATCGCGCTGCTGACGGGGCAATCAGCCATTCAATACCTGCATGCTCTGCGCGCTATAGCGTTCACCGGCAGCGATATCTGGTGGGAATAAGTGATTCAGCGTGGCCAGGTCGCTGGCATTCAGCTTGACTTGCAGAGCCCCCAGATTTTCTTCCAGATAGCGGCGCCGTTTGGTGCCGGGGATGGGTACGATATGCGGGTCTTGTGCCAGCACCCAGGCCAGCGCCAGTTGTGAGGGCGTACATTGATAGCTTTGTGCCAGCTGTCTGACCTGAGCAAGCAGCGCCAGATTACGCGTGAAGTTTTCGCCCTGAAAACGCGGACTGTGGCGGCGGTAGTCATCTTCTGCAAACTGATCTGGGCTGGTCAGGGCCCCGGTTAAAAAGCCTCTGCCCAGCGGGCTGTAAGGCACGAAGCCTATGCCCAGACGCTGGCAGACCGCGAGTACACCGGCTTCCGGGTCTCGCGTCCACAGCGAATATTCGCTTTGCACTGCAGTCAGCGGGTGCACCGCATGGGCACGCTCTATGGTGGCGACTGAGGCTTCTGATAAGCCTAAGTAGCGTACTTTGCCAGCCCGCACCAGATCCGACAGCGCGCCCATGGTTTCTTCGACAGGAATCTGGCGGTCTATCCGGTGCTGATAATACAGGTCGATATGATCAGTTTGTAAGCGGCGCAGACTGCCTTCTACCGACTGACGTATATACTCTGGACTGCCATTCACTCCGCGTGCATGTGGATGTGCCGGATCGCGCACGATGCCGAACTTAGTCGCCAGAAAGCACTGTGAACGCTTGCCCTGCATCGCGCGGCCTATCAGTTCTTCATTGGTATATGGCCCATACATATCGGCGGTGTCGAACAGGTTGATGCCCAGTTCCAGTGCGCGGTGCAGGGTAGCGACCGATTCAGCATCGTCACGGCCTGCGTAAAAATCGCTCATGCCCATGCAGCCTAAGCCGATGGCGGATACGCGCGGCCCGTTTTTTCCCAGCTCGCGCATGGGGATGGTGCTGAGTGAGGTAATCTCATTGTGAGTTCGTGTTTGCATCTCATGGCTCCATGTGGTTGCTCTGGCCAGGATTGCTGACTTCCAGCTCCTCATACATCGCGATTTTGCGCTGCAGGACTTGCAGGTTGCTGTGCAATTCAGCCAGGTTCTGTTCCACGCTCTGCGTATGCGCAATCAGCAAAGCTTTGCGTGCAGCCACACTCTGAACGGTATTTCCCTGTCGCCGCCATGCCGCATATTGCAGCATGTCGCGTACCGGCAAGCCAGTGCGCCGCAGCTTGAGCAGGAACGCTATCCACAGCAAATCTTCTTCGCGAAATAAGCGGTGGCTATTGTCGCGCCGGCTGATAGGATCGAGCAAACCGATGCGCTCGTAATAGCGCAGGGTATGCACGCTGAGTCCGGTTGCCGCTGCGGCCTGTTGTATCGTCAGAGTCGTGGTCATGGGTATAGTCTGGAGCTTGGAGTGCACTCTAAGTCAAGCCGCATCATAAGCTGTTTGCGACAGACGTACTTACTATGGTTAGTCGAGCAGGTTCCCAACTTCGTATGTGTCATTTTCTATTTTTCTCTTTTTGCAATTTGATAAAGGAAAAAAGACTGCATGAAAATCACTATCATCGCAGGGTTATCAGCTAATTTTTCGATTATGCTTAAAAAAATACTATTCAATTAAATCTCCAAAAAGTAAAAAAATAACTGCCCGAATTTCCTGATAGTTACATCATTTGATGGACTAAAAGCCTATGAGCAGATGGGATGACGGCTTTCTTATCCAATTGTGCAACCGAAGGCCAATGAGCTAAAAACCAACAGTAATTCGTAAATCTCACAAAAAATATCGCCCGACATTTCGGTCTGTAGCGGAATTCTGTCCAAGCCCTGCGAATTGCACTATAGTAAGAACAACTGCGTGCCGCGTAACAACGCCTGTCTGACGCGCATACTGCCTCTCTGCTGTACCCCTAAGCTGTGTCATGTCCGTCAACCTTGCCAACTCAGTCGCTGAAAGCCGGGAAATATGAACACTACCGTACAGAATAATTTCTTCACCTGCCCTGAGTTCCTGAAAATGGAACGCACCATCATTGATGATTTTGTCGATTGCACGCGTGAATGTTGTATCGAAGTGGATTCCTGCGTTAAGGCCCTGAACCGTCATGGCGGGCCGGAATATATACACCGTATGTTCCGCTCCATGCACTCGCTCAAAGGCAATTGCCAGATGGTGGGACTGGCGCCATTCAATGCCTTGATGCATAGGATAGAAGAAATTTTCTCTGTGCTGCGCGCACATCCTGAGCAGTATTTTCCTGAACTGGGTGAGTTTTTGCTGCTGGCGACCGATGAAATTGAACAGCTGTTGACTGAGCTGATCAATGAAGGTGTCGGCGATGAACTGCGGCGCGCGCGGCTGGCTGCTGTATGTGAGGAACTACAAAAACGTTGCGCTTCGGGTCTGCGTGCTGAGTATTTCCGCGATGCGATTATTGCCTTGGGTGGCAGGGTATCTTCCAAATCTGAGGCAGCCAAAACTGAGCGTACAGTACAGGCACTGCCTGCTGATCTGGTGCTGATGCAAAACTGGGCTTCTTACATCGATAATCTGAGCATTTTCCGTAAAAATCGCAGTACGCAGACGGTGCAATTGGCAGAGGCACTGAATCAGGCGGTCGGTAACGTGGTCGACCCGGATCAGTTACAGGCAGCGGTACTAATGCATGACTTAGGGATGGCCTTTATTCCTCACTCCATCTTTAACAAAGAAGGTCATCTGTCACGTGAGGAGCAGCGCATCATCCAGGAACATGTGCTGATCGGGTATCAGATGCTGCAGCGTTTTTCCGGTTGGGATGAAGCTGCAAAAATGGTGCTCGATCATCACGAATTTTACGATGGCAGCGGTTATCCGAATCGTTTGAGCGGAGAGCAAATCCATCCCGGCGGCCGCATGCTGGCGATTATCGATACCTTCTGTTCGATCACCACGGAACGTTCTGACCGTAGTTATAAAAAGAGTCTGCTCAGCGCCATCTCGGAAATCAATGCCAATATCGAAGTGCAGTTTGATCCCAGGCTGGTCAATGCCTTCAATGATGTGGTGCGTGGTTTGATGATGAAACAAAATTAGTCTCAGGGCTGAGCTGCCCTGAGTTCGCAATAACGACACTGAAGGCTTGCATCCAGGCCGCGCATCAGAACGCCCAGTTAGCCGCGACATAGGCGCTGTGGCTGCCAGGCAGCTGGCGCACTACCGCCTGTTGCGGGCCATTCAGCAGACGCAGACCGGCCTGCCAGCGCCAGCGGTCACCCTGCCATTCCACACTGAAGCTGCTGATTCTGCCGCCATCTTCCGGCATCCACAGTACATCGATGGCCGTCAGCCAGGCTTCTTGCTGATGGCTCCAGCGCGCAAACAGATTGTGGCGATGCAGATTGCTGGCAGCAGTGAATGCGGTATTCTGCCAGGCCAGATTCGTCGCCGCCGCCGTCTGCCATCCAGCTTGCCTCGCGATCACTTGCAAACGCTGGTTATGCTGTAACCACTGCTGCCAGTCCGACTGGCTGCGCGCACTGCCGTCATACCAGTATTCCAGAAAAAAACTATGCTGATCTTCGGTAGTCAGATTCGCCCCCAGCAGCAACTGACTGACATGGTTTTGCATGCCCCATTGCCAGGGCGCGCTGCGTGCCAGTTCCTTGCCACCCACATACTGCAGCTGGTTGGCCTGTTGCTGGTAACGCAGCGAGCCATGTAATTCCATCGCATCGCTGGCGACCCAGGAAAAGGCCGCTCCCAGACTGGCCTGAGTCTGCTGACCATAGCGTGTAAAGCCATGCCAGTCCACATTGCCGCTACGTTGATACCAGCGCGCCGCCAAAGCCTGCTCCTGATCACTCTCACTGTTGTTCTGGTGTGCCGGATGCACCCAGACCAGACTCAGTGCCTGCTCAGCCGTAAAATAATCCAGACTGGCCAGCGGTTTACCTACCGCGGTCTGGCTGATCAGGCTGCGCCGGGTTTCCTGCTGTATCACATCATTCGGACGAAAACCATAACCCACATCCCAGGCAATGATTTTTTTACCTGCACTCAATTGCCATGCACCCAGATCCAGATTGCCATACAGCTCATTCAGCCAGGCGGTGCTATGGCTTGCGCCGCCATCGTTTTTTTCGGCACGGGTAGTCACAGTGCTGTGCAATTGACGGTATTGCGCCTTCAGTTCCAGCTCAGTTTGCAGGCTGCTTTGCACAGTGCTGATGAGGCCGGGTTGTAGCTGCTCTGCCTGTGCAGCCGGGCCGCCAGTATTGCGCTGGGCGGAACTGAGCAAGCTACGCCAGTTGCCGCTATAGCTGAAGTCGTTTTCTGCGGCCTGCGCATGTGGCATCAGCCAGCCTGATAACAGCAATGCGACTACCAGACCGGGGCCAGAGCTTGAGGGTTTGAGTGCAGACATAAGGCTCACTCCAATACCGGATTTTTTGCCAGGAACATGGGATTCAGCCACGCTTCCGGTACCGTTTTCGACTGGCGGCTCAGATAGCGTATGCGTGTCTCTTTGTGGCTGCTGAGCTGATCGCTCAGGCGCATTTCCACCACCGCAGACGGAGCCTGCGTTTTATCCATCACAAATCTCGCTTGTTTCGCCAGTTTTTCAGACTGTACGTATAAGTCAGCTTTGAGTGGCTCGTAATATTTTTTACCTACCCACAGTTCTATATGCTGATAGGCCAGACTTTTGCGGCTCGCATCCAGCCGCAGATGCAGGCAGGGCTGACTGCCGCATATTTCTTCGCCTGTCAGTGTGGCTTGATAATCATCGGCCCAGTTCATGGTTGCGATATCGCCGACCGAGGCATCACCGAGTAATTTCTGCATCGCCGTGATACGCATGGGGCGCTGACTGCCCGGCAGCAGCATCCAGAAATCATCGCCCGACATCAACACCTTTTGCCCTTTTTCCGCCGGGCTTTGCATCAAGACCAGCGACTGGCGCTGGGCCTGGCTATAGACGCGGTATTTGCGTTCTTTTTCCAGCGTTCCATCTCGGAGGTAGGTAGTGATTTCGGTTTCGACTTGCATATTGCCGCCACCGGTGCGCAGTTGATCGGTGGTTTTGATGATCTGGCTCACCTCAGTGGCCTGTGCGGCGCTCAGGCTGAACAGACAGCCCAGTGTCAGGAGGGCGATGCGGCCAGGATAGCGTAAGTTTTTCATGATTTTTTCCAGTTCAGGTATGGGCCAGCGCATCCACCACAGGCTGGTTCAGGGTACGGCGTGCAATCAGTGCAGAGGACAGCATGGACAGTACAATCATGCCGCTGATGGTCAGCACATACATGTTCAGGTCCAGACTGATCAGCAAGGGATAACCGGTAGAGCGGCCAGGTGGCGGCGGCATTTGCACCGGGAACACGGTCAACAGCAAGGCTACAGCGACTGCGATGGCTGCGCCCAGTAAAGCACCACTGCCACCGAGGAACATGCCTTCATACGAAAAACTGCGTATCAGTTCGCCAGGCAGGGTGCCCATCGCACGCAGACTACCGGTTTCGCGGGTTCTTTCTATGATGGCCATCGCCATCGCATTAGCCACCACAAACACCACGATCAGGCTGATGATGAAACCCAGCGCACCGAAAATCCGGTTATACAATTCACGCACCGATTTATAGAAAAAAGCCTGATCTTCCCAGTTCTGTATGGTGAGGCCGCTTAATTGTTGCTGCAGTCTATGCTGCGCTTCCGGCGTCGCTTGCATGCTGCTCAGGAATACGCCCAGACTGCTGACTTTATCGGTATGCAGCAGGCTTTGTGCGGTGTGGATGCCGGTGTAAATCAGGCGTTTGTCGATGTCGGGTATGCCGGTAGTGACGACGCCACGCACATTCACATCCATGGCATTCAGCGCGCCTTCTGTGGTGCTGACCATCAATGTGAGATTGCTGCCGGGTGTGGCTTTCAGACTGCGCGCCAGGGCTTCCCCGATGACGATGTCGGTACTGTCCGGGTCTTGCAGTATGCTGCCAGCTACCACTTTGAGGAAAGGGCCTTTGACGGCAAATTCTGCATCGGCATCGATGCCCACGCCCAGCATGATGGTGGACTTATCGCCATTGCTGATCAGTCCGCTGAATTCCACGCGTGGCAGCACATAACGCACGGCAGGGTCGCTCAGGATTTGCTTATCAAGTTGTGCCACATTATTGAGTCCATATTGCAGCGGTGTGTCTTCTTCTTTTTCAAAGTGCTCTGCCGTACCGACGATCAGATGCCCGCTGCTGCGTGCGGCGGACTGCGCCAGACCTTCGTAAGTCGAATAAGCGAAACCACCTGCGAGCAGCAATGCAGCCGACCCCAGTGCGGCGACACTGACCGTCACCAGTGAGCGGCGCCGGTTGCGCAAGGCATTGTGGAAGGCAAAGCGCAGCCAGGTGCTTTCTAAACCGAATCGTTTCATTGCAGTCTCCCATCCAGTAAATGCACTATGCGGTCGGCACGGCGGGTTAAGCGCTCATCATGACTGGCGATCACAAACGCCGCTCCTTCAGCCTGACCGCGTTCACGCATCAGGTCTAACACCTGATCTGCGGTGACCGAATCCAGACTCGCAGTTGGTTCATCGGCAATCACTAAAGCCGGACGTTTGATGAGTGCACGTGCAATCGCTACCCGCTGACGCTGGCCGCCGGACAAGGCATCCGGCCGGTGCTGTGCATGTTCTTCCAGTCCTACCGCCTTGAGTTGCGCCGCCACCCTGACTTTGCGCTCGGCTTCTGGCACGCCATTTAAGAACAGCGGATAGTCGACGTTTTCTGCCACCGTCATGACCGGTACCAGATTGAAGCTCTGGAAGATAAAGCCTATGGTCTGACGTCTTTGCAGTGTCAGTTCGCGTTCAGAGAAGCTGGCGATATCGCTGCCCTGTATCACAACCTGACCCTGATCAGCCTGATCAATCAGGCCGCACAGATTCAGGATGGTGCTTTTGCCGCTGCCGGAAGGGCCAGTCAGGGCCAGCAATTCTCCGGCTTGCACTTGCAAATCCACGCCGCGCAGTGCACGCACCAGATGCTGACCCAGCTGATAGGATTTATGCACACCGTGCAATTCAATGACGGTTTTCATGCGCTTAATCCTTGCAGAAATTGCTTCGCTTTTTCTGCTTGCGGTGCCTGAATACGTATCACTTCTTCCGCCAGTTTTTTGGCATCGGCATTACGTTTTTGTTGCTGCGCCAGACGCGCAGCCCGCATCCAGACTTCACCCCGGAAGCCCAGGTCCGCAGTCGACAGCTGTGGATGGGCCAGTATGTCGTCCAGTAATTTCTGGCCACGTGGCTGGCGGTTCATAAATTCCGGCACCGCCAGAAACGTCGAGGCAGCGACAAATTTGACTTCCAGCAGTTGTAAGACATTGCCATGCATCTGCGCCGGTTCTTTGTCGGCCAACACCAGCGCCTTATCGATCATGGCCAGACCTTCTTCTGCATACGACATTTTTTTCCAAGGAAAGATGGTGGTGGTTGCCAGCTTGCCGGTTGCCGCACCGGTGTAGGCCATCAGCAAAGGCTGACCCGGTTCAGTTTTGAGCAAATCCTGAAAAGCTTTGGCAGCGCGCTCTTCATTGCCAGAGCTGGCGCGGAAGGCCTGAAACGCCGCCTGAAAGTCAGGCTCGGAATACGCATACGCTTGCGGCATAGACAAAGCGTAAGCACACACAGTGAATAACAGGGCAGTCGTCGATTTGCGGTACATGGTGTTCTCCTTTGAAGATCGGTTTGGGACTGATCGCAGCTTAAGCAGGGCAGACCTGGCCGGCGACTGAAATGCGACATATGGCCGCATCCTGTCGTGAAAGGCTTTGCTGTCGGCGCGAAATGCAGGGCCGCATCTTGTGCAAAAACATAGGAGGAGTGAAGAAATATGTCTGTTTGATCATGCCAATCTGACCCGACTTGGGTAGACTGCTGGCTTTTAAGCAGCCTAATGCTATTCCCTCGCTATTCCCTCGCTATACCTGTCTGGTAAGTGGGGTAGCTATCAACATCAGAGCTGAATAGCTACTGACGGCAGGTTTGCAAACAACAGGAGATAAAAATGGGTAAAACCCGCTTAGAAGCATTCAGCGATGGCGTGATCGCGATCTTGATCACGATTATGGTGCTGGAAATGAAGGTGCCGCATGGTACGGATTTATCGGCATTGTTACCGGTACTGCCGGTTTTCCTGAGTTATGTGCTGAGCTTTATTTATGTTGGCATTTACTGGAATAATCACCATCACATGATACATACCTGCAAAAAAGTCACAGGCGGCATACTGTGGGCTAATCTGCATTTGCTGTTCTGCTTATCGCTGATACCGTTTGCAACTGGCTGGATGGGCGAAAATCATTTCGCCGTGATGCCGGTTGCTTTGTACGGTGTGGTCTTACTATGGTCGGCCTTTGCTTTCTATATTCTGCAAACTCTGATCATCCGCAGCCAGGGTGAGCATTCCTTGTTGAAGCAGGCCGTGGGCAGCGACTGGAAAGGAAAAATGTCACCGGTGTTATATTTAATCGGGATCATTTTTGCATTCTGGATGCCACAGATTTCTATGTTCACGTATGTCCTGGTCGCCTTGATGTGGCTGGTGCCTGACCGTCGTATAGAAAGAGCGATCTCTGGTACCCATGAAGGCTAAGCCTGACGCTGTTTATTCGGCTATGGCTGGCGCTGTATTGCAGATGCTTGTACTGTGAGTCCCTCCATGCAGCGTCAGTCTTAGTTGCTGGCAGATTTGCTTGAGCGGCGCATAGTGCTGCCAGTCTTGCTGCGCGATATCGGTCCAGACCACAATTTCCTGTTGGGTATTCCTGCTACGGATGTGATGGACAGTATGGTTCAGCCATTTGATGGTAGGCAGATCCAAGTCCCTTGCGATGCAAGGAAATACGATGCGGTCTGGTTGCCATTGTTTCAGAAATGCTTCTTTACATTGATGCTGCTGCAGATGCAGCAGCAAATCCTGATACGGCCCGGCAAGCTGATTGAGCTCGGTGGTGAGACTCCCGGCAGCAATCTGATAGGCCGGCGCGTTCAATTTCCACAGACGGATGTACCATCCATCACCGTTGTCTGCATGCAGCTGTTCAGCGGACAAGACATTCCGGCCATGTAACGCGCGGAATTGCGCCAGCGTCTTTAATAACTGGCGTGAGAAGCAGAGATGGGTTGTTTGAGGTGGTGCAATGATCTGGGTATACATGGCTGATTCCTGTTACGGGAAGTGGATCTGTTTCAGCATCATTAATGCCGCGTCGAGTAAGCTGATGATGAACAGGCTAAGGCTGAGGAAATGTAAGGCGTGCAGCAAGTTCAAGTGATACTGACGTGGCGTGTTGCTGTGTGTTCGCGCGCAGAACAACAGAAAACTCAGCAGGCAAGTTAGCAGACAATTTAGCAGGAAAAAAAAGGTGATCAGGTCTTGCAAGCCTGGCGCAAGCTGTTTGTCGTATACGATGAACAGCAGCGCTGGCATCATCACCGCGTAATACAGCCTATTCTGTCTGACACAGCGCAGCTGGACTGAGCGGCTTTGTTTGCATAGCAGAGTACTGCCAAGGATGAAGAGCAGCAGCAAAGCTGTCAGCGCCGCCAATGGCTGATCCGGTAGCGCAAGCGCGAGTGGTGACAGCAGTATGAAACAAGCTGCACAGCGGCGTTTTTCAATACTGGCAGACGCAGACCATGAGGAAAAAAGCGCAGATTCAACATCAGATTGATGTAGCAACATAGTGAACTCTCCTGCCCGCTATCGCACTACACAGCTGGGAAAAACCAAGTTAGTCCCGCGCTTTGCCGGACTGATACCAGTCAGTTGCGGCGCCGGAATTTGCATGAGCTTTTCCAGTTCCCTGGCCAGGTATTGTTTGCCGCTCGCTGACATCGGTGTCATCGGCAGACGGAATTCTTCTTTAGCCATGCCTAGCAAAGATAAAGCGGCTTTCAGCGGTGCGGGATTAGGTTCGCAATGTAATAAGCGGATCAGCGGAAACAATTGTTGAAACAGGATTAATGAGCGTGCCGTTTCACCTTGTCTGATCATGGCATACAGAGCGCAAAACAGGTCAGGGCGGATATGTGCTGCTGCCGAAATGGCGCCATGGCCACCGATAGAAAGAAAGTCACTCAACAGGTGATCATCGCCACACATTAAGCGCAATGGCGATGTACGCAAAATTCTGGCTGCCTGCTCAAGCCGGCCGGAACAGTCCTTCATACCGATAATTTGTGGACAATCACTCAGTGCACTCAAGGTACTGGTTTCAATGTGTACGCCGGTACGTGCCGGTATGTTGTACAGCACTATCGGCTGTTCAGTGGCTTCGCATAATGCGCGGAAATGCAGGGCAATTCCTTCTTGTGAAGGACGCACATAAGCGGGAGTAGAAATCAGATAGGCGTCGGGAGGGGTGCCGAATTTTTCCAGACGCGTCAGTTTTTCTGCGACACGCTGGGTGTAGCTGCCACCTATCCCCATCATGACGGGAAAACCGACCGGAACGACATCCTGTACTGCGGCCAGTATCTGGGCTTTTTCCCCCTCCGATAACATAGACGCTTCACCGGTCGAGCCGCAGACCACTAAGCCACTCACGCCGGCAGAAAAATAATGGCCTGCCAGTTTCTGTAAGGCCGGAACATCGACTTCAGCACCGGAAATGGGCGTAATTAAGGGTATCCAGATACCTTGCATTTGTTTCATAGTCATTTTTCCTTTTGTCTGCCAGTGGTCTGTTACTTGTGTTTTTTCGTCAGGCTCTAATATCTCTCAACAAAAATCTGTGAAATTTTTCCGAATTCAGCACTGGGCAATTCGCGCATTAAGAGCGGAAAAAATATCTTGACTTCGCTACTGATCAGAAATCGGGTAGCGCAACCATGATCCGCAGTTTGGGTACGCAGATAATTCAGCTGCTGCCCGCATAGCTGTATCAATAGCGCGCGCAGCCTTTGCTGATTGCACTGTGCAACAACAATTTGCGTCAGATAAAGTGCTCTCTTTTTGCTATTCCTGCGCTGCATATGCGCCGCCGATGCTGGCAGTTGCAGATCAGGCATAGTGCTGGCTGGTGCTTGCATACATGACTCATGTGAACGGGTGATGCTGACAAGAGAACGATATGCAAATTCATATAAAAATTGGCTAAAAACCAGCAGGTGAGATATAAAGCTTTTGTTAAGGCTGGCATCAACAACTCTGTGGGTTCAGGTGTAACGGGACAGCGCTGTTTCAGGTCGGTTCTGATTTGAGTACCTGATCCCAAATCACATGCAGGCCTATCATCTACGCAATAAGGAAACCAATACAAATGCGCCATCTAATGCTGAGTAAGAAAAATATATTGCAACTGTTGACCCTGTTGTTGACGCTGACTTGCCTGCTGCCCGGCGCACGCGCACAAGGCAGCGAGCAGGCGATTTCGCTGGATACTGGCAGCGGGATATTGCAAGCTAGCCTGATACTTCCGGCACAGCCTAAGCCTGCGCCCGTCGTGCTCTTGATTTCCGGCTCAGGCCCGACCGACAGGGACGGCAATTCGTTGGGGCTGCCCGGTAAAAACAATAGTTTGCGGCTGGTGGCTGAGCAATTGGCAGAAGCGGGTTTTGCTACCGTGCGCTACGACAAACGCGGTGTGGCCGCCAGTCTGGCCGCGGGTAGCTCGGAATCTGCGTTACGGTTTGAAAACTATGTCGATGATGCTGCCGCCTGGCTCGCATATTTGAAGGCAGATACCAGGTTTTCTAAGGTCGCTGTGATGGGGCATAGTGAGGGCGCTTCTATCGCCGTGCTGGCAGCGCAAAAGCAGGCTGTGCATGCGCTGGTGGCAATCGCCGGCGTTGCGCAGAATCCGGCTGATGTTATTCGTTTGCAGTTACAGGCCAGTGGCATGCCTGCTGACTTGCTGGCGCAGGCGAACGAGGCACTCAGCAGTCTGAAGGAAGGCAAGACCGTGTCCGATGCCCCGGCAGCCCTCGCAGCATTATTTCGCCCCAGTGTGCAGCCGTTTTTGATTTCCTGGTTCCGCTATACACCGGCACAGGAAATCGCGCGTTTGCAGTTGCCGGTGCTGATTGTGCAGGGCGATCATGATATCCAGGTTGGCACCGAACAGGCGCAGGCGCTGAAAGCAGCTTTACCTGCTGCGCGAATGGAAATCATCAGCGGTATGAACCATGTGCTCAAGCTGGCACCGGCTGAGCGCGCGAGTAATATCGCCACTTATATGAACCCGGAATTGCCACTCGCACCGCGCCTGCTGCCGGTGTTAAAAGATTTTCTGAATCCGCTCATGACACCCCCCTGAGCTGTAAGCAGCTATTGCACTGCAATGTAAGTTTCCTGAAATTTGCAACATTCCTGATTGCTAAAGCGCGCTGATCACCTTAGTATTGTTGCTACAAAAATGTGCATTTCCATACGGAAAAACAGGAGACAGCATGAGCGACCAGGCACAGGGCAGAGGCGGCGACAGCGCGCCGCCGGATATTCGTACTATCATCGATAAAGAGTCTCCGTTCCCGCCCGTGCGCCGGGTCGGGATGTTCAGGGCGCTACGTTGGTTACAAGCTGGCTGGCAGGATTTTCGTGCCTCGGGTGCCACCAGCATTTTCTACGGCATTTGCTTCGCGCTCATGGGCATGGTGCTGAAGCTGGTGCTGCACAATGCACCCGAATATGTATCGGCACTCAGCTGTGGATTTTTACTGATCGGTCCCTTGCTGGCGCTGGGTTTATACGACATCAGCCGCCGTATGGAAAATCAGCGTTCAGGCTTGCTCGGCAGTGTGTTTTCTATGCGTGGCCGCTGGAGCAATATCGGCGTACTGGCGCTGGTATTGGCCGTTATCATGATGGTCTGGGCGCGCGCCTCGCTGGTGATTTTTGCGCTGTTCTATAACAAGGGCATGCCCAGCATGCAAAGCTTTCTGAGCCAATTATTCTCGCTCGACCACCTGGAATTTGTGCTGGTCTATGCCTGCATAGGCGCGGTATTCGCCAGCATCGTATTTGCGATTTCCTGGGTCTCGATACCGCTGATGCTGGACCGCGACACCGATGCGATTACCGCCATGATTATCAGCTGCGTCTCGCTGTTCATCAATGTACCGGCCTGCCTGTTCTGGGGACTATGCATCGTGGCGGCCGTGGTGATCGGCATGATGAGCTGGAATCTGGGGCTGATCATCCTGATACCCGTCATCGGCCATGCGACCTGGCACGCCTACAAGGATGTGGTTGGTCACCCCGGTGACCGCAGCTAGGGCCTGTTAACCTTTAAATTACGTGTGCGAAAGGGGTAAAACAGTTGCAGGGCTAGGCGCAGCCCGCGCAGCAGTGTGATCACTGTCAGCGGGATGCAACAACGCCATGCGGCTGTTTTACTCCTTTCCCTCCGGGTTCAAGCCAAAACGCGTGCTGGACTGCGTTGCGTGTCTTGTCAGGGGCACCAGCCCTGACTGCGACACACGCCTTGCCAGCCCACGTTTTGGTTTGAACGCATCTCGCAATTTAAAGGTTAACAGGCCCTAGTTACACCCACTCCGGATTCGTGCAGGCAGCCTCAGTAAGGGCTGCCGTCCTTGTGGCTGAAGCGCCACTGACCATCTATCATCGTCGCCTGTAAATCATCGTCGGGATAACTGACCTGATCTCCGGCACTGCGGTCACCCACTTCCAGATACACCACATCCTGTTCAGTCAGATTAATCAGCTGATGCGCATTACCGCTGCCAGCCTGAAAGCCTGCGCACATACCCGGTGCCAGTTGGGTCAGGCCTTCATCCGTTTTCAAACTGGGATGACCGCTGATGATGTAGATGAATTCATCCTGCAGTGAGTGAGCGTGACGTAAGGCCGATATCGCACCCGGTGCCAGCCGCGTCAGATTCACGCCAAACTGATTTAAGCCAAACAGCGTTCCTAAGGGCTGCTTGCTGCGGCCCTCCATTAACAGAGAAAACTGTTCCGGGTACAGCGATTTGACGGTACGCAAAGGCGCACTGTCGGCGACAATTGCCAAGGGTAAGCCGGATGGCTGGTTTGCTGGTGTAGACATACTTGTGCTCCTCATGGGACGAATTTGGTCAGTGTTGATGGTGCAGATTTGCATATGATATGCGATTTTTTTTCGCCGCATCCGCGCTTGAGAAGCTGCGCAACTGATCCAAGGCAGCAGATAAGAAAAAAGCCCGGTCAGCGCAATGACCGGGCTTGTTGCTGATGCAGACTTAGCTTCTGGCAGCAGGTTTACTTCAGCGGTGGTATCGCTTGCGGCTGCAAAGCTTTAACGGGCTGCTCTTTGAGTTTGTCGCTCAGCATGCGGATGGCTGTTTCCAGTTGCTGATCCTGGCCTTTGAAGGTGGCATGTGGCAGGTTTTCCACTTCCACATCCGGTGCCACGCCTGTGCCTTCCACCAGCCACTGGCCATCCATGCTGAACTGTGCAGTTTCAGCGGCACGTATCATGCCGCCATCCAGCAATGCATTATTGTCGGACAGCCAGACTCCGGCACCGGCAGTGCGTTTACCTACCAGCGGGCCGAGCTTGAGTGCCTTGATACCGGCCGCAAATGTCTCACCATCCGAGTAAGTCAACTCATCCACCAGCACCACCAGATGACCTCGGAAAGTCTGCTGCATATTGGTGTAAGGCGAGGTACCGGCACGTGACCAGAAGGCCCAGGTTTTACGCAAGAGTTTTTCTATGATCCAGCTGTCGATATTGCCGCCACGATTACGGCGCACATCGATGATCAGGCCATCACGTTCCACATTGGCATAAAACTCGCGCGCAAATGCATCGATGTCCTGCGCTCCCATCGCACGCAGATGCAGATAGCCTATCTTGCCATTCGAAGCTTGTTGTACCCGCGCTGCACGGCTTTGTTCCCAGTCGCTGTAACGCAGATTGGCATGCTTCATCATGCTGACCGGATGCACGATCACCTGATGCGGCGCCTGGTTACCACGCTGGACTTGCAATAACACTTGCTTGTCGGCCTGATTCAACAGCAGGTCAGAAATATCGCGTGCTTCTTTCGTGCTCTGACCATTCACTGCCAGGATCACATCGCCTTCTTTGATATTCACGTCAGGGCGATCTAAGGGCGAGCGCTCATTCGGCAAATCCGGTTCGCTGCGGTAGATGTGTTCTATCTGGTAGCCTTGCGCATTGCGGCTCAATACTGCGCCGAGTGAGGCCGGAGTGCCTTCGCTGGCTGCGCGGCGCAAGTCACCGGGGCGGAATTGTGAGTGCAGGGTGCCGACTTCGCTGACCATTTGTGCCAGCAGGTCATTGAGTTCGGCACGGTCAGTCACACGCTCTGCCAGCGGCGTATATTTGTCGCGTACCTTGAGCCAGTTGACGCCGCGCATCTGAGTGTCGAACAGGTAGTCGCGATGCATACGCCAGGCGTCGCCCAGCATTTGCTTCCATTCCAGCTTAGGATCGGATGGGAAGCTCCAGTCCTGCACGCTGACTTTGGCTTTGCTGATGTCATTCGGGATTTTTGCACCGGCATCGACGATCAGGAATTCACCTGCGCTATTGCGCAACATAATACGCTTTTTATCCGCCGACAAATCATACTGACGGATGCCGCTGGCGTAGACTTCTGCGGTTGCGCCCTGTTTGCTGAAGGCGATGGTTTTCAGGCTGGAGCGATCATCGGTTTCACGCTCGAGTACATATAAGCGTTTGTCATCGACTGCCAGCTGATGGTAGTTACCCGCACTGACAGGAACCTGATACAGCCGGTCTGCCAGACCTGCGTATTCAATCGCAGGAATTGCAGCACGCCCCGCAGGTTTGGCTGCGGCTTTGTCGGTGTTTTTGTCGCTGCCGGTTTTCTCGGCGCTTTTTTCGCTGTCTGCCGCTTTCGGTTCCGCTTTTTCTTCTGCTTTCGGGGCGGACTTGTTCAGCTCATCATCTGCTTTGAATGCAAAACGGTTTTTCGCCTGCAGTGCCAGTGCATATATGCCTGTGCGTTTGTCGAAGGCCGGGCCCATATTACGGTCACCCCAGGGGGAACGGTTTGCTACCTGGAAGTTACGCTCAGACAGGAAATACAGCCATTGTCCATCTGGCGAAAATACCGGCGATTGCGATTCAAAGCGGTCGCTGGTGACGAAATGCAGCTGACGGGTATCGAGCGCATATAAGGCGATCTGATTGCGTTTAATGCTGGTTGCAGAACGCACGATCGCCAGGGTTTTTGAGTCCGGTGACCAGACGATTTCTGCATGATTACCGGCACCTGCTTTGCCTGCATCATCGATCAGCTGATTCTGTCTGGTGTTCAGATCGAGCAGCCATAAGCGCCCGCGCTTATCGGTGTGCGCCAGATGTTTGCCATCCGGTGCAGGGAAAATTTGCAAGCGGTGGAAGTCGCTGTCTTTGGTCAGTTGCTCGGCTTTACCGATGCCATTGGCCGGAAATTTCCAGATTTCGTTTTCACCGGTGGTATCAACGATGGCGAATACAGACTGATCATCATGCGAGAACACGGCGGCGCGTGCGCGTGCCTGTTCCGGTATTGCCAGATCGATGCGGCGCTGATTGCCGAGTCCGGCAATAGTGACTTTGCCACGCGCGGTGAACATCAGTTTTTCTGACTTGCCAGCCAATTCGGTATCGGTCAGATAATCCAGCGGTGCACGGATCAGGCGTTTTCTTTGCTGATCAAAATCCGACACCAGATCGATATTAACTGTGCGGTCGGCCTTGGCGCTGAGGTCGAATACATGCAGGTCCGCACCCAGCTGATACACGATTTTGCCATCGCCCAGGCTGGCGCTGCGTACATCCCAGTCCTGATGGCTGGTGAGTGCCTTGGCATCGCTGCCATCCGGATTGGCGCTCCACACATTGAATGCGCCGTTACGGTCGCTGACAAAATACAGGCGGCCTTGCCACCACATCGGGCGACGGTTATTACTGTTTTCATTACCGGCCAGACGGACGGCTTCCTGTTTGCTTTGCAGATCAAAACGCCATAACTGGGCGATTGCACCGCCACGGTAATGTTTGGCATTGTCATTGGTCATTTGCAGACCAAAGCGGGTGAAATACAGATAACGGCCGCTGTCATCCAGCACCGCCTCATTGGCATCGGCAACCGGGAAAATCCGGCGTTCCTGTGTTTTTGGATTGACCGCCGCAATCACGCGGTGTGCGTTAGGGCCGGTACTGTTGAGCGTACTGATCAAGACTTCACCCTGCGCGGTCCAGCCCAGTACATGCACCACATCGTTATCAAAGCTGATGCGCTTAGGCAGGCCACCCTGCAAAGGCATGACATACGCCTCAGTCGCGCCTTCATAGGAAGCGGCAAATGCCAGCCACATGCCATCTTTGGATACGGCTGGCTGGATTTCCGCTGCCGGATGGGTAGTCAGACGCTGCGCCTGACCGCCTTGCAAGCCAACCTTCCATAAATCGCCTTCTGCCGTGAACACCACGGTATCTGCATGGACGGTAGGGAAGCGGTAATAGCCGGGGGCAGCGACAGCACTGCTGACCAGACCGCTGAGGGCGAGAGTAAGTGCGATGTTGGACAATTTCATAGTCGTTGTAATGGTTGGTATGACTGACAAAAAAACATCTTCAAGTTGCAACAAGACCCGGGACTTTTTACAGATAAGGTAAGAAGTGTTACCGAAGTGTAATAAAAGTTGATGCAGAGAAACTTGGTGTTTATAACGTCCTCCGAATGCAAAGAGTTTCCATGTGGAAATTAGCAGCTAACCGGAGAGTGAGATGAGACCATCTGATTTGATGAAAGTTCTGGCAATTCTAGGGATGTCCACGGAAATTTCCGTTTCTTACGCTCAGAATGTCACTTTTACCATTGATACCCAGGCCGAACGTAAAGCGATCAGCCCGCTGATTTATGGCTTTAATGCCTATGCCGACGGCAGTGGTCGCGCTGGCTGGGATGCGCATGGCGGACGTGCGAATCTGGAAAGCCTGAACCTGACCTCCCGTCGTATGGGCGGCAATAATATGACCAGCTATAACTGGGAAAACGGCGTCAGC
Source organism: Cognatundibacterium curvum (assembly GCF_014284235.1). GTDB lineage: Bacteria > Pseudomonadota > Gammaproteobacteria > Burkholderiales > Burkholderiaceae_D > Undibacterium > Undibacterium curvum. The sequence continues at coordinate 113,922 of NZ_JACOGD010000009.1, forward strand.
AATTCCGGCGCAGACTGGTGTCACTCGTCGAATGCGGGTGTCAGCTATTCCAGCGGCGCCGGTAATCCAAGTCAGACCGCTGGTCTTGCCTACTATGCGCCAGGCGCGGCGATTAAGAGCTTTCATGATCAGTCGTTAGCCTTGAATACCTTCTCTTTGCTGCAATTGCCAGCAGCAGGCAAATTGCCTAAGAACATAGTCAATATGAACCCGCCGGGTAATTGCAATGGCTGGCCGCTGTGGCAGGATGCGCCCGGCGCATCGAACGCTGATACCAATCGCTGGCTGACCATTGTCAACGACAAACCAGCCAGTGCCGGTGCGCTGAGCCTGACACCAAATCTGAACGACAATGTGGTGTACATCGATGAAGAGCTGAACTTCATCATCAAGAAATACGGTAAGAGTTCGGCTGCGAAAGGCCTGAAAGGCTATGAGCTGGATAATGAGCCTGACCTCTGGCATTTGTGGCCTTCGCAATTTGGTAACGGTACCCACGAGCGCCTGTATCCGCAGCTGAGCACCGTTGCTGACGTGGTGCAAAAGAATCTGGACCTCGCAACTACCATCAAACGGGTAGATCCGAGTGCTAAAACCTTCGGTCCGGCAGTCAGTGGCTACCTGGGTTTATTCAGTCTGTGGTCAGTATGGGATGGCGCGCAGGCACGTCAGCCCGCCGATTGGGGACAATATAATGTGGAGCCGTATATCTCGAAAAACACCGGTGACCGCTATCGCTACAACGGCATGACTTTTGCCAATGTCTATCTGGATAAAATGCGTCAGGCCTCGGCCGCTGCCGGTAAACGTTTGCTGGATGCCTTCTCCTTCCACTACTATCCGCAAGCCTCGTATGATCAGGCGACCCGGGTACAGGCCTCCCGCAGTCTGTGGGATGCGCAGTATGTGGAACCGACCTGGATCACACAGCCTGGTTATGGCTTTACCGATGGCCGTGGCATCGCCTTACTGCCTAAGTTGCAGAAATCCGTGGCTGACTTTTATCCGGGCACCAAACTGGCTGTGACGGAGTATGACTTCGGTGGACGTGATGATGTCACCGGTGCTGTGGCACAGGCGGATGCACTGGGTGCGTTCGGTAAGCAAGGCGTGTATCTGGCGAATTATTTTGGCGATGTAGAAGGCTATATCGGCGCGGCGTTTAAATTATTCCGCAACTACGACGGGAATAAGTCCGTGTTCCCTGAAGTCTCGGTTAAAGCCGTGTCGACCAACAATGGCAATGGCACTGTCTATGCCGCCGTCAGCGCCACCGACCCGAACACCTTGCACATCATCGCGATCAACCGCCTGGCGACGCCGATCACCGCCAGCGTGCAAATTAAAAATCCTGTGCTGTTTAACTATGTACAGGCCTGGGGTGTGGATGCCAGCGGCCCACAAGTCACTGCACGCAATGTACAGGCCACGATCACACAAAATAATTTCAGCACCAGCCTGCCCGGCTATTCAGTGATGCACTATGTGCTGAAGCCCTGATCCCGGTCCCGGCAATTCCGGGCGGATAGTCCGGTACTCACTAACAAACCGCTCACCGGCAACGGCGGGCGGTTTTTTTTGTCACCGGCTTTCTTGCCGCAGCGGCCGGGCAACACAAAAAGCTTCAGAAGCAGCCAAACCGTACAAAATTGCCATCAAATGCGGAGTTCAGCATAGCGATTTGTCCATAGTCGTTATACAGTCTTAGTTTGACGAATGTGTAAATAAAGATAACTGCACAGCGTAATGGAATGCATCTGTTGCGTTGTGTCGGGCAGAGGATTGCAGCTTCTTGCGTCACACAGAATCAGATTCCTGTGCCTTCAATTAATGACGTGGCATCCTTGCTTGACTACGCTAATCAATTTATAGACGGAGAGATGGAAATGGTATTTATAGCAGAAGTCCCTTACGTACAATTCGCACGAGAGCATATTGTGCTGTTATCTACAGCTAAAGTGCAGGATCCCAATCTGATGGAGACTTGTCGGGATGTGGGCAATCAGGATTATCATGTGGGCTCTGCAGTAAATAACTTTGTTGTTGGAGGGGCGGCACTTACAGCGCTCGGATATAAGTGGAATGCGAAAATAGGTGATTTTGATGTTCCTCAGAGATTTATAGATAATTCAAAATTATATATAGTTAGCCAACCAAAACATGGTGTGGTTTACCAAACGGATAGTGATAAAACACATTTTCTGGTTTCATACAAAGCCGACGCCGAATATGTGGGTCAAGACAGTTTTACAATTGGCTTCGATACCTTTGCTAGGTCTGGAAAACCGGTAACAATCAAAGTCAAATTTAACTTGGCAGTCGTTGAGGATGTAGGTGCAAATCCTCAAAAATGCGAAAGCATGACGTTTAGTTCATTATCAACTTCGAACCCTTATTTTTTACGGTTCTTGCCAGTTCAATTCAAACATCTTATTGACAATTCTGTCAGCGAAAACACAGACACAGCTACCACCGCGCAAATCATGCTGGACACCAACGCAGCAAGGCTATAAGACGGAATGATTTGCAGGCTGCAATGGAATGCATCTGTTGCGCCGTATCGGGCAGGGAATTGCAGTTTAAGGCGTTCAAACTATCCCTCGTGATTTCAAATGGATGGAAGAGATCAAAGCGGGTCTGGACACTCATCCCTACAAAAGCAAGGTAACAACAATTACAGGCGAAACACAGGTCTGCATTAAGGAGAAACTTATTTTTACCGTGCCAAACGCAACAAGCAAAACCATCACGGAAGCCACCCAACGGTATCGCGAGGAATGTTCAGAAGCCTGTTTCGCTGCAGGTACCTTGGTACACACCAAAGAAGGCTTGGTAGCCATTGAGAAAATCAAGGTCGGTGATTGGGTATTGTCTAAACCTGAAAATGGTGGTGAGCAGGCTTACAAGCGTGTGTTGAAAACCTTCGCGCATGCGCCGACCTCGGTGATAGAGGTTTATGGGAAAATTCCTGGTACCCAAAATGAAATTGTAAGAGTTGTATCAACATTAAACCATCCGTTTTGGTTGGTTGGAGAAGGCTGGACCGCAGCCGATAAATTTCCACTTCGGTCGCAGTTTGAATTGGTCGACGGTAGCAATACGCGGTGTTTGGGAAATAATAATATTTATGCCAGTGACGTAGAGGGTGTGGGCTGGGTGCCGGCGCACTTGGGAGACCTCTCACGACCCGGGATACAATGGGACTACATAAATGATAAACTAGTCGCCGACTATGTTATGGCGATCGAAAGAATCCAAGCACTAGAAGAAGAGCATCCTCTATACACACAAAATGCACTGGAAGAAGCTGAGCGAAGTGAGACCAATTACCCATATCTGAAGCTACCGGTCTATAACTTGGAAGTCGAAGATTTTCATACTTACTACGTTGGTAGAATTGGTATTTGGGTGCATAACACCAATTGCGGCGGCTTACAGGTTGAAGTCAAAGCCGGTGAGGTATTGTCTGAGGCGATGATTAAAAATCCGTACTGATCTCGTCAACAAGTGATTAATTGGTCAGGCGTAAGGGAATGCATCTATTGCACCGTATGCGCCAGGGGATTGCCCTTTACCGTGTTACCAGCCTTGCTGCCGCCAACTTCAATCAGGCTACGCAAACAGAAACCGAGAGCACAAAAATCACCCAAAAACATCCTAAATGCGGTATTCAGCATAGTGATCTGGTAATTGACTAAAGAAAGTCTGGTTATCCGAAAATAGAAAATGACGATTTTTGCATAGTCGTGAGCCTGATGCAGGCGATGAATGCGGGCAATCGGGCAGGGTATTGCGGTGTTCGCCAGGTCTGAAAAGCAAACTAGCCATGCGGGTGCATGGCTAGTTTGTTTGGCGCACAGGGCAGGCGTCGTTACGGTGACGCTGCCTGTTCTGAAACTATCCGTGTGATCAGCCTTTGATGTCGCGCAGTATGCCTTTGAGGCTGCTCAGCATCAGGTCCAGTTCTTCGCGGGTTACGTTCAGGGCTGGCATGAAGCGCAGCAGGTCAGGGCGAGGGGAGTTCAGCAGCAGGCCGACCGGTTCCAGATTGCGGGCTTTTTCCACGATTTCTGCGCCGATGTTATCGCCCAGTTTCAGCGCGCGCAGCAAGCCTTCGCCGCGTTCGCCTTGCAGGCCAAATTCTTCCGACAGTTTGATCAGTTCCGCGCTCAGGTAGGCGGCTTTTTGTTTGACTTCGTCCAGGAAGCCCGGTTTGGTCAATTCTTTCAGCACGGCGATACCAACCGCTGTCATCAGTGGCGCGCCATTGTAGGTGCCGCCCTGATCGCCCGGTACGAAGCAGGCGACTGCTTCGCGGCACAGCAGTGCGCCGAGTGGAACGCCGCCGCCTATGCCTTTCGCCAGGGTCATAATGTCTGGTTCGATACCGGACAACTGATAGCCAAACAATTCGCCGGTGCGTCCCATGCCAGTCTGTACTTCATCCACGATCAGCAGGATGCCGTGCTTCTGGGTTAAGGCGCGCAATTGCTGCATGAATTCGCGGCTGGCCGGTATCACACCGCCTTCGCCTTGTACCGGTTCCAGCATGACGGCGACGGTTTTATCGCTGATCAGTTTTTCAACTGAAGCGATGTCATTCAGATCTGCTTTCGGGAAGCCCGACACTTGCGGTGCGAACAGAGTGTCCCAGCCCGGTTTGCCAGAGGCCGACATGGTCGCCAGGGTGCGACCGTGGAAACCATGATCAAAAGTGATGATTTCAAATGCGCCGTTTTTATTCAGCTGGCCCCATTTACGCGCCAGTTTGATTGCGCCTTCATTGGCTTCGGCACCGCTGTTGGTGAAGAATACGCGGTCAAAGCAGGATTGCTGAGTCAGCATGGTCGCCAGTTCCACCATAGGCGCATTGTAGAAAGCCGGTGAAGGATTCAGCAGTTTTTTAGACTGGCTGACCAGGGCTTCGTGTATCACCGCCGGGCTGTGACCCAGGCAGTTCACCGCCCAGCCTTGCAGATAGTCCAGATAGCGTTTGCCGGTATGATCGGTCAGCCACATGCCGCTGCCTTCAGTAAAAACGATTTCCGGGCGCGGCGTGATGTACATCAGAGAATTTACGTTGTACTGACTGAATTCCATTCTGGACTCCTGTGATCAAGCAAGGGTGGATAAAAAATTAAATATGAACAGAAAAACAAAAAGCCACAGGGATGGCCTGTGGCTTTGGTCTGGTGCTGCACGCTCATTTGACGCGCAGGTACACTAACACATCCGCCCAGGCTCGCAGAACGAGCGGCGACGTCGCACGATATTTGGTGAGGACATGTCAGCAGAAATTTTCATAAAACGGATAGTAGGACTTTTTGCGCACTGCGTCAAAATAAATTTCCACCCATTTCAGCATTTTTTCTGTGTACCTGTTTCCTGCACTCAGCCAGCCAGATCCGCTTCTGAGGTAAACGAGTCGGCATAGAACTCATCGGCGGGCAACTGGCATTGCGCACTGAAATCACGTTTCGCAGATTCCACCACCACCGGTGCACCGCAGGCATAGACCTGATAGCCCGACATATCAGCCACATCGGCGATCACCGCCTGATGTACAAAGCCGCTGCGGCCGGTCCAGTTGTCTTCTGTCTGCGCATCAGAGATGACTGGGATGTAGCGGAAATGCGGCAGCCTGGCAGCCCATTCCTGGCACAGCGCATCCATGTACAGATCGGCCGGACGACGGCCGCCCCAGTACAGGCTGACCGGGCGGGTCGAACCGGTGTGGATCAGTTGTTCCATCAGGGCTTTGATCGGTGCGAAACCGGTGCCGGATGCCAGCAGGATAATCGGTTTGTCACTGTCTTCACGCAGGAAGAAGCTGCCTTGCGGGCCTTCAAAGCGCAGGATGTCGCGCTCTTTCATGCTGCTGAATACCTGGTCGGTGAACACGCCACCTGGCATGTGACGGATATGCAGCGTGATCTGTTCAGCATCATGCGGCGCATTGGCCATACTATAGCTGCGGCGTTTGCCGTCACGCAGCAGGAATTCAATATACTGACCGGCGCGATAATTGAGTTTTTCATTGGCAGGCAATTGCAGCGCCACCAGCATCACATCGTGCGACAGTTTTTCCAGACGTGCGACGCGGGTCGGCAGTTTCTTGACCGGATACTCGCCATCGCTCACAATTTCACGCGCTTCTATGGTCAGATCGCTTTGTGGTTTGGCGCAGCAGAACAGCGTCATGCCAGCGGCTTCTTCGGTATCAGGCAGCGCGCGTTGCTGGTGATTGCCATGAACCACGCTGCCGCTGCTGACCTTACCTTTGCAGGAGCCACAGGCACCATTTTTACAACCATAAGGCAGGATGAGGCCAGCACGCAGTGCGGCATTGAGTACGGTTTCATCTGCTTCGCAGCTAAATTGACGACCACTCGGGGTCACGGTTACTTGAAAAGTCATACAATCCTGTGCATGAAAAAACAGTTTAAAAAAATCGGCAAGCCACGCTTGCTCATTATCGGGTGTGGCGATGTCGGCATGCGGCTGTTGCCGCTGCTGCGCGAACGTTTCCGTGTATTTGCGCTGACCAGCCAGCCAGCGCGGGCAGCTGAATTGCGTGCTGCCGGTGCTATACCTGTGATTGGTAATCTGGATCAGCCCGCCAGTTTGCGCCGCCTCAAAGGGCTGGCACAGTGGCTGGTGCACCTGGCACCACCCAAAGCGGAAGGCGAAATGGATAGCCGCACCCGGAATCTGGCCGCCATTTTACCTGACAAGTGCCGCCTTGTTTATGTCAGCACCACCGGCGTCTATGGTGATTGTGGTGGCGCTGAGTTTGATGAATGCCGTCCGGTAGCGCCGCAGAATGCGCGCGCGATACGCCGGGTTGCGGCTGAAAACCTGCTGCGGGATTGGGCGCGCGCTTCGCAGTCCCGGCTCTCCATCCTGCGTGTGCCTGGCATCTATGCGGCAGACCGCTTGCCGCTGGAACGTTTGCGTAAGGGCTCGCCCGCACTGACTGCGGCAGAAGATGTGTACACCAATCATATCCATGCCGATGATCTGGCCAGTTTGATATGCCTCGCATTGTTCCGTGCCAAACCCTCCCGTGTGTATCATGCGGTGGATGACAGCGATTTGAAAATGGCGGACTACTTTGACTTAGTGGCCGATCAGTTCGGCTTGCCAAGAGCACCAAGATTGACGCGTGCTGAACTGATGCAGCAGGTCTCGCCAGTACAACTGAGTTTTATGTCGGAATCGCGGCGTCTGGACAATCAGCGTATTCAGCGTGAACTGGGGATGCGTTTGCGCTATCCGGATGTGCAGGCCGGTGTGGCTGCAGCCAGCGCTGCACTGACATGAGCCGTGTTGAGTTTCCGCGTTTACGCCTTGGGAGTACGCTGATCCGGCGGCGGTATCAGCGGCAGTAAGAGGTAAAACAAAGAGCCATGTCCTTCTTCGCTCTTAAAGCCAATTTTTCCGCCCATTTTTTCTATCATTGTTTTACTCAGACTCAGCCCCAGGCCGGTACCTGCATATTTACGGGCTGAGGTGGCTTCTGCCTGAGTGAACTTCTGGAAAATACTGGATTTGAAGTCATCCGAAATACCGATACCATAATCCTGCACTTCCACCTTAACCCATTCACCACGCACTGACAGGCGCACATCAACCCTGGCTCTTTGTCCGGAAAATTTAATCGCGTTCGACAGTAAATTAGATAGTACCTGTACAAAACGCTGGGCATCCACATGCACCCACAAGTCGGGTAATTGTTGTTGTGCCAGTTCCAGGTTCACATGGAAATTCTCGGCATAGCCCAGATTGGCTTCGATAGACTGATTGACCAGTTGCTGCACGATCTGGTCTTCTGCATGAAACTGCATGCCGCCATATTCCAGTTTTTCAAAATCCAGAATATCGTTGATCAGCGAGGTCAGCCTGACCGCGTTGTCATTGGCCATATCCAGTAATTTTTGGGCCTGCTCAGGAATGTTTGGGGCTACCACGCCCTTAAGCAAACCAAGTGCGCCACGTATCGAGGTTAAGGGGGTACGCAATTCATGCGACACCGCCGATACGAACTCACTTTTTAATTTATCTGCGCGTTTGATTTCGCTCAGATCATGCAGGATGATGACCAGCAAAGTCTGGGTGCCCAGGCTGACCCGCGTCATCGCCAGCTCCAGCGGAATATCATCGCCAGAACGTTGTCTGGCGCGGATTTCAACCCGGTTCGCCTTAGGCATGGTTGAGGTACTGTCGGTATTGGTGATTGCATCGATATGCTGATGCAGCGTCTTTTGCGCGCATTCTTCCGGGAACAGACTGAATAACTGACGTCCCTTCAGGCTACCGGGTGGAAAATGAAATAAGGCTTCCGCAGAGGGGTTGGCTGACTGTATCAGCCCGGCAGTATTACAGGTCAGTATGCCCTCGGCCGCATGATCCAGTATCGAACTCAGGCGTTCTTCGCTTTCATGTAATTCCGCTGTTCTTTGCTTCACCAGGGTTTCTACATTATAGGTATGAGCGCTGGTCATGAGCAGATAGGCGCCGAACAGGCCGGTGAACAGCAACCCGCCTACCATCGCACTCCAGGTCACCCAGGAGATGTGTGTCTTCCAGTACAGTTGAGATGCTTGCACCAGGAATGCATATTGTTTGCCGCCGAAATGGATGGTGGACTGAAACTGAAAAGCCGGATCGGATGTGACGATGGTGTCGATGAATACCCCGTTTGATACCGGATAAGACAGATCATAGAATTTGATCAGCATATCGTTTTTTTCTTGCGGGCTCAGTGTTTCCTGGATCATGTCGGCGACCCGGAACATGCCGGCCGCAACGCCATCAAAGGCTTCGCGCCGTTCGGCCGGGGTAGAGATGGCATGCCCACGCAAATAAATAGGCACATATAGCATGACTACTTTTTGACCACGTTCATCGAGCATAGGATCGGTCGCGGTGATTTGATTGGTGTCACGCGCATCCTCAATCGCGTTACGGTGTCGCGTCACAGAGCCAAGGTCAAAACCAGCCAGATCAGGCGGGCTGTTATAAGGCTGCAGATAACGCATGGGGAAATACTCATCCCTGTCCCTGACAGGGTGGTAACGCTCGTTTTCATCTTTTTCAGTCAGTCGAAATGTAGGATAGCCTTCCGACGCGACGCTGCGCTCAAACTCTGATTTTTGTGCATGCCTGACCAGTGGTACCCAGGTCAGCAAACCGATCGCAGGATTTCCTCTGAGTGCGTGTTGTACAAATGTCGCAAATTCCTCACGTTCCACATGCTTGGAGCTGGAAAACAAGCGCTCTATGTTGTCCATGACGTCCGCATTGCTGTTGAGCCTGTTTTGTATGTTCTGGCTCATACGCTGGGCTTCCAGCCGGAATTCCAATTGTTGTTTTTGAGTTTCGCGATCGCGGATGAACAGAAAAGCGACCAGCACGACCAGCAGACACAGACTGAGCGGGACCAGTACATTGAAGCGGCGCGAGCGCCACAGGGCGGCGGGGCGTGCAAACAGCACCAACACCAGAGGCGTGGTAGTAATCACACCCAGTACATCACCCACCCACCACACCAGCCAGCTGCTATCGGATTCCGCACCACTCAGGCGCCCCATCAGACGCAGTGCAGTCACACCCATTGCACTGCTGATGAGTGAAACGACAACGGTACACAGGAAGAAATAAAAAATGTCGCGGTTGCTGTCCAGTACCAGCCTGTCCTTTAGCGTATGCCTTATCATGCGCTGCGCCGCTGCCGCCTGAAACACAGCGATCGCCGCCAGTATCAGCGCCAGCGATACCGTATCTATACTGAGTCCCGCGCTCTGGCTCAGACCCATAGACAGATGAAACAGGACTTGTCCGGCAAAGATAGCCGGTAACATACGTTCGCCAAATGACAGCACCAGTCCAAACGCAATCCCTGCCGCTGGGAACAGCGCACTTGAATAACCAGGTGGAATCGCCAGCAACATACCCAGTCTGCCCGCAGCCAGATACACTGCTGTTGCCAGCAAGAGCGGCACTAGTATTGGCTGGGACGATGACTTGGGCATAGCAATCTGTTCAGACAGCAGCGGTTAGACAAGTGATGAAGTCACTTTCAGGACTTCCTCCGCAGTTGTAAGTCCTTCTATAATTTTTTCAGCTCCGGCGATGCGTAAGGGCTTCATGCCATCGCGTATGCTTTGTTGACGCAGTGCATGAATATCCGCATGTTCAGTGATCAGTTTGCTGAAGGGCAAGGTGACTGTCAATAGCTCATATAAACCAGTTCGGCCTAAATAGCCGGTCTGACGACATTCCGGACAGCCTACCGGACGATATATGGTCGCCGGTTTTTGCAGCGCCCATTCCTCGCTCAGTGAACTCCAGACCGGATCCGTGATGCTGCCATCCGGCGCTTTACAGTGTACGCACAGGGTGCGCACCAGACGTTGCGCCAGTATGCCTATGATGGTGGCTTCCAGCAGATAGTAGGGTACACCCAGCTCCAGCAGCCGCATGATGGCTGAAGGCGCGTCATTGGTATGCAGCGTAGACAGAACCAAATGGCCGGTCAGCGCAGCCTGGACTGCCATTTCCGCTGTTTTCAGATCGCGTATCTCACCGACCATGATGATGTCCGGGTCCTGACGCATCAGCGCCCGTATGCCATCTGAGAAATCGAGATCCAGCGCAGACTGCACCTGCATTTGATTGAAACTGCCTTCCACCATTTCTATAGGATCTTCGACCGTACAGACATTGACGTCCGGCGTCGCGAGAGCCTTCAGCGTGGTGTATAAGGTGGTGGTTTTACCCGATCCGGTTGGTCCCGTGACTAAGATAATGCCGTGCGGTTTAGCCGTCAGATGATCCCAGCGTTTCGCATCTTCCAGCGGAAAGCCCAGTTCCGGCAAGGTTTTGACCACCACTTCCGGATCAAAAATACGCATCACCATTTTTTCACCGAACACAGTAGGTAAAGTCGATAAACGCAATTCGACTTCCTGCCCGGCGGCGGTGCGGGTTTTGATGCGGCCATCTTGCGGACGGCGTTTTTCTATCACATCGATACGACCCAGTAATTTGATACGCGCTATCATCGCGATCATGACCGTTGCCGGTACCTGATATACCTGATGCAGCACGCCATCAATCCGGAAGCGGATTACCGCCATATCACGTTTGGGCTCCAGATGGATATCCGAGGCGCGCTGATCAAACGCAAATTGCCACAGCCAGTCTACGATATTGATGATGTGCTGGTCATTGGCATCTACTTGCTTATTGGATTTGCCCAGCTCGACCAGCTGTTCCAGATTCTGACGTAAGCCCAGGTCATTGCCATTCGATTTACGTGCGTCTTTAATCGACTTGGCGAGTGAAAAAAACTGGCCTATGTATTGAGAAATATCGAGTGGATTGGCAAACACCAGACGAATGTCTTTGCGCGAAATCCTGGCGATTTCATCCTGCCATTCACGATTGTAAGGATCTGTGGTCGCGACCACCACGGTATTGCCGGATAACTCTACCGGCAAGATATTGAAACGGGTGGCATAGGTAGCCGACATCACTTCTGAGACCGACGTGAAATCTATCTTCAGCGGATCTATCCGGTAAAACGGCAGGTGGACTTTACGGGCGGTCCATTCCGTCAGCCAGTCCAGCGTCAGCAAGGCATGCGGCGCTTTCGCAGATACAATTTTGCACTGTGCAGCAGCGGTCAGCGCATGCATGGCAGATGGCGCATTTTTCAGTATGCCTTGCGCCTCATTGAACTTTTGCTTGGCATCTTCTTTCTGTATCAGGCCATCTGCCATCAACCAGGTAAAAATCTGCTGCAAATTCAGCTGCCGTTCCGGATTCGTTTTCATGACTGTTTGCGGTTTCAGTGGTTAGCCGGTCTTAATCCGGATCCGTCGCTGCTTTCAGACCATTCACCCAGGATTTCGCTGGTAATTTAGTCTGTGCTTTGATCTCATTGGCACGCTCATACAGTGCGGTGAAGTCCAGCTCTGGCTTTTGTTTGAATGCGATAGCGACCACGTTACCATCATGGACTTCAGGCAGGCACATGACGCTATCAAAGGCGAAACGCAAGGCTTTCAAATTCCGTTTATAACTAGGGTGCTCACCAAATAAATTGACCGTCAGGATGCCGTCATCTTTCAGGCAGGCAGCGCAAGCCTGGTAAAACTCAGCTGTATCAAGAACGGGACCTTTTGCCGTCGCGTCATACAGATCGACTTGTAAGGCATCAAAGCAAGCGTGGTTATTGCTGTCATTCACAAAATCGAGCGCATCCATTTCCAGCACTTGCAGACGCTCATCATTGGCCGGCAGCTTGAACATGCTTTCACAAATGCTGATCACAGCCGGGTTGAGTTCTACGGCTGTCACCTGTAGTTCAGGAAACTGGCGATAACAGAATTTAGTCAGTGCGCCGGTACCCAGCCCAAGTTGGGCAACATGGACAGGCGCCTTGTTGAATAGCATCCACGTCATCATTTGCTGCGCATATTCGAGTTCTATCGCATCTGGCTTACGTATTCGCATTGCACCCTGCACCCATTCTGTACCAAAGTGCAGAAAACGCACCCCATCCAGTTCCGATAAGGTGACTGGTGCATACCTGGGTTTACGGGGCGCTTTCTTTATCGCTGCTTTGGGGCCTGAGCGCAGATTGGCTTCTGCTTCGATTGATTTTCTTTTAATTAACATATGGGTAATAAGATGTGTTCCTGTGTTGCTTTGTTCACACTGCAAGTTGTTGCAGGGAATTCTTGTTATACATTGTGCCAGAAGCAGACAGCAAGTCAGGAAAATTGTGCATCAAAACGTAATAATTGCTGCCATATCAATAGCTTCTTCTCAAAGCTCCAGCTGGCGTTGGCTGGGGAAGAAGAGGGCAGGATCAGGGTCCGAAAACCTTGTTGCTGGAAATGAGCTTGAATCTTTGCCGCAACTTTCCCGTTGAAGCCTATCCTTTGCAGACTTGGGAATTTATCCTGCAGCGCAGAAAAATCGTTCAGCTGACCCATACGTATCGCGCTGTCAAGGCTGCCTTCACGGTAGCAAGATGCGTAGATATCCCACAAGCCTATGCCATGTGCCAGTAAGGAATCTGTCCTTTGCTGGTAGGGCAGAGCACGCAGATCCTGATTGAGCATTGCTGACAGCAGACGCCAGAATTGATTTTGTGGATGGGCATAATATTGCTTCGCTTGCAGTGAAGCGATACCAGGAAAGCTGCCCAATATCATGGTATGCGTTTGTGCATTAATCAGGGGCGGAAAGCCTTGCAGCTCAGATTGGACAGATGTCATTTCAGTGTTTGCGATTACGGGGGAAATCTAGCTTAGGGCGAAAGCTTGCCACTGGGTATTTTATAGACAAATCAGCGCAGTAAAGTGCGATGGTACGCCAGGGCTGAAAATTTAAGACTATCGCGAATTCATTAGATGTATGCTGCGGGAGTCACCTATGCTGTCAACGTGAGCGCGATACTCTACGTTGTAACAGAGTGAACAGCGTGATGTTAATGAAACGGATAAAAGGAGTGCGTGATGAAAAAATTTGTTGCCCTGAGTTTGATTACTTCGGTTGCTTTATTGAGCGCCTGTGCGAGCCCATCTAACTCCGGCAGTGTCTATCGTGCGAGCCAGACCCAGAATGAACAAAGCGTACGCATGGGCGTGGTTGAGTCAGTGCGTGAAGTGATGATAGAAAAAGGCCAGAGTGGTGTTGGTACTGCTGCCGGTGCGGCTTTAGGCGGTATTGCTGCCGGTTCCAGTATCGGTGGTGGTAACGGTGCTGTCGCTGCGGGTATTGTCGGAGCGATTGCTGGCGGGCTGATCGGTCAGAAAGTTGAAGGCAATATGAACCAGAAACGTGGCCTGGAAATTACGGTACGTCTGGACAATGGGGAAATGAAGGCTATTGTTCAGGAGGCTGACGAATTTTTCCGTGCTGGTGAGCGCGTGCGTTTGTTATCTAATGGACGTACCACCCGCGTCACCCACTGAATTCCGTTCTGGTAGTTTGAGGTGTTGACTGAGGTTCTGACAAAAAACAGCGAGCGGCTGTTTTTTGTCTTTTCCCTGTTTATTGTTATTCGTAGAGAATCTCACGATAAACTGGAATGATGTAGCTGCGATTAATTCAGTGCTCCAGGTCTACTGTCGCTTTGATCGCAGACTAATTTTTGGAGAGTAAAAATGAAAAAGTACCCATTAGCGATCTTATTTGCATCGGCTTTAGTGTCATTTACTTCCTTCGCCCATGCTGGCGAGGTCAAAGTTACCTGGCAAGATCCTGATAAATACACAGATATTCGTCCGACCAGTGAAACACGTGAAGCTTTCCAGCAACGAGTGACCAAGGAACTCGATGCGGTTTTTCAGGACTTGGCAAAAAAATTGCCAGATGGCGTGCAGTGGGAGGTCACTGTGACAGATCTGGATCTTGCCGGTGATGTGCGCCCGCCACAGGGTGCGAGAATCAATGATATCCGTATTGTCAAAGACTTGTATTGGCCACGTATGAGCCTGCACTACAAAATGAGCGATAGCAGCGGCAAAGTGCTGGCAGAAGCCAAAGAAGACATTAAAGATATGAATTTTCTCATGAGCAGCATGATCCCTTCAGGGCATACCAGCTTGCAATATGAGGAAAAAATGCTCACGGACTGGTTTAAAAAACAACAGCGTGAACAAATTTTTCCAAGTAAATAACTGATGACGGATGCGCTGATTTAGTACCTGTAGCCGGTAATCCTGGTGTGATTTCTTAGGTTTTCCAGCAAAAAAGATAAATAGTTTCTCATCTGAAATAAAAAAGACCTGAAACCCGTAAAATTGGGCTCAGGTCTTTTTTTACAAAAACTGTTAAAGAGGCAATAATGCCTGTATCTCTAGTCAAGCTACCTGGTGCAGTGATGAAAACAATCTTGTTTCGGTGTGGTACAGAGTTTCAGAGCGTCGATAATATTTATGTCAAAAACATTTACTCTGGATTTATCGAGGGGGTGGCAGACCCGAAAATCAATCAGGATATTGTGGCCGATTTTGTTCAGGATATCCGTCAGCGCGCCTGGCAAGGCAAGCCCTATTTGCTGTTCAGCGATATGCAAGACAATGCACATTACCCAGCCTTGCCAGAGTACGCCTGTGCTGTCAATTTGCGTTTTGCAGAACCTGTGCATCATCCAGATTGCCTGATGTCTGCCGCAACGCTGGTATGGTTTCAGCAACAGAATCCTATTCTGCATGGTTTTGATCTGACTGAGCTGATCCGGGAGTTGCATTGGAAGGATGTCGCCAGCGATTTAAGCTGGTGAACCCAGCCTGAGCCGGTGCAGACATTAAACCTGAATTTAAACCTGAATTTAAACCTGAATATCAACGCCGCTCTTAGCCTGCAAACCGGATTGTGCCTGAGTCTTGTAAGCCTCTTGCATCTCGGCTGAACGTTGTAATTGTAGTGTTGCCATTGCCTGTTGCTCCATATTGCGTGCCTTAGCCGCCACTGCAAAATCCTGCCCTGAGGGCTCAGCCGGTGCTAGAGCAGCTGCCTGTATGATTCTGGCCCGTTGTATGGTTTCCTGAGGCGTAGACCCCGCAGAC
This sequence comes from Cognatundibacterium curvum, assembly GCF_014284235.1. Classification (GTDB taxonomy): domain Bacteria; phylum Pseudomonadota; class Gammaproteobacteria; order Burkholderiales; family Burkholderiaceae_D; genus Undibacterium; species Undibacterium curvum. Next base: position 129,512 of record NZ_JACOGD010000009.1, read on the forward strand.
GTATCAATATTCACCTCGCCGCCAACTGCGTAGCGTTGTCCGTCCGGACCTTTTTCATACACAAAGCTGGGGCCACCCGTCGCCAGACCACCGCTGGCAGCCAGATGAGCAAATTCATGTGCTCTGACTTCGCTATCCGTCGCCTTGAGCTGGCTGATTAAAGCTTTCGCCTCTTCACTGAGGGCGACCTGACTGCTGGCAGTTGAGGCTTTTGCTGGCTGATCCCTGGCATCACTGGCTTTATCCGTCTGCGATGCAGGAGAATCAGCGGATTTTGCCTCATTTGCAGATGCACTGGCTGCTGGCGCAGTGGGTGTGCGCTCAGCATAGACTGCAGTCGTAGGCTGAAGCAAGAGCATGACAGTTGGGCTGTAGGTTTAGGGCTGCCTTCATCATAGTGGCGCGAGTGCTCACGCGCAAGGATAGTGTGGCAGCGAGTTGCTGGTACCGCGACTGAAAGAGCGACCTGGTCAGCTGCCATTCTTTGTTCACGTGTTCTTGTAAAATAAAAAAGCCCGTCCTGATGGGACGGGCCAGAGCGCATGACCGAAGCTGTATAGGGCTTCAGTTGCTTGCTTTATGCGTTTAACAGCATTTCATTGAGGCGTTTCACGAAGCCGCTAGGGTCAGCCAAGTTACCGCCTTCCGCCAGCAAGGCCTGGTCGAACAGGATGTGTGACCAGTCAGCGAATTTCGCTTCTTCGTATTTCAGCTTTTGTACCAGCGGATGGTCAGGGTTGATTTCCAGAATAGGTTTGGATTCTGGCGCAGCCTGACCAGCAGCTTTCAGCATACGGGCCAGATTGCCTGACAAGTCGTGCTCATCCGCGACCAGACAGGCTGGCGAGTCGGTCAGACGGAAGGTCACACGTACGTCTTTGGCTTTATCGGCCAGTGCAGCTTTCATTTTCTCGACCAGCTCTTTGAACTGAGTCTCGGTCTCTTCATGCTGTTTTTTCTCAGCTTCGTCTTCCAGTTTGCCCAGATCCAGGCCACCTTTAGCGACCGAAGCCAGTTCTTTGCCTTCGAATTCAGACAGGAAGGACAGCATCCACTCATCGACGCGGTCAGTCAGCAACAAGACTTCCACGCCTTTTTTGCGGAAAATTTCCAGATGCGGACTGTTTTTCGCGGTGGCATAACTGTCAGCAGTCACATAGTAAATCTTGTCCTGACCTTCTTTGGCACGTGACAGATAGTCGGCCAGCGATACGTTCTGGATATCGCTGTCGTTGTGGGTAGAAGCAAAGCGCAGCAATTTGGCGATGCGGTCTTTATTGGCATGATCTTCGCCTATGCCTTCTTTCAGCACCTGACCGAACTCTGTCCAGAAGGTCGCGTATTTTTCATGTTTAGCTGCTGCTTCTTCACCTTCTGCATGTGCCAGGTCTTCCAGCATGCCGAGCACGCGCTTGGTCGAGCCTTCACGAATGGCTTTGATATCGCGGCTTTCCTGCAGGATTTCACGCGACACATTCAGCGGCAGATCGTTGGAGTCAATCACGCCTTTGACGAAGCGCAGGTAGACTGGCATCAATTGTTCCGCATCGTCCATGATGAACACGCGTTTTACATACAGCTTGATGCCGCCACGTTTATTTCTGTCCCACAGATCAAACGGTGCACGTGCCGGAATGTACAGCAACTGGGTGTATTCGCTACGGCCTTCAACGCGGTTATGAGTGTGGCTCAGCGGTGCGCTGTAGTCGTGCGAAATGTGTTTGTAGAATTCGTCGTACTGTTCCTGAGTCACTTCCGATTTGCTGCGTGCCCACAATGCGCTGGCCTGATTGACTGTTTCCAGCTCATCCTTCAGTACGTTTTCTTTCTTCTCTTCATCCCATTCTTCTTTCTGCATTTTGATCGGCAGTGAGATATGGTCGGAATAGGTACGGATTACGGATTTCAGCTTCCACGCCGACAGGAAGTCATCTTCACCTTCGCGCAGATGCAGGATGATGTCGGTACCGCGATTCGCTTTTGCAATGCTTTCTACACTGAAGTCACCGCTTCCTTCGGACTCCCAGCGTACGCCTTCAGCCGCAGGCTGACCGGCACGGCGCGATTCGACCGTGATGCGATCGGCGACGATAAAGCCGGAGTAAAAACCAACACCAAACTGGCCTATCATGGCCGCGTCTTTTTGCTGATCGCCAGACAGCTTGCCAAAAAACTCCTTGGTCCCGGATTTCGCGATGGTACCCAGATGCGCAATCGCATCTTCCTTACTCATACCGATACCGTTATCGGAAATCGTAATGGTGCGTGCTGCTTTATCAAAGCTGACCCGGATTTGCAGTTCACTGTCGTTTTCGTACAGCGCAGCATTATTGATCGCTTCAAAGCGCAGCTTGTCGGATGCATCAGACGCATTCGAAATTAATTCGCGCAAAAAGATTTCCTTGTTGGAATACAAGGAGTGAATCATCAGTTGCAGCAACTGTTTGACTTCGGCCTGAAAGCCCAGGGTTTGTTTTTCTGACATTTTTTCCTCGGAAATTAGCTTGGGAAGACTGGGTTAGATGGTGTATTTGCGTTGCATTTACCTGTTTTGCCAGACAAACACTGCAATAATCCGCAAAACAACGTGCTCGCTATCTGGGGACAGGGCAAGATATTTCAAGGCAAAATTATTATCTGATTTTCCTATGCGACTTACGCCAAACGGTCCCAGTGGCGTTATGGTTCCCGCTTGCAAGTGATGTTCCCCATAGCTGCAAAGGCTAGTTCAGCCTTGCCAGGACAATCTTGCAAACCCCTAAGTGATTTTTTGTTAATTATTAATTAATTATTATGTAATGCTGCTTTCAAATCTTGCAAATAACTCTGACTTACCGGCAGTGCAGCGCCGCAGCGCAGACGCAGAGAGAGTGATGGTTCGGTAAGCAAACTTAGGATTTGTGACCTGCTGACCAGATAGCGTCGATGTATCCGAATGAAATCGGTGGGATTCAGATGTTGTTGAAGTTTGCTGATCGTGATGCGGAACAGCGCTGTACGTTGCGCCAGATGGAGTTGCACATAGTTCCCGGCTGACTCCAGCCAAAGAACGTCGCTGACTTGAAGGGTGTCGATTTTTCCCGGCGCCGGAATGTAAATTTGTTGCCAGTAAGACTGACTGGCCTGTGCTGGTTCTTCATCGATCAGGTATTGCCGAAAGCTCCTGGCCAGTGCTGATTGCTGTTGTTGTTCCAACATCGCCTCAGCTCTGAGCAGTGCTGTATGCAGGCGCTCATCGGCGATTGGTTTAAGCAGATAGTCCAGCGCATGAATTTCAAACGCTTCGATCGCATGTTGTTCAAACGTGGTGACGAAGATAATCAAGGGGAGCTTGTTGTCCAGCCCTTGTGTAGTTGCTGCCAACAGCTCCCTCGCCAGTTGTAGACCGGAGTCACCCGGCATGCGGATGTCCAGAAAAATAACATCCACAGTCTGCTCTGAAAGTGCCTGCCTGGCAGCCGCTGCATGGGCGCATTCCCTGACCACTTGCCAGTTGGTATGAGGCTCCAGCGCAAGACGCAGGTTGATGCGTCCGAGTTGCTCATCATCGACAATAATGCAACGTACTGGTGTGCGGCTTCCCCCCGGTTGTGATAACTGAACGGGTTTCATGGTGCGACAGGCAGGCGGAGTGTGACGATGAACTGCCCGGCTGATTTGCTTGTTTGCAGGCTTGCGCTGGCACCATACGCGGCAGATAGCCGGGTGTGTGTATGGGGCAGGCCCATACCTAGTCCGGGATTGGGTGTGGCCGTGAGTGCGAATTGATTGCGTAAGATGATATTCAGCTCTTCCGGTTGCTTTTCTATGTGCAGCGAGATAGAGGTCGTTTCAGACTGTGAGTCTGCGCCGTGCCGAAGGCAGTTTTCCAGTAAAGGTTGCAACAGCAAAGGAGGAATCATGTGCTCATTCATCCAGCATGCTGGCGTAGCGATGTCCAGTGCCAAACGATCACCGTAGCGTATAGCCTGTAAATCCAGGTAGTCATGTAAAAATTCCAGCTCTTCATACAGGCTGATCCATTCCCGCTGGCTGGCAGTGATTGCGTAGCGCAATAACTGGCTCAGTTTTTGTATGCCGCGCAGCGCTATAGTCTTGTCGTTACTGCGCACCAGTGCACTGATGCTGTTGAGTGCGTTAAAAATAAAGTGCGGCTCCAGTTGAGCGCGTAAGGTAAGCAGGTGTTGCTGTTCCAGCTCCAGCTGTAAGCGTAAATTATCGGTCTGCGTTTGTAGCCATGCTTTTTCCAGTTGTCTGCCCTGAGACCACACAGCAAAAGCAACCATGCTGGCATAGCTTGCCGTGGCAATGACGCCATCTGTGAACCAGTGAAACTTAGGGAGTTTTTGCCAGTAATGCCAGCAATCCGTCCAGCTCAGCCCCGACTTGGCGTCATACACGGACAGGAAAGCGCAGTAAAGTAATTCTATTGGTAAATACAGCGCCAGCAGTATCAGTAATCCTAGTGCAATCGCGAATCTGTGTTGAAAAATCCCGGGTCTGCTACGGATCAGCAGATGCAGGCTGAAGGTAAGCACCAGATAGCCAACACAGCTGAGCCACCAGCCAGTAAACCAGTGCAGACTTCCAAAGTCTGGGTTCTGTATTTGACCGGACTGCAGGCTATCACTGACCTTCATGAGCGCAGCAATACTACTTAATGCTATCCAAAGCAGGCTATGAAAACACAGTAAGTAAAGCACTGTCAGTGCGCTGGTCGGTGCGGTACGCATGGCAGGTGATGCGTAGGGCGGCGCTGGATTGGCAGGAAAAAAATTTAGCATATTCGCAGTGTAGCAGGCCTGTTTCGGAAACTGAGGCGACTCGTCCCTCCAATCACCGCATTCATCACATTTTCATCCTTCATGCTCAGCAAGTAAGCATAATGTGCCTTTTTATAAATGCCTGTTTTATTTACTTTCTTATGCCGACTAAGTTTTTTTTAAAGAAATCTGTGCATGTCTCTGACACGGGTTTAATCAGGATGATCTCATACGCGTTGGGCATCAGTAGTGCCCTCAGCTCTATCGCACTGGCGCAGGCAGGAGATGAGGACAAACAAAAAATCCAGAATGTAGAAATCACTGCACCCGATACCCAGAGTCAGCGTCGCCAGGATAGCGCCAGCAAAATTGTGATCGCGCGCAGCGAGTTGCTGCAGTTTGGTGAGCAGAGTCTGGCCGAAGCCTTAAAACGGCAACCAGGTATTTCTGTGGTTGGCACTGAAATTCGTATGCGTGGCCTGGGTTCCGGTTATACCCAGATCATGATTAATGGCGAGCCGGTGCCACCTGGTTTTTCTATCGATAGCTTGTCGCCGGAGTTGATTGAACGGGTAGAAATCTATCGCAGCACGACAGCTGAATTCAGTGCGCAGGCGATTGCTGGCAGCATCAATATCATCTTGCGCAAAAGCGTGGAGCGTAGCACTACTCAGCTTAAAATCAGCGCCCAGCATGGTGAGGCGGGCCTGAGTCCTGGGCTGAGCCTGGATATGGCAGACCGCAATGGAAAACTGAGCTGGTCGTTGAATGCCGCATTGACGCAAAACCGCAGCGGCAGCCAGCCTGTGACGACAGAGACGGTGCGTGATACGCAGAATGCACTCACCGGTTTGCGCCGGTTTCATGAAGACATCCGGTTTCAAACGGATAAATTCAGCATGGCGCCGCGCTTAAGCTGGAAGCTGGACAATGGTGATCAGCTGGCCTGGCAAAATTTACTGGAATACAGCCAGAACAGCATGCGCGGCAATAACCACGAACAGACTGTGCTGGGACAAGCTTCGGATTATCCCGATAATGATTACCGCTCTGATGCCAACACCCGCCATCTGCGCAGCGACCTGAGCTGGAGCCATCGTTTTTCACCCGAGATCAAGCTCGACAGCAAAATCAGTGGGTTTTACCTAAGGCGCGATTCTGATTATTTTTTTGATGGCTATTTCCGACCCGCCGCTACGTCACCATTCGTGCGCAATGTTGTGTCTTATGCGGTCGATCAGAATCTGAGCGCCAGTGGAAAATTGCTGATGAAGCTGAATGAGCAGCATAGTTTCGCGCTGGGTTGGGATGGTGGTCTGGTACGCCGCAGTGAGCAACGGCTGCAGCTCGATCATGCCGCCGGTACTGGGGAACTGAGCCGGCTGAACGAAGAATACCAGGCTGATGTGCGCAGGCTGGCTGTATTTGCCCAGGATGAGTGGGAGATATCCCCCGCGTTGCAGGCTTATCTGGGTTTGCGTTGGGAGGGCTTGAGCACCGCCATACGTGGATTGACGATGCAGCCGGTCGACACCCGCTCTAGTGTATTCAGCCCGGTCACGCAATGGTTATGGAAGCTGCCTGGCAGCGAGAAGGATCAGATCAGGCTGGCGGTATCGCGCACCTACAAAGCACCGACGACGCGCAATCTGGTGCCGCGGCGCTATACCGTCAACAATGCAAACAGCCCAACCAATGCTGATTTTCAGGGTAATCCCAAATTGCTGCCTGAGCTGGCCTGGGGCATAGATCTGGCTTTTGAGCATTACCTGAGCAAAGACAGTGTAGTGAGTCTGAGCACATATTGGAAACGGGTCGACAATATCACCACCTTTCAGCTATTCCGTCAGGATGGGGCGTGGGTGAGCTGGCCAGATAATCAGGGCCGTGCTTTGATTGCTGGCGTAGAAATGGATGCACGTTTTCCGTTAAAACTGTGGTGGCCAAGGGTACCGGCGGTGGATGTACGTTTCAATCTGGCGCGTAACTGGTCGAGAGTAGACAGTGTGCCTGGTCCGGATAACCGGCTGGTGGCGCAGGTACCGGTGACTGGGAATCTGAGTCTGGATTATCAGCGCAATGCGAATCACACGCTAGGGATGAATCTGAATTTACAGACCGGAGGCTATGTGCGTACCGCAGCCTGGTTAAACAGCTATAGCAGTGTGAACCGTGGTCTGGACATTTACAGTTTGTGGAAATGGGAGCAGGGCTTACAGTTACGCCTGTCGCTGCTAAATGTGCTGCATCAGCCGCTCGTGACAGCCGAGGGCTACACCTACCAGGGAAATAGGCTGCGCAGTATAGAGACGCCAAGATCGACGGCGATCCGGCTGGTGCTGGAAAAGCGCTTGTAATCTTGTCGTGCCGCTGCCGGTACCGGGTTAAAAAAAAGCTGATCCGTTTGCGGGATCAGCTTTTTTCTTTGCTTTCGCAGTACTTACAGGCGCTTGATCTGCATGCTGCCAGCCTTGTCCTCGACTTCAAAGCCAAGTGCGTGCAATTCTGCGCGTAAGCGGTCTGCTTCCGCCCAGTTTTTTGCGATACGTGCTGCCTGACGTTGCTCTGCCAGCGTCTGCACTTCAGCAGGTACTTCCAATGCCTTTGGCACCCAGCTGGCCAGACCTAAACCAAAGATGCGGTCAAACTCAGTGATAGTCGCTTTCTTATCGGCGTCGCTGAGCTCGGATTTCAACATTTCCCAAACCAGTGCAAGTGCGCGCGGTACGTTCAGGTCTTCATTCACGAAAGCAGTGAATTTTTCCTGGTAGGCGCTGGAGACACTGCCACCGGCTGGCCAGGCGTGATAAATCTCACGCAGACGTTGCAATGCGGTTTGCGCAGATTGCAGCGCTTCAAAGCTGAATTGCATCTGGCTGCGGTAATGCGCAGTCAGGCACAGATAGCGATAGGCCAGCGGATCGATATGCTGGTCAAGCAGGGTTTGCAGACGCAGGAAGTCGCCGCTGGATTTCGACATCTTGCCGGAATCGATTTGCAGGAAATAACCATGCATCCAGAAGTTCGCCAGACGCGTGCCGTGACAGGCCTGATTCTGTGCGATCTCATTGCTGTGGTGGATGGAGATATGATCTTCACCACCGCAATGGATATCAAACCAAGGTGTCAGATATTTGGCCGACATCGCCGAGCATTCGATATGCCAGCCCGGGAAACCACGTCCCCAGGGGCTATCCCATTCCATTTGACGCTGCTCGTTGTCCGGACTGAATTTCCACAACGCGAAATCGGTGGCATTCCGTTTTTCACCCAGTTCAACCCGGCTGCCAGCCTTGATGGCGTCGCGTTTGATACGGGCCAGATAGCCGTAATCATCTTGTTTGCTGGTGTCAAAATAAATACCATCGCTGGTGCGATAGGTATAGCCGTTTTTTTCTATGCAGGAGATAAAGTCGATTTGCTCGGCAATATGATCGGTCGCTTTGCACCAGATTGCAGGCGCCAGAATGTTCAGGCTGTTCAGGTCATTTTTGAATGCCGCTGTGAAGCGGTCTGCGATTTGCCATGCAGATTCACCGGCTTTGCGGCTGCCTTTTTCCATCTTGTCTTCGCCATCATCGCCATCTGAGACCAGATGACCTACATCGGTGATATTGATGACATGGCGCACGGTATGACCATTCCATTCCAGCGTACGGCGCAGGATATCTTCGAACAGATAAGTGCGTAGATTACCGATATGCGCATAGTCATACACAGTCGGGCCGCAGCAGTACAAACCTACCCAGTCATTGCGCAGTGGAGTAAAAGGACGCAGGCGGCGTTCCCAATTGTCGTAGAGCTGAATGTCCATCGTAATTTAGAAAAATATTGAGAAAAATGAGTGTTAGCCAATTGGCTGGCGCAGTACTGGCATCGCCAGACCGGCAGGAATCAGAAACAGCAAGCGCGACAACAAGTGCAACAATACGTGCAATCGCAGCCACAGACTAAGGCTGTGCGCTGGCCTGGCCGTGGGCCGCTAGCGAAAGCGATAACAAGTCTGCATGCAAGTGTCATGGTTAAGTGGTGTCGTTTTGGATTACGCTATCTGCGTCTCGTCAACTTCAATTGGCCGGGGAAAACCAGAAGGTGCCGCGCAGAGAAGCTGCTATTTTACGTCAAGCTGAGCGTGAATAAGCAGGGATTCTGACAGAATGTAGCATAGATATCCGGATTTCTGCTGTGGCATGCATGCACTGAGCGGCTTGTGCTGACCTTTTTCGCGCCAGCTGACGATGGCTTCACTTCATGGCTTTTTGCAGAAAATCCCAGACTCCGGGATCGGACATGGCGGCGATATTGATACGCATACGGGTGGACGGTAACTGCTGCGGCGAAAACAGGCTGCCAGGCGCCAGCAAATAGCCTTGTTCCAGGGCTTTTTCCGTCAGCTTGTTCGTATCGAGTCCGGTATCGGTCCATAAGAACATACCCGCCGGGGTGCGATGCTCGACCTTCATGCCCAGGTTTTCCAGCCGTTTGGTGATCTGGTCACGCACGCCGTCGAGTTTGACCCGAATGCGGTCTACATGCTTACGGTAATGACCTTCCGATAAAATTTTATACACGACCCGCTCACCGATTTCTGTGGTGGTCAGAGTCGATAGCATTTTGCGGTCCGACAGCCGTATCGCCAGTTCCGGTGAGGTCGCGATAAAGCCAACCCGCAGATTCGCAGCCAGAGTTTTAGAAAATCCGCCCAGATAAATCACACGGTTAAGCTGATCGAGTGCTGCGATTCGGGTCGCCGACTGTACTGCGCTGCCCGGATGCATATCGCAATAAATATCATCTTCCACAATCATAAAATCATGCAGCTCAGCGGTTTTGAGTACCTGAAACGCCTTCGCTGCTGACAACGAGGTCGAAGTCGGGTTATGCATCACAGAATTGATGATGTACAGCTTAGGCTTGTGGATGGCAGCCAGTTCCGCCAGTTTGACCACATCCGGGCCATCATGCAGGCGTGGTATGCCGATGACCTTGGTGCCCAGAATCGCAAAGGAGCCGAACATCAGGAACCAGGCTGGATCATCAACAAAAATCGTATCGCCAGGTTTGGTAAATTCACGCGCCACCAAATCCAGCGCCTGCGTCACCCCCGTCGTCATCACGATTTGCTCCGGTGCTGCGGCGATTTCCTGTTCCGCCAGCTTGAGTTGCAGTTGCTGGCGCAGTGGCAGAAAACCTTGCTGGGTACCGTAATGCAGTAGCAGGTTCTGGTTCAGACGACTGATGGCGCGCAGGCCATTAGCGACCAGTTCGCCATCCAGCCAGTCATGCGGTAAGACGCCAGAACCCGGCATTTTCTGCGGTGGTAATTGACGAAACATATTCCTGACCAGCCAGACCACATCCAGCTGTTGCGCGCTATCCGGTGAGGGAAGCGTGACCGGCGTATTCATCACCATGGAGGCGCGCTCACGCACATAGAATCCGGCACCGCGCCGCGACTCCAGATAACCCTTGGCGACCAGACGGTCATAGGCTTCCACTACGGTAAAGCGCGATACGCCCTGTTCATCTGCAAACTGGCGTATCGAAGGCATGCGTGCACCGGTTCGTAACAACTTGTCGTCAATGCGATTAGCAACCGCATGGAATATCTGTTCTACCAGTGAGCCACCGGAATCACGGGAAATAAAAAAATGTGGGGTCTGCATGGGGCGTGTCTCCGTCCGCTGTCATGGGGAAGTGTCCAGTACAGTGTGTAAATTATCGTTTTTAGTGTACTGGTACTGTATCGGTTATTCCGTTTAGGATAGCACAAACGCCTGATCAGACCACGGGTCTTTATTCCTGTTGATGCAGGGAGCCAACAAAGGAGAATAAGATGCAAAAACATGCAGAACACCAGCAGTTGCAGTTAGCCGCCGGACAGATTCAGTCCTGGACAGGGACGCATGCGCATCAAGTTTGCGTGCATTCCGGATTAGTGTGGCTGACGGTCAGTGATGATCGGCTTGATTACTGGTTATCCGCAGGCATGCAAATGCACTTGCCCGCTAACCAAAAAGTCGTTGTTGAAAGTTGGGGCCTGCCATCGACACTCAGTCTGCATCAGTTGGAGCAACTGCAGCAGCTCAGCTTGCAGTTAGTACAGCCCGCGTCTGCAGAGACTGGGGCCGCTGTCCTGAGCGCTGAATCCTGCTCAACAACCGCAGGAGAATTAGCATGCCGCTGACTGAATTTTTTGCCTTTTCCGTATTTGCCTGGATAGGCTCTTTTACACCCGGCCCGAATGTCGCGATAGCCGCGACCACCGGTGTGAATCACGGTTTTCGCGCAGCCTTGCCGCAGGTGGCCGGGGTGCCGCTGGGTTTCGTCATCATGATGTGGGTGGTCGGTAGCAGTGGCACGCTGGTATTGCAACAGTATCCGGTGTTGATACTGATGATGAAACTATTGGGTAACGCCTACTTATTGTATCTGGCGTGGAAACTGTGTTTTTCTACCAACCTGGCCGATAACCGCGGTATGCAGGCACTGACCTTGCCGCAAGCCGCGTTGTTTCAGGTGGTTAATCCAAAAGCCTGGATGATGCTGGTCGCAGCGACCTCCACCTATGTCATAGGACAAAGCGATTTTCTGAATCGTATGACCTGGATGAGCATAGGCTTCGCGGTACCCAGTGCTTTAAGTTTGCTGGCCTGGGCCTGGATGGGGCAGCAGTTGCGTGCCTGGTTATTGGTCGGTCAGCGCTTGCGTTATTTTAATCTGATGATGGGCGCTTCACTGGCATGCACGGCGCTTTGGATGATGCGATAAAGATAATGCTTTGTGCTCAGGCATCTGCTTAAAATTCAGACTATATACCTATCGTTAAAAAACGAAGATTCATCGGTGTAAACCGCATAATGGTAGACTATGCCGAATTAAATCAATAAGACCACTCGATTTTGGGGGTATGAATCACTCAGGGGCGGGCTTACAATAGAACGTTATTTGAAGCTAATTCAAAACCTTATTTGCAAGCAGGTTCTCCAACAACCATTGCCGCCAACCTTGTCGCCTTTTCCTGGCGCCCTTTACTCTGGATTAATTATGTCTGTTTACGAAAAACTGAAAGTGCTGAATATAGAATTGCCTGCGGTTGCCACACCTGCTGCTGCGTATGTCATGTATGCCCAGACAGGTAATACGGTATTTATTTCTGGCCATATTGCCAAGCAGGATGGCAAGGTCTGGGTAGGCCAGTTAGGTAAAAATATTACGACCGATGAGGGCAAGCAGGCAGCCCGTGCCGTTGCCATCGATCTCATCGCGACTTTGCAGGCAGCCTGCGGTGGTGATTTGACGCGCGTCAAGCGTATTGTGAAACTGATGAGTCTGGTCAATTCCATGCCTGACTACACAGAGCAGCATCTGGTCACTAATGGCGCATCGGAATTGATGGTAGAAGTATTCGGTGATGCTGGCAAACACGCACGCTCCGCTTTTGGTGTTGCGCAGATTCCTATGGGTGCCTGCGTAGAAATCGAATTAATCGCCGAGCTCGCTTAATGCACATCTGCCGGTGTGGCCTTAGGTGGCACTGGCATACTGAAATTTGCTTTACTTACATTTAACGACAACAAAATTGCCGCAACGGCATGACTTTTAGTGAGACCAGCATGAAACTTGAAAATCCCACCCCTATAGATTGGAAGTTCTCCGTTCGCGCCGAGCAACTGCAAAGCTCTGCGATCCGTGAGATTCTCAAAGTGACCATGCGTCCGGAAGTCATTTCCTTTGCCGGTGGTTTGCCATCTCCTGCAACCTTTCCGGTAGAGCGCATGAAAGCGGCTTTCGACAAAGTATTGTCTGAGCAAGGTAAGATGGCATTGCAATATGGTCCTACCGATGGTTATGCTCCGCTGCGTGAATTTCTGGCGAAATCTCTGTCCACACCGACTTCGACGATTTTGCCTGAGCAAATCATGATGGTGTCCGGGTCGCAGCAGGCGCTGGATCTGATCGGTAAAGTTCTGGTTGACGAAGGTAGTAAAGTCTTGGTGGAAACACCAAGCTATCTTGGCGCTTTGCAGGCATTTTCTGTTTATCAGCCACAGTTTGAATCGGTCGATACCGATGAACATGGTTTGATCCCGGCCTCCGTGGCAGAAAAAGGTCAGGGCGCGAAGCTGATGTATGCCTTGCCAAATTTCCAAAATCCGACAGGCCGCACGCTGTCAGTCGAGCGTCGTTATGAGCTGGTTGAAACCTGCGCACGCATGGGCATACCGCTGATTGAAGATAATCCTTATGGCGATCTGTGCTACAGCGGTGAACCGCTGCCAAAAATGCTGAACATGAATCCGGATGGCGTGATTTACATGGGTTCGTTCTCTAAAGTGCTGACACCCGGCATACGCCTGGGTTACATCGTGGCACCGGTACCGCTGATCCGTAAGCTGGAACAGGCTAAGCAGGCTTCCGACCTGCATACCGCCCAACTGACGCAGATGGTGGTGTATGAAGTAATCAAGGATGGTTTCCTTGATGAACATATCCCAACTATCCGTGCGCTGTATTCGCGTCAGTGCGATGTCATGCTGGAAGCCATGAGTCAGCATTTCCCTGCCAGCGTCAGCTGGACTCGCCCAGAAGGCGGCATGTTCATCTGGGTTACCCTGCCAGCACATATGGATAGCAAACAATTGCTGGACGAGGCGATTGCACAGAATGTGGCTTTTGTACCGGGTGGTCCTTTCTACGCCAACGAGGCTGAGAAAAATACCTTGCGTTTATCCTTCGTCACGGTTTCACCTGAGCGTATCCATGAAGGCATAGAAAAACTGGGCAAGCTGATCAAGGCGAAACTTTGATCTTCAAACAGTAAGCATACTGCTAAGTAAAGCCAGCTTTCGAAGCTGGCTTTTTTTTAGCCTAGCCCGGATCAGCTCAGCTTAGCTATATTGGACATGCAAAATTGTGAGTTATTGTGATAATTGTCATCTGATCTGGCCTTATGACGTTATGCTGTGCGGGTTCACTGTTTTTCAACTGGAGTCAATCATGAAAAAAAATATCATACTCGCCGGAATATTATTGAGCACAGCCAGCGCTGTTTTTGCACAAAATGCACAAATGAATAAGCAGCAATATGCAGACGCGTCAAAGCAGGCTGCCAGCCGTTATACAGAAGATAAAAAATTATGCGCTGAAGAAAGTAACTCAGCTACCCGTATGCAGTGCTTACGGGATGCCAAAGCTGTTTACAACGATGCACTTGCTGCTGCAAAGACAGCATCCGCAAAAAATAACCAGGCCGGCAACCAAAAAAATCAACCGGTATGTGCCGAATGTGGTCGTGTTATCGCTTTGAATGTCAGTGAAAAAGAAGGTGAGGGCAGTGCTTTAGGTGTCATCGCCGGTGGTGTTGCAGGCGCATTATTGGGCAATCAGGTAGGTGGCGGTACTGGTCGTGATCTGGCAACTATCGCGGGTGCGGCTGGTGGTGCGATGGCGGGACATAAAATTGAACAGAAAGTCAAATCTGCCAAAGTCTGGACGGTCACAGTCCAATACGATAACGGCAATAAACAGAATTTTCATTTTGATCAGGATCCTGGATTGCAATCCGGTGATTTAGTGAAAAACAGCGGTTCCAGTATCGTGCGCAGATAATTATTTTTTTGATCAAACCTGTTGTGTATCAGACATAACGGCATAACAATTTTTCAAATTGTTATGCCGTTTTTCTATTTTTTCTGCGTCAGCACAACAAAAAAGCAGCAACAAAAATCCCTTTCTTGCCTGAAAAGAATCTCGCAGTTAGACTGCAAGTCAGATTTAAGTTTATTGCCAAGAGGCATACAAATGATTATGCGCAGGATATTTTCGAAATGTTTACATTTAGGCATAGGGCTGGGTTTGCTCATGTCTGCAGGGGCGCAGGTACAGGCGTCTGCGCCGGAATCGTGTAAAAAAATAATTTCTACTGGCAACCCCGAATATCCGCCTTATTTATGGCGCGATCCTGAAGATGAAAACCGTTTAATCGGTGCCAACGCTGATTTCGTACAAGCCATAGGAAAAGAAATAGGTATTCCGGTTGAGGTTCGCTATTTCGGGCCTTGGGGCAGAGTGCAGGAAGAGGCAAAATTAGGCAGAGTGGACTTGCTGGCCGGTGCTTTTTTGACCTTGCCACGATTTGATTACATGGATTATGTGTATCCGGCATTTCGTGAAACCAGCACCGTTATCTGGATCAGAAAAGGTGGCAAAGTCCGTTATAAAAAATGGAGTGATCTGACTGGGAAAAGCGGCGTCACCGTTATCAATAACAGCTTCGGTGAGGAATTCGACCGTTATGCTAAAGAGTCTTTGCGCATCTCAACCGTAGCGACGCTGGAGCAGGCGCTGGCGATACTGAATTTGGGACGTGCGGATTATCTGATTTATGAAGAGGCGCCGGGATTAGCCATTGCTGCTAAAAATCAAATCACCAGTTTGCAGGCAGTTTATCCTGCCATTACGAATGAAAATCTGTATCTGACCATTCCGCACAAGTCGCCTTGCAATACGCCGGAAATGCGGGCCCGTGTAGCAAAAGCAATGTATAAACTTGATAAGCAAAAAGTGATGGATAAATTGCTGGAGGCGAATATGGACCTCTGGCGCAAGCAGCACGCAAAATAAACGGCTGCACAGAGGCTTGCTTTGCAAAGATATTCTTTAAGACAAATTTCGATTTTTGGTGTCGGACTCGGCATTTTGCTGCCTGCGCTCGTGTTCGGATACTTCATGGTGCTGGCACGCTACGAGCGTGAAGTACAGTTGCGCATCCGCAATCCCATGGTGCAGTATGCCGATATGCTGGCAAAAGCGATGGAAGTGCCGATCTGGAATGTCGATAAAGAGGTGGGTCGCCAGTTTGTCAGTGGCGTGATGCGCAATCCTGAAGTTGTCAGTATTGCCATTACTGATGAGGCGGGTTCCGATTTTGTCAGTCAAAAAAAAGAAGCCGGATCCAGCGCTGCGTTACTGACCGATACCCGTCCTGTTATTCTCGATAATAAAATTATCGGTAAAGTCGAAATTTCGCTCACGACCGCCAATGTGAAACATGATTTGCTGGAAGATGTTGCCACGCAATTGCTGGGTTTGGGGGCGCAAGTCTTGTTCTCCTTCGCTTTAATCTGGTTTCTGTTTGACCGCCGTATCATACGTCCTATACAAATTTTGCAGCAGGAAACCGCGAGGCTGGCCAGTGGTCAGATGGAGCAGCCTTTGGCGTGGACACGTCAGGATGAAATTGGCAACCTGGCACAGGGGTTGAACAAAATGCGCCTGAATCTGGGCGAGCTGATTGCAGGGCGAGAACATCAGAATGCCTTGCTACAGCAAGAACTCGCAGAACGGTTGCGGGTTGAACAAATCCTGCGTGAAACAGAAGAAAAATTTATCGCGATTTTTCAGGCTTCACCGGTTGCGATGACGGTATTCAGAAAAAATCCCACTTACCGCATGGCTGATGTCAACGATGCCTGGGTGCGTCAGTTCGGCTGGTCACATGAAACCATACTTGGGCAAGTCAGCATGCAAGAGTATTTGTGGCGTAACATGGACGATTTTCATCATGTCGTCCAATGTCTTGAGCGCGATGGAGAAATACATGGCTACGAAGCCTGGTGCCGCAGCGGTATCGCCGGTCGTTTGTTACTGTGTGAATTGTCTGGCCGTCTGGTAAGAATTGCCGAGGAAACCATGCTGATTCTGGTTCAGGAGGATATTACGGAAAAACGCCAGAATGAACAGGCTATCCGTAATATGAATGTCACGCTGGAAAAACGCGTTTCCGAGCGTACCCACGAATTAGAAGTGGCCAATACTGAGCTGACTATAGTGCTCGAAGATTTACAACGCGCACAACAGGAATTGCTGCGCACAGAAAAAATGGCGGCATTGGGTTCGCTGGTCGCCGGTGTGGCGCATGAATTGAATACGCCTATCGGTACCAGTGTGACAGTCGCCAGTACTTTGCAACAGCAAACTACAGAGATTTATCAGCAATTTCAGCAAGGCTTACGCAAGTCAGTGCTGGAAGATTATTTATCTAATGCCCGCCTGGGCACGGATTTGCTCTTGCGTAATCTGAGCAAGGCTTCCGAGCTGGTCGCCAGTTTCAAGCAAGTCGCAGTCGATCGCACCAGCGCCAACCGTCGCCAGTTTGCGCTCGATGAGATGATGGATGAATTAATCTTGACGCTGGGCCCCATGATACGTAAGACGCCGCATGAAGTGATTGCTGACATTCCCGCGAAGATGCTGCTGGATAGCTATCCGGGCGCACTGGGCCAGGTCATGACCAACCTGATCAACAATGCCTTCATCCACGCATTTGATGCAGATGTGCGCGGCCAGGTGCGTATAGAGGGGCGCGACAAGGGTGAGGAATGCATCGAGATTACCGTGACCGATAATGGTAAAGGTATTCCACCAGCCAATATTGGTCGCATCTTTGATCCTTTCTTCACCACCCGTCTGGGGCAAGGTGGTAGCGGACTCGGACTGAACATCGTCTACAATCTCGTCAAAGATGTATTAGGTGGCGATATACGGGTGTCCAGCACCGTTGGCGAAGGAACGCGTTTCAGTATGAGCATACCGAAAATTGCCAAAATCTCTGAAACCCCGCATTAAGCGACTTACTTCTGGATAGAGGTAGCTTGCTTTGCCTGCATGCCATAGTTCTGCTACAGTCTTGTAATGAGTAAATTATCTTTAGACCGTATTCTGCAGTCGCAGGGATTTGGATCGCGCAAGTATTGCCGCGAGCTGATAGAGGATGGCGAGGTCAGCATCCAGGGTGAAGTTGTCGATAACTATAAGCTGACGTTGGAAACCAATGGCTTGCAGTTCACGATTTTCGAGGAAGAATGGACTTATCGCGAGCATGTCTACATTGCACTCAACAAGCCATCCAATTTTGAATGTTCGCGTAAGCCCAGCCATCATCCCGGGGTACTGACTTTATTGCCCGAGCAATTCAGCTGGCGCGATGTGCAGCCGGTTGGCCGACTGGATCACGATACTACCGGTATGTTGCTGATGTCGGATGACGGGCCTTTCATTCACGCACAGTCATCGCCTAAGCGTCATGTACCCAAGGTCTATCTGGCGACGACAGCTGAACCGGTGACTGAGGCACTGGTCAGCACTTTACTCAGTGGCGTGCAATTACATGATGAGCCTGCACCGCTCGCCGCCCAGATGTGCCGCCAGGTCGCAGAGTTTCAAATCGAGATTATTTTGGAGCAAGGCAAGTATCATCAGGTCAAGCGCATGTTAGCGGCAGCAGGTAATCATTGTGCCGCGTTGCAACGCACCGCGATAGGTAAGTTAACACTCGCATCGCTGGAGCTGGAAGAAGGGGAGTGGTGTTACCTGACGCAAGAGCAGCTGGACTTACTGGTTCCTGTCGATTTCAACGCGTAAGCGGGAGCGCTTTCGCGTTGCTTAAGGTTTCAACATGAATTCACTGGCCTGAGTTTCATGGATTTCAGGTCTTTCGTTTTGCTGATCATGAATGAGGAAACTGACTATGCGCGTAATTGCTGTGACCAACCCCAAAGGGGGCGTAGGAAAAACCACTTTTTCCACTAATCTGGCCGGATATTTTGCCGCTCAGGGTCAGACCGTCATGCTGGGAGACATGGATGTTCAGCAATCCTCTCTCAGCTGGCTGAAAATCCGTCCCGATAATCTGGCGCGCATCACGCCCTGGCAGCCTGCTGATGCCTTGCCATCCAAAGCAAGCAAAGGACATATGGTACTGGATACGCCCGCTGGTCTGGCCGGTGCTGCGCTGGAACAGGTGCTGGCGCTGGCGACGAAAATCGTCATTCCTTTGCAGCCCTCGATTTTCGATATTCTCGCTACCCAGGATTTTCTGAATCTGATCGCCCAACAAAAACACCGTTGCGAAGTCGGCGTATTAGGTATGCGCGTCCACGCGCGCAGCCGCTCTGCCGACCAGTTGGCGAACTATGTGAATCAACTGGGCTTACCGGTGATCGGTTATTTACGTGACACCCAGAACTATATACAACTGGCGGCCCATGGCGCGACCATCTGGGATGTCGCGCCATCGCGCGTGGATAAAGATCTGGAACAATGGGAAGAGGTGTTGCGCTGGATAGAGCGTTAGGCTTTTTTGTACGGATGTCGGTACACCCGTCGTGTGTACCGATCCATTTTGTTTCATAGGAAACCTTCCGCTTGTCAGTTTTTTTGGAGGCTTAGGTCGAAAAACGCAATATTTCCGTCAGAAAATTACCCTCTCCAGTAATACTTACCTATAATGCCGTCTCCCTGAGTACAGGGAAGTTTCCCTTTTTATATCAAAGACTTACGGCATGCACCTGACTATCTTCGAAACTCCTATCATTAACACATTGATGCGCTGGATCGCCGTCCTGGCTGCGCGACTGACCGGTTGGCGCGTTGAGGGCATACAGCCTGCCGAGAAAAAATACGTATTGATTGCAGCCCCGCATACCAGTAACTGGGATTTTCCGGTGACCCTGATGGTGTGCTTTGTGCTGCGTCTGCGTGTCTATTGGATGGGGAAAGCCAGCCTGTTTCCACCTGTGCTGGGTGGCGTGATGCGTTGGCTGGGCGGGATTGCGGTGGATCGCAGCCGTTCCGGCAATTTGGTACAGAGCACAGTGGATGCGTTTCATGCCAGCGACAGGTTGACTGTGATCGTGCCGCCGGAGGGTACGCGTGGCAAAGTCACTCATTGGAAAACCGGCTTTTACTATATCGCACTTGGCGCCGGGGTACCGATTGCCCTAGGTTATCTGGATTTCGGTCGTAAGGTGGGCGGTATAGGGAAAATGTTTATGCCGACTGGCGATATTGCTGCCGACATGCAGGAAATCCGCCAGTTCTACGCCGGCATACAAGGCAAGCACCCGCAACAATTTGAGGACAATATTCAGATCCGTTAAGCTGGCTTCAGCTTGTCGCCCGCAACTTCCCTGCTATTTGCGCCCGAATAGCCTGCCTGTCGGCCATTTGGCAGGGCTGCCTAAGGCAAGACCCTGATCAGATGCGGCTGTCAGCCCGAAATGCGGCTGGGAGCCGCATTTTTACTCAGACTAGGATTTTGGAATTTGACCGATAGTGCGTGTATTCGCCTATCCGTATCTTAGCCGGTATGCCTGGATTCGCCTTTGGCAGAGGATGTGACTTGCTCAGTTTTGCTGTCTTGTTGCAGCAATAACCATTGCGCGGGTTGCAGTATGAGTTTTTTAGTCAGTAATTCGCAATACGGGTGGGCAGCCAGCCAGACGATGAGGGCACTCGCTCCCAGTGAAACCAATAAGCGTGCCGTGTCTTCCAGATGCAGGATGCGGTTTAATAAGCCCGTATTGTGCAGAATAATCAGTGCCATTCCATGCCATAAAAAGACATACATGGATTGTCTTCCTATTCTGGCCAATCCCCAGTGGCGGCGACTCATCAAATAACAAACGGCCAGACCGATCACAGTACAACTTAGGTATTGGACCAGTTGATACATACTGCCCGTCACATTTGCCATCCCCAGTCTGTGTAATGAGAAACTGCCGTACAGCCAGCGATAGTCAAAATGCTTAGGCAACAACATGGCAGCAACGATCGCGCTGGCGCAGATCAGCAGGCTGAGCAAGAGCCATTGTGGTTTGCTCTTCCAGCGCTGGAAGAAATCTGGCCCCAGCGTCCAGCCCAGTACGAAAAATGGGAAGAAAGTCAGTGTCCGTGCAGCACTCATAAAGTAACCGCTGTGCTCGGAATAGCTGGCAGCCATAGCCAGTAAGACCGCAATCAGCACCGGAAATTGTAAGCGTGCAAACAGTGGCAGCAACAGCCGCCAGCTCAACAGACTCAGCAAATACCACAGCATCCAGTAAGGCGCGATCAGTTTGGCGTAGACGCTGAAACTGCCGGTCAGGGCATACTCGGTCAATTCATACAGCAATTCAAAGGCGAGTAAGGGCGCCAGGATATTCCGGATCAGCTGGCTGGATTGCTGCTGGTTCAGATCGGGTTTTGAGAGCATGCCTGACACCATGGCAAACATCGGCATGTGAAAGGTATAGATCAGTATCCAGATCGGACGCAGGAAGGCATCACTAGCGATGTGCAATTCCACCAGATGACCGAATACCACCAGAAAAATCAGTAAGCCTTTGATGTTATCGAGGCTAGTGTTTCTGTTCAGGGGGAGGGCGGGGCGGGAGGAGTGCATATTCGTCAAGTAGATCAAGTACCGCAAAGAGCCGTGATGATAATCGAATTTAGGATATTTTCCCGCAATTAAGTAGTTCTGCTTTGTAACGTATGTCTATTTAGGTAAATTTCTTATCGCATCGTGAAATAGTGTTGGCTGGTGCAAATAAGCATCATTTATTCCGCTGCACCTATTCTGAGTTTCTGGCGATTTCAGTCATGGAGCTGTCAGTAGAGTCAGGTAAAATATGTTTACCTACTGAAATATTCTGTGCTTTCTTTGACGAATATAGCAGTCAAATTTTTGGATAGCGTGGTATGGCGAGAGAAAAATCACGGGCCAGTTTGCTCAGTGCGCAGCTTGATTTCGAGGATATCCGGAATCCCGGAGAGCCAGTTGAGCAGTCGCTGGATGAGTTGTCTCATTTGCAATTTGATGTGGGCAACAATGAGCTTAAACCTGAACCCAAGACGAGCAAAACACCGCTTATCTTACGTACGGCGGCTGATATTGCCAAAGAGCAATTGCGTCAAGAGCGACTGGAGCGCGAGCGTAAAAAAGCGAGTGAAAAGGCCGATAATTTTGCTTTTTATGCCGCTATCGTTGCGCTGCTTAGTTTCCTGGTAATCTTCGGAGTTGTGTTTTTTACAAAATTTTCTAACAATGAGAATATGCCCAGTTATCTGGCGCTGCCCCAGACAGTGGTGAATCTGGATGGGCAGGTGATACGGATGCAGGTCAATATTCAGGTGGCCAATTCGGACAGGGAATGGCTGGCAAAGCACAAACAGGCGCTGACCGAGATGTTTCCGATCACCATGACTACCATTGATCCTGAAGATCTGAAAACCGAAGAGGGACTGGAGCGCATCCGCGAGCAGATGCGCGTTGACTTAAACCAGCGACTGGCAACGGATAAAGTACAGTCGGTGTTATTGAATGAGTTACTGACACAGAACCGTTAAGCGCGCGGGCATTCGCGCATTCAGATAGCGCTGCCCGCGTGGCTCAGATTTCTGCGAGGTAGCGCAATAATTTTTCTAATGCGTAGGCCACAGTCTGTTCACGCACGCTGTGACGGTCGCCGCTGAAAATTTTACGTTCGGTATGCGTTGTCCCACCGACAGTCCAGCCAAAGCATATCGTCCCTACTGGCTTGCCAGGTACCGCACCACTCGGCCCGGCGATACCCGTGGTGGATAGGGCGACATGGGCTTCCGAATTAGCGATTGCGCCTTCGGACATGGCGGCAGCGATTTCTTCACTGACCGCACCATGTTGCGCGATCAGCGCGGCCGGAATATTCAGGAGTTCAGACTTGGACGAATTGGAATAGCTGACAAAGCCGCAGTCAAACCATTCCGAGGAGCCTGCAATTTCTGTCAATGCCTGACAGACACCACCGCCGGTGCAGGATTCAGCGACCGCCAGTATCAGGCGTCTGGATTTGAGTTCTTCACCGACTTTTGCTGCGAGTTCGATAGCATTCTGCATGATGCGCCTCCCGTCTGGTTGTTTGAGTTCTCCGTTCATGAACGGTGGAAACTACTTTACCACTTAGTCTGTGCTGCGGTGTAGTCTGTTTGTGAAAGAAAATAAGGCTATGGGCCTGTTAACTTTTGTTATTTGGCAGAGTTGTCCTGGCCAGCAAGCATGACTGCTTGCTGACAAGCGTATTTATTTCTTAAAAAACCGCAGGGAAACGCCACTGCCTACAGTACGCCCTTGCGCAACAGCGGCTTTGAACTGACAGCTTTTTGCCAGGCGCAGGGCTTCCTCTTCAGCGCTGGCATCACCTATACCCCACTGTAGCAACGCTTGCTGACTGGTGATACCCATAGAATTGACATAGGTTCCCACCACGATTCCGACACCTGGTTCATTTTCCTGCGCCAGTCGTACCAAGGCAGACTCTGGGCAAGTATCCTGTTTCAGTTGTACATCGCGACTGCCAGTAAAGTTCCAGTTGTAGCTTATTGTTTTACTCGCGGGTGTGTAGTTACCTGCCGGGTAAGCCTGGCAGCCGTCGACCGCTTGTATTGCCATGCTATCGAGCAACTTCCATCCACTGCTTCTGGTCAATTCATAACTCTCGACTTTTCCGTTGGCGCCGATAGCCAGCTTGAGTTTGGCCGTGCCGGACATCCCTGCTTCTCTGGCTTTTTTGGGATAGGGACCTATCGGACAATTTTTTTCTACATCAAGCGGACCGGGTAAATTGGCGGAAATCATTGTTGCTGTATTTGGTTCCTGTGCCTGAACAAGTGTCGCTGTCAGGCTTGACATGAAAGCGAGCAACGCAACTGTGTTTGATGTGATCGACATGGTTTTCCCTTGGAGTTCGCGTGATTTATGTACAAAATTAATGGTATAAGACAGTGCCCGCTTGCCAGGCTGATTTAGTCATTTTGACTAATGAATCGTAAGGATTCCGCTTTTGCCACCCGCTTACCCTCGTATTCGGCGGGAAAAAATTCACAGGAGCGCGCGATGCGCAGACTTTCCTTATCCAGCGCTTCATCGCCACTTCCCCATTGAATGATGGCATCAACTACCTTCCCACCGGAAGAAACCATGACGCCCACCACAATATCATTGGCAATATCTTTGTTTTGGGCGATGCGCAGGGACGCAGATTTCTTACAACTGGCCAGGTCCAGCTCAGCACGGCTTGAGTACCCGTGATCATATTGCCAGTGTAAGACGAAGATCTTGGTTTGCGGCGCATAGTTGCCTGGTGGTAGCAATTGGCAACCGGAGAGATGATTCATAATACTCATATCGAGTATCTTCCAGCCTGCGCTTTGCAGCAGGTCAAAGGCTGCAATTTTGCCGTGCTCATCGATATGCAGCGTTAATTTGGTATCACCTTCTATGCCACGCCGCACCGCAGCGGCCGGATATTCAGGCAGTTTGCAGATAGCTTTCATATCCATCGGGAAATCAAAATTCACCACAGGCTTGGGCTCTCCGCCCTCATCATCGGCGGTGGCTATCGGGGCACAAAAAAACTGAGTGATGAAAATTAGACTTAAGGTAAAGCGGGCTATGCGCATGTCGTATCCTATTTATTGCTTTGAACGCAATATTATGCGGATAAAGTGCAATAAAGGCAATGGTTGTGGAAGTTCTGCAGTTGCATAGCCTGGATCAGGTGCCTCAGGTGCTATTGCCAGTTATTAACTACGCCACAGTGCGATGCACAGCAGGCTGAAAAAGGCTGCAACAATGTCATCGAACATCACACCAAAGCCACCCTTGAAGCGCTGGTCAAAGTAGCGTATCGGCGGTGGTTTGACCATGTCAAAGAAACGGAAAATCAGAAACGCAGCAGTCTGCGCTTGTGCGCCCGCAGGTGTGACCAGGACTAAAACCAGCCAGAACGCAATAATCTCATCCCACACCATACTGCCATGGTCGGCAACACCCAGATTTTTGCCTGTAATGTGGCAAGCCCAGATGCCGACGACGAAGCCAATCACGATGATGAGCAACCAGTTCCAGGGTGTGAAAAACGCAGGCCAGCGGTCGCTGAAGATATTAAAGCTCAGCCAGGCAAACAGGGTGCCCATGGTCCCCGGAACACTGGGCGATAAGCCACTGCCAAAGCCTTGCGCCAGGATATGCGCGGGATGACTGAACATGAAGCGCGCACCGGGGCGCAATATCTGGGCCGTTTGCCCGTTATCCAGAGTGGTCATGGGGTAGAGAAGTGATCGAAAGACTGTAAATGTAATTGTAGCGGCTGTTGCTGCGCATCGAATAAGCGCAAACCGGCTTGGGCTTCAATCTGGCCGATACGGGTTACGCGGGTCTGGCTGGCTTGCGCTGCCGCGAGTACCTGATCACGTTGATCCGCTGCAGCAGTGAAGCATAATTCATAGTCATCGCCGCCAGTCAGGCAAAAGCGTCGGCGTAGTGCAAGCTCTTGCTGTTGCAGCATAGGGCCGGCTGGCAAGGCATCCACCCACAAACTCGCACCAACACCTGAGCGCTTCAGGATATGTCCGAGATCACCAGTCAGGCCATCTGAGATATCCAGCGCCGCATGGGTGATACCGCGCAGCGACAGTCCCAGCTCAACTCTGGGCGTCGGCATATGCATACGCAGCGCTGCCTGTTGATGGACTTCTGCAGTTAAGTTCAGCTCTTGCCAGTATCCGGCCAGTGCCAGCCGTGCGTCACCTAGCGTGCCTGAAACCCAGATATCATCGCCGACTTGGGCGGCATCACGGCGCAATGCCTGTCCCGGTGGGATTTCACCAAATACGGTGATGCAGATGTTCAGTGGTCCTTTGGTGGTGTCACCGCCGATCAGACGGCACTGATGCTGATCCGCCAGTGCCAGTAATCCCTGGGAAAAAGGATGTAGCCAGTCAGCATTCGCTTCCGGTAATGCCAGCGCCAGGCTAAAGCCCATAGGGCGTGCGCCCATCGCAGCCAGATCAGACAAATTCACCGCCAGGCATTTATGCCCCAGCATACGCGGGTCAGCGTCAGGGAAAAAGTGTCGGCCCGAGACCAGCATGTCGGTAGAAATCGCGGTTTGCATGCCAGCCGTTGGCTGTATCAACGCACAGTCGTCACCCACACCCAGCACCAGATGCGAGTCGGTCGGGGAATGGTGCGCAAAATAATGTTGGATTAAATCAAATTCGGAGAGCATGCGCGCATTGTACCGAATACCAGAGTCTGTGCGGCTGAGTTTGTTAGCGGAAACACAGGGTAGCCGCTCGCGGTTTTGGCTCAGACCCGGCTGACGGTCAGCAGCATATTCTGCACATCCGGGGACAGACTATAGGTATGAAAAGTCTGCCAGTTATTGACACGTTGCCACATTGTGAGTACTGCCTTGCGGAGGTGGATTGCGGTATGCATTCTTTGTATCCTTTCATACGGGACTGGATGTTCTGTTGCAGGATTGCATGGGATAACGAGCTTCATGTTATGCTGCGTAAGGTTGTTAGCTATCAAAGTGTTGTTGATGATAGTTATATGTAATTTATTTGTGAAATTAATTGTTTTTATTGGTTGGATAGTGGCTTGCTATGCGATTAGGGTTTCCTCATTCAAATTAGGCATAGACTTATGCGCTAAAAGCATAGAAACCGTACAAATACGTATGAAGAATGAAAGCCTGCTCTGCTAGAATCTAGAGCCTATCCTCCAACAGTAAGTTTTGAGTAAGTAAAAAAGAAAGAAGGCCGTATGGATTCAGCAGATCAGAAAGAGCAAATTCGTCAGCAGTTGCGTCAGGCAGCGCTGGAATATCATGAATGCCCGACACCGGGCAAAATCAGCGTGACGCCAACCAAGCAACTGACCAACCAACGTGATCTGGCGCTGGCTTACTCTCCTGGTGTTGCCGCTCCTTGTGAAGAAATCGTCGCTGATCCGACTGCTGCATTTAAATATACGGCGCGTGGCAACCTGGTTGGTGTCATCACCAACGGAACTGCCGTGCTGGGTCTGGGCAATATCGGCCCACTGGCATCCAAGCCCGTGATGGAAGGTAAGGGCGTCCTGTTCAAAAAATTTGCCGGTATCGATGTGTTCGATATTGAGATTAATGAACCTGATCCGGACAAGCTGGTTGATATCATCGCGTCGCTGGAGCCTACCTTTGGCGGCATTAATCTGGAAGATATTAAAGCCCCTGAGTGCTTCTATATCGAGCGCAAGCTGCGTGAACGCATGAAAATCCCGGTCTTCCATGACGATCAGCACGGCACTGCGATTATCGTTGGCGCGGCGATCATGAATGGTCTGAAAGTCGTCGGTAAGGACATCAAAAAAACCAAGATGGTGGTGTCTGGTGCTGGCGCAGCAGCACTCGCATGTCTGGATCTGATCGTCGATCTGGGCTTCCCTATCGAAAATATTTTCGTCACAGATTTAGCGGGTGTGGTGTATCAGGGCCGTACAGAACTGATGGATCCGGACAAGGCACGCTTTGCGCAGGACACCAGTGCGCGCACTTTGCGTGATGTCATTCCTGATGCCGACATCTTCCTTGGCTTGTCAGCAGCAGGTGTACTGAAGCAGGACATGGTCAAAATGATGGCCGCGAATCCTCTGATTCTGGCGCTGGCCAACCCGACACCGGAAATTCTGCCGGAGGAAGTCAAGGCAGTGCGCGACGATGCGATCATGGCGACTGGCCGCTCGGATTTCCCGAATCAGGTCAATAACGTCTTGTGCTTCCCTTACATTTTCCGTGGTGCGCTGGATTGTGGTGCAACCACCATCACCCGCGAAATGGAAATCGCCGTTGTCCACGCGATTGCTGAGCTGGCGCAGGCGGAACAATCTGACGTCGTGGCTTCCGCCTATGGCATCAGTAACCTGTCGTTTGGTCCGGAATATCTGATTCCTAAACCATTTGATCCGCGTCTGATGATCAAGATTGCACCGGCGGTTGCTAAAGCGGCAGAAGAATGCGGTGTGGCTGCGCGTCCGATTCAGGATATGCAGGCTTATGCAGATAAGTTGCAGCAATTTGTATATCACAGCGGTACCTTTATGAAGCCGCTGTTCCAGATCGCGAAGAAAGCACCGGCTGAACGTAAGCGCATTGTGTATGCCGAAGGTGAAGACGAACGTGTACTGCGTGCGGTACAGGTGGTGGTTGACGAAAAACTGGCGACGCCGATTTTGGTTGGCCGTCCGCAAGTTCTGGCGCAACGCGTAGAGAAATTCGGTTTGCGCATTCGTCCGGGTATTGATTTTGAAGTCATCAATCCGGAATTCGATCCGCGTTATCGTGATTACTGGCAGACTTACCATCAGATGACTTCCCGTAAAGGCGTCACTGAGCAATACGCGAAACTGGAAATGCGCCGCCGTCACTCCCTGATCGGTTCCATGATGGTCCATAAGGGCGATGCAGATGGCATGATCTGCGGTACCTTTGGTAATTCCACGCTGCACCTGAACTATATCCATCAGGTGTTGGGTAAGCGCGAAGGCGTCAATGTCTATGCAGCGATGAATGCACTGGTACTGCCAGATCGTCAGCTGGTGCTGGTGGATACGCATGTGAATGAAAATCCGACTGCAGAACAACTGGCGGAAATCACGATTATGGCGGCTGAAGAAATGCGTCGCTTCGGTCTGATGCCTAAGGCGGCTTTACTGTCTCATTCGAATTTCGGTTCGAGTAACAGTGAGTCTGCGCAGAAAATGCGTGCCGCACTGGAGATCATCCGCCGCGATGCGCCAGATCTGGAAATTGACGGCGAAATGCATGGCGATACCGCGCTCGACTCTGCCTTCCGCAAAAAAATGATGCCGGATACGACTTTGAATGGCGATGCGAATCTGCTGGTCATGCCAAATATCGATGCCGCTAATATTGCCTACAATCTGTTGAAAACAACGGCCGGCAACAATGTGGCGATTGGTCCTATCCTGCTGGGTTGTGCAAAACCTGTGCACGTCCTGACACCATCGGCAACAGTACGCCGTATCGTGAATATGACGGCATTGTGCGTAGTGGATGCGGTTGCTCAGCGCTGAGTGTTTGGCTGAGGCTGTATAAAAAAACGGAGGCCGATGCCTCCGTTTTTTTATTGTTGTTCCTGCTGTTTCTGCTGAGTCTGGCGGATAGGTACGCGGCCGGTAGGTACAAAATCAGATGCCTTGATGCAGTGGCCATGCTGATCATCAAAAAACATATGCGGTTTAAAAGCAGCCAGCACTTCTGATTTATTCACGCCACCCATGAAAAAGGTTTCGTCAATGGCGATGTTCCAGGCGCGCAGAGTGCGAATCACACGCTCATGTGCTGGTGAGGAGCGTGCTGTGACCAGAGCTGTGCGTATAGGAAAAGCGCGGCCATCCGGCGTTTTGAACTGATTTTGTAGATACGAGAGTGCAACCAGCAAACGTGCGAACGGTCCCTCGGGCAAAGGCTTTTTGGCATTTTCTCGCTCATGCTGTTCAAATGCCTCAACTCCGTGCTGCTGATAAATTCTTTCGGACTCATCCGAAAAAATCACGGCATCTCCGTCAAAGGCGATACGTATCTGTTCCATGTCCGCCGCATTGGGTGGCATGGGATAGAGCATGGCAGATGCAACGCCAGAATTGATCGCGGCCTGCACATCATCCTCATGTAAAGACAAAAACAGGCTGACATTAAATGCTTTGAGATAGGGCGAGAGTGGTGCGCCGCCTGTTAAAGCGGCACGACTGATGTCCAGTCCATAGTGTTCTATAGAGTTAAAAATCCTGAGCGAGGTCTCGGATGAGTTACGCGACATCACCACGACCTCTACCATGCGCTGCTCAGGCACCAGTGCATTCAGCTTTAATAAGGCTTTGACCAGTGCAAAGCCAGCGCCAGGATTTAAGACCTTGTTTTCATTTCGCAACTGGTGAGAGCGAAAAGCGTCCAGTCCCTGTTCACGGAAAATCTCATCTTCCGCTTCCAGATCAAATAAAGCACGTGAGGAAATGCCGATTACCAGCAGGTGGTCCAAGGAATAAGCCATAAATGTGTACAGTGTTCCAGGTGATGGAGAGTGACCGGTGATTTAGTGGTGTCAGAAGTGCCGCTGACTATTTGCTACATTGGTAAGAAGATATCACTATATGTAGCGGTGCGGTGAGCAGCGTAAAGTCTTTTCTCCGTGCGCAGAGGGTTGAAGGCATGCTCAGTTTGCACGTCTGAATGTCAGATTTATCCGGCAATCTCCAAATAGAGGGTGGTATCCACACTGGATGCGCGAGATACCGTGAAAACGTAAGCGGCTTTGATTACCCCAGACTAAAACATCCCCATGCATCAAGGGGATTTTGCGGCTTGCATCTTCGCGCCGCATTCCGCCCAACAGAAATTGTGCGCTTAAACCCAAAGATACAGAAACGATAGGGTGCTTGAAATCCCTTTCGTTTTTGTCCTGATGCAAGCTCAGCTGAGTGTCGGTCTGGTAGCGATTGATCAGGCAACTGTCGGGCAGAAAATCCGGAAAGCCTGCATGTAAGGCCGATTCGCTTGCAAGCCGCGCCCAATTGGCTGGCATCGCTGGCCATGGCTGCTCTGTAAGGGGATCGGCAGAATGATAGCGGTAGCCATTCTTATCTGAAATCCAGCCATACGGGCCACAACTGCTGGTCGCAACTGCCATGCGTCGGCCGCCAGGCGTGAACATATGTCTGAATGGCGAGATATTTAAAATAGCGTCTAGTTGTTGATGGATGTCAGTTGCCAGATGGTTGGCTGCTCCGCGCAGCAGAACCACACCCGGTTCTATCTCTTCTAGTTGGGCGGGTGTATTAGCGAGCTCATCAAATAAATCGTAGTTCATCTCGTGATGCTAAGCGCAAACCAGTTTGTGTTGCGCCAGATAATAGTTAAGACAGCGGTTTAAAGAGAATAAACAGAAGATTCTGATCAGGGTGTTGACACAAAGCGGGCTAAGCTTCATAATCTCGTTTCTCTGCTGCTGACGAACAAAACGATTCAAAGCAAACGCCGCAAGGCAGGCAAGAAAAGAATTCAATATTCTGTGATCTTTAACAATTAACAGTCAATAAATGTGAGCACTTGATGAAAGCGCACCGCTTAGTTTTTAACTGAGCGGCAAGCTTAA